>NZ_JAENDK010000003.1:36306-303857 GCF_051172795.1 Formosa sp. S-31
TGCTGATGCCAATATTACTGGAGATATAAAATATACTTTAACTGCAACAGGAACGTGTGAGTCTGATAACATTTCTGGAACCATTACTATAAAAAAGAAAGTGGTAATAGGAACCCAACCACAAAACCTTGGCATTTGTGCATCTCAAACTGCGACCTTTGGTGTATATGATATTACTGGAGATTTTGAAGGTAGTGGATATGACTATCAATGGTATAAAGTAGCTTCGCCTACAGATATTGCCATATCTGGAGCAAAAAGCAATAAATTAACCATTACAAATACAAATTACATCGACGATGATGGACAGTATTATGTTATTATTACTGGTTCTAATGTTTGTGAACCAATACAATCCAATACCGTTTCCTTAAATGTAAACCAAGACATAACAATCAATACTCAACCACAATCGAAAACGGTTTGTCAAGACAATGATGCAACATTAAGCGTAACTGCTTCTGGTTCTATTGCAAAAATTGAGTGGTACCAGATTGTAAATAATAATGACTTTAATTCCTCTAGTGAAAATGATGATATATTAGTTCAGTCTGAAGCAATTACCGAAAATAGTCCTGTTACAAATACCTACTCTCCGAATACTGAAAACGCTGGAAAAATAGAATATTATGCTCTAATCAGTACAACTGGCGGTTATTGTGATGAAATAATCACAGATATCGTATCCGTGGAAGTTATAGTAACCCCTAAAGCTACTTTAAATTATGCTGATATAACGTATTGTAATTCTCAGGATCTTACTGTAAAACCAACAGAATTCGATTCAAACTACCTTGCTGACGGACAATTTAAGGTATTGTATGATAATGGTGTCGACACGCCTACAGAAGTTTCAGATTTTATTACAAATTCTAACACAGGTGAATTTAACCCAAAAGAAAAAGCAGCAGGAACCTACAGTATCACCTATGATATTCCAAATCAAGGTCCTTGTTCCGGAGTAACAACTACTGCTATCGAAATAGAAATTGAAGAACAACCCGAAGCTACTATTAGCTATGCTGCAACTGAATTTTGTACTTCAGATTTACCAGCAGCTATAACCTCCAGCCAATTAACTAATGGCATTAACACCTATAGCTATGAAAAAGTAGGCCCTGATTCTGATAGCGGAGTTTTAACACTGAATGCAGACGGAACCATTGCCTCTGGAAGTGAGCCTGGCACATACAAAATCACCTACAGCTATACTCCAGATTCAGGAAATTGTTCAACCACTACTGCTGATGTTACTATTATAATAAAATCGTTAAAAGACGCTGATTTCAACTATTTAAATGATGCTACAGATCCATCTTCTGTATCTTCTGCGTTTTGTAATTCTGGTGGATCTATTGCTTCCATTAATTTTACTGATTCTGAAACTTCGTCCGAACATGGAACATTTACAGTTGTACCAAAATCAGGCTCTCCAAGCGACGGATTGGTAATTGATGGGACCGGTAATATTGATGCTGGAGCCAGTAGCCCGGGAACCTACGACGTTACATTTACTATTGATGGCACGAAATACTGCGCAGGTGCTCCGCACACCACAACAATAACCATCGATCCGATTTCTGTGGGTGGTACTGTTGCTGGGTATGATGAATTCGATGAAGCTACCATTAGCAATAACATTATAGCCTGTCATAACGGTAGTGGCAAATTAACCGTTTCAGGCTATACTGGTACTGTAATTGGCTGGCAGTCATCAACAAATGGCGGACTAAACTGGACAGATGTTTCCAGTAACCCAGCCCCTGATGAAGAATATGAATTTAATTATACCGGAATTATAGAAACAGCCGCGTATAGAGCGGTAATACAAAGTGGTAGTTGTGGCTTAGCTTATTCTCAACGAGCCATTATAAGTGTTATCCCACCAGATATCAAACCTACTCCAGTAACTGTAAATATAGATCGTGTTTGTATAGGACAACCAATCGAATTTTCCGCAGAAAGCGGTTTCGGCACAGGTGGAGGCCTAATTCAAAACGGAGACTTTCAAAGCGCTCAGCCAGAAGGTTGGCTTTCCAACGGACAAGAAAAAGAAATGCCATCAGGTAATAGTAACGCCAAAACAAATCCTTGGGCCTTAGCAGCTCCAAAAAAATCTTACGGAGGAACAGTTTATGATTCGGATGGTAAATTTGCAGTGGTAAATGGAGTACAACCAATATATAACGGCATACCAGGAGCAACATTAGAAACCCCTGTATTTAATACTATTGGTCTATCTACAGCTACATTCGAGTTCTATATGGCCTATGTATTAGAATCCGGAGCTTCCTTAGCAATAGATTTATCTTTAGATGGTGGTACTACATATGGTATAAACCTGGAAACTTTTACCGGACCTACAAGTTGGGGAAATCCTTTAGGTTTAACTCAATTTTCACTGGACTTAAACAGTTATATAGGACAGCCCCAGTTAAGGTTGAAATTCACATTTATTGGTACCGATGGTAGTTCTGCAGCCCTTGATAATTTTGTATTACCTGACCAACCTTATGGGGAAGAATTTGAATGGGTGGAAGTAGATGAAAGTAATAATGAAACTATAATCACTATTACAAGTGATGAGGAATTTACTTTGGACACTTCTGATTTAGAACCGGGTGAACACACCTTTTATGCTACATCCTACATTAACGGCTGTAGAAGTACAATAGCTGCAGGTGGTTTTACACCTGTTACATTCTGGGTATACGAACAGGAAACTGCAGAAGCCACAGGCAAGATTTTTGCTGATGTAGAATGTGGAATCAACACCTTTGAGTTAACTGGTAACACCCCTACAATGGATGAATATCATGCTACAGGAGGTATCTGGACCATTACTCCTGCTTCAGGATTTACAGATCCTGTATTAATAAGCAGTGATTCCAGTACCTACCCAGACCCATTTACAGACCCTAATGCGATTCTTGTAGGTGATCCTGGAGCGACTTACGATTTAACCTGGACTATGACTCAATCTACAAATCATCCTTGTACCCCTACAAGCGCAGACATACAGGTCGTATTCTTAACCTGTGATGATCTGGATTTCGATGGTACAGACGACCATGTAGTATTTGGTGACACTTACAATTTCACAGGGAATTTTACAATAGAAACCTGGGTAAGACGTACCAAAAATACGTATCCACAAACAGTGATATCAAAACGAAACGGTAACGACACTAGTTCGGGTTACGATTTAAGTTTTAATACTGATGGTTCTCATATATCATTTAATTACAACAATAGCAGTGTTACATCAGAATATCCAAATAATACGCTTTGGCATCATGTAGCTGTAACCTATGACGGTAATTATAATATTTATGTAGACGGTATTTTAGGCAGTTCTGGTGGTTCAGATGCTCCAACATCAAATACTGCTGATAATTTACTAGGAACACATCATGTGGTTGGGGATATACCAGAAGAATGTTTTGGAGGTAAATTGGACGAACTACGCTACTGGTCTACAGCATTGACTCAAGAACAGATTCAGGAAATGATGAATCAGGAAGTAAACAATTCAGGAAGCTTAATAAATGGAAATGTTTTACAAACAGATATTGCCGGATTATCAAGTTCGAATCTTATCGGTTATTATCAATTAAATACAAGTTCCGAAATAAGCGGTGGATATCTGCAAAGTACCGGTGTCGGAACTCCTGGACTTTTAAAGAACATTACCTCAACTCTGGCAGATAATGCCCCACTTCCATTCCAAACAGCAAACGGAGGCTCATGGGATACCAGTTCAACTTGGTTAAATGGAGATGTACAATACATTCCCAATTCTGCAGGAATTAAAGGCGAATCGATAGACTGGAATATTGTAAGAACATCTCATAATGTCAATTCTCATAACGACAACATTACCCTTTTGGGATTATTAATTAATTCAGGTTCTGAAATCACTATTTCAAACCCTAATATGACTCAAGATGAATATAATAGCGGTAACGCTTTATGGGTAACCCATTATCTAAAACTTAATGGTCAAATTGATTTAATTGGGGAATCGCAGCTGATTCAAAAACGATACAGTGAAAACCAACTGAATGACAGTGAGCTGGATCCTACAAGCACAGGTTTTATTGAAAGAGACCAACAAGGTACAGCCAATCTTTATAATTATAACTATTGGAGTTCCCCGGTGAGTGGGATAGGTTCTAATGTTGCAATCAATGCCAATTATACTGTTGCTAATGTCTTAATGAATGGTGCTACCTCCGCAAATCCGGGATCAATCAGTTGGATTGGAGGCTATGATGCCAGTCCTGGCCCCCCACTTTCCATGTGTAATTATTGGATTTTGACCTATAATGCTATTTCCAATACCTATTTAGAATGGAAACGTGTGGGCAGCACAGGAACCATCCCTACAGGAAATGGATATACCATGAAAGGAAGCGGTAGCGGTACAGGTACTGATGAGCAGAACTATGTCTTTAAAGGGAAACCGCATAATGGATTGATCCAAAATGCTAATACAGCGGTATCCCATGGTAATGAAATTTTAATTGGTAATCCTTATCCAAGTGCATTGGATGCTGATGAGTTTATCAAGGATAACATCCCTGATGCCCTAGCAACCGCTGAAGGATCTACTGCCAACCCAGAATCTACTAATGCCATCGATGGAGCGCTATATTTTTGGATTCATTATTTTAGTAGCAATTCCCACTATTTAGCAGATTATGAGGGAGGCTATGCTATTTATAACCTAAGCGGAGGTGAAATACCTAGTACACCGCCAATTACAGTGGACGGTTATGAAATTAGCGAATTAGGATCCTCCAATTTAATGCCAGGTCGTTACATCCCTGTAGGTCAGGGCTTCTTTGTAGGTGCTTTAGAAACGGGCACTGGAGGGCAGATTAAGTTTGAAAATGACCAACGGGTCTTCAAAAGAGAATCTGGTTCTGGAACATCAATCTTCTTGAAATCAGAAAATTCAGAAACAACATCCTTAAGCAATGATGAAAATGAATCCGTAATCAAACGAGTACGAATTACTGCATCTACACCGAATAATTTAAACAGGCACCTCTTGCTAGCTTTTGTTGAAAATGGCACTGCTACAGACGCCTTTGATTATGGTTATGATGCCAAGAACATTGATTTATATTCAACCGATGTGTCCTGGAATATTGACGGTGCCAACTTTGTTATACAAGGGGTCGGAGATTTTGACACTACCAAACAATATCCATTAAATATAGTATTGTCTAACAAAGGAAATATCGATATCAGTCTAAGAGTTTTAGAAAACTTCGAAGACGATATTGATGTATTTATCTACGATTCTGTTACGGGTGGATACACCCAATTCAATAACGTTCCTTTTTCCATTAATTTGGATGCAGGGGAATACAACGGTAGATTCTTCTTAACTTTTACCGACGATGACAAACTGGATGTTATTGAAGACGAACTTCAGGATATTACGATAAATTATCTGGACAATACAGATGAGATTCATATTAGAACACCAAGCCATATAAGTTTAAAACAAGTGAATTTAATTAATACCCTGGGACAAACAGTAAAAGCCTGGAATGCGACTAATGCTCCACTATCCAATAACTGTAAAATCCCGGTTAAAAATATTTCTGAAGGTAACTATATTGTTACGGTAAAAACCGAAAACGGCAGTATCTCTAAAAAGGTTATCGTTCAGTTTTAATGTAGTCTTCTAACCTATATAACCAAAAAGTCCCGAAATACCGGGACTTTTACTTTTAGTATTTATATTAATTCAAACATTACTACATCATAAATCAACTCCAAAGTCGTTTAGAAATTAAGATATAACAACTGTAATTAGTTCTTCAAAATCTACTTTGGTTTGCTCTCCCGTTTTCATATTTTTAAGCGTAAAGGTTTCCGACGCCATTTCCTCAGCGCCAACCAGAATCACAAATGGAATGTCTCGCTTATTGGCATAATTCATTTGTTTTTTCATCTTCGCTGCATCCGGATATAATTCGGCATTTACACCTGCTTCACGTAATCTTTTAATAGCCTTCAGACTAAATAAGGCTTCCTGATCGCCGAAATTAATAAATAAAACTTCTACATTTTTATTTACAGTTGTCGGGAATAGTTGTAATTCTTCCAATACAAGATAAATACGATCCAACCCGAAACTAATACCAACACCACTCACATCCTTCAATCCGAAGATTCCGGTTAAGTCATCATATCGACCACCGCCGCCAATAGACCCCATTTGAACACGCTTAGGCGCTGCAACCTCGAAAATAGCACCTGTATAATAATTCAAACCTCGTGCTAAAGTAACATCCAGTTGTAAAGCTGCTGTTTTAAGTCCTAAGCCTTCTATAGCCTCATTTATAAACTCCAGTTCTTCTACACCTTTTAAGCCTTCATCCGAAATACTTAAAATAGCTTTCAAACTTGATATCTGCGCTTCAAAGGTTCCCGTTAACGAAAATAAAGGTTGCAACTTATCGATACCTTCCTGAGGAATCCCCTTACTTAACATTTCTTCTTTAACCTTATCTTCCCCAATTTTATCCAGCTTATCCAAAGCCACTGTAAAATCGATTAATTTATCCTGGGCGCCAATAACCTCAGCTATTCCAGATAATATTTTACGGTTATTAATTTTTATGGTAACGCCTTCCAGTTTTAAAGCAGTAAAAACAGCATCGTAAAGTTGAACAAACTCAACTTCCTGCCAAAGTGATTTAGAACCAACAACATCGGCATCGCATTGATAAAACTCTCTGAATCTTCCTTTTTGCGGCCGATCGGCACGCCAAACCGGCTGCATTTGATAGCGTTTAAAAGGAAACTCTATCTCATTCTGATGTTGCACAACATAACGCGCAAACGGCACTGTTAAATCGTAACGCAACGCTTTTTCTGAAATACTGGACGTTAGTTTCGTTGAGTCTTTATCAGCTAACAGAACAGGATCTGCTTTACTTAAATAATCACCCGAATTCAAAATTTTAAAAATAAGGCGATCTCCTTCATCTCCATATTTTCCCATTAACGTTTCCGAATTTTCAAAACTCGGTGTTTCTATAGGTTGAAATCCAAAAGTTTCGAATGTCTTTTGTATCGTACTGAAAATATATTGACGTTTTGCAACTTGTTCCGGATTAAAATCTCGTGTCCCTTTGGGAATGCTTGGTTTTTGTGCCATTACTCTAAAAATTTGAGCACAAATATCTAAATTTTTGATGTGACTTAATAAGATATTTTAATTTTATAGTAACTTTATTCGTAATTAAGAGTCTTATAAATCGAGACCAAACCCTAACTGAAATTATTCATGTTTTCACTTATTCGAGAAAATATCAGAATTGCTTTCGATTCTATAAAAAGTCAGCTTTTAAGAACAATTCTAACTGTATTAATTATTGCCATTGGAATTACTGCTTTGGTTGGTATTTTAAGTGCTGTATCGGCTCTGGAAAGCACGATTTCCAGTGATTTTTCGTCTATGGGTGCCAACACATTTAATATACAGCGTTACAAATTTACATCACGTCATCAAGGTGGAGACCGACAAAAAGTAAACCCGATTATCAGTTATCAGAATATTAGAGATTTTATCGATAATTATAACTATCCGTTTACCAAAACTTCGGTATCCTTTGTCGGGACATCCATTGCAGAAGTTAAATACGAGAATAAAAAAACCGACCCCGAAGTTTCTGCCATTGGTGCCAATGCGCACTTTTTCCAAAATTCCGGACTTAAGGTAGATCAAGGGCGTGAATTTAACGCCATGGAAGTTGAAAATAACTCGAATGTTTGTGTTATAGGAAGCGATTTGGTTAAGGCTCTTTTTAATGAAGATAATCCCATTGGAAAAACCATTTCGGTAAGGGGATTTAAGTTTAAAGTTATTGGCGCTCTGGAATCTAAAGGCGCAACTTTTGGAAACAATCAGGATTTACGTGTAATTATCCCGCTTCAAAAAGCCCGTTCCATTTTCACTAATGCCGATATCAATTACGCTTTAAGTATTATGGTAGAAAACAAGGATATGCTCGAAGCTGCTCAGGATGACGCTATAGTTACTTTTAGAAATGTACGTGGATTAAACCCCATAGAAGATAATAATTTCGGCATAGAACGCAGCGACGATTTAATAAACCGTATTGGTGCCATGACCAGCGTATTATCTACTGCCGCATGGATAATAAGCATCATAACAATTCTGGGATCTTCTATAGCCCTTATGAATATTATGCTGGTTTCCGTTACCGAGCGTACCCGTGAAATAGGAGTTAGAAAAGCCTTAGGTGCCAAGCAAAGCACCATAGCTTTTCAATTTTTTATAGAGACCATTATAATTGGTCAGTTTGGAGGTATTCTGGGCATGATTTTAGGGACCTTACTAGGCTTAGGGTTTGCCTCTGCCGTGAAATTCCAGTTCAATATCCCATGGGCCGCCATGATCTGGGCCAGTGTTATAACATTTATAGTCGCTATTATTTCCGGGTCTTATCCGGCTTCTAAAGCGGCAAAACTGGATCCTATAGAATCCCTACGTTACGAATAATTACTTATCTATATTTACCAGGTCGTTAAAATACGTATACAATTCCCCTTTGGTAATTATAGCTCCTTGCTGAATTAAGTTAAAAATATCCTGATGTTTATCTTCTCCATACGATTTATTAGCCTGTAGGAACTCTACATTATCATCTAACAAGTTATTTCGTAACCAGTCAAAACCTTCTTTTGTACCTAAATCTATATCGTTCTTTAATTTAATAGCGATAAGATGCATATTGGTATCTCCTAAGGCAAACAAATGCATGTGTTGCCCGGAAATATGTTCTAAAAATTTAGCCTGTTTTAAAACGCCTTCCCATACCAAATCACTAAAAACATCCAGTTCTTCCTCGGCGACTTCCGGCTTATTTTCCTTTATAGATTGCCACTCAGACGCATCTATAGATTGTGTAGCTAAAAAATTAATAAATTCTTGATGCAATTCTTCAAACTGTTCTTTTGTAAGTCTTGTGTATTTCATCCCGTCATTTTTTTAAATTAAAAAAACCGTTTAGAAATTTCTAAACGGTTTTAATGTATTAATTCGCTTTTAAAATTAGTTAGCCTGAGCTACTACTTCAAAAGGTAAATCTACAGTTACAGTTCTGTGTAAACGAACGGCAGCGTTATACTTACCTGTACGCTTAACTGTAGCTACAGTTATGAATTTTTTATCGATAGCGTGACCTAATTTTTCTAAAGATTCAGCTACGTCGATGTTGTTTACAGAACCGAATAATTTATCTCCTGATCCTACTTTAGCTGCTATTTTAATTTCTAAAGCTTTTAAAGCCTCAGCAATTTTATTAGCATCATCAACAATTTTTTGCTCTTTAAAAGCTCTTTGCTTTAAGTTCTCTGCTAAAACTTTCTTTGCAGATACTGTCGCCAAAATAGCTTTTCCTTGAGGAATTAAAAAGTTTCTACCATAACCGTTCTTAACTGTTACAACATCGTCTTTAAATCCTAAATTTTCAACGTCTTGTTTTAATATAAGTTCCATTGTTATCGGTATTTTATTTTAATAAATCTGCTACGTATGGCATTAAAGCTAAATGACGAGCTCTTTTAACAGCTACAGACACTTTTCTTTGGTACTTTAAAGAAGTTCCTGTTAAACGTCTTGGTAAGATTTTACCTTGCTCGTTTACAAACTTTAATAAGAAATCCGGATCTTTGTAATCTATATATTTAATTCCAGACTTTTTGAAACGACAATATTTCTTTTGCTTGTTAGTTTCAATGTTTAAAGGCGTTAAGTATCTAATCTCTCCGTCTTTTTTTCCTTTTGCTTGTTGTTCTATAGATGACATAATTACGCTTTTTGTTTTAATTTAGCTCTTCTTCTTTCTGCCCATGAAATAGCATGTTTATCTAATTTCACAGTTAAGTAACGCATAAAACGCTCATCACGTCTAAATTCTAACTCTAACTGGTTGATAACCTCTCCAGCTACAGTAAATTCAAATAAATGGTAAAAACCACTTTTTTTGTTTTGAATTGGGTAAGCTAATTTTTTTAGACCCCAATCCTCTTTTGATATCATCTTAGCACCGTTAGAAACAAGAAAATCTTCGTACTTCTGTACTGTTTCCTTTACCTGAGTTTCAGATAAAACGGGATTTAAGATGAAAACAGCTTCATAATGATTCATATTCAAATCTATTTTATTGTTAAAAATGGCTGCAAAAGTAATTATTTTTATTCTATATTACAAACAGATATCAGAAAATTACATTTAAATGCATCCAAATGTTAATGAAAATAAAAAAAATACGCTTTATCGGATTTTTTTTGGTTTTTATCCGATTTATTTGTACTATTGTCGATATCTTAACCGAAATATTGAAATGTTATGACTTTAAACTGTGTAGTAGTAGACGACTCGGCAATTCAAAGATTGTCCATAGTAAAGTTAATAGAAAATCACCCTTCACTAAATTTAATTGCTGAATACAGCAGCGCGTTGGAAACCAAGAATGGATTAAACACCCATAAGGTTGATTTGATATTTTTAGATATTGAAATGCCCGTTTTAAACGGCTTCGAATTGCTTGACGTTTTAAATAACAAGCCACAGATTATTTTCGTAACCGGTAAAACCGAATACGCCTTTAAAGCTTTTAATTACGACGCCACAGATTATCTAAAAAAACCGATTACCAGAGAACGTTTTATGCTGGCTGTAGAAAAGGCCATAGAACACCACAAGTTAAAATTAGATTTTAACGAAGCGGAAGGCGAGCATATTTTCGTTAAAAGTAATCTTAAAAAACGTAAAGTTTACATTAACGACATTAAATGGATAGAAGCTCTTGGAGATTACGTTAAACTGGTAACAGAAGAAAACAGTCTAGTTGTACTTTCCACTATGAAAGCTTTTGAACAGGAATTACCGGAAGGTAAGTTTTTAAGAATCCATAAGTCTTACATTGTTAATCTGGATAAAATAGATCGCTTTAACAGTAAAAATGTTGAAGTTGGCTCTTACGAAATTCCTTTAAGCAGAAATAAGAAAACCCAACTTATCGATGCGCTAAATAACATTTAATACGCATCGACATTACAGACTACGCGAACAGATCTGAAGTCTTTTATATTCATAAAGCTATTGTTAATTCTAACGATAGCTTTTTTTGTACTTCCCAACGGCTGTTTGGGTGGCACCTTAAGTAGTATATTTTTATGATATAAATTTCTGATGCGCGATACCGGCGGATCTTCCGGTCCTAAAACATAATTTCCAAACACCTGTCGTAACGCAGTCCCCAGCCAGTTCGATGCCGTATTCACCCGATTAAAATCTTTATGCTTTAACGTAATTCGTATTAAACGATACACCGGCGGATATTTAAAATTATAACGATCGTCCATCTGCTCCTTATACATCGTTAAATAGCTGTTGGTTGAAACCTGCTGTAAAATAGTATGGAACGGATTATACGTTTGAATTAAAACTTTCCCCTGTTTATCAGTTCTACCGGCACGCCCGGACACCTGAGATAACAACTGAAAACTACGTTCGTGAGCCCTGAAATCAGGAAAATTCAATAAATTATCGGCATTCATAATACCAACTAAAGACACGTTTCTAAAATCCAGACCTTTAGTCAGCATTTGTGTTCCCACAAGAATATCCATTTCCTGTTGCTCGAAAGCCGTTATAATTTTTTCATAACCATATTTCCCCCGGGTTGTATCCAGATCCATGCGCCCCACCTTATAATTTGGAAATAAAGCTTTAACCTCCTCCTCTATCTGTTCGGTACCAAAACCTTTACTATCCAAATCCGGTTGCCCGCAGGCCTGACACTTTAAAAGCATAGCCATATTATAACCACAATAGTGACAGCGCAACTGTTTCCTGTAGCTGTGATAAGTTAAACTGACATCGCAATTAGGGCACTGAGGCGAATGTCCGCAGGTATTACATTCTACAATAGGCGAAAAGCCACGACGATTTTGAAACAATATAATCTGCTTGCCATCCTCCAGTGTTTCCGCCATAGCTTCCATTAACCTGTCGCTAAAATGCCCTTTCATTAACTTTTTCTTGTGTTTTTCCTTTATATCGACCAGCTCAATATCCGGCATTAACACATTATTGTAACGTTTTGTTATTTCTACTAAACCATATTTTTTCTGCTGAGCATTAAAATAACTTTCTAAACTTGGTGTTGCAGATCCTAAAAGCGTCTTAGCCCCGTGTAAATGCGCTAAAACTATAGCTGTATCTCTGGCATGATAACGCGGCGCCGGATCGAATTGTTTAAAAGACTGTTCGTGCTCCTCATCAACTATTATTAACCCCAGATCCCTAAAAGGTAAAAACACAGACGAGCGCGCCCCAAGAACAATCTTTGCTTTGTCTAAATCATTTAATACATTATTCCAGACTTCAACTCTTTCATGCGCCGAATATTTTGAATGAAAAATAGCAACCTGCTCTCCAAAATAATGTTGTAATCTGTTTACTAATTGGGTTGTTAATGCTATTTCGGGCAGCAGATACAACACCTGTTTTCCAGATTTCAAAACTTCCTCAATCAGTTTAACATATACTTCGGTTTTTCCCGAAGACGTTACCCCATGTAATAAGGTTACAGCCTGGTTTTTAAAACTTTCCTTTACTTGCTCTAAAGCCTGGCTTTGCTCTTCATTTAAATGTTTCGTATTTTCTGTCCCTTCTCCACTAAACTCCACCCGATCGGTTTGTATATAGTACAACTCTAAAATCTCCTTATCGATTAAGGAATTTATAACTGCATTAGAAACTCCACTTTCTTCGGCTAAATCGGAAACTTTTATTGGTTTTTTAGTTTTAGCTGACAGTTGAAATAAACACATTACAACTTCTCGCTGTTTAGGTGCCCGGCTTAAATCCTCCATGAGCTGCTGTAAACCTGTTTCGCTGGCATGCTTACTCTGCAGTTTTACGTATTTAACCAGTTTAGGCTTATACTTTTCAAAAACTTCCTCTTCAACTAATACAGCTTCCTTTTCCAGCAAGCGTTTAATTATTGGAAACACTTGTTTCTTATCCACGATATTTACAATATCCTGAATGCGTAAAGACGATTGATGATGCAAGGCTTCATAAATTAAAAATTCATCATCCTTTAAATCCGTATCAATTATTATTTTATCTGGGTTTTTACTTATCAGTGTTTCACTTTCCAGTATAAATGCATTTGGCAAAGCAGCTCGCATAACATCGCCTACAGCACATAAATAATAGGATGACATCCAGTCCCATAATTTTAACTGAGTGGCCGTAACTATTGGTTTTTCATCTAAAATCTGATGAATTTGCTTTGCTTCATAAATTACAGGTGGCGTATTATGAACTGTTTTCACTATAGCGGTATACACTTTAGATTTTCCAAATGGTACAGCAACACGCATGCCTGATTGTAAAAACCCAGCCTCTGCCTCGGTTATTATATAGGTAAACAAATTTTCCACTGGAATGGGAAGTATAACATCTATAAAATACCGCATAATTTAATACCCTTTTCTTAACTGGCGTAAAGACACATTTAGTTCAAACCCCAACAATATAATATTAGCATTTAACCACAAGTAAAACATAAGAATCAGCAAAGCTCCTATTGAACCGTACAACTCATTATACCTGGAGAATTCATCGATATAAACACCAAACAGATAAGAAGAACACACTATAAGTATCGTTGTTAACAAGGCTCCTGAAGAGAAAAACTTACTTTCTTTCCCCTCGTGTGTTCCAAAATAATACAAGGTAGCTGTAGTTAAATACACCATAAAAATTCCGAAAACATATTTTAATATGTTAACCCAGACGATACTGCTATCTCCAACCTCAATACCTTGGCGCTCCAAAGTTGTAAACAGGCTTCCCAAAATATAAATCTGAACAAACCCAAATCCGGCCACTGTTATTAAAACCAGAAATGCCAGAATAAGCGATACACCCAAAGCATATAAATACTGCCTTACCAGACTTCTGGACAACTCGGTATGATAAGAACTCTCGAAGGCTGAAAATACTGCGCTAACACCATTAGCCATTAACACAATAGACAATAAAAATACGGTTGAGAGTAACCCGCCTCGCTCAGAACTTTCTATATTTTCAAAAATATTAGTAAAGAAAAAATCAGAAGTTTTAGGCGGTAAAAACGATTCTAAAAAATCCAGAAACTCACCTTTAAACCCATCAATCGGTATATGCGGAATAAGAATTAGGATAAACAATAGAAAAGGGAAAATCGCCATGAAAAAATTGAACGCAATGGCACTGGCCCGCGACGTTAAAGCACCTTTAAAAATGCCTATAATATAAAGCTCTAACAAATCGTAAACCGACAAACCTTCAAGTCCGGGTAATTTCAAGGTTTTTAAAAACCGCACCACATGGTTTACAATTGGTATTTTTTCAAGCTTATCTTCTATAGGCTTAGTCATATTATACCGCTTTGAGGCTTAAATCCATATTATACACGGAATGCGTTAATGCTCCCGACGAAATATAATCTACTCCACATTCGGCATATTTTCTTAAAGTTTGTTCGTTTATTCCTCCTGAAGATTCTGTTTGACACTGATCTCCGATTAATTTAACGGCGGTTCTTGTATCCTCGTAATTAAAATTATCTATAAGAATACGGTAAACGCCCGGATACTTTAAAATTTCCTTTATTTCATCTAAATCTCTGGCTTCCACAATAATTTTAAGATCCCTATTATTCGCCTTTAGATATTCCTGTGTTTTTGTAATGGCTGCACCGATATCTCCAGCAAAATCGATGTGATTATCTTTTAGCATAATCATATCGTACAAAGCAAATCTGTGATTTTCTCCACCTCCTATTTTAACAGCCCACTTTTCCAAAGCTCGAATTCCAGGGGTAGTTTTTCTGGTATCCAGAATTTTAGTCCCTGTACCTTCCAGTAAATCGACATATTTTTTTGTTTTTGTAGCAATAGCACTCATACGCTGCATGGCGTTTAGCACCAGTCTTTCCGCTTTTAAAATGGACTGCGAAGCACCTTCAACATAAAATACCACGTCATTATGTTTTACCATAGCGCCGTCTTCTATTAAGGTTTCCACTTTTAAATTGGAATCCACATATTGAAACACCTGTTTCGCGAACTCTACTCCTGCAATAATCCCTTCGTCCTTTACCAGAAGTTTTGCCTTCCCTTGTGCTGATTTAGGGATACAAGCAAGCGAGCTATGATCGCCGTCACCAACATCTTCCCTAATGGCATTACTTATTATTCCCTGAATTTCTATATCGAATTGTGCCTTGCTTATCATGATTCTAATTTCATGCTAAATTACTAATTGCTTATTAAAAAAAGCAAAGGTAATGCGTTTAAAAAATTTCTAAACTCCCTTTTCCTTCCCTTACTATTTCTGCATCAGGTCCTGAAAAATCTATAATGGTAGATGCTGTATTATCGCCATAACCTCCGTCGATAACTAAATCGACCAAACTACCCCATTTTTCAAGAATTAACTCCGGGTCCGTAGTATATTCAATCACCCAGTCTTCATCTCTGATAGAGGTAGATACAATCGGATTTCCCAACTGCTTTACAATTTCCAAAGCAATCTTATTATCCGGCACCCTAATCCCCACTGTTTTCTTCTTCTTAAACACAGACGGTAAAGTTTTTGCTCCTGGTAAAATAAAAGTATACGGTCCTGGCAAAGCTCGTTTCAACACTTTAAAAGTAGATGTATCAATTTGCTTCACATAATCACTTAAATTACTCAAATCGTAACATATAAAAGAAAATTTAGCTTTGTCCAGTTTTACACCTTTTATTCTTGCAATACGCTCTAAAGCCTTGGTGTTAGTAATATCACAACCTAATCCATACACAGTATCTGTAGGATAAATTATAAGTCCGCCGCGCTGTAAAACCTCAACAACTTTTTTTATTTCTTTTGGGTTCGGATTTTCTTCGTAAATTTTTATAAATTCAGCCATAATAAGTACCTTGTAGAATCGTTTACAAAGTAATTAATATTTTTAAATGAAGCCAACTAAAACCATCCTTCTCCTATTCCTTATTTCGGTAGTTACATTTTCATGTAGTTCGGATTCCAATACCGATGTAAATGAATATGTAGATTTGGAGGCTGCTTCGTTTGAAGATGTTGCTTATGGCGACCATGAATCTCAGGTATACGATATTTTTCTTCCGGCGCATCGGGACGAAGACACCAAAACCCTAATTTTAATTCATGGAGGCGGCTGGACTTCGGGCGACAAAAAAGACATGAATGGTTTTGTTGAACTCATAAAAAACGACTTACCAAATACAGCTATAGTAAACATGAACTACAGACTGGCCAATGAAGCCGCAGAGGCTTTTCCGATGCAGATTAACGATGTTAGCGGCGTTGTAAATCATGTAAAATCCAAACTAAACGATTATCAGATTTCCGATGATTTCGGGCTTATCGGTACCAGTGCCGGCGCACATCTAGCCATGCTTTGGTGCTATGCTTTTGATAACGACAGAGACGCCAAAATGGTTTGCAGCATTGTCGGACCCACCAACTTTACAGACCCGGCCTATCTGGAAAGTGAAGAATTTGAGAATTTGCTCCTACTCCAGGAGCTATACGGCATTGACTTATCTCTGGAATTCCTGAAAACCTTAAGTCCATATCATCAGGTAACTGCAGATGCTCCACCAACCATTTTATTTTATGGCGGCCAAGACCCTTTGGTTCCGGTTAGTCAGGGTAGTATGCTCCAAAGTAAACTACAGGAACTAGGTGTAATGCACGAATATACACTATATCCAGATGCCGGACACGGCTGGGCAGGCTTAGAATTATTAGACACCTGGTCTAAATTAAAAAGCTTTATAACTGCCCATTTAGAAGATTAATTTTTATCCGATTACCTCAAGCTTAGCGAAACGAAGCAACAACTTCTTATTTCCGCCATTTTCAAATTTAATCTCGGCTTTAGTATCTGCTCCAGCTCCTTCAATTTTAAGGATTTCACCTTTACCAAAGCGTAAATGTTTAACGATATTCCCTACTGTTAGCTTATTATCGAACAAATTAGAAGCTTCACTACTTTGAGTTTGACTTACCGGTTTTAAGTTTTTAGGGGTACTCACCTGAAATTTTTCAGGCTCTTTTTTAAGTGATGCACCTTTCTTTTGAATCGGTAATTGTTTTGCCGGTTTAAACCTTATATTTCCAGGACTTGGCACATTGGCATCCCCAAAAATATTAGCATCCAGCATAGGGTTTACGCGACGTTCTTCTATAGGCGTTAAAATTTCCAGATACTGTTCGTCTATTTCCTGAATAAATCGGCTAGGATCGGAATCTACCAGTTTACCCCAACGGTATCTGGACAAAGCATAGGTTAAATAGGCCTGTTTTTCGGCTCGCGTAAGTGCCACATAAAACAAACGGCGTTCTTCTTCAAGTTCACTCCGCGTGTTCATACTCATAGCACTTGGGAATAAATCTTCCTCTAAACCAACAATATATACATAAGGAAATTCAAGCCCCTTTGCTAAGTGAATCGTCATTAAAGCGACTCTGTCGTCTTCGCCTTTATCGTTATCTAAATCGGTAGCCAAAGCAACATCTTCAAGAAACTCTGTCAAAGATCCTGTAGTATCTACAATTTCTTTTTGCTCTTCAACGAAATCCTTAATACCGTTTAATAACTCTTCAATATTTTCTAAACGAGCAACACCTTCAGGAGTGACATCTTTATTAAACTCCTTAATTAAGCCTGTTGTTTTCGTAACATGTTCAGCAAGTTCAAAGGCATCAACGGACTGATTCATCACCTGAAAACTTTCCAGCATAGTAACAAAGTCCTGTAACTTTTTCTTTGTACCTGAATTGATTTTCACATCGGTTTTATCGATATGCTTCATCACCTCAAACATGGAACGCTTGTAACCGTTGGCGGCTATAAGAATCTTGTCTATGGTTGTCTGACCAATACCTCTTGGCGGAAAATTAATAACGCGCTTTAAAGCTTCCTCATCGGCCGGGTTAATAATTAAACGTAAATAAGACAAAATATCTTTAATCTCCTTACGCTGATAGAACGATAACCCTCCATAAATGCGATAAGGAATATCACGTTTTCTTAAGGCGTCCTCCATAGCACGCGATTGTGCATTGGTACGATATAAAATGGCAAAATCGCTGTTTTTTAACTGCTCGTTCATTTTGTGTTCAAAAATGGAACTCGCTACATATCGTCCTTCTTCACCATCAGTCATAGAACGATTTACCTTTATTTTCCCTCCTTCATCATTAGCCGTCCAAACCACTTTATCCAGCTTGGTTTCGTTCTTGTCTATGATGGAATTTGCTGCATTAACAATATTTTTAGTCGATCGGTAATTCTGTTCCAATCTAAACAGTTTTACATTATCGTAATCCTTCTGGAAATTTAAGATATTGTTGATGTTAGCACCACGGAACGCATAGATACTTTGCGCATCATCACCCACAACACAAATATTCTGAAACTTATCAGAAAGTGCTCTAACAATTAAATATTGCGAATGGTTGGTATCCTGGTACTCATCTACCAGAATATATCTAAAACGGTTTTGATATTTAGCTAACACATCCGGAAAACGCGTTAACAATTCGTTAGTTTTCAATAACAGGTCGTCGAAATCCATGGCTCCTGCCTTAAAACAACGCTCTACATAGGCTTTATAAATATCACCTAAACGCGGACGACGCGCCATAGTATCGGCTTCAATAAGTTCAGGATTCTGAAAATAAGCTCTAACGGTAATTAAATTATTCTTGTAAGAAGAAATACGGGAAAACACCTGTTTAGATTTGTATATATCCTTGTCCAGCCCCATTTCTTTTATAATGGAACCAATTAAGCGATTGGAATCCTGCGCATCGTAAATAGTGAAATTACTTGGATACCCTAAACGATCGGCTTCTATTCTTAAAATTTTTGCAAATATGGAGTGAAAGGTTCCCATCCATAGATTCTTGGCTTCACTTTGTCCAACAATACTGGCAATACGCTCTTTCATTTCGCGAGCAGCTTTATTGGTAAAGGTTAGCGATAAAATATTAAAAGGATCTACTCCCTGATGCATTAAATAGGCAATACGATAGGTTAACACACGGGTTTTTCCAGACCCTGCACCTGCAATTACAATCATTGGTCCATCCTTTTGAATGGTAGGTGCTAATTGTGCATCATTCAACTGACTTAAATACTTCTCCAAATTTCAAAAATGTTTAGGCTACAAAATTAACCTTTGTAAAGCGGAATATTAAATAGATTTATTAATAATTATAAACATTAAAACTCATGGTTTATTTTAATGGCAAGCTATTTCTTTCCATTTATAAAGGATTCTTTTAATCCTTCTTTAACGTTTAACCATAAAAAATTAAACACAGACTTTGTTTTGTCCCGCTCCACCCGATTGTGATGCTCGACATAATTGTTGTTTTTATGTTTTGAGTTTTTGTGAATAAAAATATTGGCTAATCCTGTAAGCAGCTTATCCTCGACATGTCGTTTATTAAGTATGGTGACTTTAACATCGTGATATTTTGCTTCAAAGGTAAATCTGGAATCATCTACATTACCGTTAATTAAAACATTAATCTTATCAAACCGTCCTTTTAAACGCACATTTAAATTGTTTTCTGTAAACAAATTCAATCTATATGCAGGAAGGTTTTCTATGGTTGTTTGAAAAGAAAATTCATCCTGCTCGTTATTAACATCGAAAGTCCAGTATGCATGTAAAGGCGCCGTTTTCATAAAAACAGCATTTATATCCAGTTCGGTTTTTACCGGTGATTTATAAGTATTACTTAAATTTAAAATCTGTGCATTAAAATCTTCAAAAGTAACTTCTCCAAAATGCTTCCCGGGTTTCACTTTTTCTTCATATTTAATGAAACCGTTTTTTATCTGTACTTTGTTCAGAGATAAATAAAACGGCAATTTTCGCAACATAGCACTGTAAAGTTGTTTTACCGTTGGATCGTCTTTTACAAGTTTGTCTCGAAAAATTGTCAGCGAAGGTGTTTGAACTTCAACCAAATCTGTTTTAA
Organism: Formosa sp. S-31; assembly: GCF_051172795.1. Lineage (NCBI taxonomy): Bacteria > Pseudomonadati > Bacteroidota > Flavobacteriia > Flavobacteriales > Flavobacteriaceae > Formosa > Formosa sp. S-31. The sequence continues at coordinate 56,450 of NZ_JAENDK010000003.1, forward strand.
AATAAAACCACCTGTTTTCCAAACCAAATTCGGGTGCATTTAAACTTATTTTATGTACACTAACAGTAAAGTGATCGCGCTCATGATCTATTTTGTTTGACAATTCTGTTTTAGAATAAATAGTATTCAGCTTTATATCATTAACCTCCCAATGGTTTCTGGTTAGTTTTAAACTGTTAAGTGTTATACGTTCAAAGGCTCCTGGCTGAAATTCTAACGCTTTAGTTGTGATTTCGTAATCGGAATATTCAAAAGGAATAGTTTTTTCAGCCGTATTTTTATCAAACTTGATGTCATTAAAGGCCAGATTAACATCCTTGGTATCAAAAAACACAGAATCCTGGGTGCCTTCAAAGATAGTTATTCGGGCGTTATTAAGTTTAAAACTATCAATCTTAACCAGCTTATTAAAGTCTTTTAAACCCTTTTTCTTTTTCGTAACTGTGTTCGTACTTCCTGAATCGTTTTTAACGTAAGTAAACTCAGGATCATCTAAAATTAAGTGCGTTAAATGAATCTTATTGTGTATAAGGTAATCCCAGAAGCTAATATCTTTTAAAATAAAATCCTGCAGTTTAAAGTGAAAGGCCATGGTTTTCTGAGCTTCTTCATTTATAATCAGCTCCGGTTTTTTCACTGCCACAGTCCCTTCAAAAACGTTTACAGATAAATCCTCGAAATTGAATATTACATTTGCCGGTAACCGATTTATTGTAGCTTCCAACCTGTTTTTAACAATATCGTCGGCAAAGACAAATCCTAAAATTAATAATACACAAACTCCTGAGAGTATTATACCTAAACCTTTAAAAATTTTGTTTGTCATTGACCGGTTATATATGGTTAACCAAAATAAACAAAAGAATTTTAACTAAGCTTTAAATCTTAAATTCTAAATAAAATATTTTGAAATTGAGCTTATTGAGGAAGAATCGTAAATACTATAACCATAAACAATTAAGCTTTTTTTAGCTTTTATAAGTTTTGCAAAACCCAAAAAAGCTAGTATGTTTGCCATAAACCCTAAGCCCTAAAAAATGGATCCGGATAAGATTATCGATTTATTACTATATACCATTCCCGCATTAATTACAGGTTTAATAGCTTATTATTTTTTTAAAGAACACACTAAAAACGAAGATGGTCGTAGACGTTTTTTATTAAAAAAAGACCTTCAGGTTAACTCCATGCCTTTGCGTTTACAGGCTTACGAGCGTATGGCTTTATTTTTAGAACGTATTACGCCTTCTAAATTACTCATCAGAGTTCAACCGATGTCATCTGATAAATCCGATTACGAAACTTTACTTATAAACAATATTGAGCAGGAATTTGATCATAATTTATCGCAGCAAATTTATATTAGCGACGAATGCTGGAATATCATTACTGCGGCTAAAAATGCAACGATTCAACTTATTAGAAAAGCTTCTATGCCTGAAAAAACCGATTCAGCCAATAAGTTACGTGAAGTGATATTAACCGAGATGATGGAAAAACGCGCCCCAAGTGATGCTGCCTTATCTTACATAAAAGAAGAAGTAAGTGATTTGTGGTAGCTGATGCCATTACAGCTAACAAAAGAGAGCCTTAATTGGTTGTTTATTTTGTTATAGAAAAATCATATTCTATCAATATTGGTTCTACTCCATACAGAGTCACAGTTCCATTTGCAACTTCAACAACATGAAATTCAATGTTATCATTTGGAGTGTTAGCATAACCTAGAAAAGGTAATAATTTAAAAATTGAATCGATAGAAATCACATTCAAATCAGCGATTTCTTCCAAACAAATTTCCTTTGTACTTAAAGGCTTAAAACAAACAGTTTCCGAATTATTAACAGATAAGGCATAATTCTGTTTTCCTCTTCGCTCCATTATAATTCTTCTAGGATAACCGGTTGCTGTATTATAATCTACCTCATTTAGAATTTTTCCATGCTCCACATTATAGATGATATAAACATGCTCCTTATCTGTATACCAGTTGTTAAAAACCACTAAAGCAGCAATTAATAATAAAGCTAAAACATACTTTTTACTTAACATTCTAATTAAAATATAAGTTCATGATAATAAACTACATCTAAGCTAATTCATCAATATTATCTTTTTCTGAAGGCACGCCATTAGAGTGCTTTTCTTCTGCGTATTCATAACCTTCTTTCCACCACTTTTCCATGAGTGGTCTGCTAAAAATCAAGGAGTTTTCGGTGAGCTGTGTTGGAGTGTAATACAAATTAAGTTTTACCCCTTTATTTTTCGCCAGCAACTTTCCAATTACAATGTCATGGTGTTCTACCTGATCCAGCAAATGCCCGAACAAGTTCAACATTAGAGAAAACGGATTTCTACCCAAGACCTTGTTGTGCTCCATAACTTCAGACTCTAAAATAATGGCATCAATCTCCGTAGCTCCTCTATTTATTGCCTCCCGAATCGGCACTACGCAGGCAAAACCGCCATCGGCATATTCGTATCCATCAACTTTTGCCAACGACATAAACGGAATATAATTACAGGATATCCAGATCCAGTTACAAAATTCGTCGTAACTAAAATCTTTTATCGATTTATACTCTACTGTACTTTTAGACAAATTAGATACGGTAACCACAACATCTTCTTTTGTAGTGCGAATTAAGTTATATTCCGATTCTGTAAAATGCTTTTTAATATTTCGCTTTAAGGCTTTACTTTCTCCAAAAGTGCGCTTGCGTTTTATAAACTGCAGTATGGAATTCATAAAATTGATAGACACATATTCGCGCCCATCCTTTTTATGTTGCACAAACGGACTCACACTAAAAATATCTCGCTGAGTCACGTTGGTATACATAGTGTATAGCTTACTTAAGTTTCCTGTTGCCAAATGCGGAATTAACAGACTACCTGTAGACGTGCCCAGATACATATGGTATTTGCGCTCTTTACGTTCTATTAAATACTGAGCAACCCCGCCGGCAAAGGCGCCTTTACTCCCTCCTCCAGATATTACAAGTGCTCTCATCGTTCTTCAAGTTGACTTAATTCTTCACTTTTGTATTTGGCAAAATCAAAACCGCTCTGCCACCAGCTTGTCATTTTCTCCTTATTAAAAATTAAGGAATTGGTGGTTAACACCGTGGGCGTATAATAAAAATTAATTATTGCGTCGTTATTGGTAGCAACATATTTACCTATCTTGATGTTTTGACGCATTATGCGATCTAACATAAAAGCAAACATATTGGTTAATAATGAGAAGGCGTTTAAAGATGGCATTCTGTTTAACTGAGTTAATTCTGTTTGTAATATTATAGCATCTACTGTAGTTGCCCCTCGCTTTATAGCTTCCTCGACAGGCACCATAGACCCCAGACCTCCATCGGCATACTCACAACCATTTTTCTTTATCAAACTCATAAAGGGTGTGTAATTACAGGAAATCCATATCCATTCGCAAAACTCATCATAGTCAAATTCTTTAACAGATTTATATTCTACTTCATTCATTGACAAATTTGACACCGTAACCACAACATCGATATTACTTTCCTTTAATGTTTCGAATTCCTTCTCGGTAAAAACCGATTTGATTAATCGTTTTAAATTATAGCTTTCCCCAAATGTTTTTCTACCGTTTAAAATATTCCGCAATACATTTACATGGTTTATTTTAATAGTTTCCATACCTTTCTTTTTTTTGATTAAAAAAGGGCAGCTACTAAATATATCATCCTGAGACACACTCGTGTAAACCTCCTTAATCTTTTCAACTTTTTTCAAAGCCAGATGAGAAGCCATTAAACTACCTGTTGATGTACCTATAATTAAATCATAATCATACTTCCTATATTGAATAAGATATTGGGCCACGCCTCCGGCAAACGCACCTTTACTCCCTCCTCCCGAAATCACTAACGCCCTCATTTAACTCCAGATTCGGTTAGTAAATTATCTATAATAACTTTGTATTCCGGATGCTTCTGAACAGATTCCAAAAGTGATTTTGCATATTTCTGAAACCTCCAGTTATGATGATGTGTAGCCTGAATTAAGTTCGACAAAACCTCTTTATTATAAATCTGCAAGGCGTTAACATAATTAAAAGCAAGCTCCCTCGTTTCAAAACCATATTGAGTTCCGGTATAACCAATTAATTCCTTTATAAATACTTCATTATTCTCGGGTTTATATGTTGCCGTAGACAACGCTAAGGCAAGCCATAGCTGTCTGATGTTTTTAGACCGAAATCCAATACGCCCATCCATTTTATCCAGATAAAACTGTCGACGGGTATAGAAATTAACCCATAAATTATACAAGGCTATTTCCTGAGTCTGATAAGATTCATCATCTAAAAACGTCTCATATACTGTCTGTAATTCTAACGGAATTTCATTTAAAACGCTAGCTATAGTTTGCCGTACTTCTACTCCATTTTTTTGTATAAGTTCTCCAGAAATAAGACTTGGATTCGCTTTAATAATTTCCTGTTTTATAAAATATGACTTAGTGGGGTCTAACAAATAATCGGCATTATTTTTAACGATACACTCTAAGGTATTAAGCTGTTTAATATAGTAACTCATATCATCCTCTTCATTTGTTACAACATCAGCCATAGGAAACGTTTCGGATTCCAACCAGGTTTGAAAAAATAAATCGAGTGTTTTACCACTGGCCTGTTCTGCCTCTTTTATAAAATCGGAAGTACTTACATTTCCATATTTATGATGTGTAAGGTAATTCTTAACAGCCATTTTAAAAGCAGCATCTCCAATTTCAACTCTAAGTGCATGCAAGGTCCATGCGCCTTTTTTATAAAAGGTAGTACTACTTGCCTTTTCATTTAACAGGGCAGTACTCTGTCCGCTTTTATCCTGAGCCTCTAACTCCTTGGCATACTCAAATAATCGCCATTTGTAATAGGAATCGCCAAACAATTCCTGTTCTGCCAGGAGTGCATAATAAGTTGCAAAACCTTCCTGCAGCCAGTGATGCGTTCCAGAAGTAGCCGTAACGAAATCTCCAAACCACTGATGCGCCAATTCATGCGCGTTTACATTAACATAATTTCTATCGTTAAAGCCAATAGTATCTATAACATAAGCATCAGAAAAAATAGTTGCACTGGTATTTTCCATTCCGGCATATAAAAAATCGCTCACCGGAATTTGTTTGTAATTTTCCCATGGAAAAGGCACACCAATTTCCTCTTCTAAAAAATCAAACATAGTTTTACTATACCTGTATGTTGGTTCTACTAGTAACGAATCTTCCGGATAATAATACAATTCGATAGGAATACCCGATTTGGAAGTAATATGTTTCTTATTATACTCGCCACAAGCCAGAGCAAACAAATAATTACTCATAACAGATTTAGAACTGAATTGCCACATATTTAAGGAATCCAATGCTGTTTTCGCCTCCAGTTTGCCATTAGAAACTACGATATAATCTTTAGGAAATTTAACTTTTAAATTAAACGTTGTTTTCTCATTCATATCATCGAAACTAGGTAACCAGTTGCTGGTATATTTTCCTTGTCCCTGAGTCCAAACCTGAGATTTACCTGCATTGTCCCAACCTAAAAAATACATTGCTTTTTTAGGATTGGCTCGATAGGACAATTTTAAAGTGTTATTTTCGGAATCCTGAAATGGTGCTACAAGCCACAGTTTTTTGCCAGTATAATGTGTCGTTACAGAATCTCCGTTATAAAGCACTTTGGAGATTTCCATATTTTGAGCATCAATAAAAACAGAATCCACAGGCTTCAAAACATCAAAAACATAAGACACCTCCCCTGCTACACTTTTTTCCAAAGGTGAGATAATAAGGTCGGCCGAAATGGATTTAAAATCTACATAATCGGTTTGCTGTGCAGTTAACACGGCCGAACAAAACAACATACTATATAGAAGTAATTTCATATCGATTTGGTATAAGAAAATAAAAGCTGCATGCCGTTTAATCAACATGTAGCTTAAAATGAATAATTATAAGTTTATCGAAATCAGTACTAAAAACACTCTAAAGCAACAACATCTTATCTGTTGGCTTTCCAGCGTTTATAATGTGGAAACAACACAAAAATGGCCAGCATACTCCATATCATTCTATAGGCCCAGATATTAATTTCAAACCCTAAAATATTGGCTGAAGTCAGATTTCCGAAGAAACTAAAAATCACACTTACCACAGCAAGTATCCCCATTAGTATTGATATATTTTTATTCATTGATTTTAAGCTATTTATATTAATTTAAACCTTACAATTTTTATAAAAACTGCATAATAAGCTTAAATATAGCAAAGGTTTTATTAAAATTGATATATTTTAAGGTTTTATGTTTCCCCGATAAGATTTATATTCGTTCGCATGAATTCCAAGCTTCAAACACCTATAGATTACTTAAAAGGCGTAGGCCCTAATCGAGCCGATTTGTTGCGTAAAGAACTTGGAATTCATACGTATCAGGACCTTATTAATTTATTCCCGAACCGGTATTTAGATCGCACCCAGTATTACAAGATTTCTCAGTTACAGCGCAATAATGCCGATGTTCAGGTAATTGGCCGTGTTGTAGGCTTTAAAGAAGTTAAACAAGGAAAAGGGAAACGCTTAGTCGGTACATTCAGAGATGAAACCGGAGCGATGGAGCTGGTCTGGTTTCGAGCCCACAAATGGATAAAGGAAAGTATAAAACTGAATACCGATTACGTAATTTTCGGAAAAACCACCTGGTTTAACGGTACATTTAGCATGGCCCATCCCGAGATGGAACTGCTAAGCGAACATGAAAATAACCTGCGTTCGGCCATGCAACCCGTATACCCTTCTACAGAAAAGTTGTCGAATAAAGGCATTACAAATCGTGTGATGAGTAAAATTATGCAACAATTATTTCTGGAAACCAATGGTCGTTTTGAAGAAACACTCTCTGCAAATTTACTTTCAGAATTAAAATTAGTGTCTAAAGCAGATGCCCTCTTTAATGTTCACTTTCCGAAAAATCAGGAACTACTGGCACGGGCACAGTTCAGGTTAAAATTTGAAGAGTTATTTTACATACAGCTACAGCTTATTTTAAAAAATCTGATCCATAAAAACAAAATAAAAGGATTTACCTTCGATAAGGTTGGCACACATTTTAACACCTTTTTTAAACATCACCTCCCTTTCGCTCTAACCAATGCCCAAAAGCGAGTTATTAAAGAAATACGAGCCGATTTAGGAAGCAATGCTCAAATGAACAGACTCTTACAGGGCGATGTAGGATCTGGAAAAACCATAGTCGCTTTAATGTCTATGTTAATCGCCTTAGACAATGGCTTTCAGGCGTGCTTAATGGCTCCTACTGAAATTTTGTCAGTTCAGCATTACAACGGATTACAAGAACTATGTAACAACCTGGATATCAACATAAAACTACTCACCGGTTCAAGTACTACTTCAGAACGAAAAGCAATTCATAAGGCTTTGGACAGCGGTGAATTAGACATTCTGATTGGTACACACGCACTGTTAGAAGACAAGGTGAAATTTAAAAATTTAGGGCTCGCTATAATTGATGAACAACATCGGTTTGGTGTGGCACAACGCAGTAAATTATGGCGTAAAAACAGTATGCCTCCTCACATTCTTGTAATGACTGCAACCCCGATTCCGAGAACTTTAGCTATGTCGGTTTACGGCGATTTAGACATTTCGATTATTGACGAATTACCTCCGGGAAGGCAACCTATAAAAACGGTACATCGTTACGATTCCAACCGTTTAAAAGTTTTAAAATTTATTCGCGACGAAATAGATAAAGGCAGACAGGTATACATAGTATACCCTTTAATTCAAGAAAGCGAAAATATGGATTATAAGGACTTGATGGACGGCTACGAAAGTATAGCCCGTGATTTTCCGGCTCCAAAATACCAGATTTCCATAGTGCACGGACAAATGAAACCTGCCGATAAGGATATTGAAATGCAGCGTTTCATTTCGGGTGAAACCCAGATTATGGTAGCCACTACGGTAATTGAAGTTGGTGTAAATGTCCCTAATGCTTCCGTAATGATTATTGAAAGTGCCGAGCGCTTTGGCCTGTCGCAGTTACACCAGCTGCGAGGTCGTGTTGGTAGAGGTGCCGAACAAAGTTATTGCATTTTAATGACAGGTCATAAATTGAGTAACGACAGTAAAACCCGACTGGAAACCATGGTAAAAACCAGTGATGGTTTTGAAATTGCTGAAGTCGATCTTAAATTACGCGGACCTGGAGATATTATGGGGACTCAGCAAAGTGGTGTGTTCAATTTAAAAATAGCCGATATTATTAAGGATAACGATATTTTAAAACTAGCGCGATATCACGCGCTCAATATCCTGAAATCTGACCCGAGACTTATAAAAGAAGAACATCGCGTGTTATTACACACCTATCAACAACTTAGTAAATACAAAAACATCTGGAACTACATTAGCTAACTATTCACTCAAAAGCATAGCCATAAACTGTTCGAATTCTTCCTTATAATTCTCGTATAAATCACCCGTAGCAGGACCGTTAAACCCGGTATGTATTTTTCTTACCTTACCTTTTTTATCTATAAAAATAGCAGTAGGATACGAAAGCACTGTATTTAACATAGGTAATTTCTCCTGTGCTGATTGTTTACTGGTACTTCCCGTCTGGGCCAATAAAACAGGATACTGTATATCCAATCGCTTTTTTAATCGATCTATATTTTTAAATGCTTGCTCTTCTGTTTTAGCATATTCGAAGGCCAGACCAACAAAAGCCACATCGTTTGAAGGATAATTATCTAAATAACTTTTAAAATACTTGGTTTCATCTAAACAATTGGGACACCAGGTACCCATTAACTGTACTACCACAACCTTATCTTTAAATTGAGGATCGGACAATGAAACCAATTTTCCGGTTTCATCCGGAAAAGAAAAGGATATAGCATCGTAACCCGGTTTCAAAAAAGTCAGCGAATCGGCATCTGCCAATTGAAAAGCATCATTTCTTTTCGCAATAAAAGGCTCTTTATAATGATTACCGGAATAAAACATCCCAGACAAAGTACTGTCTTCAACCTGCGCCGTGAATAAAAAGGCATGTGAACCATCAAAAGCTGACAATTTTAAAGAATCTCCATCCATCACCCCTTCTAAAAACCTATAGTCTCCTGTAGTCGTTCTAAATGTTCCCGTGACTCTTTGTCCCTGTTGAACAAAAATTCCTTTTGCTTGAGAAGAATCTTCACTATCGGGACTAAATGTTGTTTCCCAATTTCCGCTAACATCGACCAATGGCTTATCCTTAGCCTCAAATCTAAAAACGTCATTAAAAACAGCCTTAAACGGCACTGTACGTTTTAATTCATCTTTTATATAAGCCCCTTCCAGAAGTGAATCTCCGTACATTTTAGCTTTTATGTAACTATCAAAAACCGGAAGTTTTATAACAATACTATCATTTTTATAGGTAATTTCATTTACAAAAATCTTTTCTTCAGCATTAAATACGACGAGAGTACTATCCGATTCCACTTTAAAATTAAACGGCAATACATCATTACCCTTGGTTTCTAAAGTAGCTCTCCAAACTCCTAAAGCAAGTTTTGGCTGAGTTTTCTCTTTACAATTCAATAAAAACAGACAGGAAAAAAGGACAACTATAAATCTCATAAAATTCTGGAATTAAAAATTCGAAGAAACATTAAAATCCTTACAATAAAAAACATTTTACAATTTTATAGACGTTTAAGTATTATTATCTTTGCGCCTCTAAGAAAACAAGCTTTATATGAAGATTTCATACAATTGGTTAAAACAATTTATTAAGACCGACTGGACAGCAGAACAAACTGGTGAATTACTAACAGACCTTGGACTAGAAGTTGAAGGAATTGATACATTTCAATCTGTAAAAGGCGGATTAGAAGGTATCGTGGTTGGTGAAGTACTAACCTGCGAACAACACGCTAACGCTGATAAATTAAAAGTTACAACTGTAAATATTGGCGAAGACACTCCTGTACAAATTGTGTGTGGGGCACCAAATGTAGCTGCAGGACAAAAGGTACCAGTCGCAACCATTGGAACGACACTTTATACTCCAGAAGGAGAAGCTTGGACTATTAAAAAAGGAAAAATAAGAGGTGAAGAAAGTTTCGGGATGATTTGTGCCGAAGACGAACTTGGCCTTGGTCAGTCACACGCCGGAATCATGGTTTTAGACGCCGACCTGAAACCTGGTACCGCTGCAGCCGAAATTTTTGAAGTTGAAAACGATCAGGTTTTCGAAATTGGACTTACGCCAAACCGTGCAGATGCCATGAGCCATTACGGAACAGCGCGTGACCTTAAAGCCGGCTTACTTCAAAAAGAAATTCACGCCGAATTAATTACACCATCCGTAAGTGCGTTTCATGTAAACAACAGAGCCTCTCGTGTGGATGTAGATATAAGAAACAAAGACTTAGCACCGAGATACTGTGGTGTTAGTATTTCTAACATTCGTGTTACCGAATCTCCTAAATGGCTACAAAACAGACTAAAGGCCATTGGTTTAACACCAAAAAACAATATTGTAGATGCTACCAACTATGTACTACATGAACTGGGGCAACCACTACACGCTTTTGACTTAAACAAAATTTCAGGGCAGAAAGTTATCGTTAAAACGGTTGAAGCCGGTACTAAATTTACAACCCTAGACGGCATAGAACGCGAATTACACGAAGATGATCTAATGATTTGTGACGCAGAAAAACCAATGTGTATTGCAGGTGTTTTAGGTGGTGCACATTCCGGAGTTACCGAAAACACTACTAATGTATTTCTTGAAAGCGCCTATTTTAATCCGGTTTCTATCAGAAAAACTGCAAAACGTCATGGTATAAATACAGACGCCTCATTTAGATTTGAACGCGGTATAGATCCAAACTTTACAGAATACGCCTTAAAACGTGCTGCTTTACTTATTATAGAGCTTGCCGGAGGTGAAATTTCTAGTGAAATTGAAGATACCTACCCTAATAAAATTGATGATTTTCAGGTACGTTTAAGCTTTGAAAATGCGAAGCGATTAATAGGAGAAGAAATCCCTAAAGACACAATCAAGCGCATATTAATGTCTTTAGACATTAAAATCAACAATGTTACAGAAACCGGTTTAGGTTTAACCATTCCTGCATACAGAAACGATGTACAGCGAGAAGCCGATGTTATTGAAGAAATTTTAAGAGTTTACGGTTATAATAATGTAAAAACCACAGATAAATTAAACGCTTCAATTTCCAACTCATCGCGTTTTGAAGATCATAAACTTCAAAATATTATAGGAAACCAACTGGCTGCTCAGGGATTCTTCGAAATCATGGCCAACTCGCTTACTACTCCGGATTACATAGCTTTAAGCGAACAGTTACAGGCAGAACATAATATTAGCATGCTTAACCCGCTAAGTAACGACTTATCGGTTTTAAGACAATCTTTGTTATTTTCCGGCTTGGAAGCTGTATCTCACAATATAAATCGCAGACGACCAAATTTAAAACTCTTTGAATTTGGAAAAACCTACCACCAGTACGGAGAAAACAGAGAAGAATTTAAACATTTATCTTTATTTGTCACTGGAAGTAAAGCTTCGGAAACATGGAATACACCTGCTCAAAAAGGAGATTTCTTTTATTTAAAAGGTATTATTTCGACAATTCTTGAACGCTTAGGCTTAAACAGATTCCGCACTGTACCAGGAAGCAGCGATATTTTTAGCGAAGGTTTAAAACTGGAATTAGGAAAAACAAAACTGGTAGAGTTTGGCGTTGTAAAATCTAAAATTTTAAAAGATTTCGATATAAACCAGGAGGTGTTGTTTGCCGATTTTAACTGGGATGCAATTATAGACGTGGCAAAACACAATAAAACCAGATTCACAGAAATTGCCAAGCATCCGGAGGTAAGACGTGATTTTGCTTTATTACTGAACGATGACGTTACTTTTGAAAGTATTTACACACTTGCTAAACAAACCGAAAAACAACTTTTAAAAGAAATAAACCTGTTCGACGTATATCAGGGCAAAAACCTTCCTGAAGGCAAAAAGAGCTACGCTGTTAGCTTTATATTGCAAGATGAACAAAAGACGCTTACCGATAAGCAAATCGATAAAATTATGAGTAAACTGCAAGCTAATTTTGAAAATAAATTGGGTGCTGAATTACGATAGTTCACGCTAAAAACATACAACACAAAAAAAGCCTGCAAATGCAGGCTTTTTTGTTTAAAAAATTAAAGAATAAAATTAAATTACTTTTACATTTATTGCGTTTAATCCTTTTTTTCCTTCTTTTAATTCAAACTCTACAGAGTCTTTCTCAGAAATGCTGTCAATTAAGCCAGACACATGTACAAAATACTCTTTGTTTGAACCTTCTTCGATAATAAATCCAAATCCTTTAGATTCATTGAAGAATTTTACTGTTCCGTTTTTCACTGTTATAATATAATGTTAATACTAATAACAAATTTAACATTATTCATCACTTAACAAAGGAAACCCTAAGGTTTATTTTTCAAACTATGGTATTCTTAATTTTAGGTTAATATTACCTTAAACAACAAAAAAAACCTATCAAAAAATTGATAGGTTTCGCATTTTAAAAAGTATATACTAATGCAGAATGTTTATCGTATTATACTACTTTAACATTAACTGCGTTCAATCCTTTTTTACCTTCTTTTAAATCGAATTCTACAGCATCACCTTCACGAATTTCATCGATTAATCCTGAAATGTGTACGAAATGTTCTTTGTTTGTGTCGTCTTCAATAATGAATCCAAATCCTTTAGAATCGTTAAAGAATTTTACTGTTCCTTTGCTCATTGTAAAATATTAAATAATTATAATTATTACAAATGTAATGTTATAATTGGGATAACAACCATAATCCACTTTTTTATTTTTATTTTTAATAAAATCGCATCTTTATTGAATGATTTAAAATATTTCAACAATTTTATTGGAAATTTTGTACATTTAATCGAATTCTAAACTACAAAATCATGTCAGATTCTAATTATATTAAGGTATACACGGGCTCGTTATTTATTACGCAACGCCTTGTAGATGAACTGGCTAAATCGGATATTAATGCTATTGTAAAAGACGAAAGTGAATCGGCCAGATTAGCTGGTTTTGGCGCCTCTATTCAAGGGGAACAGGAATTATTTGTGAACAAAGACGAACAGGAAACTGCCGAACAAATAATACAAACGGTATTATCCCAACTGGAAGCATAAAAAAAGCCCTGAACTTTCAGGGCTTTTAAATCTTAAGCTTTTACTTCGTACATAGTCTTACGCAACTCCTTAATTTTAGAATCCTGCATATATTCGTCGAATGTAGTATATCTGTCAATAATTCCGTTAGGCGTTAATTCTACAACACGGTTTGCAACAGTTTGTGCAAATTCATGATCGTGAGTCGAAAACAATACTGTCCCTTTAAAGTTTTTTAATGAGTTATTAAAGGCTGTAATACTCTCTAAGTCTAAATGGTTAGTAGGTTCGTCCAGCATCAATACGTTAGCTCTTACCATCATCATTCTACTTAACATACAACGTACTTTCTCCCCTCCGGATAATACGTTCGATTTTTTAAGTGCTTCTTCTCCACTAAAAATCATTTTCCCTAAAAAGCCTCGTAAAAACACCTCTTCTCGCTCTTCTTCCGTTGTAGCCCACTGACGTAACCAATCTACTAAAGTCAAGTCATTTTTAAAGTATTCACTGTTATCTAATGGCAGATACGATTGTGAAGTTGTTACACCCCAGGAATATTTACCCGAATCGGCTTGCTCTTTGCCATTTAAAATCTGATAAAAAGCTGTTGTAGCTCTGGAATCTTTAGAATACACAACCACTTTATCGCCTTTAGCAAGGTTTAAATCGATATCCTTAAACAATACCTCTCCATCTATTGAAGCGGATAAATTCTCTACATTCAGAATCTGATCTCCAGCTTCTCTGTCACGTTCAAAAATAATAGCAGGGTAACGTCTGCTGGTAGGTTTTATATCATCGATATTTAATTTATCAATCATTTTCTTTCTACTGGTAGCCTGCTTACTCTTAGCTACGTTAGCAGAGAAACGACGAATAAATTCCTCTAGTTCCTTCTTTTTCTCTTCTGCTTTCTTATTTTGTTGCGAACGCTGACGGGCTGCTAACTGAGAGGACTCGTACCAAAAGGTATAGTTTCCTGAAAAATGATTGATTTTACCAAAATCGATATCAGAAATGTGAGTACAAACAGAATCCAGGAAGTGACGGTCGTGAGATACCACGATAACACAATTATCGTAATTTGCAATAAAGTTTTCCAACCACGAAATGGTTTCATAATCCAGGTCGTTGGTAGGCTCATCCATGATTAACACATCCGGATTTCCAAAAAGAGCTTGTGCCAATAAGACACGTACTTTTTGTTTACCATCTAAATCTTTCATCAAGCTGTAATGAAACTCTTCCGAAATATCCAGATTAGACAGTAAAGCCGCTGCATCACTATCGGCATTCCACCCATTCATTTCCTCAAACTGCACTTGAAGTTCACCAATTTTTTCAGCATTTTCATCAGAATAATCAGCATACAAAGCATCGATTTCTGATTTAATTTTAAAAAGTGGTTTATTTCCCATGATTACGGTTTCCAGTACCGTATGCTCATCATATAAATTGTGGTTCTGCTCTAAAACCGACATACGTTTTCCAGCCTCTAAATGCACATGGCCAGACGTTGGTTCTTGCTTACCTGCAATTATTTTAAGAAAAGTTGATTTTCCAGCACCATTGGCACCAATAATTCCATAGCAATTTCCTTGAGTAAACACCGTATTTACCTCGTCGAAAAGCACACGCTTACCAAATTGCACTGAAAGATTTGAAACTGTTAACATCGTTCTTGTTTTAATTTGCTGCAAAAGTAGAAAATTCCCGTTATTACACGAAACAAAAGCCCTGTTAATAATATTTAACACCACATTAACATCTCAAGTAAGCCGCTTCGCATATTTTTGTTTTTAACACACTTAACTTTATGTTAGAAAGAATGTGCAGCTTTATGAAACAATTCCCTCTACTTTTCTTACTTACACTCTGTTTTTTTTCCTGTAAACACGACGAAAACAATTTGTCGGGAAACGGATTTTTAGGAGGAGAAATAATAAACCCTAACACACGTTACGTAACCATTTCTAAAGATAATACAATCTTAGACACCGTTATGCTGGACCAGAATAACAGATTCCTTTATAAAATTACTCCAGTAAACCCAGGACTTTACACCTTTGCTCATGGCGGAGAAATACAAATGGTATTTTTAGAACCTAATGACAGTATTATGTTCCGATTAAATACTATTGATTTTGATGAATCTCTGGTCTATACCGGAATTGGCGCAAAAGAAAATAATTATTTAATTAACATGTTTGTTGAGAGTGAACGGATAAACCACAACATATTAAAACTAAGTCAATCTTCTCCGGAGGTTTTTGAAAAAAAATTAGATTCCATAAAAGCTGAACAGACCAGAAAGCTAAATGAGTTTAACATCAGATACAAAACCTCGCCGTTATTTCAAAAATTTGCTCAGGCGAATATCGATTATAATTATTACGCTCAAAAAGAAATCTATCCCTTCACATATTACGGGAACAACGAATTAAAAAATCTGGAATCCTTACCCAAGGATTTTTATAATTACAGAAAACAAATCAATTATAACGACATTACTTTAAAGGATTATTTTCCGTATTATACCTTTTTGAAGTACCATTTTAACAATATGGCTCTCCAAAAACATTTTAAGCATTCTCAAGACAGTATATTTAACCGAAGGTCTTTAGATTACAACCTGGATAAGTTACAATTAATTGACAGCCTCGTACAAAACGACTCCATAAAAAATTACTTTTTAAACTATTCTGCCATTCGCTATATTGGTAACTCGAATAAACTGGAAGATTACGATACGTATTTAGATACTTTTTTAAAACTGAGTACTTCATCGGAAAACAACAACAGTATTTCATCTATGGTTGAATCGTTAAAACGATTAAAACCAGGTAGCACTGTGCCAAACACTCTGGTAACCAATAACGAGGACGAAGAGCTTCATCTGCATGATTTTATTACCAGACCTACAGTTATTTACTTCTGGTCATCCAGCCTGAAAGATCATTTTGTTGGCAGCCATAAAAAAGTTCAGGAATTAAAGCTAAAATACCCTGAAATAGATTTTATAGCAATGAATATTGATAAGAATGAGGAGCAATGGATAGATTATTTACAGGAATACAAATATCCTATACAAAACGAATATCATTTTAAAAACCCGGAAGTATCCAGACAAATTTTGGCCTTAAACTCAATTTATCGCGTGGTATTGGTTAACAAAGACAAAAAAATAATAAGCAGTAACAGTAATTTATTCTCTAAATATTTTGAAGAAGAACTTCTTGGCATGCTAAACCAATAAAATGTATTGGTCTTAAAATCAAAAAAGGCTTCAAATTAAATTTGAAGCCTTTTTTAGTATTGATAATTGTATCCTGATTATTTGTTTAGATACATACGACGTCTTGAATATAAATTATAGAATTCATCGTCCTTTAAATCATCTATAAATAAGATACTCTCTCCTGTACTCTTCATTTCTGGTCCTAATTTTTTATTTACTTTAGGGAACTTATTGAATGAGAATACTGGTTGCTTAATAGCGTATCCTTCTAATTTCGGGTTAAAATCAAAGTCTGTTACCTTCTTATCACCTAGCATAACTTTTGTAGCATAGTTTACGTATGGCTCTCCATAAGCTTTAGCAATAAATGGTACCGTACGAGATGCTCTAGGATTTGCTTCGATAATGTAAACTACATCGTCTTTTACAGCAAACTGGATATTGATTAATCCTACAGTATTTAATGCTAGGGCAATTTTCTTGGTATGATCTTTTATTTGTTGCATCACCAAATCTCCTAAGTTGAAAGGAGGAAGTAAAGCATTACTATCACCAGAGTGAATACCACATGGCTCAATATGCTCCATAATTCCGATAATGTATACATTTTCACCATCACAGATTGCATCTGCTTCAGCTTCAATCGCACCGTCTAAATAATGATCCAGAAGTAATTTATTATTAGGAATAGTACGTAATAAATCTACTACATGCTCTTCTAATTCCTTTTCATTAATTACGATTTTCATTCCCTGACCACCTAACACATAAGACGGACGTACAAGAATTGGGAAATCTAATTTCTTAGCCACTTCCAACGCCTCTTCTGCAGTTTCAGCAGTATCGAATTCAGGATAAGGAATATCGTTATCTTTTAACAGTTTAGAGAAACTACCTCTGTCTTCAGCTAAATCCAAAGCTTCAAAACTTGTTCCTATAATCTTGATACCGTATTTATCTAATTTTTCAGCTAATTTCAATGCGGTTTGTCCTCCTAACTGAACAATAACACCTTCCGGTTTTTCGTGACGGATGATATCGTAGATATGCTCCCAAAATACCGGCTCGAAGTATAATTTATCGGCAGTATCAAAATCGGTTGATACCGTTTCAGGGTTACAGTTAATCATGATGGTTTCGTACCCCGCTTCAGCAGCTGCTAAAACCCCATGTACACAACAGTAATCAAATTCTATACCTTGTCCGATTCGGTTTGGTCCGGAACCTAAAACTATTACTTTTTTCTTATCACTTACTTCACTTTCATTAGCGGTAAAACGCTTACCATCTGCTGTCTGCACATCACTTTCGAAAGTTGAATAATAATAAGGTGTCTGTGCTTTAAATTCTGCAGCACAGGTATCCACTAATTTATAAACACGATTAATATTTAATTCCTCACGTTTATTATATACCTGACTTTCTAAACATCCTAACATATGAGCAATCTGACGATCTCCGTATCCTTTTTGTTTAGCTTCAAGTAATAAATCCTTTTCAATAGTATCTATATTGAAAGTGGAAATTTCCTTTTCTAAGTGATACAATTCTTCATACTGACGTAAGAACCACATATCGATTTTAGTAATTTCATGAATACGACTTAATGGAATTCCCATTTGAATGGCATCATAAATTACAAACACACGATCCCAGCTGGCATTGGTAAGTTTTTCGATAATCTGATCGTAGTTCTTATACCCTTTACCATCTGCTCCTAAACCGTTACGTTTAATTTCTAAAGATTGTGTCGCTTTGTGAAGGGCTTCCTGGAACGAACGTCCAATACCCATAACTTCACCTACAGACTTCATTTGAAGACCTAAAGTTCTGTCTGACCCTTCAAATTTATCAAAGTTCCAACGCGGAATTTTAACGATAACATAATCTAATGTTGGCTCGAATAATGCCGAAGTTGATTTTGTAATCTGGTTATCTAATTCATCTAAATTATAACCTATAGCCAATTTAGCTGCTATTTTTGCAATTGGATATCCTGTTGCTTTACTCGCTAATGCCGATGAACGCGATACACGTGGATTAATTTCGATAGCAATAATATCTTCATTTTCATCCGGGCTTACTGCAAACTGCACATTACAACCTCCTGCAAAATCACCAATACTACGCATCATAAGGATAGCCATATCACGCATTTTTTGGTAAGTTCTGTCACTTAAAGTCATAGCCGGAGCTACTGTAATAGAGTCTCCTGTATGAATCCCCATAGGGTCCATGTTTTCGATAGAACAGATAATAACAACATTATCATTTGCATCTCTTAACAGCTCTAACTCGTATTCCTTCCACCCCATCATGGCTTTATCAATCATTACCTCATGAATTGGAGACACCTCTAAACCACGAGTTAATAATTCATCGTAATCTTTTTCTTCGTATACAATAGCAGCTCCTGCTCCACCTAAAGTAAACGACGAACGAATACATAATGGAAAACCGAACTCTTGGGCTATTGTTTTACCTTCTAAATATGAAGTTGCAGTTGCCTGAGGAGCCATTTTAACCCCTATTTTCTCCATTAATTCACGGAATTGCTCTCTGTCTTCCGTTATATTAATAGCGTCAATATCTACACCTATAATTTCTACATCAAAATCCTTCCAAATTCCTTTTTCATCAGCTTCAATACATAAATTTAATGCAGTTTGACCTCCCATAGTTGGTAAAACGGCATCAATTTGTGGGTGCTCCTTAAGAATTTGAACTATCGATTTTGTTGTTAACGGCAACAAATACACATGATCGGCCATCGAAGGATCGGTCATAATTGTTGCTGGGTTCGAATTAATAAGAATGGTTTCTATTCCATCTTCGCGTAAAGATCTTAAGGCTTGAGTACCTGAATAATCAAACTCACAGGCTTGTCCGATAACAATTGGTCCTGAACCTATAATAAGAATAGATTTTAATTTTGGATTTTTTGGCATTGTAAAATATTAAGATATTGCAAAAGTAATTAATTATTAACGAGATATAAAAAAAGGCGTTACCATTAAGTAACACCTTTAGTATATCAAATAATAAAAATCATTATTTTTTATGTCTTGATTCTGAAGATACAGACAGTTTTTTTCTTCCTTTAGCACGTCTACGTGCAAGGACTTTTCTACCATTGGCAGAAGCCATTCTTTCTCTAAAACCGTGTTTGTTTCTTCTCTTTCTTTTCGATGGTTGAAACGTTCTTTTACTCATTGTCTTGTATCTTTAAAATCTTCTATTTATTAACTAAACTAACGTTTTGATAGTTTCACCAAAACTGCGCGCAAATATACGAAGTCTTTTTTGTTTAACAAACCTTATTTTAAAAATATTTTTTCAATAAAATTTTAGTTTCTTTGTATCCAATAAAAAAAGGAATACATGGGGCGTCTTTTGGTTAAGGTATTAATTATCAATTTAGTATTTATTGGTTCCCTAAATGCCCAAAATATATTACAATATCGATTAAAAGTTGGAGACAGTATGACTGTAAACCAACAGGCCACTCAAAACATAATTAAAGAAGAACAAGGCAGGCAACACAACATACAAAACACGCTGGAAGAACAGTATACTTTTAAAGTGTTATCTAAAACAGACAGTACTTATATATTAAATTTTAAATTCAACACGTTTAAACTTAAAACAGTTTCTAATCAATTAGGTATTATTGTTGATATAGATACAAAAAAACTTCTGGAAGAAAATGACACAGAAGGTCGGATTTTTTCAGGGTTAACAGCATCCGATTTAGAAATTGAAATGTCTAAAACCGGAAAAATTATTAGTGTAAAAGGCACAGAAGCTATGATAAATAAAATGGTTTCCTTAGCAGATATTGAAGATGAGTTTACCAAACAACTAATAATAGAATCGATAAAAACAGATTTTGGAAATAAAACACTATCTAATAGTTTCGAACAATTAACCCATATTTACCCAGATAGTCTTAGCTCTAATGATAAATCCTGGAAAAACACCTTTACCGGAGAATTTAACACGATAAACACCTGGCAGCTTGACAAAATCACGGATGCTATCTACTTAAAAGCAGATTGTGTGTTAAACATACAAATTCAGGAAGAACAAACTCAACTAGTATTAAAAGGTACACAACATATAAATGTAATTGCAAACAAAAAAACAGGGTTTATTAATGAAATGACTGTTACAGCAGAAGCACAGTCTCCTAAGAACTTAAACAATCCTGAAGAAACACCTACTATAATAACATCAAAAACAACATATAAAATTCAGTAAAACATGTACAACAAGAACATAAAATTAGTTATTGCCGGTTTAATTATTGCATACGCTGTATACCAGTTTATCGAAGGAAACATTGGTAACGGCATAATGTTAATCTTATTATCTGCCATATTTATATTCTTATATTTTAAAAACGAATTTATATTACTTGCCTTTTTAAAACTTAGAAAGCAGGATTTTGAAGGCGCAACAAAATGGTTAAACAAGATTAAAAATCCGGAAAGCGCATTAGTAACCAAACAACAGGGATACTATAATTATTTACACGGTATTATGGTATCGCAATCCAATATGAATGAATCGGAAAAATATTTAAAGAAAGCAATTGCTTTAGGTTTAAATATGGACCACGATTTAGCTATGGCTAAATTAAGCCTGGCAGGAATTGCTTTATCGAAACGCAGAAAACAGGAAGCTACTAAATTATTATCGGAAGCCCAGAAACTGGACAAACAAGGCATGTTAACTGATCAGATTAAAATGATGAAAGAAAACATGAAACGTGCCCAAATGCCAAATCAGCACTTTGGAGGTCACAGACAGCCTCGTGGCGGACGTCGATAGAAAATCATCAAACTACCATATTAACAAAAAGGGTTCAGTTTTTAACTGAACCCTTTTTCGTTTTTGATATGATGAAATATAGACCTATAATTTATACATCCATTTGTAGACTAAAATTCCAATTCTAGACAACACAAACACAAACGTTCCAAAAAGTGTGGTTATAAAAGACACCTTTAAGCCTCCAGCCAGCATAGCCGTCGACACACTATTCATAGTCCCTATAGCATCAAAAGCCATAACCATACCTATAATAGACCCCATAAAACCAATAACCATGCCCAACAAGCTGGCATCGACAACAAGACTTATCATCTTTCTGGAGCGGGTTTCATTTTTATTCGCATAATAAAAGGCACTAAATAGAAAACATAAAGACAGTATAAAACAAATCAGAATTAAGGACATAAATAACGGACCGCCCTCATTAAACCGATTAATTAATTGTGTAATAAAACCATCTTGTTCAAGCAATAAAAAATACATAGTTTAAATATTATTGTTAGTAAAAACAAAGTTATGATTAAGCGACTTCCTGTTTGTAAAAATGCGACAAGCAACAGGTTTACTTCCCTTTTTAACTAAAATGCTATATCAGGAACTAATCCTGTTATTCGCCTATAAAAAAATGCCTTAAACCAAAAATACATTATTATTGTATAGCATTTTTAGTATGACAGCAAGCAAATCCATTTTTAAACTATTAGGAAAGCTAGTAACACACTTGTTGTTCTGGTGTGCTGTACTTTTATTTTACACCTATTTTTTTGGTTCCGGAAGTAATAACATGAGTTACGTTCTTTCCTTCTCTATTTTTTTAATGCCCATTACTATAGCCACGACTTATGTTTTTATTTACAAGCTTATCCCCGATTATCTAATTCAAAAAAGGTATCTGCTTTTTGGTATTTACAGTATTTACACTTTTATTATTTCAGCCTACCTAATTGTTTTATCTATATTCTACGGGTTAATATACCTGTCGCATTTTGAATACAATAATATGGCGCCAGTTAGCCAGAATCTATTATTTGTAATTATTGGCGTTTATCTTATAACTATACTGGTAAGCACCTTTAAACTTTTAAAACTTAACCTGAGACAACAGGAAAAAAACAGCAAATTAGAAACTAAAATTCTGGAAACGCAATTAAGACTAAAGGAACAGGAGTTACAATATTTAAAAATGCAGATTCACCCGCATTTTTTATTCAACACCTTAAACACAATGTATGGGTTCGCTTTAAAAAAAGCCGATGAAACTCCGGAAATGATTTTAAAACTATCTAACCTGTTAGATTATTTACTCTATCAGATTAACAAACCCTTTGTACTTCTCCAGGATGAAATTAACCACATTCAGGATTATATCGATCTGGAAACCCTAAGATTTAACGACACGCTCCATGTCGATTTTAAGATTAATAACATTTCTCCAGAAACTAAAATTGCTCCAATGCTTTTCATGCCTTTTATAGAAAACAGTTTTAAACACGGAGAAATTAAACAAGGGATATTAAATATTAAGATAGACTTATCCGCACAAAAAGACAGTATTTATTTTTATATTGAAAACACATGTAGTAATACCACAAATTCAAATTCTGGAATTGGTCTGGAAAATATAAAAAAACGCCTGAATATGTTATATAAAGACAGGCACTCGCTGTCTATTATTAATGAAAACCAATATTTTAAAGTCAAGTTAATTTTAAACACAACTCCTGTCATTGAAAACAAATAGAACCATACCTTGTATTATAGTAGACGACGAACTTATGGCCAGAGAAGTTTTAGTCACTCACCTGTCTAAAATTAACAATATTACTATTGTAGCCAGTTGCAGTACTGCTCTTGAAGCCTTTAACATAATAAACACCCATAATATTGATCTGGTATTTTTAGACATTAATATGCCGGAAATATCCGGTATTTCATTTGCCAGATCCATTAACAAAAACATCAAAATAATTTTTACAACGGCATACAGAGATTACGCCGTAGAAGGATTTGAACTGCAGGCTGTAGACTACCTGCTAAAACCCATAGCTTTCGAAAGAGTCTTAAAAGCTGTAAATAATTACTTTGAAGTATACGGAGAAAGCACCTCAACCCAAACACCTGCAGCAAACACGACAGATTTTATGTTTGTACGGTCCGACAGAAAAATGGTGAAAATCGATTTTAATGCTATAATTTATATTGAAAGTTTTAGCGACTATCTAAAAATACATTTACAAGACGAGACTATTGTTACACGAGAAACCATAAGTACGATAGAAGCCCGACTACCACAAAATCAATTTTTAAGAATTCACCGTTCGTATATAATTTCAATTAAAAACATAACATCGTTTACCAATGAATATGTAAACATCTTAAACGAAGCCCTGCCAATAAGCCGAAGTTATAAAAAGGATGTTTTAAAAACCCTGGAACAATATTAATGTTGTTCTATTAAGATCAGAGCATAAAAAAAAGCGAACTCATCAAGTTCGCTTTTCTAATTCTACAATATCGTATATTTATACGTGTAATGCTCTATCTTCTGTAGCTGCCAAAGCCGCTTCTTTAATAGCTTCTGTAAACGTTGGATGCGCATGAGACATTCTTGAAACATCTTCTGCACTTGCACGATACTCCATAGCCACAACTGCTTCTGCAATCATATCGGCAGCACGTGCACCTACCATATGAACGCCTAAAATTTCATCGGTAGTCTTATCTGCAAGTATTTTCACAAAACCATCTAAATCCATACTTGCTCTACTTCTACCTAAAGCACGCATTGGGAATTGTCCTACTTTATAAGCTACACCTTCTTCTTTTAACTGCTCTTCAGATTTTCCTACAGCAGCCACTTCCGGCCAGGTATAAACTACCCCCGGAATTAAGTTATAATCAATATGTGGCTTTTGTCCTGCTAAAGTTTCTGCAACAAAAACGCCTTCTTCTTCAGCCTTATGCGCTAACATTGCTCCTTTAACAACATCGCCAATAGCATAAATATTAGAAGCACTTGTTTGTAAATGATCATTAACTTCTATCTGCCCTCTGTCGTTAACTTTAACTCCTGCAGCTTCTGCATTTAACCCGTCTGTATACGGACGACGCCCAACAGACACTAAACAGTAATCGCCTCTAAACTCTACTTCTTCTCCCTTTTTATTATCCGCCTTAACAATAACTTCATCACCAACACGCTCAACAGATTTTACTTTGTGCGACGTATTAATTTTGAACTTTTGCTTCTTTAATACTTTATTAAGCTCTTTAGACAAACCAGCATCCATAGTTGGGATAATACGATCCATAAACTCTACAACAGACACTTCTGCGCCTAATCGCTTATACACCTGACCTAATTCCAATCCTATTACTCCTCCACCAATTACGATTAAATGCTTAGGAATTTCTTTTAGTTTTAAAGCCTCGGTAGAGGTAATAACACGCTCTTTATCAATATTTATGAATGGTAAACTCGATGGCTTACTACCTGTGGCTATGATTGTATTTTTAGCTTCAATTTCGATAGTTTCTTCTCCGGAAATAGTAATATGAGTAGCATCTTTAAAAGCACCTAGCCCTTGATATACATCTATATTATTTTTCTTCATCAAAAAGTCAATACCTCCGGTAGTCTGATCTACAACAGATTGCTTACGAGCAATCATTTTTTCTAGATTAACCTTTATATCTCCAGGAACTTCTATACCATGATCTTCAAAATGCTTTACAGCATCTTCGTAGTGGTGAGATGAATCTAATAATGCTTTACTTGGGATACATCCTACATTTAAACATGTTCCTCCTAGTGTTGCATATTTTTCTATTATTGCAGTTTTCATACCCAGTTGTGCACAACGAATTGCTGCTACATATCCTCCAGGTCCTGAGCCGATAACGGCTACATCGTATGAATTCATAAAATTGATTTTGATTCTTTTTTTAAAACAGTTAACAAAAGTACAAATTTACATGAGTTATAATCATTAAGATTCTTGAAATTTTAAGACTTTCGTTTTGAATTTAACAAATTCAACAGCTTGCTAAACAGGAATTACTGTACTGTGTTTAACTTCATTAATTACAAACATACTATGCGTACTTCCTATATGGTTAATTGTAGTTAATTTATTTACCATAAACTCCCTAAAAGCCACCATATCTTTAACTACAACTTTTAGCAAATAATCATAATCACCGCTTAAATGATAACATTCCATGACCTCGCTTAAGTTAGCCACATCCTTTTCGAACTTCATAACGTAATCCTGACTGTGCTTTTCCAACTTAACATGGCAATACGCCAGAAACGTTTTATCAACCTTTTCTTTGTTAACCAAAGCCACATACCCATTAATCACCCCCTGATTTTCTAACTTTTTAATACGCTCATACACAGCTGTCACCGATAAATTCAATGCATTTGCCAAGGCTTTATTGGTTAGCTTACTATCGGTTTGTAATAATTGAATCAGTTTTTTATCTATAGTATCAAAACCCATACATGAAAATTTTTCTAAAAATCACTAACAAACCCAAAATTAACAAATTAAAAATCTATATAATACATTTTATATTGATTTTAAATCTAAAATAACGCAATACTATTGATAAAAATTCTATTTATACAGAATTTTACCATACAGAACTTAATACTTTCATCATGAAATTTAAACCGGCAAACAACATACAGGACTTACAATATTTTGGAGAATTCGGGGGAGTAAACCCATCCATATCTGATTCCTCTACCTATACCTTTTTATCGGCAAAAACCATGTTCGACACCTTTGAAGGAAATGCAGATGGATGCTATCTTTATTCGAGACACTCCTCTCCTTCCAACCTATATTTAGGCGAAGCTTTAGCTGCAATGGAAGGCACTGAAACCGCCAATGTTTCAGCCTCCGGGATGGGAGCTATCACGCCTGTTTTACTGCAACTTTGCGGCGCGGGAGATCATATCGTATCCAGTAGAACTATATACGGTGGCACTTACGCTTTTTTAAAAAACTTTACCCCTAGATTTAATATCGAAACCAGTTTTGTTGATATAACCAGATTAGATTTAGTTGAAGCTGCTATTACCAAAAACACCAAAGTCATATTCTGTGAAACTGTAAGCAATCCGCTTTTAGAAGTAGCCGATATTGCGGGATTAGCCAAACTAGCTAAAAAATACCATCTAAAACTATTAGTCGACAATACCTTTTCGCCCTTAAGCATTTCTCCTGCTACACTAGGAGCCGATATTGTTATTCATAGTTTAACCAAATTCATTAACGGCAGCAGCGATACCGTTGGCGGCGTGGTTTGCGGCACTCAGGAACTAATTGATCAGTTACGGAATGTTAATGACGGAGCATCCATGTTACTTGGATCTACCATGGATAGTTTGCGCGCAGCTTCTATCTTAAAAAACTTACGCACCTTACACATCCGGATGCAGCAACACAGTAAAAACGCCTTATTTTTAGCCAAAAAGTTTGAAGCAGACGGATTAAAAACCGTATATCCAGGTTTAACATCTCATCCCTCTCACGAATTATTTAAATCCATGATGAATGAACAATACGGATTTGGAGGTATGTTAACAATAGATGTGGGATCTCTTGAAAAAGCAAATGAATTGATGGAGCTTATGCAACATAAAAATCTTGGGTATCTGGCTGTAAGTTTAGGGTTTTACAAAACCTTATTCAGTGCTCCGGGAAGTTCTACCTCTTCAGAAATACCTGAAACTGAACAAAAAGACATGGGTTTAACCGACGGATTAATAAGATTCTCGATAGGATTAGATGCTGATATAGAACGTACTTATACAATGATGCGAGACTGTATGTCGTCATTAAACATTGTATAAACTTTACAATTTTAAGTTTTTCTCTTCAAAAAACGCTTCTACAATTTAAGAAGCGTTTTTTTTTTGTTTATATACTAACAAAACGCTCCAAAAAGTAAAAATTACCTATTTGCACAAACCCACCAAAAACAAAAAACCCCGCTAATTGCGGGGTTTTTGGTAGTGATCGCGACAGGATTCGAACCTATTCACGTATACCCTATATTTACTATGTTTCTCAACTATTAACTCAACCTGTTGACCGAATTGTTGACCAAAATTGAATTAATTTAATTTTCAATCATTTGCAAATATAACATTAAGTCTTTATTACACAGACAATCAAAAAAATAAAACTGATTAATTCTTAAAAATTTTCTGTTAACCTGATTTATGAGTTTTGGCTAAAAAATGAAAGTTAAGGTAGCCTCTCAATTTCATTAAATTAAATAATAAAAATAAAAGGAAGAATATTTCATTATAAGACCTCTGGGTTATGAATTCCCCGAAAATGTTTTTTGAAACGCATTTTCTGGGGCTCACAGCCTATACTTTTTTAAAACCGTATGCAGTTTTAACTTCTTATATTAACAAATTTTGATGATGCAATTTAGAGAAAAATTTAAACCTTAAAAGGCTTTTATAAATAAATTTCATTACTAATACTTTCACAAATTTATCCTTTGAATAATATATAATATTTAAATAAAATTTGATTTAATTTTTATAAATTACCAATTGCTTACACTTAAAACAAAAAATTATTTTTCTTTAAATATTATTTATCAGACAACCTCATTATAGTTATAGTTATATTTAAAATAACAAAGACCTATCCAAAATTGTAAAACCTATGAAACCTATAAAAAAAGAAGACCTCAATCCTGAAATATTTGAATTGTATGACGACTATGCACATAATATAATAGACCGCCGGAAGTTTATTGAAAAGTTATCTTTTTATGCTATTGGGGGGATTACAGTTTCTGCACTGCTAAGTTTTATTTCTCCAAATTACACGAATACACAGGTAGTCTCCGCTAATGACCAGCGCCTCAACTCAGATTATATTACTTATGCATCGCCTAAAGGAGGAGGCGAAATAAAAGGTCTACTCTCACAGCCTCAGAATCATAAAGACAAATTACCAGGAATTATTATTGTACATGAAAATCGCGGACTAAACCCTTATATTAAGGATGTTGGAAGACGAGCCGCTATAGAAGGATTTATTTCCCTGGCACCAGATGCTCTTTCACCATTGGGAGGCTATCCTGGTAATGATGACGATGGACGAGCTCTTCAAAAACAACGTGACCGCAATGAAATGTTGGAGGACTTTATTGCTGCCTATGAGTATTTAAAAACCCATCCAAATTGTAATGGAAAAATTGGTGTCGTAGGCTTTTGTTTTGGTGGTTGGATTTCTAATATGATGGCTGTAAAAATTCCTACTTTAGGCGCTGCAGTACCTTTTTACGGTAGTCAGCCTTCTGTAGAAGACGTAGCACAAATTAAAGCCCCACTTTTAATACATTATGCCGAACTTGACACTCGGGTAAATGCAGGCTGGCCTGATTATGAAACGGCACTAAAATCTAATAATATTAAATATACAGCTTACATATACCCTCAAGTAAATCACGGTTTCCATAACAATACCACGCCACGATATGATGAAAAAGCAGCTGCTTTAGCCTGGAAACGTACCATTGCTTTTTTTAAAACCAATTTGGTTTAACTTTTATTTTCATAAAAATTCCCTGTGATTCATAATATCTCTATTATTGCTCACAGGGTTAAATTTTCCTCTAATAAAAACTAATCATAAAATCTAGAGGAGCTAATTTAGATATCAGATTTTAACAAGAATACTAACTATTTTTTATTTTTTAAAATACTATTCTGATATCCAACTATCTTAACTTCTCCAATTATTCCAGAAGGCATCAATGGAGAATTTTCATTATAAAATGGCATTGTTGTAAAAGTTGTCTTAGACAGCATTTCTGGTTGTGTGTCTCCAATTAATCGATTTACCCAATTATTAGTAACTTTTACTTCGAGTTTATTTTCTCCTGCCTTAATAGCCTCAGAAACATCTAACTGATAAGGTTTCTTCCAGATTACTCCGAGTAATTTATCATTAAGCTTTACTTCTGCTCCATTTTTTAAATCATCAAACAACAGTACATATTTTTCTGTTGATGAATCTGAGTCAAATTGAAACGTAGTTGAATAAATCGCAGTACCTGAATAATATTTTGTATCCTCAGAATCTGTCCAAGATAATAATTGATTTACTGTCTTTTTTTGTCCGGAAAAATCAATATCCCATTCTCCACTAATTTTATATTCGGAAATTTTTTCGTTAATCGGCAGCTCCACCTTTTTCTTAGTCGTTTCCTCATCAAAAATTATAAAAATGGCATCCCATGATTTTAAATCTAACTCAATTACAGTACGCTCATCTTTGAATTCGTAACTTAAATGTTTTATTTCACCTGTTTCTGCATTTAAAAGCTTAGGAACTTTACCTTTTACTCTAAAACTAAACGTCCCTTTAGTAGGCATAACATTTCTATTATTAAGCCAATAAATATCTCTATCTGCATCTATTCTATGCCTAAACTTTATATCATTGTCTGTACCGGAAACGATAACATCCATAGGTACATTAAAATCTAAATTATACCCAACATTAGGTTTCTTCCAAATAGATGTTACCAAGTTGTTAAATACATTATTATCATCTGATAGACTTGGTGAGGCTATTGGTTTTACTCCTATTATTTTTACACCTGCATTTGACAGTTTATCAAGCTTTTTAAGTACGTCCAGAGTCATATATTTTACATTAGGATCTAACATCAATACTTTATAAGTATTTCCGCTTTTAGCAATTAAACGCCCATCTTTACCTTCTATCGCTTCTAATAAGGCCGTTGCATTACAAAAATCGAACTCATACCCCCTTGGGATTTCTGGCAGTTTTTCTCTACATAACCAAGTTAAATTTTCATTTTCCCCATAATAATATAATATATCTGCAACATTTCTTCCTTGCTGCATAACATAACTACTTCTTGTTAGATAAGATACCCATTCTTTTGCTATAGCACCAGACCAAGTTTCATTACGGGTAAAATACTGTCCGAATGGACCTAAAGAAAAACCTGGTTTTAAGCTATCTAAAGGCTGATGTACCGAAGTATGAATTACAAAACGATTTAAACCTGAAGCAAGTTCCATATCGGCAGTGCGCTTTAAAGTTTCAGGATATTCCTGAAATGGTTTTCCGACAGATGTCATCGATTCTGCCGCAACATAAGGCTTACCGTAGATATGAGCTACCGAAGCAGACTCTCGAATATCAGCCATACTTCTTGGTTCTTCATCTGGTCCCGGAGCAAGACTACCAGGTGTCCACATGGCAGACATCGGGATATCTGAAAATCGTTTCACATCCATACCATCAGCCAGATATACTCTTTTATTCTCATGAGATTCTGTATATCTTTTCATTCCTCTTTTATGCAATTCCTCTCCTATAACATCATAATGATTTTCAGCTATTAACTCCCCTATAGTTTTTCTAAAGTCCCAAAGAAATTTTTCACTTTCCGTTACACTTTTTACCGATCTCCCTATAAGTACCGGCAACCATTTTACAAGACTATAACCCCGTCTTTTTTGAAATTCCTCAGGAAATTTTGAAGTCCAATTCATTAAACCTGCTTCATAACTATCCAATATCATATACTCTAAACCTTCGGATCCTAAACGATTTCCTGAAGCCTCCTTATACATATCAAGATAGGTGTTTATATATCTTCTTACAGCATCTTTGTCTAACTTATCAACTTCTAAACCTGTAGCTTCTTCTGGTGCCGGATGGTTTTGTCTTCCTGTTAAAGCATAACCAAATCGCAAAATTTTCCAATTCCCTACCGGAACTTCCCAGTTAATTGTACCATCTGATTCTAATTTATTGGTAATATCTATTATATTATCTTGCTGAAGAGCATCCATCTTATCCAGATTATAATCTACTGGCATTTCTTTCTCTGTCCAGGCACTGAATCCTGCTTTATCCTCCACCTGATCTATACGGGTAGTATTATATAACATAAATTCAGCAATTTCAACACCTTTAGGTTTAAGTTCACCTAACTGACCACCAGACATTAAAGCAAAAATATCTGGTTGAGGAGGCATCGTTTCAAAACACATACGCCAGTACTTAGCCGTGGTTGTAGGTATTGCAACTGTATTAAATGGCACTAATGAAGTCGTTACCTTAGCAACAGTTCTAAAATGAATACCATCATCACTTACTTTTAAACTGCGATTATCTACACCTCCTGTAAATTCTGCCATTTTATCGTGGCTAGCACCAGAGACAGAAAAGGCTTTAAATGTTTGTGGTTGATTAAACGCATATTGTATCCACATATCTTCTCCCACTTCCGCTGGTGGCAAATAATAGGATTTTGACAAATCATGATCCATTAAAAGTTTTGTATCAAAATCCCCCCCATTTTTACTTAAAATGGGGTTTAAATCTTCCAATTGAGATTCCTTTTCTGGTAATTTATAAGCTATAACAAATGCATCGCTATAGAACTTTGGTTTTTCACCTAAAAAATGTCCAACCATTCCGTTCTCATTTAAGGGCGTGTCCTGAAACCCTCCTATATTATTAGGTGGTTCTGGCAATTTACCCTGGAAAGATTTCCCTCCTTTAACCCGAATTTCTGTCCAAACATATTTTTTCATGGCATCTTCTGGTTCAACCCAAGGCCCTCCTGTAACACTCCATCCCGGAGAACCTGCTATAGCCATTTCCATGCCCTTATTAACTGCTAAATCGGTTGTAAACTTAAAAGCATCTTTCCAATCTGGAGTCATATAAACCAACCTGTTTGGAACAATAACAGGGGTTAAAAAATTGGCATCAAAGTTTTGAAAACCACCTATTCCAATACCATCCAACCAATCTAAATCTTTTTTTATTCCATCTTTAGTAATATTACCATTCATCCAATGCCACCATACACGAGGTTTTGCACTATTTGGCGGACTTTTAAAACCTAGATAAAATTCATCTAATTTACCTGAATTATCTGTAATACAGCTTGATGTTAGAAAACTCAACAATACAACACTTACTATTTTAAATACCTGATTCATTTTAATTTAACTTTAAAGAACAACTTTATTTTTCAACACTCCAATCCCTTCGATTTCTAATTCTACTTCATCTCCAGAAGCTAAAGGTCGATGAACAGAAAAATTGTTTTCCATTAAACTTCCCCAACCAACAGTACCACTTCCTAAAATATCTCCAGGCATAAGCGTGACATTATTTTCTGAAGCCCGTTGAATCATTTCCGGAAAGGTCCAGTGCACGGTTTTATAATTACCTTTGCAAATGGTTCTCCCATTAATTTTAGCCGTCATTTTTAAATCGAACCTATTGCTAGTTTGTGGAGGCATAGCTAAATGTTCTGGATGAGATTGCCTTGAAATACTACAGCGATATTGTTCCATTTCATCTTTTGTTATAATACAGGGCCCTATACTGTTAGCAAAATCTTTACCTTTATGTGGGCCCAGAGGTACCGTCATTTCTTTTCTTTGAATGGCACGAGCAGTCCAATCGTTAAAAACGGTATAACCGAAAATATAGTCCCCAGCTTCTTCTTCAGTGATATCCTTGCCTTTTTTTCCGATTACAACAGCCATTTCCAACTCAATATCCAGATTCGTTTCATGCTTAGGGCAAAGAATATCATCGTTTGGACCATATACACCATGATGATTTGTAAAATAAAATATGGGCATATCATACCAATCTTTACTTACAGGATGACCAAATGATTTTGAAGCATTAAGCATATGCTCCTCGAAAGCCACATAATCCCGAAAACTCCTAGGATTTGGAAGTGGAGGTAACAATTTTACCTCTTCTATTTTATAATGAGGAGTAATATTTAAATGTGTACTTATTATCTTGAAATACGATTCATGATTATCTATAAAAGACAACATGTTGGTAGGTAATTTGTCATCCAACAAATTCATATCTACAACCATATCTCCTTCCAGCCAACCAATGCGTTCTTCTCCTGTTTTATTAGTAAAGGTTATTAATTTCATATAATTTGGTTTTAAATTGGGGCTGCAAGAGACATTAATGTTTTACCCATTACAGCTCCCATATTAGCCCCTTCAGGAAGAGGTTTCCCTTCAAAAGTAAGTAACTCCCAAGCCCCTAATAATTCTGAATTCTCTACAACCATTCGACAGCGATTATATCTACGCTCCATAAATCGAGAAAAAACAGCTTCAGCTCCATCCTGTTTTCTCAATTCTTCACCCAATACTACAGCATCTTCTATAGCCAGAGCAGCTCCTGAGCCCAATTGAGGTATGGTAGCATGAGCACCATCTCCTATAATAATAACTTTGCCTTTATGCCAAGTACCACATAAACTCAAAGTCTCCAAAGGCCTGTAATTCACAAGTTTAGCATCTACCACATCAGCAATTAGATCCTGAACCATATCGACCTGATATTCCTTCATATAATTTGTAAGCATAGAAACTTTGTCGTCGTCTTTAATAAAAGGATTATCAGCTCCCTCGGCCGAAACTAAAAACATATAGATAGTATCCTTGGTCATAGGTACTAATCCCAATTTGCTATGTTTCCCAAAATACATTCGTGCGGTTTGCAAATCCTTAGGTCTTTTAAAAGCATAACGCCAAACAGATAGCCCTACATAATTGGGCTTATAATCCCCAAACACCAGGCTTCTTACCTTGGAATTTATACCATCGGCACCTATCAGAATGTCATAATTCCCTTTAGTACCATCTGAAAAGATAACTTCTACACCAGCAACACCTTTATCTTCTATTACATCTACAGTAAGTCCCATACGGTAAGTTACACCTACTTCTTTACCTTTATTGTATAATACTTCATGAAGAATACGTCTAGAAATACCATTATGAACAGGATAACCTTCTATTGGGGGTATTCCTGCTTCTCCAATACTTTGACCTGTGCTGGTAAACATTCTAACCTTACCGTAAGGATAACCTTTTAGCATGGTTTCCTGTGCCACCCCCAAGGCATCTAAAGCACGAAGCGCATTGGATTGTTGTATAATGCCTACTCCATAAACATCGAATTTTTCCTGTATCTCAATAATTTCTACATCGATGTTTAATTTTCGTAAAGCGATACCAACAGATTGTCCGCCGATACCGCCGCCAACAATTAATACTTTATTTATTTTACTCATAGTCAGAAATCTTATTTAGTTAGTTTGTTGTTTTACTGGTTAATTCATTTTCTATTCATAAATTTTCTTAGCTATCCAGTCGTACATTTTATAAGTTTTTGTAAAATCGTCTACTTGACAATGTTGTGCCCCACTTTCATCTTTAGGTACAATATCCAAAACATGTTCGCAGGTAAGTGCGTTATTTAGGTTATACGCATGCTCTACAAAATTTTGTTTATCGCCTTCACCATGCATGATATATGTTGGCATGGATATTTGTTCTGCAATACCATTCTCTAAAGTAAATCCCTTTAACTTTTCTATTACTTCTACATAACTTTCTGCATCCATAATATGCTGGACAATTTCAGCCAAAGGATGATTACCATTTCTCCCTTTCCAAACAGAATAATACGACCAGACTGCGCCAAAAATCATACACACTTTAAATCGTGGTTCAAAGGCTGCACATCGTGCAGACATATAGCCCCCCATGGAAATACCTGCAATTCCCACTCGTTGAACATCTACAACATCTTTTAGGTTATCGATAACCCAATCTAAAACAGCTGTTCCAGCCACATTATAGTCATAACGAGAATGAATATGATTCAACCTTAAGGCAGCCCCCTGACCTGGTCCATCGACAGCTAAAAGCGCTACTCCTCTCGCATTTAACTCGTGTGAAATACCAAAGTATAACTCTTCTGCCAAGCTGTCTAAACCTCCAAACATAACCATTACAGGAGGGTTAACAACCCCTTCTGGTCTGAATAAATAGCCTGGTAAAAAGGAGCCTTCAAAAGGCACTTCAACCGTTACAACCTCGTTTTCAAAATATTTAATTGCTCTCAAAAAAGCATCCCTTGCCTTTAAATAAGTGTCAATTTTTCTATTATCATGAAGGTTCATAAAAAACTCTGCAGAACGCAAATAATTAAAAGCTCTTAAATAAGTACGTCTAGCAGACACAAAAGCCTTATCCTGTTCATACGCTTCTGCTATTTCAAAAACTTCATTTCCCTTATTTAACCAAGCGACATTAAAAGTTTCTCGATTATCAGGATCTATATTACTTGCTACTTCCAATATTTCTGCAAATTCACCTCCGCCATAATGCGCCTGTGTTAGCGCTCTGTTTACCTGATACGAAGGCATATATTTACCTGGAAAATAATGCCACATCTTTTTATATTTTAAATTTATAAATCTTTTATTCTGTTTAATATAAACTACAAATTAAATATCAACCGGTTTAACCGTTCCATCCTTAGACAACCCCATTTTTTTACCTTTTCCCATTTCTGCAAATGGATTAGCAAAGCCCCAGGCATCGTTCGGGTTATCTTTTAGGTAATGTACGTCCTGATGATCTGGTGCAAAAACCAATCGGGCGCACGCGTAATATTCAAAAAGAATTCCACTTCCAGGATCTATTATATATATAAAAAATCCTTCATCGGCTTTATGTCTGGTTGGTGCCCCCATTACACTTTTATATCCTTTTTCTGCAAAATAATCTAAGGCTAAAAGCACTTCTTCCCTACTATCTACATTCCAGCAAATATGATTTAAAACCGCTTGATTAGGCTCTATATTAGGATCTGTAAAGACGGCTATGTCATGCGATAAATTCGCAGTTGTCCACAACCCTCCAATTGGGGGTTGCTCATCAGAAAGTCTAATTTCATCCGGATTTTTTAATCCCATTCCTTTCCAAAAGGCTTTCTCTTCTACATACTTACCTTTAGATACCATATAAGTAACATGATCGAAACGTCTTGGATTAGCGCCTTTACCTCTATTACTTGCATAGCGATCGGCATAAATACTGGCACGTTCACCTTCTTCTCTCAACCAAACTACATCCCAGAATACTTCATGCATATGTCCGTCTGGAGATTTAAACCGATAAGCTTTACCATGCCCTAAATCGCCTTCTACCCAGCCCAATCCAGCACCCTGACTTTTCAGATAAGCCACAACCTCTCCTAATGCTTCGGGACTGTCTGCTCTCCAGCCTATGTGGCCTAAACCGGAAACATCACTTTGCGTTAATTTTAATGTATGATGAAAATAGTCGCCCCAGGCTCTCAAGTACACAGAATTACCTTCTCTACCGGTTATATCCATACCAACTATATCTTCAAAAAAATGTACTGACTTTTCCAAGTCCTTTGTAAGCACTTCTACATGTGCCATTTGCGAAAAATAATGTGGATTTTTTGCCATTTACGTTATATTTTATTGTTATGTATATTTTATCTATGATTATGCCCTTTTATCAAAAATCTAAGTATAAAATCACTTTTAAGTCATGACATTAAACTTAATTTAAAGAACAGATTCTAATTAAAATTTATATGTTAAGGTTAAAAAATAGGATCTTGGAGGTAAGTTTACGGTAGAATATACAGCATTAGGATTAGCATCTAAATCCTCCTTAGTAAATCCTTGTCTGTCTAAAGCAGCCGGAAAACCTCCTGGTGCAGACCATCCCATAACTCCTAATTGATTAAAAATATTATTGATATTTGCTTGTAATTGAATATTTGGAGTAATATTATAACCTACGTTTAAATTAGATTGATTGAAAGCTGGTAAATAAAAAGCATTCGCTACGTTTGCAGCTCTTTTACCCATGTAAGAAAAATCTAATGATGAGTAAAATTTACCAGAAACATAGGATGGTGATACTCTTAAAATTACATTTGCACTATTGTCTGTTTTATTACCAGAAAAATCAATTATCGTATCATCATCACTTCCATTTTCGCCGATATCCCAAGTTTTGAATTCTGTAGCTTTTGCATCTTGGAAAGTAGCAACAACTCTAACGCCAAATTTATCAGTAAATTGATGATTACCTTCAATTTCAATACCGTAAGTTCTATATTTATTGTATAAAACAGGTGTTAAGTATGAACTTGATATTTCTTCTGTTTCTTGAGCTGTAACCTGTAATGGCACATTACTTAATAGGCTATAGAAAGGTGTCGCAGTCAAATCGGAATTTCCTGATTTTAGTTTATAACCAACTTCCCATTGTTGCACATCTTGCGCAATCGGGTTTAAGTTATCAAGTGCTAATTGTGTGTTTATGTTTACAAACATTTCCATATCAGGCGCTTTTTCTCCTTTGGAATAACGCACATATAATGCTTGGTTATCGGTAAATTTGTAGTTCAATCCCGCAGAATAAGAAAAGGTGTTTATTTTCTGATCAGAGTAACGGTAAGTATTACCGATGATACCACTTCTGTTATCATACAATGTATAAGGATTACCGTCTGTTCCACCAGTTGTAGAATCTATAATTTCAGAAATTTGATTGGATCCACTGAAGGTTACGGTTTCGTAACGAATACCCCAGTCTAAGTTTAATTTAGAATTTATTTCCCAATTATGGCCCAAGAAAAATGCAATTTGATTTTGCTTGGCATCAATATAATTTACTGGAATACTAGATCCAGAACCACCAGCTATACCATTTGGATTGGTAACATAATAGGTTTGGCCATCATATAAGCCTTGGAACGAAATATCCGTTAATTGCGGACGGGGAGAGGTCATTTGAGAATAAGATACACCTGCTTCTCGCGCGTCCCATCTGTCTAAAATAGAATTGGCATAGAATAGACCAGCAGTAAAACTCATGTCATTAAACTTTTTACTTACTGTAAACTGATCAATCACCTCTTTCATTTCGTTTTCCGAATAGAAAAGTGGATTAAAATATAAGGAATTAGCTTGGATTCCTGCACCTGGAAAATTACTGTAATTGGTTTGGTAGTCGAATCCTGCAAAATTGCCATCTATTAAAATAGGAGCACTTGTTACAGATCCAATTTGAGTTCCGGTTGCGTGGTCGTTAAACGAGTAAGTACCAAAATTGAATAGGTTGCCAGATACAGCATGCCATATTAAATCGTCTACAGCAAATGGGTAAACTACACCCGTAGTATTCCATACTGATGATTTGTCTGAATAACGAAATTTATTATCGAAATTCCATCCCTCTCCTAAATTTTGATCCCAGTTTAATCCAATAGATTTATCCTTAGAATGAATTTTATTTGCTGAATCGTAGTTTACTCTTTTACCGGTATCATTTATTGTAAACGTTTCTTTTACTCTAGGAATTAAAACCGATGTCGTAGAAGTTACTCCAGGGGCGAAATGTGGGTCTGAGAAACCAACAGTTGGCAAAAATTCGTTTGAGCCATTTTTGTCATCTAAATACTTTAAGTACAGTCTAATGCTTCCCGATTTATAGGATTTAGAAAAGTTTGCTCTAATCTGGCCGCCATCATTCATTAAATAACCAGGGTAATTAGGTCCTTTTGCTTCACGATAAAAACCTCCAATATTAAAGGTTAAGGATTTGTCTTTGCTAAGTGGGCCACCGACATTAAAATCTGTACGATAAAATAAGTTTTTTCCATTACCTTCCAGTCCAAATTTGCCACGTATTTCCCCTTCAAAATCTGCTCCTCCGGTTTTTGATACATAATTGAAAATTCCACCAGGGGCATTATTTCCTAAAATAGATGCTGTACCACCTCTTACAGCTTCTAATCGGCCTAAAGTTGCATCTGTACGAAGAAAATAGTCTGGTCCATAGTTTCCAAATGTAGCATTAGTTACAGGCAATCCGTCCTCTTGCATGGAAACATAATAATAACCAGATTGCCCATCATTTGAGCCCACAGAAACACCACGTGAATAAACTGTATTTCTAATTTCACCTAAAGAATTATTGACATATACACCGGGTACGTTTTTTAACAAATCGGCAGAACTAGTTATTGCTATTTTGTCGATTTGTTTCACGCCAATTGTAGAAATAGCAACTGAAGATTCCATTTTTGAACGCGGATCAAATACACCTGTAATTATTACCTCATCAAGTTGAGAAGTATCTTCAATTAAAACTATTGTTAAAAGCTCTGTTTGTGGAATAGTAACAGTAATCGTTTGCTTACTATAACCCAAATAAGAAAAAACAATTTGGTAACTTTTATATTCCAAATCATTTATAACAAATTCACCATCAAAATCTGTTACAGCTCCATTTTTAGTATCGGAAGTATATACCGAAACCCCGGCAATAGGGACACCGTTTTGATCTGTTACCTTACCAGACACCCCTCCTGTTTGCGCTTGAGCAAAAGTATTCAATACACAACACAAAAAGAACAAAATTAATTTAATCTCTTTTTTCATAAATAGTTAGAATTATTCAATATTATTAGTTGTTTATTGCTATTTAATAATAATACACATCCATACATGTAAATTATTCAATAACAAGCATCTCAAAATTATAATATTACAATACTAACTGTTTATCAATTACAGGAGACAACTTATCAAAATCAATCCAATTGAGCATATTGTTTTGGTGTCATTCCTGTTTGGTTTTTAAAGAATCTGGAAAAATTACTTGGAGATTGATTACACAGTTTAACGGCTATTTCTGACACGTGTAAATCGGAGTACTTAATTAGGGATTTAGCTTCTAAAACAATCATTTCCTTTAATAAGTCCTGAGCTGTTTTATTCACACAATCTTTAACACATTTATTTAAATAATTAGGTGTTATATTTAACAAACTTGCGTAGTCTGAAATTTGGTTGTAATTATAAATATTTTCAGAAAGTGCCTGTTTATATTCTTCAGTAATTCTAAAACTAGAGTTAAAACTTTTCTTAGACTCGGATATTAATTCCTTTTTAAGCTCTTCAAAAAAAGCCATTAAATAAGAGGCTACCAGAATTTTTCTGGTTTTTTCACCAGATGCATATAAAGCAAGCAATCTATTTAAAATACTAACACAACCTTCTTTAGTTTCCTCTGACAATAGAATTACAGGATCTGATTCCATTTTAAAAAATGGATATCTGTCTACCAAATACCCATTTGGAAGATATTCAAATAAATCTTCATCAAAATGACAAAAATAACCTTCAGCATCTTCGCTCATATGAGAATGCTGAGTTATTTGATAAGCTGGCAAAAAAAACACAGCTGGACCTTCGAACTCTATATGGTTTAACCCTTTACTTCTTTTTGCTTTCCCTCTTGTTAAAAACAAAAAGTCGTGAACAGTTTTTCTATGTGGCCTAACCTTAAATTTCATTTTATCTTTAATTACACTCAGACTATTAACATGATAATCGTTACATTTTACATTCGAAATTTCATTAATTGAATGAGAGATAGAATCATGATAACTTGAAACTTCTGCCACATTTAAAGTTGGTATTTTTTGCTGTTCCATCGTTATTTGTTTTATTACAGATAAAGTTTTTTGTTAAGATTTCAATTTAACAACTTTTAATTTCACAATATTTAATTAACACTCAAACCTTTAACTGAAGTAATTAAAGCTTTATATTTATAGTAACTTTCCTTTGGAATTCGTTGCTGAGTCTCAAAATCAACATAAATTAACCCATAACGAGCAGTATATCCAAAGACCCATTCAAAATTATCCCACCCGGACCATGCCATATAGCCAATTAAATTTGCACCTTCTTTTTTAGCATCCAATGCTGCCTTAACATGCCTCTCAATATAATCTGTTCTTAATGGATCATTTACTTTACCTTCCTGCTTTACATCGTCGTTTTCAAAACTAGCTCCATTTTCTGTAATTAAAACAGTGGGATTATTATAATCTGTTTTTAAACGCATTAATACTTTATATAAGTCTTTTGGACTTACTACACCATTATGAGCCTTAACTTCATCTGTATTATTACCTAACCAGGTTGATGAAAAAGGAGCTTTTTTATCAGACTTCACTAATGCAGGGGCGTAAAAATTTACTCCTAAAAAATCTGGA
This sequence comes from Formosa sp. S-31, assembly GCF_051172795.1. Classification (NCBI taxonomy): domain Bacteria; kingdom Pseudomonadati; phylum Bacteroidota; class Flavobacteriia; order Flavobacteriales; family Flavobacteriaceae; genus Formosa; species Formosa sp. S-31. The sequence continues at coordinate 97,807 of NZ_JAENDK010000003.1, forward strand.
GTATTTGCTTTTAAAAAAGCTAAAGTATTTTGATCCGGATTAAACTCTGGCACATATTTTTGCACCGAATCTTTAACCTGTTTAGGATATTCCCCTTTTAAAACAGGATCTAAAAAAGCTGTATTCAATAATTTATCCTGAAAATTTGCCGCTATCTTATCTTGATTACTTTCTGGATTTAAAGGATAGGTTGGAGATAAATTTAATGTAATCCCTATTTTCCCTTTCAATCCCATGCTTTTATAAATCTGAATTGCCTTAGCACTAGCAATAATTTGATTTAACCCCTTTTTATATCCATTAGCAAAACGCTCGGATTGAGATTGATTGTTTACCCCATCATTAGACAAATAATCAAACACCAAAAATTCAATATAAGGTTCGTTAAAAGTTATAAAATAATTCACTTTACTCCCTAAACGATCGAAAACAACAGAAACATAATTCTCATACCAATTAATCATCTGTGAGTTATCCCAACCACCTTGTTTTACAAGAGCCATAGGGAAATCGAAATGATACAAAGTTACAACGGGTTCTAAATCAAAAGATTTCACGTCATCTATTAATTTACTGTAATGCTCAATAGCTAGTTCATTAACTTTTCCAACCCCATCAGGTATTATTCTACTCCAATCTAAAGAAAAACGATAACTATTCGCCCCCATATCCTTTAGCAATTTTAAATCTTTCAGATACTGCTCCCTATTATACATATTAGCAGAAACATTTGCCGTTTGCTTTTCACCAATTACAAACTGTGTTACCCCTACTTTGTTCGTTAAAAAGTCCCATTTAGACTCCCCTTTTCCTTCTTTATTGTAATTACCTTCTACCTGGTATGCCGATGTAGACACTCCAAACAAAAACTCTTTCTTATTTACATCTAGATCTTTTTGAGTTGTTTTTGATTTTTGAATACATGATACATGTAACATAACAGTTAACATTGTTAACGTTGCAATTAATTTATTTTTCATTTTCTTAGTTTATTATTGGACTTTATTTGAATCAAGAATAGCCACAGCTCTAGTCCAGCCCCCACTAGCTTTCTCTATTTTAGTTGGGAAACAAGACACTTTAAATCCGAATGGAGGCAATAAATCTAAATTGGCTAATTTTTCTATCTGACAGTATTCTTTATCAATACCAACATAATGAGCTTCCCAAATTATCCCTGGTTTTGGATTTAGCTTAAAACGCTCAATTTGTATATGTAGAGGCACATCCCATCCCCAGCCATCAGTACCCATAACTTTAACACCCTGATCGATCAACCATCTGGTTGCCTTAGCGGAAACGCCTACATGAATTTTCACATAATCTTCATTATAAATTCTTTTATCAGCATCGCAACGAATTAACACAATATCAAGAGGCTTTAAAGTATAACCTATATCAGAAAGCTTCTCTACTAAATCTTTCTCCTCTATTAAATAACCATCGGGTTTATCAGTAAAATCCAATACAACTCCATCGTTAAAAAACCATTCCAAAGGTAATTCTTCAATTGTCCTAGAAGGCTTCCCCCCACAAGTAGGAGAATAATGATACGGAGCATCGACATGTGTACCGCAATGCGTAGCTAAATACAACATTTCTCCAGCCAAGCCTTTGCCATTCACAAAAATATCTCCTTGAATATCTTTAAATAACCTCTTCCCTGTATTTTCCACACATTCCTCATGATTTTCATATTCAATTCTTGTAATTAGAGGCTCCTTTATTTTCTCTGAAATCGTAACAGAAAGATCTATTATTGACATTATTTTTTTGAATTAAAGTTTAACGTTTTATAATTATCGTTTTAAATACACCCCCTACCTAAAACACATTTTAATTTTTCTATATATATTCAAAATTTTACAAACTAGTGACTAGTAGCTATTAATCTTTTCAAATAACAAAAGGCAGCAATCACCTACACACATCCCACAAACCACCCACAATAATTGCACAATTAACAAAATAAACCTTCCTTACTTACAAAAATCATAAAAAAAAATAAAAACAAAATTATCAAACACATGAAACAAGTTATCAAAATCAACTATTTCAAACTACAAGTAATGGTTTTATATAGACATTAATAAAAACATTCTAAAATTTTATCATAAACTAGCAGTCAAACAATGAATCCCATATAATCATGAAAAAATCATTTTGCTTTTTACTACTAATTAAAAAATTATTACTCCCTTAAAAACGCAAAGCAAGAATGCCTTAGAACCAAACATTATCATAAATTTATGATACATATCCTGTGTTTTTAATTCTCGATTTTTGACCTTTGCACCGTTTTAAAAAAACAAGACAGATGAAGAAGATTTTTGTTATTAACGGAGGTAAAATTTTTGCTCACTCTAACGGACAATTCAATAAAACGTTATTGGAAATAGACCAATCATTCTTTACCAAAGACAAAGGTTTTAAACTTCAATTTACAGACATCAATAACCCTTATGATATCGAGGAAGAAATTGGCAAATTTCTTTGGGCAGATATCATCATTTATCATTTCCCTGCTTGGTGGATGGGGATGCCTTATGCACTAAAAGAATATTTAGACAAAGTTTTAACGGCTGGTCATAGAAAAGGTATGTACTACAGTGATGGACGCAAAGCAGAAAATCCAAATATCAACTACGGAACAGGAGGCCTTATGCATGGACGTAAATATATGGTAACAACCACATGGAATGCTCCAGAAACAGCTTTCACCCTACCTGGGGAATTCTTTAAAGAAACAAGCGTTGATGACGGTATCTTGTTTGGATTTCACCGCATGAATGAATTCATCGCCTTGGAAGCTCTTGAAAGCATCCATTTTCATGATGTCGAAAAAAATAATGGCCCTGAACAAATTGAAATCCACAAGTCAAATTACTCAAACCATTTAAAAAAGGTGTTCCTACCTGAATCGTAGTTACAAATTATTATTGACAGAAGCTGTGTTTGTAGTATTTTTACAATTCTTAATTGTACTGCCATGAAAACTTTAATCACAGTTTTATTCCTAGTTACCTGTCTTAAATCTCAATCACAAAACCCAAAAATTGAAGAAGTATGCCAATTTAAGGGACAGCAGGTTACGGGCGTTACCGTAAGCCAAAACGGAAGGATATTTACCAATTTTCCCAGATGGAGGGAAACTGTAGAAAACTCTGTAGTGGAAGTAGACAATAATGGCACCCCTACTCCATATCCAAATAAAACTTGGAACAATTGGGAAGTAGACAAACCTGTTTCAGACTCCATATTTGTAGCCGTTCAATCTGTTGTTGCAGACGCTAATAAACTATATGTTTTGGACACCCGTAATTCTCTTTGGAAAGGTGTTATCGATACTCCCAGAATTTTTGTTTTCAATCTATCAAACAATACTTTGGAAGATATCCTTTTATTGAGCAAAGACAGTTACAAACCCAATTCATACACCAACGATTTAAGGATAGACCATAAAAACAAGGTCATTTTCATTACCGACTCCAATGATGGCGCCATAATTGTCTATAATTTAAACACCCGAAGTAGCAAACGTGTTTTAGACAACCACTACTCAACAGAAGCCGAAACAAACCACCTCAACTTTAAAGGCAACAAATGGGGAGGTCATCCCGTACACTCTGATGGCATCGCCTTAAACATAGACAATAATAGATTATTCTACCATAGCTTAACTGGGTACACCCTCTATTCTGCACCTACCAATATTTTAACAAATGGATCTGAAAAGGAAATTGAAGCCAGTGTAAAAAAAGAGGCTAAAACGGGAGCTCCAGACGGTATGATATTCGATAGTCATGGCAACCTTTATTTAGCAGATTTGGAGCATTCCAAAATAGACTATCTTACTCCTGAAGGCAAACTAAAAACCTTAGCACAGGGAGAAGACATAAAGTGGGCGGACACATTTAGCATCCATAAAGGGTATTTGTATTTTACAAATTCACGAATCAATGAAATAAAAGGGGATATCTCCAATATGACATTCACGATCAACAGGATTAAGATTGATTAACTCCTGAAAAGGCTAAAGAATTGCTTTCAGTTCTTTAATTTTATAGAGGATTCACAGTTTAAATGAAAATCCTTTTTTAAGTCCCTCACCTGGGAACGTACTATTGCTTTTTTTAAATCCAATTTGGTATAGTATACATTATAAAATGTCAATTAAAATTTACCTCAATAACAACATATATACGAAAAGAATTGCCTTATAAGAACTTAAAGCAAATCCATCTCTTTTACCAAAAAGGCAGCCAATTAAATTGGCTGCCTTTTTGGTACTATTGTTTCAACTAATGCTTTTAATGCGCCATCAATCTAACATATCGAACATAACCTGTCCCTTCAAATTTTCCCTGTAGATTACCAGTCGTTAAAGCTATTTCCAAATCGGTATTGTAATATTCTTGCTTTTCTACAGCGCTTTCAAAACGAATGCTGTAATTCTTATCGATTTTAGATTCTGGAATTTCCAGCACCACAACAGATCGGTCTCCAGGCGTAATGGTTGCACCACTCACGGCATCGATTGTATTGTCGCTTTCGCCCAAATATTTCCACCAATCCAATAAGCTGTTAAACCAACTATCGTCATTCCCAATAAGTCGCAGTGTTTTTTCATATTTACCTGAAGCATCCAGTAACGAAACCGCAATATACGCTGGTTCTCCAGTGTACTTTTTGGTTTGTATCATGCACTTTATAGTTTTATTGGGTTCTATTTTTGCAGCTTTAAAAGCTGAAAACAACAGCACACTACACAATACACTTATAACTATGGTTATTTTTTTCATTTTGCTATAAATTAATTTATTTCCTTCTTTTATTCATATATATAAAATGCTCAACAAACGAGGGCATTTTACAAATCAACAATTCTCTAAATTAAATGAAATCAAATCTAGATTATTTTAGAAATGCTACCGAAACATGATCGCTCTTAAGCGTTTCGTTTTCTTTGGCAAGATCGTAAGCGGTTTCGCCAAATTCGTTTTCTATTTGTTTGTTAGCTTCTACGGAAATTAAATACTGAAGTATTTTGTCGTTTTCGGCAGCTAAAGCGGCAACATGTAAAGCCGTTGCTCCGGTGTCGTCTTGCCCATTGATATCGATATTTAATTCTGAAAGCGTTTTCAATAATTTCACATCGTTTTTTGCAGCTGCTAGATGATAAGCCGTTTCGCCTTTTGCTTGGGTAGCCGAAAAGTCCAATCCGGCATCTTTAAGTAAATTCAATTTACTGAAGAATTTTTCTTGCTCCTTCTCGATGGTTGTGCCTCTAAAACCGCGACCGCCTTTTTTAGCCACCGGATATGAATTAACTAGATATGCCACTAGAGTATTACCTTTGTTGTCCTTCACCTTAACATCAGCTTTTTGTTTCAATAAATTTTCTACGGTTTGCGCATCACCTTTTTCAACCGCTAACATTAAAGCTGTTTGGCCATCACTATTTTTCTGATTAATCAATTTTGAATTCACTTTTGGCAACATCGCATTAACAACTTCGGAGCTACGGTTGCCACAAGCCACCATAAAAGGTGTTTGACCGTCTTCATCTATCTGATTCACATCAACACCTTTTGCTAAAAAGTAATTTACAATCGCTAATTGATCGTTCTTTTTGGCTACATAGTGCAACACATTTCGTTTATGTTCATCTAAAATGGTCGGTGTAATGTTTAAATCGTCTACCAAATACTGAAACACATCTATAGAATTTGCATGACGGTAGGTACCTTGAGCTGCAATAAACAAAGCGTTATCGTTGTATGCTACGCCACGTTTTACCAATTCTTTCATAGTGCCTACATAGCCAATTTTAGCGGCGTGGTTAAAAGCTGTATTGCCTTTTCCGTCTAGACTTTTAATCGAAACGCCTTTAAACACCAAATAATCTGTAATTTCTAAATCCTTATCGTAAGGAATCGAAATTAATAAGATATTCGCATCATCTTTGGTTTCGTAAGTTTTGTTTAAATCTACTCCGTGTTTTACAAACACATCGATCATCTCTTTAGTTAAATGGCCTTGAAATCCTGCGTAAGAAAAAGCCGTGTGCGCATTTCCGTCTAAGAAATTGATATCGGAACCTTTTTCTAATAAATGATCCACAACTTCTGCTTTGCCAGCATTGGCTGCGACGTGTAAATAAATACGATTTTCAACCAATAAACGCGACACATCCACACCTGGCTGATCAATTAAATAATTTACAATTTCTGGAGAAGCACCGTTGCTCATGGCTAACATTATGGGATCTTTCATACCAACAAGATTCGAAAAATCGAAGCCTTTAGCCACTTCCGTTTTCACTGATTTTAAATCAGGGTTCCCTTTCCAGTAGTCGTTAGAAAGTAAATTATCAGATTGTGCATATAATCCGCTAAACGCTAACGAAAAAGTTGCAATTCCTAAAAATAAATGTCGTAACATAAGGGTATAGTTTATTAAAAGAACCTGTACATATTTTTAAGTTTAAACACTTACAGGTACGCTGTTTTTATTGTTTCTGAATTATTCTTCGTATTGTAATTTTGCTAAACCCCCTATGTCTGTAGCACCTTCAACCACGATTCCTGCTGTTGCTGTAGCATTTGAAGGGTCGATTACATAAACTGTCGGGGCGGTATCGTTAGTAGTGATTGGTAAATACGCTTTACCATCGGCAGCAAAAGGCCATCCTGCACCGCTAACATTTCCTGAATCTGGCAAACCGTTAATCCAAGAGAAGGTTTTAGATGCCGTGTTAACAACAGCATATTGGTAAGCGGCTGTGTTGTTGGAAGGCTCTAATTCGTTGTAGAATTCTAATAAGAAATACGATTCGGTAATGTGCCATACTTTACGGAAACCAAATCCGTCTGATAAAGCCTGAATATCGAAATAGTAGCTTGCATCGAAATCGCTAGCGCCTTGGTTAATTTTTAATACAGCTCCTGATTTTGTTCCTCCGTTAGGATTTGCAAACACGTAAGTATTGCCATCGTCGTCGTTCGCTAATAAGGAATAACGCGCCGAACGCCAGCGACCTAAAGCTTCACCAATACGATCGTCGTGCATTACTTGTAATACGTTTAAATCGGCGTCTAATTTTACCACATAACATTCGTTAATATCGCCATCTGTAAGTTGTACAGCCGATATGAATGAACCATCTCCACAATCAGCAATTCCTACTAAGCCTGTATCTAAACCGTTACCAACCAAATCCATGGTTTCTAAGGTTTTTTGAGACACTGCGCCGTTATTATCCAAATCGATAAAGTAGAAGTTTGCACCTACCGTATCATCGGCAAAGGTTACACCACTTCTGGTGGTGACAATATAATTTTCAAAAGGCCCTAAAGACGAATATCCGTTAGTCATTTGAAAACCGGCACCTATTTCTTCTAAATTACCTGTTTGATCTAAACCAAACATGTGTCCGATAGCAGGATTTCCTTGACGGTAAGACAGACCAATCACAGCCTTTGTTCCGTTGTAAGCATAATGCGTATAAGTATTTGGGTCTTCAATACCATTTCCTGTCGTGGTTGTGGTACCTTGAGTTAAATCGTCTACATTTATGTAATAAGTACCATTACCATTTTCGGCAGCGATAAAATATTGTACTGCGCCTTCTGGTTCTGGATCGGGATCGGTTGACGGACTGTCGTCGTCGCTACAAGAAACGATTAAGGACGTTGCCAAAAGACTGAATAGAAATGGTTTTCTAAGCATATTCAACGGTTTAAAATTTGTTTTCATTTTGAATTTGTGTTTATAAATAATTATTTTTTTAAATGGCTTTGTTCCAGTAATAGCGCAACTTAATATTGAAGCTTCTACCTGGTTTTTGCAGACTAAAATTGTCGTACAACATGGCATCAGTAAAGTTTAGAGCTTCCAAACTAATGTTGTAACGACCGTTTTTCATGGTGTAATTCACCGAAAAATCATGATATATCTGTTCTGGTAAAGTGGCTTTGGTATTGCTGTTACCCTGACTTTCCCAAAGCAGATAAAATTCGCCCACAAAATTGAAGTTGTAGTTCAAGCTCAAGGTATTGCCCTTTCTCCCCACGTCGTGCAAATAATAAGCAGCATCGGCATTTCCGAAGAAATACGGAATGTTAGGCATACGGTCGTTGTAGGTAGGTGCTGAAACGCTAGAAGCAGCATCTCGCATTTTTTCTTTATTCCGAAGTTCCATGTAGGTTACAGTACCACCAAGCATAAAATTATTACCGTGATAGTAGCGCAATTCGGCATCGACACCTATGTTTTGTACACGTCCGAAATTGACATTGCCAATCGTACCGTAACGGGCATTTTGCACTTGCTGAATAAAATCTTTATTCAATCGATAATAAGTATTCACATCGGCATAAAGCACATTGTTGTTAGGCAATTGCTTATTCATGGAAATACCTAAATTGAAATTATTAGAATTTTCTGCGCGTAACCCTGAATTAGAAGAAGTTAACAATTCATCGCCAAACAACTCCTGGTCGGACGGCAAACGATAGGCTTTTTCGTAAGACGCCTTCAACTGGATATCACCTTTTAAATGTCGCGTAATAGCTACTCCATAACCGGTAGTTGTAAAACTGCGGTCGTCTTCAATGTAATAATTGTTATTGGCAACAGTCGATGTATCTACAGGCCCTAAAACATGCTGATAATAATGTTTGGCAAACAGATTGGCATGCCATTTCTTACTTTTTCGATAGTTATACGACAGTCCAACAACATTTTTTGTAGAGGCTCGTTGCATCGTATCAGCAGCCGAAGTTAATTCATCTAAAGGTACATCGCTCGATACTTTTCGGTTATAACCAGAAACCACATTGTTTAATACGATACTGTGATTCTTATTAATTTCGTAAGTCGCATTTGCTGTGGCCGAATAGTTGGTATTTACAAAATCGGACAACACATTGGTACCGCTTTCGCCTTTGGTACGTGTTGGCATATAGTCGCCATACCAATTGTACAAACGCGCCACCGTATCGACATTTTTATTATTGGTATAATTATAATTTCCTGTAATCCGCAGATTAAGATTTTTTACACCCAGATTTTTTTTATAGTATTCTAAAGACGGTAAAACCGAAGCCGCCGAACGCGTTCTAGCTCCGTAAACAATTTCTAAGGTAGATGCGTTTTGCACATCGGCATCCAAATTACCAGCAGTTAAACCAAGATAAAACCTATCGGCCCACCATTTATTTACAAAACCAGCTTTAGCCATAACCGTTTGGTTTCGATATTGGTCGTGAAAACGACGTACCGTATAATCGCCTCGAATATAGGTTCCGGTTTCTACATCTAGCATTTTATCGAGCTGTACTTTGTAATCGTTATCGGAATAATTCACAAAGCCATTCACCAAAAATGAAAATCCGTTTTTATTGGTATAGCCCACGCTGGTATTGAATCGATGGGAATTAAACGAACCAAACGCGTAAGAAACATCGGCATACGTATTGGCTTTTTGGTTGGTAACAATGTTAATGGCACCACCAATAGCATCACCACCAAATTCAACTGGAACTACACCTTTATAAACCTCAATGCGGCTAGCCAAACTCACAGGAATATTATTTAGCTGAAAAGCATTTCCAAAGCCTTCCATAGGCACGCCATCCATAAATACTCTTACACGACGGCCTGTAAATCCGTTTAAAGTCATATTCATTTGAGACCCCATACCACCCGATTCGCGCATTTTTACACCAGAAGCACGATTGAGTAAATTCCCCAAATTCATGGTGGTATGTTTTACTTCGCCAGCATCCAGAGCCACCACATTAAAAGGCGTTTCCCGAACTTGCTGAATGGCCGTTTTCCCCACCAACTCCACTTCATCTAGTTGCGTAGAGCTGTCTTGTTGAAGTTTAAAGTGTTTCTGGAAATGTTGTGAAGCATTAATTTTTTCCGAAACCGTAGCATAGCCCATAAGTTCGCAGGTCAAATAAAATTCGCCTACAGGAATTTCTAATTTATACTTACCTTCGACATTCGTAACAGTGTATGTGGTACTCCCTTTTATATACACATAAGCATCGTGTAGAGGTATGCCCGTCGCATCGGTTACGGTACCGCTAACAAAAACCGTTGTGTTCTGTGCCATTGAAATCAGAGGTAAACCAATGAATAACAACAATATAAAAATCAAATTTTTAAAGAAATACAGCATTAATTTTTATTTATACTTATTCTAAATTATTTTTGTCGCAAATATCAAGCAAGTATGTTAATCTGAATTTCTGAAAAAGAAATTTAAACTTCGGAAAAGGAAATATGTTGTTACAGTCTTATTTTAAAGAATTAAATACCGAGTTTTACAATATCGATTTGTTGCAAAATAGTGCTCAGAACGAACTTAAAAATACATCGGTTAATATTAAAACGTCTGATTACGATATTACAAGCGAGATTTATCACGGACAGCATTTTTGTATAATAAACACTAGGCGATGTAACGAAAAATTGCTTACTGAGCATGTAAATATTACCGGGCCTTATGTTTTGATTGCTTATTTAATTAGTGGAGACATGTCTATAAAATATAAAGAAGCCAGAACCAAGGCGCAAGTAGACTACGGAAAGCTAAATATATTATGCGGCGATAGCATCAATAACAAAGTAAAAGTACCAGCAAATAAAGAAACCGAATCTATTTTAATCTATATAAAGCACTCTTACTTTATTAGTTTATTACAACAAGAAACCTGGAGTAAGAATCATGCTGTTTTTTCTAAAATTATTACAGCGGATTATAGTGCTCCCCATATTGCATCGCTGGTTGCAAACTTTCATATACATTCCATTTTAAAGGGTATTATGTTGTATTATAAAGCAGAACATCGGAAGAGTTATTTTTTAGAGCTGAAGGTCCGGGAGTTGTTTTTAGCTATCGAAGATTCTTTAGCACCCCCTCTAAAAAAGGAGCTATTGCATTTGGATAAAATACAATCGGCGAAAGTATATATTGATAAACACTATTTGCAAACCCCAACCATAAAAGTGATTTCCCGTTATATTTTGTTGAACGAAATGCAGTTGAAAAATGATTTTAAAAAGGTTTATGGCATTACTATTCGGGCATATATTATTGAACTTAAATTAAAAAAAGCACTTCAATTGTTAAAAACCAATACAGTTGAAGATGTATCTACTCAATTAGGCTATAAAAGTGTTTCTCATTTTATTACTATTTTTAAAAATCACTACGGTAAAACACCTAGTAAAAGTTAATTAGATGACTTGTGTCTTTAAAACTTTTTGAAAATATTAGCAACTGCTTAAACCCCATTTTACAAAGAGGTTTTTGAAAAAAAATCAGGAATACTTCGCATTCCTTGATTATAGTTTTTAACTAATTTTTAGTCAGTCCCCTTCGATCTTGGGCAGAACCATCCTCTGCAACACCATATTTCCAATAAGAAAACGCATACCAGTCTTTACGTTCTAAACTTTGCTCTTGCCTTAATAGGTCTTGCATTTCTTTAACAATATGGTATTCGGCCGCAGCATATACAAATTTATTGGGATAAACATCTAATGGTATCTCCTTCATAACGGATACCAATTGACTATTCTCACCTGGCGTGGGATTAAACACCCAATGAATCTGAATATGTTCAGGTTTTTCAAGTTCTAAGACGTCTTCTGGTTCAGGGACTTCCAAAACCACTTGACCCTGAGCATTACTTGGCAATTGCTCCAATATAGCACTTATAACAGGTAACGCCGTGTGATCCCCGACCAACAAGTACCAATCTGCCTCTTGAAAAAGCGGTTTGCGTTTTGCCTTCATTAAAACTCCAAGCTGATCGCCTGGTTGCGCATTAATAGCCCATTTGCTTGCGGGGCCCGTTTCTCCATGCATCACAAAATCCACCGTCATCTCCGATTTCTCAAAATCAATGGCACGCAAGGTATAAGTACGAATATAAAAATCGGAAACTCCTCCTTTGGGTGGACCATCAGGTAATTGTAGAGGTTTGGTCTTGTCCATAGGAATAACCAATTTATTATTATCTCCTATATTAGCTTCCTGAAAGAGATCCATCTGGTCACTTTCCAAAATAACGCGTATGTAATGAGGTGTGACAAAAAACTTATTCTTAACTGTTAAAACATCTCTCATCATATTAGGTTTTTCTATCATAATTTCAATAGGCTTTAGTTAAAAATGGCTTAACCATTTATATATTCTGAATGGATTGAGTAACATGAATTTTGTACCTGTAGTTAGTTCTTTCAATTTAATACCTCATCCATAAAATCGTCTTTATAGGAACGTCCTAAAGGGATTTTGGCATCATTGGAAAGTACGATGAGATTACCACTAATTTTTTTGATTTTCGAAAGGTTGACTACATAAGATTTATGAACCCTTATAAACGAATGTGGTTTCAAGGTATCTGCCCAATAACGCAGCGAATCATAGGTGAGATACTTTGTCTTTTCTAAATATAACTCCGTATAATCGGCATCCGATTTGATATAGAAAATACTATCAATCTCCAGGCGTACATGTTCATGCCCAGATTTAATAAACACTTCTCCCTTTTTTCTATTTACATCAGGCTCGCCAATAGGAACCTGAGCAGTTTTACTTCCTTCCTTTTTTGGAACTTTTAAAACAGCTTTCACAAAACGTTCAAAAGAAAAGGGCTTTAACAGGTAATCTACCACGCTGTATTCATAACTTTCTAAAGCATACTCCGAAAAGGCTGTAGTAAGAATCACATTGGGTTTTGTCTCTAATGTTTTTAAAAAGTTCAATCCAGAGAGTTTCGGCAAGTGAATATCAAGAAAGATAAGTTCCACGTGATTCTCTTGAAGAAACTGCATCGCTTCCAAAGCATCAGAAAATGTCCCAAGTAGTTTTAAGGTTCCTAAGTCAGCAATATATTTTTGTAACAATCGCTGTGCTGGCGGTTGATCTTCTACAATAATACAGGTGGTTATTTTAATCATCTTTTTAATCGCATTTTTAATGCAACTTCGTAAACATTGCTTTTTTGATCGATATTAAGGTCGTATTCATTTTCATAAAGAAAATCCAATCGCTTTTTCACATTTCCCAGGCCAATTCCTTTGGTTAAATTATCGCTATTACTCTGGTTTCCAAAACTGTTGCTACACTTAAAAGATAATTGATCTCCTTCAACATGCAAAGCAATGTCCACAAAAATATCTTGAGATTGACTTGCTGTGCTATGCTTAAAGGCGTTTTCTATAAACACATTCAAAATTAAAGGAGCTATTTTATATTCACTGGTCATTTCAGGTACGTCTAAAGTTACTCGACCTCTGTTTTCTATTTGTAACTCATTTAATTTTGTAAAATTTTGCACATGCTCAATCTCCTTTTCCAGAGGGACAAAATCCTCTTTACAATCGTATAACATATACCGTAAAACAGAAGCCAGTTCTAAAATAATGGAAGGTGTTTTAGCTGAATTCTCTATTGCATAAGAGTACAGATTATTGAGGTTATTAAACAAAAAATGCGGATTGATTTGCGTTTTTAAAAACTGCAGCTCACTTTCTTTCACCAAAGCTTTCAGCTGGTTTAATTCCTGTTGTCTTTTTATCGAATCCCAGGCAAATTTAAAACCTACTAACAACATCATAACCGGAAGCACATCAACAAGCGTATAAAAAATATTGCCAATGTCACTCCCTTTTGATTCAGGAAAAAAGAACGGTTCTAAAACCAACTCTTCAACAAACATAAGCCAAACCGTCAACAACACTAAAGCAACAACAAAAGTTTTATATTTTTCTTTATAAAAAAAACGCGGAAGCAAAACATAATTGATAAACAATGCGCCAAGGGCATAATTTAAATAATAACAAATAGTCCACAGCTCAATATTTAAACGTGAGGATTCAATGGCATAAGAAAAAAAGAGCACCAAGTTTAGTATAAACTGAAACAAAATCTCCTTTCTTTTGCTCATATGACTTTCATTATTAACATTCATAAATTCAAATTTAAGGTTTTAAACATCCTCAAAAGAATAAAAACTCCTTAACGACCAAATTATTCATCTAAACAACAAAATTTCACCTGCATTACGTTTACAGGAACAAATCTGTTGTTCAAAGAAAAAACAAAGACTACCCATTCTATATTTTAGAATTTTGCTGGTAAATAATTTTGATTTTTAAAACATGAAATTTTTCCAACTTATAAGTTTATTTTTCTTCGTTGTTTCTGGAATACAGGCCCAACAAGTAACAGTTAAAGGAAGTATTCTTGATACCAGCTCACAACAACCTATACCCTATGCTACTATTGCTGTAAAATCATTAGAATCACAAACTCTAATTTCGGGAACAACCAGTAATGAGGACGGTTTGTTTGAAATGGAAATAGACTCCCAAAAAGTGACATTTGAAATTTCGTTTATGGGGTATCTTCCAGTTACTATTGCTGAGTTTAAGGTATCCAATAATCAAATAGATTTAGGCACTATTTTATTACAGGAAGACTCCCAACAATTGGATGAAGTTTTAATTGTAGGTCAAGTTTCCCAAACAGAATTCAAATTAGACAAAAGGGTGTTTAACGTAGGAGCCGATTTGAGCAATACTGGTGCAAGTGCCCTGGAAGTTTTAACCAATGTTCCTTCTGTAAACGTAAGTATTGAAGGTGCAATTAGTCTACGTGGAAGTCAAGGTGTAGAAATCTTGATTAACGGCAAACCTTCTGTACTTGCCAGTGAAGAAGGCAATGCCTTAGGAACCATTACAGCAGATATGATTCAAAGCATTGAGGTTGTCACTAATCCTTCTGCAAAATATAATGCCGAAGGAACCTCTGGGATTATCAACATTATTTTAAAGAAAGATGAACGCAAAGGTTTTAACGGTTCTGTGACTTTAAATACAGGTGTGCCAAACAACCACAGTTTGGGATTAAGTGTCAATAGAAGAAGTGAAAAATTCAATCTATTTAGCCAATTAGGTGTAGGCCGCAGAACCAGACCAGTTGAAAATGAAATGGAAAGTATTGACTATAGTTCTAATAGTATAGTTAGTAGTTATGGTGATGGAGAAAAAAATGAATCTTTCCTCAACTTTACATTGGGAACAGATTATATTATAGATGACTATAATGTCTTGACACTTTCTGGTAATTATGCCTTTGAAAAAGAAGATGAAAATTACAGCACTTTTTTCAATACCTATAGCGATAATGCTTTGGAAACTGCATATAACAGACTTCAGGATGTTACGGCTGAAAATCCTAAATACCAATATGAATTTAATTACAAAAGAGATTTTAAAAGACATAAGGATCAATCGTTATTATTTAGTGCCTTAGGTAGCTTCTTCGGAAAGGATCAAACCTCTAACTACGCCAACAATTATTCTTTCGGTAGTACTGATGACTCTCAACAAATCACCGATACAGATTTTAAAGAAGCAGAATACACCTTCAAGTTAGATTACGTGCATCCGTTCAACGACGTTCATACCATAGAAACCGGAGCACAATACATTCTGGATGATGTTTCTAATGATTATACTACTAGTAATTTGGAAAACGGTGAATTTGTGATTGACAATGATTTATCCAATGATTTCAACTTCACTCAAAACGTGTTTGCTGTTTACGGAACCTATGCCTATGAAAAAGAAAAATGGGGCGTAAAACTAGGTGCCAGATTGGAAAATACCCAAGTCAACACACTACTTGAAAACACCAATGAAGAAAACGATAAAAATTACACCAATCTCTTCCCAAGTGTTCATACTTCATATAAATTCAATGATGATATTTCCCTACAAGCAGGATATTCCAAAAGAATTTACAGACCAAGGTTATGGGACTTGAATCCTTTCCTGAACATTCAAAACGAATACAGTCTGCGTTCTGGTAATCCAAATTTAAATCCAGAATACACAGATTCTTATGAAATTACCAATATTTATAAATTAGGTAAACTCTCACTAAATGCCGGAGTTTATTTTAGATACACCACCGATGTTATTGAGAGAATTGTAACCTACGAAGGCAATGTAAGTACCTCTATGCCTGCCAATGTAGGAACCAATAAAGCTACTGGTGTAGAATTGAACGCCAAATATTCTCCCAGTAATTGGCTCTCACTTTCTTACGATTTTAATTTCAACACTTATAAAAGGGACGGCTCTTTTAACGATCAGGTATTTGATTTTAGAGCCAACCAAAACACTTCCAAACTGCAAACAAAATTTAGACTACCCGCAGATTTTGATATAGAAATGACAGGTAACTATAATTCTTCTTATGAAACCATTCAAGGAGAAGTATCGGATACCTGGTTTGTAGATGCTGGGGTAAGAAAAAAAATTCTTAATGGAAAAGCTATTGTAAACCTTGGCGTTCGTGATTTATTTGCCAGTAGAATTCAGGAAAGTTACACCTATCAAGAAGATTTTTACCAGCGTAATTGGTCAAAACGTGGCAGATTCGTAACTTTTGGTGTATCCTTCGGTTTTGGAAAAGGTGAAGCCATGGAGTTTAGTGGCTCTAGAAGACATTAAAATTTCACATTTAATCAATAACAAGATAAAATCTTAAATTTATGAAAACAGAAAATAAAATATATCCAAAGTCATTTTCTCACATAGGTATCACAGTACCAGATTTAGAAGAGGCTGTAAAGTTCTACACAGAAATTATGGGCTTTTACACTATTATGGAACCAACGGTTATCCATGAAGAAAATGAAACAGCTATAGGGCAAATGTGCATTGATGTGTTTGGAAGCGGTTGGGGCAGTTTTAAAATCGCCCATCTATCTACTGGTGATAGAATTGGTATTGAACTTTTTGAATTTAAAGCAAGTAAAGAGCTTAAACCAACCTTTGAACCTTTTAGATCTGGATTATTCCATTTCTCAATTCAGGATCCTGATGTAGAAGGCTTGGTTGATAAAATTGTGGCTGCAGGTGGTAAGCAACGTATGCCTGTAAGATGGTATTATCCTGGTGAAAAACCTTATAGAATGTGTTATGTAGAAGACCCTTTTGGAACTGTTTTTGAAATCTACTCGCACTCTTACGAATTACAATATTCGGCTGGTGCTTATCAAGAGTAAACAGACAAACCTTATTTTAAAACAAAAACAAATGATAAAATCGTTTACATCTTGTTTGATAATCGTGTTGATTTTTTCTTGCAAATCTGAAAGTAAATCAACAAATAATAATACAAAGCAAACACCTCCTGCCCAACAAACAACATCTTGGGACACATCTTATGGAGGTGTAGACAAATCATACGATACTGAACTTTTAAAACTTAGGAAAAAAGTCGCGCCAGAATTTCAAACACTGGAATTTAAGGATAGCATCACTGGGAAAACCATGGCCTACAATTTGTTTATACCAAAAAATTACGACCCAACTAAAAGTTATCCTTTGGTACAATTCATTGCAGATGCCAGTACTGTTGGTAAAGGTGTAATTGCTCCTTTGAAACAAGGTTATGGTGGCATTATTTGGGCAACAGACGAAAGTCAATTAGAAAACCCAAGCTTTGTTTTAGCTCCTTCTTTTGCAGGACCAGACTGGGCTACCAACGACAAAGGCGAAGTTAGTGATGAAGTGGGGATTTCCTTTCGTTTACTAAATCATGTTATCGCAACATATAGCATCGATAAAAACAGAATTTATACCACAGGACAATCTATGGGTGGAATGATTTCGTTTCACTTAAACGCCACTTATCCAGATTTTTTTGCAGCCTCAATTTTTGTAGGAAGCCAGTGGGATATAAATGTTTTACAACCTTTAACCCAGAAAACTTTCTTCTATATAGTTTCTGCAGGTGATGAAAAAGCTTCAAATGGAATGCGGGAATTAGGAAACCTATTAACTGAAAATGATGTTAAATATGGCTCTACCGAATTTTCGGCACAATTACCACAAACACAGCAAGACCAAAAAATAGAAAACTTAATTGCCGAAGGTTACAACATAAACTTCGTTCAATTCAGTCCCAAAACGGTTACACCCGAAGGCGTTTCTGGTGGTGGTTCAGAGCATATGTATTCGTTTGATTATGCTTACAAATTAAAACCAGTTCGAGATTGGTTATTCAAACAACATAAAAAATAACATCATCATACAATACACTAGAAAATCTAACTTTATGAATCAAAATTGGTCAAGACGAAAATTTATTTTTACCACGGCAGGAGCTGGAACAGCTTTATTATGTAACCCATTCAGCACATGGGCATATAGTGAACCTAATGATATAGTTAAAAAGATAGTTGCAAAATCCATCGGTATCGATGCGCATAACCATATGGATATGCCATTCACCAAAACAGATTTTGAAGCTCAAAGCTACCCGCTAAACAAAGAGTTGAAAGCATCGGGCTTAACTGCCATAGGTATGACGTTTTGTGTAGATCGCCCAAAACTTACCCAAGAAGGTGAAGCTTTTGAGCGGTTTCTTTTAAGTTTAGATGAAATGGATGAGATGATTAAGGCCAATAATCTTAAACGTGCCTTAAATTTTTCCGACTTAAAAAAAGCGCATAAAACCGGCGAACAAATTATAATTCAATCGGTCGAGGGTGGGCATTTTATTGAAGGCAAATTAGACCGCATAGAAATAGCTTACAATAGAGGTTTAAGACATTTAGGCCTCATGCATGACGCACAATCAACTCCACCTATTGGTGATATCTATACAGATGAATCACTGTTTAACGGATTGACAGATTTAGGTAAAAACATTATTAAAGAATGTAATAGGTTAGGTATTTTAGTAGATTTAGCGCATTGCAATAATGATGCATTAAATGACGCCATCGAAACATCAACTAAACCTATGCTTATTTCTCACACCGGGCTAAACACGCAGCTAGGAAGCAACGAAAAAATGGCAAAAATAATGATGCCACGATTAATAAGTAAAGAACAAGCCAAAAAATTTGCAAACGCCGGTGGGGTTATTGGCGTTTGGACACACTTGGCTGACACCCCTTTAGATTACGCTAAAAACATAGCAGCCTTGGTAGATGTAGTAGGTATCGACCATGTTTGTATTGGTACTGATACCAAAATGGCAACCGCAAATAATAGTAATAGCAGATTTGGACAAAAAACCAACAAAAGCTGGAAAGATGAAAAAGAAGGATTTTTATACACTGTAGTAGATGCATTACTAAAAACAGGCTTTAAACAACAGGAAATTATAAAAATTGTTGGTGGCAATTATTGCAGAATATTTGATGAAGCTACAACTGTTTAATAAATTAAATAGATTGAGGTAAATTAACAGATAAGCGCTTTTTTTCATAAAAAAAAAGAATAGTTGTAACAAAAAAAGCTGTCTAAATAAGACAGCTTTTAACTAACTCAAATTAAATAATACATACTTAAGAAATAAGCCCGTATCATTGTTAGATTCAGTTTTTACAATAATTAATTATAGCCTTCATTCTGATTAAGATTTGTATTTCTACTTATAGCTTCCTGAGGTATTGGAAAAAGAATATCTGTAGAATTCCAGCCCGTCTTTACAGTCCCTAATACACTATCAGCATTACCTGTACGTTTTAGGTCAAGGAATCGGTGTCCCCATTCACAAAACAGCTCAACTTGTCTTTCTTTTTGGATTGCTGCAAGTAAAGAAGATTGATCTGTTACTGAGGATGGATCTAATTCTGCACGAGATCTTATAGCATCAAGATCTTCTTGAGCTCCTGCGATGTCATTTTGTTCAGCTCTGGCTTCTGCTCTGATTAAGTATAACTCACCCAACCGTAGTATTGTCTCCTGCTCGGTTTGTACATTTGTTCTTGTTTTATATTTATACGGATAATAATACGTCTCACCCGAATAATCAAAACTACCTATCCAATTAGTTTTTCTTTGGTCTCCAGCTTCAAATGTATTAAGCAGATATGAATTTATTGTATATAAAGGAACACCTCCCGTATCAAGGGGAACCATCTCATTAGCAAAATCAGTGTAACCTAATCTGGTATATACCTGCCAGATAGCTTCATTGCTATTAGATAAGAAGATATCATTTAAACTATTTAAAGTGTAAAGATCTGTTTTTTCAATAACTCGAGTAGCCTCGGTTTCAGCTAAATCCCATAATTCATTATACAAATAAACTCGCGCCAACATAGCTGAAGCAACATAGCTATTTACTCTTGTTCGATCAGAAAACGAAATGCTATAATCAGCAGGAAGATAATCTCTGGCATAAATAAGATCTTCTATAATTTGATTATAGACAGGATCCTTTAAAGATGCTGCCTGAGTATTTATTATTTGCACCTCTGTTGATGTGATTAAAGGTACTTCTCCAAAATAATTTAACAAATAAAAATGGCAGAATGCTCTAAAAAATTTGGCCTCTCCAATAAATTGTCCTTTTTCTTCATCAGTAAGTACTGTCGAATTTTCACAACCTTCAATAACACTATTAGACAAATAAATCAACTTATAGCTTTGAGCCCAAAAAGTATTAACATCGGAGTCTGTAGCTAAAAGACTGTTTTCATAAAAATAATTAACAGTGGCAGACAATGAAGTAAGTTCATCTACGTATGCTGAAACATTTATAGTAAAATCAGAACTAAAATAACTTTGGTTATAGAATGTCGAATAAATACCTGCTACTGCTGCATCTGCGGTTTTAGGACTCTCAAAAATAGTAAATGACACCAATGAATCCACCGGAGGATCAACATCTATTAAATCAGAGCAACTGGACATAACTAAAAGAACAAACAGCCAGTTAAATAATACTATATTTTTATTAAATCTTTTCATGTTTTTTATGTTTTAAAGTGAGATATCAATACCTAGACTAACTACTTTCAAAGGAGGCATTGTTGGCGAAAAAAATCCGTAATTAACATTATAATTCCCCGTAGTTTCTGGATCTAATCCTCTGTAGGAAGTAAACGTTAATAAATTTTGTCCTTGTGCATAAATTCTAAACTTGGAAATTTTTGCCTGTTGCAACCATGACTCAGGGAGAGAATAGGATATTGATAGGTTACGTAATCTTACAAATGATGCATCTTTAAAAATGGCATCAGACTGCATATAATAATTTCTATAGGATGCATACGATTCCGAAGATGAGTCTGTAGTTGGTGTAAATCCTAAATCTAAAGCATAATCAGGAATATTTCCCAACATTCCAGGAAACCTTGTAAGCTCATAGCCCTTTTTGTTTACAAAATTAAACAGGAAATCAAGTTGCCAATTTTTATAAGTAAAGCTATTGTTTAATCCACCATAAAATTTAGGATCTAGCGTTCCCAATACTTTATAATCTCCAAATCCATTATTACTTATTCCAGGACTAATCACTCCGTCTTTATTTACATCTTCAACAGTAGCAACTCCATTTTCCATACCTAAAAAATGGTAACCTACCGCGAGATTCAACGATTCTCCTAAAACATAAGTATTGGCATACGATGAAGATAATAAATCTGGATATTCGACTAATTTATTTTTATAAGTCGTGAAATTAAAATTCATAGACCAATTAAAATCTTTATTTGTAATAAGTTTTGCACTCAAATCCGCTTCAACACCCTGGCTCTGCAAAACAGCATCAAAATTGGCATTATAAGAAGAAAAACCTGTTTGGGTAGAAAGCGGATAGGCTACTAAAAGATTACTTGTTTTATTTCTATACCATGCAAGATTCAACATCAATTTATTATTCAAGAAACCTAACTCTGTAGCTACCTCAAGTTTTTTCGCTTTTTCCCAGCTATAATCAGAATTAGCAATTCTTGAAGGAACAAAACCTTTCGTGCTCCCATATGAATAGTTAGATAGAGAGTATGTATCAAGATACCCATAATTTCCAATTTGGTCATTACCAGTAATACCATAACTACCTCTTATTTTACCAAAACTTAACCAAGTATTATTCTTTAAAAAGTTTTCTTCTGTAAAAATCCATGCGGCAGCAATAGAACCAAAATTACCAAAACGATTACTCGGACCGAATTTAGAAGAGCCATCTCTACGAAATGTTCCGTTAATAATATATTTATCTTTAAAGTTATAATTTGCCTGACCAAACACAGAAGTGTATTTGTATTCTGAGCTTGTATTTGAATTAACAAATATTGTATTTGCTGAAGTATAATTTTGCATTAACGATTGTGAGGCAAAATCGGCAGCTATTACAAAGTAAGGTTGATTATAATTTGTTGCCTGATATGTTCCTCCTATCACTCCACTAAGTTTACTTTCACCAATCTGTTTGTTGAAATTAATTTGTGGTTCTACAATATAAACTTTACTGCTATTACTTAAATAAGTTCCCATATCCATAGCTTGAAAGATTGGAGGATAAACATCCGAAGGCGTTAAATTTGTTTGAACAAGCTCAACTTTATTAAGCCCCATACTTACTTTTGCTTCGATAGCAGAAGTAATATTATAGGCCACAGTTGCATTTAGAACAAGATTGTTAGACTTTGCACTGAAAGATTGTTTAAGAAATGCAATAGGATTTGAATAATTAAAATCATAATACAAACCATTTGCACTCGTACTGTCGTAAATTGGATAATTTCCAGGTAATTGATAAGCATCACTAGTATAATCAGTTCCGTAAATCAGGTTGTCATCCGCAGAATAAATTGTACTTAGATTTGTTTTCAGTTTTTCATCAGGAGATGTATAATTTACATTCATATTTAGTGACCCTCTAATATATCTCGAATCCCCTGGAGTTACTGGCGTTTCTTTATGAAAACTACCACTTAATAAAAAATTTGTACCTCCGCTTCCTCCAGAAAGCGAGCCGGAGATATCAGTTCTATTAGCTGTATTTCCCATTAACTTTTTCTGGAAATCTATATCTGCATTTTGATCCCATAATGTAATATCAGGGGCACTAAATTCATCTGGAGTAATTCCATCATTTGCAAAAGTCTGCCTTCTAAGTTCCAGATAGTCCTTTGTACTAAGCGTAGGTACAACACTTGTAAGACTTCCAACACCTGTACTTGTATTTAAAGTAAATTTTGGTTTACCGGATTTTCCTTTTTTGGTAGTTATTAAAATCACACCATTTGCACCTCTAGATCCATAAATAGCAGTTGCATCTGCATCTTTCAATACTTCCAGGCTTTCAATATCATTAGGATTTAGCATAGAAAAAGGATCTACACCAGAAACAGCAGCACCAGACATTCGTGTTGCACTAGGATCCTGTGCATCAATACTAGCTCCGTTAAATGGAACTCCGTCAATTATATAAAGAGGAAGGGTTCCGGCTCTAAGAGAACTTGCTCCTCTTACTTTTACTTGTAATCCTGCCCCAGGCATACCTGATGTTTGTTGAATATATAAACCTGGCGTTGTTCCTTCCAATGCTTGTATTAAACTTGTTACAGGTTGCTTTTCTATTGTTTCTTCATTTATTGAACTAATACTACCGGTAGCCACACGCTGATTTACACTGTAATAACCTGCGTTTATTATTACTTCTGTCAAAGTCTCAATTTTATTTGCTAATGTAAACATCAGCATTTCATTGGAGGAAATTTCAACTTTTGAAGTAACATTGTTTCCTTCCGATGCTTCGGAAGAAATTATATTTACCCTTAATAGTTGCGAATCTATCTTACTTACCTCAATTGTTAAGCCCTGAAAACCAATAGATGATATTTGAATTTTATTTCCATTTTTAACCATCAAACTAAAATTACCATTTTCATCTGATGATATTCCTTTTCCCAAATCTTGATCATAAACAGTTACCCCGGGAATAGATACTCCTGAATAATCTATGAAACGCCCCGTTATCTTAAACTCATAACCGTTCTTTTCTTTATTAAAAACCTGAGCATCATAAAGTTTGCCTGTATCACTTGTCTCTTTCAAAGAAATAAAAATAGTGGTATTTTCAATTGTATAATCAAATGGCTGACCTCTTAAAATATTTTTTAAAAAGGAATTAAGAGGCATACGATCGGCCTTGATAGAAACTGGTTTACTCTTTTTTAAAAGTTGTGACGAGCAAACAACACTGTAACCTGTTTGCTTTTTAATTTCGTTAAAAACAGTTTTTAATGGAACTTGTTTTCCTGTGTAAGTAACTGTTATAGTGTCATTACTTGCAGATAAATTTGTAATTGATGCTAAAATAAAAATCATTACAAGATTAAAAAGCCGGAATCGACCTAAAAATGAGCATTCCTGAAAAGCACTTTTTCTGGAATTAAAAAGTTTTTTTAATTTCATACATTTGTAGTTTATAAGTGAATACATAGTTATCCTTAAAGACTCGTTCTATAAGGATGCTTAAAAAATGGGTCGGCAGTGTTCCCAGCACTACCGGCCTTTTTGTATAGTAATATTTGTGTTTGTTTAAAGCCCTATTTTTTTTCAGGCGTAATAAATATTTTATTATTCTCTACTCTATAATTGACCCCAATCCTCCCTAATCCTCGAAGAACTTGACTAAGTGTTAAATCTCTTTTAATTTCGCCCCAAAGCTCTATTTCCGGTACTTTTCCCTCATAAATAATTTCAACATTATACCAGCGCCCTAATTCCTTTAAAGCACTCTCTATCGGGGAATTATCAAACTTGAACACACCATTTTTCCATGCCATTACCTGATCTACATCAATATTATGAGCCAACTTAATTGCAGATTCATTTTCTATAATAGCCTGTTGCCCTGGTTTTATTAATACATGCTGATTAGCGTTATTTACTTCTACACTTCCTTCAAGTAAGGTTACTCTTATATCGCTATCATCATTATAAGCTTTAACATTAAAATGAGTTCCTAGTACTCTAACATTCATATCTCCTTTAGATACATAAAATGGTTTACTATCATCGTGAGCAACCTCGAAGTAAGCTTCTCCAACGACACTCACTTTACGATTATTCCCTTTAAATGTAACTGGAAAAGTAATTGATGATCCCGAATTAAGCCATACCTGAGAACCATCACTCAACACGAGGTCTATAACCTTACTTCCTTTAGGATTAGTAAGTGTGTTCGAATGAGAAACATTATCAGTATTATCTGAGGAAACGGACTGATAGGTTATCTTTTCTTCTGAAACCTTCTTAAAAGGGGCCTCTTTTACATCTGCTAACAAACCATTTTGTAAACTGTCTAAATAAATAGTTCTGCCATCTCCAAATGTCACATAAGCTTTATTTCTATCAGGAGCTTTTACATCGGTATATTGAGATTGTAAATTACTTGTATTTGAATTATATAATGACCAAAACAGACTGATACTAAAAACACTAATAATAGGCACTAAAATAGCAGCAACCGCCCATTTAAACCTTGGACGCATAAATACAGATTTCCTTTTGGTAAAATGAACATCTATCACTTTAGCAGAAGATTTTTCAACTGTAGTTTCCTTTTTAGTTGTTTGAATTTTGTCAAAAAGATTTTCCCAATCAATTTGCTGGTCTAATTCAATTGAATCGTACTGTTCAACTAAACTATCAACATATTGGTAAAATTCTGACCAATCTTTGCTTTCTTTCACCCATTTCACCAGTTCTTCCTTTTCATCGACAGAAATAGTCTGGTTTTTCCAAGCTTCAAGTAAATATTTTATTTTATTATTTTCATGGTCCATAGATCGGTCTATTATTTTATTGGTTGTTTTTATTTTAGCATATCGATAAATGTACTTAACACCATTCCTAAATTTTCTTTATATCCACCGGTAAAATATTTTATAATACCATTTTTATCGATGATAGCATTATGGGGAAATATACTCATATTATACCCACTCACAAGTTCAGCTGCGTTAGGAATTATGCGATAGTTAAATTCATGATCAGACATGAATTTTTTTACATCTTCTGTATTATTGAAGGTTATTCCCAGAAAAACCACATCTTTGTCATTTTTGTATTTTTCTGTTAGTTCATTAAGTTCAGGCATTTCCTTTACACAAGGTTTACATAAGGTAAACCAGAAATTTAAAACAACAACCTTTCCTTTTAATTCTGATAGAGAAACCTTTTTCCCGTCCATATCTGTTAGATTAAAATCGACTGCTGGTTTACCTACATATGAATCATCTGGTTTATCAGGAATTTGCCCTTTTAACATAGCCAACTCTTCATCTGATAAATAGTTAAGTTTTTGAATATTAGGATTATTTTTGTCCTGATAATTAAGATCCTTCACAATACGATCTTCTCCCCAAGCCGTTTTAAGACTATCAAGCTTGTCTTCCCCTATAATTTTTCCGTCTGGAAGAAGATATTGCTTTTTACTTTTTTCCTGAGCATAGCTAGATACGATCCCTGCACTCAATGCTAGAGCTGAAAATAAAACTTTAATTTTTATCATTTTTTAATTATTTATTAGTGAATATTTATTTGATCTTACTTATTAACAAAAATCTCATTATTGCATTTTCCACAAACAAAACACTCACAAACTAATTATATTCGTGTTAAATTAAGAAGTAAAGCAATAAAAAAACATTCTTATTACTAATAAGATGAACAAAGAATAAAATGTACTAGTGGAATTTGATTATTTTTTTATTTGAGAGAAATAATTATCCAAATAATAGTCCAAAGCGTATTAGCAAAATATTCCCGAATATTAATTTGAGCCGCGGCAAGATGATTACGGACTGTATTAGGGGATATTTCTAGTATTTCAGCAATCTCTTTACGGCTAATTCCCTCAATTCTAGCTAATCTAAAAACAGTCTTCTGTTTAACAGGTAGCTTATCAATTGCTTTATACAATTTTTTTTCAATTTCTTCATCAGAAATCACATCCACTTCGGACTCCTCTTTTACAATCTCAAGTGAAGATGCATACTTATTAAGACGCTGTTTTTCCAAAACAACACTTCTAAAATAAGATGATATTTGATTGTGTAAAATTCTAAAAATATATCCTTTGGGATTATGAGCATCCCCTATTAACTTTCTTTTTTCCCAAATCACAACAAAAACATCCTGAACAAGCTCCTCTGCTAAATCTGAAGAATGAGTCATCTTCAAAGCTGTAGAATAAAAGGGAGCTCGAAAAGCATCATATACTTCCCTAAAGGCAATCTCATTACCTTTCGCTATCTCTTTAAAAACTTCTTCTCTTAAATGATGCTTTCCTGACATTGGAATAAATAACTTGAAGTAGTAAACTTAAATCTTTAAATTTAACTAACAATTAATTATTATAAGATTTACAAAATTTATTTAAAAAAACTTAAAAATCAATTTATTCATAATTTTATAACATTATTTATAAAAAAAACATAAGGTGAGTTTGTAAAAAAAACTGATAATTAGTTGAATGACTGCTAGGCTTCAAATCTAAAGTTATATCTACTAATCCAAATTATCTTATATTTTTTATTTAATTAAAACAAAACACCCCTTTCATAATTTGTCATAAAAGAGGTGTTTATATTTTATAAATTGTAATTCTACATCCAATCCGGCTTATTTACATCCTTCAAATAAAAATCAAAAAACGATTGCATTTTTTGAGTCCAGTCTTTTTGGTTTTCATAATCAGACAAGGTGTGTCCTTCTTTTTTATAGTTAATTAACCAACTTGGCTTATGCAACCTTCTTAAAGCAAAAAATAACGACATCCCTTCCTGATAAGGCACAGCCAAATCGCGATCATTATGAAAAATTAAAGTTGGTGTACTAACAGTTTCAGCGTGAAATACAGGCGAATTTTCTAAATATGCATCTTTATTATCAAAGAAACTACCTTTCATTCGGTATTGATCTACTTCATATTTAAACATATTCGATAATCCGTTAGATCTATAACTAAGGTAGTTTGATGTAAAATTACTCACGCCCGATCCTACAATAGCACAACTAAAAACATCTGTTTTAGTTAACAAAAATGCGGTTTCGTAACCTCCGAAACTATGACCCTGAATACCAATATGCCCCTTAGTTGCAATCCCTTTTTCAATTAAATATTCTACTCCGCTTACAACGGAATTATAAGCACTCAAACCAGGGGCATTATATGTAAAATGTACATCGGGCTGAAACACAATATACCCCTTGCTTACATATTCAGGAATATTAATATTTGAAGTGCTTACTTCCGGCATATGGTATTTAAAAAGTTCTTCGGTATGCTTGTCGTAAAAATGCACAATAACGGGATATATCTTATCTGAATTGTAATTTTCGGGAAGATAAAGTATACCTTCATTTTCTGTTCCCTTAAAGGTATTCCATTGAATCATTTGAGCTTTCCCCCAGGCGTAATCTCTTTGCTGTGAATTGATATTTGTAAGTTGTTTTTCTTTTGAAAAGTTACTCTTTGTATACCATAAATCTGGAAAACGGTTATAACTCTCTTTGGTGAATAAATATCCTGATCCATCACCCGAAATTGATTCTAAAGAAACACTATATTCCGGTGACCCACCTAATTTGTTAACTCTTACTTTAGTTAAACTACACAAGCCTTCAGTCTTAGAAACCGTGTTAAAACTTTTTAAAAGTAGATCCTGATTTAACGACAAATCACCTCCAAACAAACTACCTGACAAACGTAATGAAACCTTGTTTTTTCTTCCGTATTCTTTAGTTATACAATATGGCGCTTTTTTCCCAGTTAAATCAACAGCCCAAAGATCGTATTTATCATACAGCACCACTTCTTTGCCTTCATTTAACCAACCTGCAATTCCATAAGCTTTAGTGTACCCTCCAAAATCATTTTCTTCATTCCATAACGGATAAGGCATTTGATTTCCAATGACTTTAAATTCAGGATTTTTATCATTTACATCAAAAAACATCCAAAATTTATCCTGGGTATTAAACCAAACCGCATAAGTCCCATTGGTATTCCATATTGGATTTTCAATGATATTTTCCAAAACCTTTACTTTTATATTTTCTTCAAGATTTACAAAGTATAAGTCATGTGGGCTATTAAATTTCCAGTCAACTTCCACTTCGTAACCTTTATCCGAAGCCGCAAAAACTTTTGAATAATTGTTATTATTTGGGGCAATTACCTGTTCGTAATCTCCCAAATTAATTTTATAACAACTTTTAGTTTCCACATTATATACATAGTAAGGTGGCTTAGGTGTTGGTGATTGTCCTCTTAACTTTTCCTGACGTCTTTGGGAGGTACCTTCATCCCAAGACCAAACCTCAACCTCTACTTTTTTAGTTTTTTGTGACGGTCTATGATTATTATAGTTCGATTGAATTTGTAAAGGAAAAATTTTAATATCTTCTTCTATAGGATACGGTTGTTTTGTGAATGTATACAACGAATCATTCAAAGAAATAGTTTCAAAATCTAAAATCTCTTTAACATTTCCAGATTTAATATCAAAATAGAATAACAAATTAGCATACTCGACAGTTGCACTTTTTTTAACTGTAAACGAGCCTCCGTTCTTTTTTATATTAAGTGTAAAATCTCCAAATTTAGAAGCTTCACAACTATACAAAGTTTGATAATTACCTCCCACAACACCATGTTTTAAAAACACCTTTCCTTGTTCTTCCTGAGAAAACAAAATATGGTCTGGTTTGTCCAGAGTTGAAAAGTTCTGAATATTATTAAAAACAATACTATCATTTTTTCTCAGGTTATAATACACGACCTTTTTTAATGCTTTCCCATTTTCAAAAGGGCCATAATGTGTATAGGTTAAATAATCCGTTCCAACTATAGCCTGAGTATAATCTTTAATAGTCCATAATATTTGTTTTCCAGAATTTAAAGATTTTAAAAAGATCGTGTCATTCTTACTATATTTCACCCAATCCTGTGTACCTACAAACTGAAACTCATTAACATCTTTAAATACAATCTCTTTATCACTCTTTGTACTTTTAATATTGATTTCATTTACGTTTTGAGCTTCCAAATCCTGAAAAACAGTTTTATAAAACATCCACTCTCCATTAAAAGACAAGCCTTTTTTATCGATACGTTTCCAAGATTTATATGCAGCCTCGTCTATTTCCTTCTTTTGTGCCTGAACACAAAAAAAGGAAGACAAAGCCAGACTAACTATAATAAAATGTTTCATAGTATTTTTACTAATTATCTTCAGATTTTAAAAGTTCCATAACGGCACTTAATTCATCTGCTAACTGGGATGGGCTTCCGCTATAACCTTCTGAAGTATATCTTAATTTACCATTTTTAATAACCACTTTTCTTGGAATACCTGAAGACTTAAACAATTTTGCAAAATGTTTGAAGGTTTTATTATTAGTGCCAATATCTTCTGAAAAAATATCATAAAGCACATTAAAATCATATCCTTTTTGTTTTATGTAGGCCTCGGCTTCTTTTATATAATTTTCACTGGTTTCTTGGGTTGAAACAAAATAAAAATTGACGTTTTCATCCTTCTTATACTTGTTAACAGCCATTTCCATACCTGGAAATGCTTTTTTACATGGTCCGCACCAGGTTGCCCAGAAATCAATGATTATAATTTCATCTTTCTTTCCTACGATGTTTACTTTTTTCCCGCGTTTATTCTCAAAAATTAATTCTGGTGCATCAATATTTGTTAAATGAGATTTTACTTCCTCCTGTAAATTAGCAACTTTTGTTTTTTTAAGATTTTCTAAATATGTTTCAAAAGTTTCTTCATGATTGGCTTGTTTAAACTGTTCGTGTAAACGCTCCAGCATTAACGGTGTTAAGGCATTCTTTGCTGCAGATTTCTCTAAAACCTCTAATGTGGGTTTATCTAAAGCTTCAAGTGTCAACATATGAAACTCATTCATGGTAGAATTACTATACTGAGCATCCTTTGAATACAATTCAAAAGCATTCAATACCTTTTCATAGGCTTTTTCGGCATATAATATTCTTATATGAAAATCTAATTTACCATCTAACTGACTAATAGCATTTCGGGTTGCCTGATTAGGAGACCAGTACAAACCTTGCAAGTATGATAAATCGTTAGGTTTTTTAACAATTTCGTTTATCATGATTTCTGAAAGTTCTAATAAATCTTTATTATCAGCCGTTTTTAAGCGAAAAGCTTTTAATACATTATGATGGTAGCAATCATTGATGGTATTAAAGTTCATGTCAGGAATTATAGCTGCTATTTTATCGTATTGTTGCTGAGAAAAATACAACCCAAATAATTCCTGATATAACCTGTTATAGATATTCTTTGTTTTTGCTAAACCATCATTATTAGGATATTGCTCTAAAAATGTTTCTGATGCCAAAATTTTATCTTCCGGCGTTGAAAATTGTCTCAGCATTTCAAATTCAACAAATCGTTTGGTTATACCATTCGGATACTTATTTAAAATGACATCCTGCAAACTATCCGCAACCGGTTTATTATTTAAAGTAAACTGAAAAAGATTTTTAACTTCAATATATTGTTCTTCACTAAGGTTGTTATAATCTTTTAGAAACATAGTTAAAAGTCTGTTCCCAAGCGGCATATAATTATCAGGTTTTCTTATTTGTGCCAGTTTAATATAGGTTGAAATAAAAAGAGGTAATTTATCGGCATGATCTTCTATTTCCTTTTTTATCCAGTATTCTGAAGCTTCATCCATGATAGTAAATTCTTTAAAATACCCTCCAAAATCCATATTAAACTTGCTGTTTCTAAAGGTTCCCCAGGCCAGGTTATTACCAGGATTTTTAGCTTTTTCAGCATTTAACGGCACATAAATATATCCGTTATCGAAATTGGTATCAGATACCAATCCATTTTCACCATAACTTAAAAATTTGAAGGCCACAAAAGAACAAGCTTCAGGAATAGCATATTCTCCTTTCCAAAAACTATTTTGTTTGTCAAGCTTGACATCAACCAGGTTCCATTTATAATCTTTAAAAATATAAGCTACAGCTTCTATTTCAGGAAAACCTTCAAGTGGACCACCTTCTGGAGTATAAGTAAAGTTTACCGTTGTTCCAGAAGTTGCTGGCACTTCAATACCCTGTAATCTGGATTGATTTTCTTTAGTTTGTCCTTGTAAATAAGACATAGAAAGAAGTAGCGCCATAATAATGGCGCTCTTAATTATCTTTTTCATTAACTTTTTGTTTGTATTAATTTCCTAACTCAGGGTTAAGATCAATGTAGTTTTGAAAAACAGGATACACATAAGCAGCACTTCCTGGTTCTAAGCTATATGAGTTCCCTTTAAATTCGCGAGTTATAGTATTACGATACCTGTCTTCCAGATTTAATCGCTTTTGGTCGAACCATCTAAAACCACGTCCTACAAACTCTTTACGGCGTTCTGCAATAACAAAATCTAATGCATCAGTAGCATTACTTGCTGATACCACATAATCAGCTCCTTCTGTAAATCTTGATTTTCTAAGCGCATTTAATTGTTCCATCCCAGTTTCAATATTCCCGGTTCGCACATTACACTCAGCTGCTATTAAATACATTTCAGGAACTGACGGCCCTACATTAATACCATTTGAGTAACTGTAAACATTTAACGCAAATGCACGCCCTTCAAAAACAGGGTAAAAGTTATTACCACTAGCGGTATAAACATCGAACCTGACATCTTCCGTTTCAAAACTACTCAGTAACTCCGGAGAAATTGCAATTCCTCTATACATATTCAATAATTTTTTACTGAAAATAACTTCCGGATTTTGCAATACTGGAGGATATCCATAAGGGTTAAATTTATACGTAGCTAAACTTAATAAGGTATTTTGCAACTTTAATACTTGCTCTGCATTAAATAATGCCAGCTCATAATTACCCATATACAAATAGGTTCTTGCTAAAAGCGCATAAACAGCTGCTTTAGAAGGTAAAGCATTAAACTCTGGCAAATCTGAAAGGTTATATGTTAATGCACTTTGTAAATCTGAAATAATCTGATTATACACTTCATTTACGGTAGCTCGCTCTAAAGACACATATAAATCAGGTGTTAATAATAAAGGCACTGCTTTTTCATTCAAGGTATTTTGTCCATCAAATTGAGGCCCGTATACATTTACTAGTTGCAAATAAGCAAATGCTCTATGCACATAGGCTTCCGCAATAATTTCTTCTTTTTCTGCATTAGTCCCATTTTCGCTTTCCATTACGCCGTCTATCATTACATTAGCATAATAAATAGCTAAATATAAATTTGACCAATCTGAATCTCCCTGACTTTCGTTATAAATTGTAGGCTGCCAGGTATAAGCATTAGCCCAAATATCTGTAATCTGAGCTTGATAGCTTTCACTAAATTCGGCATCATCACTTCCTAGAAGATGAATCCCACCGGCATTACCCATATTCATATAATTATTAGCCAAACCTCTATAGTCTGATGTATATTTTAATACCCGACTGTTACCTTCTGGTTCAATCTCCACATAATCTCTGCAAGAACTTAAAAAACAAGTTATTCCTGCAATAAACGCTATATATTTAAAAATTTTCATTTTTTATTTTTTTTAATTACAGGTTAAAATCCTAGGTTAAATTGTAAAGTATAATTACGTTCTGGCGGTAATGTATTATAGTTATTTGTAGCTAAATACATAGGATCAATATCTTGATCGTTTTTACGCCAAAGAATACCTAAATTTCTTGCTGCGAAAGACACACTTACAGATTTAAACCATGTCTTTTCTAAAAACTCTGCAGGCA
The DNA here is from genome assembly GCF_051172795.1 of Formosa sp. S-31. Classification (NCBI taxonomy): domain Bacteria; kingdom Pseudomonadati; phylum Bacteroidota; class Flavobacteriia; order Flavobacteriales; family Flavobacteriaceae; genus Formosa; species Formosa sp. S-31. The sequence continues at coordinate 131,463 of NZ_JAENDK010000003.1, forward strand.
AATTATAAGCTAAAGACACTTGCTGCAACCTAATATTATCTGCAGGTAACACATTAATATCTGCTCTTTGAAAACGATTAATACTATTGTAATTTACATTAGCCAACCCAGGAACATCAGTAAAAACTTCATCACCAGGGTTCATCCATCGATTTGCTACTATAGATTCCTTACTTATACTTGTTCCATAATAGGCCCCTGCATATGTAGGATAATTTTGTAAAACTGAATTTTGAAAAACGTGTCCCATGTAATATGTCATACGTACATCTACAGAAAAGTTTTTGTACGAAAAGGTGTTAAAGAAACCTCCAAAATAAGGCGCCTGTGTAGTCCCCATATACACTAGATCTTCTGTTTCTACATCTGCAATCCCTCTTGAAGAATCAAGAATTTCACCATTAGCTTTATAAATCTGAGATTGTCCTAATTCATCTAAACCTGCCCAACGGTAAGCATAAACACTTGCAAGACTTTCCCCCGTTTTCTGTAATCCAGACAAATAATCGTTTACAGTTTCTGCTTTAAATCGGGAATCGGTTACTTCATTTGTATTGTATGAGAAGTTAAAAGTACTTGACCATCTGAAATCACCTTCAAAAATAATTCCAGTTAATCCTAACTCAAAACCATGCCCTTCAAGAGTTCCTGTATTATATTGTAAATAACTAAATCCGTAAGTTGGGTTAAAAGGCACATTGGTTAAAATATCCTCTGATTTTTTATAATACAAATCGGCATTTCCATTCAATCTACTGTTAAACAAACTGAAATCTAATCCAAAGTTTAAAGATGTAGTAGTTTCCCACTTTAATTGAGAATTTTCTGGATTAGATATACTGGTTATAGGCAACTGTGTATCGTAATCTAAATACCCTAAACTTATTAAAGCACTACTGTTACCCAAACCTCCGGTTGGAGAACTTCCAGATTTTCCATAAGTTACTCTGGCACTTAAATTATTTAACCAATACGATGTATTTAAGAAATTCTCCTTGCTTATATCCCATTTAACACCTGTTGACCATAATGGTAAAGCTCTGTTCTTTTTTGATGCACCTAATAGATTATAATCATCAAATCTAAAACTTCCAGATACATGATATTTATTTTTATAAGAATAACTTCCTAAACTATAATACGATAAAAATCTGCTTCTGTATTTAGAAATACTAGTATCATAGCTTCCTATAAATGTTTGCCAACCATATACCGTATTATAATATTCGGTAGGGTTTACAGACTGTGAGGTATTGGTATCTATATCGTAACCAAAACGCGTTTGAGAAGATTCCTCTCTATATTCTTCTCTAATCTCTGAACCTGCTACAAAATTTAGCTGATGATATTGACTAAACTCCTTATTCACATTAAATTGAAAACGTAAACTCTGACTATTATTTTTAGAATCCGTTGCATAATATCTAGCTCCTAACGGTAATCCATAAACCAAATCCTGAGTGTAAAAATCTAAAATGGTTGCTTCGTTAATAGAATTTCTCGAAAAATAACTTTCCAGCTCATTTAAGGTTATTCTTTTATTTTTAATAGAGTTATACATTCCAGAACCTTCAACACTTAACCAGTCTGTAATAGTTGCGGTAAGTTTAGCGTTTAATCTGACGTTATTTCCTTTTGTTTTATTATTCGAATACCCCAGCTCATCAAGGTAGTTATAGGTCCATGGTAAATATCCCTGATCCTCAAACCCCTGAATAACTTCTGGTCTAAACATTAAATATTTATTTAATCCTCTACCTTGGTTATCCGCAATCATATCATACGGCCTTAAAGATGAAAGCGCCACATTAGATAAGGCTTCATTAGCCGTGTTATTTTCGTTATAATCAGATTTTAAATAATTCACACCTGTTTCCAGAGTTAAAAAAGGTTTTAATTTGGTATTATTATTTACTGTAACAGAATACGATTGCGAATTATTAGAGCGCATTACAGCACTATTTTTATTATAGCCGGTAGATATAAAATACGTATTAATATCGTTACCTCCAGAAACAGAGAAATCGTATTGCTGAGAAACACTGTTTCTCAATAAGTATTTATTTATCTGACTTTGATTATTTCTATTAGAAATTTCGTTTAATAGACGATCTCTTTCTTCCAGACTGATTTCTCCACGTTGCGCCTTAAACATAACCTCCTGCACTTCACTTGGATTTTTCGCCTGCCAGTTATAACTGTTATCCGTAAGGAAACCTCTATCAACCATCTCCTTTTCAAAATCAACATACTCTGCAGTTGACATTTGTCTTAATTTATCAAGGCTTATTTTATTTCCAATTGTAGTAGCTGTACTAAAGTTTATCACCGGGGCTTTAGAAACCTTCCCGTTTTTGGTTTTAATAACAATTACTCCATTTGCAGCCCTTGACCCCCAGATTGCAGCAGCTGCAGCATCTTTTAACACACTAATACTCTCAATATCTTCTGCATTTAAATAACTAAGTATCGAAGATCCCTGAAATGATTTTTTACTAAACTTAAAATCATTTTCTGGCATTGGAAAACCGTCTATAACAACTAAAGGTGGGGTAGCACTATAATTATTGGTACCACGAATTGACATGGTTCCTGTTCTTACATCTACTTTTAATCCCGGAACCTCTCCTTCTAATCTTGAGTTTATATCTATTGTCGGTGTTTTTTCAATAGTCTCTGCAGTCACAACGTCAAAAGATCCCGTTGCTCTTTCCTTAGGTATATCTGTATACCCATTAGACCCCACAATACTAACTTCTTTTAATTGAGTTAATTCCTCCTCCATTTTCACTTCTATAAAAGTTCTGTTATTAACAGGGATACTTAAGGTTTTATAGCCTAAAGACGAAAATATTAAGGTATCGTTAGAAGAAGCTTCTATATTAAAATCTCCTTTTTCTCTGGTAATATCCCATCTGTTTTTAGATTTTAACAAAACGGTAACTCCTGGCATAGCCATACCTAGTGGATCTTTCACAACACCTTCTACCTTTAATTGTTGTTGTAATTTAGCAGCAGGTACTATAATTATTAAATCATTCTCTAAACGTTTAAGGTTGTAATTATCACCAAGCATTTCTAAAACAACTTGCGTAAGTTCTTTATCCTTAACGTTTAGCTTTATTTTTTTATTAACATCAACAACATCATAATTGTAGAAGAATTCTACACCAGTTGTTTTAGTTAATGTTTCTAATATTTCATGAATAGATGAATTATTCATGCTTAAGGTTACTTTCTGCGAAAAAGCAAAACCTGTTATATTAAAAAAGATGATTAATAGGATTAAGGTTTTTCTCATGAGATTAAGAAATTGATCCCAATAGCGAGTTTGCCTTCTAAGAGGGATCTTAGAAAATTTATTTTTCATACATTTGGATGTTTAGTTTTTTAATTTAATTACATGCGGTTAAAACGACTGAACGTCTTAACACCGGAAAATGTTGGCGCATTTTCTGGTGTATTTTATTAATATATCTCTACTTCATTTCTGTTATTTTTTACGGTTATTTTATATTTAATTTCTGCGGTTTGACTAATTATGTCTAATAAATAATTTAGGGTTTTATCTTTCATTACCATCCCCTTAAATCGCTTGGTTTTTAAAGTTTCATCTTTAAATCGAACATCAAAATTGTACCATCTAGACATTTTCCTTAATATATTATCCAGAGATTCATCATCAAAATAGAAGCTTCCATCTTTCCAAGAACTATAAATTTTAGCATCAACAGCAGTTACACTGTATTTTTGCGATAAATTTTCATTATAAAATACCTGCTGATTTGGATGTAACACTATATTTTTCTCAGAATTTCCTTCTAGGTCCGTTTCCTGAATATTAACCTGTACCTTCCCTTCAATTAAAGTGGTAATAAAATCAATTTCATCTTCATATGCGCTTATATTAAAATGAGTTCCTAACACTTTAACATTCCCATATTGTGTATTAACAATAAATGGTTTCTGCTCATCCTTAAAAACTTCAAAATAGGCTTCTCCATAAACTAACTCTACTGTTCTTGGTTCTTCATTTGAAAATGTTTCAGGATATTTTAATTGAGTCTCAGAATTTAACCAGACTTTAGTTCCGTCTGATAGTTCTAAGTAAAACTGGCCTCCTGTAGGAATAGTTAAATAATTAAACACTAAATCCTCAAGACCTGTCTCTTTATCGTAAACCAATGCTGTTCCGCTACTGTGTATATTATTTTTATTAAAAGAAGTTCCCTTACCTAAAACCACTTCTTCACCATCTCCCAAAGTCAGCCTTGCCTGATCACTACCTGGTAATATTATCGAATTAATATTTTGCTCTGTGATATTTGTTTCAATAACATTCTTTTTTGCAACTAGAAAGGGAGCACTTAACAGAGCTACAACTAAAACAGCCGCTGCATAGTAAAGAAACTTGTTAGGAAGCATAAACACTCCTGATTTAGACTTCTGCTTAGTATTTATATTTAAAGGCGTCTGTAGCTGAGATACAATGTGTTTCCAGGCTTTGTCTTTATTAAGTTTTCTACTTAATCCTAATTGCCTTGAACGTTTATAAATTTGAAGATTCTCTATAAAGAATATTTCATTCTCTTTTGATTTAGAAATCCAGTCCTTTAAAACCTGTAAGTTCTCCTGACTAATTTCTTGAGTAGCATATTCTAAAATTAAAACTTGTATATCGCGTTTTTTTATATCCATTATTCACCTCTTGTACTTATTAAATAACAAAAAGTTAAAATGGGTGACAAAAATTTAAAGTTTTTTTTTTTAAACTAATAATAAATAAACAATTAAATCTAAAGATTCCCGAAGTTTTTTCAATGCCCTAGAGTAATGAGTTTTTACAGTATTCACAGATATATCTAACTGTTCTGCTACTTCCTTATATTTTAAATTATCAAATACTATAGCTTTAAAAACTTCTTTGCTTTTATCTGGTAAAGTCTCAATTTGTTGTAAAAGTTTTTGTCTACTTTCTTCTATTGACAAATCTTCTTGATCTTCTTCTATTAAAGATTCAACCTGAGCCTCCAGCTCTTCGAAGTAAATTTTTTTATACTTTTGAATTAGCTGTAAAGAATTGTTTTTAACTGCCCTAAAAAGATAAGGGCTTATGGCTGTATCTAATTTCAAATAGATTTTATCATCCCAGAATTTAACAAATAATTCCTGAACTATATCTTCAGCCGCGTCATAAGAATCACAAAATTTCAGAGCATAAATACATAACGGCATATAATACAAATCAAACAATTCCTTATAACCGGAAGCATCTCCTCCCTTTAATTTCTTTAGGATATTTAAATCATAATCACGCATCATTAGTAAAAACTTAATATACTTTTCAATAAAATATCGCGCTAATATATAATTTAAAGTTAAGACAAGGATAAACGTATACTAAAGTAGACAGATTACTATTTATTTTTTTAAATAATTCAAAATAGAACGCTATTTACAAACAATTTATCATCATTTTTATAGAAAAAAGGAGCTTTCAAAGTTATAGTTCAAATTATCTAAAACTATTTAAAGGCATAAAAATTGAACTATTTTCATATCAAAATACAGTTTTATGCCATCCGCTAAAGTTTGCTTATTTCTTACAATATGAGACCTCCCTGTAATATTATATGTTAAAATATATAAATGACCTTTTATGGTATTTTTTTGTTTTCCAAAGTAGACAAAGCCTGTAAACCAAAATGACTACAAATTGTATTATCCTAGCATAAGGTTACTACATCTTAGACCTTCATAAAAACTACATTCCCCGTGTTAACATCGTAAGACGCTGATCTTCCATATCTATCCTTGGGCACATTATTTACAGGTAAGTGTCTGCCTCCTAATATTAAGTTTTTAAGTTCTCCTATATCTTTTTTAGAAGCTGGTTTATTCTCGGTTGGTGTCCACATAGATTTTAACATGTCGTATGAAAGATTACCTGCCATGTTATTTCCCACACCTGCCAAAGACATCCCTTGCTTTTCAGGACTAGCTTCCTTTGTTTATTCTCTTAAAAAGAGAAATAAATTAAGAAATAATCTTGCTCACGATTTTTATTTTGACATTAAAAATAGAATTATGGTCTTCTGACATATTAGAATATCTGAAAAGAGAGAAATACACCCGATTTACTTACAGAACAAAAATCGTTCACGCATTTTAAATCTTATCAATAAATACATTAGAATTAGAAGAAGAAAAAACTGTAGCTAACAATAATGGCTATTTTTAATTGAGGTTAAATCCCTAAGCGAAATTCAACACATTTTTGCTATCTTCGGACAGTGTCGGAAAGAATTCTGCAGATTTCTCCGTAACGAAATCATAGCCGATAACGTTGCCTATATTACTAAAAACGAACTATAAAGAATGATTGTACCTGTAGAAAATATTGTTGAAACTGTTGATTTAACAGCTGATGACGTTCTATTACCAATGATGGAATGTATAGTAAATTCTGTTATTAGCTTGCAACAATCGGACAAACCAGATGATCAAAAAATTATTCAAGTAAAAATAATTCGAGGTAATACACCAAAACAAACAAACTTCGAAAATATAAAAACTATTGAAAGCTTTATTATTACTGATAATGGAATTGGTTTCAACGCTAAAAATTACAAATCATTTGAAACACCTTTCTCAAAAATAAATAAAAAATTTGGTTGCAAAGGCATCGGTAGATTTACAGTTTTGGCTGCATTTGAAAACTTAAAAACAAGAAGTAACTATTTCGAAAATGGAAATTGGCATTATAGAGAATTTGAATTTAACTCGAATGATGAACTCAAACCAATAAAATTCGAGATTTCTGACAAACCGGAATCAAAAACAACTGTTGAATTAAGTAACTGCTTTAATGAAATAATTAAAGAAAAATCTGCTTTATCATTAAATCAGATTTCAGAAAAAATTATGGAACATTGTTTAATTTATTACCTAAATGATTCCTTACCCAGTATCGTCGTTTATGATGAAGACGGCAAAGAAGCAGAATACATTAATGACCTTTTTGAAAGAGTTTCAAAAGAAAAAGAAAGAACATTTACTGTAAAAAATCATCCTTTCAAAATTTTCATTACTAAAACACTAAAAGAGGGAAATAGAAAAAACAATTATGTTTCTTATTGTGCGAACTCACGAGTGGTTGGTAATCCAAAAAATATTAAAAATTTTAATAGCCTATTTAATTATCCAATTTCTAAAAACGGTAATTTATATTTTTTAGATGTTTATGTAGTGTCTGAATATTTAAATCAAAAAGTGTTTAGCACTAGAAACGGGTTTAATATTCCAAAAGAAAACGAAAATCTACTGTTTGACAATTCGGAACAAGTTACATTCCAAGATATTGAAGAAAAACTAACGGAAGTTTTAGAAGATGAATATAACCAATTTGTAAAAGACGCTAAAATTAAAAGTCAAAAGCAAATAGAAAATTACATTATTGACAATGCTCCTAGATACAGGAGTTTTTTAAAAAATCCTGCAATTTTAGATTCTATTCCACCAAATCTTTCGGAAGATAAACTAGAAGAACATTTATATAAAATTTCATATTCGGCACGTAAAAAAGTTGAAAAACATATAGAAAAATTCATTTCGGAAAAACATATTAATGAAGATTCAATTGAGAAGATAAAAGATGATCTAAGAGAAAAAACTGCGTACGACATTGACAGTTTAGCGGATTATATGACTAGGCGTAAAGCAATAATCCAATTGTTCGAGAAATTTTTAGATGCTGATGAAGAAGGTAAATATAAATTAGAAGAAGATGTTCACAACATAATTTTCCCAATGGGTTTGACAAATGATCAAACTTCATACGAGAACCATAATCTATGGCTATTGGACGAAAGGTTTATTAATTATAAGTTTATCGCTTCAGATAAATCCATAACATCTTTTTCACAGAAGAAAAGTAGTAAAGAACCTGATTTACTTTTGACAGATACCCCAGAAATGTTTGATAATCCAATTAGTTTTGGAAATAGAAGTGCAGGAGATGTCAATTCAATGGTAATTTTTGAGTTTAAGCGTCCAGGAGAGATTGCTCATCAGAAAAACAAAGGAGATTATAGATGGCAATTCTCTGATTTAGTGGAACCCTATTTTGATGAATTTCTTTACAAACAAGACAAAAAAAATTATAAAGGAAATCACGTTATAATAACGGAAAACACCCCAAAATTTGGATTCATAGTATTAGACGTAATTCCACCACTTTTAGCGAAATTTAACGAAGGAAAAGGATGGAAAAAAACTCCATTTGGAACTTATTACAAAATTCAGTCTGAATTAAATATGCATATTGAAGTTATGACATTTAGAAAATTATTAGATATAGCCCAAAATAGACATAGTGCATTTTTTGACAAACTTTTCGCATAAACATAAAAGCATTTTAGACATGTGGGCTGCCCCAAAATACTGAACTATTTAAACTTTTAAAAAATCTATTTAAATAACCGACACTCCCTCATATTTCACCTCATTCACAATGGTTTTAACATTACTATTTACTTTAGGACTAAACAAATCTTTGCTTACAGAATGAATTTTAATCATACTTTCAGGATACTCAAAATTAATAGTTTCTAAAATTTCAGAGTCTGAAATGGTAGAATCCAACCAGTTATTAATATTTTCTGTATCTAATATTAATGGTTGTCTTTTTTTAACATTGTGTACTTTAGCTAGCAAAGGAGAGGCCTGCTTAGTGATGATTGCAAAAGTAATATAAGTACCAATTAAGGTATAAATGCCCGCCAATGCCAATGGTTCATTTTTTATATTTTGAATATAAAAAGGAAATTTCTTGTTTTGATATTCATGGGGGTCAAAGTAACCATTTATAGGAATTATACAGCGTTGGTTTCGAATAACACGTTTATAAATAAAATGATTAAACAATTTTTCTGCCCTGGCATTTAAACCACCTCCATATGGAATAGCTTCTTTATAATAAGATTTTATTTCATCGGGAGATTTATCCTCAGGAACTATCCCCCAAACTCCTGGAGCCAATACTTCAGGATATTGTTGTGGGATAACTAACATATTTGGATGAGAAAAGCCATTAAGATGATATTGAGGTTTACGCATTACCGGTCGGATTCTTTCATCACTAATTTTAACCTTAAACTTTCTTTCCCAATATTCTGGTTCTTCCCAGACAGAAATATGAAAACACATAATATTACAATTAACTACTTAAAGATAGCACATTTATCCGTCGAAAACCATCATACACAAATAGTTAACCTTTACTCACCTCTCGGATCTGCAATCACCCCTAATTTCCGACTCCAAATAATATCCAGACTGCAGAAATCGAAATCAGACGTTACGGTACCGTAACAGGCATACACGCCAATTCCGTAGATTGGATATTGGTGTACGACTTTCGTGAAGTGTACCGTGTCGAAATAATGCCCTTCCTGGTCAGTGAATGTACAAAAGCGAATGCGTTTGCCCTGTGACGTTTTATGAAATCGGGTGTTGACTAGTACACCGTATATCAATACCTTTTTATTGATGTGGTACTTTAGGTCTTTGGCTTTAATGTGTGGTTGCAGGCTTTCGTTTATCAGACTAAAATAGGAACACAAGGGAAAACCCAGTAATTCAATTTGGTCGTAGGCATCTTCTATGATCGAGGTTTGCAAACTTGGCAAGACAAACGTTTTTTGTTGTGGTTTAAAAAGTTTAGACTGTACAGTTTTCGCTTTGTTCGCATTGCATTTAAAAATAGCTTGCCATAGCAGTTCTGTTTTTGGTTGCCCTGTAAACCGCAATGCATCAATTCGAATGAGAATAGTGAGTTGTTCGATGCTAATAGCAACACGATCTATGACATCGGCTAAAGACGTGAATGTGCCATTGAAATTCCGTTCTGTCAAGAGGCGTTTTATCACCAAGGTTTCCAGACTTTTTAGATAGCCTAAACCCAAGTAAATCGTTTTACCTTTAATGATGTTGTAATGTTCGCTGGTATTGATACAAGGTGGCTGTACCTCTGCTCCCCACATTTTAGCTTCATGAATATAATGTTCGGCGCTGTAAAAACCGCCACCATTATTGAGTACCGCCACCATAAACTCTAAGGGATAGTAGCATTTTAAATACAGACTTTGATAACTTTCCACCGCATAGGATGCGGAATGCCCTTTAGCAAAGGCATAACCCGCGAAGCTTTTAATTTGATTCCATACCGTCATGGTGAGCTCGTCTGGATAGCCTTTCGCTTTACAGTTATTAATAAATTTTTCTTCTACAGCAACAAATTCTTCTCTAGAACGGAACTTACCACTCATACCACGGCGAAGTACATCGGCCTCTCCTAAGGTTAAATCAGCAAACTGGTTGGCGACTTTTAACACATCTTCCTGATAGACCATAATACCATAGGTTTCCGGCATAATCTCCAAGAGTTTAGGATTGGCTTGTTTTCGCGTTTCAGGGTAACGTTGACGTTTGATGTATTCCTGCTTCATACCCGAACTGGACACCCCTGGACGGATAATGGAACTCGCAGCTACGAGTCCGATATAATCCTGTGTTTGCAACTTTTGCATGAGACCACGCATAGCTGGCGATTCCACGTAATACGCACCAATAGCTCTTCCACTTTTTAATAGCTCATTGATATTACGATCCTTTTTTAATTGTTCCACTTGCGTAATATCAATTGGCGGTACTTCTGGACGGTTGTAATGTATGATCTCAATAGCTTCTTTAATTTTTGCTAAGCCACGTTGCCCAAGGATGTCGAATTTAAAGATACCGGTATCTTCTGCTATAATCATATCGAATTGTACCGTTGGGAAACCTTTCGGCGGCAAATCGGTTGCTGAATAATAATGAATGGGTTCTTGTAAAATTAGGATGCCACAAGAATGCACACTTAAATGGTTGGGAAAACCTTGAATAAGCCTGCTATATTTGATCACCAGACAGGACATCTCGTCTAAAGCTTGTGTCTGGTGTTTATCAGCCGCTAGTTTATCAATTTCCTCTTTGGGCAATCCGAATACCTTTCCCAATTCACGAACGACTGCTCGATATTTAAATGTGTTGTAAGTTGCCAACAAAGCCACATTATTGAACCGCTTAAAAATATACTGCGTAATATCCTCACGGTCTTTCCACGAAAAGTCGATATCGAAATCTGGTGGCGATGCCCTAAAGGGATTAATAAAGCGCTCAAAATACAAATCCAGTTCTATGGGGTCTACATCGGTGATCCCGATAATATAGGCTACAATACTATTTGCACCACTACCCCGCCCTACATGAATATAGCCTTGGGATTTAGCATAACTTATAATGTCGTAATTAATGAGAAAGTACGACACAAAATCCATGGTCTTTATAGTTTGCAGTTCGGTTTGTAATCGCGTTTTCACTTTAGCATTAGGCTTACTGTAGCGTTTGGAAAGCTTATCGCTACACAATTTTTCCAGGTATTCAAAGTCAGCTGCTTTAGACTCTAAATAGGTTTGCTGATTTTGAGAAATGCGATTAGGTCCAAAAGTGAAATGGATGTGACATTGCTCCAGAAGTTGCTTGGTGTTTTCTATAATAAATGGGAAATCTGCAAACGCTTGTTCCAATTCTGAAAGCGGAAGCATGATATCGTTTGGATTACACTCTTCCGTTTTTTGAAGTTTGCTCAAAAGGGTGTTATTATCGATGGCCCGGAGTAAACGATGAGCGTTAAAATCGCGTTTATTTCGAACCGTTACTTGCTGTTGAATGACTAATTTATCTGTGAACTGAATGTATTTGGTAAATCGGAGTTTTCGAAGTTCTGTTATCGAAACACCGATGAATTCATTGGCTTTAAAATTGGTTTTATCCTGTTCTAAAACTGCTTCAAACGGGTAAATAATGTAGGCATTGTTTAATTCTGGTGCTTGGTTTGGAACGCTTTGTTTGTTATGACTATATGTTGATAATAATGTGTTTAATTCTTGAAAACCTAAATTATTCCTGGCAATTCCCACAAAATGTTGAGTGGCACCGTTTCTAAAATCAATGCCGACAACTGGTTTGATATTGTACTCGGACGCTTTTCTAATGAAATTTAAACACGCCGAAGTATTGTTGATATCGGTTAACACCAAAGTATGTACGCTATGTATTTGTGCTAATTCTAATAGCTCAATTTCAGAAAACGTTCCAAAACGCAAAGAATAGTATGTATGGCAATTGAGATACATTGCTATATGTGTAACTTTTATAGGTATTACTGTGTACGATGCGCTAAAACAATAGGAGGTTCGCCATTAAAGGGATTCTGTGTTCCACCAATGTTTTTTGCTCCTAAGGCTGATGCTTTTTGGATGCTATGTTCACCAAATCGATTTCTGATTTTATCCATCGCATTGTAAAGGTTGAGCATCTCTTCGGTATCGTCGAAAAGATTAATTTGATAATTACCAGATACCAGATTACTCAATTTCACACCTACCAAACGGATTAACAAGCGACGTTGATAGAGGTTCTCGAACAATTCCACCAACCGAGGAGTAATCACATGGTCGGCATTGGAATACGGGATTTGCATTTGTTTGGAATAGGTGTTGAAATCGGAATAACGGATTTTTACACTAATACAAGCCGCTAGTTTATTACCTTTTCGCAGCTGATATACTAAACTTTCTGCCATAGCGAAAATGGTAGTGCGGAGTTTATCTATATCGATGGTATCTTTTCCAAAGGTGCGTTCCATAGAAATAGATTTACGTTCGTGAAATGGAATCAGCGGCGGATTATCAATACCCAAAGCGCGTTTCCAGATGGTACGTCCGTTAACGCCTAATACACTGGTAAGCATTTCCACAGGCATTTGCTGAATGACACTGATTTTATCGATCCCCAGATTACGTAAAGTCTGATACGTTTTGGTTCCTACAGATGGAATTTTCTGAATAGCTAACGGTGCTAAAAATGCCTTTTCATACCCATGCCCTATTTGTAATTTATTATTAGGCTTAGCTTCTCCTGTAGCCACTTTAGAGACGATTTTATTGGATGAAAGTCCGAATGAAATAGGTAATCCGGTTTCTTTTATAATGGTTGATCTTAATTCCGACGCGTATTTATAGCAGCCAAAAAACTTGTCCATACCCGTTAAATCGGCATAAAATTCATCGATGCTCGCTTTTTCAAAAACAGGTACTTTTTCTTTAATTATGTCTGTTACCTGATGTGAATATTTTGAATATAACGAGGCATTGCCACGAATAACCACGGCCTCAGGACAGAGTCGTCGAGCCACTTTCATAGACATGCCCGAATGCACACCAAATTTTCTCGTCTCATAACTACAAGCCGATACCACACCGCGATCTCCTGTGCCACCAACCAAAATTGGTCGTTTTTGTAAACGACTATCTATAAGTCGTTCACAAGACACAAAAAAGGTATCGAGATCCATATGTAGTATATTTTTATTCATGCTACAAAATTAGTTACATATACAACCATTTATTGCTTACATTTGTAGCAAAATCTAATTTTAACACCAAAACATATCATTTTAAGTAAAAAGTATTTGTTAAAAAAATGATTTCTAATAACCTAAAACACTTACGCCAGATAAAGCGTTTAACGCAGGAAATGCTAGCAGAAGACTTGAAAGTGACACGCTCTAGGATTAGTTCTTATGAGGAAGGCCGTTCAGCACCGACCATCGAATTTTTAATTGCTCTTTCGGACTATTTTAAATTACCCATAGATATTTTGTTGCGGAAAGATTTAACTAAAGGTCATGATGCTTCTTTTATAGAAATTGGAAATCAAAGGGTCTTATTTCCGATTACGGTAGATAATGATAATGATGATTTGATTGAAGTGGTACCTGTAAAAGCCAGTGCTGGCTATTTGGCAGGGTACGATGATCCTGAATATATTGAGCAATTACAGAAAATCAAGTTACCTTTTCTCCCTACAGGGAAACATCGTGCATTTCCTATTAAAGGTGACTCTATGCTTCCCATAAAGCCTGGAGCTTATGTGATTGGACGTTTTGTGGATAGCAGACAGGATATTGCAAGCGGGCGTACCTATGTGCTAATTACCAAAAATGAAGGCATGGTGTATAAGCGTGTGTATAATCATATTGAAACGAATAATACTTTGCGTTTAGTCTCGGATAACACGACTTACGAACCTTATGACGTTGTGATAGATGATGTTTTGGAACTTTGGGAGTTTACATGCAGTATCAACACCCAAGAATACGACGAACAGGAACTGAAAATAAGCAGTATCATTCAAATGTTTAACACCCTTGGTGTAGAACTTAAAGCTTTAGAACAATTAGTAAAATAACACTCTTAATTAAATAAAGACACTTCAATCAAAACTTAATTTAACAAAACCTGTCTACTACCATGCTCCTCGTGCAATTCCAATTGCAGTTTCTCATAATTTCCTAATGTAAACTTTGGTATAACATAAACAAACCGCTTGGACCTGGATTTCAAAACCACATTTGGCTCATTACATTTATAAAGAACATTCAATTTTAATTTTTGAAAGGACGACTTTCGGCTTTTACTAGACGCCACTTTAAAAACCTTTAAATAATCAATCTCAAAATCAATTTCAGATCTGTTTTCTATTTCTAAAATTAAATAAACAGCATCTCTATGATATTTTATTTCTATAAGTTTCAAACCTATACCATCTTGACATTTTGATTTACCTCCAGAGGCGTTTTGACTCAAAAAATATCTACTGAATTTATCGTAATAAGTAAAATCCATGGTCCTGGCGGTCTCCTTTTTGATTTCTCCATCGGGTAAGACTTTCGGGATTTCGTTTCCAACACTTTCCAACTTATTCAAAAAATAATTATGTCTGAAGATAGAATCAGCATACTTGATAATATAAGAATACACCTGACCATCATCTGTAATTACTAATAGATTACTAGCTTTCCCTGTTCTCCCCTGTAAAAGTCCAAAATGCTGTTTGTGCTCTCTATTATACGTAAACACAAAGTTTTCGGATCCTGTTATTCCCTGACGAATAGGCTTTGGAAAAAACAAAGTAACATTCATATAATCATTAACCATTATGGTATCTAACTCCGCATAATCCTGGGCTGTAGTCGAAATACACGTCAACACATAAAACATTATAAAACAATACTTTTTCATATTCTTCTTTAATTTATAGTCATTAAAACTCTTTTAGATATAATTTATAATTCCCCAATACGCTAACCTTAATACTTCGGTTATTTCTCTGAAAAATCTTTTTCACGCCTTCCAGCTGTGGTACGCCGGCAATATTAATATCCTCTACCAAATCTCCAATAACTTCTGTAGTTGCCTCTGCTCTGAATCCATTACGTACATATATCCCTTCTTCTCCATCCTGCCAGTCATAGGCTTTTAATTTTACCGGAAAATGATTTATATAATTGATGTTGATTAGGGTTCTATTAGGTTTAAAATTCACTATTCCATAAACCGGGGTGTTTTTATCAAACATCCTCCCGTTAATTTCAGTTTCATTCAGTAATCTCATTCTAATTCTATAATTAGGCTTTACAGTTTGTGTGCCATCAACTATAGCTGCAACATAAACAAGGGCATTACTACCTTTAATTTCCTCGGGGTTTGAGGCAAAAAATAATTGATGCTCCAATCCTAGTTTTTTAACTGCTACTTTATAATCAGATTTCATGTTTTCAACGCCTTCCGCTACTTCACTGGTAACAGAGTTTAAAGAATCAGGAACTGGATTCACCTGCTTTTGATCTGAATAATATATTTTACTGTTTTTGTATATACTATCAATTATCTCTAGTTTTTCTGTCTCAGGTAAATCAGGATTAAACACCCCTATAGAATCCAAGAACCGTTCATCATAAATACTGGGAGCATTAGTTTGCTTTACTTCTTTTAAATCATTTATAGCTTCTAATTTTGATTCATATTGTTTTTGTTCCATTTCAAGTTCTGGAACTGGAATTTGATTCACTTCAATTAATACAGGTTCTTCCTTTTCGATAAGCATAATGCCATAGGCCCCTATGAACAGTAATACACAAAGTATAAGACCTCCGAATACGATTTTGTTTTTTTCTAGTTTCATATCATGTTACATTTATTCTGTTTCTAACTTTCTTAGGGTATGTTCAAAAAAATCTGTTATTAATAATCCATGGGTATTATTAGGAAAATTGCGATCCACATGAATTAAAGTCCCTGTAGTAATTAATTCATAATGATCCACTATTGAACCTCTATTAATTTCAAAGACCGTAGTTGTATGAAATTCATATGGTGATTTTTGAATATTAATCGTTGATTTAACACTGGTCACTTTTTGTACTAAGGAATATTGCAGCAAACGATTATAGACTCCATCTGCTTTTTTCTGCCTATACAAAGCATCAACAGAACTATTGCCCAACCATAAAGCCTTTTCTGTCTGACGCTGGTAATTACTGGCATCTATATCATAGAAGTAATTATGAAATAATTCCAAATGCGCTAAAGCTTCTACTTCTAAATTCTCATACTGAGTAACTAATTTCAGGGGTATGACATTTCCTTCAGTACTTATAGCAAAAGCATGCTCTAGCATGCTTTTATGTTGCTTAACCACCAAAACAATCGCAACCACACTAATAACAGTAGCAGCTGTAGTGACAGCAAGAACAACAAATCGATTTAATTTTAATACACTGTAAATATCTTTATACGCTGTTTTCATAAGCTTGAAATATGAATGATTTATTAGTTTGCAAATAGTTTGATTGTAAAAGATGTTGCTTTTCTATACAGTTTAAATTTTAGTAGCACTATAAAGCCTATAGACCCTAATTCAATTACTGGCGCAAAAAGATGACTCCCCCAATCTGTTCCAAATAAATACGACCAGAAGTTTGCATTGATTTCTGTGTACAATTGATTCACAAATACATTGACTAGAAAAAAGGCTGGCACCAGCATATACACAGCGGCATAGAGTTTAAAAAAATTATAGGCTAAACTTCTAAACTTTTCAAACACTGCAAGACTGATTACAAGAGGAAAAAAGGCTTGCATGATACCTAATAGAAAATACCGCTCCGCTAAAAACAA
Source organism: Formosa sp. S-31 (assembly GCF_051172795.1). Taxonomy (NCBI): domain Bacteria; kingdom Pseudomonadati; phylum Bacteroidota; class Flavobacteriia; order Flavobacteriales; family Flavobacteriaceae; genus Formosa; species Formosa sp. S-31. The sequence continues at coordinate 148,586 of NZ_JAENDK010000003.1, forward strand.
AGGATAGATAAACAAATCCAACAGCCACAAAAACAGGGCTAGAATAAATGCTACGATTCGTAATCCAAAAAACGGACTAACTAAAGCCTCATATAATAAAGACATTGCTTTTTTGGCGGCTTCCATGGCACTCACATCTGCTTCAATATCCAATTCCTGCAGCTGTAGCGGAAGGAGTGCCGGAGCCGTATCTTTATACTGTGTTTCTATTGCTACCAAAAGCCCATCGAATACTGCCAAAACCTGTGTGGAGAAAATCACTAATATCACGAAAGTAAAATTCTTTGCAAGCTCTCTTGGAGTAAGTCCCCAGGTATATCCATCATAACTGGCTACCCCTTCATTATACTTTTTTATAATGTTAATCAGGAAAAACAAAACTGCTAACGCTTTCATGCCTGTTATCGTGTAGTTAGCAAAGTCACTACCTTTGATAGTAGTAAAGACTGCATCTACAAACTCTAGTCCTATGCCTAAAAAAACGCCACCCATCTTAGTAGTCTGTTTCTCTATTATTGATACGATATTGTAAATCTCTAAAGGCTATAATATCTTTATATCGTTTGGCTTTTAAAGTAACCTCCACGACCATTTGTTTTGACTCTTCTTCCTTTTCGTTTAAGAATATGGCACGTTCTGCATCGGTCATTTTCAGCAGGTCACTTGATAAAATCTGACTTACAAAATCAAGATCTTCCAAAGATTTATTTATAACCGCCTCGAAGGATTCTGAAATACGCAGAACTTCTTCCGGTTTGATATGGGGTGAGTTCAAGATATCCCGCAAGTCATCTTGGATTAAATTGTAAAGTCGCTGATTGTTTTTATATAAGGCCTTTACTGCACTGAGTTGCTTTACTACAGCATTAACCTGTTCTATACGCTCTTTTTGCTCTTTTAAAAACTTTACAGTCTGTAGTAATTGAGAGGTCTGTTTCGCTGATTCTATCAGAGATTTTGCCAGGCTAATAAAATTAGTATTATCATAAACCGGCATCCCTTGAGCTGCACTATTCATAGCGTACAAACTCAATACCAGTATTAATCCCACTATCTTTTTTTTGAATTTCATATCATCCATTTTTTTATCATTTCATTCTATTCTACATCGTCTTGACAAAAGTATTAATAGCTGTTTCCATGTTGCCAGTTTGGTTATATAGAGACAGAATCTCTTCGTTTTCCTTTCCATCGGTCAGATAAGCTGCAAAGACCTCTTTAGGAACCTCCAGTCTGAACACATTGCTGGCTTTTCCTATTTTTATAAACATTTCGGTATACTTACGCTCACCTGAGAGATTATTTCTAATGGACTTGAGCTGGTTTAAATCATGACTGGAAAGATTCAGGCGTTTTTGAAGTTGATCGTAGCCCTTTTCATTATGAAGGCTATAGACGATTTGAGTGTTTTCCAGAATACTTGCCGATGTCGCATTATCCGGGAGTTGATTTATGGATTGAAGAATAATTCCAATAGCGCCATTTTGTTTCCTAATAGCCTGATAATAAAACTCAACACTCTCTAATACATTTTTAAATTTAAGCTGCTTTGCAAATTCATCAAATAAGATAACACCGCGCTCTGCTTTATTTCTCCAAATCGTACGTTGTATGGCTGACTTGATAAGTTTGAGCATCACAGATAAAATCTCTTTATTGTCTCGAACTTCATCCAGTTCAAATACAATAAGACGCTTATCTTCTATCTTGTAGGTTTGGTCTTCTTCAGTATTGAACAAAAAGCTATACAGACCTTCATCCACATATTCTGACAAAACATGTAAAAAATCATATAGATTGAAATAACGCTCCTGAATGCCAAGTGCTTTTAACAAATCATCTTTATGGCTGTCTACAAAATTGTACAATCCGGCTAAGGAATACACAGCAGCTTTTGAGGTTTGATAATAATATTGGAGGATTTTTTTAATTGCGACTTCCTCTGCCTTAGAAGCTACTTTATCAGTAGCCAACAATTCCAGTAAAAATGTTGCCAGATCTTCTAAACGTTCTGGAGAAACATCTGACTTAGATTCGATATAAAATGGGTTAATTCCAAGATTTTTACCCTGCTCATAACGCAGTATAATATGGTCATCCGGATACAGTTTAGCAAATTTTGAATATGAACCTCCAAGATCGATAATTACAAGTCTCACCTGTGATTCAAAATACTGCCTTAAAATATTATTGGCTAAAAATGATTTACCTTCTCCTGTTGGAGCAAAAATTGCAAAATTTCTGGCCTTAATTCGCCTTTTATCTTCGTCCCATACATCTTTAAAAACAGGAATATTAAATTGTCTGTCATTAAAAATAACACCCGTTTGATCACATATGTAATTCGTATTATTTATAAAAAGGCACAGGGCGTGTTTAAGATCTGTGACATATAAATCTTCATTCGAAAAATTAGAACTATGACAAAAAAAGGAATTTAAGAAATACTGCTTACGGTCTTGGCCTTTGGGATAATAGGGAACTATATCCAGTTCCTTGCACTCTGCCTTAACCTTAGAAGCTATAGCCTTAAGCTTTTCGCTATCCTGGTTCCAGATTATTACATTGAGATGACCTCTTATAATTCGAGCAGAATCATCTGCATTTATTTGAGAAACGACCTCATTAATCCTTTCAAGTATAACCTTATTCTGAGTACCAAAATTGACACTTTTTTTAAGGGTTTCAATTTTCTTTTCTAAAAGCCTTCTCCACTTATGCTTATCATCCAGATAAATAATTTGATTTACAATATGATTCTCATTGAGTTTTAGCCCTAGACCATCGATAAATCCTTGATGAAACACAAAGTCATCCGAGGTAAATTGATCATTGGGTTTACTGCTTTGCACAAACTCTCCGAAACACTTTTCATTATTAATGGCCAAAACATCAAACTGATAATCACCAATAGTAATATCAGAGATATTCAATTGTATATCGCATAAGATATCGGCCTTAAAACCATTAAAATACTGTTTCGTTAAAAGCCGAATTTCCGAAGATTCTAAGGGTGATAATTTTATTTTATTGCTATTATTCACAAAAGAAACAGCATCATTTACAGCTGACATAAATGTTTCAACATGTTTATCTACGGCGTTATAAATACCTTGTTGAATTGACTTAAATGGGTTTATATGCTTTGAATGGCAGATCGTTTTATTTTGGGGCAGACTAAAAAACACATATGATCGATGCTCCAGGTAGGACCTTCCATTAAAGTGTTTATAGGTGGCCTTTTCTAAAAAGGTGTCGTTAGGAAGCTTATTGCCGTTATAGGGCCCTTTCTTATAGCAATCCTGTTTATGAACAATAGTGCCGACTGGTAAGCTTTTAAAGGCCTGAAACCAAATATTATGTAAAGCTTCAAAATCAGATTCGGATAGTGAATATATTTCGGGTAGCAGACATTCAAAACAGAGTATTATATTGCCATTACTAGCAAATACAATATGGTTTTGGATATCTAAAATGGGGTCATAGCTCATCAGGTTCAATCGTTTCATAATCGATTACATTTATATTTTTAATACTGATTTCTTTTGGAAAATGACGTTTAAAGGACACGCGAAAAGTACCCCTGCTCATTTGAGTAAAAACAATGTACAGTCCAAGGTTACCAACCATAACAACCACCAACGTTATAATACTGAAAGAGAAAATGACAACAAGTAGAGATAAAAGTATACTGGTTATCAAAAGTGAGAATAATGTTAATGGTAATCCCATTAACAAAGCCTGCTTTCTAATATCTTTATAAACCTTGAACTGTTTCATTGCTTCGCTATTAATTACTACACCACTATACCTATGAGGTAAGTAAAAATGCCTACTACGGCACCTGCTATTAATACAAAGACCAAAACGCGAGTAATTCCTTTTTTCAAATCCGAATTCTCTCCAAAAAAATGTCCGGCATTAAAAAGGAAGCCTATTAAGAATATGACCCCTAAAATGATGGGAAAAATAGTTCTAATAGTATTAGACACATCATTAACCGATTGTTCAATCCCTCCTATCTGAGCAAAACTATTGCCTGAAACCAGAAGACTCATCATTGCTAAATACGTTGCTTTTTTCATGTAAAAAATATTTTAATTAATTCCATTATCGCTTAAATAAAATTACAATATATTTACATCTAAACAACTGAATATCAATATTTTACATAAATAATATTTTTTGATTTGATTTGATTTCAATTAAAAACAAACGCCTATAAAACGTATGATTATCAAAGCCTTAAAACATGAAAAACGTGATGAAAAAATTAAAATTCAAACTAAAAAACGTCAGTTTTCTTCTGATGCTCTTAAATATCTGTTTGGTAAATGCACAGGTTTATCCTTTAAAAAAAATTGTAGTTATTGATCCTGGACATGGAGGTATTGATCCTGGAGCCCTTGGATTACACCGGCAAGAAAAAGACATCACCTTAGACATTGCTTTAGAACTAAAAAAATGGAATAATATGTTTTTTAAAAACGAATTAGACCTATACCTGACCAGAGATTCAGATACACTAATTAGTCTAGCAGATCGAAGAAAATTAGCCTCTGCATTAAAAGCAGATGCTTTTATATCCATTCACTGCAATTCAGCTCATAAAGGAGCCAGAGGTATTGAGATTTTTACGACTAAAAAAACAGGCCAACAAACTACTGTTTCCCAAAATTTAGCACAATCCATATTAGATGAATTCAGACTCCAACTAGGCTTTTTATCCAGAGGGATAAAAAAAGCCAGATACAGTGTTTTATCACAATCCTTCAATCAATATCCAGCAATACTAATAGAAACTGGCTTTATCAGTAGTGAAGATGAATCTATGTACTTGGCAGATAAAAAACACATTCAGGCAGTAGCATTAGCAATACTTATGGGGATTAAAAATCATCTAAATCTAAAATTATGAAAACAGTTTACAAAAAGCTTTGCAAGATTATTAAGTGCATTTTGATTTCCATTTTTCAAGAAATCAACCAGTACATTAAATCACTTTAAAGTCCCATCCCCTAACGCCGTTTATCTTTGGTTGTAGTTTCAAAGGCAATTAAATTAAACAACTCCCGCATTCTTGATCGCACGCGTTTACCATAACGTTCTTCTAGTTCTTGGGCATTCAGATTGGTTGTAATATGCGTCTTTACTTTATGATTTAAATACAATTCATAACGCGAGAGTATGATCTCCCCCATGACATTACAATCTTTCCCATAGTGTCTACCCAGGGGTTCAATTCCCAGATCATCAAAACATACATAATTACTATTTCCGTGATCTTCAATAGTTTTATACCCCAGATGATTAAACCCAAACACAACATTCCGAGCCGGTATTATTTTATACGGTTTTTGATGTGGAACGATGCATCTGAGTAATTTCATTAAACTGGTTTTACCGCAACCTACAGGTCCACTTAGTAAAATGCCTTTATTGATATCAATGTCCAGACGTTTGCAATTCTCCTGATCCCGAATAATATAATTACAAAGTTTAAATAGAATATCTCGGTCTTCATCATGGATTTTGAATATGGTTCCAAATTCCTGTTGTCCCTTATCCGTCAAATAGTTTAAGATACTTTCAAAATTATAAATAATCTTGTTTCCTTTTAAATCACCAAGACAATACTCGCGATTGCCTTCAATGATAATATGTGGTTGAATATATTTCATAGTGGCTCATCATAATTTTTATTTGCACTTACTTTTAAGTTGTCCTGATATGGGACACTGCCATATCGTTTTTGATTTTCAGAAAATGAATTAAAATGTAATTGTTCGTGTTTATTCTCATTTTCTATGTTTATTCCTGTTTGTATATGTTTTATTTTAGATACCACTTCTTGTCCACTTCTTGTACCATTTTTGGGACAGATGGGGTCTACTTCTTGTCCACTACTTGTCCCAAATTTGAACATCATAATTTGACTGCCTTTAAATTTATTTTTTGAAGGATGATATACTAAATAGCTCCAAAGCGACAGGGCTTTTATGGATCGGTGATAGGTTGATTTAGATCCTATTTTGGCTAAACTCATCACCTCCTGCCGATTGATATAAAATTCCTTTGGAAAATGGTATAAATTCCAGAGTTGAAACAGAGCGATATACAAACTTATATGGGTAGGATTTAAACGCCCGTCTTTGGCAAAGAGTGCAAAAACAGCATTCAAATGTTTTATATAATTCATCTCTTCCATAGCACTTTAAACTTTTAAAACGTGTTATGGATTCTATTATTCTCAATCACTTTTATAATTTCCTGATAATCATAATACAACACACCTCCAACCTTGGAATACGGCAGCGTTCCATTTATTCTTAAGTTTTGTAATGTTCCTGGAGATATACCCAATAGTTCCCGAACTTCAGGAGATTTTAGCCATTTTTTGGCCTTATACTCTGTTTCTTTTACTAGTAATTCTTTTAAGTCTTCAAGTAATTCCAATTTAAATTCTCGAAGATCATCTGTTGTAATAACTCTTACTCCCATTTGCTTTGTTTTTAAAAAATAAAGCCACCTAAATCATCCCTTAAAATAACTTTTGAGTGGCTTTATCATGATTTGACTTTCGTTTAACAAAGCTGAATGTTTTTAATATGGTTTATTCGTAATCTGTTCGTAGTTACGTCAAATTTTAACATTATAAAATTTGATGTATTTTAGGCTGTTTCAGCAGGTCTAATCAGCCATAAAACACTTACAAAACAATTACATAACCTTATTAATAAAGAAGAAAACTAAAAACGTAATATCGTCGTAGTTACATGATTAATTTGATAATTAAAATATACTTATAAAGCGTCATCTCCATCCATTCTGCGATTAAAACGCTCTGTAAGTTCTTCTAGAAATCTAGCCCTAATCCCTTTACGAGCCTTGATTTCTGAATAAGTTTTATAGATATTATCCAAGGGGAGTTCAAATAGTTGCTCAAAAATCTGAGCTAAAGCTTTTAAATCATCGGTTCCATTATTAATCACTTGTGATTCATGTAAAGCATAAATTAATTCTATCAAAGCGGTCTTTGAAGACGTCCATTGTAAAGATTTATGTAAGGACGCATTTGACAGTGAAGATTTATCTTGTAATTCAATGTCCCGCATTAGATTTTTAATATAGGAGACAAATTGATTCATTCCTTTTATTCTGGCCCATAACATATCATGAGATGTAAAATAATTAGGGTCCAGATATAAAGATTCCGGTAACGCATACAAAGGGAATACCTGATAGGATCTTGTAAAATATTGTTTATCAAGATAGCATAGTTCCTGATCCATATAGTGTACAAAATCCCAGTTTCTGTTAAAAAACTTATTTATTCTTCCAATTCTTTTCTTCAGGTATGCTAATTTATTATTCCTGCCAACCTTAGGCATCAACAATTGGCAGGATCTTACTTCTGACAAATAGACCAGTACACTTAATGGTTCAACCTTAATCCGTTTAAAAAAATAGATTTCTTCTTCAATACTTTTAAAACCGCGCCTATCTACAATGCTTTTTAAATGATAAAGTGCATTATTACACAAAAGGATGCCTTCATTTAAATTTTTAAGACTATTTGTTTTACCCGTATTTAATTCAGAAAGTTTATTCTGAAACTCTACGACCACGCGATCATAATTTTTATCCATCCAATCTATTCTTTTAAAATACCTTGAGGGATTAGGTATGATTAATTACATATTATTTTAATTTTTGCATTACTTCTTATTTCCCATCATCTCTAGCAATTCCATGGAAAAGTTATCTTTGGCTTGCATGTAAGCGACCTTAGGACATATTTGTGCGCCCAGTTTTTTCTTCTCAAAGGCAGCCGTCATTCCAAAATCAATGTGACTCATGCCGATTTCACCTGCTCGCTTTATAGTTTGATAAAGTAATTGACGGTACACTTGGAAATCTTTAACATAGGTATAATCCATACCTATAAAAGCAGGAACATAGGTATTAGCTACATTTTTATAACAAAACATAACACCAACACAGATGTCGTGATTTGCCTTAGCGTGTTCTTTCTTAAGATTTAGAACTATAAATTCCCAGTTAGGATGTGCAGACATATTATCTATTAGACTAAGTGGATAATCAAAAGTATTTAAACCCAGATTATTCCTTCTAACTTGCTGAAAAAGGGCATTAAATTCATCACGTTGTTCCAGTGAAATTTGAGTTAAGACCTCCACATTAAAATAAGACTGGAAAGGCAATACATCTTTCTTAAAATGCCGTTTAGATCTGGAGCTTAAATTTTTATAGAATTGTTCCACTCCCTTCCATTTAAAATCAGAGATATAAGCTGATTCAGGCATAGATACCTTAAAAAATCCATGATTATGAAAAAACTCATTAAGTACTTCATCTTTTTTAAAATCCCGAAGTACAATCATGGAGGGTTTCAAAATTCTGTCCAAAATATCCAGCTCATTAAATAAAAGATGTAAGGCATTTATCCATAAGGGGTGAGACGTATCTAAAAATAAGTGGTCACCTTCAGTAAACAGAGATCCCATACTCAGGACATAGGACGTCATATACAGAGGATTATTTACTCTTAACTTCTCAATTTCTCTGGAAACAGATTCTGGAGCCAGCATATCTTCTTTCCAAAGTCCATAAGTAAAATAGCTTGCCAATACAGGTTTATTCAATTGGTCCCTGATAATAAAATAATAGAACTTCCAATGCGATTCGGGGTTATCAGCATTACAGAAAGTCTCTTCTAAAAACTCTAATCCCTTATAATCAAACACCCCTTGATTTCCGAAGAGTTCATCCCAAACTGTCCTGTCTAGTTCAGATATGGATTCAGCATATTCCAACATAAGGCCTTGACTGGTTTTAACTCCTATAGAATCATCTTTCCTTTTATTCAGATTAAAGGCACTAAATACTTTATTTGATGTCGTGTGAGTTGCTTCCAGAGCTTTTGGAAAATGATATTCCATAGCCTCTGTAAGCGCTTTAATTTCTTCAGGTCTATTATGTCGTGAAATCGTAATTCTCACCCCTGTATTTTTCACAGGAACTGCCGGAAACAGCCCCAGGTTAACAAAAAAGCCATCCTTTATTAAACGGTTAACAAAATTATATCCGGTAATAGGCATACCTGTTCCTATATAAAACACAGGAGAATTATTTACCTCTACCAGAGGTAAATCCGTTTCTAAAAGTAAATCATTAAATAAACGAATACGCTGTTGTAATTCACCCTGCAAAGTATATATCTCTTCTGACAAATGAATTTCTGCTGACGCAATAGCAGCTGCAACTGAGGCAGGTTCCAATTGCGCCGAGAATGTTAAAGGTCCTCCAAATGTTTTTATTTTACTGTGCATCTTTTTGTTAGAACAAGTCATTACTGCTCCACTGGCACCAAAAGTTTTACTTAGTGTACCAAACACAAAAACATGCTCTGGTAAATCTCCTAGTTCCTGCATCACATATCCAGAACCGTGCTTTCCTGCCCAGCTCATTCCGTGAACGTCGTCAAAATAGAGATGTAATTGAGGATATTTATTGCTTAATTCTAATAGTTCCTTTACTGGAGCAGCATCACCAAACATAGAATATAAACCATCAGCCATATACCATATTTTTTCATGTTTAGAAGACAAGGCTTTTATCTTATCCTCCAGCATATTTAAATTATTATGACGAATCATTTCTATTGGAACGCTTCTTGTTTTTAAAACTTTGGCTGCATTTTGAACACTCCAATGTACTTGGTGATCTAAAATAATGGCATCGGAATCAGAAACCACACTCGGTATGACTCCGATATGCCCCAAGGTACTGTTCTTAGTAATGACCACAGGATTACCATAGATTTCTGTCATTTTATCTTCTAAATTTTGATACAAAGGATGCGATACATAGGTTTTAGACAAAGGAAACTGAGTACCATAACGTAAAATAGCTTCCACTGCAGCACGTTTTAATCGCTCGTCCTGCTCTAGGCCTAAATACCCTGTAGTTCCAAAATGAAATAGAGATTTATTATTAATTCCGATGGTCCGTCCGGATAAGGATTCCCCATCGGCATACAGATGTATCACGCCATGTTTCGTTGCATCAGTAAATACTTCATCAACGATATCTAAAAAGTTGTTTGCTTTAATTTTTGCCATATGATTTTTTTGGATTATTAATTATTGGACTGTATTCATTCTAAATCACATTAAAATGCAGTGTAAACTAACCAAAAGGAATTAAGCAGTATCAATGCATATGCTCCAATAATCCAAATAATCCCTTATAGACCAAAAAAAATCCCTTACAGATATGTTTTAGAGTTTTCTTACATTTTTTAAACCTACCTATTGAAAAAAAATGTAATTTAAAAACCTCATTACCTTTAAAAGTACCAGTTAAATGCAATTAGAAAATGATTTTGCCTCCACTTGGCTAAAAGATGGGGTACTCTATTCTGTATATAAAAATGGAGTAGAAATACAACTTGAAGCAGCCAAATTGGTGAGAGATGACCGATTAAAACTTCAACAAGGAAAGGCCTTTCCAATCCTTTGTGATATCCGAGGGGTTAAACATTTTGATATGTTAGCCAAACGTTATTTCTCAACAGATGGTTTTGTCCTAATTAAAGCTTTAGCCTTAATTTCTAACAACCCTATTTCTGAAGTATACTCTAAAATTTATATAAAAGGTAGCCTCCCTTCCGTACCTATAAATGTGTTTAAAGATGAAACTAATGCCCTACGCTTTTTAAACGAATACGTTGATTCATAAGAGAGATTTTATTTATGTAACATAAAAAAAACAATGCTAAATCCAGAAGACAAAATACGCTTGGAACATATATATAACCAACTTTTAGAAGTTTCTAACGGCAATTTTTCATTTCAAATAGAACGCACCGATAAAAAGGATGAAATAGAGGCACTTTCTGTGCTAGTAAACATGGTTACAGAAGAAATTAAAGATTCCTTTTTACATGAAGGCTACATAAATTTCAGAAACGCCTATAAACATATAACTCAGATTGTTTTTGTCTTAGATGAGAATCAAAAAATTCTGGATGTGGATCATAAATCAATAATGCTTTTAGGCTATGAACCATCAGAAATTTTAAGTACTTCTTTTCACACATTACTTCACGACACCTCTATAGAAACATGGAACACAGTAAATTCTAAATTCAATTTTCACAATACAATTAAGCTGACTTTTAAAACAAAAAATGGTTTATTATTTAATGCCCAATGTTATGGCGTGAAATTACAAAACAACGATAGGCTCAAAAACTTAACATTACTCACTACTTTTGACTTAGTTCAAAGGGAGGCCCCTTCAAAATTAAATCTCGAATCCCTTAATACAAAAGGAAAGAAAAATCAAACAATTAAACAGGTATTATCTTCTCAGGATATTGATAACATTCGAGTTGCTGGTAAATACATCATCGATAATTTAGAGGATGACTTACCTTCTTTAAAAGATCTGGCTCATAATTTTGGTATTAATGAATTTAAACTAAAAAAAGGATTTAAAGAGCTCTATGGTATGACCGTTTTCCAATTTCTAAAAACGGAAAGACTCAAAAAATCTCATATACTGGTAGAACACACTAACATGTCTTTTAAAGAAATAGCTAAAACTGTAGGGTTTAAAACGGCTTCTCACTTCTCCAGAGAGTTTTATTCCTATTATTCTTACCGCCCAAAAGTACTTCGTTTAAATTCTTAGGCTCTATTTTACCCTAAATTTTATTTAATCCCTTACAGACCAATTTTAATCCCTTAGGGGTCATTTGCCTTGGCTAACTTTATACCATTGTTAATCAAACACAATCAAATGGTATGAAATGGCTTCATAAATATTCGGATAATATTCTTGCAATGATATCGAATGTATTGGTTTTACTATTTGTATATACTGCCCTTTCCAAACTAATTAATTTCGAACATTTTAAATCTCAACTCAGTAAATCCCCATATATAGCATCATTTTCAAATATAATTTTATGGTTACTTCCCGGAATAGAATTATTAATAGGTCTAACTCTAATTTCTATAAAACATAAATTATTGGGATTTTACAGCAGTCTTTTCGCTCTGAGTATTTTCACTATATACATCTTGACGGTTCTAAGTTTTAGCAACTATATTCCATGTTCATGCGGAGGCGTACTTGCCAGTTTAAGCTGGACCAATCACATCTTGTTTAACCTAACCTTTATATTATTTTCTGTACTAGGCATTATACTACTAAAACATAAAAATTCAATTGCGCGATTGCAGGGGAAAGATCGAAAACCTGTTAAAAGAGTAGGTCATTAATCATTTAAATTTTAATATTATGAAAACTAAAGTTTTAAAATCAATTTTGCCCATTTTTGTAATGGTTCTAGCTGTAGGTTTAGCTTTCGCCACAGAATCTAATACTGTTAATACAACTGGATATTATGACGATCCCTCTATTCCTGGGATACAACAAGTTCCTGGAGGTACAGATTGCCCTATGGAGGGAGTCATCCCTTGTGAATACAATGGATTTCAAGTCTATGCTGATCAGAATTTACTGAATCCGTTACATAAGAACATTTAATTACTTTTTAATAACAGAAACGGTGCAGAATGAATAGCACCGTTTCTTAAATTAGCAAATCAGCAATTATGAATTGCGACATAATTACTTTAAAGTTACTTCCATTAAACTAATACTCCTCTACTACATTCAAAATTAACTTTAAATGCCCTAATGTGGATTCATCTTTTATTCCTACAATACTTTTAGAAATACGATCTTTTAGCCATAATATTTCACTCATAAAGAGACTTTGTGCCTTTTGACTGTAATTCATATAATTTTTATCAGCTATTACAGTAGGTGTTTCCTGAGTTATACCTTGAACTAACTTTAATATAAATTGACGTTGCAAAGCCTGCTTTCTTGAGGAAATCACTACATTTTCTAGATCCAATTCTGAAAATAGATTTGAACTAATCTCTGCTAAGTAAGACCTAGAATAATCGTTAAACTCATAATTATTCTCTAAATATTCTATCCGTTTCAGTCGCTGTGGTTTAATTAATTCAAAAGCTAGTTTTACCTGCCTTTCTAAGACAACATCGGGATACGTTGTATATGTGTATTTGGCTCTCCAATTTGGTTTAACAAGCCAATTAGGAGGTGAACAAATCTGAGTAAGTATAAGAGTCAAGGTCTCTTTTTGCTGAGTTTCAAGAATTGGAGTATAAATATTTCCTGCTTGCCTATCAGATTTGTATTGCACATTGTACCCTCCAATTACAGATATCATAAACTCCAATTGCTTATACCATAATTCAACTGACTTAAGGTATAACCTTTCTTGTAAAGCAAAGTCTCTAGTATCACTCTGCACCAAAGGTATAAGAGATATAACTCTTTCCAGATTCTTTAAACCTAATGAAAAACCTTTAATAGGATTAGTATTTGTAACTACTTCATTTGTTGATCCAGGACCAATGGTTTCATGACGGCTTTTACTAAGTCGAATCCAAGGAATTGAATCTTGTAACCGCACTGACTCTTCAATAAAAGCTAAATCCTCTAGGTCTGAATTAGAATCAAACAAAGGTGTATAAGCCCAACGAATATTATATATATCCGCTGGTCCTACTTTTGGCATTAATAAATGTGGTGAAAGATTATCCTCTGGCTGTGCAATAAAATTATGCCTATCATAGTTCATAATACTTGGTGTAAATCCCATACTACTCAACCAACTCTCATCCCTTATATCTTCAATTCTATAAGTAGATTCTCCATAATTGCTATCCATAATCCCAAATGAGTGCCCAGCCTCATGAGCTATCACCGATTGAATTAACCTACCTAAGAGTTCATCTGGAAAAGGATAATTCTGAGTTCGGGAATCCAAAGGAGCACACCTAATAAAATACGAATCTGATAGATACTCAAGAGTGGCATTAAAGATAATATCTGATTTTAAAATTTCTCCAGTTCTTTTATCTATAACCTTCGTGACTGTAGCACTTCCTATGTCCTCATACCCTCTTACATCGCGATACTTACCCCAAAGCACTTTTGAATAGTTCACGGAATTAACACTAAATAATGAATCCTTAGGAGAAGAGTCTTTAACCTCAATAGCATTTTTAAAACCTGCAGCCTCAAATGCTGGAATCCATTCTAAAATACCAGCTTTGACATAGGATTTCCATTTATAAGGTATCTCGGAAGATAAATAAAACACAATAGGCTCTACAGGTTCACTAAGTGGCTTACTAGGATGTTTCTTGATTAAACGCCATTTAATTATACTTGCCTTACTATTACTAGTTTGACTTCGAATAAAAGTTGTATTATCCTCTACATCAAATCCCATCCGGTAATCAAATTTTCTAGATTGCATTACCTCTGGAAGCAAGTAAATACTAAAATCTATGGACTTTGAAACCTTTTGTTGTTGTTCCATAAAAGTGCATTCCGTGCTAATTATCACCTCTTCTTTTAAGTTATAAGCCTGTTTAATAAATGATAGATCTTTTAAAATTGAACTCCCTTGACTATAACTCCAATTCAAATTAGTAGTTAAAAACACATCTGAAATATCAATCCAATAAGATGAACTATTCCCTTTATCCTTAATAATTGGAAAAACTCCCAAAATATTTCGAACTGCAGACTTATTGTTTTCTAAGGGGATAAAAAAATCATTTACAGAGTGTATATGTTTAGTCTCTAATACAATCTGATTTTCAATCTTTGACCAAATAATATTCTGTTGTTCAACTTTATAACCATCGCTATGATTTACTAAAATCATTTCTGTATTTAACATAGATGATGGTAATTCTAACAATAGCTGCTGCTGATCCAAACAAACTTTTAAAAATTTATCCTTTGGAACTGATTCATGAATACTATTTGACACACCTATATCAATAGCCTGTAGTTCCTTAGCAGTTAAAGAGCAAAAAGAATTTAGCAGAACAAACAAAATTATATAAACTCTCATCTTATTACTTTTAGTGATTATTTATACAAGTTTTAATACCCCTGGTTTTGTGGTCTTAAATTAGAATTTAGTTCCAATTCAGATTCTGGAATTGGCAATAACACATCCGTAGATTTCCAATTTTGTTTGATTGGGCTTAGAATATTATCAGCCATTTCTAGACGTTTAAGATCAAACCAGCGTTGACCAAATTCAGTAAACAATTCAACTTGACGTTCATGCAAAATGGCCTCAATTAAATCTCCTTGAGAAATTATAGTTACATCTTCCAATCCCGCTCGTTTTCTTATAATGTTTAAATCCTCCAAAGATCCGCTAGTATCCCCTAAATTTGCTCTAGATTCTGAACGAATTAGATATTGTTCTGTCAATCTAAATAAAATAGAATATTCCAAAGCATTAGTTTCTGAGAATATAGCCTTATACTTATATGGAAACATTAAAGTTGTTAATCCATCTTCGCTGCTCTTGGAACCAACCCAATGATAAAGCCTCAAATCATTCAATTCAAATTCATCTACTAGTTGGGAGCTTAATGCATAGGTTTGGCCTGGTACAGCCTGAATAACAAATTCATTTGCTTCATAAGTATTCATATCTGTAATACCATTAGGCTTAAATTGCCAAAGCGTTTCGCTAGAATCCTTTAAAAACACTTTTGTTATATCTTGTTCTAAACTAAAACTAGATATAAGTTCACTGGCTATTTGTTCAGCTAGTTCATATTGTTTAGTGTAGAGGTACATTCGAGATAGTAAAGCCTTAGCTGTTGCCTGACTTGGAATAACGCGTTCCCCTGTAGGTTGAGTCCCTTCTAACAGCGATACTGCCTGAACAAGGTCATAAATTATATTGTCATAAACGACATTTTCAGGGATACGAGCTACCATATTATTTTCGATATAATTAGTAGTAGCGATATATGGGATATCCCCATAAAGATTAACCAATAAGCTATGCATAAATGCACGAATAAAAAGAGCTTGTCCTAAAAATAGATTCTGTTCTTCCTCTCTTAATGCATTTGAATTTTTAACTCCACTAATAATATCATTCGAAGCATAAATAATATTATATGCATGACTCCACCAACCTGTGACAAGTTGATTTGAAGACATAACACTATGTGCATAGAATTCCTGATATTCTGTATTGAATAAATAGTAATCCAATTCATCACTATATATCCCCATAATACTACTTAAACCATATCGACCTGAAACTAAACCTTGCTCCCTCATCTTATAATAGATATTAGCTAAAGTAGATTCTACTGTTGCAGGATCATCAAATACTGTTTCTGATATTAGAAATTTTTCAGGAGGATCGACCTCTACAAAATCATTACAACTCAAAACTACAATACTTAAGACTAAGAGAGTAATTGGTATAACTTTTTCAATGCAATAGTTCCCAATATTATTTTGGGGTATAAATTCAATTATGTTGGTTTTTAGATTTTTCATAATACAGTGTGTTTTTTAATTAGAAGCCAATTTGCGCACCAATAGTGAATTGACGTAAAGGCGGTAAAATTATAAGTGAAGACATTTCAGGGTCTGGTCCATCAAATCCTGTAATTGTAAATAAGTTTTGGCCCTGCAGGTATAAATTAAGATCCAAATTAGGTAGTACTGATTTGGGTATTTTAAAATTTAATGTGATATTCCTCAATCGAATAAACGAAGCATCACTAACTGCTGCGCTACTAATAGTTTGATAACTTATACTTGGGTATAAACTAGAATTCAAGCCACCTGTCGCTAACATATATTCAGAGGTATCTCCTGGGTTTTGCCAATGATTTAATAAACTAACCGGGACATTTCTTCTGTAACCGGGAGCAACTTGCACACTCTTTGTATTGAAAGCCCGTTGTTTTTTAAATTGAAAAAAGAAATCTAAACTTAGATTTTTATAACTAATAGAATTCCCCAGTCCCCCATAGAATTCAGGAGAAAAGTCCTCGATCCAATTTCTATCTCCTGAGCTATTGATTACTCCATCTTCATTATAATCTTCAAACTGATAGACTCCTGTACTTGAGTCCACTCCTAAAGCATGAAACAAACGTTTTATACTCAATGGTTCTCCCAATATATATTGATTGGCAAAAGTGGAAGATTCTAAATCGGGAAATTTTAACAATCTATTTTTAGGGATGGTTAGATTAAATACGGTATTCCATTTAAAATCTCCATTACTTATATTGATTGAATTAAAATCAAACTCTAAACCTGTATTTTCAACAGTTGCATCAAAGTTACCTGTCAATTCAGAGAAACCAGTTGTACTGGCTAATGGAATACCTATCAATTGATTTGAAGAACGGTTTCTATACCAAACAGAGTTAAGTGTTAAGCGATTATTAAAAAATCCTAATTCGAATGCTAACTCTAATTTATTATTAACTTCCCAAGCAAATTCAGGGTTATAAATCCCTGTAGGTTCAAGTAAAAGATTTCCATTATAATCGTTTCCTGTTATACTATAAGAATCAAGAAACTTATAATCCCCTATATTATCACTGCCTGTTATCCCATAACTAGCTCTTAACTTTCCAAAAGTGAGCAAACCGGTATTCTTAATAAATTCTTCTTCTGAAAAGATCCATGCTCCACCAACTGCTCCAAAATTACCAAACTGACTTCCTGGACCAAACCGAGAAGAACCATCTCTCCTACCTGTTAAATTCAATATATACTTATCATCCCAATTAAAATTAAGACGACAAAAAAAAGCTTGGTAGGAATAAGTACTGGCATTATCTTCATCTATTTGAATAGTATTAGCCGCTGAGAGATTTTGCATTAAACTATTATTAGGAAAACCTCGTGCAGTCAAAACTAATTGATCCATGGTTTGTCTTTGAAAAGTAGTTCCTAATAGAGCTTTAATATTTAATTTTCCAAATTTTTCTTTCCAATCAATTTGAGGCTCAACGATCCATGACTCTCGATCAGAGTCATTTGTTGTAATATTAGAATAACTTTCTGGTGTAAATCCAAATCGAGGATTTCTTGAAGTATTAGGAAGTAATCTATATGAAGCAAAATTATAGTTATTGTACCCTAAATTAGCTTTAACCCCCAAGCTAGGCAGTATTTGATATGCCACACCACCGTTTAATACAATTGTATTAATATCAGCCTGATAGGTTTCTTCTAATAAAGCTAATGGATTATCAAAAGTATTATTTTCCCAATTAAGCTCACCATTATCATCATACAATTTAGGCGCATTGGGTTCCAATGTATAAGCTGCTCCAGTTAAATCCAATCTTGGCAACCTATTATCTTCTTTAGAATAAATAGTAGAAAAATTAACTTTAAACTTTTGATTTTTTGATTGATGATTTAGATTAGTATGAATCGAAGTCTTTTTGTATCTAGAATCACCCGGGAATACAGTTGATTCATTTTGATGTGAACCACTTATTAAAAATTGGGTTTGTTCTCCTCCTCCAGAAACGGATAATTGCATATTATTTCTATACGCTGTACCCCCAATAAGTTTTTTCTGCCAATCTGTATACCTATTTTGATCCCAAAGTTTCAAATCAGGCCAAATAAAGTCATAAGCAGGATTATTAAGTAGATCTAATCGACCATCATTTGTAATACCTTCTCTTCTAAGTGCCAAGTATTCTTCTGTATTTAGGAGATCTAAAAAATGAGACACACGTCCTAATCCACTATTCAGGTTTAAATTGAATTTTGTTTGGCCTTTTTTTCCCTTTTTAGTTGTAATTAGTACAACACCATTTGCAGCTCTTGAACCGTAAATTGCAGTTGCATCGGCATCTTTCAAAACTTCTATACTTTCAATATCATTTGGATTAATCGCGTTTAAAGGATTGGTATTTCCGCGATTAATGCCGGAAGAAATATAAACTGAACCTAATGATTCAGAACCATAAGGAACTCCATCTATAATATATAGAGGATCTGTCCCACTATTTATAAAATTTTTACCACGTATATCAATAGAATAACCTCCTCCTGGCAGGCCTGTATTTTGCACTATATTTACTCCAGACATATGGCCTTGCATTGCCGATAAAGGGTTATTGACAGGCTGTTTTTCTATAACCTTTGTGTCAATTTTAGCAATATTTCCAGTACGTTGTTTTTCTGAAACGGAATAATATCCTGCATTAATCGTAACAGCATCTAAAGCCGTAATATCTTCTTGTAAGACAATAGTTAATTGAATCTTTGCCCCAACTAAAATCTCTTGTGTTTCAAAACCAAGATAACTTAAAACAAGGACATCTGTTGATTTTGCAATTAATGTAAAGTGACCATCCTGATTAGTATATGCTCCGTTTGAGGTATTTTTAATTTGAATATTTACGCCTGCTATGGGCATATTATTACTATCAACAACATTTCCACTAATCTGTTGTTGTAAGGCTCTAAAGTTTAACTTTGTATGTTTGAAATTCCCTAAAACTAAATTTGAGTTTAGAGAAATTACTATTAGCAGGATACAAAATAGTTGTATCCTTACCTTGTTAAAAAAGGTATTTTTCATAATTTTGGGTTGGTTTAATTAAACGTTGTTTTAATTGAATTTGCCCTCCAAGTACTTTCCACGGTGAATGGAGGGTTCTTTTTCATATCCATTTTCTTCTTTAATATTTGGGTCTGTTTATTCCATAGGCTATTATTTATTATTAATTAAATCTCTAGTTTAATTTTTAATAACTGGGTAGTAAACCAATACATACCTTATCCGTAATTAAAATGGAATTACAGCTACCCAGATATTGTTCAGACTAATTCAAAATCTTTAATTCATAGGCGTTTTTATTTAAATTAATACAAAGCACACCTTACCCGAGTAAGGACTTTAGTTAATACTTAGGGAATATTGTTTCATGGCTGGATACCATGACTATGTGAAATCGTGAATTACAGGAGAAAGAAGTTTTCGCATACCAGAATTAGCTTAAATATTTAGCTAACGATCATCATGACGTCACTCCTGCAACAAAAAGTATGTGTTTTATATAGGGCACTTCGGCTTTTTAGGATACAACAAGAAATACGCTGTCAACTCAACATTAAATTGCGCTTTTCTAATTTTTAAACCTTGGTATCCTTTAATCTTTTTCAATAGGCATCAATTAAGATTTATTATAAAATAATATATAAGCATTTTGTCTAAACTGCAATTAGGACGCTCACACCAATTGGTGTGAGCTATCTACTAATTATCTCATTTTTAAAAAGTACCAATTTTTAATTTTGAGATTTTAAATTATTTTAATTTGAGTCTATCTTTTTTAATCATTGATTTTTACTGGTTCAATATACGAATTCTTTTTAATCATTCGCTAAAGCGAACAGTTATTTTTTTAATATTTATTTCATTTGAAATGATAACTCATTTTAATGTCCGAAAAAATAACTAAAGAAAAACTGAACTCTGCAAATGCTCTAATAAATGAGCATTTATGCAATTTTATTTCTGATAAATTTTTAAGACAACCGAAAAATAAAGAAGGGCTAAATGTGTCTCAAAATGTATATGCTAGCTTAGTAGGCCTTTCATCATCGACAATTAGTAAGATAAAATCTTCAAGTGGATACGATTTACCTTTTTCTACTATTTACAATATTTGTAGACATGAAAAATACTCTTTAAAATTACTTTTTCAAGAATTTGAAGAAAAATATGGGGAAAACATCCCCGAATAATTTATTTATTCCTATAATTTTTTTTTTATATATCTGAATATTTATCAAGCAACTCCCCTGTTGTAAAGCTCTTTAAACCTTCAAATTTATTTTTAGTGCTATTATATTTAATTTCAACAAAAAACATATCCAGGGCGTATAGGGCATATCTAAAACTTCCTTCTACTTTCGAATCTATGAAAGATCCCTTATTAAATGTCTGATTAAATTTTTCTCCTTCAGACAGTCTATTAAATTCATATAAGGTCATTTAATTATCGTTAATTCAGATAGCACAATTGATATTATAAAACGAGTATAAATATTACAAAGTGATCTTTCCTATTGTTGTATAAAACCACAAAAATCTCGTTACAATCTTTTTATAATTATATAATACAGAATATCATTGAATAAAAAAGACTACAAGAATTTGTAGCCTTTAAAACTAAGATTTATAATTAATTTATGTCAAATCTTCTACTTCTGCGCTAGGAGCGTTTGTTTTCACGGATTGTATGCCATTTTCCATGGCACTGGTAGATGAATACATTTGACTGGTACCAATCACTTGATTATTTCCTGCTTTTAAATTAAAGTAAGGACTACCGCTTTTAGATTCTAAACGTTCATATTTTGATTCATCTGGAGCATTCTTCTTTACAGATTCAATACCATTAGTACAACCTGATTTAGCAGCATACCCTTCACTAGCCAGAATATTTTGTCCATTACTTGCTTTAAGTCTAAAACGGAATTCTCCGCCATTATCCTTATAAATTTCAAATTTTGCCATAATATGTAGTTAAATTATATCTCTTTAAATATACTAAAATTATGACAATCAAGTAAGAAACCTCTTTACATATTACCTTTAGCTCAATTTTAAATTCTAATCTACGAATCTGACTCAAACATTCCTCTGACTTCGCTATGAATCTTTTTAAAATTAAAATCTAAATCTTCTTCTGTATAATCTTTAACTAAAGGTGGCCTTTTCTTTTTTATATCCAGTAATCTGAATTGTACCTTTTTATCTTTCCCATCTGCAAAGGCCACAAATTGCCCTGTTTTAAGTTTAAAAAATTCATTCGCTCTTCTCTTACTAACCTCCCTTTCTCCTTTAGTTATCCTACTATTGGAGGACCAACCACTTCCACTTGTAACAGATCTCGTAGGTTTGATTATGATTTCAAAAAAGCTTTCATAGTATTTCGCAGTATCTGGATCATTAGCTTTTCCAAAAAATTGATAAGACAGATTACTAATAATTGCCCGACTGGCCTTATCTCCATAAAGCATATCATTTTGTATTTTATCTTGCATCACATATACCGTAGTAATATCATAACTACGCAGTGTAGCAGGTATTCGATGCATATGCAATAATTTAATTGTTGGAGCTTCTTCCATAAGAATAAAAGCAGATTCTCGATTCCTCTCACTCATTTGCTTTACTACTGTATGCATCACCATGGCAATAATCGGTGCAAATGTAGACTCATATTTAGGGTGATTTGAAATAACTATTATCCCTTTATGGCTTTCTTCATTGATATTTAAAGGTACTTCATCTTTTGAAAGCGCCATAAACAGCTTTCTAGAACTTATTTTTTTAAAAGCATTAGAGAGCGTACTTCTCACCCCTGCCGTTTGTTTTTCTGAATCCACACCATGTAAAAAGGCACTTGCCATGGCTTGTGAAGTGATATCTGTTTTTAAAAACTTAACCAAACCATCTTTATCCAGATATTGGTATAGCGCTATTAAATGAGGTAATGTACAATAGTGAGGATAATAGCTTCTAAGGTTCCAAATAAGTCCTGAAAGTAATCCTTCCACTGCATCAGAAAAAAATTTATTACTTCCCATTACTTCTGAGAGGTTCTGCTCTAATAAATTTTCCATAAGCACCTTTGACACCTCATGTACACTTTCTTCACTCGGCAAATAATTTGGCGCTATTGGATTTACTCTATAATAAATGGTATCAAAAGCAATTGTATAGAGTTTAATTTTATATGCTTTACAAAGTGGGTAAACCATCTCGGTTAATTCAAGATCTTTATAATCATGTACAATTCCAGAAAATTTATTTTGTATAAAATGTAAAAGAAACTGGTAAATTACACTTTCTGACTTACCGCTTCCTGCAGCTCCGATAATACTAGCTCCTTTTCTGATATTATCAATTTTTAAGCTACCTGAGATCAAATGTAACTTCATACGATACTTTGGATGCACTTTGTAATTTGCCTTATTCCAAACAAAAACATACAGCGTCATAGCAATAAAAATTACCGCTATCAAAAAATATACGATGTATACGATCCATGTTGTACTCATATTTCAATAGATCCAGATCTAAGGGCTTTCCACGCACCTCTTTTAAGTTCTTTAACAATTTTAGCTGCAATTTGAGCCTGATTTGTTGGCACCTTTGGAATCAGAGTTTTTATCCCTGCATCTTTTAAAATCTGAAATCCGATAGCACGTTGTTTCGGACTCATTTGCCATAATTTTTTCATATACTGATCGGGTGTTTTCAATAAAGTTTTACGAGCCTTATACTGTTCCACATAATGGCGATTATAATTAAATTGTTTATCAAACTGAAGTTCTGCTTTTTGATAAAAGCTGTCCCTGTCAAAACCACGTTTAACTTCCTTTCCATTTAAAGTTACAGTCGAAGCCTTATACTTACTTCCTGGAGAAATACTATATCGATTGGATTTATCCTTTCGACTCATAATAATATGTACATGGGATTGAGAACCCGCCTTTGGCATACCAGACTCAATCATTTTTCCATTTTGCTTATGAGGAGCTGCTTGTATATTCTTTTCAATTTCAAGTTGTATTGCTTTGATATTCCCTTTTAATTCTCCCCTGCTAATTTTTCTAGAATCATTTTGAAGTTTTGCAATTCGTGCGATATAAGGTTGATTCTCTTTTACGACCTTATCAGTTCCTTTATATGTTCTTGTATATTCAATTTTAGCATAAAATTTAAGATCATTAACCTGCACTTTTCTTCCTTCAATTTCCCGATGAAAAGATTGGGCATAAGCTTTCATAACTTCACGAGTATAGGCTTTCAATTCTTCAGAATGATTCTTAAGTACAGCTTGTTCCCTCTGACTTGGATTGATAGTAATTGAATAGAACTTCGGTTCATGTTTCTCTAATTTTTTTGTATTTGAATCTATTTCTGTGATTACTTCTGCGCTTAGAATATCATCCCTTTCCTGATTAAAAAAATACTCCTTACTTTCTTCTGGAGTCTTAAAATTATTTTCCTTTTCTAAATAAGCAACAAAATCAGAGGCACTATCTAAATAACTACTTCCGAGTTTCTGAGCTGTTATAGTCATGTACATTACTTTGTTTTTTTAATTGAGTATAATCTTCTTTTGTAATATCAATCCGCACATACCCTTTTCCGAAAGCCGGATTAACATATGTAGATTGATTCAGACTTTCAGTAACAAGATCTTTTAGTTCCAATAGTTTCTGTTGTGTCTGGAAGTATTGATTTTTATAATGCGTATATCCATCAACTGGGGCAGTTTTCATTTTTTCTAATATTGCATCATGTTTCTCAAAGGATATCGGTGGCTGTTTCAAGACTTTTAACCCAGCAATAGTATTATCATTTGAATTAGCCTTCTCCATAGTTCCAGTGGCCTCTTGAAATAATAATTGCAGCATCTCATAAGTAGGAGCCGTTTGATGTCTTTCAATATCCCTAATGATAGCTACCAGGGAATTGATTCGTTTTTTTATAGCACTTTCAACTTTACCTAAATGAGATTCAAGTGTATCAGTTGGAGTAAGGCCATTAGCTTTAAAAAAATCAATCATATTGAGCAGGTTAAGAGATAAGGAGAGTTGCTGTTCTTTGCAAAACATGCGATAGCGCCTAGCCACAGACACCTTTAGACTTATAGTTGTGAATTGTTCTTTCTCGTAACCTTTATCCATTTTTACTTTAAAAATTTGTTGATTTTACTGTGATGAACGCCGTTTTACTCTAAAAACAAGATAACAGTCGAAAATCAATACTACTACAATCCCTTTGTTTACAAGGGTTTCCAGAGCGTGACTACCAGTAACAGGGCGTATAGCCCGTTACCCTCTTGCTATTCCATTTCGTCCCGCAGGGACAAAATTCCAAACGCCCTTTAACAATTGATAGATTATGACATTTTCAAGTTATTAAGCGCTCTTTATTAAGGTATTATAATAAGAGGAAAAGAGAAAAATTGATTTGTACTTAATTGTATTGATATAAGATTAAACAAAATGATTTTAAAAGTCTTTTAATTTTAAAACGACAATTTCATATTGAGTTCGTTTAATAAATTACAAAAAAAAAAGACCTTTGAAACACCAAAGGTCTTATTCTCATTGTATGAAAAAATTATAAAATTCCGTTATCTGCAAAACTGTAGTAAGCGCCACTTGGAGTTATAATAATATGATCCAGCACTTTAATATCTAAAAAGTTGGCACCCTGATTTATTTTGCGAGTAATCTGTTTATCAGCTTCACTTGGTTTAAGTTTTCCGCTGGGGTGATTATGTGCTAATATCACAGCTGTACTTAGTGACTTTAAAACGGTAGCAAATAAAATTCTGATATCAACTATCGTTCCTGTTATTCCTCCGGATGATAAGACAAAAATGCCTTTCACTTTATTGGAATTGTTCAGGAGTAAGATTTTAAAAGTTTCATGTACTCCTATAGTATCTTTATCCCAATTGTCATATATTATATTATTTGCATCCTCAGAACAACTAATTATCTGAGATGTTTTTAAATTTTCTTTGTATCGTATTTGGATTTCATTAACTTTAGTTTTCATAAGCTTGGATTTAAAGCGTTAAAAGGTTTAAGAGAATTAGAGGGGGCTAAATGAAGCTCCCCTCTTTTTTTAACTAAGTTCCTAAAAGCAGGATTTCATTAATGGTGATTTCTGTAACATATCGCTTTATGCCTTCTTTATCCTCATAACTTCTGGAAGTTAATTTTCCCTCTACGGCAATCTCTTTGCCTGTTGTCACATACTTTTCTACAATGTCTGCTTTTTTACCCCAGGCTACTAAATTGTGCCAACTGGTATTGGTTTGCTTTTCTCCCTTTTTATTATTGTAGTGCTCATTAGTTGCCAATGAAATACGGGCTAACTTTTTTCCGTCTTCTAAAATGGTCATTGTTGGCTCTTGCCCTACGTTACCGATTAACTGCACTCTGTTTTTAATTGTACTCATGATAAAAAAATTTAAAAGGTTAATAAATACCCCTTGTTTTGATTTTAATTAAACTAGAATTTTAAGGGGTGCTTTGTATAGTTCTCTCTAAAAGAGGACCATGTTTGAGGTGGGTTTTGTCAAGACTTTTATCAAAAGTTCAGGAGTGTCTGCGACGTAGTAAAACCTGCCTGCCGTCAGGCAGGTCCATAGGTTTTCAAGGAAGTAGAAACCTTAAGTTTTGATAAAATTTACTTGGTCTTTACAAGTTCCATTATAGCCTTAGGCCTTCTTATGAAAACCATGACGACGTGCGTGTACGGAAAGTTAAGCGTGCGGTGTTATGAGAATTCATAATAGAAGCGACTTAGGCTATGCCTGGTTTTTGCTGTACCAAAAACCAATAAAGGCCTCAAACATTACCAACCCCTTAAAATGCTTGACAGAGATGGTATTTTTAGGACAGAGCGAGCAAAGTCACGAGAAGACTTTGCCGATATGGCCGTCAAGAAAATGGCATTTCTGGCTTCCTTAATAAATAAAATCAAAACATGATTTCTACTTCTTGTATAAGTTTAAATTGGATGACGCAGTGGCAGCGGACTCTGGCTTAAAATCAAAAAATCAATAAAAGTATAATCACTTTTTATTTTAAGTCTGTGTCCAAGATTATTTCATGAAGTGCTTTTCTTAAATAGTTTGAAAAACATTTAAGGAATGTACTGGAATGTAATTTATAAACAACAATGAAAAGCATACAAAAAAAAGAAACCAGTATCTCAACTGATTTCTCTTTCGACAACAAAAACTACTCAGCACCCTGACCTTTCTGCTCCAGTTTCACGATGCGCTGCTGTATGCGTTCAGCTCTGGTCTGAGTCTCCTTTTCAAATTCCTGTTCTGTACTTTCCATTTTAGCTTTATAAAAGCCCTTCATAGCCTGATAAAAAGCAATATTGGTCAAGTTATTGGTATGATTACTTTCTCCAAAATGTACTTGCTTAATTAGTAAGAACCTGATGAGTTTATTAAACATTTCTTTTTTGAAATGTGTTCTGAAGTCCTTGTAGATCTCTTCTTTACTCATCTTTAAAGTATTTCCGAAAAACTCCAGATAATACTTTTGCTGTTGGATATAACCCACATTGTTTTCAAACAGTGATATGGTCATGGCAATCATCTCATCTTTAGATAATGCCTTATCCAAATCAAGATATCCGGCTTCTCTGATTTCTGAAGAAACCTGTTCAAACAACTTATTATTTTCAATATGTTGTTTACGCTGTTCACGTTCTTTAATCTTTATGATTTGTTCTTCTGGTGTACAGTCGGCCATTTTTCGTTCTGAAACAGGAATAGCATGACTACTGGAATCACTGGCCTCAACATCTTTAATCATGGCATAGCATTCTTTATAGCGGTATGTTTCGGGATGAAACACAATACCTTTCACAAAACCATTATCTATTGCCGAATTATACGTCTGATGTTCCTCCTGATACTCCTTGAGAGCTTCATCTAAATCCTCTTGTAATTCTTCATCTGTATAATCATAGTGTCTATACTTTTCTTTAAGTAGTTCCAAAGTCGGCTCCTCTGGTTTCTCAATAACCTCCAGATCATCTAACAAATAGACTTTAATACCGTTTTTTTCAAGCTCACTAATTATCAACTGGTTATTCTGATCACTCACCCAATACTTTCTTATTTCTGGGATTAACAGAATATTCTCTTGTTTAGCCTGTTCTATAAGATTTGTGAATACTTTACGCTTTTTCGTCTCGTAGCATATGGCCTTAGTACAAATCATTTTTCCCTCTTCAAACAAATGACCCTGATTTGCTGCATTAAACGAACAGGTGACACAAGCCCCAACATTCTCAATTAAACTCTTATTCTCAACATTAAAGGGTGCTCGTTCCAGATCAAAGGACTGCTCCTGTATTAATCGGTCTATCAAATAAGCATTAAAATCTTCTCCTATGGATTCCAGCATCAAAGCCTGCTCCTGTGGCTCAAACAATCCAACTTTAACAGCCTGCTTTAAAGACATCTCACCAGAACGCACAAAATGTTTAAATCCTTCAATAAGCCCCGCCAGTTTTAATCGCTGACGAATAAAATGGTCGGTTCTTCCTAAACGTCTGGCGATCTCCGAGAGCTCATACTTTTCACTTAAATAGGCTATTGCCTCTGCCTCTTCTGTGGGTTCTACATCTTGACGTTGTAGGTTTTCAATGATCTGCACTTCCATGATGTCGTTTCCTGAGTACTCTTTCACCATACAGGGTATGGTTTCCAATCCAGCCAATTTCGAAGCTCGGAACCGGCGCTCCCCCATCACGATGATATAATTACCTCCTGAAGGACGGACGGTAATGGGCTGAAGAACCCCGTGCGCTTTAATACTTTCGGCTAATTCAATTAAAAGTTTCTCATCGAATGTTTTTCTGGGCTGATCAAGATCCGATTGAATCCTCTGAATTTCCAGATGTACAATCTCGATTCTTAAGGCATCAACTTTAGCTTTTTTTACTACGGCTTTTGATGCATTTGTCTTGGTACTTTTTGCTCTTGTTGTCATAATACTTAAATTTTAGATTAAACAATATTTGAGCAAGCACCAAACGGAAGATAAAATTTTGACTCAAATTTTCGAGTAAAAAATTGGGGGAACCTTTGGGGGTTCCGATTATTTAGGCAGACAAATTTGAAAGCAAATATTTTACGAGTTTAACTTTGGTGAATATTGTATAATAATTTACCTTTCTCAATACCTCCTCCTTTACATTAAAAAAAACCAATCATAAACAATAAGTTTCAAAAACGCCTACTACATGACAACCTGTCACTTAAAATTTCTAAATAACTACTTATTACCAATTAATTTAATTGTTGGCAATATTATTGACAGTAAATTCTTAAAATAAATAACTACAAAGATGACAACAAACAACCACGAACACCTACAAAATGTACTGGAAACACATCGAATGAACCACGTTCAAAATCTAGTAGACAAATTCAAGACTAAAAGAAATGAGGTAAAAGAATCATTAAAATCACATTATGGAACTAATATCTATACTGTATTTGATTCAGGTTCATTTAAAAAACATACAGCGATAAATACAAAATTTGATTTAGACGTGGTTGTACCTTTTAAAAAGGATTCTTTCGATACACTAGATAAAATGTTTGATAGCCTTTATGATTTTCTTCAAGATCAATATAAGGAAGTTGCCATAATAAGAAAACAAAAAGTATCAATTGGGATAATTTTTGACCAGGATGAAGATGGAGATGTAATTAGCTTAGATATTGTTCCAGGAAGAGAACTTAATAAAGACCAATATCCAGATGACAGTAAATTAAATCTCTTCGTTAACGGAAACTATGGGCTAATTTCCTGTAGCACCTACATACAGACTAGTATACAGTCACAAATTGAGCATATAAAAGCAAAAGAAAATGAAAGAAAGATTATTCGATTATTGAAAATATGGAACAATAACGATGGTAAAGAATATAAATCCTTTTTACTGGAACTCATTACCATAAAAGCCTTTGACAAAAAAGAAATTTCAGGTAACCTCTGGGAAAAATTAGAGAAAGTAATGGAATACATAAAAGACAACATTACAAAAGATGGTTTCAAATTAATTGACCCAGGAAATAGCAACAATGATTTGATGGATACCTTGGAAGGTTGGGAAAAAAGCAATTTATCCAATAGAATGCAAACTATTATCGAAAGAATTAATAACCATAGCGATAATATCAAAGGCTACTTCCCTACTAATAAAGATTTTGAAGATGATGACAAATCATGCAATAACAGTGGCTACGGGATAAAAACAGGAGCAGCAGCATATTCAACACCTCCAAAAACTGAAAGATTCGGATAAATGGCCTTTTCGGATGATGTTAAAATGTTGATAAGCGATATTCCATTTGTAGAAAAGGCTTATGATTTTGTAGAAGAAGATATATTGATAAAAGGGAAAGTTAAAATATCTTTCAAAAAATTATCACACTCTTTGGAATTTGAAGTCGAAGTATACAAATGTTATCCTTTAAAAAATTATGATACAGATTCAATAAAATTTAAAAATTTGAATCTGATAAACTACAAGCACGTTATGAGTAATGGTGCAATATGTATTCATACATCTCATAGCACCATTTTAAAATCAAAGCTAAATTATGACTTCAATTCTTTGAAGAATTGGATCATTAAATACTACATAAATAAAGACCAAGACGATCATTACGAACATATCATAGTTGAAGATAAACTAATAAACAACCAGTATCGCTCATTTCTGTTTACAGATACAAGACACAGTTTTGCAAAAGGGGAATTTGGAGATGTAACAATTACCGCCCTTCAAAGCGGAGTATACAGAGGCCATTCAATTTCAAACCATTTAATACAAACTTTCATTAGAAAAAATGGAGAACAATTAGATTGCCAATGGAGCAATCTTTACAAGAATATGGACATCTCATATAATGGTGCTTATTTATTTATAGAAGTGCCACCTGCTATTTACGGAAAGTTCATATTTACTAAATGGATAGATTTACAAGACCACCTACCTCAAGCATTTTTAAACTTTTTGCTAGAATTTCAAAAAAATAATATCACAGAAAAAGGGAAATTGTTCCCTGTTTTTCTGGGGTATAAAATTGATGAAGTAAATATACATTGGCAAGTCGCTTTATTGGAAATTGGAAATTTTCCGATTCTTGGAGTTCCTGATTCAAAAGGTAGTTGGATTACTGTATTTCGCAATGATGAAGAAATAAATTGGGGTATTACTAGGAATTCCTCTTACAAGTATTTTTTCGGAAGAGGTTCGTTCTCACAAAGCTTCACAGAAAAGAAAATACTGATTATCGGAGTAGGAGCATTAGGAAGCATGGTCGCTAAAACACTCACAAGATGCGGCTGTAAATATATCGATTTTGCAGATTATGACGTCAAAGAACCAGAAAATGTATGTCGGTCTGAATATCAGTTTAATATTGGATTAATAGATAAAACAGAAGAATTAAAAATTATTCTAGGTACGATTTCTCCATTTGTTGAAACCAACATAGTTGAGAAAGACTATTTTCAAGGAATCATAAAACTATACCACAAAGAACAAGGCGAAAAAAGTAGTTTTGAGGAAAACCTCAATCAATACGATTTGGTTTTTGATTGTACTACCGACAACGACCTTATGTATATCCTCGATACTCTTAAATTGAAATGTGATTTGATAAATCTATCCATTACAAACTTTGCTCAAGAATTGGTCTGCGCTTTTTATCCTAACGCCTACAACTTTGTAATGAATCAGTTTACTAATGTTTTAGAGAACGATACATCTGATTTATATAACCCAACAGGCTGTTGGAATCCAACCTTTAAAGCGTCTTATAATGACATATCGTTATTGGCACAAATGGCAATAAAACATATCCATACTTTATACGAAACAGGAATAAGAAAAAGCAATTTCGTGATTGAAAGTGATTCATCAAATTTAAAAATAGTGAAGTATTGAGACTATACAATAAACAAAGAAAAGTTGAACTAACTATAGATAATAAATTATTAGAAAAAATTAGTCAAATAGGCATCCAACATTTTCCAAATGAGTTTGGAGGATTCTTAATCGGAAAGTATTCGGATGATTTCAACACATTATTCATTACAGATTTTATTCTCCCTGAAAGTTACAAAGGAAACAGATATAACTTTGAAAGAAATTCCGAAGGAATGAATACATTTTTTTCAACCCTATTCAAGAACAAAAAAGAATACTATATTGGGGAATGGCACACTCACCCAAACGGAAGTACACAATTTAGCAACACTGATTTATCAGCAATGGCGAATATTGCGTCATCTTCATGTGTTAATCTAAAAAACCCCATACTATTAATTTTAAGCGTTTCTTCAGATAAACTTAATCAAGCAACATTTTATATTTACGACAACAGAAAACTATTGCCTTATGAGTAAAAAAATACCCTTAAATGAACTTTTTGCAGGATTACAGAGTCAAATGACAGCCCAATTAAATACTAATAGAGATTATATAACTCATCCTGGCTCTAAAGGAGACGCTCTTGAAAATGCTTGGATTGAATGGTTACAAAAATATTTACCAAACAGATACAGTGTGGATAAGGCTATAGTTATTGACCATGAAGGGAATACTAGCCAACAAATAGACATTGTTATTTACGACAATTGGTTTACTCCTTTTATTTTTTCACAAAATGGGTTTCACTATATCCCTGCTGAAGGAGTTTATGCTGTCTTTGAAGTAAAACCAGATATAAAAGGAAATGTAGAAAACCAAACATACATAGAATATGCTGCTGAAAAGATAGAAAGTGTTAGAAAATTAAAACGTACAAGTACTAATATGATAAATTCAGGCTTAAGACATAACCCTAGACCACTTACAAAAATAGTAGGAGGAATTCTTGCAAGTACAAACTCGTTTTCTCATAAAAATGATAACAAGGCTATTAAATCCCATCTATCAAATCAAAAAGGATTAAGTGGTATTGACATGGGGTGCATTGCAGATTATGGATGCTTTGTTGTTGATTACACCCCCAACAAGGAGATAGAGGACAAAGGATTTGATAAATTTGTTGATTTTTATGAAAACAGGTCAATAGAAACGGTTAAGTTTAGTAAAAAAGAGAATTCAATGGTTACATTTTTCATGCAACTTACCAGATACTTACAACAAGCTATTGGCACTGTTCCTGCAATTGATTTAAAATCATATTTGGCCACTATAGGAGAGACATTGGATGAAGAACTCTAGTAAAAAAAACTTACAGTTTGGAGCCGCTATTGGGGGAGTTATCGGCCTAATTTCAAATAGCTCTAAACAACTTAAATACCAAAAGAAAAACCCTCAATTGAAATTCGATTTCCAGTCGTTAATTTTAGCAGGAATATTAGGAACTATACTTGGAGCAGTAAATGCAAGCCTAATCAATCTATTCCTCTCTGTTTTTAATTCTCGTAAAGAAATTTTAGGTGAAGCTGATGAAATTAAATATCTAGTCTCTGCTATTGATTCTTATCAAACAGATGAGACAGACAAAGAAGTTTTGATTACGGGGCAAAAAATAAAAAACGAGCTTAAATTTAGATTTCGTAATGATATACTTGGTAAAGTCTCTAATCAAGGCTCTGTTAAACAAGGCACAGCTCTTAGTGGGCTTTCCGATTTAGATATTAGAATTCAGTTTAAAAAAACAAGTTTTAAAAACGAATATAATATGTACAACACGGTTTACTATTTCTTGAAAGACAACTTTAAGGATATTAATTTGGTTGAGGTTCGTAAACAAAAAGTTTCATTAGGTTTAATCTTTGACATTGATGGCGAAATTGAAACAATTGACATTGTTCCTGTACTAAGAACTGATTTTATTAGGGGAAAAAATGATTACAACCTATATAAAAACCCTGATTTATGTATTGGAAGTAGAAAATTGAAAATGAATCCAAAAAAACAGGAAGAATTTGGAGATTATCAAAACGACAAAATAGATATCATTAAACTAATCAAACTATTAAAGACAGAGTTAGAATTACCTTTAAAGTCTATTTTAATTAAAGAATTAACCATAAAAGCGTTTGAAACAAATGTTATTCCTTTAGGGTTAAATGGAAAACTTTTGATGACCTTAAACTTCATTAAAGATAATATTGACACCATAAGTATAAAAGCTCCAGACAATCCTATGATTTCTTTGACAGATAACCTTACTGAAGGTCAAAAGAAAAAAATTAAATCAATACTTAATATAGTAATAATGGATATTGAAAAAGACAAAAACGCTTTACATGATTATTTTCCTGAGAAAGTTTAGTAACGTTTTTGTCTTCCCTCATCAATTAAATTGAAAAAAAAATAAAACGAATATAATTGATTAAAGGCATCAAAAAATAACCTGAATATATTCAACTCTTTATAAATTTACATACAATAATTATTTGTAGCCTTACCCTTTTAAGGACACTACTAAATTCAATAAATTTTCATTAATAACATCTTTTTCTAAGTAAGATTTTTCCTCTGTTCACCAATTTAATTTGCTTGCGTGATGACTGGTACATTCTATGGATAAGAATTAAACCTAAAAGTATTAATATTTAAGGATAAAAAATGTGACATATTAATTTATCTTATTCCTAAATACAATAAAATCATCTAGTAGCTTAGAAAAAAAATCTCTTACTTGAAAATAAAAAAGGCCACTAAAACTATTTGACATACTTCTTTACAAGCCTTATAATAGAAATACTACTAGTATAGTATTAACAATATTTGACCCCGTCCCATATTTAGGCACTGCTCATAAGTAGAGAATCTGAGCTATTGTCATTCTATATTTTATACTATTTCTTTCTGATCATCTTCAAGCTAAAAACAAAAAAAAATCCAGTTTATGGTACTGGATAAACCATTTGAACCATTTAGGCCAGTTCATATATCGTTTCAAAAAGCGATCTATCAAGTCGTTCTTGTTGTCCAAAAGTCTTTTTTAAAGTATTATGCAATACTGCATTAAATGCATTATATCCTAACCATAAATTTGGTTCTTCATTAAGCAACAAAGCTTCATAATTCAATATTTCAATTACTTCACGTGATTTTTTACAAGGATCAGTATTCTTATCACTGCATTCATATTTAAATAATTTTGTAGTATCTAATATTGACTTAACAAACGCTTTAGTATCTATAATTTTAATACTTCTCATTTTATCAAACTTCCTGGTTATAGCATAGAATTCATTATCAAGAAATTTCACAAACAAATTATTTAATTTAGGCATAATTAGCTGTGTGTTATTTTTATTATGTTTAATGGAGAACTCAATCTGGCTTTGAGAAACATGTAAACCATTTGAACATACTTTTCGATAAAATCCAAAATGACCCGAAGTTTTCTCACTACCATCGTAAGAATTCGTAAATCGAAGCATTGGTAAAATTAAATCCTTTTCATTTTTAACTGTGAATTGATTTTTATCATCAATTATAAAGTCAGTTATAAAAGACCTGTCATTTTTATTGATTGTGCGCTTATGATAATTTAGTTGCGCATTAATTAACATGTCTTCAGCTTTCTTAAAGAATAACTGATTAGGAATATGTCCGTAGCTATTTGAAACTACATTAACAATTTTGCCATTTGAAATTATCACATTCTCAAGTCCTCTTCGGGATTCCATCTGCGTCAGGTCTTTTAAGGATTTCAATTCTGATGGAACAAAGATGTCATCCTGTTTTAAATTGTGTAAATACATAACTTATAGATTTAGATTAAACAATATTTGAGCAATCTCAAACGGAAGTTAAAATCTCAGCTCAAAAGGAAACGGAATAAATAAGACAATGGCTTGTCTGGCTTTATGCCGTAGTCTTTTGATGGGTGTATTTTACGAGTTTACCTTTGTACAGATATTGATTATTTATTACTCCTCTAATATTATTAGAATTATAAAGATATAGCTACTAATGGTGAGTGGTAAAACGAAATAGATAGTATTTCAAAATAACTATAAACAAAAAATCCCCTCAAATTTTGAAGGGATTTATTTCTAACGAATAACCAATTATTTTTTAGATGCTTCTAAAGACACCTTACGAAATTCTTTCATTAGTTTGGTAATTTCTAAAGTAGCCTTACGTGCTCTGGTGCCAGCTGCTTTATTTCCATTTTCAATTTGTGCATTAGCATCTGCACTAAAGCTTTCAAATTGAGCATTGATTTGTTCAAAAAGTTCTTTCATAGTTTGAGACATTTATATTATTAGTCACGAAATTAAAAAAAATAATTACAATCAAATTATTCCTTCATTTAGAATCCTAGCTAAATAAGACGAAGATTGAAAACCATACCTAGTGGATTTAAATTATATGATAAGATAAGAGAAGTCCATTAACTCTTAAAAGTTATTGAAAATGATGCCGGATGATTAGCAACCTTAAGCAAATACAAATCAAGCACTATTGGAATCATAACAAAAAACATCAAAATCACAATAGTCAAAATAATCAACTAATTAATATTTCATTAATTTCAGTCAACTCTTCATTGGAGAAACTTGTATTTTTAAGAGACTCTATAGAGTCTAAAATTTGCTGTGGCTTGCTTGCTCCAACTAAAACAGAACTCACTCTTTTATCTTTCAGAACCCAAGCCAAGGCCATATGAGCTAGTTTTTGACCTCTTATTTTAGCTATTTCATTTAACTTACCTATTTTATATATTTTTTCAGACGTAATATCATTTGACTTTAAAAACTGACCACTTGTTACTACTCTTGAATCATTTGGAATTCCTTTTAAATATTTATCCGTCAACAAACCTTGGGCTAATGGAGAAAAAGGGATACACCCTATTTGCTCTTTATCTAACAAATCTAAAAGCCCATCTTCCACCCACCTTTCAAACATCGAATATTTCGGTTGATGTATAATACAAGGTGTTCCCAAATCCTTCAACATTTTTATTGCTTCACTAGCCTCTCTTGGTCGGTAATTTGAAATGCCAATATAAAGCGCTTTTCCCTGTCTTACTATTAAATCCAAAGCTCGCATAGTTTCATCTAAGGGTGTATCTGGATCAGGTCTATGATGATAGAAAATATCTACATAATCTAGATTTAGCCTTTTTAAACTTTGATCTAGGCTAGAAATTAAATATTTCTTGGAGCCCCAGTCTCCATACGGTCCCTCCCACATTTTATATCCTGCTTTTGTAGAAATCACCATTTCATCTCTATAGGATTTAAAATCATATTTTAAAATTCTCCCAAAATTCTCCTCAGCTGAACCTGGTGGTGGACCATAGTTATTAGCTAAATCAAAATGCGTAATTCCTTTATCAAAAGCAGTCCTGATTAAGGATCCCATTTTATCTATATCATTTGAATGCCCAAAGTTGTGCCACAACCCTAATGATATTGCAGAAAGTTTCAACCCCGAATTTCCACACTTTCTATACTCCATACCATCATACCTATTACTATCAGGTTTATATTCCATTTTTTAAAACTTATTTTATAATTCTAAATAATCTTTTTTTAGGGAAAGTTATAACATATTAATTTAATAACATTTTCATTAATCCTAACTCCTCCAAACACATCTAAATATTAGTAAAATGTATTTGCTACTATAAGCTTGGAATACGATTTGCAATTTTAAACTAACAGCAGATCTATTTATACTTTTATTTATAAAACTAAGAATTCTATAAACTGATTTTAATATACTCATGATTATACATAATATGAACAAAGGGAATACTCTTAAACTCAAACTAAACTTAATTCTGAACTATTGGTAAAATACAGTTATAAAAGGGTAAACTAGAACAAAATATAACTTGTATTATTTTACTAATTTGAATTTTTAAACAAACTTAATTAACTAACAAAGAATTAAATAAGATTGAATATAGTCCTTTTTAGTACATCGAGAATTTGATTGAATAATACACATGCTAGATAGGACCGAGATTGATAAACATATGCTGTAAATATTATGATGTAGTCAAAGTATTGATGAAAAGTATAATATAATGGATGTTTCACGGAATTTGAATATGCTAAACTTATCCCAATTTTATTAGCTCACTATAACTAGCTTTTGCTATTAAGTTAACTTATTTAATAAACTAATTTATCAAGACATTTGAACTTTTACACGTTATCATAATTAATACATTTAATCGGATTTTATCCGATTAAACATCAAAATAAAAACAACATGGATTTTAGTACAATTATAAATATATTTTGAAACTCTATTGGATAATAGGAACAACCAGAATCATTAATAGCGAAAATAGTGATCTAGTTTAATTAACACTTTTAAATTAGGTCTTAACTAAAATTCGACTATACTCAATTTTTTCCTTTCAAATAACTCTGTTAAATTTTTACCGCCATAACGGCAATTAAGTATATTAACACTCTTAATTTATTTAAATTTAACATCTCTCCAGCTGATTTTACCGCTATAACGGTAAAAAATAAAATTTTGCAAACAATAATTGCTTAGCACTCAATAATTAGGTATTTTTACTGTTTAGACAGTAAAAAATGAATGATTTAGATTTAGGATCTTTAATAAAAGCCCATCGAAAAAAAGCAGGGCTTACACAACTAGAATTGGCTAACCTTGCGGGTATAGGTAAAACAACAGTATTTGATATTGAAAAAAATAAAGAAACTGTTCGTTGGAATAACCTTTTAGCCGTTCTAGAAGTCTTGAACATTAAAATTGAATTTAAGAGTCCGTTAACCAAGTAATAATCACTATGAGAAAAGCAATTGTTATGATACATGGAAATAGAGCTGGATTGTTAACCGAAGACTCTTCTAATAATTATTATTTTGAATATGATGACAATTATGATGGTGAGGCTATTTCTCTAACCATGCCTATCGACCATAAAAAATATAGCTACACTTCATTCCCTCCTTTTTTTGAAGGATTATTACCCGAAGGTGTCATGCTAGAAGGTTTATTAAAGATTGCCAAAATAGATAAAAAAGACTATTTCTCTCAACTCATTGCAACTGGAAATGATTTAGTAGGTGCTGTAACAGTCAAAC
This sequence comes from Formosa sp. S-31, assembly GCF_051172795.1. NCBI lineage: Bacteria > Pseudomonadati > Bacteroidota > Flavobacteriia > Flavobacteriales > Flavobacteriaceae > Formosa > Formosa sp. S-31. Next base: position 187,190 of record NZ_JAENDK010000003.1, read on the forward strand.
TGATAGAAAATGAATAGATGTCCTATCACATATGAATTATGTGGAAACAATAAATACAGTGAAAAAGGGCTTCGAAAGATAACTCCTAAACTAACGCATTTGAATGATTTACCATTTACGGCAGCCGAGCTCAGGCAAGAAGCCGCTAATAGAGCAAAGAAATTATCTATTCAAGGAGTACAACCTAAATTAAGTGCATCGATTTCAGTAGTTGACCAAGCGTTTAAAATTGTAGATCAATTTGGAACATACATTGTAAAACCTCAAAATGACTTATTTCCTCAGCTACCTGAAAATGAAGATTTAACTATGCGAATGGCTAAGGCTTTTAGTTTGGAAGTTCCTTTTCATGGTATGGTTTACGGTAAAGATGGAAGCTTATCCTACTTTATAAAACGTTTTGATCGACACGGTAAGGGTAAAAAATACGCAACCGAGGATTTTGCTCAATTAACAGGTAACACAAGAGACACGAAGTATCGTTTTTCAATGGAAAAGTTAATTCCTGTAATTGATGAATTTTGCTCCTTTCCTGCAATTGAAAAAGCTGATTTTTTCAAGCGAATCCTTTTTTGTTTTGTTTCTGGAAATGAAGATATGCACTTGAAAAACTTTTCATTAATAACAAAAAATGGAAAAACAACGTTAGCTCCTATATATGACTTTTTAAATTCAAGCATAGCCATTAAAAATCCGGAGGAAGAAATTGCTTTAACCCTAAAAGGAAAGAAAAGTAATTTAAAGGCCGAAGATTTTATTGATTATTACGCAAAAGAACGTTTGCTATTAAATGAAAAAACAATAGCAATAATACTAAAGGAAATGCAAAATACAGTTCCTAAATGGGAAAATCTAATAGACATATCATTTCTTTCCAATGAAATGAAAGAGAAGTATTTTAAAATTTTGGACAATAGACTAAAATTGTTTGGTCTTTAGATTCACAACCTTCTCTTGCATAAAATCGTCTACTTTATGTATTCAGTCAAAAAATAAAGTAATTATAAATTTAAATTAGGGATTCATTTAAGCTTAATATAAGAAAGCTTAACGGGTACAACTATAAATGATTTGTATGTTTATTATAATACACAACTGTAAGCCACAGAATTGTGTATTATAATAAACATAATTCATTGTCATTTTTTTTAATTTGATAATACCTCTTTAAGTTTTCCCATATCCTCGCTCACCTTTTGATCTAAAACTCTAGCGTAAATTTGGGTAGTCGAAATTTTGGTATGACCTAATAGTTTGGAAACTGTTTCAATAGGTACTCCATTACTTAAGGTAATCGTCGTAGCAAACGTATGCCGAGCTATATGAAAAGTTAGATTCTTGTTTATTTTACATAAATCAGCTATCTCTTTTAAATAACTATTGACTTTTTGATTAGATATCTTTGGAAATACTCCTCCAGAATTCATCACTCTTGGATGTTCTTTATATTTTTCCACCAATACTTTCGCTTTTGGCAATAATGGAACTCTAATGGATGTACTAGTCTTCTGACGCTCGCTTATTACCCAATCATTTCCATCAATTCCTAACATAATGTGTTCTGCTGTCAAATCATGAATATCAATAAACGAGATTCCTGTGTAACAGCTAAATAAGAAAAGATCTCTAACTAAATTAAGTCGACCTACTGATGAATTAAACTTCTCCAAACTAACCAACTCGCTTTTAGACAAATAATCTCTCCTTTTATTCTCTAAAGAGGTTCTAAACCTAACAAAGGGATCTTTCTCTATCCATTCCATATGATAAGCCATAGTCACCATCTTTCTCAGTCGTTGAAGATGTTTCATGGCCGTATTATGTCCCATCTTTCTTTGATGGTCTTCAGGCTGATAAGATTTAAGGAAAAATTCAAAATCTACTATAAACCCATAACTTAATTCTCGCAGTTTAATATCTGTGGTAGATAATTTAATATCAAGATACTTTTTCAAATATCCTTGAGTCACTTTATAATGTCTAAGTGTATGACTAGTCAATTTCTCTTTTGAAATCTCATTATGATATTCAAACAATTCCAAAAGTGTTTTAAAGTTTCTATCTTCTCCTAAGAATCTGGATTTTATAAGTTGAGCGGTAATTAATTTTTCCTCACTGATTAAGTCCTCATAAGACTGATAAATTTTAGCTCTTAGCTGATCCAAATATTTATTCAAGGCTTTGGACTCCTGGTTACTTCCTTTTGCCTTTCCTTTATTAGAATCCCATAACGAAAGTGTAATTTTTCGATTTAAACTAATGTTGGTTCTTTTACCATCTACAGTAATTCTAGCATAAAGTGAAACTTCATTGTTTTTAATTCGCGAAGTATTAACCCAAAACAAAAGGTTAAACGTTGAACGTGTACTCATAATAATCGTCTTTTAGTTTAAACATTTTTTAAGACGAAAATCAAATCAATAGCCTAAAAATAAGGATTTTAAGTCTTAATTCGGTCAACACTTTTTGTGTTTTTCAAACTGTTGACCGAATTGTTGACATTTTATGCCTTATAATATGAGTCAAAACAAAAGGTCCTAGAAAGATAAAACCCTGTAAATCATAAGTTTTACAGGGTTTTAATAGTTTTTGAAATGTAAAAAAGTGATCGCGACAGGATTCGAACCTGTGACCGTCTGCTTAGAAGGCAGATGCTCTATCCAGCTGAGCTACGCGACCATTCAAGAATATTACTATTCTGAAAGTGCCTTTCTGAAAAGCTGTGCAAATATAAATAGCTTTCCTTAACTACACAATATAAAATCAATTATTTTTAGAATAATTTTTATTCCTTAGAATACCTCTATTTAGCACCATTGACACAAATAGACCTACACACCTTAAGATGAACGCATTCGAAATTATTCTAATGAACCCTAAATTTAAAACTCCTTAAAAATTAAAGCGATTTTCGTTCTATAAAGTTAAACGGATTCTTAATTCTACCTTTTTCTTTATTTAAAATCATCTGAGCTGCCCGCTCCCCCATCTTTTTAAAATCGGTCGATATCACGGTTATTCCCAATAATTCCTTTAAAGGTGTTTCGTTATAAGAAATAACTCCTATGTTTTGCCCCAATTCTAAACTGCTTTCTCTAATCTGCTTTATTAGACTTACCAGATCCGATTCCTCAATAATCACAAATAAATCGCCTTCTTTTAAAATAATATCATCGTAAACCTCATCGATGATTTCGAAAGTCATATCGTAATTCACACAGAATTTTCGAAATCCGTGTAAAATTCGTCTCGGATATGGGTAAACAGTCTTATTTGGATAAATCAAAAAGATCTTTTTATACTTTCTAATTTTAGTCAAACCTGCTTCTAAAGCTTCATAAATATCATTTTCAAAATCCTGATAAATCTCTATTGATCCCGAAGTCTTATTAATTTTATTGTTATTATTATCCATAATGATAAGTTTATCCTTAGGAATCTGACTTATAGACTGTAAAATTTTTTCGGTAAAGCTTACGTGTTTTAAATCGTCTGTCTTAAAATGAGGCATTACTACATAATAATCGTAGGCCCCAAGGCTTTTATCCATTAAATTTAAAAACAAAGACTCATCGCAATGGTAAATAAACAGATCCACATGAGAATTCCCCCCGATGCTATCTACAAACGAATTGTAAATACGCATTTTATAAGAACTTAGTTTATTTACTAAAAACAGAATATTAATTTTAGAAATTAACTTGGTACGCGTTATATAATACCCTTTTCCTCTTATAGATGAAATTATTTTACGCTCCTTTAATACACTATAGGCCTTTTCTACAGTGTCGCGCGATAAATAATAGTCTTCACTAAAGCTATTTATAGAAGGAATTTTGTCGTCTACTTTTAAAGTTCCTGTTGAAATATTATAGATTATGGCATCTACAATCTGCTTATATTTTGGTTTTCTTGAGGTTTCGTCAATCTTAATAAAATCAATCATCGGTAAAAAACAATTTTCTTTATTTTCTTAGGGCATTTTTATTGATTGTGCAATTTACTAACAATTCTGATTTATTAATTACAATATAAGTATTAAATATTTTTTTTAACGAAAACGGTATAGTACAGGACAGATTAATTTATCTCATCATTTAGTTTTACAAACACAAATTAATTTTAAAACACAAATATGGATAATCTTGTTAAACAATTTAACCACGTAGATTACCTTTGGGACAATGAAAAAGCGGCCGAATTAGGAGACGATCAGGTTGCTTTATTTTTATATCGTTCTAATATTTTAGGAGCCGATTTAAGAATTACAAATTATGGCGGAGGTAATACAAGTTGTAAAACAATCGAAAAAGACCCCTTAACCGGAGATCATGTAGAAGTTATGTGGGTAAAAGGTTCCGGAGGAGATATCGGAACATTAACCCGCGCCGGAATTGCAGGTCTTTACACCAAAAGATTACGCAATTTAAAAAATGTCTATGGCGGTCTGGAAGATGAAGATCGTATGGTTGGACTGTTTAACCACTGTATTTACGATTTAGACAGTAAAGCGCCATCTATTGATACGCCTTTACATGGTTTACTACCATTTAAACATATAGACCACTTACACCCCGATGCCCTTATTGCTGTCGCTGCAGCTAAAGACAGCGAAAAAGTAACAAAAGAAATCTGGGGAGATACTATGGGCTGGGTGCCATGGCAGCGTCCTGGATTCGATTTAGGCTTACAACTGGAAAAATGCTTAGCCGAGAACCCGGGAATCAGGGGTATTGTATTAGGAAGTCACGGTTTATTTACCTGGGGTGATACTTCTTACGAATGTTATGTTAACAGTCTGGAAGTTATCGAAAGAGCTTCAGAATATATTGAACAAAAAATCGCCGAAAAAGGCAGCGTTTTTGGAGGACAAAAAGTATCAAGCTTACCAAAAGAAGAGCGATTAGAAAAAGCTGCTCAATTAATGCCTTTATTACGCGGACTTTGTTCTTCTGAAAATCGTATGATCGGTCATTTCTCCGACAGCGATGTGGTCATGGAATACATTAACAGTAACGACCTGGAGCGCTTAGCTCCTATGGGAACGTCTTGCCCGGATCACTTTTTACGTACTAAAATTCAACCTTTAGTATTAACGTTAGATCCTAGTGAAGATGTTACAGACACAGCTGAAGTTCTTAAAAAACTGGAACCTGCTTTTGAGCAGTACAGACAGGAATACGCTGACTATTACAACACCTGTAAAAGAGATAACAGTCCGGCGATGCGCGATCCAAATCCGGTAATAATTATCTACCCTGGTGTAGGAATGTTCAGTTTTGCAAAAAACAAACAAACCACACGTGTAGCCAGCGAATTTTATATTAACGCCATAAATGTTATGCGTGGTGCTGAAGCTATTTCAGAATACACCTCTTTACCAAGACAAGAGGCTTTCGATATAGAATACTGGTTACTGGAAGAGGCTAAATTACAACGTATGCCAAAAGAGCAACCGCTTTCAAGAAAAGTAGCATTTATTACAGGTGCCGGCGGAGGTATTGGTAAGGCTATAGCAGATAAGCTGGCTGCTGAAGGTGCTAATGTGGTTTTAAGTGATATTTCTGAAGACCGACTGAAAGAAGCTGTTTCTACTTATAAAAGAGATGTTGCTGCTTATGCGGTATGCGACGTTACAAAAACCGACTCTATTTCTGAAGCACTAAAAAAGGCGTGTTTAGAATTTGGAGGGGTAGACATTATAGTACACAGTGCAGGGTTGGCGATTTCAAAACCACTTGCCGAAACTACAGAAGCAGACTGGGATATTTTACAAAATGTTCTGGTAAAAGGCCAATTCGAGCTGGCCAAGCAGGCTGTTGGTATTATAAGAAAACAACATTTAGGAGGAGATATTATTAATATCGCCAGCAAAAACGGTTTGGTATCGGGTCCAAATAATGTGGGATATGGTACGGCTAAAGCTGCTCAACAACACATGTCCAGACTACTTGCCGCAGAACTTGCCGGAGATAAAATACGCGTTAACACGGTTAATCCGGATGGCGTTATCGTTGGTAGTAAAATCTGGGAAGGCGAATGGGCCGAAGGACGCGCTAAAGCTTATGGTATTACTGTAGAAGAATTACCTGCTCATTACGCTAAGCGTAATTTATTAAATGAAATTATTTATCCAGAAGATATTGCTAACGGAGTATTCTCTTTAGTTGCAATATTAGATAAATCTACCGGAAACATTATCAATGTCGATGGCGGAATGGCAAATGCTTTTGTACGTTAATCAAAAGTAATCAAGTTACATTTTAATTAGTTTATTGTTAGTTTACTATTTAATTTGTTTTTTAGTTTGTTAGTTATGTATATCCTTTCAGGGTTCTTGTCCCTGAAAGGTTTCATTAAAAATCAAATCTTATGAAATTATCACAATCTCACATAGCCGATTTCAATAAAAAATCCATAGAAGATCATCAAAATCAATACGATTTTTTAGGTAGCACATTGGCTAAAAAAAATATAGACACAAATAGTATTGTAGCCGATTTAGCCAAATTTCAAGTGGCTATTCCCAGTTGGGCTCTTGGTGCCGGAGGAACACGTTTCGGGCGTTTTTCGTTTTATGGTGAACCTTCAAATTTATCTCAAAAATTAGACGATGTTGGTTTAATCCATGCCCTTACACAAACAGCTGGAGCTGTTTCGTTACACATTCCATGGGATGTACCGGAAGATTACACAGCCATTAAAGAACAGGCTAATGCCCTGAATTTAAAATTTGATGCTGTAAACTCAAATACCTTCCAAGACCAACCAGATGCAAAAGAAACTTATAAATACGGCTCTTTATGCAATTCTGATGAAGCTGTAAGAGCTCAGGCCATTGCCCACAACCAGGAAGTAATAACAATTGGAGAACAATTAGGCTCTAAAAGTTTAACGGTATGGTTGGCAGACGGATCAAATTTTCCTGGACAGCATAATTTCCAATCGGCATTAACACATACGGAAAACAGTTTAAAATCAATATACAAAACCCTTCCGGACGACTGGAAAATGTTTATTGAATACAAACCTTACGAGCCTAACTTTTACAGTACGGTTATTCAGGATTGGGGTACATCTTTTATGCTGGCAAATGCCTGTGGAGACAAGGCATACACGCTGGTTGACTTAGGACATCATTTACCGAATACTAACATCGAGCAAATTGTATCTACCTTAATGTTAAAAGGCAAACTGGGAGGGTTCCACTTTAACGACAGCAAATACGGAGACGACGATATCACTGTTGGAAGCGTTAAACCTTATGCCCTGTTCTTAATTTTTAATGAACTGGTTTACGGTATGCAAAACAATCCGCAAAACCCACAATTATCCTGGATGATTGATGCAAGCCATAATATTAAAGATCCTCTTGAAGATTTAATTCAATCTTTAGAAGCTATACAAGAAGCTTATGCTAAAGCACTGCTTGTTAACCAAACGGCTTTAAAAGAAGCACAGCTGGCTCACGATGTCGTAGCTTGTCAGGAAATTTTACAACAGGCTTATCGTACCGATGTCAGACCTTTAATTGCTCAGGCAAGATTACAATCTGGAGGTGCTTTAAACCCTTTAGCTACTTATAGAGGCCTGAACCTTAGAGAAACTTTAATTGAAGAACGCGGAAAATATACCATAGCAACCGGATTATAACTAACCTAAATGACTAACTAATGAAAAAAGTTGTAACCGCAGTATTTGACATAGGAAAAACCAACAAAAAATTCTTTTTATTCGATAAAGATTTCAAGGAAGTATACAGAGCATATACCCGATTTGAAGAAATTAAAGACGAAGACGGTTATCCAACCGAAAATCTTCCAGCTTTACAGGAATGGTTAAAGGATTTATTTCACAAAATTCTTGAAAACAAAGACTATAAAGTTAAAGCCATAAATTTTTCAACTTACGGTGCCAGTTTTGTACATCTGGATGCCGAAGGCAAGGTGTTAACCCCATTATACAATTACACCAAACCCATGGACCAAGAGTGTATCGATTCGTTTTACGACAAATACGGACCGGAACTCACCTTTTCTCAGGAAACAGGCTCTTCCAATTCCGGAATGCTAAACTCAGGAATGCAGTTATACTGGCTTAAACACTACAAACCTGACGTCTTTAAAAAAATAAAATACAGTTTACATTTTCCTCAATATTTAAGTTACATCTTTACGGGTATTCCTTTAAGCGAATACACCAGCATTGGTTGCCATACTGCACTGTGGAATTATCAGATAAAAGATTACCACAGCTGGGTTTATAAAGAAGAGCTACACAAAATACTACCTCCTATTGTTTCTACAGAAACCAGTATAAACATGAATTATAATGGGAAACGCATAAAAATTGGTGTAGGCATTCACGATAGTTCTTCGGCATTATTACCGTATGTAAGAAGCATAAAAAAACCGTTTTTATTGGTATCGACAGGAACCTGGAGCATCTCATTAAATCCGTTTTTCGATGGTCAGCTAAGCGAAAACGACATTAAAGAAGGCTGTATTAATTATATGCGTATTAATGGTAAAGCTGTTAAATCGTCTCGTATTTTCTTAGGTAATTTTTACCGCCAGAATGTTCAGAAATTAGCAAGGCATTATCGCGTTTTCGATGATTACCATAAAACCGTAATTTTTGATTACGAAATGTATACTAAAATTACAGAAAACTTTAAACCGATTTTTAATTTAGATTCAGCCGATGCGTTAAATACAGAAGACATTGATTTTAATACGTTACCATACAAATGTTTCGAAACAGCGTATCATCATTTAATGCTTGAAATTGTCCTGTTACAGGTAAAAAGCATAGAAATAGCCAAAGGCGCTACAAAAATTAAAAAACTATATATAGACGGCGGATTTACAGCCAACGATGTGTATATAAATTTACTCTCGCATTACCTTAGAGACATGAAATTACGCACGACCACCTCATCTTTAGGGTCGGCCTTAGGTGCAGCCATTTCAATCTCAGATGTTAAACTAAACTCAAAATTCTTAAAACACAATTACGCTTTAAAAAAACATGTGCCCTTTATTATTAGTTAATTCAATAAAACACCTGTTTTTAATGTAATTGTATCAGAATAAAATATTAACCTTTAAGTACCAAAGGCATGTCGAAAAACAAAAAATTAGAACATCCAAGAGATCAGATTACTACTATAATCAGTAGAATTTATAAACGCGGCATGACCACTACTTCCGGTGGAAACATATCGATTATAGATGATGATGGACATATCTGGGTAACGCCTTCAGCAGTAGACAAAGGCTCTTTAAGACCATCGGATATTGTATGTGTTAAGAAAGATGGCACCATAGTGGGTAAGCATAAACCATCTTCAGAATTTCCTTTCCATAAAGCCATTTACGAATGTCGTCCGGATATTAAATCTGTAATTCACGCCCACCCTCCTGCACTAGTATCATTCAGTATAGTCAGAAAAATACCGAATACTAATGTTATTTCACAGGCCAAACACATTTGTGGTCCTATTGGTTATGCCAAATACGAATTACCAGGAAGCAGTACTTTAGGAGATGTTATTGCTGAAGAATTCAAGAAAGGCTATAAAGCTGTTATTATGGAAAACCATGGAACAGTATTAGGGGGCAGCGATTTAACCGATGCTTTCGAACGGTTTGAAACTTTGGAATTCTGCGCACGTACCATTTTATACGGCACACAGATTGGTACGCCTAACTATTTAAGTGATGAGCAGATTGATACATTCGAAGCTCAGGTAAAACAAACTATACCAGTTCAAGACAATACCACGCACCCATCGGACGAAGTTGAAAAACGTTTGGAAATTTGTAAAATTGTTCAACGTTCATGTCAGCAAGGTCTTATGATCAGCTCCTACGGCACGGTTTCCATGCGCTGGAAAGGCAACGATTTTCTGATTACGCCTACAGATGTAAACCGCTGGGACATGGATATGGAAGATATTGTTCAAATAAAAGATGGTAAACGGGAACCTGGGAAAAATCCGAGTAGAGCGACCTGGTTACATCAGGAAATTTACAAACGTAACCCTAAGATTAACTCCATAATCATGACCCAATCTCCATATTTAATGGCTTTTGGGATAACAAAAACCTACTTAAACGTACGTACCATTCCGGAAAGCTGGATCTTCCTGCAAGATATTCCTGCCATAGAATACGGTTCGCATTTTAAAGCCAATAACAATTCTATTATCATGGAAAACTGTTCCACAGCTTTAATCGTAGAAAACGATTCTGTAATTATTACCGGAGATAAACTATTGCAAACTTTCGATTATTTAGAAGTGGCCGAGTTTAGTGCAAAATCGATAGTTTTAGGAGCTTCTTTGGGTAATATGGTACCTATAGACGACAACCAGGTTGAAGATTTAAGAAAAAAATTCCTGAGCTAATAATTAACTAACTGACCCCTTAAAAATATGGCCCTAACATTCGACACCCGATACCCAGCTATAGAAGATTTACGAAATAAAGCCAAACAAAATATTCCCCGCTTTGCTTTCGAATATCTGGATGGTGGCTGTAATGAAGATATTAATTTACACAGAAACACGACTGAACTTCGCGATGTTCAGTTAAAACCACAATACATCAAAGAATACGACCAGTCTAGCATTAAGACCAAACTATTTGGAGTAGAATACGATGCTCCGGTTGGTGTGGCTCCAGTTGGACTGCAAGGTTTAATGTGGCCGAATTCACCTGAAATTCTGGCTAAGGCAGCATTTAAACACAATCTGCCTTTTATACTTAGTACTGTTACGACGAGCAGCATAGAACGCATAAGCGAACTTACGGAAGGAAAAGCCTGGTTTCAACTGTATCACCCGGCAGAAAACCGATTAAGAGACGATATTATTAATCGTGCAGCTGCTGCAGAATGCCCTGTACTTGTTATTTTATGCGACGTCCCTACCTTTGGATTTCGACCACGAGATATACGAAATGGATTGGCTATGCCCCCGAAAATGAGCGTTCAGAATATCATGCAGATTTTAGGAAAACCAAATTGGGCTTTACAAACTCTGAAACACGGTCAACCAAATTTTGAAACGCTTAAACCTTATATGCCTAAAGGATTAGACCTGAAGCAACTTGGTAAATTTATGGACCAGACTTTTTCCGGGCGCTTAAATGCAGAAAAAATAAAACCGATACGCGATATGTGGAAAGGCAAACTGGTATTAAAAGGTGTTGCATCTCTGGAAGATACCGAACAAGCCATAAAATTAGGTTTAGACGGTATTATCGTATCCAATCATGGCGGGCGACAATTGGATGCCGGAGAATCTACAATCAAACCTTTAAAATCTATAGCAGACACGTATGGCGATCAAATTGAAGTTATGGTCGACAGTGGATTACGATCAGGGCCGGATATTGCCCGAGCCATGGCCAGCGGTGCTAAATTCACCTTTATGGGCAGAACCTTTATGTACGGCACGGCGGCACTTGGAGCCAAAGGTGGCGACCATACCATGTCGCTTTTAAAAGTACAACTACAACAAATTATGGAGCAATTATGTTGCGAGCGTGTAACCGACCTTCCGCAACATCTTATTTAATATTAATACTCACAACCTTTAATTAAAACATGCTAACTGAACAAATGACACAAATAAGTATTGAAGAAGACGTTTTAGAAACTACTGCGGGAGGAGAATTTGAAAGAGAGCCCGTACCACAATCCAGATTAAAATCCTGGAAAAACTTTCTTGGCATGTATGCCGGAGAGCATGCTGCAGGTACAGAATTTGTTATCGGACCTCTGTTTTTAACTACCGGAGTAAGTGCCTTCGATCTTATTATCGGACTACTAATAGGAAATTTCCTGGCGGTTTTAAGCTGGCGTTTTTTAACAGCTCAGATTGCCGTAAAATTCCGTTTAACCTTATATTACCACTTAGAAAAAATATGTGGTAAAAATCTTGTAGTACTGTACAATTTAGCCAACGGTGTACTCTTCTGTTTTCTTGCCGGGTCTATGATAACCGTTTCTGCCACGGCCGTCGGAATTCCGTTTAATATGGAAATGCCAAAGTTAACGGACACCATGCCAAATGGTATTACCTGGATTGTAATTGTACTAGTCATTGGAGCGGTAATTTCTATGATAGCTGCCAAAGGCTACGAAACGGTTACTAAAGCCGCAAACTGGATGTCACCTATAATTGTACTGGCGTTTCTGGCCTGTGGTGTTGTAGCTTTATCTCAACTAGAAGTAACTAGTTTTTCAGACTTCTGGAATATCTGGGGAGAAGGTTCTGATCCGTTCCCGGGACAGGTAAAATACACCTTCTGGCATGTGGTAATCTGGTCCTGGTTTGCTAATGCTGCCATGCACGTGGGTATGTCTGATTTATCGGTATTCCGCTTTGCTAAACGCCCAAGAGCTGCCTGGACTACCGCTGCAGGTATGTATGTAGGCCATTATATGGCGTGGATTGCTGCAGCGCTATTATATGCCGTTTATCTAAAATCGCCGGAAGCTCAGGCTATCTTAGCTGGTGGTGAAGCACCTAGTGTTGCTCCGGGGCCCTTAGCCTATAATGCCATTGGTGTTTTCGGAATCATTGCTGTAATACTGGCCGGATGGACTACCGCTAACCCAACAATTTACAGAGCAGGTTTAGCATTCCAGGCTATAATCCCTAAAGTGTCTACATTCTGGGTAACCATTATCGCGGGAACTGTGGCTACTCTAGCTGGACTATTCCCAGCATTTGCCATGAAATTATTAGGTTTTGTTGCCTTGTATGGCTTTATCCTTGCTCCTGTAGGTGCTATAATCGTATTTGAATATTTCTTTGGAGAGAAATTCGGAATACAAAAATTCTTTGCTGAAAAAACCGGAATTAAATTTAATCCGGCGGTATTCTGGTCCTGGATTATCAGTTTTGGAATATTCTATTTTATCTCGGTTCAGTTTAATGTATTCCTTTCATTTTTAACTTTACCTGCCTGGTTATTATGTGGCGTATTATTCCTTGTATTCAGTAAAATTTACCAGAAAAAGTTTTCTAAACAAGCTTAAAAAAAACAATTATAATTTTCTTTCTTTTTATTCTAAAACGCCAGATACAACTTAGTTTGCTATCTGGCGTTTTTACTTTTTATAATATTTTTAAGCTTCAATTCTAAAGTTTAAAAATGGAATCCATCAACATCCATTTTTCTCCTGGCTTTGCCCAAGGTAATTGTTGCTGAAAAGTCCACATTAATGCTTCCCATTCCTGAACCTTATCGTTTTCTGCATCGCTTTCAGCCTTCGATTCAAAAGAAAAAGAATCGTTAACTTCCATAACCATAAAAAGGCGATTTCCAATATTAAATATTTCCATCTGTTCGATTCCCGAAGCCTTAATACTTTCTAATATTTCCGGCCATACATTTTTATGAAAGTCTTTATACGTTTCAAATAACTCCGGATCGTCTTTTAAATCGCAAGCGAGGTAATACCGTTTACTCTTCATATTTAAAAATTCTTTTTATAAACCATAATACCATAATAGCCTATTACAATAAAGCAGGCTGCCGGTAAAATATACGAAAAATTCACCTCTGGAACACCTAAAATTTTCACATCGGTATAGCCTAAGCCTCCTAAATCTAGAATCAATCCTTGTAACGTAGGCATTAATGCGCCGCCAACTATAGCCATAACCAAAAATGCAGCTCCAAACTTAGCATCTTCGCCCTGTCCTTCCAGTGCGATTCCATAAATGGTTGGAAACATGATGGACATAAAAAAGGAGATCCCTACTAAAGCATATAATCCAATCATTCCTGGAATAAATATGGTAATTAAAGTACACACTAAAGCACCTAAAGAAAAGATATATAATAATTGTCCGCTTTGTACATATTTTAATGATGCCGTACCTACCCATCTTCCTACAAGGAAAATGACTAAAGCACTGATTCCATAGGTGACTGCCGATTGATTATCGATGCCTATAGATTCGGCATATTGATACAAATAGGTCCAGCACATAATCTGTGCGCCCACATAAAACGCCTGAGCGATTACTCCCCATACAAACTTTTTGGAATGAAATAAGCGTTTTATGGATTCTGAGATATTTACTTTTGTTTCCTGATCTTTATTTTGAGGCATTTTAACAACTGCAATCATAACAAAAAATCCAATAACCACGAGACCTAATAACACATACGGATTTCTGATAACCTGTAAATCGGCAGTACGAATTAAAGCTTTTCCGGATTCATTCATGGTCTCAAACACAGAGGTTCCGTCCGCATTTAAATCATCCGACTGCAAAGACCCCAGGATAAACTTCTGAGCAATAATTAAACCTCCTAAGGCTCCTATGGGATTAAAAGCCTGTGCCAGATTAAGACGTTGAGTAGCGGTTGCTTCATCTCCCATAGATAAGATATACGGATTAGCCGTAGTTTCTAAAAAGGCTAAGCCAAAGGTTAAAATATACAAGGCGGCGAGAAAAAATCCAAAAGCCTCAAAAGCAGCCGCAGGATAAAATAATAAAGCACCTAAAGCATATAAAACAAGCCCTAATAACACGCCTTTTTTATAAGAATACTTATTTACAAATATTGCAGCAGGTAAGGCCATAGTAAAATACCCGCCGTAAAAGGCCATTTGTACCAGAGAAGCCTTAAAATTGTCCAGCTCCAGTACTTTTTTAAATGCAGAAACCATAGGGTTTGTAATATCATTTGCAAAGCCCCAAAGCGCAAATAAACTGGTGACTAATATAAATGGTAATAGAATGGTTTTATCGACTAATTTTGGTTTGGTAGTTAGTTTGTTCATAAGTTAAGTTTTAAGAAATCGCCCGATCAAGATGCGTATAACCACCATCTACAAAAATATACTGACCAGTGGTATGCGACGATTTTTCAGAAATTGTAAACAAGCAGGTGTCCGCTATTTCCTGTGGCGTCGTCATGCGCTTTTCTAGAGGAATTTTATCGACTATAGATTGTAAACGCTCCTCTCCGTCTTCAAGGGTTTTAATCCATGTATCGTAAGCAGGCGTCCAGCTTTCTGCAATAATTATAGCATTAACACGAATCTGATCTTCCAGTAAATCAACGGCCCATTCTCGGGTTAAACCGAGTACGCCCCCTTTAGAGGCCGCGTATCCAGAAGTCCCCCCTTGTCCTGTTAAACTTACTTTAGAACCAATATTTAAAATATTCCCGTTTACTTTTTTAAGAAGTGGCAAGCAAAACTTAGTCATGGCAAAAAAACTTGTCAAGTTAAGTTTTATAGACTTCATAAAGTCCTCTACCGACGCGTCCAGACCAGCCCCATCATTTACGCCCACATTATTAATAAGTGCATCAATCCGACCATATTTCTCGCCTATCTTTTTTGCCGTGGCTTCAACCTGAGCGGGATCGGACATATCAGTTTTATAAAACACCGAATCAATGCCTCTATCCTGCAATTGTTTCTCGTACGCAAATCCGCGATCGTTTCTACAAACAAGCACAGGAATAGCGCCTTCATTTGCCAAGGCATCTACAATGGTTTTCCCTATACTGCCTTCGATACCGGCAGCTCCTGTTACCACTACCACTTTATCTTTTAAATTTAAATCCATAGTTTTAAAGATTATAAAATTGCATAGCATTTTCACCCATAATTTTTGCTTGTTCCACTGGTGTTAATTTTGCTATATAGTTAGTTGTTAAAGTTTTTATTTCTGAATAATTTCCGGCCACTAGACATACAGGCCAGTCGGAACCGAATAACAAACGCTCCGTACCAAACGCTTCCAAAACCACATCCATATAAGGATTAATTTGCTCTGGAGTCCAGGTCTTATAATCGGCTTCTGTAACCATTCCGGACAGTTTACAGAATACATTTTCATGTTTGCCGATTTCCCGAATCAAGGCCGCCCAGCCATCAAAAAAACCATCTTTAATATACGGTTTGGCTATATGATCGATTACAAATTTCTGCTTTGGAAATCGCCTTATAAACTCAAGAGCTGCTCCCAACTGATGAGGAAATATTAAAATATCGTACGTGTAATTATGTTTGTCCAGGAGGGAAATCCCCTTTAAAAACTCAGGACGCAATAAAAAATTATGATCGGGTTCTCCCTGAACTACATGACGGAAACCTTTTAATTTTTCTTTCCCTTCATATTTAGACAGTTGTGCTTCCAGATTTTCAGCTCTTAAATCAAGCCAGCCTACTACTCCTTTAATAAAATTATGCTTTTGCGAAAGCTGTAATAGAAAATCAGTCTCTTCAGGTGTTTGATCGGCCTGTACAGCAACACAACCATCAATACCTTCAGCCTCATAAATAGCTTTTAAGTCTTCCGGAAGAAAATTGCGCCTAATTGCAGACATAGTATCATCTATCCAGTCGTGTTTTTGTTCATTATAAACCCAGAAGTGTTGATGGCTGTCTATAATCATAGTGATTTCTTTTTAACTATACATAAAAATCATAAAATAACTTTTAGTTGTCTCTTTGTTTGTAAACTACCAAATAATCTTAGATTTCATTAGTATATCTTCAAAAAAAATGGTACTCTAAAAAACTTCAGAGTACCATTAAAATGATATTATAATTTATAAAAATTAACTTTTTGTCATACGTAAATTTCACTCATTAGATCCTCCATAATTTACGATAACAGCTTTTTCTAATGCCTTTTTATCTTCATGCATAGTT
Source organism: Formosa sp. S-31 (assembly GCF_051172795.1). Taxonomy (NCBI): domain Bacteria; kingdom Pseudomonadati; phylum Bacteroidota; class Flavobacteriia; order Flavobacteriales; family Flavobacteriaceae; genus Formosa; species Formosa sp. S-31. The sequence goes on from NZ_JAENDK010000003.1 coordinate 203,891, forward strand.
AATTCAATACGTTTTGCATCTCCAACTGTTTTTTCCTCTGGTTTTAATCCTGCTGATGAAAACACTAAGATACTGCCTTCATTTACTTCTATGGAAAAATTACCTTTAGTATCTGAAAGCACGCCATTATTAGTCCCTTTTTCTATAATAATGACTCCTGAAAGCTCTTTTCCTGATTCATCTTTTATTTTTCCGGTAATAATTTTATTTTCCTGAGCAAAACTCGTCACCCAGAATAGACAAATCAGTAATGTCGGGAATATTTTTAATGTTCTTTGACTCATGGTTTAACTTTTCTAAATATAGTAATTAGTTGTTTTTTATATGAATTTTTACCGAATCGACTTACGAAAACGTTTTCAAATTCCAAATATATTAATTAAACTCAAATAATCTATCCTGCTCTGTGCTGTTAATTTAAATTTTTATTTACAATTTATTAATACTAAAAATAAGCTATCAACTCCAGGTCCTTTCCGTCTCCATAGCAATAATCTTTACTGAATAATTTCAATAGATATTTCATCTGTCTTTATTGAGAAACATCAAAAACAAAAAATCAAGTATTAATTTACAATACCAACAACTAAATGCAACCGAAGATTTCACAAAAACACAAAATCTATTTTCCATTTCAATCAATTTCAGTCTTTAATTTTAAACAAATAACAAATTCACAACTAATTAACTACCAATTAAACAATACTTTACCCAAAGCCTCCAATCTGTTTAAATAAGTTTTATTTTTATACAACAGTTATGTGATTTTATCATGACAGAACACATAATTTATTAAATTGAACTTTAGGTTGTTTTTTGGATGACGTACTAAAAAAACAACCTGGCTCAAAATAAATCTTAAGGAATATATGACACATAATATTCATGAATTAGATCGATTATCGATATTTGACCCCTATAAAAACTGGAAAAACTGGGGACCTTATTTAGCCGAAAGACAATGGGGCACCGTGCGTGAAGATTACAGTGAAAACGGAGATGCATGGGAATTTGTTTCGCACGATAAAGCAAGAAGTAATGCATATCGCTGGGGAGAAGAAGGTATTGCCGGATTCTGCGATGCCCGACAGATTCTTTGTCTGGCACCAGCCTTTTGGAATGGTAAAGACCCCATTTTAAAAGAACGCCTTTTCGGGCTTACAAACAATGAAGGAAATCATGGGGAAGATGTCAAAGAACTCTATTACCACCTAGCCTCTTCGCCTACGCATTCTTACTGCAAATACCTGTATAAATACCCTCAAAATGCATTTCCTTACTCCGAATTGCTCCAGAAAAACAAACGCAGTCGAGAAGAAAGTGAATATGAAATTTTAGACACTTCCTGCTTTGACGACGATGCCTATTTTGATTGTTATATAGAATATGCCAAAGCAGATGTCGATGACATTTTAATGAAAATTACAATTGTTAATCGCGCTCCTAAAACAGCTTCAATTCATGTGCTTCCACATTTGTGGTACCGGAATTTCTGGAAACACAATACTAACTTCTCGAGACCCAACATGAAACCCATGTCGAAGGACTCTGTTGAAGCAAGAAGCACCCGAAATGGACGTTACTTTTTCTACCATGAAGGCGGAAATCAGCTCTTCTGTGAAAACGAAACCAATAACGCTCTTATTTACAATACTGAAAATAATGTTAAATATGTAAAAGACGGGATAAACGACTATATTGTTTCAGGTAAATACACTATTAATCCGGAAAAAACCGGCTCTAAACTCGCCATCTGGCATCATTTTACTCTGGCTGCCGGACAGGAAAAATCGATTAGGGTCAGACTAAGCAAAAGTAAAAAAGAACAGCCCTTTTCTGATTTTGAATCTATTTTCGATTTACGAAAAAAAGACTGTAAGGCCTTTTATAACGACATTGTAAGTAAACACATATCTAAACCGCATCAAGATATAGTAAAAAGTGCTTTTGCTGGTTTGTTATGGACCAAACAATTTTATTATTACGATGTTTTTAAATGGCTTTTTGGCGGACCTGGCGAAACGACGCCGCATAGAAATAACCCCAGAAATTATAGCTGGCAACATCTAACAAACAGACATATCATTTCCATGCCCGACAAATGGGAATACCCATGGTATGCCGCCTGGGATCTGGCTTTCCACATGGCATCTTTTGTTGAAGTAGACCCTTATTTTGCTAAAGAACAGCTCCTGCTCGTCCTTCGGGAAAATTATATGCATCCCAACGGACAAATTCCTGCCTATGAATGGAATTTCAGCGACGTAAACCCTCCCGTGCATTCCTGGGCAGTATGGAATGTGTATGAAAAAGACAAAAAAAGATACGGGCAAGGTGATGTGGATTTTCTGGAAAAAGCGTTCCAGAAACTCCTTATTAATTTCACCTGGTGGGTCAACCAGAAAGACCAGAATGGCACCGACTTATTTGAGGGTGGCTTTCTTGGCCTGGATAATATTGGTGTATTCGACCGCAACCATATGCCGCCGGGCATAACAAGAATGCAACAGGCCGATGCGACCAGCTGGATGGCTATGTTTACCTTAAATATGCTACGGATGTCGCTAGAACTGGCAAGAAAAAACAATGCTTACGAAGAGGCTGCGTCTAAGTTTTTCCGACACTTCTTGAATATAGCCTGGGCCATGCACCATATTGGAAAAAAAGACATCTCGCTCTGGGACGATGAAGATAATTTTTACTACGATGTTATTGAAATGGAATCCGGAGCTACAGACAGACTAAAAGTGCGTTCTTTAGTTGGAATAATCCCAATGTTTGCTGTAGATGTCATTAATAAAGAACTCTTCGACCAGTTAAAAGAATTCAAGGCTAGAGCTGTTGAAATAGTAAAAACACGACCAGATTTAGCCTCTTTAATTTACAAGATTGAAGAAACCAACGCAGAGGGCAATTATTTGTTTTCTGTAATGCGCGATTACCGATTGGATCATATTTTAAAACACTTACTGGATGAAAATGAGTTCCTTTCGGATTACGGTATACGTTCGCTTTCAAAATATCACGAAAAACATCCGTTCGTCTTCCTTTACCATGGGCACCATCAAATTCAGTACGAACCTGGAGAAAGTCAATCCAATATGTTTGGAGGTAATTCTAACTGGCGAGGGCCAATCTGGCTGCCTCTAAACTACATGATTATACAATCCCTACGTAAATACCACGAGTTTTACAAAGACACTTACACCCACGAATTCCCAACGGGCTCTGGTAATAAACTAAATTTAAACCAGATTGCCAACGAACTCAGTAAACGCCTGATAAAACTTTTTGAACGCAACTCCGATGGTAAATTTCAATACCATTCAGACGACCACAACAAGGTATATGAAACGAATGAACATTTTAAAAATTTACACCTGTTTTATGAATTTTTCGACGGAGATACAGGAAAAGGCCTGGGTGCTGCACACCAGACCGGCTGGACCGCTTTAATAGGCAACTTGATTATGGAATTAGAAAATAACAAGTAATACAAAAAAAAAAAAAAAACAGCCAGACTAAAAGTCTGGCTGTAAAACATCAACACTGCTCATGTTGATCTATCAAAAAATAAAAACTACTTATAAATTAAATCGAATCTGTCAAGTTTCATCACTTTATCCCACGCTGCTACGAAATCATGAACAAACTGGGCTTTTGCATCGTCACTCGCATATAATTCAGCCAAAGCTCGTAACTCAGAATTTGATCCGAAAATTAAATCAGCACGCGTTGCCGTGTATTTAACTTCTCCAGTTTTTCTATCCTTACCTTCAAATGCTTCTTTAGTATCTGAAGACGCATTCCACTCAGTACCCATATCTAAAAGATTTACAAAGAAATCATTAGACAATTCATTCGTATTTGAGTTAAAAACACCATCCTGAGAACCGTTGTAATTAGCTCCTAAAGAACGCATACCACCCACTAGAACAGTCATTTCCGGCGCTGTAAGGGTTAATAATTGTGCTTTATCCACTAACAACTCTTCAGTAGGAATTGTGTATTGTGTTTTTAAATAGTTTCTAAATCCATCGGCCATTGGCTCTAACAATCCAAAAGACTCTATGTCTGTTTGTTCCTGAGTAGCATCCATACGTCCTGGAGTAAAAGGCACACTTACTTTGTATCCAGCATTAGAAGCCGCTTGCTCTACCCCTGCTGCACCTGCAAGTACAATTAAATCAGCCATTGACACTTTTTTAGCTCCTGATTTTGCATTAAAATCTGCCTGAATCCCTTCTAAAACACCTAATACTTTAGCTAATTGTGCAGGATTATTTACTTCCCAGTCTTTTTGCGGAGCCAAACGAATTCTCGCTCCATTCGCGCCACCTCGTCTATCCGAACCTCTATAAGTTGAAGCCGAAGCCCAAGCTGTAGTTACAACTTCAGAAATAGACAAACCTGAATTTAAAATTTGAGTTTTAAGATTTGCTATATCACTCGCATTAATTAACTGGTGATTTACAGCTGGAATCGGATCCTGCCAGATTAAATCTTCGCTAGGTGCTTCAGGGCCTAAATATGTTGTTTTAGGTCCCATATCTCTGTGTGTTAATTTAAACCAGGCACGTGCAAAAGCTTCGTTAAACAACTCTGGATTTTCGTAAAAACGTCTGGAGATTTTCTCGAAACTCGGATCCATTCTTAAAGATAAATCTGTAGTAAACATCGTTGGCTTATGCATTTTACCTTCTTCATAAGCATCTGGAACCATCATTTTAGGCTCTCCTTTTGCTACCCATTGGTGTGCACCTGCAGGGCTTTTTGTAAGTTCCCATTCGTTTTCAAATAAACTAAAGAAGAACATATGACTCCAGTGTGTTGGAGTTGGCGTCCAGGTTACTTCTAAACCTGAAGTAATAGCATCGGCTCCTTTTCCTGATTTGTAATCGCTCTTCCAGCCAAACCCCTGCTCTTCAATAGCAGCCGCTTCCGGATCTGCTCCTACATGCTTGGCATCTCCAGCACCGTGTGCTTTTCCTAAAGTATGTCCTCCTGCAATTAAAGCTACAGTTTCCTCTTCATTCATTCCCATTCTACCAAATGTTGCACGAATATCATCAGCTGCAAGAAGCGGATCCGGCACACCGTTTGGTCCTTCAGGATTTACATAGATTAATCCCATTTGAACCGCTGCTAACGGATTCTCTAACTCACGGTCGCCCGAATAACGTTTTTCATCGCTTAACCAGGTCTTTTCTGCTCCCCAGTACACATCCTTTTCAGGTTCCCAGGTATCTTCTCTTCCTCCGGCAAAACCAAAGGTTTCGAAGCCCATATCTTCTAAAGCCACATTTCCTGTTAACACCATTAAATCTGCCCAGGAAATTTTGTTACCGTACTTTTGTTTAATAGGCCAGATTAAACGTCTGGCTTTATCTAAATTAGCGTTATCCGGCCAACTGTTAAGTGGGGCAAAACGTTGCTGACCTGAACGAGAACCGCCACGGCCATCTGCACTTCTGTAGGTTCCGGCACTATGCCATGCCATTCTAATAAATAATCCTCCATAATGTCCGAAATCTGCCGGCCACCAATCCTGAGATTCAGTTAACACCTTTCGGATATCTTCTTTTAAAGCAGGGTAATCTAAACTATTGAATGCTTCAATATAATTGAAATCCTCTTGCATAGGATTTGACAATTCTGAATTTTGACGCAATATATCCAGGTTTAACTGGTTTGGCCACCAATCCTGATTTGTCGTTGCTTTTTTCTCTGATTTTGTTTTGGTTGCTCCAGAATTAGCATCGGTAGTGTGATCTTCCTTTTTGCCCTGACAAGCCGATGTCAACACACCTAAGGCAACTAGCACACTTAATTGTAAAATGTTTTTCATTTAAAAGTTATTTATTTTAGAATATTGGTGAGACAAATGTATCCCGAAACAAAACCTAAAACTGATAAATGAAATTGATTGTTTTTATTTTACTATAAACATTTTCAATACTACAAAAAGTTATTCTCATTCTGAATAACTTATATGAAGTTAAAATGATTTTAATTCAAGAAAAATTTAATACAATATTACTCCTTAATTCGAAAGCAACGCTCGCCTCCTAAGAACAATGGATCTCCAAAATCTTCCGACCAAAATCCATCCAGAACATCCTTAGAAATACAGCGATACACCACAACGCCGCGAAACACATGCTGATCTCCTCCTAAATAATGAAAATTAATTACAAGAATGTCATCTTTAAAAAAGCCTGTTCCAAACTGTTCCTGCTCATTATGAATTAGCCACTTTGCAGCAATCCTATTATTAACATCAAGAGTTAAGCTTAAGGTTCCTCGATAATTTACTTGATCTGCATTTTGATTTGTACCTATAATGGTATAATGCCCGACTAAATCCTGAATTGTCATAACGAATTAGAGTTTAAACACTTAAAACAACAGTTTAACACAAGGTTTACCTAAGTATTACATGCAATTTAACTGTAGAATGTAATTTGATACAAATTTACTAAACATGAAAACAATTAAGCGCTCTAATTTCCCTGAAGATTTTACCTGGGGTGTCGCAAATTCCTCTTACCAGACTGAAGGCGCTTATAATAGTTACGGTAAAGGACCTTCGATCTGGGATACATTTACCAATCGCAAAGTATTCAAGAAAGGAAATGGAAATATCGCAACAGATTTTTATCACAACTATAAAGAAGACATTAAAAGTGCTAAAGCATTACACTTAAACGCTTTTAGATTTTCTATATCCTGGTCCAGAATTTTCCCCGATGGAGAAGGTCGGATAAACCGAGAAGGTGTTACATTTTACCATGAGGTAATTCAATGTTGTTTAGAACATAAATTAGACCCCTGGATAACCTTATACCATTGGGATTTACCTCAAAAACTGGAAGACCAGGGTGGCTGGACCAATCGTAACATCATAGATTGGTTTAGTAGTTACGTGGATTTTTGCACCAAAGAATTTAAACAGGTAAAGTACTGGATGGTTTTAAACGAACCTATGAGTTTTATTGGTTTAGGTTATTTTATGGGCATACATGCACCAGGAAAAAAAGGCCTTAAAAATTTTCTTCCTGCAGCACATCATGCAACCCTTTGCCAGGCTGAAGGCGGAAGAATCATCAGAAAAAACCTTCCTAAAGCAATTATTGGCACAACCTATTCCTGCTCTTACGTTACTCCTAAAAATCGTCAGATTCTAAATGTTAGGGCTGCAAAACGAATAGACTCTTTACTTAACCGCTTTTTCATAGAACCTGCATTAGGATTGGGATATCCATATAAAGCCATTCCCGGGTTAAAACGCATAGAAAAATATTTTATGGCTGGAGATGAAAATAAAATGATTTTCAATTTCGATTTTATTGGCGTTCAATATTATTTCAGAGTAGTTGCCGAACATCGCATATTTCCATTAATACTTCATGCCGGAGAAATTCCCGCTTCCAAACGCAACGTAAAAACAAACAATATGGGTATGGAAGTTTTCCCTAAAGGCTTGTATAAAATGTTAAAACAATTCAATACCTACAAAGATGTGCATTCTATTTATATTACAGAATCTGGCATTTGTCTGGATGATGAGATAATACATGGAAAAATTAAAGACAAAGAACGTATTAAATACATAAAAAACACTTTAAAAGTCACTCAGAAAGCTTTAGGTAAAGGCATAAATATTAAAGGATATTTTAATTGGACACTGGTAGATAATTTTGAATGGGCCGAAGGGTTCTCCCCAAGATTCGGATTAATACACAACGACCATAACACCCAAAAACGCACTTTTAAAAAGTCGGCATACTGGCTTCAGGAGTATTTAAAACGCTAATTTTATTGTACAAAAAAGCCAGAACTCAACTATTGAATTCTTGCTCTCTTATTCCAAACCGTTAGTTTCTGATTAAAATACTTTAATACCTATTCCTATTTGAATATTACTGTTTTTAGCTTCATAAAACTGGTCGTCATCAAAAACATTGGTAAAACCATAAGAATATCGTACATCTATAAAAAAGTCGTCTAAAACCAGATATTCAAGACTGGCAACACCCGAAAACATCAGGTTTTTATAGCCATCTTCGTATTCGTGTACTTTTATTCCCATTTGAGGACCAACACCAAAAGCCAAACGCTCGTTAAACAAATATTTTGCTAAAACAGGAACATTAATATAATCTAATCTTAAGTCTTTATCTTTCGCACCTTCAGCAGAAAACTGAACCTCCGGGCTTATAGAAAAATGTTCGGAAACCCCATATTGCGCCAAAAAGCCAATCATAAATCCGTTTCTATGGGTATTTCCGCTTGGAACTTCAGATTCAAAGTCTAAATTGGAGATATTCATACCCGCCCGAACTCCGAATAAATCGAATTGAGCGAAACTGGTTGCAGAAATAAGTAGGGTTAAAATTAATAGCGTAGATTTTTTCATATTGCAAAAATTAATATCTAAAATAAAATTAAAAATTTTACTTAAAACTAAATATTAGATGAGTGTAGTATAAATAGGACAAACGGTAGAAATATTCGATTTATTCTAGCGTTTTACTTGACACCGTTTCGTAATATAAACTTTTTATAATCCCGTCACTTAATCCTATTTTTGGCACATAAATATCCTTTGCTCCACTCCATTTCATAGCCGAAAGATAGATGCGTGTTGCCGGTATAATTACGTCTGCCCGGTCCTGATTTAAATCTAATTCACTAATTCTTTCTTCGTAAGAATAGGTTTGAAGCATATTGTAATAAGACGTCAGATAAAAGAAGGTTAAAGGTTTGCCCATGGCTTTACCAGAGACTTTAAATATTTTGTTTATGTTCCCTCCTGACCCCAGCAACGCTATTTTTTCGTAATCTGAAGTGTGCTCTTTTATCCATAACTCAAGCTCTTCCCAGGTTTCCTTTTTAACCATATCATTTAACAGCCTCACCGTACCAATTTTAAACGACCTGGACACTTTGGTCACGCCCTGATCTATAACAGTAAACTCTGTACTACCCCCACCAACATCGACATACAGATAGGTTTTATTCTTATCGATATAAGAATTTAAATCGGTAGCTGCAATAATAGCCGCCTCCTCTTCGCCTTCAATAATATCGATCTTAATATTCGACTTATCTAAAATCTGCTTTACAACCTGAGGTCCATTTTTGGCTTCACGCATTGCCGAGGTCGCACAGGCTTTGTACATTACAACTTTATGCGATTTCATAAGTAACTTAAACGCCATCATGGTATCAACCATACGCTCGGTGTTTTGTTTGGAAATTTTTTCATGCACAAACACATCTGCCCCTAATCGTATAGGCACCCGTACTAACGAACTTTTTTTAAACCGGGTTGGTTTACCTTTTTCCTCGATTATATTGGATATCAGCAATCTTACGGCGTTAGACCCAATATCGATTGCTGCATATTTTTTTATGTTAAGCATATTACTCTTTTAGCTTATTCAGGTAATACTCATAAGTCGCAAACTGAGACCTTACCTTTGGTTTATTATTCCGTCTATATTGGTTCGTTTGATTTTCGTCTATAATACGTGCTTTTACATTGTCGCTCCAACAGATATTAAAGGTATCTATTAATTCGGCCTTAATATTCTCATCGTAAATTGGACAGGTTACTTCTACCCGATTTTCGATATTCCTTGTCATTAAATCTGCCGAAGAAATGTACACTTTTGGTTCGCCTGCATTTCCAAAAATATATAGTCTGGTATGCTCTAAAAATTTATCAACAATGCTTATAACTTCAATATTTTCACTCATTCCCGGAATACCCGGAACCAAACAGCACAAGCCTCTTACTATCATCTGAATTTTCACTCCGGCTCTACTGGCTTCATATAATTTATCTACCATTTTATAGCTGGAAATACTATTAATTTTAAGCCTGATATACGCCGGTTTTCCCTGTTTTACATTTACTATTTCGGCATCTATTAATTTATACAATGCACGTTCGGTATAATGCGGAGAGGTAATAATATGTTTATACTTGAAAATTAAATAATTTGTTTCAAAAAAGCTGAATACTTTATTAATATCTTTTAAAATTTTCTGATTGGCTGTGAATAATGTATAATCGGTATAAATCCTGGCTGTCGACTCATTAAAGTTTCCTGTACTTATAAATCCGTAACGATTAATTCTCCTTCCTTCTTCACGCTCAATAACACACATTTTACTATGCACTTTTAAACCCTGAACTCCAAAAATAAGATTAATCCCCTCTAACTCCATTTGCTCGGCATATTCTATATTCGCTTGTTCATCGAACCGAGCCTGAAGTTCTATAGAAACCGTCACCCCTTTTCCATTCTTAGCAGCATTAATTAATGAACTGGCGATATGAGAAATTTCAGCTAGTCGATAAATAGTAATTTTTATAGTCTTAACCTGTGGATCCAGAGCCGCTTCACGTAAAAATTTAACGATATAAGAAAAGGTCTGATACGGGGCATATAACAAATAATCCTTTTTGGCTATTGCCGAAAAAATACTGGTTTCCAAACTAAGCCCCTTTACTGGAAGTGGCGTAATTTTGTCGTATAACAAATCGGTTCTTCCTAAACTGGGGAAGCCCATATAATCTCTTCGATTATGATACCTCCCGCCGGGAATGATACTATCGGAAGGTTCGATATTCATCTTTCTTAATAAATAATGAAGCGTTTCTTCTTCAATAGTCTTGTCGTATACAAAACGAACAGGTTCGCCAATCTGTCTGTGCTTTACACTATCCGATATTTTATCTATAAAACTTTTCGAAAGATCACTGTCAAAATCCAGCTCACCATCACGGGTAATTTTAATCATATGAGCTGAAACAGACTTGTAATTAAAAATATTAAAAATATCGTTTAGGCAATAGCGAAGTAAATCATCCAGCATAATTATATAATCGTTATCACCTTCCTGCGGCAACACCACGAAACGATCCATGTTTTTGGAAATTTCGATTAAAGCATACTGATTTTTATTAGTATTCATTACCATTTTTACGGCCAGATAAGCCGCACTATCTTTTAACAATGGTAATTTAACAAGATCGTTTAAAATGATAGTCACTAAGGCAGGACTAACCTTTTCAAGAAAATATTGCTTTATAAATTTATGCTGAGATGGCTTGATTTGAGTTTCATTAATTATAAAAATCTTTTCTCTTTCAAGCTCTTTCTGAATAGCATCTAAAATTTCGAGACTATCAGATTGTTGTTTAATTACAATTTGAGTTATCTCTTCTAATAATTCGCTCGCTTTTACGCCACCCAATTCGCTCTTACCTGCTTTACCGGCCTGATCTATACGCTTTACCGTTGCATATCGTACTTTAAAAAATTCATCTAAATTATTGGAAAAAATACCTAAAAACCGAAGGCGCTCAATTAACGGTACATTTTTATCTTCGGCTTCCTGAAGCACCCTTGCATTAAACTGTAACCAACTAACTTCCCTGTTTACATAACTATTACTAAGCTTCTGTTCTATTGTCATAAAAGCAATTTTTTAACACTCACAAATATATTGCTTTTACTTTTTAATAGCCTTTTAAAATTATTATAAATAGTTTAAATAATCCGAGGTACTCCATTAATTTTAATCCAAATACTTTGGAAACAGCGTAAGAATAGTTATACCAGTTTGCAACGAACTCCAACAATCAATTTCCACATCAATATGCACAAGTCCACTGGTTGGCACATTGACTATCGTTTCACTTCCATATGCATTCGCAAAATTGGTAAATGCATTATTATGGCCAAAAATAAGTACAGTATCAATATTATCATCCAACCCCTTTATAAAATGCACTAACTGGCTTCCTCCAAAATCATATAATTGTTCCTTTATCTGTATTTCCGGAAGTTTTATTTTACTATTTTCAACAAAAATTCTGGCCGTATCCAATGCGCGTTTAGCATGACTGCTAAACACAGCTTCCGGAACTATGTTTGAGACCTCCTGAAATTTTTTCACAACTTTTTTTGTGTTGGAAATTCCTACATTTTTTAACGGTCTAAAAGTATCACTTACATCGTACTCCCATGAAGACTTTCCATGTCTAACTAAAATTATTGACTTCATAAATAAAAATTATTAACAAACTTAAAACAACAAAACACAACTATCTAATTTACAATATTTTACATTAAAAAGTAACAAAAGACTTGTTAACAAAAAAATATTAAATATCAAAAATCATCAATTTTTACTCGACCAAAAACATATTTTAACGTTTAACAACATTTAACAATCACTTTGTCGATTTTATAAGTCCTTTAACATTTAAATTTTCAAAAGTCAAACTATGTAAGTTGATTTGTATTTATAATGTATAAGATTATGATCCCAAGTCTAATTTCAAATATTAAAATATTAATTGCTGTAAACCAGCACTTTCCCTCAATATTTTTAGTAAACGCCTTATAACATTGCTTCTAACCACAAGCCATGCTGTAAGCTGTATTTGAAATTTTTCTGAATTCATACTTTAAAACATTATTTATAATTAATCAATAAATATATGGTGAAAAATTACGCTTTTTTATTCCCAGATCGGGTGTGTTCACATCTGTACAATATCATCTATGCATTAAATTATCGGGAGTTTCTCTCTAACAAGAATCCTCTTCATTTTTTTGCATTCCCAAAAACACAATCATATCCCAGGAAGCTTAAAAGCGAAATTATAACAGAGATAAACAATTCAAATACATTGTTTAAAATGCTTGTACAACGCGTGCAGGCATTCGTGATTTTTAAAGACCCACAAATAACTATTAATAAAGTTGTTAATCCATCATAAAACAGTATTAGGTTAACTTAATCGATTTTGAAATGAAAAAACTTTACCCTACCCCATCTAAGGCGTATAAAAACAGAAGGAAATTACCAATATTGGCTTTCTTGCTACTATTTGTTAGTTTCTATGGATATAGCCAGGTTATAAAACCTTTTACGCCAAGAGCCTCAGCGTCTACCGGTCAAACTGTGTATAACGTTAGAGGTAATTTCGCAATCATAGGGAATACGAATTTAACTTTAGAGACGTATGAAAACGATGTAACGGATTCGGACCCGATGATCTATGTAGATGTTGATAACGATCCTAATACCTTAAACTCATCCGAAGCGACTTTAGAGTTTCTTCTGGAAGACGGTACAGCATCTACCTGTGGTAATATTTTATATGCAGGATTGTACTGGACAGGACGCTCTGAATTAGATGATCAGTTTACAGTTACTAAAGATGGTGTAACAAAAAACTTCAATAAAAGAACAGCCTATATTAAAGGGCCTTCAGGCAGTTATCAAGCCGTTACTGCTTCTGCAGACAATATTTTATACCCTCAAGGCGAATATGCAAATATGTTTTCCGCCTATGCAGATGTAACTGATTTTGTTAAAACTAACGGTCCAGGAGCCTATACTGTTGCGGACTTAGCCCTTTTAGAAGGTTTAGGTGGTAATACCGGTTATTTTGGGGGCTGGAGTATGGTTGTTGTTTACGAAAATTCTGAAATGAAGCGTAGAAACATTAGTGTTTTCGATGGCTATGCGTATCAATTAGGTAGAATTCCTTCCTATTCATATATCACCCTTGATGTTTCTGAATTGAACAAAACTCAGGCTGGTAATATCGATGTAAACTTTGGTTTAATGGCTGGTGAAGGGGATTTTAGTTTAGATTTCGACTATTTCGAAATGTATAAAGGAGAAGCTCCCGACGTCGCTAATAACCCGATACCATTTCCGGACAGTGCGTTCCAAAGACTAGCCCATGGTGGTCAGGCTGCCGGTACACAAAACAACTTCTTTAACTCGTCTATTGCGACTACAGGCAGCCCAAGGAATCCTTCATTATGGAATAACACGGGTATGGATTTAGTTATGTTCCATTTGCCAAACGGGAATAATACTCTGGTAGATCAAAATCAGGAAAAGGTATTATTCAGATATAGTGCTTTACAAGACTCCTATATTATTTACAACTTAACAATGGCCTTCTTAGCGCCAGAACCTGAAATTGAAGCAGAAGTTGAAATAGTAAGTATAGATGGAACTCCAGCTGGTGCGGGAGCAACTAGTGTTTTACCAGGTCAGGACATTACTTATAAAGTAGAAGTTAAAAACTTTGGAGAAGAAGCATCTACAAATACCATGCTTTCTATCCCGGTACCTTTTAACACGACATATAATAATGTAGCTATTACTTATACCGGATATCCTCCATATACCGCAAATACAGCTCCTTATTATGATGCAGCAACAAACTCTATCTTATGGGATCTAAACAACGTTACTCAAACCAATAGAACGGACAATCTAATTGCCGATTTAACCTTTACTGTTTCTGCAACTACCGACTGTTCTATTTTAGCCGTAGACTGTGCCGACTTAATTTCTATGGATGGTAACATCTCTGGAACAGGACTTACTTCTGGTATAGATTTCAATAAAACCTTTATAACAGGTGTAGATTATTCTGCAACCACTTGTGTAAACACATTTATCCCCGCGCCATTAGAAACTACAATTGATGCTGATCAATATATTATTGATAACTGTGGTGCAGTTACAAGTAACGAATATTACTTCTGTAATTATTCTGGAAGCTCTATTCCTGTATCTCAGGTAAGCGGAGATTTCCCTCCTGGAACAAGATTCTATAACGAATTCCCATTAACAGCCAGTTCAATTGAATATAATATTCTAAATCCATTCCCTGCAACTACAGGAGAAATTACATACTATGCTATTCCTCCGGGAGCAGGAACCTGTGCTTTAGAATTCACTTTACACGTAGATTCATTGTCATCTACTCCAACAGTATCTCCTACGCCAGTTGAATACTGTTTAAATGCCGCTGCCGTACCTTTAACAGCTACAGCCAGCGATCCTTCATTAATATTATATTTTTATACAGATAATAATCCATCAACAACCGGACAAACCTCATTAACTCCAAATACGGATACCCCTGGAACATTTACTTATTATGTTGCCGAAGGTTCTGGCCCTGATTGTATCAGCCCTAACAGAGTGCCAATTACTGTTGTTATTCACGATGTTTTAAATATTAGTTCCAACATAACAGATGCATCTTGTACTCCTGGTAATGACGGCGCTATTGATTTAACCGTAACAGGTGGTTCAGGAAATTACTCTTATGTGTGGAGTACCGGAGCAACAACAGAAGATATCACCGGATTAGCCACAGGAAATTATACTGTGACTATAACAGACACTACTACTGGTTGCGATACCGTTTCAAGTTTCACTATTGAACGTGATGACGATGCCTTACCAACAATCACTGCTCCTGCCGCTTACGCTATTGAAGCCTGTGATACCTCTGTAGCTTTAGACTTAGCTTTTAGCACCACACCAGTCTCTATCACGTTATCTGATTTAGAAAATGCACAAGGTGGTGGTGGAACTGCTACTGGTTTTTCTAGCATAAGCTATTCTGATGTGCAATCAGGAACATGCCCTGTAACTATTACAAGAACATTTACTGTAGAAAACGACTGTAATAATACTGCAACTGCAACACAGATTATTACCTTAGAAGATAACACTGCGCCTACAGTTCCTAATGCACCTGCTGACGTAACTATAGAATGTTCGGATGCTTTACCTTTAATCCCTACTTTAACAGCTACAGATAATTGTCCAGGATCAGGTCCTATCACAGGAGTGCTTACCGAAACTACAAACAATGCAGACCCTTGTAATGTTACAGTAACAAGAACATGGACGTTTACCGATGATTGTGGTAATGCAGATAGTATTTCTCAGGTTATAACAATTGTAGACACTACTCCTCCAGTAATTACAGGAACTCCTATAAACTTAATTATAGAATGTGACGGACTTGAAAAAAGTAGTGTTCTTGAACAGTGGTTCTTAATCAATGCTAATACTGATGCCACTGATAATTGTTCTGAAGTTACTTGGTCTAATGACTTTAATGAAGAAGACCTAACAGACTGTTCATCTTTAGTAGATGTAACCTTTACTGCTACTGACGCATGTGACAACTCCTCTTCGTTTATGGTAAGCGTTGAAATTAGAGATAATACAGGCCCAGATGTAGTAGATGCTCAGGATGCCTCTTTTGAATGTGGTGACACTACTGGAATTCAGGATTGGTTAGACAATAACGGTGGTGCTTTAGCAACCGACAATTGTTCTGAAATCATTGAATGGACAAACGATTATGCTGGTATTACTCCTACTTGTGGTAATAGTGGTTCTGCTACTGTAACCTTTACAGCTACAGACTCTTGTGGTAACCCAACAACAACAACAGCAACATTAACTATTACAGATACTACAGCTCCGGTTGCACCTGCTGCTCCAGCTGATATTACAGTAGAATGTATTACAGACGTACCTACAGCGGAAACCCTAACTGCCACAGACAGCTGTTCTGGAGATATCAATGCCACAGGTATTGACTCTGTAGACAATACAGACCCTTGTAATGTAATTATAACACGCACATGGACGTTTACAGATCCTTGTGGAAACCCAACAGAAATTTCTCAAACTATAAATGTTATTGATAATACTGCACCTGTTGCATCTGCAGCTCCAGCTGATGTTACAGTTGAATGTATCTCTGATTTACCAGCAATGACAGATTTAACTGCTACAGATAATTGTTTAGGAGATATTACTGTTACAGGAGTTGATTCTGTAAATAATGATAATCCTTGTAACGTAATAGTAACAAGAACATGGACGTTTACAGATGCTTGTAACAATACTACTGTAGCTACTCAAACTATTAATGTAATAGACACTACAGCTCCGGTTGCACCTGCTGCCCCGGCTAATATTACAGTTGACTGTTTAGACAATTTACCAACAACTATAGAATTATCGGCAATTGATAATTGTGGGGGTACAGTAACTGCTACAGGTGTGGATGATATCACACCAGGAGACAGTTGTAGTGAAATTATAACAAGAACATGGACATTTACAGATGCTTGTGGAAATTCAAGTACTGCAACACAGACCATCACTATTATGGATGATGTCCCTCCAGTGTTCACGACTCCTGCCCAAGACATAGTATACTATTGTACAGGTAACGAACGTACGAACCCTGCAGCAATTGAAGCTTGGATAACAATTTACGGAGGTGCTATTGCCGAAGACAATTGTTCAGGAACTAATCTTACTTGGACAAACGATTACGATGCTGATCTTACAGCTTGTGGCGATCCAATACCTGTAACTTTTACAGCAACAGATGCTTGTGGAAATTCAACTTCTACAACTGCAACATATACTATAATTGATACTACTGCTCCAGTAATAACAACTGAACCGCAGGATATCAGTATCGATTGTGAAAACACCAATGGTTCAGATCTTCAGAATTGGTTAGACAGCAGCGGAGGCGCTATGGCCGAAGACTATTGTTCTGACACTGTAACCTGGACTAACGATTTCAATGCAAACTTAATTAACGGTGCTTGTGGTGCTTCTGGAGCTATTACAGTTACTTTTACTGCAACAGATAACTGTGGAAATGCAGTTACAACAACAGCATCTATTACAGTAACTGATACCGTAGCTCCTACAGTTCCTTCAGCCCCAGCTGACGTTACTGTAGAATGTATAGACGATATTCCTGCAATGATTGATCTAACTGCTACAGATAACTGTGGCGGAGACATTGTGGCAACTGGAGTTGATTCAGTTAACAACACAGATCCTTGTAATGTTGTGGTAACAAGAACATGGACATTTACAGATCCTTGTGGAAATACTGCCGAAGTATCGCAAACAATTAACGTAATAGATACTACTGCACCGACATTACCAGACGTACCTGCCGATATTACGATAGATTGTTCTGCAGATCTACCTGCAATGATTAATTTAACTGCTACAGATAACTGTGGAGATTCAATTACAGCTACTCCTGTAGATAGTATAGATGACACTGATAATTGTAATGTTGTAGTAACCAGAACGTGGACGTTCACAGATACTTGTGGAAATACTTCTGAAGCCGTTCAAATCATAACTGTAAAAGATGAAACAGGACCAACAATTACTTCTCCTGCTCAGGATATAGTTTACTATTGTAATGGAGAAGAAAGAAACCCTGTTACCATTGATGCCTGGGTAGTTATTCAGGGAGGTGCTTTAGCTGAGGATAATTGTTCTGATGTTACCTGGACCAATAACTACGATCCAAATCTATTAGATTGTGGTAACCCAATCGAAGTAATTTTTACAGCAACAGATGCTTGTGGAAATGTTTCGACTACTTCTGCTACATATACCATTATAGATGTAACAGGTCCACAAATAACGCAAGAACCAACAGACATCGTATTCGAATGTGATGCAACTTCCGGAACAGAATTAACTGACTGGTTAACTACCAACGGGGGTGCCACTGCATCAGACCAATGTTCTGTGGCTTTAAGCTGGAGCAACGATTTTGATATGACTTCTTTAGATGGAGTTTGTGGAGCAGACAACGCAGTAACTGTAACATTTACTGTAACTGACAACTGTGGAAATGCAACATCAACTACTGCAACTATCACTATAATAGACGACATTGCTCCTGAATTACCAACTAATATCCCTGCTGATGTTACTGTAGAGTGTATGAGTGATGTTCCTGCAATGACTGACTTAACAGCAACTGATATTTGTGCTGGCGATATTACTGTATCAGGTATAGATACTGAAGACAATTCAGATCCGACTAATGTTATTATAACTAGAACATGGACATTTACCGATGCTTGTGGTAATACAACTGAAGCGACTCAAACAATAACAGTTCAAGATGCTACTGCTCCAATAGTTGATACTACTGTTGAAGACTTAACTTTAGATTGTATTGATGATGTTCCTGCTTTAGCTGATTTAACCGCTACAGACAACTGTGCCGGAACAATTACTGCCAGTGGAACTGAAACTATCGAAACTATAGATGACTGTCACCAGGTAATCACTCGCAACTGGGTATTCACAGACAACTCTGGAAATACTACCGAGGTTACTCAGGTAATCACAGTTAATGATGATGAAGCTCCGGTACCAGACAATGCTCCTGAAGACTTAGCTTTAGAATGTTTTGATGATGTTCCTGCTTTAGCCGATTTAACTGCTACAGACAACTGTGCCGGAACAATAACTTCTGAAGGTATTGAAACGGTTGATGATGCAGATCCTACCAATATTACAATTGTAAGAACCTGGATATTCACTGATGACTGTGGTAATACAGCTGAAGTTAGTCAGACTATAACTGTACAAGACAATTCTGCTCCGGTAGTAGATACTACTGTTGAAGACTTAACTTTAGATTGTATTGATGATGTTCCTGCTTTAGCTGATTTAACAGCTACAGACAACTGTGCCGGAACAATAACTGCCAGTGGAACTGAAACTATCGAAACTATAGACGATTGTCACCAGGTAATAACTCGTAACTGGGTATTCACAGACAACTCAGGAAATTCTACCGAAGTTACTCAGGTAATCACAGTAAACGACGATGAAGCTCCGGTAGTGGATACTACAGTTGAAGATTTAACTTTAGAATGTATGGATGATGTTCCGGCTTTAGCTGATTTAACTGCTACAGACAACTGTGCCGGAACTATTACTTCTGCAGGTGTTGAAACAATCGACGACACAACTGATGAAACTGTAATTACAAGAACATGGACATTTACTGACGCTTGTGGTAACACAACTGAAGTTTCTCAAACCATTACTGTTCAAGATATCACAGCTCCAGTAGCAGATTCTACTCCTGAAGATATTACAGTAGCTTGTATTGATGATGTTCCTGCATTAACAGAATTAACAGCTACAGACAACTGTTCAGGAACAATTACAGCTTCAGGATCTGAAACAGTAAACGATGCCGATTCTTGTAACATTACGATTACCAGAACATGGACTTTCGAAGATGCTGCTGGAAACATCACTGATGTTACACAAGTTATTATGGTAATTGACGATGTAGCACCAACAGCAACAGCTCCGGCAGATGTTACTGTAGAATGTATTGAAAGTGTACCTGAAATGATAGATTTAACTGCAACTGATAACTGTGGTGCTGAGATTACAGCTACAGGCGTTGATTCTGTAAACGAAATTGATGGTTGTAGCAGTATCATTACAAGGACATGGACCTTTACAGATGCTTGTGGTAATACTTCAGAAGTATCGCAAATCATTACTGTAGCAGACGAAACCGCTCCTACCCTGGATGGTGATTTTGATACAGAAATAACAGTGAATTGTGCTGCAATTCCAGATCAGCCAACATTAAGTTTTACAGACAATTGTTCTGCTGATTTAACTGTAGTTTACAACGAGATTAACACCTCTACGGGTGCAGATAACGAAAACTACCAGGTAATAAGAGACTGGACAGTTTCAGATGCTTGTGGTAACACAACAGTATTCACTCAAACCATTAATGTAAATGTTCAGCAATTACCAGTTGAATTATCAGACGATAAGTGTGTTGAAGGTGGAGATATTAATTTAGATAGTTATTTAGAAGGTTCGACAGATGGTACTTGGGTTGTTGAAGCTGGAGACGCTACCTTAACCGGAAGCACTTTCGATCCGTTAGGCGCGGAACTTGGTGACTATGTATTCAGATTCAAAGAAGCTACAGGATGTCTTAATGAAACTGTAGTAACTATAAGCTTAAATGATGATTGTGTAATTCCTCCTTGTGACCCTCAAATCTCTGATGCGGTAACACCTAATGGTGACCAATACAATGAGTACTTTACCATTACCGGAATTGAGTCTTGTGGATACGGAGATATCGCGGTTGAAATTTATAACCGTTGGGGTGCTTTGGTATTCAAATCTGAGAACTACCAAAACAATTGGAATGGTCAAAACGACAAAAAAGCCTTTGGAGGTTCAGACCATTTACCAACAGGAACATACTATTATATTGTAACATTTAAAAATAGCGGATTGAAACCTAAAACAGGTCCACTTTACTTAGGAACCAAATAAAACTTTAACCTATGAAAATTTTGAAATATAACATAGTAGCTATTGCATTATTGAGTTGTACGGTCGGGATTGCTCAGCAGTTACCTCAGTTTACCCAATATATGTATAATACAATCTCTATCAACCCTGCCTATACAGGGAGTAGAGAGACCTTAAGTATAGTGGGTTTACACAGAAGCCAATGGGTTGGTATAGATGGTGCTCCAACGACCCAGACCCTATCTGTTCATTCGCCATTAAATAATGAAAAAATAGGAATTGGAGGCTCATTTATACATGATCAGCTGGGACCTGAAAACTTCAATTATTTATACGCTAGTTTTTCATACACCATTAATACAGGTGAAAAATCTAAATTGGCCTTTGGTTTAAATGCCGGATTTACGCAATACAGTTTAGATCAGGATTTCCGATTAAACAATCCGAACGATCCTGTAATTTATGGAATTGAAGACCGTTGGGCACCTAATTTCGGTGCCGGAGTTTACTGGCATTCTGAAAGATGGTATTTAGGTTTATCGACACCGCGAATTTTAAAAACAGATTATAATACAGAAGAATACGAAGCTTTAGAACGTGTAAGCTACTACTTTACCGGAGGATACGTATTCGATTTAGGAGATTACACCAAGTTTAAACCTGCATTTTTAATTAAAGCTACAAACGGAGCTCCCTTGTCTTACGATTTAACAGCAAACTTCCTGTTCTATGATAAATTATGGGTAGGTGCCGGATTCAGACATAATCCGGGAGTTGATGGTAACGACCTTGAAGACGACCAAGTAGATTACAGTTTCAGAGGAACACATGCCTTAGGTGGTATTGTAGACTTCCAGGTTTCTAAACAACTTCGAATTGGGTATGCCTACGAATTCCCAATAAATTCGGAAATAAGACACTACCAAAGTGGTACTCATGAACTTTTATTAATGTTCGAACTATTTAAAGAAAGACGTATTAAATCCCCTAGATATTTCTAATAACTACTACTATGAAGACAAAATTTATATTCGCAATATTCGCTTTATCTACTACTTTTATGTTCGCGCAGAAAAAAGTAGCAGATAAGTTCTACAAAAACTACGCTTACTTAAAAGCTAGCGATTTGTATGAAGAAGCGGTAAAAAAAGGAGACAGTAGCGAACACGTATTAACCCGATTAGGAGATTGTTATTACAATAATTCTAATTCTGAACAAGCCGCGGTATGGTACGATATGGCGATTCAGAAATACGATGCTATCGACCCGATTTATTATTATAAATATGCACAAACACTTCGTAGTTTAGGAAATTATGAAGAGGCCATCGTGTATTTAGAAAAATTCAACGAACTTCAGGCAGACGAAGACCGTATAAAAGGAGATGACTTTGCTAATGTAGCTTTATACGAAAAATTGAAAAACACAGATAGTGTTTACGTTCAAATCAACAACTTACCTATTAACACTAAAAATTCAGATTTTGGAGGTGTACTTAAAGACAGTATTTTTTACTTCGCCTCTACTTCTAAAAAAAACAGAGATGAATTATATGTTTGGAACGGCCAACCGTATTTAGATATTTACCAATCTGAAGTTACCCCTCCTAACGACGGGGAAGAAATGTTAAACTATAGTTACCCGAACTATATTAAAGGAAACGATATTAACACTAAATTCCACGAAGCCAGTGTAGCAATTACTAAAGATGGTAAAACCCTGTATTTTACACGAGATTTTTTAAGCAAACGCAATAAACTTAAAGCGAATCGCGAAGGGACATCTCATTTAATGATCTACAAGGCTACTTTAATAGACAGTACCTGGCAGGACATAAAAGAAGTTCCTATTAACGACCCGAATTACTCAACTGGACACCCTGCTTTAAGTCCGGATGAAAAAACATTATACTTTGTTTCAGACCGAGAAGGTGGATTTGGACAAACTGACCTTTATAAGGTTGCTATTTTAGGTGAAGACAATTACGGATTCCCTGTAAATTTGGGCGCTGCAGTAAATACAGAAGGAAAAGAAATGTTCCCGTATGTAGATAGCGATAACACGCTATACTTTTCATCAGACAGCCACATTAACCTAGGTTTCTTAGATATTTTTAAATCGGATGTATTACAAGGAGGAACTTCAATTGAAAACCTTGGTGCACCATTTAATAGTGGTTACGATGACTTTGCCTATACTATAGATCCAGATAAAGGTATCGGTTACTTCTCCTCTAACCGTGAAGGCGGAATGGGAAGCGACGACATTTACAGTTTCGAAATTTGTTCTCAGATTATTAAAGGAACTGTACGCGATGCAAGGTTTATGACACCTTTATCTTTTGCTACTGTACAATTGATTGATAATACAGGTAAAATTATTGAATCACGAATGACAGGTGATGACGGTTTATATTCATTTAAAGTTAAATGTAACCGAGCTTACCACGTTTTAGGAAGCAAAGCCGATTATAAAGATGACCTAAAAGACATTAACACTTCTGTTGATAATGGCTTTGAAATTATTGCAGATCTTAATTTAATACCACTTATTATCGAAGACGAAATTGTACTTAACCCTATTTACTTCGACTTTGATAAATGGGATATAAGAACCGATGCTGCTTATGAGTTAGAAAACATTGTAAGTGTTATGAGAGAGCATCCTAATATGGTTATTAAAATCGAATCTCATACGGATAGCCGAGGTGCAGACGATTATAACTTAAGCTTATCCGATAAACGAGCTAAATCTACAAGAGACTATATCTTATCCAGAGGTATTGATGCAAGCAGAATTGAAAGCGCGATCGGATATGGAGAGACTCAATTGGTTAACGAATGTTCTAATGGTGTAAAATGTACTAAAGAACAACATCAGGCAAACAGACGCTCTAAATTCATTATACTTAAAGATGAAGTTGTTGCTCCTGCTGAAGAAGATTCTCAGAATTAAATAAACAGAATAAAACACTAAAAAAGCCGCATAATATGCGGCTTTTTTAATTGATATACTTTTCTGAAACATAAAGCCAAACATCAAATAACGGTCATTTAAATCCACAAAAACAATACATCTAAACTATATACAAAATTGAAATAAGTACGCTGTTAAGCAATTAACCTAAGTGATATAATTTTACAGCCACAATTATGGTTCAGCTATAAAACAGCTATAATGGCATTTATTAAGAAAAGGTAACTTTACTACTACTTAGTCCCCTACTGGAATTTTAAGAGCTCTGATAATCTCTATTTATAAAAGAAGTATCCATGTTTGCTGTCTAGTAACCATCCCTTTCCAAGCCTCTGAACCAGTTAACATCTGGACAAAAAAAAATCCTGAGACTAAGCTCAGGATTTTAAACATATTGTATAAACTAATTAATTTGCTGCATTTAATTTAGCTTGTACAGCTTTTGCCTTAGCACTTTCTCCTAAAGCATTGTAAATATTAATTAATTGCTGATACACATTTGTGTCCGGATTAGGGTTCTTAGCGATAAAATCTTCTAATACCTGTGCACCTTGATTAAATAAATCTGTTTTCTTTGCACGTAACTCATCGTAACGCTTGTTATCGGCAGCACTGTTACCTAAACTGTTCATTTCACTTATTAATGCATTTCCTTCATCAATATATGTAGTTGAAAGGTTTAATACCGCATCAGAATAGTCTGGCTTTAATTGTAAAGTTTTATTAAAAGCTGTTCTAGCTGCTTCAAAATCTTTATTCTTTAAAGAAATAACTCCAATGTTATAGTATAAATTTGGATTGTCTGGCTGCTTTATAACAGCTTCTTCCATTAAGGATTTAAATTTATCAGTTTCTTCTAACTCTAAGTATAAATTAGCTTCAGTTAAAATTAAATCAACATTTTCAGGATTCGCAGAACGTGCTTTTTTAACAGCTGCCAAAGCCTCGTCCTTTTTTCCTAAAGACACATAAATTAAAGCTATATTTTTAGTAATTTCAGGTTGCTTACTTTCGGTAACACGCTCTCCCGGCTTAGTATGCGATTTCGCTTTAACATATAAATCTCTTTGAGATTTACTCATTATCTCTTCTTCGCCTGTCTCTACATTTGTAGCGTAAAATTGTTTTTCGATTCCGGTATACCCTAAATCTTCTAATTTAATGTAATGCTCTAAAGCCGATTCGTAATCCTGATCGCTTACAGCACTAATCGCAGCGTAATACAAATATGTTGTATCCTGTGGCATTATGCGGTACAATTGTTCGAACTCAGTATTTGCAGCAGCGTAATTTTTATCTTTAAAATCGTTATTCGCCTTTTGCAAATAGGTGTTTTGCATATTTTCTTTCAATACAGCAACCTCATCTTTATTTCCAGCTTCAGCTAATGCTAAACTCTCGATAGCCTTATTTACATCGTCTGTACTTCCGGCTCCATTAGCATAAAGCGCTTCAGCCTTTAATAAATAATACTGAGATTTATACTTGTCATCTATAGAAGATAACATCGGTTCCACTTGATTTAAAGCTGCTTTTGCCTCGGCGTAGTTATTACTTTTAATCGCCTTTTCTGCAGCTCTTAATTCCTTTTTCTGAGCATAGGAAAACGCTGTAGCGGATAATGCTAAAGCAACTATAACTTGTTTTTTCATTGTAATCAAATTAAGTTTAAACGTTTTTAATTGTTTTCTTGGTTGTTATTTTCTACTGAGGTATCTCCTGTTTGCTCTTCTGAAGCATTTTCCAAATCTTCGATTTCTACCGAATCTTCTTCATGCATTACTTTTGCCACAGCCGCAATTGAGTCGCCTTTCTTTAAATTTATAAGCCTCACACCCTGAGTTGCACGTCCCATAACACGTAAATCTTCAACAGCAATTCTAATAGCAATCCCGGATTTGTTAATAATCATTAAGTCATCGGCATCCGATACACTCTTAATAGCTACTAATTTACCGGTTTTTTCTGTAATAGAGATGGTTTTCACACCTTTTCCTCCTCTATTCGTAACACGATATACAGGTTCACCATCCTCAGGATCATCTATATACGTACGCTTACCGTAACCATTTTCAGAAACTACAAGCACCGATTCTTCCTGCGGATTCTCGATAGCAATCATACCAATAACCTCATCAGTATCATCAGCAAGTGTAATACCACGAACTCCGGAAGCACTTCTTCCCATTGGTCGCGTTTTAGCTTCCTCAAATCGAATCGCTTTACCAGATTTTAAGGCTAACATTACCTGACTGTTTCCGGTCGTTAATTTTGCTTCTAAAAGCTCGTCATCTTCTTTAATAGTAATGGCATTAATACCGTTGGTTCTAGGACGTGAATATTGTTCTAAAGCGGTTTTCTTAACCTGGCCGTTTTTAGTAGCCATAATTACGTAATGACTGTTAATATAGGCTTCGTCCTTAAGATCCTGAGTACAGATAAAGGCCATTACCTTATCGTCCTGCTCAATATTAATCAAGTTCTGAATAGCTCTTCCTTTAGATGTTTTGGTACCTTCCGGCACTTCATATACACGCATCCAGAAACATTTTCCTTTTTGAGTAAAGAACAGCATATACTGATGGTTAGTCCCCACAAATAAATGCTCTAAGAAATCTTCATTTCGTGTCGTTGAAGCTTTTTGACCAACTCCTCCTCTATTCTGAGTTTTATACTCCGAAAGTGATGTACGTTTAATATAACCTGCATGCGAAATTGTAATGACAACTTTCTCATCCGGAATCATATCCTCTATACTTAAATCGCCACCAGCATATTCAATAATAGAACGACGTTCATCTCCATATTTTTCTTTAACAACAAGAAGCTCTTCCTTAATAATGTCCATACGACGCTCCTTTTTATCAAGGATATCCTTTAAGTCTTCTATGGTTTTCATTATTTCCTCATATTCAGAGCGCAGTTTATCCTGTTCCAGACCTGTTAATTGTCGTAAACGCATTTCGACAATAGCCTTGGCCTGAATCTCTGATAATTTGAAACGCTCTATTAACCTTTCTCTTGCTTCATCAGCATTAGAAGATGCTCTAATAATGGCAATTACTTCATCAATATTATCTGAAGCGATAATTAATCCTTCCAAGATATGAGCACGCTCTTCTGCTTTACGTAATTCGTATGTTGTACGTCTTACTACGACTTCATGTCTGTGCTCTACGAAATGATGAATTAAATCTTTTAAGTTTAATAATTCCGGACGTCCGTTTACTAGCGCAATATTATTTACACTGAAAGATGTTTGTAATTGCGTATACTTGAATAGTTTATTTAAAACAATGTTAGGAATGGCGTCACGCTTTAAAACGTAAACTATACGCATTCCTTTTCTATCTGATTCGTCTCTGATAGTCGAAATGCCGTCTAACTTCTTCTCATTAACTAAATCGGCAGTTTTTTTAATCATTTCTGCCTTATTAACCTGATAAGGAATCTCGTTAACTATAATACATTCTCTTCCGTTAACTTCTTCGATATTGGCTTTGGCACGCATAACAATACGGCCACGTCCTGTATGGAACGCTTCTTTTACACCATCGTAACCATAAATAGTTCCTCCTGTTGGAAAATCCGGCGCTTTAATGTGTTTTATTAGATCATCAATTTCAATATCGGTATTATCGATATAAGCAATGGTCCCATCTACAACTTCTCCAAGATTATGAGGCGCCATATTGGTTGCCATACCTACAGCAATACCAGAAGCTCCGTTTACAAGTAATCCGGGAATACGAGTAGGAAGCACTGTAGGCTCCTGTAAAGTATCATCGAAATTTAATTTATGGTCTACGGTTTCCTTATCGATATCTGCCAACATGTCCTCAGAAATTTTACGCATACGAGCTTCCGTATAACGCATTGCCGCAGGACTGTCTCCATCTATAGACCCGAAGTTTCCTTGCCCGTCTACCAGCATATAACGCAGACTCCAATCCTGGGCCATACGCACCATGGTATCGTAAACCGACGAATCACCGTGAGGGTGGTACTTTCCAAGCACCTCTCCTACAATTCTTGCTGATTTTTTATAAGCTGAATTTGCCTTAACTCCCAATTCGTGCATCCCGAATAAAACACGTCTGTGCACAGGTTTTAAACCATCTCTAACATCTGGAAGAGCACGTGACACTATGACCGACATGGAATAGTCGATATAGGCCGTTTTCATTTCATCTTCAATATTAATTGGAATAAGCTTTTCTCCTTCCGCCATCTATTAAATATTTTAATTATCTTGTATATTTCAAATCGTGCTAATATAACCATTTCGCCAGTCATAGCAGGCGTTTTAACCAGTATTTTAACACTTTTTATTAACAATTACCATGCCTGTTTTAGTTAATAAGTAAGCTTCTATTTATTTTGATTTAAAAAAGTTTTTGTTTCTATTAGCATAAATCATATAATTTAAGGTACACTTTTTGACTTTAGTAATATGTTTTAGTAATTTTAATGCAGAAAGGATTTAATTTATGGATGATAATTTTTCACCAAGAGTAAAAGATGTAATTGCTTACAGTAAGGAAGAGGCACTACGCTTGGGCCATGACTTTATAGGTACCGAACACCTTATGTTAGGACTTTTAAGAGACGGTCATGGGAAGGCTATAAATATATTGCATGCCTTAGATATCGATTTAAATCATTTAAGACGTAAAGTAGAAATATTAAGCCCCGCAAACCCAACATTAACAGCAACTTCTAACGAAAAAAAGAATTTGCATCTTACAAGACAAGCAGAACGGGCTTTAAAAACAACCTTTTTAGAAGCCAAATTATTCCAAAGTAATTCCATTAATACAGCGCACCTACTGTTATGTATTTTAAGGAATGAAAACGACCCTACAACTAAGCTTTTAAACAAACTTAGAGTAGATTACGATAACGTTAAAGAACAATTCAAATTTATGATTACAAACGACGATAATTATATAGAGCCTAAAGCTGAATCGTTTCAAGACGACAGTGGTAGCGACGACGATGCTACAAAGGATAATTTGTTCAATTCCCCAACCGGAAAATCAAACAAAAAATCTAAAACTCCGGTTTTAGATAATTTCGGGCGTGACTTAACCGCTATGGCCGAAGAAGGTAAATTAGACCCGGTTGTTGGACGCGAAAAAGAAATTGAACGCGTATCTCAAATTTTAAGCCGACGCAAAAAAAATAACCCGCTATTAATTGGAGAGCCAGGTGTTGGTAAATCGGCTATAGCAGAAGGTTTAGCGAACAGAATTGTTAAACGCAAGGTTTCCAGAATTCTATTCAACAAACGCGTGGTTACCCTGGATCTGGCCAGTTTAGTGGCCGGAACAAAATATCGCGGACAGTTTGAAGAACGCATGAAAGCAGTAATGAACGAACTGGAAAAAAATGACGATATCATTTTATTCATCGATGAAATTC
Source organism: Formosa sp. S-31 (assembly GCF_051172795.1). Taxonomy (NCBI): domain Bacteria; kingdom Pseudomonadati; phylum Bacteroidota; class Flavobacteriia; order Flavobacteriales; family Flavobacteriaceae; genus Formosa; species Formosa sp. S-31. Next base: position 233,310 of record NZ_JAENDK010000003.1, read on the forward strand.
ACACCATAGTTGGTGCCGGTGGAGCTACAGGAAGTTTAGACGCTTCAAACATGTTTAAACCTGCTTTAGCACGTGGAGAAATTCAATGTGTCGGTGCCACAACTTTAGACGAATACAGACAGTATATTGAAAAAGATGGCGCCTTAGAACGCCGTTTTCAAAAGGTTATAGTTGAACCTACAACGGTAGAAGAAACTATTGAAATTTTAAACAATATAAAAGATAAATACGAAAATCATCATAACGTAGATTATACGCCGGAAGCCATTGAAGCCTGTGTAAAATTAACGAACCGTTATATGACAGATCGTTTTCTTCCGGACAAAGCCATCGACGCTTTAGATGAAGCCGGATCTCGTGTACATATTACCAACATCAATGTTCCTAAGCAAATAATTGAACTTGAAAAAGAACTTGAGAAGGTAAAAGAAACCAAAACATCGGTAGTTAAAAAGCAGAAATACGAAGAAGCCGCAAAACTAAGGGACGACGAAAAACGATTGGAAAAAGAACTTGCCATTGCTCAGGAAAAATGGGAAGAAGAAACCAAACAACACCGTGAAGTTGTTACCGAAGACAATGTAGCTGATGTAGTTTCCATGATGACCGGTATTCCGGTTAATAGAATTGCACAAACCGAAAGCAATAAACTGGCTCAGTTACCTGAACTTATTAAAGGCAAAGTTATTGGTCAGGATGAAGCTGTTGCTAAAGTAGTAAAAGCCATACAACGTAACCGTGCCGGACTAAAAGACCCTAACAAACCAATTGGATCGTTTATCTTTTTAGGACAAACAGGAGTTGGTAAAACACAGTTGGCAAAAGTTTTAGCAAAACAACTTTTCGACAGCGAAGATGCGTTAGTTAGAATAGACATGAGTGAATACATGGAGAAATTTGCCATTTCAAGATTAGTTGGTGCACCTCCGGGGTACGTTGGTTATGAAGAAGGTGGACAATTAACCGAAAAAATTCGTCGTAAACCTTATGCAGTAGTACTTCTTGATGAAATCGAAAAAGCGCATCCAGATGTATTTAATATGCTGCTTCAGGTATTGGACGATGGTTATTTAACTGACAGTTTAGGTCGTAAAATCGATTTTAGAAATACCATAATCATTATGACCTCTAACATCGGAGCTCGCAAATTAAAAGATTTCGGTACAGGAATTGGTTTTGGTACAGCTTCACAAAAAGCTCAGGAAGATGCTAATGCAAGAAGTGTTATAGAAAATGCTTTAAAGAAAGCTTTTGCCCCTGAATTCTTAAACCGTATTGACGATGTTATAGTATTTAACACGCTTGAAAGAGAAGACTTAAATAAGATTATCAAGATAGAGTTAGAAAAGCTATTGACTCGTATTAAAGACCTTGGTTACGACCTTAAATTAACTGATAAAGCCACTAACTTTATCGCCGATAAAGGATTCGATAAACAATACGGAGCAAGACCTTTAAAGCGTGCTATTCAAAAGTATATTGAAGACGCTTTAGCAGAAGAAATTATTACTGCAAAGATTCACGAAGGTGATACTATAAAAATGGACTTAGACGAAGCTGAACAGGAACTTACCATTACCATTGAAAAAACGGAGAAACCTACCGAATCTTAAACAAAAGAATAACATACACAAAAAAGAGAGCTGAATTGCTCTCTTTTTTTATGAATTTACTTCTCACTTGAGTTTAACAAAACTCAATTCATTTTGTTATTTTTTCTGATTTCTGTACTCATCATGTATACCTAAGCCTTTAAGTATTGTTCCCTTATATTTCTCTATCCTGGAACTTCTGGTTTTTGATTGTTTAGCCGAATTAAAATGCAACAAATAGCCGCGCTGTCTTCCCGGCGTTAGATTATAAAAAGCAGTTTTAAAATCCTGATCTGAATTAAATACCTCCTGAAGTTCAAGCGGAATTGTTTCCTCTTTTACATTTTTCTTTGCTTCTACCCCTGCTCGCTCAATTTCTATAGCCTCAAAAATATACTGTTTTAAAACATCTAAAACCGACTCCACATCTTTAATATTTCTAAACTTTAGAACGCGTGTTACCTGAGTATTTTCTCCCTGTTTTTCAAGCAAATTGTGTGCATCCTTTAACAAAGCACCTTTAAAAAAATTTATTGAACAATAAGCCTTAAAAGCACTTAACAAAAGAATATTTTTTCCATTATAAGTATAACAGGGAACACTCCATTTTAAAGTTTCTGTTAGCCCACATTCCAAAATATGATGCCTTAACACACTCATTTCCTGCTTCCAGTTATTAATTTTACATTCAGGAGTCGCTCCAAGCTCACAGCGCATACAGCCCTGAATAAAATATAAGTCTACTTCCGGATTCATATCTTTCTTTCAAATTACTAATACTAAAATAAGATTCTTCTCTAAAATCAAAACCCTGTAAAACAAAAAAAAAGGCAGCCCAGGCTGCCTTTTAAATATACTAAATTGAATTCAGATTATTTTACTTCTTCGAAGTCTACGTCTTCAACATCGCTGCTTTCGTTTCCTTGTCCGTTGCTGCTTGCATCCGGTCCTGGAGCGTCTCCGCCTTGTTGAGCCTCTGCCTGCGCTTTGTACATTTCTTCGCTAGCGACTTTCCAGGCTTCATTAATTTTTTCTAAAGCCGGATCGATTACTGCAACATCTTTAGTTTCGTAAGCTTTTTTAAGCTCTTCTAAAGCTGCTTCAATAGGTTGCTTCTTCTCGTCTGATAATTTGTCTCCAAACTCTTTAAGCTGACTTTCTGTTTGGAAAATCATTGCATCAGCAGCATTTAACTTGTCTGCTTTTTCTTTTGCTACTTTATCTGCTTCTGCATTAGCTTCAGCATCAGCTTTCATTTTTTGGATTTCCTCTTCGGTTAAACCAGAAGATGCTTCAATACGAATATCCTGAGTTTTGTTAGTCGCTTTATCTGTAGCTGTTACATGGATAATACCATTCGCATCGATATCAAACGTTACTTCAATTTGAGGTGTTCCTCTTTTTGCTGGTGGAATACCATCTAAGTGGAAACGACCAATAGTTTTGTTATCACCTGCCATAGCACGCTCTCCTTGTAACACATGAATCTCTACAGATGGCTGATTATCTGCCGCTGTTGAGAATACCTGTGATTTCTTAGTAGGAATTGTTGTATTAGCTTCGATAAGCTTAGTCATTACATTACCCATAGTTTCGATACCTAAAGATAATGGCGTAACATCTAATAATAATACGTCTTTTACATCTCCCGTTAATACACCTCCCTGGATACCTGCCCCTAAAGATACAACCTCATCTGGGTTAACTCCTTTGCTAGGCGCTTTTCCAAAGAATTTCTCTACTGCCGATTGTACTGCTGGAATACGTGTAGAACCACCTACTAAAATTACCTCGTCGATATCGTTAATAGATAATCCAGCAGATTTTAATGCTGTTTTACATGGCTCGATAGTACGTTTTACTAAATCGTCGATTAATTGCTCGAATTTAGAACGTGTTAATGTACGTACTAAGTGCTTAGGACCAGTAGCTGTAGCAGTTACATAAGGTAAATTAATTTCTGTTTGAGCAGAAGATGACAATTCAATCTTAGCCTTTTCAGCAGCTTCTTTTAAACGTTGTAAAGCCATTGGGTCTTTACGTAAATCGATATCCTCTTCAGATTTAAACTCGTCTGCTAACCAGTTGATGATTTTCTCATCTACATCGTCACCCCCTAGGTGCGTATCTCCATCTGTAGATAATACTTCGAATACACCATCTCCTAATTCAAGGATAGACACGTCATGAGTACCTCCACCAAAGTCGAATACTACAATCTTTTGATCTGTACCTTTTTTATCTAAACCATAAGCTAAAGCTGCAGCAGTAGGTTCGTTAATAATACGACGTACTTTTAAACCTGCAATTTCACCAGCTTCTTTAGTTGCCTGGCGTTGACTATCGTTAAAATAAGCAGGAACTGTAATTACAGCTTCGCTTACATCCTGTCCTAAGTAATCTTCAGCTGTTTTCTTCATTTTTTGAAGAATCATTGCTGATAATTCTTGAGGAGTATATAAACGTCCATCGATATCTACACGAGGCGTATCGTTATCTCCTTTTACTACTTTATATGGTACGCGTTCTGCTTCTTTTTGAGATTCAGAATATTTATTCCCCATAAAACGCTTAATAGAATAAACCGTTTTTGTTGGGTTAGTTACTGCTTGTCTTTTTGCCGGGTCTCCAACTTTTATCTCTCCGCCTTCTACAAAAGCAATTACCGATGGAGTTGTACGCTTACCTTCTGCGTTAGGAATTACAACTGGCTCGTTACCTTCCATTACAGATACGCAAGAGTTAGTTGTCCCTAAATCGATTCCAATAATTTTACTCATAATCACTATATATTTTAATGTGTTGAATTTGTTTTAATTTCCCTTTACCTATTTCAATCATTGTGCCAACACATTTTATACTGACAAGCTGTCAGAGCAAAAAATCAACTTAACCATTATTATAAAAATATAGTCTAACCATATAAAATCTAATTCAAACCTTCGGTATTTGCAAAATTCATGGTATATTAACAGTACCTTACAGACCCTTAAAGACTTATGAAAAATTCTTTACTCATTACCAGCCTCGCTCTATGTTGTATCTTCAGTACTTACGCTCAGATAAAACAGGATTCAATTCCTCAAAAAAAAGTAGATTTTAGTATTATGCCATTTTTAAGCTACAACAGAAATCTTGAATTTATGTTTGGAGCTATCCCCATGATGATGTATAAAACAAACCAGGACGACATGGTTTCTCCAAAATCTATTTCAGGAGTTTCTGCCGTTTACACTACCAACAAATCTTATTTTATAGCTTTCTTTAACAAATGGTATTTTAAAGAAGATTCCTGGCGAGCAAAACTATTTGCAGTAACTGGTGATAACAATTCACAATTTTATATGGATGATTATGATTCACCTGGATTTTACGATTATGGCACAAAAATTACAGTTGTAAGCGCAGGCGTTCAACGGAAAATCATAAATCACTTATTTGGTGGTTTAACTTATACTTATGCTCATTATGACACTGTTTATGAAGACGAAATTCAACCTCGAGATATTACTCAAACCAATGGCATCGAATTTAATGTACTGTACGACACCAGAGATGCCGTATACTACCCTACTAAAGGCATCAATTCTATTATAAAATTTATAACCTTTCCTACCTGGTTTGGCAACGAAGATAAAGCTCAAAAACTAACTACAGAATACAACACCTACTTTCCTATGAGAAGTGCTAAAGATGTATTAGCTGCACGCTTTTCTGGAACTTTCGGTCTTGGCGATATTGCATTCCAACAACAAAAAACTATCGGGAACAAAGATATTCGAGGATATAGTGAAGGGAAATACCGCGGAGATGGAGTCATCGCATTACAAGGTGAATACCGCTATAATTTTAACGATAAAATGGGTCTTGTTGGTTTTGCTGGCTTAGCAACCCTTTATGGATCTGACAACGAAGATTTTGACTGGAAAGCTTATCCGGGTGTTGGTGTTGGTTATCGTTATCGTGCCTTTAAAAAAGTAAAATTTAATATTGGTTTAGATGGCGCTGTCGGTAAAGACGACTGGAGTATTAATTTCAGAATTGGTGAAGCTTTTTAGCCTAAAACTTTCCAGTTACATGCCATAAAAAAACATTCAATTTCGTTCTCTTTAACTGAAATCCCCAAGAAAGTTCTTGTATATTAGCCCCCGTTTAAATCGTTTTCGTAAATGGAGTGTATTTCAGTTTTTGACATGTTAAAGATAGGCGTTGGCCCATCCAGTTCTCACACTTTAGGTCCGTGGCGTGCTGCCGAACGCTGGATTTCAGAATTAAAAGCTTCCGGAAAATTTAGTAAAGTCGAAAAAATAACAGTAGATCTTTACGGTTCACTATCACTAACAGGGAAAGGACATGCCACTGATCTGGCTATTATGCTTGGCCTTAGCGGCGCTGATCCTGAACGCGTTCCTACCGAATCCATTAACGAAATTATTAGCGATATTAAAACCAGTAAAACGCTTCATTTTAACAATGAAACACCTATTGCTTTTACCCCGGAAACAGATATTGTTTTCAATAAAAAATTCCTGCCATTTCATTCTAACGGACTAACGTTCTCTGCTACTATAAACGGACGAAAGAGCAAGTCTACATTTTATTCTATTGGCGGAGGCTTTGTGGTAAAAGAAGAACGTAAATCTGCTAAAGCCAATAAAAAAATATTTTATTGCACGCTGCCTTACCCTGTTGAAAACGGAACGCAATTACTTGAAAAATGCAAGCAATTAGACCTTTCAATTTCAGAACTGGTTCTTGAAAATGAAAAGTCATTAAGAGACGTTGAAACGATTGATTTTGAATTAAACCGCATATGGACCACGATGCTCGAATGCATGTATACAGGATGCCATACCGAAGGCAATTTGCCTGGCGGCTTAAATGTACGCCGCCGTGCTTTTGACATGCATCAAAAATTAAAAGGCGATTTACCTTACAGTAATGCAGAGGAATGGATGCAGATTATTCGTAAAACCGAAGTAAAGTTTCGTCAGATTTTAAAGTGGGTAAGCTGTTTTGCATTAGCTGTAAATGAAGTAAATGCATCTTTAGGGCGCGTAGTAACTGCCCCTACAAATGGAAGTGCCGGCGTTATTCCTGCTGTTTTAATGTATTATTTGGTAATCGAAAATCATGATGCCGATTTTGAACATATAAAACGTTTTCTACTGGTAGCAGGAGAAATTGGCAGTATCTTTAAAAAAGGAGCAACAATTTCGGCTGCTATGGGAGGCTGTCAGGCAGAAATAGGCGTATCATCTGCTATGGCGGCAGGCGCCTTATGCGAACTTTTAGGAGGCACACCAGAACAGGTTGTTGTAGCAGCGGAAATCGCGATGGAACATCATCTGGGATTAACATGCGACCCAATTGGAGGTTTAGTCCAAATTCCGTGTATAGAACGCAATTCTATGGGAGCCATTAAGGCCATAAATGCTGCGGAGTTAGCTTTGGAAACCGATCCTAATAATGTAAAAGTACCTTTAGACAAAGTGGTTTCTACCATGTGGGAAACTGCCAAAGACATGAATTCCAAATACAAAGAAACCTCAGAAGGGGGTCTGGCTATTGGTGTCCATTTATCCGATTGTTAATTTACTGGTGGTTATCGCAGCCTGTAAGACGTCTGGTATCCATTATAAAAACAATTTTCCATTTGTCATTTTCCTTAAATAACTGAAAAGAATTCACACCGCAGTGTAAAAAGGCATCATTATAATAAAACTCGTACGGTGTCCAGACATTTGCCATACTTCCATCGATTTTGATGTCGTAATCCAGTAAACGCTCATCCCATTTCTGGCCGGCAGGTTTTTGAGCAATGCCTTTTAGCATATCCTCAACGGTACCTGTAACCAGTTCGTCTTCGCTGGCTTTGTTTTTAAATACTGTAAATAATTTCACTTCAGAGTTTAAAACCGTTCGCATAGTTGTGGTATCTCCTTTGTGAAATCCGTCAAAAAAAGTATCTACTGCTGCTTTTACTGCAGCTTTTTCATCTAAAGCCTGAGCTTTAACTGAATTTGTTATCAATAATGCTAACAAAAGTAAAATTCGTATCATAAGGTTAGTTTTTCGTCTAAAATAATAATACTTAATCATTTACATCTAAATCTCACAAAAGTTTAACAATACAACTAATCTTGTTACTTTTGTGATAAGAAAATATTACTCTACAATTAAAAACATAATAGGTATGTCTGTAGCTAAAAACGATTACAAAAGAATTACGGTAAAGACCCTTATCGACATGAAAACTAAAGGGGAAAAAATTTCGATGCTTACAGCGTACGACTACACCATGGCTAAAATTGTTGATGGTGCTGGAGTGGATGTTATTTTAGTAGGAGATTCTGCCAGTAATGTTATGGCAGGCCACGAAACGACGTTACCTATAACTTTAGACCAAATGATATATCATGCATCTTCTGTAGTTCGCGGTATAGATCGTGCTTTAGTTGTTGTAGATTTACCTTTTGGAACCTACCAAAGTGATCCCAAAGAGGCCCTGCGTTCGGCTATCAGAATTATGAAAGAAAGTGGTGGGCATGCTGTTAAACTTGAAGGTGGTAAAGAAATAAAAGAATCGATTAAACGTATTCTAAATGCTGGTATTCCTGTTATGGGACATTTAGGTCTAACACCTCAGTCTATCTACAAATTCGGAACTTATACAGTAAGAGCAAAAGAGGAAGAAGAAGCTAAAAAACTTAAGGAAGACGCTTTAATGTTGGAAAAGGCTGGTTGTTTTGCAATCGTACTGGAAAAAATTCCTGCCAAATTAGCAAAAGAAGTAGCCGAAAGTGTGAACATTCCGGTTATAGGTATTGGAGCAGGAAACGGTGTAGATGGTCAGGTGGTAGTTGTTCATGACATGCTGGGTATGACTCACGAATTTCACCCTCGATTTTTACGTCGCTATATGAATTTATTTGAAGATATGACTTCTGCTATATCTCAATATGTAGACGATGTAAAAACCCGGGATTTCCCTAACGATTCTGAACAGTATTAAAACCGCACTTTGTTCTTAAATTTAATTTCTTTAATAATTCATCATGTCTAAAGTTTTGTCGACCAAGTCGAACTTACAGATACTTTTTGAAGACAATCACCTTATTGTAATCAATAAAAGGGCCGGAGATATAGTTCAGGGAGATAAAACCGGAGACCAGCCCTTAAGTGAAGTCGTTAAAGAATATATTAAAGAAAAATATAATAAACCCGGAAATGTCTATTTAGGGGTGGTACACCGATTAGATCGGCCAACAACCGGTCTGGTTATTTTTGCTAAAACATCGAAAGCCTTATCGCGCTTAAACACAATGTTTGCTAAAAAAGACGTACAGAAAACCTATTGGGCTTTGGTGAATACTAAACCTCCAAAAGTAAAGGACACTTTAGTAAACTGGCTGAAAAAAAATCCTAAAAACAACAAATCTACTGCCTACAGTAAAGAAGTGCCCGATAGCAAAAAGGCCATACTGCATTATGAATTATTAAAATCGTTGGAACGATATTTTCTTTTAGAAATTAACCTGGAAACCGGAAGACATCATCAAATCAGAAGTCAGCTCTCCAATATTGGCTGCATCATTAAAGGTGATTTAAAATACGGCGCCGATCGCAGTAACAAGGATGCAAGCATACATTTACATGCCAGACATATTACATTTATACACCCGGTTTCTAAAGACGAATTAAACATTACTGCGCCGTTACCTGAAGATGCCCTTTGGAACGCTTGTTTATAACAGTTCTTTATCCCGATACGGATATTTTATCTCCAAATGCACACCTTCTTTTGGCTTTGAATACAGTTTTAATTCGGAGTTAATAAGCGCTGCTCTGCTTTCCATATTAATTAAACCTGCCCCCTGTTCTATTTCATTTTTATCAAATCCTATCCCGTCGTCATTAACCTTTACTTCCATATATTCTGGAAAATACTGAATGGAGACATTTAAATGAGACGCTTCGGAATACTTTATTGTATTCGAAAAAAACTCCTGCACAATTCTGAAAAGTATAATACTGTCTTTTGTTTTTTGAAATAGTTCAGCATCACCTTCAACCGTCAATTCAGCTTCAATAATCCCAAGTTTATTAAGACGCGCTACTTCATTACTCACAGATTCCTGAAACCCGCGATGCACAATAACATCGCTGTTTAATGACTTGGACAAGGCTCTGACCTCACGCAGGCTTTCTTTTACTATGCCCTTAGTTTCAATAAAAGTTTCTTCCAAATCCGACGACACCTGTTTAGACAACATACTTAATTGCATATTGGCAACCGATAGTAATTGCCCCACATTATCGTGCAAATCCTGCCCTATATTTTTTAAGGTCTGCTCCTGAATCTCTATTTGCGTTTGGGCCAGCTCTTCTTCAAACAACTGTTTCTGTTTAACACGATCTAACAAAAGTTTATTCTTTCGCTTTTGAAAGACAAGAAAAAACAAAATAACAAGCCCTGTTACCACTACCAAAATACTAATCATATAAATAATTAAATACCTCTGAGCATCGGTAACCAAATAGGTTTCCATTTCTGTATCTTGTATTATACTAAACATCATTGATACAAAGGTTTTTCGGACTTACACAACAACAAGGCTATACCAAAAGTAGAGTACATAAAAATATTGGAGAACAAACGTATTAACGACAATATCTTTCTTAATTCAGTATTATTAACTACTGATATTTGTTCATAAAAATAAGGAGGGTTGGTTATAATCCACCAAAGGAACAAGGCCATACTTATGTAAAAGTAAATAGACTTATAAAAAGTTAAAATATTATCACTTTGCAGTACATCCAGAAAATAAAACACAATAGCCATTAAAATAATTATAGACCCCAGTAATTTATTAAAAATTAAAACCGTATTAAAAAATGCGTTAATATGAAATAAAGTATAAACACTTACACAAAGTATAAATATATATGTACTAACATTCAAAACTTTAGTATATAAAGTATTCGTTATTATTTTCTGATAAAAATACGACCAGAAGAGTACACTACCTATAGTCCAGAAAATGCCAAACCACCAATAATTCTTATGGAAAGGATATTTTTTTAGATAGGTGTAATTTTCAAGAATCCCGCCTTCAAGAAAAACACTGCCCATGTAACTCCCAACATTTTCAACAACTATAGTATAGAGTAAGAAGAAAATAAAAAATACTACAGGGGTGTGTTTAAATTTTTTTAACATAACAAAACCTGCCAAAAAAGCAAATAACTCTACCGATTTAGTAATTAAACTATAATTAGAAAGTAAAAAATCTATCATGTATTAATAAATATCCTAATTATTGGGATACACTGCTCCTGGAGGGTTGCCTATAGATCCTTCGTTTAAAGGAGGTGTTCCTAAAATATCTGCTTCTTTTAAAATTGCATTCGTTGATATTACACTGCTTTTAGACTCTGAAGCATGATAGGTTGGCGCCAGAAAAACTGTATTATATCCCGCTTTTTCCTTATCCTTGTAGTTTTCCGGATAGGCCGCAAAATAAATACGTAATCCCGTCATAGGCCCCATATTATTATCTGCTTTTTTAGATTGTTCTTGCGCATAAACAATGTACTCCAATAAAGTGTCTGTTGAAAACCATACAGATCTGTTATTAGGTTTCCCTTCTAAATCTCCTAGTTTTCCTGGATTTTTATAAAGATTGCAAAATTTTTCAGCATCTTTTACGCTTATAGTATCTATTGGCCATTTTTCGGGAACTTCCATGGTAAAAAGATTGTCTTGTTCTTCCATATTTTTTTCTGGAACGACAGGGGTTACAACCTCATTTGTAGTTTCTGGCTTAAATAAATGCGAAGCAATCACACCTATTAACACCCCTAATAAAATTAATGCTAGTTTTTTCATTTGTATTGGTTTTTATTGGTTTTACTTTGTTTTAATATTTTATCCTAACCAGCCCTCACGGTCCAGACTTCTGTACTGAATCGCTTCGCTTATATGGTGTCCTTGTATATCGCTTTCATTTTCCAGATCGGCTATGGTTCTGGCCACTTTTAAAATACGATCGTAGGCTCTGGCCGATAAATTTAAACGTTCCATTGCAGTCTTTAATAATTGTAAAGACCCTGCGTCTAATTTGCAAAACGTTCTGATATGCTTACTCCCCATTTGGGCATTATAATGGAGATTATCATAATCTTTAAACCGGTCGGTTTGGATAGATCTCGCATGAGATACCCGCTTTCTGATTTCTACAGAAGCTTCACCTGTGCGTTCCTCTGATAATTTCTCGAAAGGCACTGGAGTAACTTCAATATGAATATCTATTCGATCTAATAAAGGCCCCGAAATTTTCCCTAAATAGCGTTGCATTTCTGCCGGAGAAGATGTTACAGGAGCATCGGGATCGTTAAAATAACCACTCGGACTCGGATTCATACTGGCAACCAGCATAAAACTACTGGGATAAGTTACCGTGAATTTAGCTCTTGAAATAGTTACTTCACGATCTTCCAGAGGTTGTCGCATCACTTCAAGCACATCGCGTTTAAACTCGGGTAATTCATCTAAAAACAAAACCCCGTTATGCGATAAGGATATTTCCCCGGGCTGCGGGTAACTGCCTCCTCCTACCAAAGCAACATTGGAAATGGTATGATGTGGACTTCTAAACGGGCGTTGAGACATTAAACCCGTATTCGATTTTACACGACCAACTACCGAATGTATTTTTGTTGTTTCCAAAGCTTCATGTAAGGTCATAGGTGGTAATATGGACGGTAGTCGTTTAGCCAACATTGTTTTTCCTGAACCTGGCGGCCCAATTAAAATAATATTATGCCCTCCTGCGGCGGCAATCTCCATACAGCGTTTAATACTTTCTTGCCCTTTTACATCGGCAAAATCGAATTCTGGAAAATCCAGATGTTTATAAAATTCCTCCCGGGTATTGATAACTGTTTCTTCCAGAGGTGTTCCCGATTTAAAAAAATCAATAACCTGCTGTATAGAAGTCACGCCATAAACTTTAAGATTATTTACTATAGCCGCTTCCCGGGCATTCTCTTCGGGTAGAATAAAACCTTTAAATCCTTCCTCTCGAGCTTTTAAGGCTATTGGCAAAGCGCCTTTAATAGGTTGTAAAGTGCCATCTAATGACAGCTCTCCCATAATTACATAATCCTCGAGACCCTCTGCTGGTATTTGTTTGGTTGCAGCAAGTATACCAATGGCCAAAGTGAGATCGTAAGCAGAACCCTCCTTACGTAAATCGGCCGGAGACATATTAATTATTATTTTCTTACCAGGAATTTTATAACCATTATTTTGCAGAGCAGCAGCAATTCTAAAATTACTCTCCTTAATAGCATTGTCTGGAAGTCCTACTAAATGATAGCCTATTCCTGAGTCTACATTAACCTCAACAGTTATGGTTGTGGCGTCTACTCCAAATACAGAACTACCAAAAACTTTCTTTAACATGGTGGTTAGTTTACTTAAAAGTAAGAAAAACCAACTAACTAACTAAAATAAAAGCACTTAAAATTAAATTTCAAGTTTTCCTTAATGAAAAAACACACTTAAAAATCAATTATTCTATAGAAATTTCTAGTATAGATTTTGTTTCTGTAGTTACTTTAAATCGGTTATCAGATCGTCGACCAATAACCCAAACAATATCATTATCGGAGGTTAATACCCAAACATCTTCTTTATCATAAACCGAAACTTTCTCGTCTTTTAAATATTTACTCAACTTCTTTTTACCACGCATTCCAAATGGATAAAACACATCGCCTTGCTCCCATATTCTTAATGCGAGTGGAAATTTCAGTTTATCCTGATCTACAAATATTTTATCAGAATCTGTATCTTCAAGAGACTCAACAGTTTTAAAAGAAACTATTCCAAATGGCGCATTAAAAACCTTAGATTCAACAGGAATGATGAAATCTGTTTCTGAATTTTCAGGGTTTAAGGTATTTGACTTAACAATTAAAACATCTCGGTCTTTTAAAATCTGATGCGTTTCCGAGAACACCTGTTTCCCCGATTGAGCCTGTAATAAATTATAAATATCCTCCCAGGCTGTGAAATTATACTGTTTTAATAATTCGTATAAACAAGCCTTGGTATTTGGGTAATTCAATAACTTAGGAATATTTACTACCACAGTATCTTCCTTTTTTGAAATAACCGCTTTAGAAATATGAGCCATATAATCATCCACCAAGGTTTTTGAATGATTTAAATGCTGTTGCGTTGTACTAAAGTTTTTGAGCAGCCCGGCATTAATTTGCTTTAATTCCGGAATTACATCATGTCGTAATTTATTTCTTAAATACTTGGTTGAGCTATTACTGCTATCCTCTCGCCATTGTAGATTGTTTGCCTTAGCATAATTTTGAATTTCAGCTCTTGAAAACGGCAACAACGGTCTAACAATATAATTATTAACCTGAGGAATACCTGTTAGCCCATCAAGTCCTGTCCCGCGAATTAAGTTAATTAAAAAGGTTTCCAGATTATCGTCTGCATGGTGTGCAACAAGGACATAATCGAATTTCAACAGCGTAACCAACTCATCGAACCACTGATATCTTAAGGCTCTGGCAGCCATCTGAATGGATTGTTTTGATGTTTCTGCATAGACTTCGGTATCGAAACGCTCTATAAAGATCTCGAGATTTAATTCATCGGCCAGATCAATTAAAAAAGCTTCATCAGTATCACTTTCTTCTCCTCTTAAATTAAAATTGCAATGGGCCAGAGCAATATTTAGTCCTAATTCATGGCAGGCGTGCATCAGTACAACGCTATCAATTCCCCCAGAAATGGCAACTAATAATTTCTTTCCATCAAGAAACGAAAGTTCCTCTTTTATATGTTTATCTAAGCGGTCTAACATGCTTCAAATATAATTTATTTATATGTGTTTTAAGCGCCCTTACAGGCTATTAAATCTAATTAATTAACATTTTTACACGATTAAATTTAGTATCTTTAAGACAGTAGACTTCTAAATTTTTCGCATATGGAAACCTCAAAAACACACTCAGAAAAAGACCTTCAATCTGCCTTCAATAAAAAACTACTCCATATTATTCCAAGTCTGCAACCCTATGTTAAACACCGTCTGCACATAGGAGAATCTGTAGGTATTTTGCCTAAAAATTTATACCATTCCAATGGCGTTATAGACGATTGCATAATCCGACTTTACGAAAAGGGCTACGATATAGACATGCCCACTCATGATTTAAAAATAAAATTATTTAGAATTGTAGACATTTATCTTGAAGAGCTGTTTATAAAAGAAGGCCATCATCAAAATACCATTAGCACAAATAGTCTATTACAGGAAGAACTGGATCGACTCGAAGAGCCTTACACTATAGACGGCGACATGGATTTCGTAATGTTGGATGAACTTGACGACATATCATACAAACAAAATAAACAGGAAAGCGATGTGTTTGTTTTTGATGAAAATAATGCAAAAATCATGAATGCTCTGGAACTAAAAACTGACAAACCATCTAAAAACAGACAAATTGTAAGCAAGTTCTATGGCTGGTTACCAATACGAATTTCGAATGTTGTCGATTTATATGTTTTTGCGAATTTGCCTTTCGAAGATATTTCCCGAATTAAAAAGATTGAGGTAAGCCGCATAGAGAACATTTTGGTTAACGTAAAAAAGCGTTTCAGAAAACACATTATTTAAGCCTCTAAAACATCGCGCATGGCTTTGGCTTTAATCAGACATTCCTCATATTCTCCCAAAGGGTCGCTTTTTGCCGTTATAGCTCCACCTACAGAATAAGAAACGTATTGCTTAGATGCATTGTATAAAATACTTCTTATAACAACATTAAAATCGAAGTCAGCATCAGGAGTAAAATACCCTACGGTACCAGAATACAATCCGCGCTTGGTTTCTTCCAGATCTTCAATGATTTTCATTGCTGATAGTTTTGGTGCACCGGTCATACTCCCCATAGGGAAAGTAGTTTTCAAAACATCTATGGGGTTCGTTTCTTTTAAAATTTGAGAACTTACAGTTGAAATCATTTGATGTACCTGAGGAAAGGTATATACTTTACATAATTCATCTACTTTGACACTTCCCCTGATTGCGGTTTTAGACAAATCGTTTCTTACCAGATCCACAATCATTATATTTTCGCTTCGCTCTTTCATATTGTGCTCCAGATTATGTTTCAACCTGTTGTCTTCCTCAGGGTTTTCGGCCCGTTTTGCTGTCCCTTTTATAGGCTGAGATATTATATCCTGCCCTGTTTTTTTTATGTAGCGTTCTGGCGAAGCCGATAATACATACTTATCGCCCTGCTTTAAAAATGTTGCAAAAGGTGGTTTAGATACATTATTTAACTTTTTATAGGTCTCCAGTGGATTTATGTCTGCCTCTTCTGCATAGAATTCCTGACAAAAATTAGCCTCATAAATATCGCCACGATGTATATGCCCCAACATAGCATTTACTTTTTGAAAATATTCATCTTTATGAATCCGCAACTTTATTTTTATAGGATTAGAAGCAGTTTGGTATTCCGGTTCTGAATTACAAATAGATTCAAAATCGGTTTCCATTTCGTCATCAACCATATTTAAATATTGAATTTCCACCTGATTTCCCTTAAATAAAAACAACCTTTTGGGCTGAAAGAAAAATAAATCGGGAAACTCAAGCCCATCGAAATTTTCAGATTTAAGCTGTTCCAGTCCGTTTTTCACATCGTAAGTTAAGTACCCAAATATCCAATCGGCAGTGGTTTGCTGATAATCCTTTAATTTTTCAAAAGCTTCAAAATAATCGGTCTGTATACTGGTAAAGGCATCTACCGCCAGTATGGCATCGAAACTGGAATAGGACGATTGATGTTGATTGGAATCCATCCAGACAACCTCTTCAAACTGCAAACTCCAGGCTAATAGCTGATGTTTAAACTGTTCAAGATTGTCTATACGTTTTGTTGTTGTAACCCGCAATGCTGTGAATTTTCGCTGCAAAGTTAGCTAGTTTCTTTAAAAAAGTAAGACTTTTGTAGTATAGTTTAAATCTTTTTTCATGTACAGTATTCAAAATAATCTTCTAAAGATTGTGGTTAATGAAACCGGCGCAGAATTATGCGAAATTAGCAGCGTTAAAAACAGTTTACAATTTATGTGGGATGCCAATCCCAATGTATGGGGCAGCTATGCACCCAACCTGTTTCCTGTAATTGGTTCTTTAAAAAACGACCAGGTTATTATTGAAGGT
The DNA here is from genome assembly GCF_051172795.1 of Formosa sp. S-31. Lineage (NCBI taxonomy): Bacteria > Pseudomonadati > Bacteroidota > Flavobacteriia > Flavobacteriales > Flavobacteriaceae > Formosa > Formosa sp. S-31. The sequence goes on from NZ_JAENDK010000003.1 coordinate 250,177, forward strand.
AAACCTTATAACATCCCGAAACACGGTTTTACACGTCGTAATTCGGATGTTAAATTGGTATCAAAATCAGAAAACGAGCTGGTATTTAGTCTGAAATACAATCAGGAACTTTTGGAGATTTATCCCTATAAATTTGAATTTATAATAAGTTTTACCTTAAAAGATAATCGCATAAGCATAAACCATACGGTAAAAAATTTAGATGATAAAACCATGTATTTTTCGGTAGGTGGTCACCCTGCTTTTAAATGCCCCCTAGTTGAAGGCGAATCTTACTCCGATTATTATTTGGAATTCGAACATAACGAAACGTCGGAATCCTATTTAATAAATATGGATAATGGATTGATTAAGTCTGAATCCTTTTCAATTATAAACCGAAATAAGATTGATTTACATTACGACTTATTTAACAAAGACGCACTGGTATTTAAAGATTTAAAATCGCGAAAAGTAAGTTTAAAAAGCAACACATCTGGTACTATTTTAACCGTCGATTTTCCCGGATTTCCGTTTCTTGGCATCTGGGCAAAACCACATGCCGATTATGTATGTATAGAACCCTGGATAGGAATAGCAGACAGCGAAGATCACGATCAGGATTTTACTAAAAAAGAAGGTATTCAGACTTTAAAAGCCGGAGAATCTTTTAATGCCGTGTACAGTATTGAAATAGACCCTAAGCATTTAGTTTAAAAGGAATAATAACTTTAACTTTGCAAATTAAATTACAAAACGTGACTTTTCAAGATCTTAATTTAAACACTCCGCTATACAACGCCCTAGAAGATTTAAACTTCACTACACCAACGCCAATTCAAGCGGAAGCTTTTAATGTGGTTAGTTCGGGAAAAGATGTTGTAGGAATAGCACAGACTGGTACTGGTAAAACCTTTGCTTATATGCTGCCTATTCTTAAAAATTTAAAATTTTCAAAGCAGGACAATCCTCGAGTACTTATTCTGGTACCTACACGGGAACTTGTTGTACAGGTTGTAGACGAAATCGAAAAACTTTCAAAGTACATAAACACTCGCGTTTTGGGTGTATACGGGGGTACAAATATTAATACACAAAAACAGCAAGTCGCTCAGGGACTCGACATTTTAGTAGCAACCCCGGGGCGCTTGTACGATTTAGCCGTAAGCAGAGTTTTACAGTTGAAATCCATACAAAAACTGGTAATCGATGAAGTTGATGTCATGCTCGATTTAGGATTCAGACATCAGCTTATAAACATCTTCGACATTTTGCCGGAACGTCGCCAGAATATTATGTTTTCCGCTACGATGACTCAGGATGTAGACGAACTTATAACCGACTTTTTCATTTCTCCAGAGCGTGTTTCGATAGCTGTTTCCGGTACACCGCTGGAAAATATCTTACAGGAGCGCTACGATGTTCCTAACTTCCATACCAAAGTCAACCTTCTAAATACTTTACTTCAAGACAAAGACACCTTTAACAAAGTGATTATTTTTGTTGGTTTAAAGAAAATGGCCGATCGTCTTTTTGAAGCTCTGGACGAAACGTTTAGTGAAGAAAGCTGCGTAATCCACTCTAATAAAACGCAAAATTACCGACTTCGTAGTATCGAACAATTTAGAAATGGCTTTAATCGTATTCTGGTTGCCACCGATGTTATGGCTCGTGGATTGGATATAGATAACGTGTCTCATGTTATAAATTTCGACACTCCAGATTTCCCTGAAAATTATATTCACCGTATCGGACGAACAGGTCGTGCAGAACGCAAAGGACATACTATTTTGTTTTCTACTGAAAAGGAGCAGGACGCCCTGGAACGCATTGAGAAATTAATGCAAATGGAAATTCCTCTAAACGAGTTTCCGGAAGATGTTGAAATTTCAACAGAATTACTGGAAGAAGAACGTGTAAAAATAAAAGAGCGGAACAACCCGATTAAACGTAGTACTGAAGATGTGCCCGGCCCTGCTTTTCATGAAAAGAAAGACAAAAATAAAAAAGAAAATCTGGGTGGTTCTTATCGCAGGGAAATCGCTAAAAAATACAAAAAGCCTAAAACCAGAGGCGACAAAAACTACAATAAAAAAAATAAACGTAAAAAATAACCAGAACAAAAACCAATGAAGTTAAAATCTACAGCCATTCTTATACTTGTTTTTTTAATGACATTTTCGATACAAGCCAATGTAAAACCATCACCAGAATGGGGCCCTACCGGACATCGTGTTGTTGGAAAAATAGCAGACAGCTACCTTAAAGGAAGCACAAAACGCGCCATTAAAAAACTACTTAAAAATCATACTCTGGCCTTTGTATCAACCTATGCCGATGAAATAAAAGCGGATAAACGTTATGCTGAGTTTTACGCATGGCATTATGTAAACATGGAAGCAGACCAGACTTACGAAGCCTCCACAAAAAATCCGGAAGGCGATATTGTAACAGGAATTAACCATTGTATTGCTGTAATTCAAGACAAAACCGCTACCGATGCCGACAAAGCATTTTATCTGAAACTACTAATCCATTTAATAGGTGACATACACCAGCCGATGCATGCAGGTTTAGCGGATGATAAAGGCGGAAATGATATAAAGGTAAAATGGATGGGGAAAAACACAAATTTACACCGGGTTTGGGACAGTGATATGATTAATTCGTTCGATATGGCTTATACAGAACTGGCTCTTAATGCGGATGCTTTATCTAAAGAACAGATTAAGAGTATTGAATCTGGCTCGGTTGTCGATTGGGTAAACGAATCGCATACGCTGGCCATGAGTTTATATAAAGACGTTAAAAACGAAGATAATCTGGGTTATCGTTATTCTTACGACCACTTTAAAACGGTAAGAACACAATTGCAAAAAGGAGGTATTCGATTAGCTAAAGTGTTAAACGATATTTTTTAATACAGCACTATATCATAAAAAAGGCCGGTAATTCTCTTACCGGCCTTTTTTTTTATTTTATTTAAAACACTACTAATTGTAGTATCCATCTTTAGGAATTTCAATTTCGTATAATTTTCTGGATTTATTATTCAGAAACGACTCACGCAACCATGGATTGTGAATCTTTAGTACCTTATAATTGATACCAAAACCTTTGGCGAAATCAGCAAAATCGGTCACTGCTGTATCGACCTTTACACTGTAAGTAGGTATATTTTTGTATAAATCCTTATCTCTAAAATTAAATCCATATTTTAACGGATTGTTTAAAATCTCTTTTAAAGCCACAATTCTAAACACATATCTTCCGGTTTCCTCACCTAAAAGTAAATCGTAATAATCGCTCACTTTTTGACGCTCCAGCTGTTTTTTAACCCCTGCATTACCTGCATTATAGGCCGCTGCTGTTAAGGTCCAAGAACCAAATTCTTCTTTAGACTTTTTAAAATACTCACAAGCCGCTTCTGTGGCTTTTTCTAGATGGTATCTTTCATCCACATTATCATTAACCTCTAACCCGTATTCTTTGCCTGTAGCACTCATAATTTGCCAAACACCTCTTGCACCGGCAGGAGACACAGCATTTGTTAAACCACTTTCTATAACAGCCAGATATTTAAAATCATCCGGAATTCCGTGTTTTTTCAAAATTGGTTCGATAACAGGGAAATATTTATGCGCTCTTTTAAACAATAACAAACCATTAGACTGCCAATAGGTATTTACCAGTAATTCCCGATCCATACGTTCATGAATATCCGGATCGTTTAATGGTAATGCCTCGCCAGCAAACTCTAAATGCTCCGGTATTTGCAAAGCATAAACATTATAATCGTTTATTAATTGTTTCTCGAAATTCTCATTGGTTTGAGGGTTTTGCACTGCATTAATAAATAATGCCGATAAACTTAATAATCCCACAAACACTAGTCCCTTTTGGATGCGCTTCATATTTAATAAGTTTTTGGTTAAATGTACTAAATGTGCATCAAATTTTAAGCCATATTTTCATCTAAAATTAATTTAGGGAGGTTTTCATTAAACCACTTAAATTTATTAATTATCATGACGTGCGTACCGCCTTTAATTGTAATACAATCTTTTACATACTGATGTGGAAAAACAGCATCTTTATCGCCATGTATATGAATGGTATTAGGCAAAGGCTCCTCCTGTGTCCAGCAGATAATCTGCTCTATAGCCCAATCGAGATACCACTTATCGTTAACAGACAAATATTTCTTATAAAGATCGACACGTTTTGTAGCGGTTTCTCCAAAGGCATATTTAGCAAGCAATTCTATATCCCCTAATAACTGAGTAGGCACTAACTTATAGGCTTTGGTTGCTTTAGCCAGCTTCATGCGTCTGGGCAGTTCATTTCTGGTTTTAACACTGGATATAATTATAACTTTTCTAACGTCTATATATTTGCTCATTTCCTGAACCAGTATACCTCCAAAAGATACGCCGACCAACACTACCTGCTTTTCTTTTATTTCAAGACACATGGTTTTGGCATAACTTTCCAGCGTATCATCAGCCTTTGGAATTCGCCATTCTAACCAGTGTATTTTAAACCGCCTTTCCGGTAATTTAATATATTCGAAAATACTTGGATTTGCTGCCATTCCCGGCATAAAATAGACATGAATGATTTCCTGATTCATAAGCCATTAAATTGTTAAAACGTTTCATTTTTTTTGAAAATTTTCGTAAATTTATAACATATAATAATATGAAATAGTTAACCCTATTTTCACTTCCTCATTCGTTAATAAAGATAATCATGATTGAAACCGCAGAAGTAATAGACAACGATTTTTTACGTCAATTCGAGTACAAAGTTAATGATGAATTAGCAATAATTGAATACTCTTTACAAGAACGAAAGATATTTTTAACTAAGCTCATAATTCCGGAAACCATAACTTCCAGTGAATTTAAGGAAGAATTTTTAAGTGCAGTATTCGAAATTATTGAAGAACGCAACTTAAGTGTAGTTCCAACCAGTCCGGACGTAGCTAAATTTATTCGAAAAAACAGGCAATATAAGAGTCTGCTCCCTATTGGAGTTAGAATATAAATATACAGCCGCTGACTATCAGCGGTTTTTTTTTGCCAATTATTAACTTCACCTTCCTTTTATTTCCTGCTTTTTTTCCTTCTATATTCATATAAAATCTCAAATTCTTCTATTCTTTCCGTAGTATTTCTCTTTTTAGTACACGTAAAAAACACTGTATTAAACTGAGTATTAAACTGAGTATCAAACTTTCCAATAAATGCATTTCATCGAAAAAATTAAACTTTTTAACGATTATTTAGATTTGTTTTCTATATTTACTTCAACCCAAATGAACAATTTAAAACTTAAATATTATGAAAACCTTGAAACTAACCTGCTTATTTGTTTTATCGATGCTTTTCATTACCTCCTGTTCTAGTGATGATGATAGCACGACTGAAGAAACAGTAAAAGAAGAACCTACCTTAGTTGGAGAATGGCATGGTGTTGCCAGTACATACAATGGCGTAGACTTTGGATCTCCTGAAAATTATGTAATTAATTTTAATGCTGAAAACCTTGCTGAATTCACCTATATCGGATATGGAGATAATGGTGAGGATATAATCAGAGAGGCAACCTACGAAATCAACGAAGGTGTTTTAACTATAGACTGGCAAGGTGCCTACAAGGATATGGAAACCATGTATATTAAAATTACCGAATTAACAGAAGATACGTTGGTAATAGAATACAACATAACTCTGGACGGCGTAATTACAGAAACCTATACAAGATAACCATCTACTACAGTTTAACACAAAAAAAGCTGATTCTTAAATCGAATCAGCTTTTTTTATGTTTATGTAATTAATGTAAAATCCTATTCTGCTTCTACAGATATAACCTCAAAACGTACTAAACCATCTTCATCTATCCCTGTTAAGTCTACCTCGTGTAAAGTATTTACCAATTCCGGATTCCATGGCGCTTTTACTTTCACATAATTTTCTGTAAATCCGTGAATATACCCTTCTTTGTTCTCACCTTCAAACAATACAGTTCTTCTTGAGCCAAGCTGACTTTCATAAAATGCACGACGCTTCTTAGCTGAAAGCCCTCGAAGCATTTTGCTCCGCTTAGATCTTACATTTTTAGGGATTTCACCGTCCATATTAGCAGCCAGAGTATTATCTCTCTCAGAATATGTAAACACATGTAAATACGAAATATCCAGATCTGCCAAAAATTGGTAGGTCTCTAGAAACAATTCATCTGTCTCACCCGGAAATCCTACAATCACATCAACTCCAATACAAGCGTGAGGCATAACTTCTTTAATTCGAGTTACCCTGTCTACATACAATTCCTTTAGATAACGGCGTCTCATAGCTTTTAAAATAGTATTACTACCACTTTGTAAGGGTATATGAAAATGAGGTACAAAAGTCCTACTTTGAGACACAAAATCTATCGTTTCGTTTTTAAGTAAATTCGGCTCTATTGAAGAGATTCTTAAACGCTCTATACCATCTACCTGATCCAAAGCCTGAACCAATTCGAAAAAAGTATGCTCATGCTTCTTATTTCCAAACTCTCCTTTACCATAATCGCCAATATTAACTCCGGTAAGAACAATCTCTTTAATATTTTGTTCAGAGATTTCCTTGGCATTTTTAAGCACATTTTCCAAAGTATCGCTTCTGGAAATACCTCGTGCCAACGGAATGGTGCAATAGGTACATTTATAATCGCAGCCATCCTGTACTTTTAAAAAAGCTCTGGTACGATCACCAATAGAATAGCTACCTACATAAAAATCGGCTTCCTCTATTTCACAGGAATGTACTTCTCCAAAATCGTTTTTAGATAAATCGTTGATGTAATCTGTAATTTTAAACTTCTCGGTAGCTCCTAATACCAAATCTACTCCATCGACATCTGCCAGTTCCTGTGGCTTTAATTGCGCATAACACCCTACCGCCGCAACAAAAGCATCCGGATTTACTTTTTGCGCCTGCTTCACAATAGTTTTAAATCGCTTATCGGCATTGTCTGTTACCGAACAGGTATTTATTACATAAATATCTGCAGGTTCAGAAAAATCTACGCGGTCAAATCCCTCATCCTTAAAACTTCTTGCTATTGTAGAAGTTTCGGAAAAATTTAACTTACAACCCAGGGTATAAAATGCTACTTTTTGTCGATTCATAGTTGATATTCTAAAAACGCTGCAAATTTACAAAAAACCAACGTGTTATTCGTTAAAAGCATCCTAATACCTAAGCTATTAAATATTCTACCCGTTATAAAAGAGAAGAAATTAAAAAATACACCATGTAAAACAACATAATACCCTTATTTTTGAAAGTGTATAAGCCAAATATATCCCGAATTACCATATGAGTTATTTAAATGCCCTTTATAAATCCATGTATCGAATTCTCTCCCTTTGTATCGGTTTTGTTTTATTACACTCCTGTAATTCTAACCAGGCAAAGCAAAAAGATCATTTGGTTTTCCGCTATAACGAACACAAAAATATTGGTTCTTTAGACCCTGCTTTTTCTAAAGACATTTCAGATATCTGGGCTACAAACCAACTTTTTAACGGTTTAGTACAAATGAACGATAGTATGCAGGTGCAGCCATGTATTGCTAAATCCTGGAAAATTTCGGATGATGGTTTGACTTATGATTTTACATTACGGAATGATGTTTGGTTCCACAAACACAAACTTTTCGGAAAAGACAGTACCAGAACAGTATTGGCACATGACTTTGAATTTAGTTTAAACCGGCTTTTAGACAAAAAATTAGGTTCTCCCGGCCGTTGGGTTTTAAATAAAGTCGAAACATTTAAAGCTGTTAACGATAGCGTATTTTCTATAACATTAAAGCAGCCTTTCCCCGCCTTTTTAGGCTTACTCACCATGAAATACTGCTCGGTAGTACCAAAGGAAATTGTGGAAAACTACGGGACCGACTTTAGATCTCATCCTATTGGAACAGGTCCCTTTTATTTTAAACGCTGGGAAGAAAACATAAAATTAGTCTTTAGAAAAAACAAGATGTATTTTGAAAAAGACAAAGATGGTACAACTTTACCATATCTTGAAGCGGTGGCCATTACATTTCTACCCGACAAACAAAGTGAATTTTTACAATTTGCTCAAGGTAATATCGATTTTGTTTCTGGTTTGGATGCCTCGTACAAAGACGAAATTTTAACAGCAAACGGAGAATTAAGATCACAGTATACCAATGAAGTAAACATAATCCGTGGCCCCTATTTAAACACAGAATACCTATCTTTTTTTATGGATTCTGAGCAACAGGTAATACAATCTGAAATATTACGACAAGCTATAAATTATGGTTTCGACCGAAAAAAAATGATGATATATTTGCGCAACGGTATAGGCATTCCTGCTCATGGCGGATTTATTCCCAAAGGATTACCGGGCTATAACGCAAGTATCGGCTTCAATTATAACCCAGAGAAAGCAAAAGCCTTAATCCAGCAATATAAACAGGAAAGTGGAAACCAATCTCCTGAAATAACCATAACCACAACCAGCAACTATTTAAGTTTTTGTGAGTATATTCAACGTGAACTTCAAAAAACAGGGTTACTGGTGAACATAAATGTTATTCCGCCCTCGGCTCTAAAAGACGCCAAAGCCAATGGTAAACTGGATTTGTTTCGGGCAAGTTGGGTAGCAGATTATCCCGATGCTCAAAATTATCTTTCATTGTTTTACAGCAAAAATTTTGCGCCAAACGGTCCTAATTATTCTCATTTTAAAAATGAGCAATTTGATTCCTGGTATGAGCAATCTTTTACAGAAAGCAACCCTGAAGTAAGAGCTCAACTATATCGTAAAATGGATTCTCTGGTTATTTCTAAAACGCCGGTTGTTCCACTTTTTTATGATGAAGTTGTGAGGTTTACCAGAAAAAACGTTTCTAATCTTGGCATAAACCCCATCAACTTATTAGAATTAAAACAGGTTAAGAAATTAAGATAACTTAATCGCGTCTGTACTTTTTTGTTTCTTCAAAGACATGCTCCAGAATAGCCTTATCTGTATCAGTAAGCTCTATTTGACGTCTTTTCATTACAACTTCGGCCACCTCAAAAACTTTTTTTGGCAAGTAAGTTGTAAAACCACTACTTCCACCCCAGCTAAAACTAGGTACAAAATTTCTTGGATAGCCAGAGCCAAAAATATTAGCACTTACCCCTACGACTGTCCCCGTATTAAACATGGTGTTTATTCCGCATTTACTGTGGTCTCCCATCATTAATCCACAAAACTGTAAGCCTGTTTTAGCAAAGCTTTCGGTTTCGTAACTCCAAAGTCTTACTTCTGCATAATTATTTTTAAGGTTAGAATTATTAGTATCTGCTCCCAGATTACACCATTCTCCTAACACAGAATTCCCAAGATAGCCCTCATGTCCTTTATTGGAGTTTGCAAACATAACAGCATTGTTCACCTCACCCCCTACTTTACAAAACGGACCTATTGTAGTCGGGCCATAAATTTTTGCTCCCATTTTAACAATAGCATTATCGCACAGCGCTAAAGGGCCTCGAATAGAAGTACCTTCCATTATTAGCGAGTCCTTTCCTATATAAATTGGGCCATTCGAAGCATTTAAATTCACAAAATGCAATTCAGCGCCTTCTTCAATAAAAATATTATCGGCAGCAATAGTATTTACTGTTGAAGGAATAGGTTGGGACGTTCTTCCTTTAGTTAACAGATCGAAATCTTCCTGAATAGCTTCTCCATTTTTTGAAAAAATATCCCAGGTGTGTTCTATTTTTATTACATCATCATCAAATTCAATAGCCTCATAGTCCTCAAAATTAATATCATCCTGATTCTCCGTAGCAAAAAAAGCAATCACCTCATCATCCTTAAAAATTGCCTGATTGGCTTCAAGACCTTTAACCAGTTCTACTAATTCGTAATTCGGTAAAAATGAAGCATTAATCATTACATTCTCATCCATTTCCACCATAGGGTATTTCTCTGCTAAATAATCTTCCGTTATGGTCGTCGTGGTATATCCCAAATAATTTTCCCATTTTTCGCGAATGGTTAGTATACCAATTCTAAGATCTGCAACAGGTCTTGTATACGTAAATGGCAACAAACTATTACGAGAAGGGCCATCAAAAAGAATGTAGTTCATGATTGAAATTTTGAGTAAAAATAAAAAAGCCTTTCATTAGATGAAAGGCTTTGATAAAATATATTGTAACTAAATTACTTCTTGAATTTAGCGTATTTGTTTTTGAATTTATCAATACGACCTGCAGTATCGATTAATTTAGATTTACCTGTGTAAAACGGGTGTGATGTTCTTGAAATCTCCATTTTAATTAAAGGATACTCAACACCATCAACTTCTAAAGTTTCATTTGTATTAGCAGTAGATTTTGTTAAAAATACATCGTCGTTAGACATGTCTTTAAATGCTACTACTCTATAATTTTCTGGATGTATATCTTTTTTCATCACTAATGCGTTTTAATCTTATCAAATTTTGAGACTGCAAATTTACGCATTTTTTATTATCACGCAATTTTTTTTTGATTTTTATTCCAACTTATTTTTGTAACCTTTTCCTATATTTGTTTACTAACAGTACTAAACTTAAAAACTAATCACAAATTATGGAAAATTCTTCAAAATCAATTGCTGTTACCTACGGTATTTATTTGGCTTTATTATTGTCTTCTGTTACAATTCTGGCTTATGTCATTAATTTAGAATGGTTAACCAGCATGGGAGTTGGTATAGGGCTATTTATCGTTATTTTAATTTTTGGAATTATCTCCATCGTTAAAACAAAAAAATTATCACAAGGCTTTATCAGTTTCAAAGAAGCTTTTACGGCTTACTTTAAAACCGTTGTAATAGGCGTTTTAATTAGTTCTGTGGTAAGCATTATTCTTTTTAATTATATAGACCCTGATGCTGCCGATTTTTTACAGGAGCAGGTTATTATAAAAACCACCAAAATGATGGAAAATTTTGGTACGCCTCAGGAAGCTATAGATAAAGCTATAGCCGATATTCGAAATCAAAATCAATTTGATCTCTTAAATCAAGCTAAATCTTTAGCCATGCAACTAGTGTTTTATGCTGTAATAGGCCTTATAATTGCATTCATATTGAAAAAAAACGACCCGGAAGCTAATTAATTATAGTATTTTTGACGTTTTAAAATTTAAATTCCATAGATGAATATATCAGTAGTCATACCACTACTCAACGAACACGAATCATTAAATGAACTTTACGATTGGATTGCCGGTGTTATGCATTCCAATCGTTTTTCTTATGAAATCATTTTTATAGATGATGGTAGCACTGATAATTCCTGGAAACTGATTTCTAAACTTTCCGAAAAACATCCCGAGGTAAAAGGTATACGTTTTATAAAAAACTTTGGAAAATCTCAGGCCTTACACGCTGGTTTTGCTCAGGCCGAAGGCGATGTTGTTATAACCATGGATGCCGATTTACAAGACAATCCGGAAGAAATTCCAGAACTGTATAACATGATTGTAAACGACCAATTTGATATGGTTTCGGGCTGGAAGAAGAAACGGTACGATTCGGTAATTTCTAAAAACCTACCGTCTAAACTGTTTAACTGGGCGGCGAGAAAAACTTCGGGAGTAAAACTGAATGACTTTAACTGCGGGCTAAAAGCTTACAAAAATGAAGTTATAAAACATATCGATGTAAACGGCGAAATGCACCGCTACATTCCGGTTCTGGCTAAAAATGCCGGTTTTAGTAATATTGGAGAGAAAGTTGTCCAACACCAGGCCAGAAAATATGGTATTACCAAGTTTGGGATGGACCGTTTTATTCATGGTTTTCTTGATTTAATTACCATTTGGTTTTTATCCAGATTTGGCAAAAGACCTATGCACCTCTTTGGCGCTTTAGGTTTTTTAATGCTGGCTATCGGCTTTGGATTCGCCACGTATCTTGGTATCGATAAATTATTCATCAACCCTAAAGGTCGCTTAATTACAGAACGTCCCGAATTTTTTATTGCCCTCGCAACTATGATCATTGGAACGCAATTTTTTGTTGCCGGATTTTTAGGGGAATTGATTTTAAGATCGAAACCAGATCGAAACAGATACGCTGTAAAAAGCACACTCAATTTAAATTAACACACAGGAATTTAACGTGGGATTAATCCTTAACTTTATACGAATTCCTTATTTTTGTTCACGATATTAACACTAAGATATGATTAACATTGAACCACAACTATTAGAACGTGTAAACACCTGGTTAACAGAAACGTTCGACGAAGACACAAAAACACATATTAAAGATTTAATAGCCAGTAATCCTACCGAATTAAAAGAGAGTTTTTATAAAGACCTTGAGTTTGGGACCGGAGGAATGCGCGGTGTAATGGGCATAGGAACCAACAGAATCAATAAATACACCTTAGGTAAAAACACGCAGGGCTTAAGCAATTACCTTCATAAAAGTTTCCCTAACGAAACCATTAAAGTTGCAATAGCTTACGATTGCCGACACAATAGTAAAAGCTTAGCAAAAGTGGTAGCCAATGTATTTTCTGCTAATAATATAGAAGTATATCTTTTTGAAGACTTACGCCCTACACCAGAATTATCTTTTGCCTTAAAACATTTAGAGTGTCATTGTGGTATTGTTTTAACAGCGTCTCATAACCCACCGGAATACAACGGATACAAAGTATACTGGCAGGACGGTGGTCAATTAGTTCCGCCTCAAGACGGAGAAATCATAAAAGAAATTGACGCTTTAGACTATTCTGAAATTAAATTTGAAGAAAACGATGATTTAATCCATCTTATTGGAAAAGAAGTCGACGATGCCTTTGTAAACGCCTCTGTAAAAACCGGATCTTTTACAACAGATGAAGCCAGGGACGGTTTAAAAATAGTATTTACACCATTACACGGTACCTCAATTACAACCATTCCGGAAACTTTAAAGCGTGCCGGATACAAACATGTTCATATAGTAAAAGAACAGGAAACACCTAATGGTGATTTCCCGACTGTAAAATCGCCTAACCCGGAAGAACCGGAAGCTCTAAAAATGGCTTTAGATCTTGCTGAAGACACTCAGGCAGACATCGTAATTGGTACGGACCCTGACAGTGACCGTTTAGGAATCGCTGTGCGCGATTTAGATAATAACATGATTTTACTTAACGGAAATCAAACCATGTTATTAATGACCGATTTTCTATTAAAACAATGGAAAGCTAAAGACAAACTAAAAGGCAATGAATTTATTGCATCTACCATAGTTTCAACACCTATGATGCACCAGCTGGCTAAAGCTTATAATGTAGACTACAAAATTGGACTTACCGGCTTTAAATGGATTGCTAAAATGATAAAAGACTTCCCTGAACAAGACTTTGTTGGAGGAGGAGAAGAAAGTTTTGGTTTCATGGTTGGTGATTTTGTTCGCGATAAAGACGCCGTAACCTCTACCCTTTTAGCTTGCGAAATAGCTGCTCAAGCCAAAGCCAATGGTAGTTCATTTTACCAGGAATTATTAAACCTGTATGTAGCCCACGGCTTATATAAAGAACGTTTAATTTCTTTAACTAAAAAAGGTATAGAAGGCGCTCAGGAGATAAACCAGATGATGGTTGACGCCCGCGAAAACCCGATGACCGAAATTGGAGGCTCTAAAGTAATTAAAGTTGAAGATTACCAATCTTCTGTTGCCAAAAATCTGGTTGAAGGTACAGAGACAACAATAGATATTCCAAAATCGAATGTAATTATTTATTACACCGAAGATGGCACACAAGTTGCATTGAGACCGAGTGGTACAGAGCCTAAAATTAAATTTTACATTAGTGTAAATACAACTTTAGATTCTACCGGAAATTTTGACGCAGCACAACAGATTCTGGAAACTAAAATAGAATCTATTATTAAAGACATGAAACTTAGTTAATGAACTATTTTAAACAAGTATTTAGATTCGCAAAACCTTACAAAGGTTATGCGATTCTAAATATTATATGTAATATTTTTTACGCACTTTTCGGCACTTTAGCAATGGTATCTTTATTCCCTATGCTAAATGTTTTGTTCGATAAAACAAAACAGATTAATACAAAGCCGGTTTGGAACGGATTGGCTGGTATAAAAGATTACGCCGAAGATTATTTAAATTATTTTGTAACTCAAAAGGCAAGTCAGGGACACGACGATGTCCTTATTTTTATGGTTATTTTGGTTGTAAGTATGTTTTTATTAAAAAACTTCTTTAACTATCTGGCCATGTATTTTATTACCTTTTTAAGAAATGGCGTTCTTAAAGATATAAGAGATACCTTGTACGACAAATATCTGGAACTTCCGCTTTCTTTTTTCTCTGAAAAACGAAAAGGAGACAGTATTGCAAGAATTTCCAGCGATGTTCAGGAAATACAAACCTCTTTTTTATCGATATTAGAACTTATTGTAAGAGAACCATTAATGATTGTGTTTACAATAATTGCCATGTTCTTAATTAGTGTAAAACTTACGATTTTTGTTTTCATTTTTATCCCGCTGAGTGGGTTTATCATTTCTCTTATAGGAAAATCTCTAAAGAAAAAATCTGATCGCGTTCAACGAGAACAAGGCTACTTTTTATCTGTAGTCGAAGAAACTCTTGGTAGTTTAAAAGTTATTAAAGGATTTACATCCGAACCTATTTTCAGCAATAAATTCAGAGCTTCCACTACCAGATATTATAACTACTCCAACACCTTGTTAAACAGACAGAATTTAGCGTCGCCAACAAGTGAATTCTTAGGGATTACTGTTATTTCCATTTTATTATGGTATGGAGGTCAAATGGTGTTAAATGAAAACTCTTTAGAAGCAGGTTTATTCATAGTTTACATGGGACTGGCTTATAATATTCTTACTCCGGCCAAAGCTATAAGTAAAGCGAGTTACGGAGTAAAAAAAGGAAATGCTGCTGCCGAACGGGTTTTGGAAATTCTCAATACAGAATCACCTTTAAAAGACAAACCTGACGCGATAACCAAAACTGATTTTAACACTGCAATTTCTTTGGAAAATGTATCGTTTAAATACGAAGACGATCTTGTTTTAAAACAATTTTCATTAACCGTACCTAAAGGAAAAAGTGTGGCTTTGGTAGGACAATCCGGTAGTGGTAAAAGTACAATCGCTAATTTAGTTACGCGATTTTACGATGTAACAGACGGACAAATTTCTATCGATGGTGAAGACATCCGTAATTTAACAAAGCAATCGCTTCGCCGCCTTATGGGACTTGTTACTCAGGACTCCATACTATTTAATGACACCATAAAACAAAATATCCTTTTAGGTAAAGAAGACGCCAGTGATAAAGACATTATTGAAGCCCTAAAAATAGCTAATGCCTGGGAATTTGTTAAAGACCTCCCCAAGGGTATTGACACCAATATCGGGGATTCAGGAAACAAATTATCGGGAGGACAAAAACAACGATTAAGTATTGCTCGAGCCGTACTTAAAAATCCACCTATCATGATTTTAGACGAAGCCACCTCTGCTCTGGATACAGAAAGCGAACGATTGGTACAAAGTGCTTTGGAAAACATGATGAAAAACCGAACATCTATAGTTATCGCGCACAGATTATCAACGATTCAGAATGCTGACAGTATTGTTGTAATGCAAAAAGGCGAAATTGTAGAACAAGGTACACATGAGGAACTCTTACAAAAAGATGGTGCTTATAAAAAGCTAGTAGCCATGCAAAGTTTTGAATAAAACCATAGAAAGACCTCTACATAAAAAAAGCTAAACATAATACTGTTTAGCCTTTTTCATGGAATTCATTATGGGGACATTGTGAATTTTAGTAGGTTACATACCTTAAACATATACTAAAAAATCCTAACCCACAATAAAACAAGCGTTTAATCGATAAAAAACAACCTTTCATCTTAACGCTTTTAGCATTATTATAAAAAAAATTTTAAATCGCAATTAAACTTTTCCTACCTTTTACAGTCTAACAATTAAATTGTTTACATGATTGATGAACCTCAACTTTTAAAGCAGTTACAATCTGGTGTAACTAAAGAATCTGCTTTTCGAGAACTCATCAGTTTACACAAAGAGCGGTTATACTGGCATATTAGAAGCATTGTAAAATCTCACGAGGACACAGACGATGTACTACAAAATACATTTCTAAAAGTCTATAAAAATATAAATACATTTAAAGGAGACAGTAAAATTTTTTCCTGGATGTACCGCATAGCCACCAACGAAGCAATTACATTTTTAAATAAGAAAGCAAAACGGCTACAAATATCGAATGAAGAAGTACAGGAACTGGCTATAAATAATTTAACAAGCGATATTTATTTTGAAGGTAGCGACATACAATTAAAATTACAAAAGGCCATTGCCAGGTTACCCCAAAAGCAACAATTGGTTTTTAATATGCGCTATTTTCAGGATATTAAGTACAAAGACATGTCTGATATATTAGACACCAGCGAAGGAGCTCTGAAAGCCTCCTACCATCTGGCGGTAAAAAAAATTGAAGAGTATTTATCTAACGATTAAACCTTTAACAGTTTAGAAAGTCTAAAACACAAATGAAGTTAAACGATTTACATAAAAACAAAGCATCAGGATTTAAAACTCCCGAAGGATATTTTAGTAATTTAGAAGAAAACATTTTTCATCAGTCTAAATTAAAATCTAGAATATCATCGCATGGGTTTACTGTTCCTCATGCTTATTTTGACACCTTGGAAGACACTGTTCTTAGCAAACTCAAAACAGAAAAGTCAACAAAGGTCATTACATTAAAATCGAAATCCTGGTTATACATATCAAGTATTGCTGCTACCATAGCCTTGCTTATTAGTTTAACCTTATTCAATAACAAACCGTTTACCTTTTCAAGTTTAAATAATGAAACTATAGAAACTTATATCTTAAATCAAGATATCAACACCTCAGAAATGGCAGCTTTAATAATAAATTCAAATGCTTTTGAATCAGAAATATTACAGGAATCCATTAGTGATAACTCTATTGAAACCTATTTGGAAAGTACTATTGAATTAGAAGATTTTTTAGACAATAATTAATTATGAAAACAATATACCTCATCCTTATTACAGTATTATGCTCGCTTAGCGGTTGGGCTCAGGATAAAGAAGAAAAAATTAAAACCCTTAAAACGGCCTATATTACAGAACAATTAAGCTTAACAAAAGCGGAAGCTGAAAAATTCTGGCCGGTTTATAATGCCTTTGACAAGAAAAACGATGATTTGCGACACATTATGCGTGAACAACGCCGAACTGCAGATTTGGAAAAAATGTCAGAAACGCAGGCTCAAAAACTGCTAAGCGAAATGCTAAAAAATAACGAACAGAGACACCATTTATTTACACAATACATTAAGGATTTACAAAACATATTACCCGCTAAAAAAATCATTTTATTAAAGAAAGCGGAAGATGACTTTAGGCGTAAAATGTTCGAAGAATATAAAAAACGTAATCACAACAAATAAAAAAAGAGAAGCATTAGCTTCTCTTTTTTTTATTACTTAAATAGTAATTTAGAAATTCTATTTTGTCCTGCAGCATAAGCCAGACTGTCGTTTACAAATCGTAAAGTATAAAAAGACTCATCGTTTAAATGTGTCCAGCTTTGCCCACCATCGTTAGAAACATCCATACCATTAAACCCAACTGCCACTAATTGTTTGCCTTTACTGTCTGGCACAAACTGCACACAGCTTTTATAAGATGGATTTTCTCCATCAGCAACTAAAGTCCAGGTCTTTCCTCCGTCTGTAGTTTTCATTTTATTTGCAGTTTTAGCATCTGGTTTTGTATAATCCCCACCTACTGCAACTCCAATATTCTCATCGTAAAAATCTACTGAATAAATACCTTGCGTTGGTTCTGCATTAATCATCGGGCTTTTAACCACCTGCCAGGACTCTCCTTTATTATTGGTGGTATACACATTCCCGCTTGTAGTTACAATCCAGGCCATATTTCCCAACACCTTAATATTTGTATTACTCGCTGCAAAAGCACCTTCACCAGCATCCGACTCCGGCAAATCAGCACAAGGTACTTTATTCCAGGTTTCACCCCCGTCTCGAGTAATAAGTATAGATAAACAACCATTCACACTATCACCCACAGCAATCCCCTCTATATCATTCCAAAAGGTCATAGCATCGTAAAATACGCCTTCTCCCTCTTCCTTATACACCAGTTTCATATTACCATCATCACCCGTTTTATACAATAAGGCTGGGTTGTCAATACTCAGCATAAAAAAATCGTTTGTTGTATGTGCTACTGCTCTAAAATGAAGCGGTACCGAATCGTAAACCTGAACAGAAGTTACCCACGCATCCTTTTTTGGGAAATAAAGTCCGAAAGTTCCTTTATCAGCAGCAAAAGCCAGACTTCCATCCCCCATAAGCTCAATAGCCCGAATACTTAAAGAATCTGTAAATAAATCTTCTATCTCTACTTCTGTAATCGGTTTATCCTGAATCTTTTTCTCTTTATTACAGGCACATAATACCAATAAAAGTAAAACACTAGTAATTAGTCGCATTTATTAAATTTTTAGCTAAAAATAATTAATTAAACTTACCTTTGTAGGCTTAAATACAAAAAATGCGATTACACAGAAATTTATGCTTTGCGGTAGTAGATGGATTAATGCAAATTTTTAATGAAGGAGCTTACGCCGATAAAGTAGTTCAACAATTATTAAAACGAGACAAACGCTGGGGAAGTCGGGATCGAGCTTTTGTTGCCGAAACGACTTACGATATTGTTCGATGGAAACGTTTATATGCAGAAATAGCTGAAGTTAAAGAACCATTTGACAGGGATAACATATGGCGCATGTTTGCTGTTTGGGCTACCTTAAAAGGCATTAAATTACCGGACTGGAAATATTTTGACCAAACCCCTACCCGTAAAATAAAAGGGCGATTTGATGAACTTTCCAGAACAAGAAAGTTTAAAGAATCTATACCTGACTGGATAGACGCTATAGGAGTTCAGGAATTAGGAGAAGCTGTATGGACCAAAGAAATTGCAGCACTTAATGAACAGGCCGATGTTATTTTAAGAGTAAACACCCTTAAAACAACCAAAGAAAAATTACAGGCTGAACTTTTTGACATTAACATAGAAACTGAATTTATAAAAGGTTATCCTGAAGCGCTAAAGTTAAAGGAGCGCGCAAATGTATTTACAACAGAAGCCTTTAAAAACGGGTTGTTTGAAGTACAGGATGCCTCTTCGCAATTAGTTGCCGATTATCTTGATGTACAACCAGGAATGCGCGTGGTGGACACCTGTGCAGGAGCCGGTGGTAAAACATTACACCTGGCTTCTATCATGCAAAACAAAGGTCAGATTATAGCAATGGATATTTATGCTAATAAATTGCATGAGTTAAAACGAAGAGCCAAACGTAATGGTGCTCATAATATAGACACACGACACATAGACTCTTCTAAAGTGATAAAAAAACTTTACGATAAGGCCGATCGTGTATTAATTGACGCCCCTTGTTCAGGACTTGGGGTTTTACGTAGAAACCCAGATGCTAAATGGAAACTAGAACCACAGTTTCTGGACCGTATTAGAGCTACCCAGCAGGAAATTTTACAAAAATATTCCCGTATGGTAAAATCCGGCGGCCAATTGGTTTATGCTACCTGTTCCGTTTTACCTTCAGAAAATCAACAACAAGTTGACACTTTCTTAACTTCTGAAGCTGGAAAAGATTTTACTTTTGTAAAAGATGAAAAAGTCTTAGCGCATCAATCCGGATTTGATGGCTTTTATATGGCCTTATTAAAGCGAAAATAAATCCATTGGGATATGAGTTAAATAAAAAGCCAGTTAAGACCACGTCTTTTCTGGCTTTTTAATTTATTTACATCTATTAATCAATACTTTTTAACAAAACACAATGTACATGAAACAATTTTACCTGGCTTTTTTAATTACACTTTCAACTCTGGTAAGTTATGCCCAGTTAACGCCGCCTGAAGAACTTCAATCGTATTACAGTGCTGTTGACTTTAGTAAAACCGGTTTGGAATTAAAAACAGAATTAAGCAACTTAACAATCAGCAAACACTCTAAAGCACTTACCTATACTGAAGTTTGGAGTGCTTTAAAAGTTACCGATGAAGATCCTGACAACGCCAACAATGTTCTGCTGGTTTATGGTTACGACGATACGGACAATAACTATTCTACCGACCGGTCCAGAAATAAAAATACCAATGGCGGAAATACAGGCGACTGGAACCGGGAGCATATTTACCCTAAATCTTTAGGCACTCCCAATTTAGGAACAGAAGGTCCAGGTGCAGACGCACAAATGTTAAGACCAAGCGATATCGACAGAAATGCAGACCGCAACAACTTAAAATACGCCAAAGGCAGTGGCCACTCCGCTTTTTCAAATAATGGCTGGTATCCGGGAGATGAATGGAAAGGTGATTGTGCCAGAATAATAATGTATATGTATTTAAGATATGGAGAGCAGTGTTTGCCTTCTAATGTAGGATTTGGAACCTCTGAATTTACTCCAGATGACATGATTGATTTGTTTTTAGAATGGAATGTAGAAGACCCTGTTTCTTCATTTGAAATGCAACGAAACACATATCACGACAATACCTCTAACACTTACGCACAAGGTAACAGAAACCCGTTTATAGACAACCCGTATCTGGCAACCGCAATCTGGGGAGGTCCGGTTGCTGAAAACACCTGGGGTAGTTTTGGGACTAACGATACTGAAGCACCAACAACACCAACAAATCTTGTGGCATCCAATATCGAATCTACAAGTTTTACTTTAGACTGGACAGCTTCTACAGATAATGTTGCTGTAGCATCTTATTCTATAAATTTTAATGGTACATTCTATAGTTTCGCCTACTCTAATACCATAACAATTAAAGGCCTTATTCCAGAAACTACCTATACCGTAAGTGTATACGCTACAGATACCTCTGGAAATATTTCGGAAGAAAGTGAGTCCATTACTGTAACAACAACCGAAGCAAGTAATATCGAGTATTGTATTTCAGAATCCTTTACCAACCTTACCAGTACTCAAGGATACTATGACTCACAATACGTAGATAGAAACTGGGTTGGAGATAATGGATTAACCTGGAAAGCAACGGAGGCCAGAATAGACGAGACTCTTAACAACAGTAAAGTAATTACTATTAGAAATGGTGAATTAATTGCTCCAACCACTACTGGAGGAATTGGACAATTAACAGTAACTACTCGCCAAATATATAGTGGCGACTCCGGAACTTTTGATGTATATGTAAACGATGACAAAGTTGGTGAAATACCGTACAGTCAGGATATTACAACTACAACTTTAGATAATATAAATGTTGGAGGCATTGTAAGTGTTAAATTTACAAATAATAGCATACCAGATAGTAGAGCCATGTTCGATGATGTCTCGTGGACCTGTTACGAAACTTTATATATTGAAGACGATACTTTATCCAAAGTAAAAATATATCCTAACCCGGCTAAAAATAACTTAGTTTATATTTCCACCACTAAAGATATTGATGTAACAATTTATAATATCTTAGGCAAAGTAATTTTAAAACAACACCTAACTGCTCACTCAAAAACAATAAACGTTAGCCAACTCAATCAAGGTGTTTATGTAATGAAATTGAGTTCAGATTCGGGAAGCATTACTAAAAAGCTTATAAAACAATAAACTATAAATCCATTAATAAAAAGACCATCCTCTCGATGGTCTTTTTTATTTTTACTCTATGGACAAGGAATTTATCTCACATATTTCAACCCGCTTACATACATCTATTACATCAATACATTCGGTAACCGGCGGCGATATCTCTTCGGCATTTAAAATAATAACACCCAATAAAAATTATTTTCTTAAAACTAATTCAGCTTCAAATGCATTACACATGTTCGAATCTGAAGCTGGAGCGCTTGAAACTATTGCTAATACAAATGCTATGTCTACACCAGATGTTATAGATTATTCTACTTTCCAAAACACCTCGTATTTACTTCTGGAATATATTGAAGGTAAATCACCAACACAAAAAAACTTTAAAATTTTAGGAGAACAACTTGCCGAACTCCATCAAAACACGAATTCTTATTTTGGTTTAAAACAAGACAATTTTATTGGCAGTCTTAAGCAATTTAATAAGCCCTCTGATTCCTGGAACGCATTTTACGTTAATGAACGGTTGTATCCTCAACTACAATTAGCCCTCCAAAACCAATTACTTTTAGAGTGTGAATGTCCTTCTAAATCACAAATATCAGACAAGTTAGAGCCTTTCTTTCTAAATATAAAACCTTCGCTTTTACATGGTGATTTATGGAGCGGGAATTACCTAATTTCAACAGACGGCATCCCATACCTCATAGATCCGGCTATGTATTTTGGCCATCATGAAGTTGATATTGCCATGACCAAACTCTTTGGTGGATTCTCTGAAGACTTCTATGACGCATATCACAAAATTATTCCTGCAGATAAATTCACTTCAAACCGCATAGATATTTATCAATTGTATTACCTGTTAATTCATCTAAATTTATTTGGAAAAAGCTATCGAACTTCAGTAATTAATCTACTAAATAAATACTTTTAAAAACACTGAAAATCAATGTATAAATTAATCGAAAAGGCTTTCTCAAAAAATGCCACTTAAATGACTAAAAAAGTGTATTTTTGCATTTTCAAAATTACAACCATAATACATCTAAAATGATTCATTTCTTTGGAAACGTAACCGGTAAGGTTTTTGCCGTTCAAACAACAAAAGAATTATCAACCGAAACCATTGCAAAATTAACCTGGTTATTTGGCAACCAGCCTAAAATAGAGCAAGCATCATTGGATGCTTTTTTTGTTGGGCCAAGAGCGGCTATGATTACGCCTTGGAGTACCAATGCGGTGGAAATTACTCAAAATATGGGTATTGAAGACATCATTCGAATTGAGGAATTCGAAGCTGTTTCTGAAGATTTCAAAGGGTATGATCCTATGATTTCTGAAAAATTCAACGGATTACACCAAGAATCATTCACAATAAACATCAAGCCAGAACCTATTCTGGATATTGAAGATATTGCTGCTTACAACATTCAGGAAGGACTTTCCTTAAGTGACGAAGAAGTCGCTTACTTAGAGGGTGTTTCTAAAAAAATTGGGCGTCCGTTAACCGATTCTGAAGTTTTCGGTTTCTCACAAGTAAACAGTGAGCACTGTCGACACAAAATTTTCAACGGAACATTTGTAATTGATGGTGAAGAAAAACCGACATCATTATTTAAAATGATTCGTAAAACGTCTGAAACCAATCCTAACGATATCGTTTCTGCATATAAAGACAACGTGGCTTTTGTAAAAGGGCCTGTTGTTGAGCAATTCGCTCCTAAAACAGCTGATAAACCAGATTTTTACGAAACTAAAGAATTCGAATCTGTTATTTCATTAAAAGCGGAGACACACAACTTCCCGACTACTGTAGAGCCTTTTAACGGAGCTGCAACAGGCTCAGGAGGTGAAATTCGTGACCGTTTGGCTGGAGGTAAAGGATCGTTACCTTTAGCAGGAACTGCGGTTTATATGACGTCTTACTCCCGTTTGGAAGAAAATCGTCCTTGGGAACAAGCTATGGACAAGCGCAAGTGGTTATACCAAACCCCAATGGATATCTTGATCAAGGCTTCTAACGGAGCTTCTGATTTTGGTAACAAATTCGGTCAGCCTTTAATCTGTGGTTCGGTATTAACGTTTGAGCACGAAGAAGATGCCAGAAAATTAGGTTTCGACAAAGTCATTATGCAAGCTGGAGGTATTGGTTACGGCAAAGCCGACCAAGCCCTAAAAGCAACTCCTACAGTTGGTGACAAAGTAGTTATTCTTGGTGGTGAAAACTACCGTATTGGTATGGGTGGTGCTGCGGTATCAAGTGCCGATACTGGAGAGTTTGCATCAGGTATCGAGCTAAACGCCGTACAACGTTCTAACCCTGAAATGCAAAAGCGTGCTGCTAATGCGGTTCGTGGTATGGTTGAAAGCGATGAAAACTACATCGTTTCTATCCACGATCACGGTGCTGGTGGACACTTAAACTGTTTAAGTGAATTAGTTGAAGAAACTGGTGGACATATCGATTTAGATAAATTACCTGTAGGAGACCCTACATTATCAGATAAAGAAATTATCGGTAACGAATCTCAGGAACGTATGGGATTAGTGATTGCCGAAAAACATATTGAAACATTACAAAAAATTGCCGATCGTGAACGCTCGCCAATGTACACCGTTGGAGACGTCACTGGTAATCACCGTTTCACATTTGAGTCTAAAACCAACGGACACAAACCAATGGATTTAGCCATGGATGATATGTTTGGAAGTTCTCCAAAAACATATATGTATGATAAAAAAGTAGCCCGCAATTATGCCGATGTTGCTTATAACAAAGAAAACTTCTACGATTATTTAGACCAGTTATTACAATTAGAAGCTGTAGCTTCCAAAGACTGGTTAACCAATAAAGTAGACCGTTGTGTTGGTGGAAAAGTAGCCAAACAACAATGTGTTGGACCATTACAAATTCCATTAAACAACGTTGGTGTGATGGCCTTAGATTACAAAGGTAAAGAAGGTATCGCAACCTCTATCGGGCACTCTCCTGTTTCAGGATTAATCAATCCGGTGGCTGGAAGTAGAAACTCGATTACTGAAGCGTTAACTAACATTATCTGGGCACCTTTAAAAGACGGATTACAAAATGTATCTTTATCGGCAAACTGGATGTGGCCTTGTAAAAATGAAGGTGAAGATGCACGTTTATATGAAGCTGTTGAAGCCGTTTCAGAATTCGCGATTGATTTAGGTATCAACGTACCAACTGGAAAAGATTCGTTATCCATGAAGCAAAAATACCCGAACGAAGAGGTAATTGCTCCAGGTACTGTAATCATTTCGGCGGCAGCCAACTGTATTGATATTAATAAAGTGGTTGAGCCTGTATTCCAAAAAGGTGCTGGCGATGTGTATTACATCAACCTATCTCAAGATAAATTTAAATTAGGTGGAAGTTCATTTGCTCAGGTAGTTAACAAAATTGGTAACGATACACCAAATGTTCAATCTGCTGCTTACGTTAAAACCGTATTCAACACCATTCAACAATTAATTCTTGACGGACAAATTGTTGCTGGTCACGATGTGGCTTCAGGTGGTTTAATTACGACCTTATTAGAGTTATGTTTTGCTGATAACAATTTAGGAGCTGAATTAGATATCACGGCTTTAGCTGAAAACGATTCATTTAAAGTATTATTTGCTGAAAATGCTGGTTTAGTAATTCAGTCGCAAGATGCTTCAATCGAAACTGTATTATCTGCTGCTAATATTGAATTCTTCAACATTGGTAAAGTAACAGAATCAGACACGCTAAGCATCATCAACGGAACCGATGTATTTACCATGACGGTATCTCGTTTACGTGATATGTGGTACAAAACATCATTCTTGTTAGACCAAAAACAAACGGCTAACGGTTTAGCACAAGACCGTTACGACAACTATAAAAATCAACCATTACAGTACACCTTCCCAAGTCACTTTACAGGAAAACTTCCTGTAATCGATGCGAGTAAGCCAAGACCAAAAGCAGCGATTTTACGTGAAAAAGGAAGCAACTCTGAGCGTGAAATGGCCAACGCGATGTACTTAGCCGGGTTCGATGTAAAAGACGTTCACATGACCGATTTAATTTCTGGTCGTGAAACATTGGAAGACATTCAGTTTTTAGGTGCTGTTGGTGGATTCTCTAACTCTGACGTTTTAGGTTCTGCTAAAGGATGGGCCGGAGCCATCAAATACAACGAAAAAGCAAACGAAGTGATTAAAAACTTCTTCAAACGTGAAGACACTCTTTCAGTTGGTATTTGTAACGGTTGTCAGTTATGGATGGAATTAGAATTGATTAACCCTGAGCATGATGTTCATGGTAAAATGGTTCATAACGATTCTCATAAACACGAAAGTTCATTTACTTCTGTAACTATTCAGGAAAACAACTCGGTAATGCTATCAAGTTTAGCCGGAAGCACTTTAGGCGTTTGGATTTCTCACGGTGAAGGTAAATTTAACTTACCAAAATCTGAAGACCAATACAACATTGTTGGAAAATACGCTTACGCGGAATATCCACACAACCCTAATGGTTCAGATTATAATACCGCTATGCTATGTGATACAACAGGTCGTCACTTAGTAACGATGCCGCACATTGAGCGTTCTACATTCCAATGGAACTGGGCACACTATCCTAGCAACAGGCAAGACGAAGTATCGCCTTGGGTTGAAGCTTTTGTTAACGCCAGAGCATGGATTGAAAATAAATAATCAAGATATTCAAAATAAAAAAGGGTTGCCAAATGGCAACCCTTTTTTTGTTCACTCAAAAACCTAAAAATAAGTTAATTAGTTCGTTAAACTTTCATAAAAAACATACACTAAATCTTACAAAACTCTACTTTAAACCCGAATTAACTTACATATTTGTGTTTAATGACCAAACTAAAACTCCTACTCCTATATTTATTTCCCATAACCTTAACCGCACAAAGCATAACAGGGAAAGTGTACGATTATAAATCTAAAGTAAAAAACATAGGTGTTTTCAACCTTAACTCATACGATTATACCTATACTAATGAAGATGGTGATTTTACGATAAAAGCATCTGTTAATGATACTATCCTATTTTCATCAGAATTTTATAAACCTCAAACACTTATCGTACAAGACCAACATTTTAACACTATAAATGTTATTGAAGTAGATATTCTGGTTAACACTCTTAGCACAGTAAACCTGAGTAACACAGCTAAGTTTGATAGTAAAAAGTACCAAACGAATCTCACTACTCAAATACAAAACGACATAAAAAACAGACCTTATTTATACAGCTCAACACCAAACGCAAAAGGAGACTTAACCTTACTAATAAGACCAATTATAGATTTATTTAGATCTAAAAAAACTAAAGAAGCACCTATAAAATCAATAACTTATAAAAACCTGAATACGCTATTTAACTCCAGTACGTTTTTCAATAAAACCCTTTTAACAAACAGTTTAAATATAAAAACCAATCACATCCCTCTATTTTTCGATTATTGCGATACAAAACACCTTAATGAAGACTTACTAAAAGAGCAAAATCAAATAATACTACTGGATTCATTAATGAAGTTTAGTAAAGAGTTTAACACAAGAATTGCTGAATATGATTCAATTAGAGCTACTGATTAATTCTTATAAAACCTTTCAACAATCTCATCATAACTTTTCAGAGTCTTCTTAATCCAGTCCAGGCGTTTCTCCAATTGTTCTTTTTCCGTCAACTGCCAGTTTAAATCGGACTTTCTTAATTTTGTTGTTACATGCTGTAAAATGATAGCTGCGGAGACCGATATATTTAAACTTTCAGTAAATCCTACCATAGGGATTTTCAAAAAACTATCAGCTTCATCCAAAACCGTTTGAGACAAACCTTCAGTTTCTCTTCCAAAGAAAAAACAGGCCGGTTTCGATATATCAAAATTATGCAATTCATTATCTTTTTCATGAGGCGTAGTAGCTACAATCTGGTACCCCTTGCGCTTTAAATCTGTAATACAATCCTTAACATGATTATACCGATTCAAATCCACCCATTTCTGAGCGCCCATAGCTATTTCCCGATCTATCTTTTTTGAATTTCGTTCTTCAACAATGTTAACTTCCTGTATTCCAAAAACGTCACAACTTCGTATTACTGCGCTGGTATTATGTAACTGGTACACATCTTCCGTAGCGACGGTAAAATATTTAGTCCGTTGAGGTAAAATAGCATCAAAACGCGCTTTGCGTTCCGGCGTTAAAAGAGATTCTAAATGGTCTAAAAGTGCTTTGTCTATCATGAAAAATAAGGTCTAAATATAGAATCTTCGAATTTATAAAAATTTCTTATTTTTAAGTTATGAAACACATAGTTGTATTGAGCGGAGCAGGTATTAGTGCCGAAAGCGGTCTAAAGACATTTAGAGACGCTGACGGACTGTGGGAAGGACAAGATGTTTTAGAAGTGGCCACGCCAGAGGCGTTTGCAAAAAATCCCGAATTGGTTTTAGAATTTTACAATCAGCGCCGAAGACAACTATTGGAGGTAGAACCCAACCATGCCCATGAACACTTGGCTGAACTGGAAAAATATTTTAAAGTTAGCATTATAACTCAAAATGTAGATGATTTACATGAACGCGGCGGTAGCTCTCGTGTTATTCACCTGCATGGAGAACTCCTTAAAGCCCGCAGCAGCTACAACGAACAGGATATTTTTGAACACTGTGAAGACATAAAACTTGGAGACCTGTGTAAGGCCGGTCATCAAATAAGACCACACATTGTATGGTTTGGAGAAGCCGTTCCTATGATGGACCAAGCTATTAACATTTGCCAAACCGCCGATATTCTTATAATTATAGGAACTTCCATGCAGGTGTATCCCGCTGCATCTTTAATGCATTATGCTCCTCAGGATATTCCTATTTATTATATAGACCCCAAACCGAATAATATGAAAAATAACGGGGTTTATATTATTTCCAAAACAGCTACCGAAGGGATGAAAGACATCCTGACTATTTTAAATAATTCGTAGCCCAATTCACATTTTACAATAACTCAAAAAACAGTTAAACTGTTGTAAGTTATTTTTCTTTATACTACTTTTAATTTTATGACAGATGCCGAGATAGAACAAGAAAATGCAGCGATTGCAAAAGCTTACAAAGACCTTTTAAAAGTAAGTTACCGAACCCTTTCTGACGATGATAAAAAGCTAATTAGAAAGGCTTTCGATGTTGCTGTCGATGCCCATAAAACCCAGCGCAGAAAATCTGGAGAGGCTTATATTTTTCATCCTATAGCAGTTGCAAGACTAGTAGCTAAAGAGATTGGATTGGACGCTACCAGCATTGCTGCAGCCCTACTCCATGATGTTGTTGAAGATTGTCCCGAATATTCTATAGAAGATATTGAAAAACTCTTTGGTGCAACTGTAGCCAGAATTGTAGACGGACTTACCAAAATTTCTTCCATGCAAAAAGATATGGAAGACGTCTCCCTTCAGGCAGAAAATTTCAGAAAAATGTTGCTTACACTTAATGATGATGTTCGCGTTATCATTATTAAGATTGCAGACCGTTTGCACAATATGCAGACTATGGAATCCATGCGAGACGACAAACAGGTGAAAATTGCAAGCGAAACCCTGTACATTTATGCACCGCTGGCTCACCGTATCGGGCTGTATAATATTAAAACTGAATTAGAAGATCTCGGCTTAAAATATACCGAGCCAGAAGTTTACTACGACATCCTTAATAAAATTAAAGAAAGTAAGGAGGAACAGGACGAATACATTCGAGAGTTCAACGCCCTAATAGAAAAATCTCTGGACAAAGAAGGATTAAGCTATACCGTAAAAGGTCGCCCTAAATCCATTTTTTCCATTCGTAGAAAAATGCTGAAACAAGGCGTATCTTTCGACGAGGTTTACGATAAGTTTGCGGTTAGAATCATTTATAAAAGCGATCCTGCAAACGAAAAATTTATTGCCTGGAAAATTTATTCAATAGTTACAGACCACTTCCGTCCTAATCCTATACGATTAAGAGACTGGATTTCTTCACCTAAATCCACAGGGTACGAGGCCCTGCACATTACTGTTATGGGACCTAAAGGTCGCTGGGTAGAAGTTCAGATTCGTAGTGAACGTATGAATGAAATAGCCGAAAAAGGTTATGCTGCGCACTATAAATACAAACAGGAAGATAATAAAGAAGACAGTTTAGATGCCTGGATTGCAAAACTTCAGGAAGCGCTTGAGGGTAACGAAACCAACGCCGTTGATTTTGTAGAGCAGTTTAAACTCAATTTATACTCTAAAGAAATCTTTGTCTTTACACCGAAGGGCGATTTAAAATCTTTACCAAAAGGCGCTACTCCTCTAGACTTTGCTTTTAACATCCATACCGAAGTGGGTATGCATACCCGAGGAGCAAAAGTTAATGGAAAACTGGTACCCTTGAGTTATAAATTAAACAGTGGAGATCAGGTAGACATTTTAACCTCGGAAACAGCCAAGCCAAATGCAAACTGGCTAGAATATGCTACTACAGCACGAGCCAGAAGTAAAATTAAATCTTTACTAAAAGAAGAGAAAAAACGCATTGGCGAGGATGGTAAAGAAATTTTACGTCGTAAATTAAAACAACTAAAAATCGATTTAAACGAGAAATCGATTAATGAACTGGTAAATTATTTTAAACTAAAAACCAGTCTGGACCTCTTTTATCGTATTGGCGTTGGTTCTATAGACAACACCATGTTAAAAGGATATGCCTCTTCCAGAAGCAACGCTTTAGTTAGTTTCTTCAAAAACAAAATTACACGTCGTGCCAATATTTCTAAAGAGGAGCTGGATAAAGATGAAGTGACCTCCAAATACGATTTACTGGTTTTTGGTAAGGAGGAAGAAAAACTGGACTATAAACTTTCAAGTTGCTGTAACCCAATTCCTGGTGACCCTGTTTTTGGTTTTGTTACGGTAAATGAAGGTATAAAAGTACACAAGAAAAATTGTCCTAACTCCGTTTCTTTGCAATCCAATTATGCTTATAGAATTATTCAGGCTA
Organism: Formosa sp. S-31; assembly: GCF_051172795.1. Classification (NCBI taxonomy): domain Bacteria; kingdom Pseudomonadati; phylum Bacteroidota; class Flavobacteriia; order Flavobacteriales; family Flavobacteriaceae; genus Formosa; species Formosa sp. S-31. The sequence continues at coordinate 281,029 of NZ_JAENDK010000003.1, forward strand.
AATGGATAGACTCGTCTCAGGAAGAGTTTGCTGCACAGATTATTTTATCTGGTATAGATAACATGGGGCTGGTTAATGAAGTAACCAAAATCATTTCAGCCAACATGCATGTTAACATAAAAAGTATCAGTTTTCAAACCGATGACGGTCTTTTTTCCGGTAAAATAAACGTGATTGTCAAGAATAATTCCATGTTATCAAAATTAATGACCAATCTTAAAAAAATTAATGGTATAGATAAAGTGTCTAGAGTCTAAAAATTAATGTAAATTTGCGGTGAAATTATGAGTACAAAAACAGATACAAAAAATCAGGACATTGTAAAAAATGTTTTCACTAAGTTTCTAGAAGACAAAGGGCACCGAAAAACACCGGAACGCTATGCTATATTACAGGAAATATATAATAGTGAAGAACATTTCGATATAGAATCTCTTTATTTAAATATGAAGAATAAAAAATATCGAGTGAGTCGTGCTACACTTTACAATACAATAGAACTGCTTTTAGACTGTGGTCTGGTTAGAAAACATCAGTTTGGTCAAAATCAGGCGCACTACGAAAAATCGTATTTCGACAAACAGCATGATCACGTTATCCTTACCGATACCGGAGAGGTTATCGAATTTTGCGATCCACGAATTCAATCCATAAAAAAGACCATAGAGGAAGTTTTTGATATCGAAATTAAAAACCACTCCCTTTATTTTTATGGCAACAGAAAAACTACAAACAAATAACATATTTTTAAAATGGCAGTAGATTTACTACTAGGGTTACAATGGGGAGACGAAGGCAAAGGAAAGATTGTTGATGTACTTACCTCTAAATACAATATTATTGCCCGTTTTCAAGGTGGTCCAAATGCAGGCCACACCTTAGTTTTTAACGGTAAAAAACACGTTTTACACACTATTCCTTCTGGAATTTTTCACGACGATGCTACTAACCTTGTAGGTAATGGTGTAGTTATCGACCCGGTAATTTTCAAAAAAGAATTAGATAAACTGGACGAGCAGGGTGTAGACTACAAGAAGTCTTTACTTATCTCTCGTAAAGCACATATCATTCTACCAACACACCGTTTATTAGATGCTGCCAGCGAAGCATCTAAAGGAAAAGCTAAAATCGGCTCTACCTTAAAAGGTATTGGCCCGACCTATATGGACAAAACCGGACGTAATGGTTTACGTGTTGGTGATTTAGAATTAAGCGACTGGAAAGAGCGCTACAGATCTTTAGCCGACAAACACGAAGCCATGATTGATTTTTACGATGCTGAAATTCAATACGACCTGGCCGAACTGGAAACAGAATTCTTTGAAGCTGTAAAAGTTTTAAAATCGCTTACATTCATCGATTCAGAAGAATACGTATTTCAGGCTCAAAAATCAGGAAAAACAATCTTGGCAGAAGGTGCTCAGGGTTCTTTATTAGATATCGATTTTGGAACTTACCCATTCGTAACTTCAAGCAACACTACTGCTGCCGGAGCTTGTACAGGTTTAGGTGTTGCACCTAACCAGATAGGAGAAGTATTCGGTATTTTTAAAGCCTACACCACACGTGTTGGTTCCGGCCCATTCCCTACTGAATTATTTGACGAAGATGGAGCTACCATGGCTAAAGTAGGACACGAATTCGGAGCCACTACAGGTCGTCCGCGTCGTTGTGGGTGGTTAGATCTTGTTGCTTTAAAATATGCATGTCAGGTTAATGGTGTTACACAATTAATGATGATGAAAGCCGATGTTTTATCTGGGTTTAAATCTTTAAAAGTGTGTACTGCTTATAAATATAAAGGAGAAGTTATTGAGCATTTCCCTTATAATATTGAACCTGAAAATGTAGAACCTGTTTATACAGAGTTTGAAGGCTGGAGCGAAGACTTAACTAAAATGTCTAACGACTCTGAATTACCTAAAGCATTAAACGATTATATCGTATTTTTAGAAAAGGCCCTAGAAACACCTATTACAATTGTTTCTGTAGGTCCTGACAGAAAAGAAACGATCTTCAGATAATATTGTTCTTTGGACAACTCATTTAAAAGCCTGCTTGATACTGTTGTTAAGCAGGCTTTTTTTATCCTAAAACTTTTATAATGGGCTTGGCAAATCATATATATGCTTATTTTTGTTACAAAATTTTTAATTTGAAAACAGCACAGTTTTTATTTATATTTTTAAGCTTCTTCGTATTAAGCTCTCAGGCTGTTAAAGCGCAACAACAGAGTCAAAAACGAATTCAAATAGAATACTCCGGATTTTTAACCTTCGATGAAGCGAAATATCCCGGAGCGAAAGTATTAACTCGAGACGATTCCGGACAGATTCATATTGTACATGAAGGCGTTAACATGTGGTGCGATCAAGCCATACACTACGGTAATGAAGATTTTATAGAAGCCTACGGTCATGTAAAAATGAAGCAGGGAGATACTATTAATATGAATGCCAAATATGTAGAATATAGCGGTAAAACCAAATTAGCATTTGCCAGTGGCGATGTGATATTAACAGAACCCAGTTCGGTTTTAACTACCGATACTTTATTTTTCGACCGTGCCAAGCAACAGGCTTTTTATAAAACAGGAGGTAAAGTTGTTCGCGACTCTTCCGGCACTATTACCAGCAGAATTGGTCGTTACTATATGAACGAAAAAAAATATCAGTTTGTAAGCAATGTTAATCTGGTAAATCCTGAATACATTCTTAACACGGAACAACTGGATTATTATACACAAAATGCTCTGGCCTATATGTACGGACCTAGTACTATAACCGGAGAAACATCTAAAATATATTGTGAACGTGGCTTCTACGACACTCAGAATGATACGGGATATTTTATAAAGAATTCGCGTATAGATTATGATAACCGTGTGGTTGAAGGCGATAGTTTATATTTTAATCGAAATACCAGTTTTGCCTCGGCTACAAACAACATTAAAGTCACAGATACGCTTAACAACAGTGTTATTCGAGGACATTACGCAGAAGTATATCGTGAAAAAGATTCGGTTTTTATTACGAAACGTGCTCTGGCCATCACCGTTCAGGAACGGGACTCGCTATATGTACACGGCGACACTTTAATGGTAACCGGTAAACCGGAACACCGTATAACCAGAGCCTTTAGAAATGTAAAAATGTACAAATCTGATATGAGTGGAAAAGCAGACTCTATCCATATGGATCAACAAACAGGTTTAACCCAACTTATAAACTTAGGGCGCCTGGCACCCAAAGACAATTTCGCCGTAAAACGCAGGCCCATTATCTGGAATTACGACAACCAAATGACAGGAGATACGATTTTATTAAAGTCCAATAATAAAACCGAAAAACTGGATTCCTTAATCGTTTTTAACAATGCCTTTATTATAAGTAAAGACACTGTAGGAGATGACTACAACCAGATTACAGGACAAAAATTATATGGTTTGTTTAACGAACAAAACAAATTAAAACAGGTGGATATCATTAAAAATGCCGAATCGATATACTATGCCAGAAACGACAAACAGGAATTAATAGGAATAGAAAAATCAAAATCAGCCAATATTTCTATGTTTTTCGATGGCAACGAAATTGTAGAACTTCGAAAAATTAATCAGGTAGACGGCACACTATTCCCGGAGTCGAAATATCCGCAAAACGCAAAAAAATTAAGAGGATTCGATTGGCGCGAAGACGAACGCCCCAGAAGTGTTGACGATTTATTTAAAGACGATCCCCCTTTAAACCTACCTGTAATAAAAGGTCTGGATCCTTACGTGCCGCAAACAGATTTTTTTGATACCTCTCTGCGAGAGCGTGCCGAAAAAGCTGAAGAACAAAATAAGGCAAAGAATATTCAGAAACCGTCTAAAGCCTCCAGACATTTACCATTACAAAATCAAGATTCCATCTCGAAACAGTTAAAAGCCGGGGTTCCGCAGAAGCCATTAAAACCAAAAGACACTTTAAATTAATGAAATCCGATTTCTTTAAATATCAGGCACAAACCTCTCCATACCCACTGGCTATGGAAATTTCTCATGCTAAAGGTTCTTATATTTTTGACACAGACAATAAAGCCTATCTCGACTTTGTTGCAGGCGTTTCTGCCTGTTCTCTGGGGCACTGCCATCCTAAAGTTGTTACTGCAATAAAAGACCAACTGGATCGCTATATGCATGTTATGGTTTATGGAGAATATATACAGCAACCCGCGGTTGAACTCGCTAAATTTATTGCCGACCATACTCCGGAACCTCTGGAGCAAACCTATTTAACCAATTCCGGGACCGAAGCTATAGAGGGCGCTCTTAAACTAGCGAAACGTGCTACTGGTCGCTCGGAAATTATTGCTGCAAATCACGCTTACCATGGAAATACAATGGGGTCGATGAGTGTGATGGGATTCGAAGAACGCAAACAGGCTTACAGACCTCTAGTACCCGGAACAAAATTTATTCAATTTAACAACGAAGACGATTTACAGGAAATCACCTCTAAAACAGCCGCTGTAATATTGGAAACCATACAAGGAGGTGCCGGATTTTTAGAACCTAAAAACAACTATTTAAAAAAAGTAAAAGCGAAATGTGACGCTGTAGGCGCTTTATTAATCCTGGACGAAATTCAGCCAGGTATTGGTAGAACAGGAAAGCTTTTTGGATTTGAAAATTATAATTGTACGCCTGACATTGTAGTTATGGGCAAAGGTCTTGGTGGCGGCATGCCTATTGGTGCATTTACCACATCTACAGCCCTTATGTCACATTTAAAAGAAAACCCAAAAATGGGTCATATCACCACGTTTGGCGGTCACCCTGTCATTGCTGCTGCCGCTTTGGCCACCTTAAAGGAAATAACCCTTACGCCATTAATGCAGGAAACTTTAGAAAAAGAACAATTATTCCGCGAATTACTGGTGCATCCTTTAATTACAGAAATACGAGGTAAAGGCCTGATGCTCGCTGCCTTAACTCCAAGTGCAGACATTACCAACCAGGTCATCTTAGAAGCTCAAAACCAAGGCCTTATATCGTTTTGGTTACTTTTCGAACCCAGAGCTATTAGGATAACACCTCCTTTAACCATTTCAAAAGAAGAAATAAAAATTGGTTGTGGCATTATTCTTGATATTTTAAACCGCATAAACAACTAGAAATCACAAAAATATATAGCATTTTAATCCCATTTTAGTTTAACTGTTGATTACTTTGTTAAAAACATTTAGTTTTTCAACCAAAAATAAAAGGATTAGAACGCTAAATTTAATGGTATTAGAAACCATATAAATGCGCCTATGGAGTTCAGACCTAACAACAACGAATTACCTCTTACCAAATTTGAATCGATGCTTAAAACCAATAATGTTTTATTTTTTGATTCTGAAGAATTCGAAAACATTATTCACTACTATCTAGACTTAGGCAAGATAGCACTCGCGAAAAAAGCCATTAAATTAGGTTTAGACCAGCATCCTTCCTCCACTAATTTAAAATTATTCAGAGTTGAGGTTTTTGTTTTTGAAAACAAACTTGAAGAAGCCGACGCCTTACTTAATGACTTATATATTCTTGAACCTAATAACGAGGAAATTTATATCCAAAAGGCCAATATACTTTCTAAAAGAGATCAGCACGAGGACGCTATAGACCTGTTAAAAAAGGCTATTGAATTATCTGATGACGATGTAGCCGATTTATATTCCCTTATCGGGATGGAATACCTGTTTCTCGACAAATTTGAAGACGCAAAATACAATTTCATAAAATGCCTTGAAGCTGATTTAGACGATTATTCCGCGCTTTATAATATGGTGTATTGTTTCGAATTTCTGGAGCAGCACGAAGAAGCGATTGAATATCTAAACATTTACTTAGACAAAAACCCGTATAGCGAAGTTGCCTGGCATCAGTTAGGCAAACAATATTATGCTCTAAAAAACTATAAAAAAGCAGTTGCCGCTTTTGATTTTGCTATAATTTCTGACGATACTTTTGTTGGGGCTTATATAGAAAAAGGGAAAGTTCTTGAAAAATTAAAGCGTTTCAATGAGGCTATAGAAAGTTATTCCACATCCTTATCTTTAGAAGATCCAACATCATTCGCCTTGTTAAGAATTGGCCATTGTCACGAAAAATTAGGAAACCACGACTTAGCGGTTCAGTACTTCTATAAAACCGTTCACGAGGATCCTTTATTAGATAAAGGCTGGGTGGCCATAACCAAGTTTTACATTAAACAACGCAATTATCAAAAAGCGTTGCATTACATAAATAAAGCTATTAATATTGATAGTGAAAATGTAAAATACTGGAAATTATACGGACAGATTAATCACAGATTAGGCTTCTTGGAAGCGGCAGAACAAGGCTTTAAAAAAACACTGGAATTAGGAAATTACGAATTAAATACCTGGTTAACCCGATGTGATATCTTAATAAAAATCGGAGAACAGGAAGCTGCAATTTACAACTTGTTGCAGGCAATTGAATTCTATCCGGAAAATGCCGAAATAGAATTTAGATTAGCAGGTCTCTATCATGTCGAAAACGAACAGGAAAAGGCTACATTTCACCTTAAAAATGCTTTAATCTATAATCCGGATTATATTTTCATCATTGAAGAACTATTTCCTGAGACCTATAAATCCACTTTTGTAAAAAAAGTACTAAACCCTAAAGAATAATACACTGTCAACCTAAAATTCATACCTTTGGTTTTAAAATTAAAACCAACTAATGCAACGACAGTTAAAAGATTATTTTATAATATCTTTAAAAGGCCTGGCCATGGGAGCTGCAGATGCAGTACCCGGCGTTTCCGGAGGAACTATAGCTTTTATTTCTGGGATTTATGAAGAGCTAATTGCGACTATAAGCAACATTAACAAATCCCTGTTTCAAACCCTTTTTAAAAACGGATTCAGTGCATTTTGGACACAGCTAAATGGCAATTTTTTATTAGCTCTTCTTACAGGAATTATTATAAGCTTTGTAAGCTTTATGCGTCTGGCTAAATATTTATTAGAGCATCAGCCTGTTTTAATATGGTCATTTTTCTTTGGTCTTATTATTGCCAGTATTTATTTCGTTGGTAAACAAATTCAAAAATGGAATCTAGCCACAATAGTTAGTCTTATTCTGGGAGCTGTTATCGCTTTTTACATTACAACCCTACCCTCGCTAAACGGTAGTAACTCTACCTGGTTTTTATTTTTTGCCGGAGCTCTGGCCATTTGTGCCATGATTTTACCAGGAATTTCAGGTTCTTTTATACTCGTTATCTTAGGTGCTTATAAAACACTAAGTGATGCACTTCACGATTTTGATTTTAAGAAAATAGTTTTGTTTGCATCAGGTGCTTTAATAGGACTACTCAGCTTTAGCCACCTTTTAAAATGGTTATTCAAAAACTATCACAATACGACTTTAGCTTTGCTTACCGGATTTATATTCGGGTCCTTAAATAAAGTCTGGCCCTGGAAATTGACCCAAACTGTACTGGAAAAGGATAGCGGACGTGTTTTACCTTTTTCAGACGTTTCTGACTTAGGAACCTTATCTATTTTCGAAAAAAAGCAGAACCTATCAGAAGTATATAAAGTTGTGAGCGAATCAAGCTCCTGGCCAACAACTTATGCTGATTTAAACTATGTAAATGCTCAGATTTTACCCGCAATAGTTTTAATGGTTATTGGATTTTTAACCATTTTTATTCTAGAAAAATTAGGCAATCAGGACAGCTAATGGAAAGTACCCGCACATTATCAGATAAGATTTTTCTGGTCCTGAAAGGATTAGGAATGGGAGCAGCAAATAAGGTGCCTGGTGTTTCTGGTGGTGTGGTAGCGTTCGTTTCCGGATTCTATGAAGAATTTATTTATTCGCTTCAGAAAATAAATGGTAAAGCCTTTAAACTTTTAATAAACGGAAGATTTAAAAGCTTTTACCAATATGTAAACGGAAAGTTTCTCGGACTCCTTTTTCTGGGGATGATTATCAGCTATTTCAGTGTTTCAAAAATTTTAGATTATCTTATTGAAAATTACGAACTCTATGTCTGGAGTGTGTTTTTTGGTATGATTATAGGCTCTATTTTTTATATCAGCAAAGAATTTAAAGACTGGAATTATAAAACATATACTGCCATAATTATAGGGTCTATTTTAGGTATCAGTATTAGTTTTTTAGAGCCTGCTACAGAAAATGACAATTTATGGTTTGTGTTTTTTTGTGGCATTATTAGCGTTTCCGGAATGACTTTACCCGGATTTTCAGGATCCTTTATATTGATGCTTATCGGGAATTACGTCCTTCTTTTAGTTGACTCTGTAAATGCCCTATCGGATTCTTTTATGGATATTATAAGAGGTGATTTTAGTTTTATTCACGACCCTGCCCGGATTAATTTATTAAAAGTTTTATGTGTATTCACTTTAGGCTCGGTTACAGGATTAGTAACCTTTTCCCATTTACTTAGCTACATTTTAAAACATTACAAAAGCATAACCATGGCCTCTATAATAGGATTTATTATTGGCTCTCTTGGAGTTGTGTGGCCATGGAAAAAAACAATTTTTAAAACGTTGTCAAATGGCGAGTTTGTACTGGATTCTACCGGATCAAAAATTATAACTAACTATACCAGATATATTCCCGATTTTAACACCGAAACCTTATTTGCCATAGGTTTTATTATATTAGGCATTGCTATTGTTTTGGCTTTAGAATTATACGGACAAAAAACCAGACGAATGAAATGAAAAAATTAGGTCTTGTAGGACGAAACATCTCCTACTCTTTCTCGAATGCGTATTTTAATAAGAAATTTAAAGATTTAAACATCGAAGATGTATCCTATCAGAATTTCGATATTCAGGATATCTCAGAATTTCCTTCAATATTACAAACTCACCCGCAACTAAAAGGATTAAATGTAACCATCCCTTATAAAGAACAGGTCATTCCATTTCTATCAAAACTCAATAAAAAAGCAGCTAAAATAGGGGCTGTAAACACCATAAAAATTTCAAAAAAAGGCAAGCTTACCGGTTATAACACCGATTATTACGGCTTTAAAAAATCACTGGAACCATTCATAAAATCGCACCATAAAACCGCTTTGATTTTAGGAACAGGTGGCGCGAGTAAAGCGGTTGCCTATGCATTAAAGAAACTGAAAATAAAATATAAGTTTGTTTCAAGAACCCCTAAAAACAACCAGACTATAAGTTACGATAGTCTGGATAACACAATTATCGCCGAGCATAAAATCATAGTAAATTGTTCGCCCGTTGGCACATTTCCAAATATTACCGATTGCCCGAATATTCCTTACGACGGCATAGGCAAAGACCATATTCTTTACGATTTAATTTATAACCCAGAAGAAACCCAATTCCTAAAACACGGTAAAACCAGACAGGCTACAACTGTTAATGGTTTAAACATGCTGGTATTTCAGGCAGAAGAAGCCTGGAGAATATGGAATTTATAAAGCAATAAACATAAAATATTTAAAGATTCCAGGCCTTTGTAATTATAAGACTTGTTATTATCTTTAGAAACTAAATATTAATGAACTTAAACATTTTTTAAAATGTCAGAGCAAGATAACCTACAACCTGTAGACGGAAACGAAGAAAACAAAACAAACTTGGAACCTGCCAACACCGGACAGGATCAGAATCGCACGGCTACTCCTTTGGAAGCAATTAAAAATGAAGATGTCGTATTCGAAGAAATTGAAGCTTCGAATGCCGAAGATGCCGAAGACGAAGGAAACAACGACAGACACACTATTCCATTTAAGGAATACGATACTATGTCGTTAGAGGCCTTGGCTATAGAACTGGAAAAATTATTAGCCAACGAAAAAGTTCAGGCGATAAAAAACCATGTTAACAGTATTAAAGAGGAGTTCAACTCAAAATTCAATGCACTTGTAGAAGAGAAGAAAGAAGATTTTTTAAACGACGGAGGAAACGAAATAGATTTCTATTATTCCAATCCCATTCAAAAACGGTTTAAAAATGCTTACAAAGACTACCGCAATAAGCTGCATGCTCATTATAAAAACATAGAGAGTAATCTAAAAACAAATCTTGAAAAACGCCTTGAGATTATTGAGGAAATAAAAGGTCTTATTAATGTAGAAGAAAACATTAACACAACATATAAACATTTTAAAGACCTTCAGGAACAATGGCGAAATGCGGGGCCTATACCAAGAGACAAATACAATAATGCCTGGAACAGCTACCACCATCATGTAGAAATTTTCTATGACTTCTTACATTTAAATCGCGATTTAAGAGACTTGGATTTTAAACACAATTTAGAATTGAAGTTGAAAATTATTGAGCGTGCCGAAGAACTCGCAAAAGACGAAGACACCAATCGTTCGTTTAGAGAATTACAGGTGTTACACAAAATGTGGAAAGAAGAATTAGGTCCGGTATCTAAAGAGTATCGCGAAGAAATCTGGAACAGATTTAAAGCTGCCACAAAAACTATTCATAATAAACGACAGGCTTATTATGAACAGTTAGATAAGGTGTACGAGAAAAACCTTGAAAAGAAGCAAGACATTATAGCCAAGATAGAAGCTATTACAACACAGGGAGCTAAATCGCATAACGGCTGGCAATCAAAAATTAAAGAAGTTGAACAATTAAGAGAAGACTTTTTTAGTGCAGGAAAGGTGCCTCTTAAAGTAAATGAAGCTACCTGGCAAAAATTTAAGGAAACTGTTAGAGCGTTTAACAGAAAGAAAAATGTGTTCTACAAAAACTTAAAGAAAGAACAGTTTGACAATCTTCAGAAAAAGCTGGATCTTATTCAAATTGCCGAAGACAATAAAGACAGCGAAGACTACCAGGTTACAACGCCGCTAATGAAAAAAATACAAAGCGACTGGAAAAAAATTGGTCACGTCCCTAGAAAAGACAGCGATAAAATCTGGAAACGTTTTAAAACAGCATGTAATGCTTATTTCGACAAAATTCATTCGAAAAAAGATGCGGAAAACAAAGTAGAAAATGAAGCTTACAAGGCCAAAACCGAACTTCTGGAAAAACTAAAATCGCTTAAGTTTTCGGGAGAAAAAGAAGCCGATCTGGAACTTATTAAATCGTGTATAACCGAATGGCAATCTTTAGGCAAAGTTCCAAACAACAAAAGGTATATTGAAGGTAAATTTAATAAGGCGCTTGACGAGTTGTTTTCAAGTATAAAAATTAATAAAAACGAAGCAGAGCTTATTAAATTCGATAATAAGATAGATGAATTAAATAATGCTTCAGATTCCAGATATCTCGATAACGAACGTGCATTTATCAGGAAAAAAATCGACGAAATTAAAGGTGAAATTAATCAGTTGGAAAACAACCTGCAATTCTTCACCAACGTTGAAGACGATAACCCATTAGTAAAAGAAGTGCATTCCAATATTAAAAAGCATAAGGACGATTTAAAGCTTTGGAAAACCAAGCTTACTAAAATTAAAGCTTTATACTAGATACAAAATTATCATTTACACTAAAAATCCTATCACATAAACTGATAGGATTTTTTGTTTTAAAACCACTGTAGTTTCTCTAAAAATGAATGAAAACGTTTGAATTTAAAAAGAAAAAAATATTATAAAAATCTTAAGAACTGTTTGGGGTTTATTGAAAAAAATGAGCGCTATCTTTATGTTACTTTTCGATAAAACCCTAAAAAATGGAACGCAAACAAACAGTTGTAATTGTTGGTGGTGGATTTGCTGGTTTAGAATTAATAAAACAGTTAAAACACGCCAAACAGTATCAGGTTATATTAGTAGATTTAAACAATTATAACTTCTTCCCGCCTCTATTATATCAGGTGGCCTCAGGGTTTATGGAGCCTTCGGCCATAAGTTATCCCTTCAGGAAAATATTGCGAGGAAATAAAAATGTAAAATTCAGATTAGGAGAACTTCAGCAGGTTATCCCTTCAGAAAATAAAATAATTTTAAGTAATGGTGAGCTGAATTATGATTATCTGGTAATGGCTACTGGGGCTGAAACCAATTTTTTTGGTAACAAAAATATTGAAAACCATAGTTTGCCAATGAAAACTATTTCTGACGCATTAATGCTGAGAAATTTAATCTATACCCGACTGGAACGTGCTACCAGAATAGATGACTTAGAGCAGCGAAAAAAACTTTTATCCTTCGTTATTGCTGGTGCTGGACCTACAGGTGTAGAGCTTTCTGGGATATTTGCAGAGATGCAGGTAAACATTCTTGAAAAAGATTATCCTGAACTTTCTAAAAACGATCTGGGTGGCATTTTCTTAATCGATGGTCAGGATGCTGTGTTGGCAGCCATGTCTAAAAAAACTCAGGGCTATACCTATATACAATTAGAAAAATTAGGGGTAAAGATTAAGTTGAACACTTTTGTAAAAGACTTCGTTAATGACGTGGTATATCTGTCTGACGGGACTGAAATTCAATCAAGAAATCTTATTTGGGCAGCAGGAGTTTCTGCCAGAACTTTCGCCGGTTTCACTCCCGAAAATTATGGTCGCGGAAAACGTTTAAAAACGAATGCGTTTAACTTAGTTGAAGGATACGATAACATATTTGCTATTGGAGATTCTGCACTAGTTTCGGGAGATACAAATTATCCGGACGGACACCCACAACTTGCTCAGGCAGCTATACAACAGGCTCATAATCTCGGACGCAATTTATGCAAAGAAAAATCTACCTGGACACCTTTTAAATATACCGATAAAGGTTCCATGGCTATTATTGGAAGAAACAAAGCCGTTACTGACGGGCCTAATCAGAAATTCTTTTTAAAAGGCTTTATTGCCTGGTTTGTATGGATTTTTGTTCATATTATGTCTTTGGTTAACTTTAGAAATCGTATGCGTGCGCTATACGACTGGACTGGATATTACATTTATAAAGACCAATCATTTAGAATGATTATTAAACCTAAAGACAATAATAAATAGATTAATTTAAAAGATCATCCAAAGCATTCTGAAGGTTATTATATTTAAAATAAAAGCCTTCAGTTTCTATTTTTTTAGAGCTTACCCGCTGACTGGAAAATAGTAAGTTATGCATTTCTCCCAGTGCCAGTTTCATAACGGTTTTAGGCACATGTGGCAGCAACAAAGGTTTATCCAGAGCTTTAGCAATCGTTTTGGTTAATTCGGCATTCGTCACCGGGTTAGGAGCTACGGCATTATAAACACCTTCCAGCCTGTATTTTAAAATATAAAGAAAAATACGAACCACATCATCCACATGTATCCAGGACTGCCATTGCTCACCACAGCCCATCACTGCCCCCATTCCATAATCTATAGGCCGCTTTATCTCTGGAAAGGCTCCGCCTTCTTTAGCTAAAACCAATCCTATTCGGACTTTTGCTACCGGAATATTTAAACTGAAAAACGCATCCACTTCATCTTCCCAGGCTTTTACCACATCTGCCAAAAATGAATCATCTCGTTCATTTTCGGTTTCCTCGTAATACTTGGTTAACGAATCAGGATAAATATTAATTCCACTGGCTGAAATAAACTGATGAATACTATGACTCTGCAGGCTTTTTATACTGCGATGCAACAACCTGGTTGATTGCGTACGACTTTCTAAAATTTCCTTTTTGTAAGATTTAGTCCACCGCTTTGAAACTGAAGCCCCTGCAAGGTGAATTATTACTTCGGTGCCATCAAAACATTCCAGATCAATATCCTGTGTATCCGGATTCCAGTAATAGCCTTTATAATTCGCTTTCCTTTCAATTTTATCTTTACTGGTTGTTAGGTACTTTACAGCAAGATCTTTGCGAAGACACGCTTTCACAATCTTACTCCCTAAAAGACCTGTAGCTCCGGTAATCAATACACTCATCCTAGAATATTTCCTACAAAAATACCAAATCCCTTTACGCCTACAGCGCTCATTAAGTTAGCTTTAACACTAATAAACCAAAACTTTAATACTTATTAACTTATGACCTATTTTATTTGAAGTTTATACTTTACTAATAGTCCTTCAAGACCTTCTTTAGAAAATTTCGCACCCTTAATTTGATTAGCTTCTGGGTCTATGGTAAAATTATAGGCAGTTGTAAAATCGGCCTGGATTAATAAGGCATGAGAAAATTCTGTATGTAAAAGATTCGTATCCTCAAATAAAGCCTTACTAAGATCTGTTTCATTAAATACTGCGTTTTGAAGATCACAGGATACAAAACGAATCCCTTTCAGTTTTAAAAAATCAAAACTAGTCATTTGTAAATTACAGGAAGTAAAATTTATATTTAATAAAAATGTACTGATGCTTTTAAAAGCAAGTCCCAACAATTTACAATCTGAAAACTGAACTCCATTAAACGTCGTATTCTTAATTTGAGCATTACTTAAGTTACATTCCAAAAATTCACAATCGGTAAACACAATGCCGGATAAATTACTATTGGAAAAATCGCAATATTCAAAAGTACAACTGTCGTATTCGGCAATAGATAAAGCAGTTACGGTATAATCTATATTCTTAAAATTTTGATCTATTGTTATGGATTCCATTATTTTATTCTGGTTTTGTTGCCCTAAGCATTTCTCGTTTTCCCGGTGGTCCTTCTAAACGTTCTACACTAAAACCGACTGACTGCATCGCTCTTCTGGCTTTACCTTGCGCACAATACGTTACTAAAACGCCTCCTGGTTTTAAAGCTTTATACATACTTAAAAACATAGCTTCCTCCCAAAGTTCCGGTTGCACTCGAGGGCCAAAAGCATCGTAGTAAACAATATCGAATTGATTTTCAGAGTTAATCTTATTAAAAGTATTATCTACTTTCTTTAAACTGAATTTTTCATTAATATTAATATAATGCTCCCATTCGGCAAGATGTAATTGATAAAACAAGGCTTTATGCGCTCCGGATTCAACCAATGAATAAAAATTAATATGTTCTAAATCTTCCAGCAATACCGGATATGCTTCTACACCTTCATATTGAATTTTAAAATTAAGCTTTGGCCCTTCAAGACATGTTAAAAAAGCATTAAGCCCAGTACCAAATCCAATTTCTAAAATGGTACAGGATTCAGGTTTTGTAGATTTAGAATTAAAATGTAAAAGTCCAGATTTAATAAAAACATGCAACGCCTCATTTATAGCGCCATGCCTGGAATGATAGGTTTCATCCAGTTCTGGCACATATATCGTTGAAGACCCGTCCGATGTTTTTATATATTCCCGTTTCACAATAAAATTAAGGTTTAGAGTTCTAAATTGTTTCCAAAATGGAACACGATTTTAAGCGCCTTGGCGTAAAATAATAGCGTATAAATATAAAGTATATTATAATTTTTTTCAGAATTTTATAGTACTTTTAGCTCTTATATAATAAGCGTTTAATTCGTAAATTTTAAGATTTTGACCAATACTATTGAAATTACAAAAGCAAATTCCAGTAAGATACAAGATGTCGATTTTGAAAATTTGTCTTTTGGTAAAGTATTTACCGATCACATGTTTGAATGTGAATTTAAAAACGGCGCCTGGCAAGAGCCAAAAATTGTGCCTTACGGACCTTTAACCATGGAACCGTCTGCTCGCGTGTTGCATTACGGACAGGCTGTATTTGAAGGCATGAAGGCTTATAAAGACGATAATAATCAGGTCTGGTTATTTAGACCAGAAGAAAACCTTAGGCGTATAAACAAATCGGCCAAACGTTTGGCAATGCCGGAATTCCCGGAAGATGTATTTATGGACGGCTTAAAAACCCTTTTAAAGTTAGATGAAGCCTGGGTTAAACCTGGCTTTGGAAATTCGTTATACATTCGCCCTTTTGTTATAGCTACTGAACCTGCCATAGCAGCTTCACCTGCTTTAGAATATAAATTTCTGATTATTTGTTCCCCAGCACAATCTTATTATTCTGGTGATGTAAGAGTTATGGTAGCAGAGAAATTTAGTAGATCGGCTAATGGAGGTGTTGGTTATGCAAAAGCAGCAGGAAATTATGCTGCTCAGTTTTACCCTACTGCATTGGCTAACGAAGAAGGCTACCAACAAATTATCTGGACAGATGCAGACACTCATCAGTATCTGGAAGAGGCAGGAACTATGAACGTGTTTTTTAGAATTAACGACACGTTAATTACTGCTCCTACCAGTGATAGAATTTTAGACGGAATTACCAGAAAAAGTATTATTCAGATTGCTGAAGATTCAGGAATTAAAGTAGAAGTTAGACCTATTACGATTACAGAATTAAAAGAAGCCAGTAAAAATGGTTCTCTTAAAGAAATTTTTGGATCGGGAACAGCAGCGGTAGTAAGTCCAATATGTGCATTCGCTCATAAAGATGAAGTCTTCGATATTCCTAAACAGGATCCTTCGTTTGCATCGCAATTCAAAGAAAAGCTACTTAACATCCAATACAATAAGGCAGAAGACCCTTATGGTTGGAGACAAAGTATATAAAACTAAAAAGCTGTCTATATAGACAGCTTTTTTTTATAACCCTAAAATAGATTTAATATCAGGTTTAAAATAGTTTGGACCTTTTAACACTTTACCGTCGTCCCGGTAAATAGGTTCGCCATTATCACCTAATTTACTCATATTACTTTTTTGAATCTCTTCGAAGACAGCTTCAATTTTATGCTGTAAACCGTGTTCGATAATCGTGCCGCATAAAATATAAAGCATATCCCCCAAGGCATCAGCTACTTCTACCAAATCGTTATTTTTGGCTGCCTCCAGATATTCTTCGTTTTCTTCCTTCATTAAATTAAAACGCAGTATATTTTTGTCATTACCCAAATCGGCTTTTGGAATTTCACGATGCCCTATTTTAAAAGCTGTATGAAACTCCTTTACAGCGTCTATTTTATCTTTCATATTATTAAATTATTATTTTTTTACTTATTTTTACCCAGTTATTAAATTCATAATAAATAAAGTAAATTATCCTTAGTTTATTGCGAATTTAAAATTTAAAGCCACAATTTTTACCTTATTAGTACTGCTATATGTTTTCAACCGGTCAGATTATCTTTGGAGTTATTTTTTTTATTGCCTTTGTAATCGTACTGTTTTTTACCTACAGAAAAGACATTACTATCCATAAAAAATATTATAACGGTAGCATTTGGGTCTTAATTGGCTTTATTGCTTTTTTATTGTTTATAGTAAGTATTAAACTCATTTTTAAAAATTAAAAATAAAGTTTTTAGACTATAAAAACACCTTTCTCTTCTCTATTTTTTTGACTACAAACAGATTAACCATTTACTTATAATCTGTTCATATGATTCATTTCAATTTAATCTTTTTAATAGCCTTCAGTGCTATAAAACAGCTTTAACAGCTTTAAAATTTTGAATTAAAATTGATTACCTTTGGTATTAACAATTAATTACATATGAAATTCGCCAAATATTTTCTCTTGTTATTACTTATTGGTTTTATAGGTTCATCCATATATATAGCTGTGCAACCCAATAATTTATTCCTAACGAAAATAAGAATAATAGAAGCACCTCAGGAGGTTATTTACGACCATATTAACGACTTAAACACCTGGAAGGACTGGTCGCCCTGGCCAAAAACAGATTCCGGGGATACACTTATAAACTCTGACACTTATACCTGGTTAAATGATAATGAAATTGGAAACATTAGCACTATATCGCATACCAAACCTAATGCTCTAAAACAGGCTTTAAGTTTTCCAAAGTATCCTGAATCTGAACTGGATTGGGAATTAAATCCGGTTAGCAAAACAAGTACGCAAGTTACATGGACTCTATCCAGCAAGACTATTCCATTTAAGAAAAAAGCGATGTATGTTTTTTTTGGAAACCCGGAATCGGAACTGGACTCGAAATTTGAAGCCAGCTTAACCAAACTGGATTCGGCAGTTCAGAAAAGCATGCAAACTTATAGCATCTCGTTACAAGGTATTACGCATCATAGCGGTGGATATTATTTATTTAAAACGGCATCGGGAAAAACAACTGGCTTTCATAAAATAATAGAAAAAATTGCTCCAGAGGTCAATGCATATGTAAAATCCAATAACATTATAACTGCCGGAGCTCCATTTGTGTACTACCACAAATGGGATACTATAAATAATGCTGTTATTTTCTCGTATTGTATTCCAACAAGCACTCAGATTATTTCTTCAAAAGAAGATATATTAACTGGTTTTTTCGAGCCATTTAAAACGACTAAAACCACTCTTAAAGGGGATTACAAATATCTGGATAAGGCCTGGGGCACAACTTTCGACAATTTAAAAACAGAAAATCTTACAGCTGTAGAAAATGGTCCGATGCTGGAAACTTATGTTACAAATCCTGAACAGATTGTAAATCCTGCAAACTGGATTACAGAATTATACGTGGCTATTAAAGATCAGGATTCCATACCTGCTTTTAGTTTACATCAAACAGAATAAAGCTTCGGATACAAGAAGTGCTTAATTGATAAATCCTAAACTAAATTTCTTTAAATATAACTTTATGCTTTAAAATTTAATGTTTTGCAAAAGCCTTAACTCCCGCACGGATTTCGGTATTAATAAAATTATCTCTTGGTACAATTGGGCATGAATACGTATCATTATAGGCACAATATGGATTATAAGCTTTGTTAAAATCGATACGAATTTCATTAGCTTCATTTATGTCACTACTTCGCAATTCCATATATCTACCGCCTCCATAAGTACTCACCCCATTGGTTAAATCTAAAAAGGGTAAAAACAAATAATCCTCATACCCTGCCTTATCTTTTAAAGCCAGACTTTCGTACACCTTAAGCTGAAACGGCTCTTCATTAATTTTAAAATGCAAAATCCCAAAAACACGTTGCGCCTTGAACTCTCCTGCGGTTGTAGGCATATCGAAATATTCCGAATTTTCAACAGGCTCCACTTTAGCTGTTACGCTAAAACTTGAATCTACAGGAAAAAAATCTAAACCTTTAAAATTTTCACGGTCATTCTTCTTTAATGGGGATTTTGAGGCATCTTTAAATGTAGCATTCATTTCCCTTTGAAATGCTGTTACTCCTAAAACAGGACGTTTATCTTCCTTACAGGCAAAACATAACATAACACTTAAAAACACAACAAAATATCTCATAGACCATAATTTATTTGCTTCAAAAATACAACTTAGGATATTTTTATCTAGTTTTAAAATATAAACATTTCAATTATAATACAAAGTCAGAAATTCCAAACCAGAATTTAACTTTAAAGTCCGACAACAATGTTGGACCTTTTTATTTTAAAACATACAAATGCAGGCATTATTAAACCAATATATAAATACATTTAAAGGACTTTCCAGAGAGGTGTGGTGGCTGGCATTAATTACACTAATTAACAGAGCCGGAACCATGGTAGTTCCATTCCTATCGCTTTACCTGACAAAAAATTTAGATTTTAGTTTAAAGGAAGTTGGATGGATAATGAGCGCCTTTGGATTAGGTTCTGTTGTAGGGTCCTGGATAGGAGGAAAATTAACGGATAAGATAGGCTACTATAAAATAATGGTATTTAGTTTAATCTGCTCTGGTTTTCTCTTTATTGGCGTTCAATATTTAAATAGCTTCGAAAGTTTAATTTTCGGAATATTCTTACTCCTTTTAGTTGCCGACATGTTCCGTCCGGCTATGTTTGTCGCTTTAAGCTCGTATAGTAAGCCAGAAAACAAAGTAAGATCTATAACCTTAATAAGATTAGCCATAAATCTTGGCTTTTCAGCCGGGCCAGCTTTAGGTGGTTTAATTATTAGTACAGTAAGTTATGGTGGTCTGTTCTGGGTGGATGGTATTACCTGTATTATAGCAGGAATTTTATTACTAAAAGTCCTTAACCCCAAGATTGCGAAAGTCACTAATCAAATTAAAATTGACAATCCAAAATCAGCCTATTCAGATTATCTTTATTTAATATTCCTTTTAGCCATGTTATTGTTTGGCGTCGCCTTTTTACAATATTTTTCCACCATTCCATTATACTATAAAGAAGTACATAACTTATCGGAATTTCAAATAGGACTATTGATGGGGCTAAACGGAATAACCATTTTTTTACTTGAAATGCCTCTGGTTAAAATTTTAGAAAAATCTACACATTCTAAAATGGGACTGGTAATATTTGGAGCCTTGTTAACCTTAATAAGCTTTATAATACTAAACTTTACCTCTTGGACCGGAATTTTAATCGCAGGTATGTTGTTTATGACTATAGGCGAAATGATAGCCTTCCCGTTCTCGAATGCCTTCGCTCTTAGCCGCGCTGAAAAAGGAAATCAGGGTGAATACATGGCTTTATACAGTATTTCCTTCTCTATAGCTCACATTATAGGGCACAACTCAGGCATGCAAACGATTAACGCTTTTGGCTATGAAACCACCTGGTACCTAATTAGCGTGGTGATGCTCGTATGCCTTTTAATTTTATGGGCCTTAAAAAAGAAAATCCTTATGGAAAAAATCTGAAATTTAACGTGTAGAATTTCTTACCACAATATCGGTCGGTATCACTTCCGAAGTAAAACTATTGGAGTTCTCACGTTCCTCTAACTTATCAATAAGTTTTTTAGTGGCCGCTGCTCCCATTATTTCTCCATGCTGACTAACACAGGTTAATTTCGGACTGGAATGACGTGCTAAGATTCCGTTTGAAAAGGAAATTACAGCAAGATCTTTGGGAATTTCCAGGCCTTTACCCTGCGCTAATTTCATAGCCGAAATAGCTGAAGATTCGTTTGTTGAAATTAATCCATCAAATTCCTGATCAAATAAAGGTTTAATCATACCTTCATAAGATTTATAATCTGGTTCAATGGTATTAATTACCAGATCTTCATTATACGCCATTCCGTTATTCTCCAAGCCTTTTTTATAACCTTCAAAACGTAATTGTCCAACACTCAAATTGTTTAAAGGGGATACAAACGCAATTCTTTTACATCCTTGCTTTACAAGATAACTAACAGCGTCCGCCGCTGCATTTAAATCGTCTATAATAATCTTATCGCATTCTACTGCTTCAGATACTCTGTCGAACATTACAATAGGAAAACCATACTTCATGGTATTTTCAAAATGATCGAATTTCTTATTGTTTTCCGTTTCTTCAGAGATAGCCAATAAAAACCCATCTATACTTCCGGTTGAAAGCATATCAATAATTTCGACTTCCTTTTGATAAGATTCATCGGAGATACAGGTAATAATTCGATAACCAGATTTTGCAGCTTCAGTTTCTATTCCTTTTAACACCTGTGCATAAAAGTAATTTAACATGTTAGGTATAATAACCCCTATACTACGCGTTCTTTTATTTTTTAAACTTAACGCGTTATAATTTGGACGATAATTTTTCTCTTTAGCGTAATTTTGAATTAAAATCCTGGTTTCTTCACTAATTTCCGGAATATCATGAAGGGCTTTAGATACTGTTGAAACTGAAACATTTAAGGCTTTTGCAATATCTTTAAGAGTTGTTTTTTTCATGAAATTTAAATTAGTGTTTCTAGTTTGTTTTAATTCCCGCTTTTCGGGACTCGCAAGGTATAAAATTAAAATAAATTATTGAATTTTTAAGGCGTCGTATACAACAATAGCTAAGAAAATCTACTTAATTGTGGTCTCCTTAACTAAAGGATTATTTTCTACCACATTAGCCAAAACGATCTGCGTTTTAGTTTCCCCATAGGTTATTAACTGGTCTATAAACAAACCCAAATGCTTCTGATTCTTTAAAACCACCTCCATAACAATGTTTTCGTTACCTGTTACCCTATAACAGTTAACCACTTCTTTAAAGGTTGTAACCTTTTCCAAAAAAGGCTTTAAACGTCCCATAAAAACCCGTAATGTAATTATCGTTTTTAATTGATGCCCCGTTTCGTAATATGACAATTTTGTAAGGTATCCCTCTATAATTCCTGCATCTTCCATTTTACGAATACGCTCCGCCACTGCTGGTGAACTAATCCCCACAGCCTTAGCTATTTCTGTATTCGATTGTCTAGCATTACGCTGTAAACAATCTAAAATCTTCCAATTCACAGCATCAATTTGCATGCTTAAAGTTTTTAAGATTTAAAATTTAATTATTAAACAAAATTAACGCTTTCACTTTAAATATTAAATACAACTTTAGTTTTTAGTACGTAATTTTGTAACAATTGCTATTAAAAATGACACATTCCAGTAATACAAATATTAAAGACCTGATAATTTACCAAAAGTCACTAGACATTTTTAAATTATCCAGACATATTGCGTCTTATATTACCTACGACAAAGATATTCTTACCATGCACAGGTCGTCTAGTCGAATAGACCGTTATGCAGACAGATTAGTGATGGATGCTTTAGGATTGGTGCCAAAGATTGTGGAAACTGAAAATGAAACCAATCATTCTAAAAAGCTTAAATACGCCAAATCAATTCGCTTTTTTATAGATAGACTATATCATAGCACGAGACTTTTAGAACATAACAAATCTAACAGTTCTGACTTTGTGAGATTATTGCGCATGGAAATAAAAAAATTAAGAATTATACACCGTCATTATGTAGAATCCTTAATTCATCCTAAAAAATAAAACACTGAACACTAATTAAATCCTTATCCTCTTGATGAGGATTTTTTATTTCTATTTGACAAATTTTAAAGGTTTAAAAACAATAATGGATAGTCTGTTCCACAAACAATAAAAACTTGCTTAAAACCGCATATAAATTCCCTGTCGTTCGACGGGGATTTTTTGTTTCTGGTTG
>NZ_JAENDK010000004.1:0-253435 GCF_051172795.1 Formosa sp. S-31
CGCCTGTTTTTTTAGAGTACACGAATTATACAAAACAATTTATATTCAATTTTAGTGTAGAAGACTCATAAGAGTCCTTTTTCAATATGTTAAAATATTAGAGTTTTAAAGTAAAAAGTAATAAAGTTAGAAAGTGATTATACTTGTAACTTTATAAACATTCAACTTTTAAACTAAAGATTTAAGGTGATTATAGCGATGGGGCTCACCTCTTACCATTCCGAACAGAGAAGTTAAGCCCATTAGCGCCGATGGTACTGCATTAGTGGGAGAGTAGGTCGTTGCCTTTTTTATCTGCCGATAGGCAGGTTTAGAAATCCTCAACATAGTTTATGTTGGGGATTTTTTTGTTTTATACTTTTTGATCTTTACTTGTAAACCAACCAGAAACAAAAAATCCCCGTCGAACGACAGGGAATTTATATGCGGTTTTAAGCAACCTTTTATTGTTTGTGGAACAGACACTGTCCATTATTGTTTTTAGGCCTTTAAAAGCGAAGTATACAGCCTTTATTTGCGATGTGATATTCATAATATAATCTAATAACTGGCATGCGACAACGCTAATTATGATTTATGAATTGTATAACTGTTTCAATTGCTTCAGATAAATGTTTAGGTATAGTATCGGTTTCCCACGGATGCGAAGCTCCAAAAACGTGATTGGCTCCAGATATAATTTTTAATGTGCTTTCTGGTTTCCATTTGTATAAGTTTTTAGCTTCTTCCAGTAGTACACTGCTGTCATCATCTCCATGAATAATAAGTAACGGTTTTTGTAATCATCTGGTCGCGCGTTCTATATTTAATCGCTCTTGGTTTTCAATAAAATCCTCATAAAACTGATAATAATGAGGCATCTTTTGCTTAGTTCTGCCATTAATAACATAAGTTACACCATTTGTTTTCCATGTGTCTAAATCACCCATGGCTGTAAATCGTTTGCCATAATCGCTTACTCCAGCTAGGCTTATCACGTTTTTAATTCGGGAATCTTCTTGCCCTTTCAGTATTACAATGCCCCCTCCTCGGCTGTGCCCCATTAAACTTATGTTATTTAAATCAATTTCCGAAGAGAATTGAGTATTTGTAGAAATCCAGTCTATTATTGTCGCTAAATCGTCCAGTTCTTTTGTGTAATTATTATTACCGAAGGCTTCTAAATCAGGAAAATCTACAGGTTGTTCAGGTGTCCCACCGTTATGAGAGAAGTTAAATTTAACAAAGAATATATTGACTGTGGCAAATGCGTTAGCCATTAAATCCCAGGCACCCCAATCCTTAAATCCTTTGTATCCGTGGGAAAATACTAGTACAGGTTTTTTAATATTATCAGATTTGTAAAATATATCTGTAACAATGGGCTTTTCGTGTTTACCAGTAAGGATTAGATTTTTTGTAATCTTCATAGGCTTCTATTGAGGTTGAGTGGTTGTTAAATTTAAGACTTTTTAGTTATATAATTTTATCCGGTAGAATTAACATTTCGTATTATAGTAATGTTAAGTGGTTTTAAATAAGGTTTTTAAGTTTTAGTATTTTATGAAATACTATTAAAAAATGGTATTTTTAAATAATTGTGGAAGCATTTGAATTAAATATATTAAATCTTTTATTTGTACTAGTTGCAGCATGGCTTGGTGGTGCCGCGGCAAGGCGTATAGGGTATCCGTCTATTTTGGGAGAACTTGTTATAGGGATTCTCCTTGGGCCGGGCTTGTTGGGCTGGCTTGAATTTACCGAAACTATAAAAGTATTATCGGAAGTAGGCATTATGTTGCTCATGGTCTATATTGGAATAGAAATAGATTTTAAAGATTTAAAAAAAGCTTCCTGGCCTGGTTTATTGGCTTCTATAGGCGGTTTTGTAGTCCCTTTTGGTTTAGGTTATTATAGTACTTTATTGTTTGGAGGAGATACTATGGCGGGACTCTTTGTTGGAATGGCTGTAGGTGTTACTTCTTTAGCTACAAAAAGCAGAATTTTATTCGATTTAAAATTACTTAATACCAGAATAGCTTATGTACTTATGGCTAGTGCCTTAATATCGGACACTTTGGCTTTATTAATATTTGCTGGAATTTTGAGTGCTGCCGCCATGGGGGAATTTGATGCAGCCGGACTTGTGGTTGTTGCGCTTAAAGCAGTTACGTTTTTCGCAGTTACCATTTTAATTGGTATTTACATACTACCCAGAATAGGTAAATATCTGTCTAAATTCAAATCGATAAGTAGTACTTTCTTTTTTACCATTATCATAATAGTTGCTTTGGCTTATGCTGAGTTGGCAGAACTCGCAGGGATGCACAGTATTTTAGGAGCGTTTATGGCAGGGTTATTTATTAAGGATAAACTGTTTCCAAAGAATATTTCGAAAGAAGTACATAAAGCATTTTACGATGTTTCTATTGGCTTTCTGGCACCTGTGTTTTTTGTTTCTGCCGGGTTTATGGTAAATCTCGATGTGTTTAAAACAGAATTGCCTATGCTTATAACAATTATAGCAATGGCGATTATAGGCAAAATTCTAGGTGCGGCACTGTTTTATTTACCAACAGGATTAGGATGGCGTGAAGGTGTAACCGTTGGTGCTGGAATGAACGGGAGAGGGGCAGTGGAAATTATTATCGCAGGGATAGGTTTAGAAATGGGGATTATAGATCGAAATATATTTTCAATTCTTGTATTTATGGCGATTTTAACAACTCTTACCGTGCCTTTTTTGTTGAAATGGACAACGGATTGGTTAAAACGCAGGGGCGAGTTGGTTGTGATGAATAAGCGTGAAGGGATTCTTGTTTTGGGAGCAAATCCTATTAGTTTCTTGTTAGCTGAGTTTCTTAAACCTAAACTGAAAATGACTTTCATTGATTCAAATCAGGATAGTGTTCAACAAAGCAAAGCTTTGGGGTATGATTGTTTTTATGGAAATGCCCTCCAGGAGGAAGTGCTTACAGAAGCGGGAGCAGAAACTAAACAGACGTTTATGGCTACGACATCCAATACCGAAGTAAATATCTTAGCAGCGCAACTGGCTTCGGAATCCTTTCAGATTCCCAATACGCACGTAATGCTATCCAGAAGTAATTATGTTGCTGGGATAGACATTCTTGAATTATCTAACACGTCTAGTTTATTTGCTTCGGGAGTTGATGTTGAGTACTGGAATCAAAAAATTTTAAATGATGATTATGCTAAAGCCGTTGATCACATAAAACAAACTTGTACGACACGGGCCTGGATTAAAAAATACATAGGAAGTAAGGATGAAGTCTTACCTCTTGTAATTGAAACGGAGTCCGGAGAAAGAGAGGTATTTCATTTTGGATATGAATTACAACCTGGTGATAAAATTCACTTTATACGGTAACTTGTTACCTTAAATATGTAGTTTATTTTATACTTCTTTTTCAATAAAAGGAATTTCCGGATTAAAAATTTCTGTTATTAAATGCTGTAATTGTATTTTAAATGCTTCAATTGTGTCATTGCTTATGCTGAAATCTTTTTTAGCTCCTGCTCCGTTTTTATCTTTTTTGGCGAACTTTAAAAAACCACTATTTAAATTTTTAAAGGAAATGATTCCGGCTTCTACAGGAAAATTTAAAGTTTTATTTGATTGCATCATGTAAGCATAGCAAAGAATCTGGAAGGGTTTGCTATACTTTTTGTAATCGGTATTTAAATCATCCCAGTTTACTAATTCTACATTGTTTTGTTCCACTTTTCCGGTTTTGTAGTCTATTATTCGGGTAATACCGTTACATTCATCAACGCGATCCACTTTTCCGCCTATGGTAACCGGAAAAGCTAAACCCGGTATAGCTATCGGTATTTGTTTGAATTCAGATTCTATTGCGATTATTTTTATCTCATTTCCTGAGCTTAATACTTTTAATTCAGATTTTAAAAAATTGGAAACGTAACGTTTTGCTATTTCAAAAATAATGAGATTCTTACCGGAGCTAAAATCTCCTTTTTTATATTCTGATTTAAAGTGGTGGGCAACGCGTTCAGGAATATTAGTCTCCATTGTTTTTATGTGGCTCTCTGTTAGAAATTGACCTTCCAAAGGTTTATAAAAATCTTCAAGCGTATTATGTACTACGGTCCCTAAGGTGTTTGCTGCTACTGTTTCTTCAACTTCTTCACTGGTTTTTATATGCAATACTTTGTCGTAATAGAAATCTATAGGATTGCGTACATAATTACTCAAAGAGGATGGTGAAAAACCTTTTTCAGCAATAGCTTTTAGCCTGTTGATAACTGCAGGAGTTTTTTGTATTGTATTTAATTTCTGAGGGATTACCGGTACGGTAGGCGTTGCTATTTTATGTGTGATATGATGAATATTTTCCAGCTCCAGCTGAGTGATAAAACGACTTTTTTCGCCGCCAGTAAGAGCATCAGCCTCGGTATTGTATAAAATGAATATTTGTTTAGCGCGTTGTAATAAACGATAAAAGTGATAGGTGTAAACTGCGTCTTTTTCTTTATACGTTGGTAATTTATTCTCTAGTTTTACATCAAAAGGAATAAAAGAATTATTGCTTTTTCCAGCAGGTAAAATCCCTTCGTTTACGGATGATAGTATTACAGTTTCAAAATCCAGCACACGAGATTCCAACATTCCCATAACCTGAAGACCTTGCAGTGGTTCACCTTGAAAATCCAGAGTTTCACTGCTAAGTAATTCTTTATAGACCTGATGTAAGCTATGTAAAGAGTTTAGATGGGGGTAAACTGAATTCAGACGTTTTATGTTATTAAATAGCTCGTTAAATTTAAAGGCGTATTCTAATGCTAATACGTTGGCATCTTTGTTTGTGTTTAAGTTTGTTTTAATAGCTGTAATAAGCTTAATAAATGATTCCAGAGCTTTGTTTGGATTATTATGCCAATTACCAAATAAGAGCTCTAAAATTTTTTTAAACGGACTGGCAATATCAAATAAGTCCTCTTTATTCAGAAATACAAGGTTATTTGTTTTAATGCTATTCAGAATGATACTTGCATAGTCCTTAGTTTCTGACTGAAGTAAAGGTCTAATAAACTGGTGGCTTACTATGGTTATAATATCTTTGTAATAGAATCTTGTTTTATTCTTTTTGTGCAAGTCGAACAAGCTCTCAAACAATGTTGCTAGAGGTATTGACTTTAGAGGGAATCCCATAGTAACATTTAATGCCTTAACTTCTTTTGGTATTGAATTTAAAACGGGGATTAACAGATTTTCATCTCCTAAAACTACAGCCGTATTTGCAAGATTCGGATTTGTTTTTGAAAGCTGTTTTAAAATGGTTCCTATGTATTTTGCCTGTCCTATGGTTTTTGGAATTCCTATTAAACTCATGTTTTTAGGTGCTGAATAATTTGTTGTAATCCAGTTGAACGGATGGTTTTTAAAATACTTCCAGTTGGCTTTGTGCTCTCTTGTAAAAAGCCCGGCATCGTGAATAGGATTTTCTATAAAAGTTTTGTCTATATCCCAGTATATATGGGCATGTTCAGACTTCAGTAAGGTCTGAATTATGTTTTCTTCTGCGGTATTAAGTGCATTAAAACCTAAGAATATGTGAGTTTTTTTTGTTGAACCTGAATAGTTTTGGATGTTTTCACTTGCTTTTCGATACAGCAGTCCCTGGTATCCTATGCCTTGTTGTAATAGGTTAGTAGTATAATGGTTATAGTAGGTATGAAGGGAATTCCAGAATGATAAGTAATTTTGAACAAATTCTGTTTTTTCCGGTTCGAGAGACCAATGGGATAATTCCTGAATGTCCCCTAAATAATCAAATATTTTTTTTTGAGGAATAAGATAACGATCAATTTCATTAAAATCCTGAAGGAGGATCTGAGCCCATTTTGAAAAGCTTTCAAAAGGTTCTGGTTTTACAGCTTTATCGTGTAAATCCAAATAGGTGTTATAAAAGTGAAATAATAATTCGGTGTTCGTAGCTGGAGTTAATCCGGATAGGTCTGCTACAAATTCTTCTATACTTAAGGTTTCAGGAGCAAACAGGGTGGTGTTTGCTAATAGGGATAATTCATGTTTTAAAAAGGTTCCGGCTCTTTTACTAGGTAAAATGAAAGTAAGTTCGGAAAGGTTAAAGCCTTTGGCTCTGAGGTCTAACAATACCTCTGCAATAAAAGTTGTCATAGCATAAAAATAAAAAACGCCCCGAATAATCGAGGCGTTTTCTAAAATTATATTTTAACAGAATTAGTCTTCCTTAACTAAGTTAATTTCAACACGTCTGTTGTTAGCTCTACCAGCTCTTGTGCTGTTAGTGTCGATTGGCTTAGTTTCACCATATCCTTTAGAAGATAATCTAAATTCATCGATACCATTTCCAACTAAGTAATCTTTTACAGCTCTTGCTCTAGCTTCAGATAAGTTTAAGTTTAACTGATCAGAACCAGTGCTATCTGTATGTCCTTCAACTGTGAATTTAGCGTGAGGGAATTTGTTTAAGATTACAGTGATGTTTTCTAAAACTTCAGCAGATTCTTTCTTTATAGTAGATTTACCAGTGTCGAATAAGATTGTTTTAGCGTAAGCGTTTAATTTTTGCTTAACTTCTTCAGAAACTTCAGGACAACCATAGTTAGCTACAGTTCCTGCTAAGTTAGGACACTTATCATCTTTATCTGGAACACCGTCACCGTCAGCATCTGGCCAAGGACATCCGTTGTTTTCAGCAGGACCAGCTTCGTTTGGACAATTGTCATCTACATCAGCAACACCGTCACCGTCAGCATCAGGACAACCGTTTAATTCAGCTAAACCAGCTACAGTAGGACACTTATCATCTGGATCTGGAATACCGTCACCGTCAGTATCAGGACAACCATTAAATTCAGCAGGACCAGCTTCGTTTGGACAAGAGTCTTTGCTATCTTCAATACCGTCACCGTCAGTATCAGGACAACCATCGAAAATTTCTAAACCGAATACATCTGGACAAGCATCGTCTTTGTCGTAGATACCATCCTTATCTGTATCTTTTCCACCAAATTTGATAGAGATTCCAGCAGTGTGTTGGAAGTGAGAAGTTAAGTAATCTTCGAAAGCGTGCTTATAGCTAGATTGTACAGTTAAACCGATGTTTTCTGTAAACCATACGTTGAAACCTAAAGTACCGTTAAGAGTACCAGCTCCAATTTCGTCTACCCAAGTGTAACCTCCACCAACTCCAACGAATGGGTTGAATACACTGTGGTTTAAGAAACCATATTTGAAAGTACCATCAATACCGTAGTACGATAAATCGGCTACATCCATGTCTCCCATATATTCTATTTTGTTAATAGATCCTGTAACACCAAAAGACAATCCACTTGATAAGTGACGAGAAACTGAAATTGATGATAAAGAAGGTAAGATATTCCAATGGTCACCTACATTGAAATACTCATCGCCAAATCCATTACTAAGTGGGTAACCATCTCCGTTAGGGAAGAAGTCTACGGCGTTTACCCCAAAGCCAATCTGCCAAGGGTTGTTGTCATCTTGCGCATAAGTGTTGCTAAAGCCTAATACCAGCAACATTGCGAACATTAATCTGCTAAGATTTTTCATATTCAAAAGTTTAATTTTTAAGTGTTAATTGTAAACAAATGTAAGTTGTTAAATATTATTAACAAAGACAAATATAAAAAAATATTGATTACTCTGACCAAAGTAAGCGAGTTTAGTACGGTTTTAAATAACCCCTAATAACTTCCCGACTTTTGTAAAAGCATGGATGGCTTTGTCTAAATGTTCTGTTTTATGTGCTGCTGAAAGCTGTACGCGAATTCTTGCTTTTTCCTTAGGAACAACCGGGAAAAAGAAGCCAATAACATAGATTCCTTCTTCAAGTAATAAGCGTGCCATATTTTGCGCCAATTTGGCATCATATAACATTACAGGTACTATAGCGGAGTCTCCGTCTATAATATCGAAACCAGCGTCTTTCATGCCTTTTTTGAAATATTTTGTGTTTTCCTCCAGCGTATCTCTTAAACTAGTATCCGTTTTTAACATGTCGAATACCTTTATGGAAGCACCTACAATTGCCGGTGCTAAAGAATTGGAAAATAGATAAGGTCTGGAGCGTTGACGTAAAAGTTCGATGATTTCTTTTTTTCCTGTAGTATAGCCACCCATAGCTCCGCCCAGGGCTTTTCCCAGGGTACCCGTTATTATATCGACACGTCCTAAAACACCTTTTTCTTCCAGAGTTCCTATACCGGTTTGGCCTATAAAACCAGCAGAATGGCATTCATCTACCATAACCATTGCTTCGTATCGCTCTGCTAAATCGCAAATTTTATCCAATGGAGCTACCAGACCATCCATTGAGAATACACCATCTGTAACAATAATTTTAAAGCGTGCGCCATTGGCATTTGCAGTAATTAATTGTTGTTCTAAATCTGCCATATTATTATTGGCATAGCGGTATCTCGCCGCTTTACATAATCTAACCCCATCGATTATAGAAGCATGATTTAAGGCGTCGGATATGATGGCGTCTTCAGGTCCTAACAAAGGTTCGAATACTCCGCCATTGGCATCGAACGCGGCCGCATACAGAATGGTGTCTTCCGTACCGTAAAACTCAGCTATTTTATGTTCTAAAGTTTTGTGAATATCCTGTGTTCCGCAAATAAATCGTACCGAGGACATTCCGAAACCATGGGTGTCCATGGCATCTTTTGCAGCCTTAATAACTTCTGGATGTGCTGATAGTCCCAAATAGTTGTTAGCACAGAAGTTCAATACAGTTTCACCAGTATTCAAGGTAATTTCCGCACCTTGTGGAGATGTTATTATGCGTTCAGATTTATAAAGTCCTTCTTCTTTTATATTGTCCAGTTCCTGCTCAAAGTGTTTTTTTATGTTCCCGTACATGATAGATGCTTTTTAACAAATTTAAGCTAAATGGATGGTTTTAAGTTATCAGGCGTATTTTATTTGAATATCTTCATTGATATAAACAAGTATTTTCTGTGTGACCTTAAAGTTCATATCTTCCAGATAATGCTGATACATTTGTAACTGTTCTTTGTGTTTTTGTTGTTCTGTACCGGTTTTATAGTCTATAATGATAACTTCGTTTTGTGGAGATATTACAATGCGGTCGGGCCTTAATATACTTCCTGATTTAGTAATAATATCTCGTTCGGTGTAGATAGTATTTGTTTCGGAATAGTATGTTTTTAATTCGTTGTGATTCACGATATTTATAATAATGTCCTGTAAAACCTGTTCTTGTTCAGTGTTGATTAAACCATCTTGTTTGGCACTTTCAAGCGTTGGTAGTATATCCTGTGCAGTTTTTATTTTAGACATTAAATGATGAACCAAATTTCCTTTTTCTATAGCATCCTGTTGAACGGTGTCCCATAAATAGCCGTTTTTAGTAATTATTTTAATGTTGTGTTCCTGTTTAGATTCAGAAATAAATTCTATGGTTTCAGAATGGTTTTCGGCTACAGCTTCCATGTCAGTTTCGGAAATTGGACGTGTTGCAGTGCCAAAACTATAACTTTGAGTGGAATCGCTCCAGAGTTGTTGTTCCTTTAAATAAGCAATAAATAATCCGGAATATAAATTAGTGTTTGGATTACCATTTCTATCCAATCCTAAACTGGAAATAATATGCAACTGCTCTACTGGTCGGGTTAAAGTTACATAAAGTAAATTAAGATTGTCTAATTCCAGTTCGCTGTTTCTGGTATTGTAAATTTTTTTGCCATCCTCGCCAAATTCAACAATATCTTTTTTGCTATAATTTATAAGTGCATTCGAAAACCCTTTATAGTTGTTTGCGTCTAACGGAAACCAGGTTTTTGGATCAACTTCTTTATAAATATCCAGATCGGCATACGGGAAAATAACTACTGGAAATTCCAGTCCTTTGGATTTGTGAATAGTCATAATTTGAACCGCATTTTGTCCTTCGGGAGAAACGATACTTAGTTTGTCCATTTTTTTATTGAAGTATTCTAAAAATTTAAAAATATCAGATCCTTGTTTTTGTGAAAAATCTAATATGACATCAAGATAATATTGAAGGTAAGCGTTAGAATTTGATACCAGATTAAAGTCTCTTATAATGGATTCGGCCATGTCGAACAAGGGTAATTGTATAAGTTGTTCTGCTTTTACGAAAATGTTCAATAGGCTGAATTGAGAAAACAACTGATTGATCTCCAGATTCAGATGTTTTTCAAAAAATGCGTGTTTATCTTCAATCCCAAATTTGTCGGATAAATACTTTAAAATTTCAATTTTAACTTCGTTGTTTCTAGGGTCGAATAAAAGTGAAATAATGTTGTTTACAAATATAACTTCTGGTGATTTTTTTAGCAGTAAGGATTCAGAAGAGATAATCTGAATGTTTTGCTGACTTAAAAAATCGGCAATGGCTGCAGCTTCCTTGCCTTTTCTAACTAGTATGCATAAGTCTTTATAAGAATAGCCGTTTTCCAGACAGGAATTTATGGTTTTTAAAACCTGTTCGGGATAAATAACATCTCTGTCTTCATCCGTAGTATTCAGAAATGTAATATTTACAAACCCTTCGTTTGGATTAGCGGTTTCTTGACCTGCCCGATTATATAAATCCTGATATGTAGTATTGCTAAAGGCTGTTGTAGTTAAAAAACGGAAAAAACTATTGTTAAATTCTATGACATTTTTGAAGCTTCTGAAATTGGTTTTTAATTCAGATTTTTGCTTTTCGGTATGAAAAGGATTAGAAGACAGATCGGCCAATTCGATAAATTGTTCCGCTTTTCCACCTCGCCATCTGTAAATGGCCTGTTTGGCATCTCCCACCAGCATTAATGAACCCGGGTCTTTTTCGGGCGTGTAATGATCCAGAGTTTCCGAGATTAACGGAACTAAATTTTTCCATTGTAATTCCGAAGTGTCCTGGAATTCATCTATAAAATAATGATTGAATTTTTCACCCAGACGTTCGTAAATAAACGGCGTGGGTTGTTCGGAAATTTCATTACCAATTATGGTGTTAAATTCCGATATCAGCATTTTATTTTCTTCGTTTTTTAAGTCTGTTAACTCGTTATTAATGGCATTTAAAACCGATAGTTGCGTAATGTTTTTATAAATGGTTCTCAAAAGTTTTAAATGGAAAACCTTCGATTTTATATCTTGATATTTAGTTGCTATTTCCGGAAGTAATTCATCTATAAGTTGTGCTTTCGCAGCAGCGAGCGATTTGGTGTATATTTTTCCTTCAGTAATATTGCTTTCTAATTTATTGTCGTAAAGATTGTAAAGTTCTAGTTTTGAGGCTTTTACAAAATGATTGTATAAGGTGCCTCTGGAAAAATCTTTTACGGTTAAGTCTTGATTTGCAAACGAGGACAATAAGTTTTTGGCTGTAGATACAATAAACTCTTCTGTGCTATTTATTTCTGTTTTTAAATGTTGTTTTAAAATTTTAAAATCTTCAAGCGATTTGCCTTGTAAGTTGTTTAAGTAAGGGATATCATTTTCGTTTACCAGTAGTTTCGCGATTTTATATAAATCCAGAGAAATATCCCAGCTTTTATCGTCGTCAGCTTTTTCAATGGCATATTGCACCAGGATTTTGGTCAGTTCTTTGTCTGTTCCTGCTTTGGCAATTAACCGATCTACAGCCTCGGTTAATAAGGAGTCAGTATCCAGTTCTACTTCAAAGTTAAGGGGTAATTTTAAATCGTGAGCAAAGGTTCTGATTAAACGGTGTGTAAACCCGTCAATTGTAGAAATTTCAAAAGCAGCATAATTATGGATAATGGTGTTTAATAAGGTGTTCGATTTACTGTAAAGGGCTTCGGGTTCCAGATTTAATTCTTCGCAAAGCAGTTTAAACATGGTGTTTTCGCTTGTTAAAATTGAAACATCTGAAAACATTTTAAGCGTATTAATAATACGTTCTTTCATTTCATAAACCGCCTTGTTTGTAAATGTTATAGCCAGGATGTTTTTAAACTGAAACAGACTATTAGATTGAAATAAAATTTTGAGGTAGGCTTTAACCAATGTAAAGGTTTTTCCACTTCCAGCGGAAGCGTCGTATATGGTAAAAGAATTAGGGTTTTGCATGAAGAACTAATTTGAATACAAGATAGAAACTATCAATGATTTCATAACAATTTATTATTTTTTATTGCCGTGTATAATCCGTAAATTTGAAAGTGAAAATTTATTAATCATTTAAATAAAAAAATATTATGGCTTTCGAATTACCGAAATTACAATATGCTTACGATGCGCTAGAGCCTCATATCGATGCTCGTACTATGGAAATTCATCATTCAAAACACCACCAAGGGTACACTAATAACTTAAATAATGCCATTGCCGGTACAGAATTAGAAGGAAAATCTATTGAAGATATTCTTACAGGTTTAGATATGAGCAATGCAGCAGTTAGAAATAATGGAGGTGGATTTTATAATCACTCTTTATTCTGGGAAGTAATGAATCCGGAAGGGAAAGGGTATTTATCTGGAGACTTAAAAGATGCAATTATTGAAGCTTTTGGTTCTGTAGATGCATTTAAAGAAGCGTTTAGTAAAGCAGCCGCTACTCAGTTTGGTTCTGGCTGGGCTTGGTTATGTGTTCATAAAGGAGGTAAAGTTTCTGTATGTTCAACACCAAACCAGGATAATCCATTAATGCCAGGAGCTGGTTGTGATGGGACTCCAATTTTAGGTTTAGATGTATGGGAACATGCTTATTACTTAAATTACCAAAACAGAAGACCAGATTATATTTCTGCGTTCTTTAACGTTATTAACTGGAATGAAGTGGAGCGTCGTTACGCAGAAGCTAAATAAGATATCTTATATCTTTTAAAATAAAAAAAGCGGATTTTGCCTATTGGTAAAATCCGCTTTTTTGTTTGTATAAAATAAAAAGGTGAACCTAAGTTCACCTTTTTTGCCCCAAATCTACCATGAACTTAACCTACTTATGTTATGGTGAAACAAATATATAAGTGATTGAGGTGTAGATAAAATTATATTAGTCGAACTGCCAAAAAATTAGTCTAACGGGAAATAATGTTAAAACTAGTTCTAGTTTTAGAATTCTTAAGAGACGTTTTTTTATTAAAATGATAATTAGAAGTTAAGCTTTTTATTATATATTCCTTTGATTGCTAGTTCGTAATCGTAAATTTTGCGATTTTCTGAAAATTTTAAGAATACGTGGTTTTGACTTTATTTGATCGTATTCCGAAACCATTTTTAATGAAGAAAATGAAGATAGGAGACTTTAAAAAGAAGAGTTGTTTTGTTGTTGTTATGTTAAGTCTTTGAGTTTTAATAAAATAAAAAAGGCGAACGTTAGTTCGCCTTTTTTGCCCCAAATCTACCATGAACTTAACCTACTTATGTTATGGTTCAGCCAAATTAGAGTATTTTTAGGTTATCAAATAATCTTTTAGATTAAATGCATCTTTATTAGGTAAAAGGTGTTTATGTGTGCGTTAAATCTCTATAAATCAATGATTAAGAGTTAGTATGCGCGCTCTTTATTACCTTCAAAGAAGTTAATAAAGGCCCTGTTAACAACACGATTTCCACCAGGAGTAGGATAATTACCTGTAAAATACCAGTCTCCTAAATTTTTAGGACAGGCTTTATTTAAATTTTCAACACTCTGGAAAATAGTATGTACTTCTGCGTTAATTGTATCATCAGAGATAAGTTCTGCAATTTTTGTTGAGATTTCATCGTCTGTAAATTCATCATACAAATCTTTAACGAAGTTCTTAACTTTAGTGTCTTTTAAATCTACTTGAGCCTTACATTTATTGTAAACCTCTTCAACAAGATGATATTTATTATTTTCCTTTAATAAGCTTAACATTGCTCTAAAAGCAACTAAGCTTTCCAGGTTAGCCATATCGATTCCGTAACAATCAGGATAGCGAATCTGTGGAGCAGAAGAGACTACCACAATACGTTTTGGATGCAGACGATCCAGCATTCTGATAATACTCTTTTTTAAAGTGGTTCCTCGAACAATACTATCGTCAATAATTACAATATTGTCGGTTGGCTTAATAACACCGTAAGTTACATCGTAAACGTGTTCAACTAAATCATCTCTACTGCTGTCTTCAGTAATAAAGGTTCTTAATTTAGCGTCTTTAATTGCGATTTTTTCTATTCGAGGTCGTTCAGCTAATATATCGGTTACCTGTTGTTCCGATAAGTTACGTTTGCCTTCAATAATAGCTTTGGTTTTTCGTTTATTCAGAAAATCCTCAACAGTTTCAATCATACCGTAAAACGATGTTTCAGCCGTATTAGGAATATAAGAGAACACCGTATTTTTAGTATCGTGATTTACAGTTTCAAGAACTTTAGGCATAATTAATTTTCCTAAAGTTTTACGTTCCTGATAAATTTCTGCATCACTTCCTCTGGAGAAATAAATGCGTTCGAAAGAACAGGCTTTGCGTTCTGTAGGTTCTAAAATTTGTTCAATCTTAACTTTTCCAGATTTTTTTGTAATAATAGCGCAACCCGGTTCAAGTTCTTTTACTTTGTCGAAATCTACATTAAATACAGTTTGTATAACCGGACGCTCAGAAGCTACAACGACAACTTCATCATCTTTGTAGTAATACGCTGGTCTTATCCCGGCTGGATCACGTAAAACGAAAGAATCTCCATGTCCAAGCATTCCGGCCATAGCGTAACCTCCATCGAAATTTTTAGCAGCACGTCTTAAAATTTTACCTACGTTTAAACGTTCGGCAATAAGAGGAGAAGATTCTGTTTTATTGTAACCTTCAGCTTTAAGCTGTTTGTATTTTTTTTCTACGGCATCATCAAGGAAGTGGCCGATTTTTTCCATAATGGTAATGGTGTCGGCTTTTTCTTTAGGGTGCTGCCCAATACGAATTAAATTATCGAATAATTCGTTTACATTGGTCATGTTAAAATTACCCGCAACAATTAGATTTCTGTGCATCCAGTTGTTCTGTCTTAAAAACGGGTGTACACTTTCTACACTGTTTTTTCCAAAAGTTCCATAACGTACGTGCCCTAATAACACTTCGCCAATATATGGGATGTGTCTTTTTTGTAGCGCTACATCGTCTGCATATTCCGGATTTTCCTGAAGCTCCTGATTGATTCTCTGATTAATCTGAGAAAAAATATCCTGAATAGGTTGCTGAGCATTAGATCTTACTCTGCTTATATAGCGCTCTCCCGGATGAGTGTCTAACTTAATACTTGCAAAACCAGCACCGTCCTGACCGCGATTGTGCTGTTTCTCCATCATTAAATACATTTTATTTACGCCATAAAATGCAGTACCATATTTTTCTTTATAGTATTCTAATGGTTTTAAAAGTCTAATAAGTGCAATACCGCACTCATGTTTTAAAGCATCGCTCATGTGATATGTGTATGTGTAAAATTAAGTAAAAAACGCGCTTTAATTAAGCGCGCGTTTTTATTATGATAATTCAATGTCAAATGTTGTCAATTCCTTAAACTGCTTCAGTCGGTTTTTTAAATCCACATCGCTTACGTGTTGCAGGCGTTCGGTTCCAAATTCTTCTACGCAGAACGAGGCTAATGCAGAACCATAAATAATGGCAGTTTTCATATTTTCGAAACTATAGTCTCTGGTGCTTGCCAGATACCCTGCAAATCCGCCGGCAAAGGTATCTCCCGCTCCGGTAGGGTCAAATACACTTTCTAAAGGCAGTGCCGGGGCAGAGAATATTTCGTTTTCATGAAATAATAAAGCGCCGTGTTCTCCTTTTTTAATCACTACAAATTTTGGTCCCATCTCGTAAATTTTACGAGCAGCAGTAACCAAAGAATATTCACCTGTTAATTGTCGGGCTTCTTCGTCGTTTATGGTTAAAACATCTACCTTATTAATTACTTTATGTAAATCTTCTAGGGCGTTGTCCATCCAGAAATTCATGGTGTCTAAGATGGTTAATTTTGTAGAGTCCTCCATCTGTTCCAATACACTTAGCTGTACCAAGGGATGAAGATTCCCTAACATAACTACGTCGGCATTTTTGTAATCTTGAGGAACAACCGGATTAAAATCGGCTAACACATTTAATTCTGTAGCCAGAGTGTCTCGTGTGTTCATGTCGTAATGGTAACGACCGCTCCAGAAGAAGGTTTTGCCGTTACTTACAATTTCTGTTCCCGAAATATCTATATTTCTATTAGACAATAAATCGAGATAATTTTGAGGAAAATCGTTTCCTACCACAGAAACTATCGTACTGTTAACATTAAACTGCGATGCTGATAATCCAATATATGTGGCTGCACCACCAAGGATTTTGTCGGTTTTT
The DNA here is from genome assembly GCF_051172795.1 of Formosa sp. S-31. Lineage (NCBI taxonomy): Bacteria > Pseudomonadati > Bacteroidota > Flavobacteriia > Flavobacteriales > Flavobacteriaceae > Formosa > Formosa sp. S-31. The sequence goes on from NZ_JAENDK010000004.1 coordinate 16,353, forward strand.
CCAAAAGGGGTTTCAATAGCATCAAAGGCTACTGTTCCTACAATTACTAATTTGCTCATATAGAGGTGTCAAATTTTTTGCAAATATAGGGTTTTATAGATGAATCTGAATAATTTATTGGGTTTAAATAAAAATCAAAAAATCAACTAAAAACACTTTATTTGCGTCCGAAATCTGCAGGTATTTCTCCCCAGGCCTTGGTTTCCCACTTTACTATGGTTGTGTTGTAAGTGTTGGTTTTTAACCAGTGTATAGCCCGATTAACTAATTCAAATAGTTCTTTATTAGAATCGTTTAACTCTAATTTAGTATTACACGTTTTCTTTTTTACCCAGCTTATAGCCGTTTTCGAGTCGGTATAAATTATGCGGTCGCTGTTGTGTTTTTTTAAAAAGGCCAAGCCATGTACTATGGCAAGAAATTCGCCTATATTATTTGTACCTTGTTTAAATGGGCCCTGAATAAATAATTGCTTTTTAGTTTTGGTGTCTACACCACGATACTCCATAATTCCGGGATTTCCGCTGGAGGCGGCATCTACAGAAATAGAGTTGTAATTTGGCTTCCCTATTTTTTTTAATTGCTCTGGTGTTAATTCACTTTTAAATGTTTTGTTGCCAATAAAGTCTTTAGGGTTACTGTTTAAGGCGTGTTTTGCTGCTTCAAAAGTCGGGAACGATTTATATACGGCGCCCGGATAATCTTTAATCTGAGCTTTACAATCGTTCCAGGATTCAAAAACTCCGGTGTGATGTCCTTTCCAGACCGTGTAGTATTTTTTCTTTTTAGCGCTCATTTAAAGGCATTCAGCAAATTATTAATTCTGTGCAGTTAAAAGTTGATCTACAACTTTAGGAAAATGTTCCATTTCCAGTTCGTGAATTTTTGCAGCGACAGCTTCGGCAGTATCAGTAGTAAGTACTGGACAGCTCGCCTGAAAAATGGTAGCGCCTTCGTCGTAATTTTCGTTTACATAATGTATAGTTATGCCCGTTTCGGTTTCCTTATTATGGACTACAGCTTCATGGACATGCATGCCATACATGCCTTTGCCTCCGAATTTAGGCAGTAGTGCCGGATGAACATTAATAACTTTATTAGGGAAAACTTCTAAAATGTGTTCCGGGAATTTCCATAGAAAACCAGCAAGAATAATTAAATCCGGATTTGAGCTTTTTAATAGGTTTAAAACATCATCTGTTTTGGTGAATGCTATACGGTTAAAAGACAGTGCGCTAACGCCTAGTTTTTTACATCGGTCCAGTACTTTGGCATGAGGATTGTTGGTGAGCACCTGAATTACAGAAGCATTGCTTTTGTTATTAAAGTATTTAATTAAATTTTCAGCATTCGATCCAGATCCTGAGGCGAAAATTACTATGCGTTTCATGAGGTGTTGGGTTTAAAGTTTAAAACTTAGATGTTTAAAAAGGTAAAATGATGAATCATTTTGTAAATACTCTTAATTACAATGGCCGATGATTCTAAAATTTATCGAACAAAAAAACAGAATATGATTAATAAATAAGGTGTAAAATTAATTTACTTCAATTTAATTTTAGTAATTTACAATCACATTTTTTAACTAATGGTGTGTTTTAAAATAAAGTTTTTTATTTTTGCGACTTATTTAAAACTTAAAATTAAAGATTATGTCAGACATTGCATCAAGAGTAAAAGCGATTATCGTAGACAAATTAGGTGTTGATGAAAACGAAGTTGTAACTGAAGCTAGCTTCACAAACGATTTAGGAGCAGATTCATTAGACACTGTAGAATTAATTATGGAATTCGAAAAAGAATTCGATATTCAAATTCCAGATGATCAAGCTGAGAATATTGCAACAGTTGGTCAAGCTATATCATACATAGAAGCTGCAAAATAAGGAAAAATTTTTATGGAATTAAAGCGAGTTGTAGTTACAGGTTTAGGGGCTTTAACGCCAATTGGAAATACCAAGGATGAGTATTGGGAAGGTCTGGTTAGTGGAAAAAGCGGAGCTGCTCCTATAACATATTTTGATGCTGAGAAGTTCAAAACAAAATTCGCTTGCGAATTAAAAAATTTTAATCCTACCGATTTTCTAGATAGAAAAGAGGCTCGTAAGATGGATCGTTTTACGCAATATGCTATGGTGGCTTCAGACGAGGCGATTGCAGATGCTAAATTAGATCTGGATACTATCAATAAATTACGAGTTGGTGTAATCTGGGGAGCAGGAATTGGTGGTTTAGAAACATTCCAAGACGAGGTTTTAAACTTTGCTGCAGGCGATGGATCTCCGCGATTCAATCCGTTTTTTATACCAAAAATGATTGCAGATATAGCGCCTGGTAACATATCCATTAAAAATGGATTTATGGGACCAAACTATACTACTGTTTCGGCTTGTGCATCTTCTGCTAATGCTATGATAGATGCTTTAAACTATATACGTTTAGGGCATTGCGATGTTATAGTTACAGGAGGAAGTGAGGCCGCAGTTACTATTGCAGGAATGGGAGGCTTTAATGCGATGCATGCCTTATCTACAAGAAATGAAAGTCCGGAAACTGCATCCAGACCATTTGATGCAACTCGAGATGGGTTTGTATTAGGTGAGGGCGCAGGGGCTATTATTCTTGAGGAATATGAGCACGCTAAAGCACGAGGAGCCAAAATTTATGCAGAAGTAATGGGTGGTGGAATGTCGTCTGATGCACATCATATGACAGCACCACATCCAGATGGTATCGGAGTTATGGCTGTAATGAGAAACTGTTTGGAAAACGCAGGATTAAATCCGGAAGATGTAGACCATATTAATACACATGGTACTTCCACTCCTTTAGGAGATGTAGCTGAATTAAAGGCAATTACTGAGGTTTTTGGTGAGCATGCTAAAACCATAAATATCAATTCAACAAAATCAATGACAGGTCACTTGTTAGGAGCTGCCGGAGCTATAGAAGCAATTGCTGCTATTATGGCGATGGAACACGGTATTGTACCGCCTACAATTAATCACGAAGTTGTTGATGAAAAAATTGATCCGAATTTAAATTTAACCCTTAATAAAGCGCAAAAGCGAGATGTTAAGGTAGCGATGAGTAATACCTTTGGTTTTGGCGGGCATAACGCTTGTGTATTATTTAGAAAATTAGATTAAATCGAATGAAATCCATTCGTAACATATTAAATTCCCGTTTTAAAAACAACGGGAATTTTTTTATTTCTGTACATAACATTTTAGGTTTCAAACCTAAAAATCTGGCATTTTATAAAACAGCATTTACCCATCGTTCTATGAACATTAGAGATAAGGAGGGTAATGTTATAAACTACGAGCGGTTAGAGTTTTTAGGAGATGCCATGTTAGGGGCTGTTATAGCTTCGCATTTATTTAGTGAAGTACCGGGAGGAGACGAAGGCTATCTTACCAAAATGCGATCTAAAATTGTAAGTCGGGAGCATTTAAACGAACTGGGTAAAGATTTAAAATTAATCGACCTTGTAGAAAGTAAAATCCCTAAAGGGCAGTTCGGAGATAATATTCACGGTAATTTATTCGAAGCTTTGGTAGGTGCTATTTTTTTAGATCGTGGCTATAAGTATTGCGAAAAATTTATTTACAAGCGAATTATTATTCCGTTTGTCGATATAGAAAAGCTGGAGGGCAAGGTTATCAGTTATAAAAGTTTACTGATAGAATGGTGTCAGAAAGAAAAGAAAACCTTCAATTACGAGGTTTACGATGATACCGGAAATGATGAAGTGAGACACTTTGCTGTAAGATTATCTATCGATAAAAAAGTGGTTGCAAAAGCCAGAGCAACATCTAAAAAGAAAGCCGAAGAAAAGGCTTCAAAACGCGCATTTTTTGTTTTTCAGAAACAAATCTCTAGGCCCAATTAAAATTCTAACTACAATGTTAAAGATTTCTTAAACTAAATCGTTTTCGTTAAAATATAGTATTAAGATTAGCTTAAACCTCAGTTTTTAACCGTTATAAGTGTTATATTTACATCTGGAATTATGTATTTATGGCCATTCATAAGCTTAATCTTGAGGACTTTTTAGATGAAATTGATTATGTTTTAATAGCGATACATTGTCGATTAAAGGATTACAGATTAGCTTATTTTTTAAATAAAAATTTACAAATTCAACTGGCGAGAAGACGGCAGGATGTAGACTATAAATATTTTTCTGCGTCGTATGCTATTTTCGAATGGAAAGACACGAAACATTTAATAACTTATAATCTGGTGTCTAACATTTGCAAACGCGAAGAAGATAGTTTGCAAAGTTCCGGTTCGCTGTTTGATACTCAGGAAAAAATTATCAAATCGTATAATTTAATTCCTGAACTTAAAAATGTGGATTATTTACTTAAAATAACTAAGGAAGATCTGCAGATAAACGAAAAACTAATAGTAAACAAAATACAACAAATACCGCAGGTTATTACAACCTATCCGGTAAATGTTGAACAATTAAAATCGAAGGACAATTTAATTTTTAATTAATGTTAAAAAGAAAGAAAACCAAAATAGTGGCCACCCTTGGGCCGGCAACAAGTACTAAGGAAGTTTTAAAAGGGATGCTGGATGAAGGCGTTGATGTATTTAGAATTAACTTCTCTCATGCCGACTATAATGATGTTGCTGAACGAATTGCAATGATTCGTGAATTAAATGAAGAATATGGTTATAACGCTGCAATTTTAGGAGATTTACAAGGGCCAAAACTTCGTGTTGGTGTAATGAAAGGCGAAGTGTTTGTAAATCCAGATGATGAAATTATTTTTGCTACAGGAGAGCGTTTCGAAGGAACAAAGGAGCGTGTTTACATGACCTATGAGCAATTCCCTCAGGATGCAAAACCAGGGGAACGTATTCTTCTTGATGACGGTAAATTAATTTTTGAAGTTGTTTCTACCGATAAAAAATCTGAAGTAAAAGCAAAAGTTATTCAAGGAGGTCCTTTACGTTCTAAAAAAGGGGTGAATCTTCCAAATACTAATATTTCTCAGCCTGCACTTACAGAAAAAGATATTGAAGATGCTATTTTCGCTATTCAGCAGAAGGTAGATTGGATTGCATTATCATTCGTACGTCATGCAGAAGACTTAATGCAGTTACAGGAACTTATTAAAGAACACAGCGATCATAAAATTCCGATTGTAGCGAAAATTGAAAAGCCGGAAGCAGTAGAGAATATCGATAAGATAGTTGCATACTGTGATGGTTTAATGGTAGCTCGTGGAGATTTAGGAGTTGAAATTCCTGCTCAGGAAGTGCCGTTAATTCAAAAGCAGTTGGTACGTGTTGCTAAGAAAGCCAGAATACCGGTAATTATAGCAACCCAAATGATGGAAACTATGATTTCCAGTTTAACGCCAACAAGGGCCGAGGTTAACGATGTTGCTAACTCGGTTATGGATGGGGCAGATGCAGTAATGCTTTCAGGAGAAACTTCTGTTGGACAGTATCCAGTACAGGTTATCAGACAGATGTCTAATATTATTAAAAGTGTAGAAGATTCTCCACTTATTAAAGTACCGCAATCTCCGCCTCATATTCGTACAAAACGATATATCACTAAATCTATTTGTTTCCATGCGGCTAATATGGCTAACGAAATTAATGCAAAAGCCATTTCTACACTTACAAACAGTGGGTATACTGCATTTCAGATTTCAGCTTGGAGACCATCAGCTCACATTTTAGTGTTTACATCAAACAAACGTATCCTTACACAGTTAAATTTACTTTGGGGTGTTAAGGCGTTCTACTATGATAAGTTTGTTACTACAGATGAGACTATTGAAGATGTTAATGCTTTAGCATGTGAAAAAGGTTATTTGGAAGAAGGTGATATGCTTATTAGCTTAGCTGCTATGCCAATCCAGGAAAAAGGTATGGTTAACACTTTACGTGTATCTGAAATTACAGATTGTAATTTAAAGAAAAAGTAAAAGACATTATCTTTACGATAAATAAAAGCCTCAACAATTATTTTGTTGAGGCTTTTTTATGTTTAAGCTTAGCTTAAGTATTTTTAACTAAAAAATGAGATTGGAGTTTTAGAAGGCTCCAATATAGTGACTTCCTTCAGCATTAATTAATTCTGCACCTTTAGTTACTTCTCCAGTTTCTGTTTCTATAACATAAATATTTCCGTTTTTCCCAACAGGAGCTTCAGTAACGAATATTTCGGTACCATTAACAGCAAAACCTTGATATTGGAATAAGTAAAAATCTGGTTCGTAAGGAATAGCATCAATTTTTTGAGCCGTTTTTGCATTTAAATCAATAAGTGCAAAATAGCCTTGTGCTCCAGCTGTACCTTCGGCAGAACCGGCGTGACGGTATGCTAAAACGCCTTTACCGTTTTCTGTAGGTCTCCATGCTAAAATATAAGCATCTTCTACACCTAAGGCTTCATCTAAATTAAACACATAAGAATCGTCATACTGATTGTTAGAATCTATTTTTAAAATGTGTGAACCGTTAGGGTCGCCTTGATTTGCCTGGTATACACTTCCGTTATATAAAAAGGCATTAATACTACGGTAGCCATTTGTGTTTCCATGACCAACGGTAGAGCTTATTACTTTTGGGTTTAATAAGGAAGGGTAATCTAGAACGATGGTTTTAGATCCTAAAATGTCATAACCGCTATCAGATTCACCAGTAGCAGGATCTACCTTACTTAAACGAGCTCCTATGTATAATTTATCGCCAGAAGCGTTTAAAGTAGGCATATCAATTCTGGAAATGTAATACCCTTGAGCTTCTTCTTCAGTACTTAAAGCGATACTTTGTTCCTGAAAGTTTTGTATTGAAGAGTTTACCAGGTCTAAAGTTACAACACCCATAGTTGCTTCGGTACGTGTATAATTTCCGTCTGTGTCAAATTGATGTTCTGTTGATACATAAACCGCAGCTCCGGTCTGGTCGCCATCAAATAATTTTATCCATCTAGGAGCAGAGCCAACATAAGGAGCAATACTTACTTCGCTTCCTGTTTTAGCGAAATTTTGACCTCCATTAACAGTGTATTTGGTATAATTTCCTCCTGTGTCTCCGGCGTAACTTATGTTAAAAATAGTATTCCCGTCTTCAGAGGCTTGTAATCGTGCGGTTCTGTTAGAAGGTACAATAAAACCATTATCGAAAGGTGCAATAGATTTTGTAGGATCTTTTGCATCTTCGCTGCTTACAGAGTATATTAATGTACCTCCATTACCATCTCCGGGGTTGTCTCCCATTCTGGCTGCAGCAACAGTAATCCATCTGCTGTCTTCTTGTTTGTCTTCTCCAGGAGAATTACTGCTATCGTCTTCACTACAACTTACAGTTAGTAATAGTCCACTTAAAGCAAGTGCAAGCGTTTTTAAGTTGAAAAAGTAATTTTTCATTTGATTAAATATTTAGAATTTATTGATAAAATAATTTAGTTTTAGGTAAAAGGCCCGTCCTGGTTTTTGTACAGAAAGGTTGTCATAGACCGGTTTATCGAAAATATTTTTAATGTCGAAACTTACTACAACGTCGTTTTTGGGAAATGAATAGCTCAGGCCAAAATCCTGAACTAATTGCTCCGGTACTTTAAAAAAGTCGTCACCAACAGTGTTAGAACCTTGTGGAACTAAATAGGAAAAGTCGTCTGTAAAATACATGTTATAAAACAGGTTTAAGCGAGTGTTATTCAGGAATAGATTTTTAATGGAATAACGTAACCCTCCGTTCATAGTAAAAAAAGGAGTGTTTGGCACGTCAATTTCTACACCTCTGTTTACAATAGTTAATTCGAAACGAGATATGTTAAAATTGAATCCAAAATTATTGTTATAGGTGTAGTTTAACTGGGTTTCAATACCTCTGGAACTACCATTACCCTGATTTTCGTAAAGAATAGTTTCATCGTTAACATTTAACGATGTTTCTATAGGCAGACCAATTCGGTCATTAATATTACGAGTAAACAAATTGGCTGAAATGGAAAAGGCGTGATCATTTAAATGGAATGTGCCGAATTTAAATCCTAAATTCAAATTGTTACTATACTCAGGGTTAATACTTGGGTTGGCCACAACGTTATCACCATCATTACCGAATACTTCTGTTTCGTTTGGCAAACGAATGGCTTTTTCGGCAGATGTTAATAAGGTTATTTTTGGAAGTATGGCATAGGATAGAGCAAGACCGTAACCTTCATCTTTTACATTCGAAGCGGTAATTTCATCTTCAATTTCGTTTGTGCTTTCATTTACAAAAGGATCTGTATTTACAGTTTTTTGTTGATAGTATTTACCAAAGAGGCTTAGTTTTAGTCTTTCATCAAATGCATTTAACTCGTAGGTAAGTGACAAAATGTTTTTATGTAAATCTCTGGAGCCCTTAAATGTGTTTTCTAAAACCGATCTCAATGCATCACTGTCTTCGCGGTCTATGGCATTGTATAAGTGATTAAATAAGAATTTATGATGGCTGTTAACCGTATATGAGATACCTGTCCTAACGGAAGCAACATGTCTGTCTATTCTTGCTAATGTAGGTCCGCCTTCCTGTTGCGAGCCCCAGGTGTATTTGTATTCGTCGCCTTTATAATCTATAGCTTTTTCTCCATTCCAGCTATAAGCCCAGGCTACGGTATCGTTAACCATGCGGTTTCGTTTACCGTGTAGACCATGGACATCTACATCCAAACCTTTAGTGAATAAATCTTTCTTTTGGTATGTTAAATTCACAAGCATGGCATTGGACTCCATGAAACGACCTTTATAGGGCATAATCGTCATGAAAGCACCATGCTGAATTTCTTTGTAATCATCAGACCCGGTAATACCTATAAAAAACTGATCTGCCCAATTTACATCGGTAAATCCAATTTCAGCTACACCGCCTTTAGATTTATAGGAATCGTTAAATCTGCGTGCGGTAATAGGGGTCTGTACTCCACCTAAGCCAGTAACTACTACACTTCTGCCCCAAACTTTATAATCGTTATCGGAATGATTATAAAACCCGGAAGCTTTAACTGTAAAACCGGATTTCTCAAATCGATACAATCCATTGATGTTGGTCTGTAAAGTATTAAACGACCCGTAGGATACAGATGCATTTAGGTTGGTCTCAGTAGATTTATCTAAAACGATATTAATGGCGCCTCCTAAAGCGTCTTCTGATAAATAACCCGGTACAACACCTTTGTAAACTTCTATACGTTTAATCATGGAAGGTGGTATGCTGTTTAAATTGTAGGACGACCCGTAAACAGAAATAGGAATACCATCTATAAAAATGCGTACCGCATTTCCAGATAAGCCGTTTAAACTATATTGTACTTGAGACCCCAATCCACCATTCTGACGAATTTTTACGCCAACTGTTGTGTTTAAGAGCTCGTTGGTTTGAATGTTGCGAAGACTCGCTTCTTTGGTTTCTACAATATTTACAGCATAGCCGTCGCGCTCCATTTTCGATTTTGTGGTTTGTGTTTTAACCAATACTTCTTCTAAATCATGATACTCTGTTAGTTCTAAAGTGGTATGATTTGGTTTTGAGGCTGAATTATGAGTAACCGTTATGGTTTGGGAGTTAGCATTTAAGGAATGTATTTGTATGGTGTAGCTCCCATATGGAATCTTACTAAAGGTGTATTCCCCGTTAATGTCAGAAATGGTTTCCTTAGTCAATTCCTGTCCTTGTAAAATTATGTGGGCACCTAAAACAGGTTCATTGTTGTTAAATATAACAGTTCCTTTTAAGGGGCCTTGTTGGGCTAGTAAAATGCAGCTGGTTAGAAATATATAAATACTAAAAAGCCTTTTGCTTAAGACCATATTTTAAAATTTTACACAAAATTAAACTTATTTAGACTTAGTACAAATAAAAATAATGATTTTAGAAATATTTCAAAATACGCATGTAATTGTATGATTATACTGTGAATTCAGGTGTAAAATTGATTTATTCTTAAAAAAATAGCCATTTAACTCGTTTTAAAGGAAACAGAGAATATAGTTTTATTCAGTGGTTTGGCAGAATAGTGTTTAGAAGGGGCTTTTGAAGTCTATTAAAAATCCAGTTTTAACTGTACGCTTACAGTTTTTTTATCGACCGTTTTATTGGGTTTTTCTGTATTTAAATTGGACATGGAAATGCCTAAAAGACGTACCGAGTTTATCAATTTATCCTGCACCAAAAGTTCTTTAGCGGTTTCTAAAATAATTGAAGCATCACTTATAAAATAAGGTAAGGTTTTGCTTCGGGTTTGGAGCGTGAAATCGGAGTATTTTATCTTTAAGGTTATTGTTTTTCCGGCCACCTTACTTTTGGTTAAACGTCTAGAAACTTCCTTAGCTATATGTTCCAGCTTTTCCAGCATAAAAATTTCCGAAGAGAGGTTTTTACTAAAGGTGCGCTCAGCTGCTAATGATTTTCTAATTCTGTTTGGTTTCACTTCGCTGTGGTGAATGCCTCTTACAACCTGATAATAATAACTTCCGGATTTTCCAAAATACCTTTCAAGATATTCAATGGATTTTGCTTTTAAATCTTTGCCCGAAAAAATACCCAGCTGGTACATTTTTTCGGCAGTGACTTTACCTACTCCATAAAATTTTTTAATATCTAAATGTTCCAGAAATTCCAGTACTTCTTCAGGGTTTACTGTTTTTTGCCCGTTAGGTTTATTGTAGTCGCTGGCTACTTTGGCAATAAATTTATTTATAGATATGCCTGCCGAAGCGGTTAAGCCTATTTCGTTTAAAATACGCGCTCTTATCTCCTGAGCAATTAGGGAGGCGCTGGGATTACCTTTTTTATTCGAAGTAACATCTAAATAAGCTTCGTCTAGAGACAGTGGTTCTACCAAATCGGTATATTCTAGAAAAATGGCTCTTATCTTTTTAGAAATGTCACGATAACGTTCAAATCTCGGTTTTACAAAAACAATCTCAGGACAAAGCCGTTTGGCTTGCAGGCCGCTCATGGCACTTTTCACGCCAAAAGTTCTGGCTTCGTAACTGGCGGCACTTACCACACCGCGCTGTTCGCTACCTCCAACAGCAATAGGTTTACCCTTAAGTTCGGGGAAATCCATTTGCTCTACAGACGCATAAAACGCATCCATATCAATATGAATTATCTTTCTTATTGGTAAATCACTTTGCATCGTGTAAATTTATAACAACTTTTAAAAATTGTATGATAGAGATTGAACGTAAATTTTTGGTAAATTCTCCTGCTTTTAAAACCGAGGCTGATAAAAGTACGAGGGTTATTCAAGGTTTTTTAAATACCGATAAAGCACGAACAGTACGGGTTCGTGTAATGGGGGAACAAGGTTTTATAACGGTTAAAGGTATTTCTTCTAAAGATGGTTTATCGCGGTTTGAATGGGAAAAGCGGATTTGTAAAACAGATGCAGAAGCGCTCTTGGATTTATGTGAAGAAGGCGTGATTGATAAAATACGCTATGAGATTAATTTCGATGATAAAATTTTCGAGGTTGATGAATTTTTTGGCGCAAATGAAGGGTTAATCGTGGCTGAAATCGAATTATCCCACGAGGCAGAATCTTTTGTTAAACCCGATTGGCTGGGACGCGAAGTGACTGGAGATGTTAAATATTACAATTCTCAATTGAGTAAAAAACCCTTTAAAACTTGGGAGCTATGAAGTATTTAGTCAGTTTATTAATGGTTTTGTCTGTATTAAGTTGTAAAAACGATAAAACAGAAAATGGGTTAAATCTACCGGTTAGGCCAATTGATACTTTAGAAGTTGTTTCTGAAATTGATACCCTGGTAATACTTGAGGAAGTTTTGGAAGCACCTAAAACCCATAAGGAGATTAAAGCAGAACTTGAAGCTAAAGGTTTTGAAACTTTCGATTATATAGACGAAAAGACTCAGGATACCGTTTTGATGCAGAAATACTTTATCGCTTTTTTAAAAAGTGGAGCAATACGAACTCAGAACGAAGAGGAAGCTCAAAAACTGCAGCAGGCCCATTTGGCTCACTTAGGTAAAATGTATGAGTTGGGCTATGCAGATATTTCCGGGCCTTTTGGAGACGATGGTGATATTCGTGGCATAACAATTTATAATGTGCCAACTCTTAAAATGGCAGATAGCCTGGCGAATGCCGATCCCATGGTGAAAGCCGGCAGATTGGAAATAGAAATTCATCCATGGTGGGCTGCAAAAGGGTTTATGTTACGATAATCTGTAAAATTAATTTTGAATGAAATTTAAAGGAGTAATTTTTGATTTAGATGGAACTTTAGTGGATTCTGTTGAAGATATTTCAGATGCCATGAATCAGGTTCTGAAAACGTATAATTATCCCACTTTCGAATATGCGTCCTATAAGAGTTTTATAGGTCACGGGTTAAAAAATTTATCAGCAAGAGTGCTTCCTCCTGAAGAAAAAACCGAGGGTTTGATTGAAGAGGTATTTTTGGCCATGCTCGATGTTTATAAAGACAATTGTATAGATAAAACCAAGCCTTACGAAGGGGTGTTGGAACTATTAGAAACTTTATCAAAAACCAATTTAAAACTAAGTGTATTCTCTAATAAAGCAGATCCTCTAACCAAGAAAATCACCAAAGCGATATTGCCGGATTGTTTCGATTACGTTCTGGGATTAACAGAAGAATCTTTAAAGAAACCTAATCCTTTAAAAGCAATTCAGGTGAGTATGGATTATAATTACAAACCACAGGATTTTTTATTTGTAGGGGATACTAGCGTAGATATGGAAACCGCTAAAAATGCCAATATGACTTCTGTGGGCGTTAGTTGGGGGTTTAGAACCGTAGCCGAACTGGAAGCTCATGGAGCAAATCACATAATAAATAGTCCGATGGAATTGCTAGAGCTTTTATAGCAGAGCGTCCTCTTCGTTCCGAAATTCGTATTCGCGTTCTACTTTGCATATTTTAACATTGTAGTAAGAGTACCAGTCGTTTTTTCCTTGTTTCTGTGCTTTGATGTGCTCCGTCTGAGCTTTCCAGAGTTTAATAGATTCTAAATCCTCCCAGTAACTAACTGTTATACCAATGCCATCTCTGGCACTGTCCATACCTAAAAAACCTGGTTGTTTTTTGGCAAGTGTTCCCATAAGCTCTGCCATTTTTGAGTATTCAGGGTGAGATGTTTTAAGTTTAGAAGTGAAAATAACGGCGTAATAGTTTGGTTTACACATGTTTTTAGGATAATTGAAAAAATATTAATATTTTAACACAAAAATAGCATAATTACAAAAATGAAATTGCTACGCCCTGGATTTAATTTGTATTTATCTCTGTTGTTTTGTGTTGCCTCTTTAAGCACATATGCACAGCTGGGTTTATGTTCCGGTAACTCAGGAAATCCGATTTTTACGGAAGATTTCGGTGCCGGTACTTCAAGTATTCAGTTGCAATCTCCAAGTGAAACCACTTATACTTATGTTGCTTCCGAGCCCAATGATGGTTATTATACCATTTCCAGTAATACCAATTGGTATGGTTGGCATATTACACAGGATCATACCGCTGGTGACACTAATGGGAGGAGCTTAATTGTAAATGCAGATTATACTGCAGGTGAGTTTTTTAGAACTACAATTTCAGGATTATGCGAAAATACAACTTACGAATTTTCGGCCTGGTTACTTAATTTGTTGCCAGCCTCAGCATGTGATAATAATGGAATACCCGTAAATGTAAAATTTGAAATCTGGGATGATTCCAATAGCGTATTATTGGCTTCAGGTGATACAGGGGATATTGCCGGTACAACTAGTCCGGAGTGGAATCAGTACGGACTTGTTTTTACTTCAGCATCAGGGCAGAATTCCATAATATTAAAAATGATTAATAATGGTGCAGGAGGTTGCGGAAATGATGTTGCTATAGACGATATCGTTTTTAAATCCTGCGGCGATGTAATTACCATTGAAGATGTAGGAGCCATTACAAGTTATGTTGTTTGCGAGGAAGATGTTCCTTTTAATCCTGGAAAATTAAGTGCCGTACCAACAACGGGAATTTCAAGTACTCATTTTTATCAATGGCAGAAAAGTAATGATGGTAATAATTGGATTGATATTTCGGGAGCAACTTCAGGTGAATTTATTCCGGATCCAATTAATCAGACGACTTATTTTAGAGCTAAGGTTGCGGAAGATCAGGTAAATGTTAATCAAGCCAGTTGTAATTCGTTTACAGATGAGTTTACAGTTGAAGTTATTCCTACACCCGACGCGCCTGCTAGCGAAGGTGATATTGTTGACTGCGATGAGGTTTCCAGCTCGATATCTGTAGTGGTTTCAGAAGGGGAGTCTGTAAACTGGTACGATGCTGCAACGGGTGGACATTTAATTCAATCTAATAATACATCTTACTATCCAACAGGTTCAGGAACTTTTTATGCAGAAGCCTATAATGTCGAGGGAGGTTGTGTTTCCGATAATAGAACAGCTGTGAGTTACAGTGTTTCTGAGGCTCCTGATGTGAGGGATGAGACTGTTTTAATGTGTGATTCAGAAGAAGTGGAATTAAGCGTTTCTTTAGCAGATGCCACTTATTTATGGAATTCCGGAGAGACATCGTCAAGTATTACTGTAAACAGTCCTGGAACTTATGTGGTTACTGTGACAAATGCAGCGCTTTGCTCTAAGGACAAAGTGTTTACTGTAGAAGTTAGTCCTAAGCCGGTTATTAAAAGTGTAATGTCTGGAGGGAATACAATTTATATTACGACTACCCAAACAGGGAATTTCGAATACGCTTTAGGAGATTCTAATTATCAAATTAGCCCGATTTTTAAAAATGTTGAAGGCGGTTACTATAATATTCAGGTAAGAGATCGAAACGGTTGTGGCGAGGATGAGTTATTGGACTATCTCCACCTTGTTATTCCTTCATTTTTTACACCTAATGGCGATGGTGATCATGATTATTTTGAACTTGCAGGTATAGAAAATTATGAAGCTTCGGAAGTTTCAATTTTCAATCGTTTTGGTGTTCTCATGAAATTTTCCAAAAACACTCCATTTTCCTGGGATGGTACTTTTGAAAACCGCCAGATGCCAGCTTCAGATTACTGGTATATTATTAGTATTAATTCACACACCTATACTGGTCATTTTACTTTAAAGCGTTAAGGTATTTAGCTTTTATTTATAATTAACAGTCAAATTAAAGCGATTATTAATTGTTATATTCGCAATAGTTTTTCTTGTTAATTGTAAAAAACATAAAATGAAGTCAGTTTCAGCGAAATTTGGAATTAAAAAGGTTCTAAACACACTAGGGATTAAAGATGTAAATAACGGTACTTCTACCGGTAAAAATAGTTTTTCAAGCAGTTCAGAAATTATAAGTAGTTATTCTCCGGTAGACGGAGAATTGATTGGTGCGGTAAAAATCACGACAAAGGAAGATTATGAAGTTGTAGTCGAAACCGCGCAGGACGCTTTTAAAGTTTGGAGAACTACACCTGCTCCACAAAGAGGCGAAATTGTAAGGCAGTTTAGCGAGGCGTTAAGAGAAAATAAGGATGCTTTAGGTAAACTGGTGTCTTACGAAATGGGTAAAAGTTTTCAGGAAGGTTTAGGGGAAGTTCAGGAAATGATAGATATCTGCGATTTTGCAGTGGGGCTGTCCCGACAGCTTCATGGTTTGACTATGCACTCTGAGCGTCCGGGTCACAGGATGTACGAGCAGTATCATCCTTTAGGAATTGTAGGTATTATTTCGGCATTTAACTTTCCTGTTGCTGTTTGGTCGTGGAATACTGCGCTAGCCTGGATTTGTGGAGACGTATGTATCTGGAAACCGAGTGAAAAGACACCACTAACCGGAATTGCGTGTCAGCATCTTGCCGCTCAGGTTTTTGCTGATAATAATTTACCAGAGGGTATTTCCTGTTTAATTAACGGCGATGCTCATGTTGGTGAATTATTGACAAAAGATAAACGTGTGCCATTAATTTCTGCAACCGGATCAACCCGAATGGGGAAAATAGTTGCTCAGGATGTAGCTGCACGCTTAGGTAAATCACTTCTGGAACTAGGGGGAAATAATGCCATTATTGTTACGCCGGATGCCGATTTAAAAATGACGATAATAGGGGCGGTATTTGGAGCTGTTGGTACCTGTGGTCAGCGCTGTACTTCTACACGACGTTTAATAGTGCACGATAGTGTTTACGATCAGGTTAAGGATGCTTTAATTAATGCTTATAAACAACTTAAAATAGGTAATCCTTTAGATGAAAAAAATCATGTAGGACCATTAATTGATACCGATGCGGTTGCTATGTATAAGGAAGCTTTAAATAGAGTGGAACAGGAAGGAGGCAAAATTATTGTTGAAGGTGGCGTTCTGGAAGGTAAGGATTATGCTAGCGGATGTTATGTTAAGCCAGCAATCGCCGAAGCTGAACCTCATTTTGAGATTGTACAGCACGAGACTTTTGCTCCGGTTTTATATCTTTTAAAATATACCGGAGATGTTACAAATGCACTGGAAATTCAAAATAATGTGGTTCAGGGCTTATCTTCCGCAATTATGACAAATAATTTAAGAGAAGCAGAGCAATTCTTATCGGTAAACGGTTCAGATTGTGGTATTGCAAATGTAAATATTGGAACTTCCGGCGCTGAAATAGGAGGTGCTTTTGGAGGAGAAAAAGAAACCGGTGGCGGACGAGAATCCGGTTCCGATGCCTGGAAAGTATATATGAGAAGACAAACAAATACCATTAATTACACTACAAATTTGCCACTTGCTCAGGGTATAAAATTTGAATTTTAGAGGTCAGACTAGTAGTACAATTTTAAATTTTATTGAAAAGCGCTGCACTGTTGCAGCGCTTTTTCGTTTTTTGGAATTAAGGTTTTGTAATGTGTTTGTGTTTAGTGTGTTAAGTGTGTTTTTAGTTGAGATTTTAACAAAAAATTAATAACTTAATACTCGCTAATTAAAAACCTTAACCAATGAGTAGTAAACCGCTTTATCTGCTTGGTATTCTATTAACTATTTTTCTCGGAACCGTATTGTATTATAAACTATGTCCTACCTGTTATCAACAGGAAGTAGTTGTGAACGATGAAGTTATAGAAGCACCTGTTTCCGCTACAATGAATCCTTTTTTTGTAAGTGATTCTAACGGAGATTTAAACATTAATGTTAATGATAATATTAATTTTAAATTGTCTGGGATTTCAATTTTACAGCCCATATCTAAAAAAGTTGAAGAAGCAATTGATAGTCTTAAGCGCTATCTGGAGGTGTTTCCGCTTAAAAATTTAAAGATAACCGGATATTACACCAGTGATGAAATTAACAATTCGGCATTTCCAAATTTGGGTTTGGCCCGGGCCAACGCCGTGAAAAACTATTTGGTTTCCCAAGGTATTTCTTCCAGTCAAATAGATACTTATGGCGAATTGAACGACGATTTAATCCCAGATCAGGATAGTATTTATCACGGTCCGCAAGCATTTACAATAAGCACAAGAGAAAAAGATGATACTTCCCATCTGGAGGCTCTAAGATTAATAGCAGAGGATATTAAAGCGAATCCACTGGTTATGTATTTTGATACGGCCGAGTCTTCAATAGTTTTAAATGCTGAACAACGTGAGAAGGTTGCAAAATTATCGCGGTATTTAGATAAGGTCGATGGGGCTTCAATTACAATTGTTGGTCATACAGATAATGCAGGTCATGCAGAATCAAATATAAGTCTGGGGCAAAAAAGAGCAGATTTTGCCAAATCATATTTCATAAAAAATCATATTCCGGAACATAAAATTTCTACAATTTCCAAAGGGCAGGAAGAGCCTGTAGGAGATAATAGCACAGAAGAGGGAAAAGCCCTTAACAGAAGAACAATAGTAACCTTAAATTAAAAATATTATGAATATGTGTATACTCATCCCTTTAATAGTTGGAATAATAAGTGCCTTGTTAGGGTATTTATTAGGTAAATCAAGTCAAAAGCCAGTTGATGTAACTAGTTATACAACTAAAATTTCAAATTTAGAAAGCGATTTAAAAGCCTGTCACTCCAAATTAGGAGCGCTTGAAATGCAGGATAGAAGAATGGCTGCTGCTATGGAGACTCCTTTACTGGTATTTAATGCAGCAGAAGCTAAAGCTATTTTCGGAAAGTTAATCAAGGAAAACGATTTGAAAGTTGTTGAGGGTATTGGTCCTAAGATTGAGCAATTATTCCGTAATTCGGGTATTACAACCTGGAAAAGCTTATCTGAGACATCTTTAGAAACCTGTCAGAATGTGCTAGATGGTGGAGGCGATGCTTTTAAAATGCATAATCCGGGAACCTGGGCAGAACAGGCTAAACTGGCTTATGAAGGCCAGTGGAAAAAATTGTTTGAATGGCAGCAAAGCTTAAAAGGAGGGAAATAACTTGACAAAACACCATTAAAAACAAAAATCGTCTGAGATATTCTCAGACGATTTTTTGCATAAAAAAACCTTATTTCAATGCCAAACTTGTATTGGGAGAAATAAGGTTAGTATTTAGTTATTGACTAATAGCATAACAAATATATAATTTAATTAAATGGGTAAATATGCAGATATATAGTTGGTAAAAATTACTATATAATTGGTAAGGTTTGGTGTATGAATAAAAATTAGCTGTATTTTACTTTTCGTAAAATTCGAAGTGTTTCTTTGTAGAGTTGGTAAATTTCCGGACTGAAATTTTTTAAATAGGGCTTAATCTCATGTAGTTTATTTAATGCTTCAGGAAAATCGTTTAAAAAACAGATGAGGTAAGTGGCAGGTAAATTCTTAAGGTCTGTCTGTTCTATTTTATTTAAACTTAAGCCTTTTTTAAGTTTTTCCAATATGGTATTATTGGTGTTGTAAATATGGTGCAGTACTTTTTTGTTGAATTGTGGTGGTTCAAATAAAAGTTTGGTGTGAATTTGATAACTGGCATTTTCGTTAAAACTTATATTTGTTTCTTCTAAAGGATAATAATTGTAAGAGTCCTGAAGGCCCAGATGGACATATTCAATAATGTTAAATGAGTCTTTGGTTATGTTTATGGAAACTTCATCGAGTTCGGAAAAAAACAGTCTAACCTGTTCGTTTATTAGTTCAATATCTACTCTGGAATAATAGGTTTTGTCCTTAACGGTTTTTTTCTGCCCTGCCCAGCACACTACAAAATACTCTTTAAATACCAGGTATTCCGGGTGATAATCTTTGCGCTTATTTAAAAAATCGAAGACACCATTTAATGTGTATTCTATGTTATTCTGAGCGTGGTTTTCGATGGCTTCAACAATTTTAGAGTTTAAATCCTCTAATTTTAAATCGAATACTTTAGGCATACTCATGCTACCATCTCGAAAGAATACTGAGCCCCCGTAATACTTCCATATATTTTTCCGGAGAGACGTTATCTGGTTGTTGGCTCTAATAGTTACCAGCCCAACAACTTTATCATCGGGTAAATGAGGGAAAGGAATGTTTTCATATTGAACAATTGGTGGATTGGTTAAATAGGCATTAATAAGATTCTGAATTTTGCTGTCATCAAAGAAATCAACTCCTACAATGTCGTTGTCATCATCTTCCACACCAATAACGATATACGAGTTGTTTTTGGGATTACTGTTAGACAGCGCGCAAATGTGTTTTAAAAACTTGGCCTTCCCTTCTTTTTCACTGATATCAATTTTGCGCTTTTTATCGTAAAAACTATTCTCGTCGTTATGAGCTAATAGATTTTTAATAAGAAGCCGTTTATTAATCATATCAGTCTTTCTTAATTATGGTAGAGCTGGCCTGGGCGGTTGGAAATATTAGCATGTCTGCAATATTTACGTGTGCCGGTCGGCTAATGGTAAAATAAATAATATCGGCAATATCATCTGCCTGCAGGGCATTAAAACCTTTGTAAACTTGCTCTGCTTTGGCATCTCCTTTAAATCGGACCTGAGAAAATTCCGTTTCTACTAATCCGGGATTTATAGCGCCTACTTTTATACCAAACGGATTTAAATCGATACGCATACCTTCTGTAATGGCCAGTACAGCATGTTTACTTCCGCAATATACATTGCCGTTAGGGTAAACTTCTTTTCCTGCGGAAGAACCAATGTTTATAATGTGTCCGGCTTGTCTTGCTGTCATCCCAGGTATAACTGCTTTACTAACATATAACAAGCCTTTTACATTAATATCCATCATAGCGTCCCAGTCTTCCAGATCGCCGGTGTGTATGGGGTCGAGTCCGTGAGCATTTCCTGCATTATTTATAAGGATATCGATGTCAGAAAAAGCTTCAGGTAGCGAGTTTATAGCAGAAATAGCCTCTTTTTTATTGCGAACATCGAAGTTTAAAATTTGTACATTAACTTCTTTTTCCAAGGCCTTTTTTATGGTTTGTAGCCTGTCCAGTCGTCTTCCGCAAATAACCAGATCTATATTGTGTTTTGCAAATTTATGAGCAGTTGCTCTGCCTATTCCACTGGTTGCACCGGTAATAAGTGCAATTCTATTTTTCATGTATTAGCTGTTAAAGTTAATTCTTAGGATTTAGTTATAAAAATAGGTAATACGAGTTAATAATGTAAATGATATGAGTTAATTGTTACTAAAAATACGGAGTACATTTGAAAAACTTTAACAGGTTTTTATTTAAATGTGTAATGTTTGTGTCTCAGAGCGTTAAAGAGAGCTTGGAATGATGCTTCAGGTTGAAAGGAAATAAACTCAGATAAATGTAATCTATTTCTTATGAAACGACGTATATAATTTAAACCCCAAAATGTAATAATATGAAAATTATGAAATCTTTAAACGCAGTATTTCTTGCTGTCTTAGCTATTGTAACTTTTTCTAGTTGCGAGAGTAATGATGATAAAAATACGGCGTCTGGTATCTCCAGAATCTCAGTAAAATTGATGGATAATCCTGGCGACTATGAACATGTTTATGTAGATGTACAGGATGTTTTAATTAAAACTCAGGACACCGATAATGAAGAAGAAGGTTGGGAGTCTTTAGAAGCAATTAATACCGGAGTGTATGATTTACTGGAATTAACCGGAGGTTTAAATGTGTTGTTGGTAGATGATTACGATATCCCTTCAGGTGATTTAAAAGAAATCAGGTTGCTTCTTGGAGATGAAAATACTATCGTGATTAATGGAGACTCAAAGCCATTGAAAACCCCGAGTGCACAACAATCCGGATTAAAAATTAAAGTTAATGAATATCTGGAACCCAATATTCATTATACATTTTTGTTAGATTTTGATGTGGATCAATCTATAGTAGAAGCAGGCGATTCAGGAAATATCAACCTAAAACCGGTAATAAGAGCTAGTGTAGAGGCAAATACCGGAGCGATAAGTGGTAAAGTGGTTCCTGCAGAGGTTCAAACTTTAATTTCGGCAACCAACGGTGTAGATGTTATTTCAGCTTATGCCAATGTAGATGGTGAGTTTTTACTTTTAGGTTTGGAGCCTGGAACGTATACTCTAAGCATTTTACCAGATGTGGAATCTGAATTTTTAGAACAGACTATAGAAGGTGTTGAAGTCAATCTGGAAGAAACAACGGATGTAGGAGAAGTTAATTTGCAGTAATACTGTTAATTTTTAAATAATTTTGTTAAGAGCAACACAAATGCGTGTTGCTCTTATTTTTTTTAACCAATTGTTAACAGCTATCGAGGAAAAAAATTAACAATTTGCATGGCATAAAATAGCTTACTATATTCGAGGTTTTAAAAAAATATGATAATGAATGATACCACTACAATTGATATTAAATCAATTAACGAAAAGATAGAACGGGAGAGTGCTTTTGTAGATTTGCTTACTTTAGAAATGAATAAGGTAATTGTTGGTCAGAAGCACATGGTCGAAAGATTATTAATAGGCTTATTAGGTCAGGGACATATTCTTTTGGAAGGGGTTCCGGGGCTTGCAAAAACTCTGGCTATTAATTCGTTGTCTAAAGCAATAAGCGGTAGTTTTAGCAGGGTGCAGTTTACACCAGATTTATTACCCGCAGATGTTGTTGGTACATTAATTTACAATATAAAGGAAAATGATTTCTCTATAAAAAAGGGGCCAATATTTGCCAATTTTGTATTGGCAGATGAGATTAACAGAGCGCCTGCAAAAGTACAATCGGCTTTGCTTGAAGCTATGCAGGAAAAGCAGGTAACCATTGGAGATGAAACTTTTAAACTGGATAAGCCATTTCTTGTAATGGCTACACAAAACCCTGTAGAGCAAGAAGGTACGTATCCGTTGCCGGAAGCTCAGGTAGACCGTTTCATGTTAAAAACAGTAATCGATTATCCTAAATTAGACGAAGAGCAACTTATCGTGCGCGCTAATTTAAAAGGAAGTTTCGAAACCATTTCTCCAGTAGTTTCGGTAGAACAAATTTTAAATGCGCAAAAGGCTGTTCGTGAGGTGTATATGGATGAAAAAATTGAAAAATACATTCTTGATATCATTTTCGCGACGCGTTACCCTGAAAAATACAGACTGGCAGATTTAAAACCGTTAATTTCTTTTGGAGCTTCGCCTCGTGGTAGTATTAACCTGGCAACAGCTGCAAAATGTTACGCATTTATTAAGCGACGTGGTTACGTAATTCCTGAAGATGTAAGAGCTGTAGTTCACGATGTATTGCGTCATAGAATTGGTATAACTTATGAAGCCGAAGCCGAAAATATTACTTCTGTTGATATCATAAATAAAATCGTTAACGAAATAGAAGTGCCATAAGATATTTTTAATTTAAGAATGACGAAAGACGATTTGCAGGTTTTTTCCTTGTAAATCAAAAAAATCATGATCGTAAATTGAAAAATGGACACTAAAGAATTACTAAAAAAAGTACGAAAAATTGAGATTAAGACACGCCGATTGTCTAATCATATTTTTGGAGGCGAATACCATTCGACCTTTAAGGGACGTGGTATGACATTTAGTGAAGTACGGCAATACCAGTTTGGAGACGATGTTCGTAATATAGACTGGAATGTTACAGCCAGATATAACGAGCCTTACATTAAGGTTTTCGAAGAAGAACGCGAATTAACCATGATGCTTATGGTTGATGTTTCGGGATCGGAATGGTTTGGTACCGAACAACAGTTTAAAAATGAAGTTGTAACCGAAATAGCTGCAACCCTGGCGTTTTCTGCTACTCAGAATAACGATAAAATTGGATTGGTATTGTTCTCTGATGCTATAGAACTTTATATTCCGCCAAAAAAAGGACGATCCCATGTGTTGCGTATTATTAGGGAGCTTATCGAATTCGAGCCAAAAAGCAAGGAAACTAATATAGTAGAGGCTTTTAAGTTTTTGTCTAGCGTAATGAAAAAACGGGCTATAGTTTTTGTGCTGTCCGATTTTATTGCCGATGATTATAAACAGACCTTGAAGATTGCTTCAGGACGACACGATGTTACCGGTATTCGGGTGTACGATAAACATGAAGAAAGTATACCAAATCTGGGTATGGTACAGATGCAGGATGAAGAAACCGGAGAATTAATGCTGGTTAATACAGCATCGAAAACCGTGCGTAGAAATTACAGTAAATACTATCAGGATAAAGTAAATTATTATAAAGACAGTTTCGCAAAATCGGGAGCAGGAACTATAGATTGTCGTGTTGATGAAAGCTATGTAAAAAAATTACTTGGTTATTTTAAACGCAGAGGATAATCGTAAAAGACTTATGAGAAGCCAAAAAAATACCATAATAAATCGCCTTAAAACTTGTGCTTTAAGCCTACTGTTTTGTTGTGTGTTTTCAACAATTTCGTATGCTCAGGAATTAAAGTTTGGGGTAGATTCTACCGCTGTAAAAGTCGGGGCACAGATTACTTATAAAATAGAAGTTGAAACCGATACAACTAATGTAGTGGTGTTTCCAGAAGGGCAAACCTTTATGCCTTTGGAAGTTATAGAGTCCTATCCTACAGATACAACCAAACTTAATGATAAGTATAATTTAATTAAGAAGTACGGTTTAACACAATTCGATTCCGGACAATATACAATTCCACCGCAAAAAGTGGTGCTGGGAAATAAAACGCTAGTTACAGATTCTTTAAAAGTTGAAATTAACAATATAGTTGTCGATTCAACCAAGCAAGGTTTATATGATATTAAGCCGATAATAGAGGTTAAAAAAACAAATGATAACTGGTGGAAACTACCACTGTATATTTTATTGGCTCTAGCCATTATTGGTGGGGTTTTATATTGGTTTGTATGGCGTAAAAAGCCATTAACTGAAGAAGAGGAAATTGCTTTGTTACCGCCTTATGAACGCGCAAAACTGGCGCTTCAGAAATTAGACGAAAGTCATTATCTGGAGCATTCCGAGATTAAAGAATATTACTCTGAGTTGACACTGGTTTTAAGGAAATATCTGGACGAAAAGGTATACAACAGAGCTTTAGAAAGTACAACTGATGAATTAATCGCACGTTTGCAATTACTGAAAGAAGGAAATCAGATTCATTTTAGTAAAGAAACCATTCATAATATAGAAAGTATTTTAAAGCGTGCCGATTTGGTGAAATTTGCGAAATCTGCACCAGATGTGGCTTTGGCAGAGTTGGATAAGCAAACTATTGCATCCGAAATCGATCATGTTAAGGAAGTGCTTCCGGAACCGGATGAAGAAGAAAAACTGTTAGATCAGAAATATAAGGAAGAGCAGGAACGCAAAAAGAAGCGTAAAAAACTTATTATTTCTGTTGCTTCGGCAATCGCTTTAATTGTATTAGTGTTTACTGGATTCGCCGTTAAGTATGGTTTTAACTATACGAAAGATACTATTTTAGGGCACGAAACTAAAGAGTTGCTAGAAGGGCAATGGGTGACCAGTGCTTATGGTTTTCCTCCGGTAACCGTTTCTACTCCAAAAGTTTTAAAGCGTTTGGAAAGTCCGGTGCCTGACGGAATTAAAGATAAAGTTCAGGTTACTGCTTTTGGTTACGGTTCCTTGTTAGATTTATTTAGTGTTTCGGTTACCACCACGCGTACCGCTACTCAAAATCAGTCGCAAGGACAAGAACAAGGAGAAAATAAGCAATCGGGCATCGATTTAAATCAGGCTTCAGAAGCCGCAATTAAGCAGTTTGAGCTTCAAAAGATTACCGATATTACTGTTATGCGCGAAAAATTTAGTACGCCTAATGGAGCCGAAGGATTAAAAACGTTTGGAACAGCAAATATTCCGATTTTAAATACCGAAAATTATGTTTTGGGGCATTATGTAATGCTGCATTTTACATCTCAAAATGTATTACAGCAAATTGTAATTACATGGAAAGATGGAGATGTTTACGCCAGGGACATTTCAGAACGCATACTTAATTCGGTAGAACTTAATAAAAAAGTACAATAATGTTTGAAGGTATAGAATTTTTAAACAAAGACTTTTTCTGGTTGCTTTTACTGCTGCCATTGGCTGTAGTCTGGTATATTTTTAAACAAAAAAAGCAAACCGCCGAGCTTAAAATGTCCAGCCTTAAGGGGTTTAAGCTTACGCAGTCCTGGTTGCCAAAGTTGAAACATCTTATGTTTGCATTGCGCTTAATCGCCTTGGCATTATTAATTACGGCCTTGGCAAGACCAAGGACTGTTGATGTGTCGTCGAGAACCAAAACAACCAAAGGAATTGATATAGTTATGGCTATCGATGTTTCGGCAAGTATGCTGGCTAAAGATTTAAAACCAAATCGATTGGAGGCCTTAAAAGAAGTGGCTACCGATTTTATTAAAGAACGTCCAAACGACAGGATAGGTCTGGTGGAGTACGCAGGAGAAAGTTATACACGTACTCCAATTACAAGTGATAAAGGAATTGTTGTTAGGTCTTTAGAAGATATTAAATATAATAATATTATACAGGGAGGTACGGCTATAGGTATGGGGTTAGCCACTGCTGTAAACCGTTTAAAAGACAGTAAAGCAAAGAGTAAAGTTATAATTTTACTTACAGACGGGGTAAATAATTCCGGGTTTATAGATCCTAAAATTGCCAGTGAAATGGCAGTAGAGTTCGGAATAAAAACCTATACAATTGGATTAGGTTCTAATGGTATGGCCTTATCTCCTGTACAGATTTTGCCAAATGGCGGATTTCAATACGGGCGTGTACCAGTTGAAATCGATGAGGAATTGCTAAAAGAAATAGCGCAGGTGACAGGCGGTAAATATTTTAGGGCAACAGATAATAAAAAACTGGAAGAGATTTATGAAGAGATAAACAAGTTGGAAAAAACAGATATTGAGGAATTTAAATTTTATAATTACGAAGAAAAATTTCGTCCGTTAGTATTGTTAGCCGGTTTATTATTAATAATAGAAGTGTTGTTACGCTCTACATTATTTAAAAGTTTTATATAGATACATGTATCAGTTAGAAGAAAAAATATGGTTTTGGGCATTGTGTATCATTCCGGCGCTGGTGGTAATCTTTTTGGTATTGCAACTCTGGAAGCGACATACGCAGAAAAAGTTTGCAGATAAAACCTTATTAAAACGCCTTAGCCCTAATAGGTCTTTGTTTAAATCGGTGCTAAAACTTGTAGTGCTTTGTTTGGCATTTGGCTGTTTGGCGATTGCATTGGTAAATCCGAAAATAGGGACCAAGTTGGAAACTGTAAAGCGCGAAGGAGTTGATATTGTATTTGCAGTAGACGTGTCTAAAAGTATGCTGGCCGAAGATATAGCGCCAAACCGTCTGGAAAAAGCCAAACAACTGGTCACTCAGATTATTAATAATCTGGCCAGTGACAGGATTGGAATTATTGCGTATGCAGGAAAAGCATTTCCGCAGTTGCCAATTACGACCGATTATGCGTCGGCTAAAATGTTCCTTCAAAACATGAATACAGATATGTTGTCTTCGCAGGGAACCGCAATTAACGAAGCGATTAATCTGGCAAAAACCTATTATGATGATGTCGATCAGACCAATCGGGTGTTAATTATTATTTCCGACGGAGAAGATCACAGCGAAGTTGCTGCTAGTGTGGCAGAGGAAGCCGCAGAAGAAGGTATTCGAATTTTTACTATAGGTGTAGGAGATGTAAAGGGAGGCCCTATTCCGGAAAAACGAAACGGCATTGTTATGAACTATAAAAAGGATAGCAATGGAGAAACTGTTATTACCAGACTTAATGAAGAGACACTTAAAAATATAGCACAGGAAGCCAACGGGGTTTACATTAACGGAAGAAATACTGCCGATGTGGTAGATGAAATTCGGGAAATTCTAAACGGCATGGATAAAAAAGAGTTCGAGGCAAAGCAGTTTGCCGACTTTAAAGATCAGTTTCAATGGTTTTTAGCACTGGCTATTTTCTTCCTGTTTATAGATATATTCTTGTTAGATCGTAAAACAGCTTGGTTAAAGCGGTTAAACTTATTTAACGAAAACTTATGATAGAAAAAGCTAAAAAATTAGTAATATTCGGTGATTTTGGATTATTTGTTATGAAAAAGATAGTGTTACTAATGGTCACATTATGCTCTGTGTTTTCTTTTGCCCAGGATAACGACGAACAAATACAAAAGGCAAAAAGAATAGCGAATAACTTTGTTTATGAAGGAAATGAAGACCTTAAAAGCGAAGATTATATTGAAGCCGAAATGGCTTACAGAAAGGCTATTTCTGAGGAGCAGAGCAATATTTCCGGAATCTATAATTTGGGAACCTCTTATTTTAAAAAGGGGAATTATGACGAAGCTTTATTTCGCCTGGAGGAAGCCGCTGTAAAATCTACAGATAAGGCCGAAAAGCATAAAGCTTATCATAATATGGGTAATATTTTAATGCAGAATAAAAAATGTAAAGAAGCTGTAGAGGCATACAAGAATGCGTTAAGAAACGACCCTACCGACGAGGAGACACGTTATAATTTTGGTCTGGCTAAGGAGTGTGAAGAGCAACAAAAGCAGGACAATCAAAATAACGAAGACGATAATCAGGAACAGAATAAAGATCAGAATCAGGATAATAAAGACGAGAATAAGGATCAAAAAGATCAGGATAACCAGGATCAGAACAAGGAGGACGACGGTGATAAAAAAGATCAGGATCAAAAAGATGGTGATCAGGACGAGAAAGAAGACGGTAAGCCTAAGGATGATAAACAGGATCAGGGACAGGGCGATAAAGATAAAAAGGAACAGCCTCAGCAACCTAAGCCACAGCAAGGGCAAATGTCTCCGCAACAAATTAAGAATTTGTTAGAAGCTATGAATAATCAGGAGCAGAAGGTTCAGGAAAAAATGAATGCTGAAAAGACCAAAGGCGTACAAATACAAACAGATAAAGATTGGTAATTTATATTGCGTATAAAAATTAAGATGAAAGGGATTAAGTATATTTCAATAGTTTTATTTCTGCTGTTTTCGAGTCTGGGCCTTGCGCAGGTTAAATTCGAAGCAAAATTAAGTAAGACCAAATTGGGTATTAATGAGCGCTTGCGTGTCGATTTTGAAATGAATAAAGATGGCGATAATTTTAATCCGCCTAACTTTTCAAATTTCGCGGTTGTAGGCGGTCCAAATCAGTCTGTAAGTAAATCGTGGGTTAATGGTGTGTCTCAGTTTTCTAAAACCTACACTTATTTTTTAGCACCAAAAAGTCAGGGGAAATTTACCATTAACCAGGCGACTATAGAAGTCGATGGTCAGGTGTATAAAACTACTCCCGTGGCGGTAACCGTTACTAAGGCTGTAGATAAACCAAAAGATGGCAATAATGCCGATTATGTAGCCTCTGAAAATATTCATTTGGTGGCCGAAGTCTCAAAGGCTAATCCGTATTTAAACGAAGCCATTACCGTGGTATATAAGTTGTATGTGTCTCCTAATACAGGAGTGAGTAACTGGAGAGAAATTGATAATCCGCGCTATAATGATTTCTGGAGCCAGAACATAGATATTAAAGGTTTAAAGGTTCAGAATGGTGACTATAAAGGCGAATCCTATCGTTATGTGGTGTTGCGTAAAACCGTATTATATCCGCAAAAAACAGGTAAGTTAAAAATAGAGCCATTGAGTCTGGATATTACAGTTGATGTGCCAACAAACAGACGTGATATTTTTGGTGGACGTTTAATGACTCAGGTACACAAAACCGTTTCTGCCGGCGAGCGGGTAATAAATGTAAAACCATTACCAGAGCAAGGAAAACCTATTGATTTTACAGGTGCAGTAGGTAATTTTGATTTTAAGGTAACAACCTCTAAAAACGAATTAAAGGCTTCGGAGTCTTTAGATTTAAAGGTTGAGGTTTCCGGAAATGGAAATTTGAAGTTATTCGAATTGCCAAAAGTTAACCTTCCAAGTTCTTTGGAGGTTTACGAACCGGAGCACAACGAGAATGTGCAGACTTCACTCGCAGGGATGCAGGGGCGTATTTCCGATAATTATACTGTTGTACCTCAGTTTAAAGGGAAATATCCGATTCCAAGTATTACTTTTTCGTATTTCGATGTAAAAACCGAAAGTTATAAGCGCATTTCATCCGATGAAATAGTAGTAAATGTATTTCAGGGGCCAAACAACCTGCCTGCTGATAAAAGCCCTACCATAGTAAATAATGGGAAGCAACCTGTGGTTTTAAATAGCGATCATTTTGCCTTTGTGAAGACACAGGCCAATTTACAACCGGTAACGCACGAAGATTTCTTTAAATCTAATTTGTTCTGGGGGTCACTTCTAGCTCCGCTTTTAGCCATACCCTTAGCTATGGTATTCAGAAAACAAAAAGCAGTTCGCGATGCCGATGTGGTGGGAACAAAACTTAGAAAGGCAGATAAACTTGCTAAAAAATATTTAAGTGAAGCTAAAAAAGCTTTAGGAAATAAGGAGGCTTTTTATGTGGCTTTAGAGAAAGCATTGCATAACTACTTAAAAGGAAAGTTGAATATTGAAACCAGTGAGTTTAGTAAAGATAAAATAAGCGAATTACTGCAGTCTAAACAGGTGGAAACTGAAGTTGTAAATGAGTTTAGCAGTTTGTTACAAAGTTGTGAACTGGCACGTTATACGCCTTCTACCAATGTGGCTATGAAACAGGATTTAGATAAAGCAGCAAAAACCATTTCTTTAATCGATAAACAAATTTCTTAGGTTAAGATGAAATCGTTAATTTATATACTAGCACTTTTAATAGGAAGTCTAACTTTTGCTCAGAACGAAAATTTGTTTGAGCAGGGAAATACCCTTTATAATAACAAAAAATATGCCGAGGCCATAGATAAATATCAGGCCATTTTAGATACCGGTATGCACTCTTCCGAATTGTATTTTAATTTGGGTAATGCGCACTATAAGTTAAACCATATAGCGCCCAGTATTTATTATTATGAAAAAGCTTTATTGTTAAATCCTAAGGATAAGGATATACAAAATAATATGGCTTATGCTAAAAATATGACGATAGATGCTATAGATGAGGTACCCGAAGTTGGGATTTCTAAAATAGTAAATTCAATTACAAACATTATGACTTATAACGGATGGGCCGTAATGTCGGTGCTTCTGTTTGTACTGTTTGTCTTATTGTTTTTAACCTATTATTTCGCAGAATATACGGTTCGAAAGCGTATGGCATTTACGGCAAGTTTCTTCGCAATTGGCTCCGGGCTTATCACTTTAATGCTGGCGTTTCGTAGCTATAGCTTAGATAAGAAAACTAATCCGGCCATAGTATTTGCTCAGGAGAGTCAGGTTAAAAGTGAACCTAATTTAAGTAGTCAGGAGCTCTTTATTCTTCATGAAGGGACAAAAGTTAATATTCTGGATACCGTTAATAACTGGAAGCGCATTAAACTTGCTGATGGTAAAACGGGCTGGATTTCCAGTGAGGATATTAAAAAGATTTGAGTTTTTTAAAGTTAATATTTTAAAAAATTAAGGCTAAAACCGTATTTTTGGTAAAATGCTAAATATGGTTTCATGGCAAAGCTGATTTTTACATACTTCATGTTTTTAGTCTTTGCAGTATTTATTACTACACCCACGGTAATATCTATTGTAGACGACAGCTATGATATTTCTACCTTCTATAAAAATGTAAATGAAGAAGAGAATCACAAAAATGAAGTGCTTAAAAATCTGGAATTGAAATTCCTGGATCAGGCCATATATCAAAATTTACTGGTGATAAAAGATGATATAGAGCATACATCGTTTTATCAGAACACTTATACTTCACGAAGTCTCGATCTGCAATACCCGCCACCGGAATTACACATAATATAACACGTTTTTTAGCTTGATGGTTTAAAATAGTTGTCAGGCTTATGGTAGTATTTAAAAATTTAAAACAGGTTTTATTATGTTTAAAACGATAAAAAAAGATTTACCGGCAAGTATTGTCGTGTTTTTTGTGGCCTTACCATTATGTCTTGGTATTGCTCTGGCCAGTGGAGCTCCCTTGTTTTCAGGGGTAATTGCTGGTATTATTGGCGGAATTGTAGTTGGCGCTTTAAGTGGATCTAAAATAGGAGTAAGTGGTCCTGCGGCAGGTCTGGCAGCTATAGTATTAACTGCTATAGGGACCTTAGGAGGGTATCAGAATTTCCTTGTAGCTGTTGTACTGGGCGGTGTTATTCAGTTAGCATTAGGGTTTTTAAAAGCTGGAGTCATTGGGTATTATTTTCCCTCCTCAGTCATTAAAGGGATGTTAACCGGAATTGGTATCATTATTATTCTTAAACAAATTCCGCATTTTTTTGGATATGAT
The DNA here is from genome assembly GCF_051172795.1 of Formosa sp. S-31. Lineage (NCBI taxonomy): Bacteria > Pseudomonadati > Bacteroidota > Flavobacteriia > Flavobacteriales > Flavobacteriaceae > Formosa > Formosa sp. S-31. The sequence goes on from NZ_JAENDK010000004.1 coordinate 48,148, forward strand.
GCCGAGCCGGAGGGTGCTGATAGTTTTCTGGAAGTTTCCGGAGAAAATTCCTTTTCATCTATATTTCATATTTTCGACCATATCACAATGGGGTCAATGGTAATTGGCTTTGTGGGTTTAGCTATTATTTTGCTATGGGATAATGTTCTGGCTAAAAAGGCAAAAATATTTACGCTGATTCAAGGACCATTGGTAGCAGTGGTTTTAGGTATTTTGTTTTTTATTTTAACGCAGTCAAACAGTGTACTTGGTATTTCCCAGTCACACTTGGTAAGTGTACCAATTCCAGATGATGTCGACTCGTTTTTAGGTCAGTTTACCTTTCCTAATTTCGGGGCCATAACGAATCCGGAAATCTGGATTACCGCCTTTACTATAGCTCTTGTTGCCAGTTTAGAGACTTTATTGTGTGTAGAAGCTACAGATAAAATTGATCCTAATAAAAATGTAACACCAACAAATCGTGAGCTGTTGGCACAAGGTACAGGTAATATACTATCCGGATTAGTGGGAGGATTACCGATTACTCAGGTTATTGTTAGAAGTTCTGCAAATATTCAGTCAGGAGCGATTAGTAAAATGTCAGCTATAATACATGGTATTCTGTTATTGATTTCTGTCGTGTTAATTCCACGTTTATTAAATATGATTCCTTTGTCTGTGTTAGCGGCAATATTACTGGTAGTTGGCTACAAATTAGCCAAGCCAAAGTTGTTCAAAGAAATGTATAAAATGGGTTGGAAACAATGGTTGCCGTTTATAGTAACGGTGCTGGGTATAGTGTTTACCGATTTATTAAAAGGTATAAGCCTTGGACTTCTGGTGGGTATTGTGGTTATTCTTTTAAAGAGTTATCAAAATTCTCATTTCCTTCATATTGAAGATAAAAGTAATGGGAAGCATCAGATAAAAATGACCTTAGCCGAGGAAGTAACTTTTTTTAATAAAGGAGCTATTTTGAAAGAACTGGATAGTCTGCCAAGAGATACATATCTGGAACTAAATCTTATTAATACACGGTATTTGGATCATGACATTATTGAAATTTTGGAGGATTTTGCCGTAAAGGCCAAGGAACGCCATATTGATGTAAAACTGGTGTCTAAACGTGGAGTTGTTGAGAATCCCGATAGTTATGTTAAGTTTTTTAAAGAACGTCCTAAATCGAAATTAAGTTTGAGTTAATGGTAAATTATTGATAATGAACGGAAAAATGTTAAAAAGCATGGCCTGATTTATTAAAAATCCAAATAAACTAAAGTATTTTTATTAATTTAATAAATTAGCTTGTGTATAAAAAGATTTAGTTAAAATAGTATTGAAATAACTCATGAGGGCCTTGTTTACCCATATTAAGGGCGATGCATTCGGAGGTATAACAGCAGGAATTGTTGCTCTACCTTTAGCCCTTGCTTTTGGAGTTTCTTCAGGTTTAGGGCCTAGTGCAGGATTGTACGGGGCTATTTTTTTAAGTTTTTTTGCGTCGCTTTTCGGTGGCACAAATACTCAAATTTCCGGACCTACAGCTCCTATGACAGCTGTTAGTATGGTAATAATTGCCGGTTTAATTACAGCTAACGATGGTGATGTTAATAAGGCATTACCTTTAATTTTAAGCGTTTTTATTCTCGCAGGACTCATTCAGATAGGTTTGGGTTTTTTAGGGTTGGGTGTGTATATAAAATATATTCCGTATCCAGTGGTTTCAGGGTTCATGACTGCTATTGGTTTAATAATCTTAATTACACAAATACTTCCGGTTTTAGGATATTACCCAAAGGAAGATGAGGCCTATGTTAACCAGTTTAAGCCGTATGCTGAAGAAGCTATTTTAGAACAAATTTTACTTGAAGAATCGGGCGAAGGTATTTTGGTTTTAGAAGATTTTACAGAAACCGTAAAACGTGCGAAAAATGTAACTTCTGAAGAAATTTTAAAGCAATCAAAAACCTTGGCTGGGAATAAATCTTCCGGCGTGATAGGCACATTAAACGTATTGCCAAGGGCTGTAAAATCCATAAGTTGGCTGGAACTAAGTCTGGCCTTAGGGACCATTATAATTATTTATGGTTTTAAACGAATTACAAAGGCTGTACCCAGTACTTTGGTAGCCTTAATGGTAATGTCGGGTTTGGCGGTTTTTCTTGGTTTAGATTATAGACCTATAGAGCAGATTCCAACAGGTTTGCCTATTCCGCATTTAGAAGTGCTTACGGGGTTTAGCATAGGACATATTACGCCTTATATTTTTACCGCGCTAACCTTAGCGTTATTAGGGGCAATAGATTCTTTATTGACTAGTCTGGTGGCTGATAACCTCACAAGAACGAAACATAACCCAAATAAGGAATTGGTAGGACAAGGGATAGGGAATACGCTTGGCGGATTATTTGGAGGTATTCCGGGTGCCGGGGCAACCATTAGAACTGTGGTCAATATTAAATCGGGAGGAAAGACCAGATTATCGGGAATGATTGCCGGTTTGGTGTTATTGCTCATATTACTTGCCTTAGGTCCGATTGCATCTAAAATTCCGGCTGCGGTATTAGCAGGAATACTGGTGACGGTAGGGATTGGGGTAATGGATTATAAGGGATTAAAAGCCATTCCAAGTTTACCAAAAGATATAACTTTGGGACCAGTTAAACTAAGTTCGGAGGTTCTTATCATGTTTATAGTGTTACTACTGTCTACATTCTGGAATTTAGTATATGCTGTAGGTATTGGTTTAATTATAGCCTCTTTGTTGTTTATGAAACGTATTGGAGAATTAACGGCAAGACGATCGACAGTTAAATCTTTGTCGCAAGAGAAATATTGGTACGATGCCTTAAATACTCAGGAAAAATATAAGGAAGACATTTTTGTTAAGCATATAAACGGGCCATTGTTTTTTGGTTCAACCAGCGATTTTCAGAGTTTAATTAAAGATATTCCCGAACGAGCCAGAGTTGTGGTTATACGGTTTGGGCGTATGCAGTATTTAGATCAATCCGGTTTATATGCCTTAGAAGATACGCTTGTCGATTTAGAACAACGCAATAAGATTGTCGTATTTGTAGGCTTGCTAAAGCAGCCAAAAAATATGATGAAAAGAAGTGGTTTAATTCCTGAAATAATTCCTGAAGAGCTTATCTTTAGGGATTTTAAAACATGCTTATTCTGGATAAATAATAATATAAAGGAAACAAACTAAAAGTTATAATTATGAAATTAAAACAGGTTTTTAAAAACAACGAAGATTGGATTAAAAATAAACTGGATCAGGATCCGAAGTATTTTGAAAATATTGGTAAAGGACAAAGTCCGGAATTTTTATATATAGGGTGTTCCGACAGCCGTGTGGATGCAGAAGGTTTAATGGGCTTGGAATTAGGAGACGTATTTGTACATCGTAATATTGCCAATATGGTTCCTAATACCGATTTAAATGTGATGTCGGTTGTAAATTATGCGGTTGAGCATTTAAAAGTGAATCACGTGGTAGTTTGCGGACATTACGGTTGCGGTGGTGTTAAAGCGGCGATGCAGTCTCAGGATCTTGGTATTTTAAATCCATGGTTGAGAAACATCAGAGATGTTTATCGTATTCATGCCAAAGAACTGGATAAGATCGATGATGAAGACAAAAGATATAATCGTTTAATAGAATTAAACGTTCAGGAACAATGTGTTAATCTTATAAAAACGGCAGAGGTGCAAAAGGCAATTCGTACACGAGGCGTTAAGGTACACGGCTGGGTTTTCGATATATTTTCAGGAAAATTAATCGATTTAAAAATAGATTTCGATGCCATTTTAAAGAACATCAGAGAGATTTATCATTTAGATTAAAAGAAAAATGCCACTCAAAAGAGTGGCATTTTTTTGCTAATTGTGTAAAAAAATAAAATGAAACGTTATTGTAACAGGCTATAAACAAATTGCGGATAGCCACGTTCACCAGCTTCGTTGGTTAGGGCTAAAAATTTCAATTTATATAAGTTACCATCGGTATCATTTACGATATAAAAAAGATTCTCTTTTAAAGAAGGCTCTGTACTTGGTCCACCTCCATTTCTCCAGCTGCTTCCAATACCGCGTTGGTCATCACTAAAGTTATTCATGTCTACATCGGCTAGAATAAAGTTGTCATAAGTTAACTCGGTGTTTTCGGCACTGTCTATCATATAAATTTTTGCATTTGCATTTAAGTTATTCACAACGAAATCGGAATAACCATAAGCACCATAACCTGGGATTTCATTAGTAAATACAGAGAACTTTAAATCCCAGTCCATTTTTGCAGGTTCAACACTTGTTTCAGTATTAGAATTAAAACTGAAGAACGTAAAGTTGTAATCACTGTTTTTAGAAATGCTTACTTCTTCATGACTTGTAGCATCTAAATCGGCATACTGTAACAGGTAGTTTTCATCGCGTTTAAGAATTCTTATTTTTTTCCAGCCTCTGCTTTCACCATTAATGGCGACACTTCCTGTGGCAGGAGTTTCTGTCCCAACAGCAAATCCAAGATTTACTAAATACACATGGTTTTCTGCATCAGTTTCAGAAATTTCTGCAATGGCGGTTTTACTTAAATTGCCATCTGGAGCATCTATAAACGCAGCGCTTTCTGCCTGAAAAGTTCCTACAGCCACTCTTTGTTGTAAATCCTGTACTTCTGTTGAGTTTTTGTTTACAGCGTCTATATCTGTAGTTGTTAATTGTGCTGTAGCCATGTAAATGGATCCGTTGATAATTACTCTGTGTTCAGAGCCGGAATAAAATCCTAAGTCCCAGGAATCGCGTTGTACAGTAGTGCTTGTATTTGTGCTTAAATCAATATAGACTTGATTTTGTTGGTTAGGGCCTCCTACTTCCGGAGTAACGTTGGCCCCTTCTATAACAATGTCAATAGGTCCTGATGGTGAATCGTCTTCACTACATCCTGTAAAAGCAAGTACAGTAATACTTAGCATTATAGATAAAAATCTTTTAGTCATAATTTTAATGTTTAAAAGTTTGGTTTATATAATAGTTTTAAATAGAATGAACGGCCATAACCCAGTAACAGGTTACTGTTGTTTGTGCTATGCGTGCCCTGGCTGTTAGGGCTGCTAGTTGTTACATTAGTAACATCAAATAGGTTTCGTGCGCCAATGGTAATCTGGGTTGAGTTTTGAAAAAATGATTTTCTGATAGAAACATCCATCCAGCTGTATGCGTCTGTGGTCGCTTTTTCAAATAAAGCATTGCCGTTATCGTCGGTGCCTGAGGCGATATAATTTTGTTGTTTACCGTTGTATTTTAAAAGCAAAGCACATACAGTATTCCACTTTTTTATATTATAGGTACTACTTGTATTGAGCTGAAATGAATATAAAAAGTCATTTTCGGCATTGACTTCGTTATTGGTAATTCTGGAAATGCCTTGTACTGTAGCCCCCAGATTAAATGCCCACGGACCTTTTTTAATACTGTTTTCTGAAGTAAGTCCCCAAAGTTTATAAGCATCAATATTGATGTATTGGTATTTTAGTGGCAAGGTGTTTACTATAGCCAGATCAATTTTATCATTTACATTCAGATAACTTAGCTTTAGAGTGTTTTGTAAAGCAATGCTTTTTACCCAACTGTACTTTTTAAGGTTTATAAAGGCAGAATACCCTTTTTCGGGTTTCAGGTTTTCGTTACCCCTAACATCGTGATTAGAGTCAACGAAATAATAATACAGCTCTTCAAAATTAGGAGTACGATAAGAGGTTCCTAAATTGGCACGTAATTCAAATCCATGACTCATGGAATATCTGGCGCTTAAAGTCCCTAAAGTTTTAGAATGGAACATGGAATTGTATTCATATCTAATGCCCGGGCGTATCGAAATTCTTTCGGATAATTTAATTTCTGAAGATCCGAATATGGCGATATTACTTTGCGATTTGGTTTTATCTAATTGTGTAATGCTCCCAGAAGCCTGAGTGTCGAAACCTTCGATATAACGTGTTTCGTAACCTAATTGAAAATCAAAATAATCCTGTTTTATAAGGTCGTTAATAGTGCCTTTGGAGAATAAAACTTGACTGGATTGGTAAGTTTCTTTAGTTTCATTGGTTTTGTCTCGCGTAAGGATATAGTAGTTAAAGGCGTTAAGATTTCGTTTTTGGTTTTGGTAAGATAATGAAGCCGTATAGTGCGCTCCGGTTTTAAAATGGCCATCAATGTTTAAATTGTTTACAAATCGGTTGGTTGTATATATTTTATCGCTGGCCGAAGGATTACTAGTCTGAGAAGTTACGTCGATATTGGGCCTAACGGTGGCATCGAAATAATTAATTAGCTCATTAAAGAATTCGAACTTATAGAATATGTTTAAGTTGTCCGACTGATAATTGATTAATGCATTCGAATTTAATTGTGTTTTAGGCAGCCAGTCATAGCCTCTTAAACCATCATTCTGGTAATGGTCTTTTCCTAATTTGTTATTATAGAATCCGGCAAATTGATTGCGATTAACGCCTAGTTTAGCAGACCATTTAGTGTTAAAGTTATGAGCCAGATTTAAGGCCTGTATGTGGCGACCTTCATTAAACCAGGCGTATTCATCACTTACGGTTTCTTCCTGGACAGAAGCCTGAACGTTCCAGATATTATCGTGTTTCTTTTTGGTTATAATATTAATGACTCCCGAAACGGCATTCGCTCCGTAGTCAACACCCATAGCTCCTTCAACAATTTCAACACGTTCTACGTCGTCTAAGTTAATTGTAGTCAAGTCGATATTATTGCCTAAACCATTACCGCTAACCATAGGAATATTGTCTATGAGGATGTTAAAATATTGGCCGTCCAGACCAAAGAAGGAAATAGTGGATCTTCCGGTTTGTGAATTTGGGATTACGGTAAGGTTAAGGTTAAAATTTAGAACATCTGCTAAATTATTAGCTGCCTGATTTTCAATTTTCTCCCTGTTAATAACTGTGACGTTGTGGATGGATTTTTTTATGGATTGCGGGTTGTATTGCCCTGTAATTACGACTTCATCCAGTTGTACTAAATTAAGAGAGTCTTTTAAATCAGATTGTGCCTTCACTGAAATGGCGGTAATCAGGTTTAAAAAAAGTATAATATTATTTTTATTTAGACTCATTCTTATTTAGATTTGCAGGCAAATATATATTTTTATTTTAATTCAATCTAAATAAGAATTAATATTTTTGTAGTACTTTTATAATCTTAAAAACAAACCATTTTATGAAACACAGCTTTATTCTAGGATTAGTAGCTTTAATGTTTGCTGGTCAGGCAGAAGCTCAAAGCAAAAAGAAACAAGATCAGGACGCCATTAAGAACATGTGTGGCTGTTATGAAGTGAATTTTAATTTTGCAGAAACGTTTAATTATGTAAAAGACTCTGCATATGTGCCATCTGAGGTAAAGCATGACAGAGGATTGGAATGGGTAGAGCTGGTTGAAGATTCTAAAGATAAAATTGCCTTACAACACCTTTTAATTGTTGGTGATGCTGCGCATCCGCACATTGTAAAACACTGGAGACAGGACTGGGAGTACGAAAACACGGATTTGTATTTGTATAACGGTGATAATGTTTGGAACTATGTAAATCTTCCGAAAAGTGAAGTTAAAGGACAATGGTCGCAAAAAGTATTTCAGGTAGACGATAGTCCGCGTTACGAAGGATCTGCATCCTGGGTACACGTAGATGGGAAAAGTTACTGGGAAAATACAACAACGGCCCCACTGCCGCGTCGCGAATATACACAACGTAGCGATTATAATGTAACGGTTCGACGCAACCGTCAGGAAATAACAAAAACGGGATGGATTCACGATCAGGATAACGACAAAGTAGTGCGTGAAACAGGTAAGGACGATGTGTTAGTGGCTCAGGAAAAAGGGTATAATACGTACAAAAAAGTAGAAGATGCTAAGTGTAAAGCAGCTCAGGATTACTGGACTAAAACAAGTGCTAAATGGGCTTTGGTTCGAGCAAAATGGGATGAGGTTTTTGCGAGAGACACTAATTTAAATTTAGAAGAAAAAGTAGATAATAAACAACTGTATAAGTATTTGTTTTCTGAAGATGCTTATCAGGATGAGGCAGCCATAAATGAGGTAATCGAATCTTTTGTAAAAAAATAATATGAAAAATTTAAGTTTCAAAAAAGGTGTGTTAGGCGCCTTTTTAAGTGTTGGATTGTTCGCTCAGGCGCAACAGTCCAACGTGTTTTTAGAACGCGATTTCTGGAAATCCAATCCTTCTGTAGAGGTAGTAAAAGAAAAAATTAAAGCTGGGAATGATCCTACTGAGCGTAATTCGGCCAGTTTCGATCCGGTAACTTTGGCTATTTTACAGGGGCTTCCAGATGAGACTATAGAATATCTTATCACCCAAAAAGGGAACGATGTTAATAAATTAACTCACGACGGCCGTACCTATATATTTTGGGCAGCGAATAAAGGGAAGGTCGAGCTTATGGAGTATTTATTAGAAAGAGGAGCAAAAACAGATCTATTGGATAACCATGGCTTTACGGTTTTAAATTTTGCCGCTGCAACCGGTCAGAGTAATACCAAAGTTTACGATTTATGCCTGGAAAACGGAGCAAATTTACAATCAGATTTAGATCATCACGGGGCTAATGCTTTGTTACTGGTTTCGCAACGGGCTAAGGATTTCAATACCATCTATTATTTTGTATCTAAAGGCTTAGATATTAACGGTAAGGATGCCGAAGGCAATGGTATATTTCATTATGTGGCAAAGTCTGGTAATATAGATATGCTAAATCAACTTATTGAAAAGGGAATAGACTATAATTACAAAAATAACGAAGGAGGAAACGCCATGATGTTTGCCAGTATGGGTGGTCGTGGTACTTCAAACGGATTAGAGTTATTTAAGTTTTTAGAAAGTAAAGGTATAAGTCCTAATGTAACTACAAGTACAGGCGAAACGCCGTTACATGCTTTAGGGGGCAAAAGTAAAGATGCCGAAATTATAAATTACTTTATAGCAAAAGGTGTTGATGTTAATCAGGCCGACCAGAATGGAAATACCGCTTTTTTAAATGCAGCTTCAAGAAACACTTTAGATATAGTGAAGCTATTAGCTAAGGAGGTGAAAACTATTAATGCAACTAATAAAAAAGGAGAATCTGCCTTGGCTTTAGCGGTACAGAATAATTCAGCTGCAGTCGTTACCTATTTAATTAACAATGGAGCGGATGTAAATGTTTTAGATGCTGAAGGAAACAACCTAATCGCTTATTTAATTCAGGGATATTCAGAAAGGAATAGTAATGAGTTCAAGCAAAAATTGGAATTATTAAAGCAGAAAGGGTTAGATGTTTCTAAACCTCAGAATAACGGCAATACAGTTTACCATTTAGCGCTGGATAAAAACAGTTTGGATTTATTGAAGCAGTTAGCGCCTTATGGAGTAAATGTTAATGCTAAGAATAAGGACGGCATGACAGCTTTATTAAAAGCATCTATGTCGGCAACAGACGATGTAATTCTAAAGTATTTAATAGGTGTTGGAGCTGATAAATCGATAACTACAGATTTCGACGAGACAGCCTTTGATCTGGCTAATGAAAATGAACTTTTAAAGGCCAATAAGATTAATATTAATTTCTTAAAATAGTACGCATGAAGAAATTTTCAATTATAAAGACTTTTAGTGCGTTGGCACTTGTAATATTTACCTTATATTCATTTAAACCGGTAAGCCCTGCAACCAAATACAAATGTATGGTACAGATGACGAATTATACCGGCGAAGGCGCTTATGTAGTCATTTCGTTAATTAATCCAAATGGGGAATACGAAAAAACCTTGTATGTGCAAGGAGACGATAGCGAGTGGTATAACGATATAACCTCGTGGTGGAAGTTTTACGGAAAAAAACGAAATAACATAGATGCAATTACCGGAGCAACGGTTGCTGGTGGACAACGCAGTATTAATGTTATTGAGATTGAAGATGCTAAAATAAATGCGGGGTATAGCATTCGTTTTGAATCCTCGGTTGAAGATCAGGAATATTACGAACAGGATGTTCAGTTTGAGTTAACTTCTGAAAGCGTAAAAAGTAAAGTTGAAGGGAAAGGATTTATACGTTATGTACGTATGATACCAAATTAAATAGTTTTACTACATGACAATTTCAATATGGAGATATAGCCACTTAGCGTTGGCTGTATCTTCTTTTGTTTTTATAGTACTGGCCGCTTTAACGGGGGTAATTCTGGCGTTCGAACCTATTTCGAACCAGGTTCAACCTTATAAAGCAGAGCGTTTTGATGATATTTATTTAGGTGAAACACTTACGAAGTTAAAGCAGGTATATCCGGAAGTTTTAGAACTTAAAGTTGATGTAAATTCGTTTGTTTCGGCATCTGTAATTACTAATGAGGGAGATGCTGACCAATTTTACATCAATCCCAGAACGGGAGAAAAGCTGGGAGCATTAATAGAGAAAACGCCTTTTTTTAATTGGGCAACAAATTTTCACAGATCATTATTCCTGAAGACTATAGGACGAATTTTTGTGGGAATAACGTCTTTTTTATTGTTGGTTATAGCACTTACCGGGACCGTGTTAATTTTAAAACGACAACGTGGTATAAAGCAGTTTTTTAAGACAATAGTAAACGAGAATTTTGCTCAGTATTATCATGTGGTATTAGGACGTTTGTCTCTTGTTCCTATTCTTATTATAACACTTACAGGAGTGTATTTGTCTCTCTATCGTTTTGAATTGTTGCCGAAAGAAACATTGAAGCACGACTTTAATTATGATGAAATTACAGATGAACCCCGTTTGGAATTAGGAGCACAGACAATCTTTAAAAATACCAGACTGGCAGAAGTGAGACAGGTGGAATTTCCGTTTTCAGAGGATGTTGAGGATTATTTTACACTTCAGTTGCAAGACCGGGAAGTATTAGTAAATCAATATACCGGTGCGATTTTAAGTGAATCCAAATATCCCTTTATAGCTTTGGCTTCGCGCTGGAGTATTAATTTGCATACCGGGCAAGGCAGTATTCTGTGGTCTTTAATTCTGGCTGTAGCCTGTGTCAATATTCTGTTTTTTGTGTATTCCGGTTTTGCAATGACCTTTAAACGCAGACGGGCCAAACTGAAAAATGCATTTAAAAAGGACGATTGTAAATTTGTTATTCTGGTAGGATCCGAAAACGGAAGTACATTACATTATGCCAATCAGTTGTATAAGCAATTAATTAAGCTGGGACAGAAAACCTTTATTGCAGAATTAAATGACTATTCAATCTACCATAAACTCGAGCATTTGGTGGTAATTACAGCAACTTATGGTGAAGGGGAGCCTCCGGAAAATGCCTCCAGATTTACCGAACTTTTTAAGGCAGTAAAAACAAATAAGGCTTTTAGTTTCTCAGTTGTGGGATTTGGTTCCTTAGCCTATCCTGATTTTTGTAAATATGCTTTTACTGTAAACGAAACGCTGCAAAATAGTGCAAATGCTTTACAACTTTTAGAGCCGTACACTATTCATGATAAATCTTTCGAAAGTTATACTAAATGGGTAAATGCCTGGTCTAAAAAAGTCGGGTTGTCTATTCAGTTGCCAGGGGATGCCATGCAGCGTAAAAAGAAAAAAAGAACATTTAAAATAGTAGCTAAAACTCAGGCAAAGGAAAACCCGGACGATACGTTCACGATGCAGTTAAAGCCTGTTTTAGGATTGGCAAGATTTCAGTCGGGCGATTTACTGGCGATACAACCTGAGGAAAACAGTGCGGAACGCTTATATTCGGTAGGAAAAGTTAATAACGATGTTTTTCTTAGTATTAAAAGACAGGAGTTAGGTTTATGCTCTAATTTTTTAAATCAGTTGCACGAAGGTGAAGGTTTGAAGGCAAGACTTGTTAAGAATAAGGAATTCAGGCTTCCAAAGTCAGCCAGGCAGGTTATAATGATTGCCAACGGGACAGGGATTGCACCTTTTCTTGGAATGATAGATCAGAATACTAATGGTAAAAATATGCAACTTTACTGGGGTGGCAGACAGGAGCGTTCCTTCAATATTTATAAACCGATAATAGAACACGCATTGAAAAATAAAAAACTGAATCGTCTGGAAATAGCCTATTCTAAAGAGGCTCATTTTAAGGTGTATGTTCAGGATTTACTGCAGAGAGATGCGAGTCAGGTGGCTGAAGTTTTAAGTGGTAAGGGGATAATAATGATTTGTGGTTCTATCGCTATGCAAAAAGGCGTGCTGTTAGTATTGGAAGAAATTTGTAACACACAATTAGATAAGTCTTTAAGCTATTATAAAAACAGAGGGCAGTTAAAATTAGATTGTTATTAACTATCCAGGATTTCGTCTTTTTTCTCTTCTAAATCTTCGCTAAAGGCAGGATATATGGATGTAAACAAAGATTTAACCGGTGTGTAAAGCATAGACTTTTCCATGTCTTCTTCGTCTACAAAAGGTATAGTGTTATTCATTTTATCAAAAATGTTTAATACTATACTTAATATCATGGCTATTTTTAATCCACCAAAAAGCGCTCCAAGTAATTTATTTACTATGCCAAGTGCTGCAAAATTAGCGAGTTTCGTAAAGGCTTTTCCTGCCAGGACTATCGCTAATACTATGACGATAAAGGTAATGGCAAAGGCAACAATATTAACATAATGTTCGTCCCAGTCTACCTTGTCTTCAAATAAAGATGCTGTAAAATTGCTGAAATGAATAGCACCGTAAACCCCGACAATAAGAGATAGAAGCGATGCAATTTCAACAAAAAGGCCGTTAAAAAATCCCTTAATAAGACCAAAAAGTAATAATACAGCGAGGATTATGTCTATTGTTGTCATAAGTAATAAGTTGGTGATTCAAATATAATATTAAAATTGGTACTCCTATATTTTAAGCATTGTTTAGCCCGTTTAATTTTTCTAATCTTTAACTTTGCGCCTTGAAATATTAATCTAAGAAGTAATGTCTAGAGACGAACAATTAAAAACACGTTGGGACGAGGTGGTTTCCAGATTATCGAATCAGTTTGCCGATGGCGATACTTTAGATCTTGATGCCATAATATATCTTATTGGGGTGCAGGAATTGGGGCAGTTCGACAGAAGATTTAAAAAAGATCATAAATTAGATTTAATGCATATTGCTATTTGTAAATTATTAACGCCATATGGTTATTACGAGTTTGATTTTGTAGATGATGATGGCTGGCCGCATTATACCGTAAAAGAACAATTGCCAAATTTAAAGGCGGGTGAGCAAAGTGTTTTAATGAAAGAAGCGATTGTAAATTATTTTCTGGAAACTGAATTTATAAAATAGTTCCATAGGAAATCGAAGCATTTTCAAAGCTATAATGTATTTAGAAAGGGAAGAGGTTCAGAACTTAAAGGTTTCTGATACTGAATCCCTTTTTGTGTTTATAATCAGTAAATTTGCTGGTTTAAACAGGGTAATTTTAACAGCTGTTCCTTATTTTTGTGTAAATAAAGCGTCGCAATGGAAGACATGTTATTTTACGACAGAATGCAGTTTGCATTCACGATTACCTTTCACTACCTGTTTCCGCAACTTACCATGGGTTTGTCCCTGATTATTGTGTATTTTAAGTGGAAATTCCTAAAAACTGAAATCCCGAAATATAATGATGCTGCAAAATTCTGGATGCGTATTTTTGCTTTGAATTTTGCTATGGGGGTGGTAACAGGAATTCCAATGGAATTTCAGTTTGGTACGAATTGGGCTAAATTTTCCGAATTAACAGGCGGTATTATAGGCCAGACTTTGGCCATGGAGGGGATGTTTTCCTTTTTTCTGGAATCTTCATTTTTAGGATTATTCCTTTTTGGCGAAAAACTATTAGGACATAAACTTCACTTTTTAACCGGATTTCTGGTGTTTCTGGGATCTTGGGCCAGTGGTTTTTTAATTATTGCTACACATTCCTGGATGCAAAATCCTGTAGGGTACGAAATTCTGGCAAATGGTAAATTTGTGCTTAATAATTTCGGAGCATTGTTTTCTAATCCCTGGTTATGGCCTTCCTATTTGCATAATCAGGCAGCGTCTATGGTTACCAGTTCATTTGTGGTGTCGGGCATTGGTGCATTGTATTTACTCAATAATAAATATGAAGAATTTGGTAAACTGTTTTTAAAAACCGGCATTACATTTGGTTTGGTATCTTCCATAATTGTTGCGGCACCAACTGGTGATCTGCTAGCTAAGAATGTTGTAAAACATCAGCCGGCTACTTTTGCGGCCATGGAAGGGATTTTTCATACCGAACCCGGAGGGTCAGAAATTGTTTTAATAGGCCAGCCGGATATGAAAAATAAAAAACTGGATAATAAAATTGCGGTGCCTAATGTGTTGAGTTTTTTAACTTATGGTAACTGGGATCAGGAAGTCAAAGGCCTTGAAGCATATCCGGAAGACGTGCATCCTACTAATATACCTATGTTGTATTATGCTTATCATATTATGGTAGGTTTAGGTACTGTGTTTATTGGCTTAATGATGATTTCTGCGTTTCAATTGATAAGAAGAAAACTATATTCCACACAGTGGATTTTGTGGGTTTTAATTTTTATTATGCCTTTTCCCTACATCGCCAATACGGCAGGCTGGTATACTTCGGAGTTAGGTAGACAACCCTGGTTGGTTTATAATTTATTACGCACAGCGTCTGGAGCGTCTCCCACAGTGTCCTCAGGAAACACCTTATTTACCCTGTTAGGCTTTATTGGTTTGTATGCGCTTTTAGGTTTACTATTTGCATTGTTAATTGGGAAAATAATTAGAAAAGGACCACATCCGAAAATACATTAAATATGGAGTTATTCTGGTACATTGTTTTGGTAATTATGCTTGCAGTTTATGTCGTATTGGATGGTTACGATTTTGGAGCGGGCATAGTACATTTGTTTTTTGCGAAAACAGAAAAAGATAAAAAGGCTGTAACGAATGCGATAGGTCCTTTTTGGGACGCGAATGAAGTCTGGTTAATTGCCGCTGGTGGCGTTTTGTTTTTTGCTTTCCCTACTTTGTACGCCTCTTCGTTTAGTGGATTTTATTTACCGTTAATAATGATTTTATGGCTGCTTATATTTCGGGCAATTGGCCTGGAGTTAAGGGGGCAAATACATAACAAACTATGGGAAAATGTCTGGGATAAGGCTTTTGGAATGGCGAGTCTGTTCTTGGCCTTGTTTTTTGGTATTGCGCTGGGGAATGTTGTGAGAGGTGTAAACCTGGGAATGGTAGAAAACGGTGTGTCTACCCAGGAAGCACACTATTTTTTTCTTCCATTATGGAACCCAACTTTTAGTCCGCATGCCGAACATCTGGGAATTATAGATTGGTTTACGTTGTTGCTGGGTATAATAAGTGTTGTGGCTTTAACTATTCACGGCGCTAACTGGATTATTTTTAAAACCAATTCAGGCATAAATGCAAAATTAAAATCGGTGGTGTTTAATCTAAACTTAGTGTTAGTGGTATTAGTAATTGTTTCTATTCTTATCTGGCATTTAATAGAGGCTAATCCGTTTAAAAATTTTATAGAACACCCCTTGCTTTGGTGTTTTCCATTAATAACATTTACAGGTTTGTTTGGCCATTTTAATGTGAAGCGCTTTAAAAAGGACGGTATTGGATTTTTGTTTTCAAGTCTGTTTTTAATAGGCGGGTTGGCGTCAACGGTGGCATCTATATTTCCTAATCTGTTACCGTCTACAAACAACATAAATCCCTCCTTAACTTTATACAATGTTGCGGCACATGAATATGGTTTGTCGGTAGGGATGTACTGGTTTTTTATAGCTGCAGTTCTTGTAATTGTATATTTCGTTATTCAGTACAGGGTATTCCGAGGGAAAATGGACGATGTTGGTTATGGCGAACATTGATAAGAGTTAGGTTTCTCATAGAGAATTTGAAAATAATTTCTTTACTTTGCGGTCGATTTAGAGACTGGATTTTTCATTGAAAACTGGCATTTAAAATCAGTAGGGGTTTCAAGATAAATCCTGCAATATTCAAATCTCACCAGGTGAGTAAAATGTGGACATCATGATAGACAAGATTAAAGAACTTATTGCTGAAGCTGAGGCGTTTAAAGCGCAATCTAAAGAAGAGGTTGAGGCGTTCCGAATTAAATATTTAGGGAAAAAGGGATTATTGAATGATTTCTTTGCTGAATTTAAAAATGTAGCAAACGATCAGAAAAAAGAATTTGGTCAGGCTATAAATCAGCTTAAAAATACAGCTCAGGAACGCGTAGATGCATTAAAGGCTGAATTAGAAAGTAAAGAAGAAGTTAAGGGTGTTTATGGTGATTTGTCCAGACCGGGAGAGCCTGTTTCTATTGGTGCTCGTCATCCAATATCTATAGTGAAAAATCAGATTATCGATATATTTTCTCGCATAGGGTTTAATGTAAGTGAAGGTCCGGAAATCGAAGACGACTGGCATAACTTTACGGCTTTAAATTTACCGGAATATCATCCGGCGCGCGATATGCAGGATACGTTTTTTATTCAGACGAATCCAGATGTATTGTTAAGAACACATACCAGTTCGGTACAGGTGCGTTATATGGAAAATAATAAACCACCGATCAGAACCATTTCTCCGGGAAGAGTTTACAGAAATGAAGCCATTTCTGCACGTTCACATTGTTTCTTCCATCAGGTGGAAGGCTTGTATATAGATAAGGATGTGAGCTTTGCCGATTTAAAGCAAACATTGCAATATTTTACGACCGAAATGTTCGGTAAATCTAAAATTCGTTTACGTCCGTCGTATTTCCCGTTTACAGAACCAAGTGCAGAAATTGATGTGTACTGGGGCTTGGAAACAGAGTCTGATTACCGTATTACCAAAGGAACTGGCTGGTTAGAAATTGGAGGTTGTGGAATGGTAGATCCTAATGTTTTAGAAAATTGTAAAATAGATTCTAAGGAGTATTCTGGTTTTGCCTTTGGTGTTGGTATCGATCGTATTGCTATGTTATTACACCAGATTAACGATATTCGTTTATTGAGTGAAAATGACGTGCGTTTCTTAGAGCAGTTTAAATCTACAATCTAAATACATGAAAAAGGATATTGACATTCCTAAGGTTGAAGGTGTTTACGTAGCCGCTGTTAAGGTGTTTAATGAATCCTTGAACGTTGAGGAGTGGACGGCTTATATTGTGAACGATAAAGCAGTCGATTTAGATATGGTGCTGATTGTTAGTAAGGGCGCCTTAAAAGATAAGGAAACATCTTTAATGCGTCATAAACTGGATGCTTTACCGGCTAAAAGTTACGCTAAGATAGAATACCTTCAGGATGATGTTCTGGCCTTAAACAATACGTTTAAAGTTACTTTTTTTGAAGGCAGTACCATGTACGATAAAACCTTTGAGTTTAAAGCTAATACTATCAACGAGAAAGCACTTCAGGACATACCGGTAATCGGCGTAAAAGGGGTGTTGGTTAAGTAATTCTAGTCTAGTTTTTCTGTTAGTTTAGCAAAGGTCTTTTTCGGGTCTTTTCCTTCGTATAAAATTTCGTATACGGCATTTATTATAGGCACTTTGGTTTTGCGCTCATTTTTCTCATTCAATAAATGGGCACTTTTAGTAGCATAATATCCTTCGGCAACCATGCTCATTTCCATTTGTGCAGATTTTACCGTGTAGCCTTTTCCTATCATGTTTCCAAACATGCGGTTTCTGGAAAATACAGAGTAGCCGGTAACCAGTAAATCGCCCAGATATGCCGAATTATTAATGTTGCGCTTCATTTTATGCATTTTCTTAATAAAGCGTTTCATTTCGCGAATGGCATTACTCATAAGGACACTCTGGAAGTTATCTCCGTAGCCTAATCCATGTGCTATTCCTGCGGCAATGGCATATATGTTTTTGAGCATTACGGCGTATTCGGTGCCGACAATATCATCACTTATTTTAGTTTTTATGTAGTTGCTTGAAAGACTTTTGGCTATGGTCTTTGCCTTTTTGGAATCGGCACAGGAAATCGTTAAATATGATAAGCGTTCCAGTGCAACTTCTTCGGCATGACACGGTCCCGCAATTACTGCAATATTAGTAAACGGAATGTCGTATAAGTCATGAAAATGCTCGCCAACCAGCAAGCCAGATTCAGGAATAATACCTTTTACGGCCGATACAACAGTTTTAGACGTGATATCTGTAGTTAATTTTTGTAATTCACTATGCATAAATGCCGACGGAATGGCAAAAATAAGCACATCGGCATAGTTGGCAATTTCATTAATATCATTGCTTAATTTAAGCTGATCAATATGGAATTCAACAGAACTCAAATAATTAGGGTTGTGCTGCTCTTTTAATAAATGTTCTTTGGTATAAACGCTGCGCATATACCAACCGACTTCATCTAAATTCTCGCATAACATTTTTACTATGGCAGTAGCCCAACTTCCGGCACCAAAGACGGCATATTTTAATTCGTTATTCATAAAGTCAATCTAATGGGGTTCAAAAGTACAATAAATTCACGGTTCACATAATTAAAGAAATGTTATTAAAGCCGAAGTTTTAAACGAATATGTATGAAAAGGGTGATTAAAATCGAGGATTATTTACGAATCAGGAATTTTCTTTTCTCTTTTGTTTTTTATTTCAGATAAATGCAGTCCTTTTTCTCTGAAAAAACTTGTGTTTTTCGGGCTTCCTATGATTTGTGAGGAATACACTCCTGTGTGACCAGAAAATAAATAAGCTGTACTGCAGGCGATGGCTATAAATACGCCGGCTTCTATGCCAAATAACTCAATACCCATAACCGTACAGGCTATTGGTGTATTGGTTGCTCCGGCAAATACGGCTACAAATCCCATGCCTGCCATTAGTCCCATGGGTAATGGAATAAACCAGATTAAAACATTGCCCAGAGTGGCACCTATGTAGAATAACGGGGTAACTTCTCCGCCTTTAAATCCTGCGCCCAGAGTAAATGAGGTAAACAATAATTTAGCCAGAAAGTCGTAAGAATTCATTTTGATACTGAAAGCGTCTACGATAACCGGCACGCCCAGACCAATGTATTTTGTGGTGCCTATACTAAAAATTATAAGCGCCAGAATAATACCACCTATAAATGGGCGTAACGGCGGATATTTAATGTGTTTATTAAACAAGTTGCTCCAGAAATGAGTGGTTTTAGAAAAAAGCATCGCTACAAGTCCGAAAATGATACCAGCCAGTAAGGCCCATAATAAATTTACCGGATTCATTTCGGCAACCTGATTGATATGGTAATGCGTATGTGGGACATTCCAGATTTCACAGAAGTAATTTGCTAACACGGCGGCTAAAAAACTGGGTACTATGGCATCCAGACGAATACGACCCAGAATTAAAACTTCAATAGCGAAAATACCACCAGCCAGGGGTGTTCCGAATACTGAGGCAAAACCTGCGCTGATACCGGCAATTAAAATAATTTTACGATCTCGTTTGGAAAGGTTGAAAACCGCAGTGAATCGATCAGCTACAGCGCCTCCTATTTGTACAGCGGTACCTTCACGACCGGCAGAGCCCCCAAAGAAATGTGTTAATATGGTTCCGAAAAGCACCAAAGGAGCCATTCTGAAAGGGATAATCTTTTTGGGTGAATGAAATTCTTCCAGTAGTAAGTTGTTGCCTTTAACTACACTGTTGCCGTATAAATGATATGATAAGCCTATAATAAAGCCTCCTATAGGTAAAAGGGCAATAATCCATAAATGAGATTCTCTCCAGTTTGTTGCCCAGCTTAAACTGGTTAAGAAAAAGGCCGAAATACTGCCTGCAGCTGCTCCTATTAAGGTGCAAATCCCTAACCATTTTAAAAGATAGATTAAAGAAGGGATTTGTTCAAAATTGCTCAGCCTGCGCTTCATGGAGTTAAATGTCATAATCCCATTTTAAATTCTTGTTACTTAGGGAGAATGTGGTAAATTCTGAGTAACTGGTTAAAGTTAAATGTATAAATATGATCCTGAACAAAGTTAAAATAATAATTGACAAACAAACATGTAATTAATCCTACTTATTTCTATCAGAAAAATATGTAATCATCTGTTTTTTAGAATTTTAACAATACATTAGGATTGAAAAAGTAATTATGGTACGGTTTTTACCGTTGTAGGCATGCTAAGATTTATTTTAAATATCCCTGTCGGGGCGGCAAGACTTTTAAAGTATTGTTTAGTCTTGACAGGTGATTTTTAAGTGTAAGTTTTATATAGATGTAAATAAGATTTTTGGTTGGTTAATTAATTAAAACTGCTTGTAGGTTATAGTAATCTGTGAGCAGTTTTTTTATGTCTGATAACGACGGATTTAAACCCTGTTTTTAATTGGAATTGACTAAAGTTTTTTTAAACTTTACAATAGTGTTGAATTAACTGTTTAAATATAAATTAATTATGGGTTTATTTTCATTTATTAAAGATGCCGGTGCCAATATTTTTGGAATCGGAAAAAGTACAGCCGAGGAAGCTGCCGATGCAAAATTGGCCGCAGAAACTGCAGCAGCCGCAAAATTAAAAGAGACTGTTTCAGATTTAAGTCTTAAAGTTAGTGGATTGGATATCGTTATCCAGGGCGACCGGGCAACGGTTACCGGTGCAGCCTACGATCAGGCTACCAAGGAAAAGGTGGTTCTGGTAGTTGGTAATTCGGCGGGGATTGCTACAGTAGATGACCAGATGACGGTGGAAAATCCAGAGCCTGA
Organism: Formosa sp. S-31; assembly: GCF_051172795.1. Taxonomy (NCBI): domain Bacteria; kingdom Pseudomonadati; phylum Bacteroidota; class Flavobacteriia; order Flavobacteriales; family Flavobacteriaceae; genus Formosa; species Formosa sp. S-31. The sequence goes on from NZ_JAENDK010000004.1 coordinate 68,941, forward strand.
AGCCAAATTTCATACAGTAGTTAGCGGTGATACTTTAGGTAAAATAGCAAAAACGTATTATGGTAATGCTATGAAATATCCAGAGATATTTGAAGCAAATAAACCGATGTTAAAAGATCCCGATAAAATATATCCGGGGCAGGTATTACGTATACCAGTCCTGGAATAAGTCTTATAATAGAACAAAAAAGCCACTTTTAAAGTGGCTTTTTTGTTATTTGTAAAAATTCATTTCGTCTATATAGTTCCATACAGGTGGAGCCAAAAGAGGCTTACAGTTTTTATGTTCTGAAATAGCTTTTCTAATAGCCGTAGAAGAAATCTCCATAATAGGAGCATTAACAGGGTGAATTTTCGGGTGATCTTTTAATTGAGTCTCTGTTACTCCTTCAGAAAGTCTTGGATATACATAAATGTCGTGTGCTTCTAAAATCAATTCATGATTTTTCCATTTATGAAAGCCTTTTAAATTGTCTTCTCCCATAATTAAAGAAAACTTGTGGTTTGGGTATTTTTCTTGTAAATGGACTAAAGTATTTATAGTGTAATTAGGTTGTGGGAGTTTGAATTCTATATCGCAGGGTTTTAGTTTTTCAAAGTCCTGAGTAGCCAAATACACCATTTCCAATCGGTGGTGATTGTCTAAAAGTGAACTCTTTTTTTTAAATGGATTATGAGGTGTAACGACCATCCAGATTTCGTCCAGGTCGCTGTATTCAGCCATATGGTTGGCAATTATAATATGACCCATATGAATGGGGTTAAAGGTCCCGAAATATAATCCGACTTTCATGAATATTAACTAGTGCTTTATAAAGTCTGCAACTGCTTTTTCTGCTTCTTCCAGTGCGTGTTCGAGGTTGTCGTTTTCAATAATGCGATCGAATAAAGGTGCCGTGGCTAATTCGGCAGAGGCTTTGGCTACACGCATATTTATCTTGTCTTCAGACTCTGTTTTGCGCTTTTTTAGTCTGATTTTTAATTCGTCTATACTTGGTGGTTTTACAAAGATAGAAAGGGTCTGTTCCGGGAATTTTCGTTTAATACGTAAGCCTCCGGAAACATCAATATCAAAGATCACATGTTTTCCTTTGGCCCAGATGCGTTCGACTTCGCTCTTTAATGTGCCGTAAAAATTATCGCGATATACTTCTTCCCATTCCAGAAAAGCGTCGTTTTTTATATTGTTTTTAAACTCTTCCAATGAAAGGAAATAGTAGTCTTTGCCATGGACTTCTTCTCCGCGCTTTTCTCTGGAAGTTGCAGAGATTGAAAATTCCAGATTAAGGGCGTCTATGCCTAATAAATGTCTTACTATAGTGGTTTTTCCAGATCCTGATGGGGCAGAGAATACGATAAGTTTTCCTTGAGACATGTTATAATACGTTTAGTAATTGTTCTTTAATTTTTTCCAGCTCGTCTTTCATCTGTACTACCAGTTGCTGCATAGGGGCATAGTTGCTTTTTGAACCGATGGTGTTTATCTCGCGTCCCATTTCCTGAGTGATAAATCCTAGTTTTTTACCATTAGAATCGGCAGAGTTTAAAGCTGAAATAAAGTATTCCAAATGGTTTTTTAAACGCACTTTTTCTTCAGTGATATCGTATTTTTCTATGTAATAAACAAGTTCCTGTTCAAAACGGTTTTCATCAACTTTTTCTTTTAGATCTTCCACACCTTTACGAAGACGGTCTCTCACGGCTTCTACACGCTCTGGATCTATGGCAATAACAGATTCTAATAAAGCTTCAATATTGGTGATTCGGTTCTTAAAATCCTGTTCCAGAACTTTACCTTCATCCAGACGATATTGAGAGATGGCATTTAAAGCATCCTGTACTTCTTTTAAAACAGCATTCCATTCGTTTTCATCAATTTCTTCTCTATCGGTTGTCAAGGCATCAGGAAAACGAACAGCCATTTTTAAAAGTTCAGTAGCATCACCGTCTACTATATCCTGTAATTGTTTTAGATATTGTTTAACCACAGGTTTGTTAATCTGAGTAGAGGTTTCTTCACCGGTAACTTCTACAAAAAGCGAAAAATCAATTTTACCACGCTCTAAACGATCAGCAATAATTTTTCTAAGTTCTAATTCCTTCTCTCTGTAGAATGAAGGCATACGCGTATTCAAATCCAGATTTTTACTGTTAAGAGATTTTATTTCTATTGAAATTTTTTTGGTTGGTAACTGTAATACCGATTTACCATAACCTGTCATTGAATATATCATAAGCGTATTTTAAAGTTGTACAAAGGTAATTAAAAGTAAAGGTTTAGAAAATACTATTTAATGTTATGCATGCATAATATAATTTTTTAAGTTTGTATATAAAATACTTAAGATGTACGTAAAGGAATTTGAAATACGATGGAGCGATACCGATGCTAACAGACATTTAGCTAATTCTGCTTATACTAATTTTATGAGTCATGCCCGAATGGCTTTTTTAATGGAGTATGGTTTTTCTTCTCAGGAATTGGGTAAATTTAATATAGGTCCGGTAGTGTTTTACGAACACATGTATTATTTTAAAGAAGCTTTTTTAGGACAAACTATTAAAGTGGGACTAGAAATTACAGGCTTGAGTGAGGATGGTAAGTTTTTTAAATTCGAACATAATTTTTACAATCCCAAAGGCGAAAATATTGCGCATTGTGAAATGTTAGGGGGCTGGATAAATCTAAAAGAAAGGAGACTTACAGAGTTACCTGGCGAATTATTGAAATTAAGTGAAATGTTCCCAAAATCCGAAGAATTTAAGGTGTTGACAAAAGAAGATACCCGAGTAAACAGTAAAATGCCTAAACCAATGAATATTTAAGCATTCTTGGGTTTTTTAGTCACCAGATAAACTCCTGTGAAAATTAAAGCAGCAGCGATAATTTTTACCGAATTAATTTGATCTGCTCCCAGAATTTGTGCAAAAATAGCCGCAATTACTGGCTGTATGTATACAAAAGTACTTACCGTCGAAGCACGTAACTGAGTTAAAGCTAAAGGATTTAAAACATAGGTGCCGTACGTTGCGAATACAATAACAAAACTTAAAGCAAACCAGATATAGTTCGGGAAAGTCTGCCACTGTATTTCTAATACGTCTTTGTAACTAAAGGGAGCAGTCATAATCAGACCAAACAAAAATAACCATTTTAAAAAGGTGAACGGATGGTATTTTTCGGTTAACTTTTTAATTATTATTAAGTAAATACTAAATGTGGTTGCGTTAAGCATAATTAGTAGATTTCCCAGGAAAATATTATCTCCAGAGTGCGTAGCCTTACCGTAAATGCTTAAAACAAGTGCACCGGCAAACCCAAGAAATATACCGGCAATATTGAGTTTGGACACTTTTTCTTTTAAATAGATTGCGGATAGTATTAAAACCACTATCGGAATAATAGTCATTATTACCGAAGCATGTATGGGAGTGGTGTATTCCAGGCCTTTAAAAAAGGATAGCATGTTAACGCACATCCCGAAAAAGGAAGCAGCTAAAAAGATTAAAAAATCCTTTTTGTCTATCTTTTGTTTTGGAACTAAAAAGTCGAATATCCAGAATAACAGGGTGGTGCCTATTAACCTTAGAAGAATAAAACCGAAGGGTTTTATGTAACCACCATCAATAACATCGTTGGCAAAAGTATAATTCAGGCCATAAAATATCTGTACGAAAAATGCCGCTATTAAGGCCAGCAGGCGTTTACTCATGAATAGCTAATTTAGCAGCAGCTACTGTTTTTTTGCTGTTTCCAATAAATATCTGATTGTTGTAAATAAGCACTGGTCTGCTTAAAAAAGTGTAGTGTTCCAGAATGTATTGCTTGTAATCGGCCGCTTCAAGATTTTGATTTTTTAAATCCATTTCCTTGTAAAGTTTTGCCCGCTTACTAAATAAAGCCTCATAACTTCCGGATAAACTATGTATCTCTTCCAGTTGCTTTACAGTTATAGGGCTTTCTTTTATGTCTTGTAAAACGACATCGTCCGGTAAGTTCAATTCTTTTAAAATTCTCATGCAGGTATTGCAGGTTTTCAGATAATAGAATTTTTTCATGGCTATTTAATTTACCTGCAAAATAACAGGTTTTAAACGAGGTATGCTTTATATTTATTGAAAATTTAAATGTGATGGATTTTATATTTAGTGTTTTAGAAAAATCCAGAGATATTTTTAAATCTCTCCTAGAGAGTCATACTCTGGACGAACTCAATACGATACCTCATGGATTTAATAATAACATAATTTGGAATATCGGGCATATTGTGGTAACACAACAAGTTTTAATGTATAAGTTGTCAGGGTTACCTGTGCCGATTTCTGAAACTCTTATTCAGAAATATCAAAAGGGAACCAAGCCAGAGCAGCCTGTAACTTTAGAAGAGGTAAATGAATTAAAATCTTTATTATTCACTACGCTGGAGCAGTCTAAAATGGATTATAAGAAAAGCGTATTTAAAACTTTTATGCCTTATACAGTGCAAACTACGGGGAATGCTCTGCGTACTTTAGAGGAAGCTATGCAATTCGCTTTATTTCATGAAGGCTTACATTTTGGTGTAGTTAAGGGTTTATCAAAGTCCGTTAAATTTTAAATACGAATCGGCTTCAGAAAACGGAATTACAAATTCTGTAATCCCTGTGGAATATGGAGCAATTTCATAACTGTTGTATAGTAGTGTTAGCCCATCAGGACTATAACCTATGTTTTGAGGAAGTACAAAAGTGTCAGGATCAAAATATAAGTCTTTTTTGTCCTCAATTTCTTTGTCGAAATAGGATTTAGCTAACTTTTTAAAGGACTCGAAGTCGGTAAACAATTTTTGGTTATCAAGGAGTAGGCCCGATTTCGCATCGAAATTTAAAAATGAAATTACGAGGATGCCATGTGCACCACCTGTATTGGTGTAGGATGTAAGTGCAATACTAAGCACTTCCGGAGACTGGAACATAACTTCGCCGTCTATTTGAGCTTCCCATTCTAAAGCTGTTTCTGGAAAGTCAGTTTTAAACTCAGTATAGGCCTTGTTAAATGTATTTATGTTTTTTTCAATATCGATATTTTGTATACTATCCTGGTTGGTTTGTAATGCCAGTGCTGTCTTTTCAAGCAGCGTACTATTAATATTTTTAGAAGCCATACCCGAGCCTATAGCTTCCGGGATATTTATTTCAACTATAGTGTTGCTGGCTGTTGTAATGTTTTTTTCTTCGAAAGCAATAGGTTTAAATTCTCTACTGCAGGAAAATAGAGTAAGACTGATAAGTGCAGCTAAAAGACTTGATTTTAAAGACATATCATTAATGATATTTACGGAATGACTGGTGTGATTTGTATTTTAATGAATAAAGATAATTAATTAAAATAAGCTGTTTTAATTAATGTAGTAAATGTATCCAAAATTAAACCAAACCTGAGAGTCTTTGTATTTATTGTAGCTCAGCTGGTGGTCGAGACCGTCTATCCAGTCGGTGTTGAAAAACTGCCATTTTACTTCAAACATAAAATCTGAAAAAGCATCCAGTTTGTATCTAACTCCTATGCCGGGCAAAATAGACATGGTGAAAAATGAAGATGTATCTATAGAACCATCTTCCCATGGACCGTAAAAATTATCAGGGTTTGTAATATCCTGGTCTCCATAATCTGTTCGGGCGCCCGGATTTGCATATGTACCGTGTACGCCAAAAATAAAATAAGGCGCAAAATGAAAGAACCGGTAATAAAAGTGCATTAAACTTAGGGGGTAATATTCGTAATTTATGCCGAAATCAAAATTGCTAGAAGTGCCGCGCTGGGCTCTTAGTTTTTCCGAATCTTCACTTATACGGTCGGGTGCAACAAATTTTCCGTAGTGTTTCATACTGGTTTTGTTGTAGGCAATATCGGCTCTTAACTTGGAGTGTTCCAGAAAGTGTTTTCCGAATTTACTAAATCCGCGACCCCATTCCATCGGGTTCAGATCGTACATAAGGCCTATTCCAAAACCTATATTGCTTTTGTTGGTATCGTGATCGCCTCGCAGGCCAAAATCTCCTCGCATTTGAACAGGTCCTGTGTATAACCCGACTTCATGACCTGTTTGAGCAAACGAGGTATAGGAAATCGCGCTTAAAAATAAGAGGATTAATGGTTTAAGGTTGTTTAGCATTTTATAGGTTAATACATAACAGCAGGTCTTTAGAAGATGTGGGTATTAACAAATATAAAAAATAGGTGCTGAGAATCAAATAAATCGCTTGGAAATGTTAAAAATACAAAAATGATTTTTTTCATTACGAAATTAAATAAAAAAGCGTTGGAATTTTAAAGATAATGTATATTTGCACTGTTAAATGATTACAAATTTGATAGTATCATAATTTCTATAAAAATGAAAAATAAAATCGATGCATTTTTAAAGCTTGTTTCAGAGAAGGATGGTCATGAACCAGAGTTTTTACAGGCTGTTCACGAAGTTGCAGAAACTGTAATTCCGTTTATTGAAAATAATCCAAAATATAAAGATAAAATGCTGTTAGAGCGTATGGTAGAGCCAGAACGCACTATCATTTTTAGAGTGCCTTGGACAGATGACCAGGGGAATACTCAGGTTAACAGAGGGTTTAGAGTTGAATTTAATTCGGCTATCGGACCTTACAAAGGGGGGCTTCGCTTTCATCCATCTGTAAATTTGAGCATCTTAAAATTTTTAGGTTTCGAGCAAACTTTTAAAAATTCGCTAACGACTTTGCCTATGGGTGGAGGAAAAGGAGGAAGTGATTTCGATCCAAAAGGAAAGAGCGATAATGAGGTTATGCGTTTTTGCCAGTCTTTTATGTCGGAATTAAGTCGTCATATCGGCCCGAATACAGATGTGCCAGCTGGAGATATAGGAGTTGGTGGCCGTGAAATAGGGTATTTATTTGGTCAATATAAAAGATTAAGAAACGAATTTACCGGAGTGTTAACCGGTAAAGGTTTATCTTATGGAGGATCTTTAATCAGACCGGAAGCAACAGGTTATGGTACTGTATATTTTGCTAAAAATATGCTGGCTACAAAAAATGAGTCTTTCGAAGGTAAAACAGTTGTAATTTCAGGATCTGGTAACGTAGCACAATATGCGTGTCAAAAAGCTACAGAACTAGGAGCTAAAGTAGTTACTATGTCTGATTCATCTGGATACATTTACGATGCAGATGGTATAGATGCAGAAAAATTAGCTTTCGTTATGGAACTTAAAAATGAAAAGCGCGGACGTATTAGTGAGTATGTAGATACTTATCCTTCGGCTACATTTTTTGCCAATGAGAGACCATGGGGAATAAATTGCGATATTGCTCTTCCATGTGCAACTCAAAACGAATTAAACGAAAACGAAGCAGAAGCACTTGTTGCTAATAACATAATTGCTGTGGCAGAAGGTGCTAACATGCCTTGTACTCCAGAAGCAATTGCTGTATTCCATAATGCCAAAGTATTATTCTCTCCGGGTAAAGCATCTAATGCTGGAGGTGTTGCTACTTCTGGTTTAGAGATGAGTCAGAATTCATTACGTCTAAACTGGACCAGAGAAGAGGTTGATGCTAAGTTACACGATATTATGAATAATATTCATGAAGCATGTGTGACTTACGGAACGGAAGAAGATGGTTATGTAGATTACGTAAAGGGAGCAAATATAGCCGGTTTCGTAAAAGTTGCCGATGCTATGTTAGCACAAGGTGTAGTGTAATAAAAAGCTAAATCTTAATATAAAAAAACCTTCAGTATCTGCTGAAGGTTTTTTTTGTTATATAAGTGTATTGTTTAAATATTTTAAAACTTCCGTGTGCATATCGTCGGTATAATTTAAATGGGTAACTAACCTGAGTTTACCTTGTCCCATATCACTGATTAAAATATGATCAGCGGTTAGTTTTTGAATAAAACTTTTGCTATCAATAGTGTCCTCCAGTTCAAAAATAACAATATTGGTCTCGGTAGGTTCTACTTGTTTGATGTAGGAAAGGGTTTTTAGATGCGAAGCGAGTTCTTTTGCTTTCTTGTGGTCTTCTTCCAGTCGTTCTATATGGTGTTCTAAAGCATAAAGTCCGGCAGCTGCCAGATAGCCGGCTTGACGCATGCCTCCGCCAAGAATTTTCCGAATACGCAAAGCATGTTTCATTAATTTTTCATCACCCACAAGAACTGAGCCGATAGGGCAGCCAAGGCCTTTGCTCAGGCAAACTGAAATGGTATCGAAGATGGCTCCATATTGTGCCGCAGTTTCTTTTTTGGCAATTAGAGCATTCCATAACCGCGCACCATCCAGGTGATATCCCAGATTGTAATTGGTACAGATCGATTTTATTTTTTCTAATTCTTTGTAATCCCAGCAGGCGCCTCCGCCTTTGTTCGTGGTATTTTCAATCTCAACCAGAGAAGTTAGCGGACTGTGGTAAAATTCAGGAGGGTTAATGGCTGCTTCTACAGCTTTGGCAGTAAACATGCCGCGATTACCGTCAAGCAATTTGCAGGAAACGCCACTGTTAAAAGAGGCGCCGCCTCCTTCGTAATTGTAAATATGGGCATATTTATCGCAAATGACCTGTTCTCCAGGTTGCGTGTGTAGCTTTATAGCTGTTTGATTTGCCATGGTGCCACTAGGAAAAAATAAGGCATGCGATTTTCCGAACATGGATGCTATCTTCGATTCCAGAGCGTTAATTGTTTCGTCTTCCTTATAAACATCGTCTCCTACTTTGGCAGCAAACATAGCTTCAAGCATGTCGGAAGTTGGTACCGTTACGGTATCGCTTCTTAAGTCTATTTTCATTGCATTGTGCAGTTTTTTATTTCGAGGTCTTAAGTTACATAATAGAATACAAGGAATTTCTGTTTTGTTAATTTAAAATGATTTAGGTTCTAATTTTATATTGCATTATTCGTATTTAAAAGTCTGAATAATTGATTTTATTTTTATGTATTGCGTTTATTAATAGGTTTTTAGTGGTAAAATTCTTAATAATTATGATTATTTTAGGGAAAATGGAATTACTATGAATGCAGGAACCTTTAAGCATCTATTTTCTGAATATGATCAGAAATCAGAGTTTTTTGATGAAATTTTCGATAAAGATCATAAGGTTAGACCCATGTATGATAAAATTTTTGAATTGTACAGCGGGCATCCCATAGAGGATTTTATGAATCTGCATAACAAATCAAAATCATCATTTTTTGATCAAGGGGTTACTTTTCAGGTGTATAATGAGGGGAGTGGCGGACAGGAAAAAATATTTCCATTCGATTTGTTTCCCAGAATCATAGATGCAATGGAGTGGCAAACAATCGAGCAAGGGGTCTTGCAAAGAAGTAAGGCCTTAAACTTATTTATTCGGGATGTTTATCACGAAAAACATATTTTAAAGTCAGGTATCGTGCCTTTTGAGTTAATAAATTCGTCGTCTAATTATCTGGGGCAGATGATGCGACTCGATCCGCCTGGAGGTATTTATAATCATATTTCAGGTACCGATTTAATAAAACATTCCGATGGGCAGTACTATGTTCTTGAAGATAATATAAGATGTCCTTCCGGAGTGAGTTATGTTGTAGGGAATAGAAATGCCTTAAAGCGTGCTTTATTCGGGGTGTTTAATCATTATCAAATTCATACGGTTACCAATTACGGAGAAAATTTACTGGAGATTTTAGAATCGGTAAAACCAAAAGGTGTAGATATTCCAAATTGTGTCATATTAACACCGGGGGTATGTAATTCGGCGTATTACGAGCATGCTTTTCTTGCTAAAACCATGGGAATTCAACTGGTTGAAGGTCGTGATTTAATAGTTGAAAATGATTTTGTTTATGTGAAAACCATTCGTGGTCTTAGAAAAGTAGATGTCATTTACAGACGTGTGGATGATACGTTTCTGGATCCTTTGGTGTTTAGACCCGATTCAGCGCTTGGTGTTTCCGGTTTGTTTGAAGTATATAAGAAAGGAAATGTAACTCTTGTGAATGCTCCTGGAACAGGAGTGGCAGACGATAAGGCCATTTATACTTACATGCCTGAAATTATTCAGTTTTATCTAGGAGAAAAACCAATTTTAAATAATGTGCATACGTATCATTGCAGCAGAGCTGATGATTTAAAATATGTGCTCGAACATATTTCTGAACTGGTCATTAAACCCGTGGATGAAGCTGGTGGATATGGCATCTCCATCGGGAATAAATTAACAAAAGCTGAAATTGAGGCTGTAAAAAAAGTGGTGCAGGAACATCCTAGAAAATACATTGCACAGCCTATAATGTCCTTGTCTGTACATGCAACTTATATAGAGGAAACAAAATCTTTTGAGCAGCGCCATGTTGATTTAAGGACGTTTACGCTTTTGGGAGATAAAAAGGAATTCGTTCTTAAAGGAGGCTTAACACGAGTTGCTTTAAAGAAAGGGAATTTAATAGTAAATTCATCTCAGGGTGGGGGCTCCAAAGATACCTGGGTACTTAAAAAGTAAAAGAATATTTATGTTAGCAAGAATAGCGAATAACTTATTTTGGATGGGACGATATATAGAGCGGGCAGAGCATTTGGCCCGTTTTATTAATGTTAATTATTTTTCTTCCTTGGATGCTCCGGATAAACTGTCCAGAGACCGGCAATTTGTTTTACACTCAATCTGTGAAATGGTTGGAGGGATAGAGTGTGACAAAAAAAATCTGGTAGAAGAAGAGGTGTTATTTAATGCGGTTTTAAATCCTGAAAATCCAAATTCTATATTAAATTGTGTAAAATATGCTAGAGAGAATGCAAACACTTCTCGTGATTTGGTGTCTTCGGAGTTGTATGAAGCTTTAAATAAGTTTTATCACTTTGTCATGAACTACCCTAAAGACTATTTTAAACAGCGGGGTTTGCACGATTTTACCTCACATGTAACAAATCAGACTTCTGTATTAAAAGGTAAAATGCGAAGTACATTGTTGCATGACGATATTTATTCTATAATCAAGGTAGGGATAAATATGGAGCGTGCTACACAGGTAACCCGTATTATAAAAGCGAAATACGAAGATGTTGAGCAAACGGTAGAAAAGAAAAAGAAAAACCCGATGAAAAACAGTTTCGAGTGGATTACTTTATTAAAATGTGCAGGAGCTTACGATTTAAATAGAAGATTGTATAAAAAAACACCAACACAGTTAACGGCTTTAGAGTTTTTAATTGTAAATCCACATTGCACAAAATCTGTAATTTACAGCTTGCATCAAATGAGTAAATATATAAACAGGTTAGATCCTGCAAAAGTTAGCTCGAAAGAATCGGCTGCATTTTTAATAAACAAAATGCATTGCGATTATAAGTATAAAACGGTAGAAGAAGTGGAAGGCGATGTTAAAGGATTTATAAATCAAACGTTGTCTACTTTGGTGCAAATTGGGACGAAACTGGAAAATGAATACTTCTATCTTTAGTTTTTTAATTCTGACTGTTTTAACTGTTTGTGATTGTATTATTTGAGGTTTAGAGTCAGTAATATTAAAGCTTCCGATTTCCTTTTTGGAAAAAGTATAGTACTTTTGAATAAAATTTCAGATTATGATAACTACAGATCAGATTAAAGATCTTTCACGTCGCCTTAATGCGTTAAGGCAATATCTTTGACATAGATGTCAAACTTATAGAAATACAAAACGAAGAAGAGCAGACCTTCGATCCTAATTTCTGGAACGATTCCAAAGCCGCAGAGGCGATAATGAAATCGTTGCGTGTTAAAAAGAAATGGGTAGAAGATTTTAATACAGCTCATACGCTATTTGGAGATCTAGAGGTGTTGTTCGAATTCTATAAAGAAGGAGATACTACACTCGAAGAAGTAACCGAACAGTTTAATAAAACTCAGGACTTTTTAGAGGATATCGAATTTAAAAATATGTTATCCGAAGAAGGCGATGCCTTAAGTGCTGTGCTTCAGATTACAGCCGGAGCAGGAGGGACTGAGAGCTGTGACTGGGCAAGTATGTTAATGCGGATGTATCTTATGTACGCCGAGAAGAACGGATTTAAAGTAAAAGAGCTCAACTATCAGGAAGGTGATGTTGCAGGGATAAAAACCGTAACTCTGGAAATTGAGGGTGACTTTGCTTTTGGCTGGCTGAAGGGTGAAAATGGTGTGCATCGACTCGTGCGAATCTCTCCGTTTGATAGTAATGCCAAGCGACACACTAGTTTTGCTTCGGTTTACGTGTATCCTTTGGTAGACGATACTATAGAAATTGAAATTAATCCGGCCGATATTGAAATCACTACAGCGCGTTCCAGTGGTGCTGGAGGGCAGAATGTTAACAAGGTGGAAACCAAAGTACAGTTAACGCATAAACCTACAGGAATCCAGATTTCATGTTCAGAAACACGATCGCAGCACGATAACCGTACACGTGCATTACAGATGTTAAAGTCTCAGTTGTATGAGATTGAGCTTCAAAAGCAAATGGAAGCCAGAAATGATATCGAAGCAGGGAAAATGAAAATTGAATGGGGAAGCCAGATTCGCAATTATGTTATGCATCCTTATAAATTGGTTAAAGATGTGCGTACTGGTCACGAAACAGGAAATGTAGATGCCGTGATGGATGGAAATGTAGAGCCGTTTTTAAAAGCCTATTTAATGATGATGGGACAAAAAACTGAAGAGTCAAATAATTTATAAATTCTAGTGCTATGATTAAAATTTATCATAATAACAGATGCAGTAAATCGAGGGAAGCATTGCAGCTTCTCGAAGCTTCCGGAAAGCCTTTTGAAGTGATTAAATATTTAGAAGATGTACCTACAAAGGAAGAACTGGAACAGATAGTCGATCTATTAGATATCCGCCCAATAGATTTAGTTAGAAAGAACGAATCTGTGTGGAAAGAAAATTTTAAACAGGAAAATTTATCGGATGAAGCATTAATCGATGTCATGGTTAAGTATCCAAAATTGATTGAGAGACCGATAGTTGTAAATGGGGAGAAAGCCGTTATAGGCAGGCCCCCGCAACAGGTTTTAGATATTATTTAAAAAATTTAAAAATCACTTTGATGACTAATCAAAGTGGTTTTTTTCTATTTAACATAGTTTTAACGAAACGCGACTAAACCTAATTCTATTTTAGCGGTCTTATCTTCAAAAAAATAGAATACATGAATCTTAGAAAATTAGTTGCTTTTAAATTGCTGTTCTTACTCTCGGCCTTTTGTGCTCAGGCCTATGCGCAGAGAGAGGTAAATATTAAAGGAAAAGTAATAGAAGCAGAAACAGGGCAACCTCTGGAATACGCCACTGTAGCCTTTTTAAATCCCGCAGATAATAGTGTTGTAACCGGTGGAATTACCGATATGGACGGGCATTTTAATATTAAAGTTGCAGCAGGAACTTATAATATTTCTTTTGAATACATTTCTTTTAAAAAACAAATTCTTAAAAGCAGAAATCTGACGGGAGATTCTAATCTGGGGACTATTTCTTTACAAATGGATACTGCGACGCTGGATGAGGTAGAAATTATTGCCGAAAAAACTACGGTGGATATAAAGCTGGATAAGAAAATTTATAATGTAGGGCAGGATTTAACTGTAAGTGGCGGAACAGTTAGTGATGTCTTGGATAATGTGCCATCGGTTTCTGTAGATGTTGAGGGAAATGTGGCGCTTAGAGGAAACGAAAACGTTACGATTTTAATAAACGGAAAGCCATCGGGGCTGGTTGGTTTAGATTCTACTGAAGCCTTACGTCAGTTACCGGCAGATGCAATAGAACGCGTAGAGGTAATTACATCACCTTCGGCCAGATACGATGCAGAAGGTACAGGGGGAATTTTAAATATTATTTTACGTCGCAGTAAATTACAAGGGTTTAATGGTTCTGTTACCGCAAATGGCGGGTATCCTAATACTGCCGGGATTTCCGGAAATATAAATTACAGAACTGGAGCGTTTAATATTTTTAATACAACAGGATATTCTTATAGAGAAGCTCCAGGTAATTCTACTACTAAAACAGAATATTTTAATGAAGAGTTTGACGACGATGGAAATCTTATAGAAGACCTGCCAAACACCTATTTAAATGAATACAGAGATTTTGATCGTATTAGAAAAGGGCTGAATACCAATTTAGGTGTAGAGTGGTATGTTACAGACAATACGTCGATTACAACTGCTGTATTTTATAGAAAAAGTGATAACGAAAGTAATACTGCAAACAAGATTTACGAGTTGAATAATTCGGGAGATATAATAAACAGAACCTTAAGATTTGATCCGGAAAAGGAAGACGACCATACGATGCAGTATTCCTTAAATTTCGATAAGCAGTTTGATGATAAACCGGGGCATAAATTAACTTTTGAATTTCAGTTGGAGAACTCTGAAGAAGATGAAAACTCTTTAATTTCAGAAAATGGAGTCGATACTGAAAAAGTAAGAACACTGGAAAAACAGGATCGAATCTTATTGCAATCAGATTACGTGTTACCAATAAAGGAAAACGGGCAGTTTGAATTTGGATATCGTGGGAATTTTAATAAACTAGATACAGATTACAGTCTGGCATTTAGAGAAAACGACGATTTTGTAGAAGACGAGAGAGTGAGCAATAATCTGGTGTATACTGAGCATGTTAATGCTTTATATTCGCAATATGGGAATAAAATAAAGGAAAAATTCTCGTTTTTATTTGGGCTTAGAATGGAAGCTACAAGAATAATAATCGATCAGGTAACCAGTGGAGATTATGAAAAGAAAAATTATGTTGGACTTTTTCCTACAGTAAATCTTGGTTATGAGATTTCAGAAGACCAAAGTATTATGTTAGGGTATAACAGACGTATACAAAGACCGAGATCTCGTTTTATTAATCCTTTTCCATCCCGTAGTAGTGCCACGAATCTGTTTCAGGGAAATCCAGACTTAGATCCGAGTTATTCTGATGCGGTTGATTTAGGATATTTAAACGACTTAGGAAAATTAACTTTGAATACTTCTGTGTATTATCAGCATGCTACCAATGTGTTTACGTTTATTACTGAAGCTACAGGAGAAACCGTAATCGTTGGAGGAACAGAAGTTCCGGTTATTAGAAGAGGTCCTGTAAATTTAGCGACTAATGATCGTTATGGTTTTGAATTTACAACTACATATAAGCCAACTAAGAAATGGAATATGAATGCCAATTTTAATTTCTTTAATTCTATAACGCGAGGAGATTATAATGGAGTTAATTTTGATGCTGATAATTTGAGTTGGTTTATCCGTTTCAATAACAAGATAACCTTACCAGCCGAAATTGAGTGGCAAACCAGAGCTATGTATATGGGGCCTAGCGAAGATGCTCAGACAAAAAGAGATGGTATGTTTTCGGTAGATCTTGCTTTTAGTAAAGATGTGTTTAAAAAGAACGGTTCTATTACATTTAATGTGAGTGACTTGTTTAATTCCAGAAAACGTCAGATGGTATCAACTACAGATACTTACATTAGCGATAGTGAATTTCAATGGCGTCAGCGCAGTTTTAATTTAGCATTTACGTATAGAATAAACCAGCAAAAGAAAAGACAGGAACGCGGTGGTCGCGGAGAAGGCGGCGATGATATGGATTTTGAAGGTTAAAAGTTCAATTTTTAATCAGTTAAATGGATTAAATTGCGTTCAACAATTTCAAGAATAACAATGTCAGGTTTAGTTTTTTCAATAATAGTTTTGTTTAGTTTGTTGTCATGAATATAAATACTTTCGCCAAAACTATAATTAAAATAGTTCATCCATGCATAGGAAAATGAATCATGATACATTAGTAATTTAAGTTTTGTATTAGGGTTTTTAAATTTTACGTAATGAGTATCCTGATGATAAGCTTTAATGTTCTTGTTTTTTGAGGTATAAATATTAGTAACTTCTAATTCAGAATCGTTTATCATTGCAGTTATGTCTCCCTGTGCTTTAATTTGTTCTAAATGAAATTCGTCTAATTTAGCTAGATTTAAATCAAAATGTTCCTTAATTGTTTCCATTGTTTTTTTATAACCCAAATAGGCTCCGTATTCATTCCAATGTGTGTCTGATTTTAGGTAAAGGAGGTTGTCTTTTGCGTTGGAAATAAGAAATGTTCGTAAATCTATAATATCAAAATTAATTTCTTTTTTTAAATGAAATATTAATTGATCTAGTTTAGTATTATTTAGAGAGAGTGAATATGGAAGCTGATTCTTATAAATGCTGCTTTTGTTAGGTGGTACTACAAGAAAGAAAGCAATGTTTTTTGAATTTAAATAGGTTTGATATGTTTTTATTTTTTCGGTAATTAAATCTAATTCTCGGTTTGTAAAAGGGGAGTTTCCGAAAGTGTCATTTAAATAATTGTTAAAATCGTTTCCTAGAAAATACCAGTTATTGGTTCCTTTAACAACTCTGTTTGGAATTGGAAAGGAATTAAAATTGTTTTTTATAGCAATATATGTGTTTACAAAGGATTGTTTAAGGCCGTAGTTTTCTTCGTAATATTGTTTTAAGTCTTTAATAGATTTTTTTGGGGTAGAAATATTAAATTCTGGTAAGGATTTAAATTTTCTATTTTCATTATTGTTCTCTTTTTCAATACCTAAAATCATTACAATATTAGGGAGTAATAATACAAGTACAAATAAAGTAATGAGTATTTTAAATTGTTTTTGCATTAAAATCTAAAATAAATAAAAGGATTATAAGCATCTATGGAGATATAAAAAAAGCAAAGTATGTATAATGAGATTAGACTAAAGAGTTTAACGCTGTTATACGTTTTTTGTGAAATTGATGTTTTTATGTTCAAGATAAGTTTTTGAGGTAAGGGTGTTGCAAAAAATATGGCTAAAAGTAATGATAAACCAACCTCAAAGGTTAGGTAGTAATTTAAAAAAGCCATATTCGTTTTTGTATTAAAACTTAGCATAGCGTTAATATAATTTAAGGCATCGTTAATAGTATCACTTCTAAAAAATACCCAAGAAAATAAAACAATTAGGAGTAAGTACATGTGGGCTACAAAATTAGGTAATTTAGACAAGTAAGTTGCTAAGCCTAATTTTTCGCTAATAATAAAAATGCCATGGATTATTCCCCAAATTATAAATGTCCAGTTTGCTCCATGCCATAAACCTGTTAGAAAAAATACTATAAACAGGTTAAAATACGTTCTTAAATTACTTGTTCTATTTCCTCCTAAAGGAATATAAATGTAATCTCTAAACCATTGAGATAAAGTAATATGCCAACGTTTCCAGAATTCTCTAACTGTTTTGGCGGAATATGGAATATTAAAGTTTTCAGGGAAATTAAATCCAAACATTTTGCCAAGACCTATAGCCATGTCTGTATACCCTGAAAAATCAAAATATATTTGTAAGCTGTAGGCAATTATCCCTAACCAGGCAAGGGGGCTTGAAAGGTCTTCTTTATGTAAGCTAAAAATATTATCAGCAAGAAAGCCACAATTGTTTGAAATTATAAGTTTTTTGGCTAGACCAATAACAAATCTGGATATACCTGCTGTAATTTGCTGTAAGTTTGTTGTTCTGTGTTTTAACTCGGATTCAATAGATTTATATCTTACAATTGGTCCTGCAACTAATTGAGGGAAAAGTGTAGTGTATGTAGCAAAATCGATAAAATTTTTTGTAGCTTTTACTTGCCCTCTATAAACATCTATAGTATAAGACATCGTCTGAAAAGTATAAAAGCTAATACCTAAGGGTAGTACTATATTAGAGAATGTTGTAGCTTTTTCTGTTGAGATATTAAAGTTTAGTAGTAATTCGGTTAAATTGTTATAAATAAATTGAGCATACTTAAAATAAATTAGAAGGCTTAAATTAAAAATAACAGAAAGTGCTAATCCTAGTTTTTTATACCCCTTGTTTATAATTAAGCCTGAGCAAAAATCAATTATAGTTGAAGCAATTAAAAATATAATTAATTCTTTTTCTCCCCATGTATAAAAAAAAATACTTAGTAAAAGTAGGTGGCAGTTTTTTAGTTTTTTAGGGATAAGATAATATGAAATTAGAGCAAGAGGAAGGAAAAGAAATAAAAAAATGGGGCTACTAAATAACATGTAACTAATTCAATTTAGCCTGCAAAGTACAACAAATTTATGTTATTTTTGATTTCTAAATTTAAATAGAATATATGGTTTATGGAGATTTGTAAAAAGTGTTTATATTCTTTTTTTTTGTTATTTACAATTTCGATTTTTTCTCAAGATTACTCATCATCATGGAGTAGTTATTTTTCCTATTTAGATATTAAAGATTTGGTTTTGGGACATGAAAAGATTTATGCAGCAGCAGAAAACTCTATTTTTATTTATGATATAAATACGCAAGAACTTGAAACCATTTCTACTGTAAATGGGCTTTCGGGTGGAATTATTTCAACAATATACTATAGTGAAGTTTACGATGTTTTAATGGTGGGCTACTCCAATGGCCTTATTGAATTGGTTTTGCAAAATGATGAAACACATTCGGTTGTAGACATACTTAACAAAACAACGATTCCTTCAGATAGAAAAGGAATCAATGATTTTAACGAAGTTGATGGCGTAGTTTACATTTCTGCAGATTATGGTATAAGTATTTATAATCTTGGCAGATTAGAATTTGGTGATTCGTATTTTATAGGTAATGGTAATTCTTATGCACGGGTAAATCAAACTACGGTATACAATAATTATATTTATGCAGCTTGTGGTGATAGTAATGGTGTGAAAAGAGCTTTAATTACTAACCCTAATTTAATAAATGCTAATGAATGGCAGAACATTACTAATGGCGATTTTAAAGCTGTAGAAAAATTGGGTAACGAACTGTATGCCTTTAGTAATACAAATAGAATTTACGAAATTGAAAATAATACGGTCTATGATTTGTTTGGTTATTCTGAAGATATAGTTGATGTTAAATTATCTAACAATAATTTAATTGTTACAACCACAACAAAAGTCGAGGTATATGCGGAAGGTTTGACTGTAAAAGGGATAATAAGTAATAGCGAGTATAAAACAACATTTACTTCAGGGATAATAGATACATTAGACAATGTTTATATTGGAACACAAGGGCAACTAAATGTTGGAAGACCTGGTTATGGTGTGTTAAAAACATCATTAAGTAATCCTATAAGTTTTTTAGAAATTCACCCAGATGGACCTCTCTTAAATAAAATCTTTTCACTAAAAACGCCACCAAATGAAATTTGGGCTGTTTTTGGAGGGTATTCGGCTAGTTATAATTTTAATGGAGGAGTGGGAAGGTCAGGTATAAGTCATTTTAAAGGTGGAAATTGGAAGAATATTTATTATGATTCTATAGCTAAAGAAATAAAGAACCCTTTATATTTATCAAAAATTACGGTTAATCCATTAAAAACCTCCCAAGTGTTTGTGTCTTCTTACTATTCGGGGTTGATTGAATTTAATAGCGATAAAATTACAGCATTATATAATAAAGAGAATAGTAGTTTAGTCCCATTTACAGGAAATTTATATTTAACCTTGCAAGGTGCTTATGATACAAATGGTGCGTTATGGGTAATGAATGGAAGGGTGGATAGTCCATTAAATAAATTTGAAAATGGTAAGTGGAATTCATATAGTTTTAAACCAGTAATAGCAGATCCGCTTACAGATGAGTTAGGGTTTAGTGATATTTTAATAGATGCACAAGGAACAAAATTTATAGGTAGTGGTAAAAATGGACTAATAGGATATAATAATTCCACAGTAAAGAAAATTGAAGATGAAGAACATAACTTGCCTTCAAATAATGTAACAGCGCTTACTTTAGACAACAGAAATCAATTATGGATTGGCACAGGTAGAGGGTTACGAGTGCTCTATAATACGTCTAGTTTTTTTACAGATAGCAATGTACAAGTAAATGAGATTGTTGTTTTAGATGATGGTATTCCTAAAGAATTACTGGCGCAACAGTATATTACCGATATAGAAGTTGATGGCTCTAATAATAAATGGGTAGGCACAATAGGTTCCGGGGTATTTTATTTTTCTTCGGACGGGCAGGAAACCATTTTTCACTTTACTACCGATAATTCACCTTTACCGTCCAATGATATTTTAGATATAAGCATAGACAGTTCTAACGGAAAAGTATATATAGCTACAGAAGGAGGTTTGGTAGCCTTTAAATCGGGAAGTTCTAAAACAACAGATGATTTTACAGATGCTTTTGTGTATCCTAATCCGGTAAGGCCTGGTTTTAATATAACAGAAGATAAAGTAAAAATAAAAGGCGTAACAGATAATGTTAATATTAAGATAACCGATGTAGAAGGGAATTTGGTGGCCGAAGCTCAGTCTAATATCAATTTAAGATATAATGGTTATAATCTGGAGATTGATGGAGGAACCGCTTACTGGAATGGCAAAAATTTAGCCAATAATATTGTGAGATCTGGCGTGTATTTAATTATGCTTTCTGATCTGGATACTTTCGAGACTAAAGTGCTAAAAGTAATGGTTGTTAGGTGATGTTTTATACCACTAATGCAATTGTTTTATCTAAATTAAAATATCGTGATAACGATTTAATAGTAAGTTGTTATACCGAAGATTTTGGAGTGCTTAGCTTCTTGTTGCGCGGGGTTTTAAAAAGTAAAAAAGGAAGTGCTAAAACGGCGTATTTTCAATGGCTTTCCCAAATTCAAATTGTAATAGACTACAAGCCTAATAGAACTTTACATACCATTAAGGACGTAAAAATTAACGAATTTTATATCTCGTTGCATACGCAGGTTGTGAAAAGCACAATTAGTATGTTTCTGGCAGAGGTATTGGTTATGTCGCTTAAAGAGGAAGAAGCCAATCAGGAATTGTTTCAATTTTTAACAGAAGGCTTAAACTGGGTAGATAAAAATGAAAATGTGGCAAATTTTCATCTTTATTTTCTATTTCAACTAACCCGGTATTTAGGTTTTTTTCCAGATTTTACCCATTCCAATCAATATAAATATTTCAATTTAACTTCCGGAAGTTTTGAGCCACAGAGTACTAGTGTTTATTCGGTGTCCGGAGAAGAATTTGTGGTTTTAAAAAGCTTATTTGGCATTAAGTTTGATGACTTAGCGACGATTAAAATAAGCTCAATGCAACGTAAAAATTTCCTGGAAATGCTCATGTTGTATTACGAGTTGCATTTAGGACATTTTAAAAAGCCGAAATCGCTCGACATTTTTAGTCAGATTTTTAACTAACACATTCTTACTAAATCTTTATGAAGCTAAAATTACTTTTAGGCCTCTGCCTATTGTGTACAATTTCCAATTATGCTCAAAATGTTCAGCTGTTAAATCGCCAGACGGAAGAACCTATTTCCGGTGTTGCGGTTTTTAATACAGAACATTCCAAAAGCGATATTTCCGATTTAAATGGGATAGTAGATCTTTACGGATTTTCCGTTTCTGAAATTATTAATTTTAAACATCTGGCCTATCAGGAATTCAATATTGAAAAGTCGAAAATTAAAGGGTTTAAAGTAATATATCTCGATCCTTTAACTCAAGGTTTAGATGAAGTCGTACTTTCTGCCTCTAAATTTGAACAGATTAGAACAGATATCCCTCAGAAAATAATCACTTTAACAGCAGATGAGATTGCTTTCGATACTCCGCAAACCAGTGCAGATTTACTAGGGAATACAGGGAATGTTTATATTCAGAAAAGTCAGTTAGGAGGAGGAAGTCCTATGATTCGTGGTCTGGCAACAAATCGTTTGCTAATTGCGGTAGATGGCGTTCGAATGAATAATGCGATTTTTAGAGGCGGAAATCTTCAGAATGTAATTTCTATCGATCCATTCAGTATTCAGCAAACCGAAGTTATTTTAGGTGCAGGTTCTGTAGTTTATGGTAGCGATGCTATTGGAGGGGTAATGAGTTTTTACACTAAAGAACCGGAGGTAGCAGGTGATAAAGGAACACTGTTTAAAGCAAATTCTACCTTGAGATACGCTACGGCAAATAAGGAGAAAACCGGTCATGTCGATTTTAATATAGGTTTAAAGAAATGGGCATTTTTAACCAGTGTGAGCTATTCCGATTTTGACGATTTGAGGATGGGAAGTTACGGACCGGAAGAATATCTGAGACCGGAATATGTTGTTACCGAAAATGGTGTAGATAATATAGTGGCAAACAGTAATCCTAAAATTCAGAAACCAACGGGATATAATCAAATTAATTTAACGCAGAAAGTGCGTTATGAGGTTCAGGACAATCTGAATTTAGATTTAGGATTACACTACACTACAACTTCAGATTATTCGCGCTATGACAGATTAATACGCTACAGGGGTGATAATTTGCGTTCGGCAGAATGGAATTATGGTCCGCAGCGCTGGTTTATGTCCAATGTGAAACTTACAAAATTAAGTACAAGCTCTTTAATATTCGATAAATTTCAGGCGAATGTAGCTTATCAGAATTTTCAAGAAAGCAGAATGGATAGAAATTTAAATTCCGATACCAGAAGCGTTACAAAAGAGAACGTAGATGCTGTTTCTGCTAATTTCGATTTCGAAAAAAGCATGAGTTTAAAAACACAGTTATTTTATGGTTTAGAATATGTGTATAATAAAATCCATTCTGAAGGTAAGGAAGAAAATGTAATCGATAATACCAGTATTTCTGCATTGTCTAGATATCCAAACGGTTCAGATTGGTCTTCTATCGCGGCTTATACAAATCTAAAATACAAGCCTTCAAAGCAATTTGTGTTACAGGCTGGTTTACGTTATAATTATGTATTGGCTAATGCAGATTTTACAGAGAATAATGTGTATTTAAATTTGCCTTTTGATGAAGCCGAAATTAATACCGGAGCCTTAACAGGTTCTGCAGGGGTAAGCTGGTTGCCTTCAGAATTTATGCAATGGAAACTGAATTTGTCAACCGCATTCAGGGCCCCTAATATGGACGATATAGGTAAGGTTTTTGATTCTGAGCCAGGTGCTGTAGTTGTACCTAATAATGGAATTAAACCGGAGTATGCTTATACCGGAGATTTAGGAGTGAGACTTAATTTTAGTAATGTGGTTATTCTTGATGCGGCAACATATTATACTATTTTAGATCATGCTCTAGTTCGAAGAGATTTTAGTTTAAATGGTGAAACTGAAATAGAATATAACGGAGAAATGAGTCGTGTTCAGGCTATTCAGAATGCAGCCGATGCCAGAATTTATGGCTTTGAAGCTGGGATAGAAGTGAATTTTACAGAACATTTAAAGTTAACTTCTCAATACAATATTTTAGGTGGATATGAGACGGAAGAAGATGAAAAATTACCATTAAGGCATGCGGCACCAAATTTTGGAAATACGCACCTTAAGTGGAATTATGGAAAGTTTTTGGTAGATGTTTTTGCTAATTACAACGAAGAAATTGCTTTTGAAGATTTAGCGCCATCAGAAACAGGAAAAGATTATATGTATGCCATCGACGAAAATGGAAATCCATACTCGCCTTCCTGGTATACACTTAATTTAAGAACGCAGTATCAGCTTTCTGAAGCGTTTAGGTTTACTGCCAGTTTAGAAAATATTACCGACCAGCGTTACAGACCGTATTCTTCGGGAATTTCGGCAGCGGGTAGAAACTTTATAATAGCTGTACAATATACGTTGTAATTATTTAGTGAAGTATTACTTTTTGAGTTAGAGAGCTTCCGTTTTTAAGGGTGGCTTTAACTAAAAAAGGAGCGCTGTTTAGTTTAGAAATATTAATTATAGAACCAGATAAAAGGTCTTTAAATTGGTAAATTAAACGGCCACGAAAATCATAGAATTCCATAGTTTTAAACTGAGCCGCATTTGATTGCAATAAAATCCACTCAGTATCTATCTTAATAAATTGAATTTCGGTTTGATGCTGTAAATCGTCGGTGCTTAGGGTACTGTTGGAAAATACAACTTCAAACCGATTCTTATATAAACCTTTTTCTGTTGTAAAGGCATATGCCGATTGTTTTAGGTCGTGATATGTGTTTAATAGATTGTCCTTAAGAATTATGTTTTGCTGGTTAAAAAAGGAGCCTTCAAAATCGTCTAATGATATTTTGAAAAGTGTAGATTTTTGGATTGATGAGTAGAAGCCTAAAGGAATGACTTCAGAGTCTGTTAATCTGGAAAATGATCTGCCTTGAATAACAAAGGGAGCTTCTATATCCGAAATTGTGGAAAATAATTTTGCGGGCAGGCTTTTTGAAATCATGGTTTTGGCATCGAAATAGCTTCCGTCAAAGTCGTTTGTAGCTTCAGGTAAATAGGCAATTAGGGTCTGACTGAATATTCCGTTTTCCGTGGTCAGATTTAACCAGATTCTATTTGTGTTCTCATTACGGAAAAACTGAGTGTTTTCTGCAGTAACCCGCATAGCGTTATTGAATTTTACTACGGCATTCGATTCGGAATGTGCATCTGAATACTTTACGAAAAAGCCCTGACAGGAAGGAATAAAGCGTGTGGGTTTTTTACCAGACCCATCTTGTGCAGCAACAGACCCCGAACCATTAATAATTGCATAATCCGACTGACTGAAATTATAGGCTTCATTTCCATTATTATATTTTGATGGTGGTGTTTCATGAGACCACAAATAAATAATGCCTTCGAGTGGTTGCGATGGATTGGATGCCGAATACACATTGACATCGAAAAAAGCATCTACACTAATTGCTGAGGGGTAAGGATTACCAATTAAATTCCAGTTGTTATCTGCTTTAGATTCATCATTTCTATAAACTGGGGTTTCTATAATTCCATTATTAAAGTCTCCGGTAAATGTATAAGTGAAGTTGTTTGCTGCTTCAAAATCAGCATTTGTATGTGTTGCGGCATATCCTATTCCAGGCTGTAAATTGTCATTTCTTGTAATAGTTTCGCCTTCCTGTATGCGTTGCCAGGCATCTCCATTATCGTCCACATCATCCTGTCCCGGTATCAGATTGTTATTATTGTTTTCTTCTTTGTAGACATCAACAAAATTACTGGCATCAAACCAAAATAATCTTTTAGAGTTTTTAAAAGTGTTGTCGAATGTTTCATTACCTACAGGTGTACTCCAATAGGTGTATTCGTACCAGGCATTTAAATTAGCTGTTTCTTTTTCAATTGTTATAGTTCCGGAATTTGAGACTATAGAGGCGTTGTCTTCCTGAACAAAAGATCCCTGGTTTTTTACCAAGATTTTCCCTTCTACATATAAATCCTGTAAAAGACTAACATAATTTTCGGCATTAACGGTTAGGGTGCTGTTCTTTTCAATTTTTAGACTACAGGAGGATAGGTTGCCGTGATTTGAAGTTGTATAATCGCCTTCTAAAAGTATGATTGAATTGATAGTGGGTTTCGTGTTGTTTTCCCAGGAAGAGCCATTCCAGCTACGTTTTTCAAGTGTGATAGCAAGGACATTCGAAGCAACGGCGCAGTTTTGGTTGGGTTCCTGAACCAGACAGTAAAACTGATAATTTTCCAATGCAAGCGTATTTAAAATTTGTAAAGAAGACGTTGAGGTTCCGGTGATATTGGAATTGTCTGAAGCGATTTCCCAAGCAGTACTTTCAGGTGCTTTAAAATACCATTGAAAATGTAAAGAACTGGAACCAGAAAGACCTTCTACAGCAGAAATGTTGTAATTTGTTTTAATCTTGCATGTTATGCCTGAATTATCCGGTTGGGAGGTAATGGTAGGTAGTATTCCTGTAGAGTAATCAAATGTTCCTATGTTAGTGTAATCGATATTGCCGAAGCTTATCCAGTCACTACTATTCCAGGTCGTGCTGGGTAAATTGATATCTTTGTTTTTTCTTCTGTACACATAGCCTTTATTAACCAGAGTAAAATCGTCTCCCGAAGTGTCTCCCCAAAGATCTATCCAGTTTGAGCCTTCAAATAGACGGATATTATCATTTGTATTTATACCGGTTATCGCACTGGCTAGATCATATCCGTGTTCTGATAACTCTTCTTCGGCATCGGATCCTCCTATAGCCAGAACAAAGACGTCGTTTTTGTTTATTATCCCACTTAAATTGATAATATGTTGAGGTGTCGAATTTCCGTTATTGTGAATTTGAATGGAATAATTTTCTAGATTGACATCATTCTCTGTTCCGTTAAAAATCTCTATATAAGTATGAGACCCTGAAGTGTGTTTAGTGACTTCGCTTATAAATAAATTGGACATCGAGTTTCCTGAGTGTCCTTCACAAGCGGTCATGGTACTCGATATTAAATTAAAGTTGGTAGAGTAGGAGCATCCCAAATCGTTAGTAATAGATAAATTTCCCGAAGTGCCATTTTCAGGAATAAGGAACTCTATTTTTGTGCTTGAAATTACATTTGGAGTAAGAGAAATATCATTAAGAATAGCAGAAGTTTCTGTGCCAAAATCGCTGCCAAAAGCAGTTATAGTTGTTCCTACAGGGCCACTTGTTGGAGATACATCCATGTCTGTGCTGGAGCATATTCCTGTCCCTTTGATTTGAAAAATATATGGATTTTCATCTGAATCGGAATTAGGAATACTGATTGTAGTTAATCTCTCTCCGGTAGTTGTTGGAGCAAATTGCATTTCGAATGCAATTTTTTCATCAGGTGTCAGGGTGAGATTTCCGGGGTTAGATAAAATTTGAAACTCAGATGGATTCGAATTTTCTATGGTGTTAATATTTAGATTGGCTGTTCCTTCGTTATGTATATAATATAATTTTTTAGCCGAGGTCTCTCCAATTGCGGTAGAAGCAAAAATGGTATTGTACCCAATATTTGGTACAGAACCAGAGGGAATAGAGGCTTCGGTGTTCCGTTCAATATCTATTTCAGGCTCGGGGATGAAAGCCTCTGCAGTTAAATTAATTAAGCAAGTGCTTTCGTCGGTATCGGAGTTTAGAATGCTTAAAGATGTTTCAATATTTTGGGCAGCTATAGGGTGAAATTCAATTGTAAATGTTTGTTGAGAACTGGCTGGGATATCCAAGGGAAAGCTGGTATCAAGAATTGAGAATTCGCCCGATGTGTTGATTGTAGAAATGCTTAAGTCGATATCCCCCGTATTTTTAATTAGAAATTGCTCAGTTGTGTTGCTTCCAACGGGTATGCTTTCAAAGGAAATTAAATATCCACAATTTTGATTTTCTCCATTGTCATCGGTGAGTTGTAGCTCTGGGGAGTTTGTAATATTGCAATAAATATTTACATCGTCCAGATAATAAGAACCGGCAGTGCGTTGTGTCATAATAATCCGGATGTAATACAAACCTGTTAATTGTAAGGGAATAGTGAATTCCTGATGCGTTTCGGTAACATCGCTTACCAGAATGTCTTTTTGGGTCGTCCAGCTACCTGTAAGTGTTTCGGCATATTGAATACTTAGAGTTCGGTTAGATAAACTGGAAGAGCGTTTAAGCCAGAAGCTTATCGTTTCGGGATTAGTTAATGGTGCTGTGGTTGTAAGCTGGTCATCTTCTGTGTTAAATCCCACGCCATTACCTGATAAACCGGCAGTTGTGTTTAAATACGTGTCCAGAGCAGTCCAGTTGCCATAATCTATATTAAAATTGTCGCTTAAACATTGTCCGTAACCAATACAGCTAAGTAAAAGAAATAGAGATAAAATAGCTGATTTTTTTGTCGACATAATTTTAATTGTAATTTAGACCTCGTTTTTAGGGAAATTCAAGTTACGAAACATTATTTGTTAATTGGCTAAAAATCAATATTTTACATAAAAATACGTATGAGCACGTATAAAACATATACTCTGGAAGAAGCGAAACGTACTTTAGAACGCTATTGTGTGTATCAGGAACGATGCCATCAGGAAGTACAAGATAAATTGCGCCAAATGCGAATGATACCTGAAGCTGTGGATGAGGTGATTCTACATTTATTACAGCACAATTTTTTAAATGAAGAACGTTTTGCCAAGGCTTATGTTCGCGGGAAATTTAAAAATAAAAATTGGGGTAGAAATCGTCTAACTCAGGAGTTGAAGCGGAGGCAAATAAGTAAATTTAATATTACTACAGCGCTTAAAGAATTGGAGGAATTAGATTACTACGGTGTTTTTGATAGCCTGGCAGAACGTAAATTTGAAACAATTACTGAGTCTGACAAATATAAAAAAAGGAAAAAATTAGCTGATTTTTTATTGTACAGAGGCTGGGAGTCTAATCTGGTTTACGAAAAAGTTACGGCATTAATGCCATAAGTAACTGATGTCAAATGTTACTCCTAAATTTAGAATGGGTTGATTGTTTAAGGTTTCTTCGGGGGTTAATTCATTGGTGTTAAATTTGGTTATGGGTAAACTGGCTTCGAAAAATACACCTGTTTTTTCTGAAATGAGGTAGCGCGCTCCAAGATGGGCTCCAACATTTTTTAAACCAATATTCAATCCGGGATATAAATCAAAATTGTAGTTTCTCATCATTGGTGCCAGATGTAGATTTACACGTGCTTTGAATGAAAATCTGTCTTGAAAATCGGCGTTTAAATCCTTATTTAAGATAAAAATATAAGAGGAGTAGGCGCCCACAGAGAATTTGTTTGAAATACCAATATCAAAAGTTCCCATGAGGCCTAGTCCATTGTCCTGAAGACTTGTTCCTATCTGGTATTTCTTATCGCCTTTTCCTTTAAAAGCGTCTTGAGCATTTGCTATTGAAATAAAACAGCATAAAAAAATCCAAAATAAACTTTTCATGTATAAGTTGATTTTGGATTAAAGATACTACTTAAATTTAAGCTCAAGCTTTTGTTACAGGTTAAAAGAGGCTCCTAAATTAAATACAAACTGATTGTTTAATTCTTCAGCAGGTGTTAAATGTCCTGTATCGTATTTAGCAATTGGTAAACCGGCTTCGGCAAATACACCAAATCCACTGGTAAAGAAATAACGCGCTCTTACATGGGCACCAAAATTTCTTAAGCTAAAACTTAATCCCGGATATAAATCGAATTCGCTCATTCCTATAACGCTTGATAAGTTAGCATTAAATCGGGCTTTAATATCAAATCGATCTTCAAATTCGGCATTAATGTCTTCATTAACGCCTAACACATAAGTTGATGTAAATCCAAAAGAAATGTTTTCGCCAACTCCAAAATCGTAAGATCCGGTAATGCCATTACCGTTATTCTGGAAACTGGCTCCTATTTGAAATTTCTGATCTCCTTTACCAGAGAAGGCTTGTGCGTTGGCAAATGTGACAATAAATAAAAATGCTATTGTTAATACGTGTTTCATGGAAATGTTGATTTAGAGCGTAAATATAAACTTATAATTGTAAAATTAGATTTAAGATTGATGTTTCAACGTTCTTTTTATAGCCTGTTCATTTTTCCATTCTATCCAGTTTTGTCCTTTTATTCTGCGCATAATATTATCGAAATTACGCATGATAAAAACATTGTAAATGGCTTTTCCTAAATTTTTAGGATGTCTGGCTATAGCCCTTAAACTCATGGAAAAACCAGGTGTAACGTAGCGCATGTAATGCCAGTAACCTTCGGGCATATACAGTACTTCGCCATGATTTAATTCGGTTTTATATCCCTTGGCGTGTTTTAAGGCAGGCCATTTTTTTAAGTCAGGATTATTAAAGTCGATATCTTCCCGGGTTATTAAGGCGTGTGGTACTTTATACAGGTATTTGTTCTGACTCTGATCGAATAAAATAATTTCTTTTTTTCCATCGAAATGAAAGTGAAAGATATTTGCCAGATCGATGTCGTAATGCATAAAGGTATACGAGTCCCGACCTCCAAAGAACAGCATGGGAAGCCCTTTCATAAGTCGTAAGCCAAAGTCGGGAAAGTTAAAGTCTTTTTGTAGTTCCGGGACTTCTTTTAAAATATTCCAGAGGAAAATTCTAAACTTTGTAGGTTCCTTTTTTAACAAATCAATATACGCACTCATTTTCATTTTGGCGTGAGGTTCGTTAAAGCCTTCTTTATAATCGACCGGTCTGTCGTCATATAGCGGAACCGTTTTATCTCCGGCAACAGTTTTTATATAATCCAAATTCCATTTGGAATAGGCCGGCCAGTCTTCTATAAAACGTTCTATAACAACCGGTTTTTGCGGTTTAAAATAGTCGGATATAAATGCCTCTTTGGTAATGGTTTTTACACGAGGAATATCTTGCAGGTTTAACTTCAAATTATATATCAATTAAACCTGCAATTTAATAAATTGTTGTTAACTGAATTATTTAAAGTTGTATTTAACACCGAATAACAGATTCCCTTTTGGCATAGGTACTAAATTTGTTTCCGTATATTCTGTATTAAAAATGTTATTGGCTATACACGAAAACTCTAAACTTTTAAAGGTGTAATTTATACTTGCATCTACAACAGAATAACTTTCACCCGCTGTGCGTTCTGCGTATTTATAAATTATGGAGTGCGATAGATTTTTAAAGAACTGAGACGTGAATCGTGTAACAAAATGGTGTTTTAACGAGTTTATGGAATATCTGGAAAAATCTAAATCCAGATCTTTTATTTCGTCGTCCAGATACGTATAGGTAGCGTTTAGACCTTGAGTGTATTCTCCGATTTTAAAATTGTAATTGGCGTAAATATCTATTCCTTTGGTGTTAAGTTCTCGAATATTTGTAGCCTGCCATAAGTCTTCCTCATTGTTCTTTACATAGTCAATCAGGTTTTCAGAATCGCGATTAAAAAAAGCTATTGAGGCGTTAAAGTTGGTGGTTTTAAATTTTAAGCCAATTTCTTCAGCGATGGCTTCTTCAGGATCCAGATTTTCACTACCCAGAGTTGTTGGGTCGCTGTAATACAAATCGGTGTAGGTAGGGATTCTGTATGTGTATCCCATATTTCCATAGAGTTTAAAGTGCTCGTTAATTTCATATCCTAGGTCAACGCCCGGAAAAGCATGAAATTTAAAATCAGAAAAATATGTCATGGCAACTCCAGGGGTAACATCGAATTTGTCGTTAAAAAATTTAAACTGATGTTCTAAAAATAGAGTCGTCATTAAGCGATCTCTGTCTCCTAAATTATTACTCGATAAATATACTTTGGCAGCATCTACACCAAAACCTGTAATTCCCAGATTGGAGGTGTAAGAGGCATTAACTTCCGCTCCGATTTTATTAGTGATATGAAGATTTCTGTACACGGAAGGATCATTCCTTAAAAAGACGTACATATCCTGATTACGTCTCCAGTAAATCTGAGGTTTAATAATCCAGTCGTTACTTTTAATTTTAGTTGAAAATCCTATTAAACTGGTTTGGGTTTCTTCGTACTGCTCGGTTGCAGAAGGAGTGGAGTAAAATCCGTTTGCCCCAAATTTACGTTCAGAAAATGCAGCTAATAAGTGAATTGGTAATTGGTTTTTATTGAAGGTGCTTTTTATAAAATAATTCTGGTTGTCGTAATCGGTATTATGTCTGTAGCCTTCGGATGTATTTCTGGACACGTGAACAAGATGATTTGAATCTTCTAAGTCTGCTCCTGCATTTACTTCGCCGTTAAGCGTTCCGAAAGATCCAATCTGGGTTGCTAAAGACACTTTAGTATCTGTGTGTTTTTTAGTAACAATATTAATGGCGCCAGTAAAGGCATTCTGGCCAAATACTCTTGCTGCAGGCCCCGAAATGATTTCGATACGTTCTATAACTTCAAGCGGTAAAGCCATATTCATGGTGTGATGACCGGTTTGTGCATCGTCTACCTTAATACCATCTATTAATAATAAGGTCTGGTCGAAACTTCCGCCACGAATGTATAAGTCGGCCTGCATACCGGCGGTGCCACGACGTCTGATATCTACTCCGGCTACCTGTTGAAGTAAATCCGCAACATTGGTAGCAGCAGACGCTTTTATGGTTTCTGATGTAATGATGTTTATTGATCTTGAATTTTTAGAGAATGGAAGTTCAATGCGGCTTGAGGTTACAATGACTTCGTCGAGTTGTTCTTCGGCAACAGGTTCCTGTGCAAATCCTAAGGCAGTTGTTAATATACTTAATAAAGTGATTACTCTGGTTGGTGTCATAGTTGTTAATTTAAAACGGTGCAAAATTCGTAACTTCGCGGACTATTACGCTAGTCCAGTTTTAAAACTATGAATAGTCCGGTTTCTGCCCTATTTAAAAAGTTAATTGAATTCGATAAATCGAATGCTAAACCTGTATATGTACAGGTGGCCCAGCAGATTATAAATTTAATACAACGCGGTTATATAACAAAGGGAACCTTATTGCCCGGAACCCGTATTTTAAGCAAGGTATTAGCGGTGCATAGAAATACAGCTGTAGCCATTTACGACGAACTGGCCTCACAGGGCTGGGTAGAAATTCAGCCTAATAAAGGAACATTTGTATTGTTTCCGGAGCAGAATATTACCAAGATTAAAGCTGCATCTTATCCAGTTAGCACCAGCTTTGCCTGTCCTGAAGAAACCGGTTTTGCATTTCAGAAGACCTTTCATCTAGCGTCAACGGCGCAGGCTACTCAGGCAAAATATGTTATCAACGATGGAAAGCCCGATTTAAGACTTCATCCAACTTACCAGTTTTCACGCTGGTATAGTGCGGCTATGAAACGTAAATCATTAATAAAAAAGTGGAACCGCACAGACGAATCACTTTTTTCGGTATTCGAAGCGCAACTTTCAAATTATTTAAATGCTACCCGTGGCTTTCATATTAAACCTGGGAATATTCTTAGTACGCGAAGTACAGAAATGAGTTTGTACGTAGTTTCACAACTATTGCTGAAACCTGGCGATGTTGTATTGGTAGGGCAGTTAAGTAATTATACCGCTAATATGATTTTTCAGCAAGCGGGCGCTAGTATTAAAACGGTTCCTGTAGATGGTGACGGATTAGATGTAGATTATATTAAAACACATTTTATAAAGGGGGGTGTCCGCTGTGTGTATTTATGTGCACAACGCGATTATCCTACCACGGTAACCTTAAGTGCAGATCGTCGGTTAAAACTTTTGCAGTTGGCCAAAACGTTTGGGTTTGCGGTTATAGAAGATGATTTTGATTATGATTTTCAGTACGAAGGTTCAGCTAAATTACCTTTGGCCAGTGCCGATGCTAGTGGACATGTAATATATCTGGGTAAACTCGGTCAGTCTTTGTTTCCAAGTTTTCAGACGGGTTTTGTAGTGGCTCCAGATTCGCTTATTTCTGAGGCTAAAAATTATTTACAACTATTAGATCAGCAAGGTGATTTAATTCAGAAGCAAATGTTTGCTGAATTAATCTCGGAAGGTGAAATTTATAGATTAATTAAAAAGAACAGTCTGGTTTATAAACAGCGTCGCGATTGTTTGTGTGAGGAACTAAAGATCTGTTTTGGAGATGCGATACAATGGGACGTGCCTTCTGGCGGACTCGCAATCTGGTTAAGGTTTAAACCGGAAATTCCACTGGTTAAACTGGCAGAAGTTGCCGAAATTAAGGACGTATTTATTCCTAAAACCATATTGTATCAGGATAGAGATACCTGTGCCATACGTTTCGGGTTTGGACATCTAGAAGAGGTGGAAATTAAAACAGTTGTTAAAACCTTAAAAGCATCTTATGATGCTGTAATTAATGAAAGTGACATAAAGGCGCCAGTTTTGTAACAGGCTTCAAAAGAAAAAGCCCAATACAAAAAAGTACGGGGCTTAATCACAAACAAACGTATTAAATTACTAACTAAAAATTAGTGAGCTAAAGTTTCTAAAGCCTGTATTATGGCGACTTCTACGTCTACATGGTCTTGCTTTAAAACCTTTAGGTTTTTATCCAGCTGTTCTTGCGAAGCGCTGGAAATTTTATTTTGATTTAATTTTTCTAAAAGAATGCTGCTGGCTTCAGATAGATTTTTCGATAAGGGTGTCAACTCTGTTAAAATGGGACTTGGCGTTAATTTTAAAAACTGCTCATGATTTTTACTCCATTTTTCCAGATAGTTTTTAATTTTTGCCTGATTTTCCTGCGAAGGTTTAGTTTGCTGCATTCGTACCAAGGCATTAAAATGTACAGCGTCTAAGGCGTCTACAACACAGGCATCAGCAAAAAGAGTAAATGGTGAGTACGTTTGATATTCTATGCCATCTTTATTTCTCGCATAAATTTTTAAGGGTTCGCAGATTTGCTGTAGGGTAATTAAAGACGAAATATCTTGATTATTACTCATATTTCTTAAAATAACATCTCTGTTTTTAATGTGTGTAATCCCCAGTTCTTCCAGTCTGAAACTAACCGATGCAATGCGTTTTAACATACTGGCCACATCATTTACAGATTTGTCAGACCACAAACGTTCGGCAATGGCTATAGTTCTTGGCCAGATTCTCGAATCTATGGTTAATGGCGTGGTAAGTTCGCTCCACATTGTAGCTTCGCCTCCTAGTATTCTTGAGCGTTCAGCTTCGGTTAGACTTACGTTGCCAATTGGCTCAGTGAGATAATGTTTTTCAATAGATTCCATACGGTCGATATAAAATCCGTTAGATAAAATAGTGTTATACCCTTTTTTAGCAGCTTCAATTAAAGTGCCTCCTTTTGGAAGTCCTTCGTTTTCTCCTCTCCAGGAATGTATTACTGCTGTAGTGGGCATATTTGGGGTTAAAATTTCGTCCCAGCCAACTAATTTTTTACCCAGTTTATTTAAAATCTTTTCAACTTTAATATTGAAATAAGTCTGAAGATCGTGATTGGTTTTTAAGTTATGTTCTTTTTTGAATTTTTGGATGTCTTTATTCTCATCCCAGTGTCTGCCTTCGTTTTCATCGCCTCCAATATGAAAATAGTCATCGGGAAATAAGGTGACGATTTCAGTAAACAGCTTCTCTAAAAATACATAAGTGTCGTCGTTTGTTGGGTCTAGAGTAGGATCGAACACTCCGGAATTGCGTTCAACACTATATTCGTAACCAGATTTACTGCCAAGGTTAGGAAAAGCTGTTAAAATAGCAGAAGCATGCCCTGGGACATCGATTTCAGGAATTACGCGTATTCCTAAGTTAGAAGCGTAATTCACTACATCGCGTATTTGCTCCTGAGTGTAAAATAGCCCGTCTGAAGCCAGTTTTGTTAACTGCGGATAAACTTTAGATTGAATTCTAAAACCTTGGTCGTCCACCAGATGCCAGTGAAATACATTCATTTTTACGGCAGCCATGGCGTCTAAATTGCGTTTTATAACATGTACTGGGTGGAAGTGTCTGGAGACGTCAATCATGAGTCCTCGCCATACAAATCGTGGCTCATCGGTGATCGAAACTCCGGGGATAAAGTAGGTCGATTCGTTAAAGTCGATTAATTGCAATACTGTTTCAAGCCCTCTTAAGGCGCCAATATCTGTTTGTGCTTTAATACTAATTTGGTCCGGGGAAACCTCGAGAATATAAGCCTCGATTGTGTTAATATTTAAAGAAGCAATGTCGTTATACGAAATTTTTAAAGCAGCAGTCTTATTTTGTTTGGCTGAAACTGGAAATCCTGCTTTTAAAAATATGCCGGTTCTTCCGGATAATCGTCTTAAAAAATTAACGCTGGTAGATTTCAGACGCTCAGAATCTGGACCGTCCAGCGAAACCGTAAACGCTTCGTTAAGAATAAAAGGCTGATTGTTTTGAGTAATGTTTTTGGGCCAGGGCATCAGGTTGAAGGCCTCAGAAATATTCTGAGACCAGCAACTTAATGCAACCAAGCTAAATATGAATATGAAGAAGTGTTTCATCTATTAAAAATGATAGCGTTTAAAGGCTTCAATAGCGGCGTAATCTGCCAGGCCTAAATCATTGTATTTTTTTGCTGTTAAGCGATTGCGGTCTTCAGCACGCACCCAGAATTCTCTGGAATCGTCACCCTGAAACATCACGCCGTCTTTTTGAGATTGGTGATAAAAAATAGCATGTCGTTTTTTAAGTACCTGGTCAGGGCTCATAGGTACGGCCATTTCAATTTCATAAGACTCCCATTCGTGCCAGGCGCCACGGTACAACCACACCCAGCAGTCATCCATATAGGCCTTTGGTTTTAGGATGTCTAAAGCTTTAAATAAAGCGTCTAAACAGACTTTATGTGTGCCGTGAGGATCTGCAAGATCTCCAGCAGCATAAATCTGGTGAGGTTTAACAGTGTCTATCAGGTCGCAGATAATGGCTATATCGGTCTCAGTAAGATTTCCTTTTTTAATGGTACCGGTTTCGTAAAACGGTAAATCTAAAAAGTGAACATTTTCATCTTTTAGTCCCATATACCGCGTTGCGGCAAGAGATTCACTTCGTCTTATTAAACCTTTTAGTTTTCGAACTTCTACAGAGTCAATATCCTTATCAGTCTTGTTTTGAAAAAATTCGATAATATTTTTAGCTTCGGTAGCGTTGGGGTTAAGTTTAAGGCTGATTTCAGCAAATTTTAAAGCTTCTTCATCAGACACGGCAATATTTCCCGAAGTCTGGTAAGCAATATGTACATCGTGACCTTGTTCTACCAGGCGGTCGAAGGTGCCTCCCATGGAAATAACATCGTCATCTGGATGCGGACTAAAAATAATAACACGCTTTTTTGCTGGAGTAGCACGTTCCGGACGATACCCATCGTCGGCATTTGGTTTTCCGCCAGGCCAGCCGGTAATGGTGTGCTGCATTTTGTTAAACATTTTTATGTTTAAGTCGTAAGCAGTGCCTTCCTCAGTTAAAAGGCCAGACATACCATTGTCGTTATAATCTTTATCGGTTAATTTTAAAATGGGTTTTCCCAGTAATTCGCTAAGCCAGACTACCGCTTTTAATTTTAAAGGCTCAGTCCAAAAACAGGATGTCACTAACCATGGTGTTTTTACTCGTGTTAATTCCGATGAGGCTTCACTGTCTATAACAAAGGTGGTATTGTCGTGTTCCTGTAAATAGGTTGCAGGAACGTTAGATGTCATTTCTCCTTCAATTGCCTTCTTTAAAATTTTGGCTTTATTCAATCCCCAACCCAATAAAACAATACGTTTGGCACTTTTTACAGTACCAATGCCCATGGTAATGGCTTTTCGCGGAACATTGTCTATGCCTAAAAAGGCAGGAGCGGCATCTACACGGGTTAAATGGTCCAGAGTTATACTTCGGGTGCCGGAATTTAAATGCGAACCGGGTTCGTTAAACCCGATATGCCCGGTACGGCCGATTCCTAATAATTGAAAATCCAGTCCGCCGTACGATTTAATTTTCATTTCGTAATCAATACAATACTGGTATAAATCGTCTGCACTTACCATACCGTTAGGTATATTAATATTTTCCGGAAGTATATCCACATGGTTGAACAAATGCTCGTGCATGAAGTAAAAATAACTCTGGATATTATCTTTGCCCATAGGGTAGTATTCGTCCAGGTTAAAGGTTACGACATTGGAAAAGCTTAAGCCTTCTTCTTTATGCATTCTAACCAGTTCTTCGTAAACTTTTATAGGAGAAGACCCGGTAGCCAACCCTAAAACACAGGGTTTGTTTAATTTCTCTTTCTCTTGGATTAAAGTTGCAATTTCCTGAGCAACGATAATTGATGCTTCATTTGAAGAATCGAAAATGACATTGTGAATTTTTTCGAAGCGTGTTTCTTCAAATTTTCCAGCCTCTTTATAGGCTATACTTTTATAATCCGTTTGATCCACTCTCATTTTTATTGGTTTTGATAAAGCAAACGGGACGTGTCATCCCGTTTACTTTGGTAACTAATCAAATACTTATTTGGTTTGAAAACTAACTGAATACTGTTTTAGAAATTAGATGCTCCAGTGTCCCACCAAAGTCTCGTACCACCATTATCTGGTCCTTTTAACATGCCAATAGCTGTATCTACGTTGGCACCGTTGGTGTTTTTTTCTACGTCTACAAAATTGATTCTGCGAATTTGTGTTTCGGTGTCAATTTCGCCGCCGCTGTTGTTAACAACCACAGGGAACACTCTTGGGTATCCTGTGCGTCTGAATTCGCTCCAGGCCTCCTGACCATCAGGGAACATAGCAATCCACTTTTGCGTGATTATTTGTTCTAGCTGCTCTTCTTTACTGCCAGCGTCGTTAAAGGCAATTGTAACATTGCTAGGGTAAACAAAATTGTTTGCGGGGTTAAGTGCGTCCACAAAATCGTTAGGTGAACTCGTGCTATCTGCCAGATAAGCTTCTACACCACCAGCGCCGAACTGAGCAAAGGAAGCACGTACTCCAGCTTCGTAATTTGTTTTGGCATCTCCGGCGCCAGCCCAGTCTCTAAGGGCAGCTTCTGCTTTTAAGAAATTAACTTCGGCAGCGGTCATCCAGATTTTATCGGTGCCTTCTACAGCTTCACCAATAAAAGAATGGCTTCCGTATTCTGATTTTGCTTCAATTTTTATTCCCATGCGCACACCTTTGTAATCACCCAGAGCAGGGTCGGCAGGAGCCTTAAAGAACTTAGAGATTCTGTTGTCGTTAAATCCTTTTAAAATGGATTCCATTTCAGCACTCATACATACATCGCCCCATACGGTGCTTATGGTTAAAATTGGGTGCACGAAACCACCCATATCTACCAGCATGTTTGTAGCGTCTAGTAAACCGGCATTACTGGCAAGTGCCTTTTCTCCTTCGGTTTTTGCTAAGGCAGGATCTACCTTAGACACACGAATGGCTAAACGTAAACGAAGCGAATTAGCAAAAGCTCTCCATTGTGCAATATCGCCTCCCAGACTGGATTGGTCGAAAGGCACAAACTGCGTGTCTTCAGTAAATGCTTCCAGGCCGGAAATAGCATTGTCTAAATCGGTAAAAAATGCTTTATATGCTGTTTCTTGCGAATCGTATTCTCCTGTAGTATCGTAGTCGTTGTATTTGGAGTAACGAATTGGTCCGAACACATCTGAAATACGATGCATGGCCATAACTTTAATGATGTTGGCTAAATACACGAACTTCATTCCGTTTTCGTCTCCAGATAATTCCACTTGCTGCTTAATTTCTCTGGCATAAGGCATAACCCCGTTTCCATCATTAGAGTCGTAAGCATCACTCCATATAAATCCGTTCCATCCGTTAACCAAAGCATAAGTCTGGTTGTTTATATTACCTGCAAAAGGGGTTGGAGCGGTCATGTATCCAGAAAATACATCGGCGTTTAGGTTTTGCTGTAACTGGTAGTTCCAGGCAGGTTCCACTCGAATGACGTTCGAAAACAATGGCGAAAATCGAGAGCCTATATGGTTGTTTTGCTGTGTTAAACTTTCCTGTGAAATTCCGTAAGGATTGGTGTTAATATCTTCGAAATCTCCGGTACAGTTTGTTAAGCCTATGGCTACAACCGAAGCCAGTGTATATTTAAATAAATGTTTCATCTTTCTTAGAAATTTACGTTAATGTTTAACCCGATACTTCTTGTAGAAGGTTGGTTATAAATATCTACTCCTTGTAATCCCATACCTGTACTGGCAGCAATATTCGGGTCGAATGGAGCATCTTTGTAGAAAAAGAACAGGTTGTTAGCGATTAAGGAGAAGTTAATGTTGTCTACAAATTCACTGCTTCCTAAATCCAGTCTGTAGCCTATGGAAACTTCTCTTAAACTTACGTTTGTAGCATCGTAAACATATTCTCCTAACATACCATCTCTACCTCCAATAGCATTGTAGTAGGATTGAGCATCCATTTGAGCGGCTGTTCCGTTTTCATCAACTACATTAATCATTCCTCCATTAGTATTTCTGGCTTTAGCAGTTGCTTTAGAAACACCGTATTTATCGTTTACAGCTTCGGTAACACTCATCACATCTCCGCCAAATTTTCCATCGATTAAGAAGTTGAAATGGAAGTCACCAATTTCGAAACTGTTATTCCAGCCTAAAGTAAAATCTGGTTGTGCGTGTGCTACTGTTTCAAATTCTGTAGACATTAAAGTTCCAGAAGAATTAATTACAGGCGTACCGTTGTCGTCTCTAACTACAGAGCGGGCCTTAATACTACCAAAGTCTTCGCCTTCAATTAAAGAATATTCGTATCCGTTTACCCCGCGAGCGGTAACTATAGCTTCTCCGTCCTGTAATGATGGATGTACAGCAATTACCTTGTTGTCGTTTTGTGCAAAGTTGATTGCCGTGTCCCAGATGAAATTGTCGGTAACCACAGGTTTCGCATTTACTACTAATTCGATACCGTTACTGGAAATTTCTCCTGCATTTACAATATTTTGAGCGTATCCGTTAGGGTTTGGTTCTGCTTGAATATAGAAAATCTGGTTGTAGGTATTGGTGTTGTAATACGTGAAATCTAATCCTAAACGGTTTCCGAAGAAGCGCCATTCCGTACCAATTTCAAACCCTTTTTGTTTTTCTGGCTCCAGAGTTTCTCCTTCAAGTGGTGCAAAAGGAGCTGTTCCTATACCGGTATTAGTGTTATTAATTGTGTTTAAGGGAATAGTGGCGTATACCGGAATATCTTTACCTACCTCGGCGTAAGATCCTCTAATTTTCGCAAATGAAATACCATCTCCCATATCGAACATTTCTGTTAGTACTGCGGTTAAACCTGCAGACGGGTAGAAGAATGATTTAGAATCGGTATTTACTAAAGTTGAAGACCAGTCGGAACGACCTGTAACATCTAAGAATAACATGTCTTTATATCCAAAATCCAACGATCCGAAAACAGATTGTACTTCTCTGTTACCAACAGATTGTCTTATGTTGTTAGTTGTAGTAAAGTTGGCAATGTTAAATACATTAGGGTAAATTAAACCAGCACCATCACGACCAGAATCTAAGTAGGTCTGATCTCCAATTTTATATTTTGTTAAACTCGTACCTAATAAGGCAGAGAATGTAAAGTCTTCAGAGAAATTAGTGTTGTAAGAGGCAATTAAGTCTAAATACTGTTGCGTGTTTTCTGTTTTTTCCAGAATGTAACGTCCGTTATCACCCGAGTTTACAGGGTCTGTACCGGCGTATTGTCTTTTGTCGAAAGTAAAGAATGTTTTATCAAAACTTCCTCTGGATTGTAAAGAGAAAGCTTCGGTAATTTGATATTTGAAATTAACATTGGCAAAAACACGTTGAGCGATATCTTTACTAGGACTGCGATAAATTAACCAATATGGGTTTTGCTGAATGTTTTCGTCGAAAGACGTAGCATACTGATCCATCTGGTTTAATTCGGTATTAAAATACTCGAAATTGTCTTTATAGGTATCCCTGCTTATGCCTACAGGGTGTAAATACACAGCTGTTAACGGGTTGGAGTATAAACCGTTTGTAGGACGATTCCAGATACGCTGGTCTGATAAGTTAATACTTGCAGAAACATCAATTTTATCATCTAAGAATTTTGCGGTTTCTCTTAAGGTAAGGTTGTTACGTGTTAAACGGTTTTCCGGGATAACGCCTTCGCCTATAGTATTCGCATAAGAAAAATAGGTTTGTGCTTTTGCATTACCCGCGGTTAGGGATAAAGCATTAATAGAGGTGTAACCTGTCTGGAAAAAATCTTTGGCATCGTTGCTTAAACCATCTGTTTTTGCACCCCAGGATTTAGCGTCAACCACACGACCATTTTCGGCGATAGGCTGTCCAACAGAAACACTCTGGTATTCCGATTGTAATTTAGGTAAAGACATAACATTGTCTACCGTAAAACTGGAATTGAAGTTAACGGCAAGAGCGCCATCTTTACCTTTTTTAGTGGTAATTAATATAACCCCGTTGGCCCCCTGGCTTCCGTATAATGCAGAAGCAGATGCTCCTTTTAAAACCGTCATGCTTTCAATATCGTCCGGGTTAATCATAGACATGGCGTCTCCACCGTCACGGTTACCAGTCTGGCTTCCAAAAATGTCGGTGCCAGGTTCATTCCCATTGGAACCGTTTCCACTGTTTAACATCGGGATTCCGTCTATTACATACAGCGGGTCGTTATTAGTGGTAGAGGTATTTCCCCTTAAAACTACTTTTGTAGCACCTCCTAAACCAGAAGAACTTCTGGAGATTGTTAAACCTGCCGATTTACCAGATAAACTGTTAATAGGGTTGGTTTGTTTAACACGGGTAAGTTCGTCGCCACCAACTTCCTGAGCAGAGTAGGTTAGGGCTTTCTTTTCCTTTTTAATCCCTAAGGCTGTTACTACAACCTCGTTTAATTGCTCGCTGTCTTCAGCAAGTTGTACATTGTAAATACTGGAATCAGCAATGGTAACATTTACGGTGGTCATACCTAAGTACGAAAATGTTAGTACATCGCCTACACTGGCAGAAATGCTGTAATTTCCATCGAAATCTGTAAGTGTACCGTTGGTAGTTCCTGTTACCAACACATTTACCCCTGCAAGTGGCATGCCGTCGGCTACAGAGGTAACAGTTCCCTTAATTTCCTTTTCCTGAGCGAACATCAGCTGCACGCTAAAAAACAGAAAAGAACATAAGAAAGTCATTCTTAAATAGTGTTTCATAATTTGATTGTTTAGTCTCGTTATTTGATTCAAGTATATTTCGAAATAATTTTCTTTTAAAAAAAAATATCTAAACGACATGATTTAACATATAAATAACATTGAGGTTTCGATAAGCGTTTTTTGTAAAATAAACATTAGGTAAATTAATTGTTAATTAATGAATATATTATTAAAATTGCTTAATTATTATTAGTGTTTTGCTTTAATCATTGCGATAACTTAAATCTTTTTCCTTGTTAAAATTTAATATAAAGCAGTCTATATCAGTAAAGTATCATGTCTTGTTCTGGCTTGGATATTTTTTGTTTAATGTATTGCGCTGGGGGAGTTACTTTAACGACTACTGGTATTCGGTAAAGTCTAATCTGGTAGAGTTTCCTATTCATATAATAGTAGTATATATCAATGTGTACTATTTAATACCCCGACTGGTATTGCGAAAACGCTATGTACAGTATTTATTGGCTTTAATATCGATGCTGGC
Source organism: Formosa sp. S-31 (assembly GCF_051172795.1). Taxonomy (NCBI): domain Bacteria; kingdom Pseudomonadati; phylum Bacteroidota; class Flavobacteriia; order Flavobacteriales; family Flavobacteriaceae; genus Formosa; species Formosa sp. S-31. Next base: position 111,948 of record NZ_JAENDK010000004.1, read on the forward strand.
TTTGGTATATCTGGTAAGAACGGGTTTAAACTATGTGTTGGTAACCAAAGATATCTGGCCGGAAGCAGAAAATGCCGGGAAATTTTTAGAATTAAACCATATTATCGCCGTGGTTTTAGGTGAGTTATATGTTATAGGATTTGTATCTGCTATCAAACTGTTAATCGACTGGAGTATAGAAAAACACCGAAACGAAGAACTCGCGAAACTACAGTTAAGTACCGAATTAAAATATTTACGCACCCAGATTCAGCCGCACTTCTTTTTTAACACCTTAAATAATTTATATGCTTTAACCCTAACAAAGTCTGATAATGCACCGCAACTGGTTATTAAAATTTCTGATATGATGCAGTATGTGCTCTATGAGGTTAACAGTTCCAAGGCCGACTTGTTAGAAGAAATTAATTACCTTAACAACTTTATAGATATTGCCCGACTGCGCTTTAATGAATCCATAGATTGCGAAATGAATATTACGGGAGATATTGAAGATGTAGAAGTGCCGCCTTTATTATTTTTAACCTTTATAGAAAATTGCTTTAAACACGGGTTAAAGGATAGTGAACATGTAAAGGTTAAGATGAATTTTGAAATTGTAAATAAAGAATATCTGGAGTTTAGCTTAAGTAATAGTTTTAATCCGGAGTCCAATATTACGAATCAGGAAGGTATAGGACTGTCTAACACCAAACGTAGGTTAAATTTATTATTTTCTAACGATTATAAATTGGAGACAAATATCGTAGACAATCTGTATAACTTGTTTTTAAAAATCCCCATTCGATGAAAATTAAGTGTGTTATAATAGACGATGAATCTTTAGCGATAAAGGTTATTGAGGATCATTTAAAGAACTTCGACCATATAGAAGTGGTGGCTACATTTAACAATCCACTCAAGGCTTACGGCATTTTAGAACAAGAAAAAATAGATGTAATATTTCTGGATATTAATATGCCGCAACTAAGTGGTTTTGCTTTTATAGAAAATTTAAGTTACAAGCCCTTAATTGTTATAACCACGGCTTATCGCGAATATGCTGTAAAAAGTTTTGAATTGAATGTACTTGATTATCTGGTAAAACCCATTCCGTTTAATCGCTTTTTAAAAACCATAAATAAAGTATATCAGCAGGTTTATGTTAACAATGCTTCGGCCGATTTCGGATTTCAGCAGGAACCCCACATTTTTTTAAAAGTAGGGAAGAAGCTGGTAAAAGTAAATTTAAACGACATTCTTTTTATTGAAAGTCTTAAGGATTATATTAAAGTTATAACCACATTGGGCGATTATGTGGTGCACAAATCCCTGACCGCCATTTCTGAAGAATTGCCACAATCCAATTTTTTACGTGTTCATCGTTCGTACACAATCTCCATAAATAAAGTAAATTCTGTAGAAGGTAATATGGTTGAAATTGCCAACAGGAAAATCCCGATAGGACGGAATTATGTGAAGCTTACACGCGAGCGCATTTTTAAAAATGAAGATATTCAAACTTAAATAACCCAATCAATTTTTTAATCATTATTTACTAAATCATCATGTCTAAAACTTTAGAAGCTCAGATGGTACAGAAGCAAAGTGCTTTTGTGCCCATACTTATTATTGCCGGATTGTTCTTTATTTTTGGTTTTGTAACCTGGATAAACGGCGCCCTAATTCCGTTCATGAAAACGATAAACGAATTAACCGATGCCCAGTCTTATCTCGTAGCTTCGGCTTCCTATATTTCTTTCGTGGTAATGGCTTTGCCGGCTTCCTTTATTATTGGAAAAGTAGGCTATAGAAAAGGAATGTCCATAGGTTTAGCTATTATGGGGATAGGAGCATTAGTTTTTATTCCTGCAGCAGAAGCCAGAACGTATGGTTTGTTTCTTACCGGTATCTTTATTCAAGGGTTGGGAATGACTTTATTACAAACGGCATCTAATCCTTATATAACTATTTTAGGACCACTTGAAAGTGCAGCAAAGCGTATTGCCATTATGGGGATTGCAAATAAAGTTGCCGGAGCCCTAGGGTCTTTAATTTTTGGGGCTATATTATTATCCGGAATCGATGATATTCAGGAGCAGTTGGCTTCGGTTTCTCTAGAAGAAAAAAATAGTTTGCTTAACGAAATGGCCGATAGTGTAGTAATGCCTTATATTATTATGGCGGTTGTTTTATTCATTCTTGCTTTTCTAATCACTAAAGCTCCGTTACCGCATGTTGAAGCCGAATCGCTTGAAGATGATACAGCAGCTAAAGATGAACAGACCAAGAAGACCAGTATATTTCAGTTTCCACATTTGTGGTTGGGTGTGCTGGCACTTTTTGTTTATGTTGGTGTTGAGGTTATAGCGGGAGACACAATTATTTCTTACGGACTGTCTTTAGGTATGCCTGGCGAGCAGGCCAAATCGTTTACTTTAATGACCTTAATGGCTATGGTCGCCACTTATGCTCTAGGTGTATTTTTAATTCCAAAATATATAAGTCAGGTGCTGGCTTTAAAATTAAGTGCTGTGCTAGGGGTCATTTTTGCACTTTGTGTATTGTTTACCACAGGTTTTACTTCGGTGCTTTTTGTAGCGGCTTTAGGGATTTCCAATGCTTTAGTATGGCCGGCCATATGGCCTCTGGCTTTAAACGGGATGGGAAAATTTACTAAGACGGCTTCGGCGCTTCTTATCATGGCGATTTCTGGGGGTGCAATTATACCTCCACTGTATGGCGCTTTGGTCGATTCTAAAAAAGAAGAGTTATTGGCTGAGGGTGTAGAACAAGCTACAGCTATGGCTAATGCGGCAACTTCGGGGTACTGGATTTTAATTCCGTGTTATTTAATTATTCTGTTTTTTGCCGTTTATGGTCGCAAAATAGGATTGAAAACAGCCTAAGTTATAAGAAATGAAACAACGGATAGCGTCTGTAGATCTTTTACGAGGTATAACCATTGCAGCTATGATACTTGTAAATACACCCGGCGACTGGGGGAGTGTATATACGCCTTTATTACATGCGGAATGGCATGGTTTAACGCCTACAGATTTAATCTTTCCGTTTTTTCTTTTTATCGTAGGGATTTCGATTTATTATGCCTATAAAAATAAAATAGCCACCAGGCTTACCTATAGGAAAATTGCTGTTAGAAGTTTAAAGCTAATAGGGTTAGGACTATTTTTAAACCTGTTTACGCCAATACCTCCTTTTATAGAAACTCTGGAGACAGTACGTATTCCGGGTGTTTTGCAGCGTATTGGTGTTGTGTTTTTTATAACCTCATGGTTATACCTTAATTTTAAGTGGAAAGTTTTAGCGCGTATAGTTGCATTTATTTTAATAGGGTATTGGTTGTTTTTAGGGTTTGTGCCCTTGCCAGACGGTACGTTACCTGCTTTTGAAAGAGCACCGAATAACTGGTCTAATTATATCGATTTAAAGTTGTTTGGAAAGCACATGTGGCAGGCCGATTACGATCCGGAAGGCTTTATGGGAACCTTTCCTGCTATTGCCACCTGTATCTTAGGCGTGTTAATAGCTAAAATTTTGGATTCCCGAGGCGGGTTTAAGACTGTAAAATTATTAGGAATTGGAGGGGTGTTAATAATTTTAGGGTACTTATGGCATTTTGTTTTTCCTATAAATAAGGCGCTTTGGAATAGTAGTTTTGTGCTGGTCACTGCTGGTATTGGTACTGTTATACTTGGCGTTATTTATTTTATAGTAGATGTAAAACAATGGCATTTTGGAGCTGTATTTAAATATGCCGGGATGAATGCAATTACCGTATATTTTTTATCCAGTCTTATAAGTAAAATCTTTTATGTCATCCCAGTAGGTAATGCTTATAATATACATTCCTGGCTATATCAGCATGGTTTTGTGTATCATGACATGCCTGCTAAATTGTCTTCTTTAGTTTATGCTTTAGCCGTAGTGTTAGGTTATTTAGGTTTAGGATATTATTTATACAAAAAGAAAATTTTTATTAAGGTTTAAGGAATGAAAGGAAAATTACATGGAGATACATTATCGCATCATAAAATTTATTATTTTTCAAACCTTAATATCGTATTGTAATATTTTTAAAAGATCATTATCATGATGCATTCTGCTCCAAGTTTAACATTTTTTAAACCAGAATTTATACCTAATTCGGGTGCCGTATTGGTAGATGCTGGAATTTCAGCAGGAGTTCCGGTTTCCGCAGGCGATGTAAATCAAACAAAATTATCCCTGGATGAAGAACTGGTTCGTAACAAGGATGCTACCTTTTTTGCGAGAGTTAGTGGGCAAAGTATGATTGGTGCTGGTTTGGATGATAATGATTTATTGGTGATTGATCGCAGTCTGGAGGCTAGAGACGGTAAAATAGCAGTATGTTTTTTAGATGGTGAATTTACCGTTAAGCGACTAAAGGTAAAAGCAGGAGAAGTTTGGCTTATGCCTGAAAATCCGAAATACGAACCAATTCAGGTTACCTCTGAAAATGATTTTGTTATCTGGGGTATAGTCACTAATGTGATTAAACGCGTTTAGTTTTAAGATGAAAATTTAGATAGAAAAGAAAATGCCGCAAATGTAATTTGCGGCATTTTTTATTAGGTATATAATAAGTTTAGTTGGTTAAAATCTGTTTTAGCAAAGTGGCAAAACTTTCAGGATCTAAACCAAGTTGTTGCTGAAGTTCAGTCACGCTTCCTTGTTCTATAAATTGATCTGGAATACCTAAAATTTCCAATGGCGTAGTATACTTGTGTAGTGCCATAAATTCGGCTATTGCACTTCCAAATCCACCGGAAATCACATGATCTTCAATAGTAAGAATATGGGTATATGTTTTACAAATATCATGCAGTAGGTTTTCGTCAAGTGGTTTTACAAATCGCATATCGTAATGCGCAATTTGTTCCTGTAATTCAGGTGTAAGTAGGCTAATGGCATTTTCAGTATTATAAGCCATACTACCGATACTTAAAATGGCTATTTTGTTTCCTGCTTTGAGTTGTTCTGCTTTTCCTAGTTCAACCTTATTGAATGGTTTTTTCCAGTCTATTTCACGGCCTCTTCCGCGTGGATAGCGTATAGCAATAGGTTGGGATATTCCCAGTTGTGCTGTATACAGGATGTTTCGTAATTCTGCTTCGTTTCTCGGTGCAAATACAATGAGGTTTGGTACGCATCTTAGGTAAGCTAAATCGAAAACCCCATGATGGGTAGCACCGTCTTCTCCTACTAAACCAGCGCGATCCAGACAAAATATTACGGGTAAATTCTGTATGGCGACGTCATGAATAATCTGGTCGTAAGCGCGCTGTAAAAAGGTGGAATATACATTACAAAAGGGAATGAGACCCTGAGTAGCCATTCCGGCGGCTAGTGTTACGGCATGTTGTTCTGCAATACCAACGTCAAAAGCGCGATCAGGAAAGGCTTTCATCATATACTTTAATGAGCTTCCTGTAGGCATAGCAGGCGTAATTCCAATAATATTAGGGTTTGATTCGGCCAATTCGACTATAGTGTGTCCAAAGACATCCTGAAATTTTGGTGGCTGAACCGTGTTTGCTTTTACTATAAGATCTCCGGTTTTAGCGTCAAATTTTCCCGGTGCATGATATTTAACCTGGTCTTCTTCTGCCTGTTTTAAGCCCTTTCCTTTTGTGGTAATAAGATGTAGAAATTTTGGGCCTGGAACAGTTTTTAAGCGCTCTAATTCTTCAATTACTCTGGGTAAATCATGTCCGTCTATAGGACCGGAGTAATTAAAGTTTAAAGCCTCAAAAATATTGTCCTGTTTTTGAGTCCCTTTTTTAACATTTGTAAGATACATTTTAAGGGCCCCTACACTCGGGTCTATGCCTATGGCATTATCATTTAAAATAACCAGAATATTAGCTTTTGTTACTCCGGCGTGATTAAGGCCTTCAAAAGCCATTCCGCTTGCAATAGAGGCGTCTCCAATTACAGCGATATGTTGTTTTTTTAAGTCGCCTTTTAATTTAGAAGCGATGGCCATTCCTAAAGCTGCTGAAATGGAGGTTGAAGAATGACCAACTCCAAATGCATCGTAAATACTTTCGTCGCGTTTAGGGAATCCGCTTAAACCATCGAGCTGTCTGTTAGTATCAAATTTTGCCTTGCGTTCGGTTAAAATTTTGTGTACATAAGCCTGATGGCCCACATCCCAGATTAAAAGATCTTCCGGAGTATTGTACACATAATGTAAGGCTATGGTAAGTTCTACAACTCCTAAACTAGCACCTAAATGGCCTTCTTTTGTTGCTACGATTTCAATGATGAATTCACGTAATTCTTTAGCTAAAAGCGGTAGGTCTTCGGGCGTTAATTTCCGAAGATCTTCAGGCGAATTTATTTGTTGAAGTAAATGTTTCATGCGGTTACAAATGTACGTTTTGAAATTGTATTTTTACGGTATGGAAAAAATTTTTGACGATACTTATTTTATGAAAAAAGCGCTTCAGGAGGCGGAAATAGCTTTTGAAAAAGGCGAAATTCCTGTTGGGGCAGTTATAGTGATAGATAATAAAGTAATTGCCCGGGCTCATAATTTAACTGAAACGCTGAATGATGTTACCGCCCATGCCGAAATGCAGGCCATTACTGCGGCGGCCAATTATCTGGGGGGAAAGTATCTTAAAAAATGTACGCTATATGTTACCCTGGAACCTTGCCAGATGTGTGCGGGAGCGCTTTACTGGAGTCAGATTTCCAATATAGTTTATGGCGCGAGAGATGAAGCCAGAGGTTGTATCAATCTGCAAACCAAACTGCACCCTAAAACCGAAATGCGTGGTGGTATAATGGAAGCTGAAGCCGCACAACTAATGAAACGCTTTTTTATAGAAAAACGGAATTTAAATTAGAGGTTTCGGTCGTCGCCTTCCTGTTCTCTCATCTTTTTCAGGTTTTCTTTCGTAAGCATGTAATCTTTCAGGTCTTTATCTTTCCATCGGTAGTAAGAAAATACAGGAAAAGCTATCAGGAACAGCCCTAAAACACCAAAACCAATAAGTTTTTCAGAATAGGGCAGATCAAAAATAAAGCCAGCGATTATACTGCCTAAAGTCACGATAAATAATGTGTAAATGACATATTTCATGCGGCTGAATTTAATTGGTAATGTTTATTAATTGTCTGCGGTAGGCTGTTAATAGTTTGGATTTCGAAATAAATCCAACATATCTCTCATCCTTAATTACCGGCAGATTCCAGGCTCCGCTATCCTGGAATTTTTTCATAATATCGGTCATTTTATCGGTGTTTAAATCGATAATCTCCGGAGGGTTTTGCATCACGTCTCGTGCCAGAACTTCCTTGTAAAGACTTTGGTCAAACATAATTGGGCGTATGTCATCCAGCAGCATAATTCCAACTAATTTATCGGTTTTTTGACCGATTACGGGGAAGATATTTCTATTGGATTTTACCACGGCTTCATGCACAATTTCTCCTAAAGTCATTTTAGGATTAATAGGGATAAAATTGGTTTCAATAATCTTGGTAATATCCATTAAAGTCAATACGGCATGATCTTTATCATGTGTAATAAGTTCGCCTTTTCTCCCCAGTTCCATAGTATATACTGAGTGTGGCAGGAAGGATTTTGCAATACTGAAGGAAATCGCAGCAGTGAGCATGAGCGGAATAAATAAATCGTAACCTCCCGTCAGTTCCGCAATTAAGAATATTGCGGTTAACGGAGCTTGTAATACTCCGGCCATAAGCCCTGCCATACCAACTAACGTAAAGTTGCTTTCAGAAATGGGTTTGCTTAGCCAATCGGTGTAGTTGATGAGTTTGGCAAAACAGTGGCCCATTAAACTACCCATGAAAAGTGTAGGTGCGAATATTCCCCCAACACCTCCGGCACCAAAAGTTAAGGCACTGGCTATAATTTTAAAGAAAATTAATCCGCAAAGTAACATAATTACAATCCAGAAATTATCTGTATCCAGCCCCAGAAAATTATTAACCAAGGCTTTTTCCGGGCTTCCTGCAATTAAATTGTTTATAACGTCGAATCCTTCTCCATATAGCGGCGGAATAAAATAGACCAGAATTCCAATACCAATACCTCCAATTAAAACCCGTCGCATAGGAGAGCTGATCTTATCGAAGAAACTCTGAATACGGTCGTATACCTCGGTAAAGTAAATTGATATTAAAGCAGCGATAACGCCTAAAATCATATAGAAAGGTGCGTCGGATAAGTGAAATTCATCTTCTATTTTAAAAGGCAGAATGATATCGTCACCAAAAAAGAAGTACGAAGTTAAGATGGCCGACAATGATGCTAAAAGTAAAGGGAGCATCGAAGCCAGGGTTAAGTCCAGACTAAAGACTTCAATCGCAAAAATAATAGCAGCAATAGGTGCTTTAAATATTGATGACATGGCTCCTGCAGCAGCACAACCCACCAGAAGATTTCTTGTGGTCTGGTTCATGTGGAACATTCTGGAAATGTTAGATCCAATTGCTGCTCCTGTGGCAACCGTCGGGCCCTCTAGTCCTACAGATCCTCCAAAACCAACAGTTATTGGAGCTGTTAAAATAGACCCAAACATTTGATATTGGCGCATTATACCCTTGCGTTTGGCAATGGCATATAAGGTAGAAGGAATACCATGACTTACCTTGTTTCTGATAACATATTTTATAATAAGATATACCAGTGTAAACCCGATAATAGGGAAAACAAAATAAAAGGCATGGTGGTAATATTTTACCAGATTCCCTTCTAAAAAGTGCTGAATAAAGTGCGTTAAGTTTTTTAGGGTTACTGCGCCCAAACCAGAAGTAAATCCTAAAAGGATACTAAGGATATATACAAATTGTCTTTGCGAAATGTGTTTCGCTCTCCAGATCAAAAAACGCTTTAAGACGGTATTTTTAGGCATAATATAAAGCTACTAAAAAATCCTGCATTTGCAGGATTTTTGTTTTTATGATTGTAAGTTCAGTTTTAAGGATAATTCTTCCAGTTGACTGTCGTCTATAGGAGCAGGAGCATCTATCATGACGTCTCGTCCTGAATTGTTTTTAGGGAAGGCAATAAAATCACGAATAGTTTCCTGTCCGCCAAGGATAGCTACCAGTCGATCTAAACCAAATGCTAATCCACCGTGAGGAGGTGCTCCGTATTCGAAGGCATTCATAAGGAACCCGAACTGCGCTTTAGCTTCTTCCGGAGTAAACCCTAAATAATCGAACATTAAAGACTGTGTTTTCTTATCGTGAATTCTGATAGAACCACCACCGATTTCGTTTCCGTTTAATACTAAATCGTAAGCATTAGCTTTTACTTCTCCCGGATTGGTCTCTAATAATTCCAGTTGTCCTGGTTTAGGAGATGTAAATGGGTGGTGCATGGCGTGGTAACGCTCAGTTTCTTCGTCCCATTCTAAAAGCGGGAAGTCCATGACCCATAACGGCGCAAATACTTTAGGATCTCTTAATCCTAAACGCTCTGCAAGTTCCATACGTAAGGCACTTAATTGAGCACGTACTTTATTTGTGGCTCCGGATAGAATGCAAATTAAATCACCAGCCTTAGCTCCGGTAACTTCTGCCCATTTAGCTAAATCTTCTTCGTTATAGAATTTATCTACAGACGATTTAAATGTGCCGTCTTCGTTACAACGACAGTAAACCATACCTAAAGCCCCAACCTGTGGTCGTTTAACCCAGTCGATTAATTTGTCTATTTCTTTTCTGGTGTATGCATTACCGCCTGGTACTGCAATACCTACAACTAATTCGGCATCGTTAAATACTTTGAAGTCTTTATGCTGAGCTACTGCATTTAGTTCTCCAAATTCCATTCCGAAACGGATGTCTGGTTTATCGTTACCATATAAACGCATAGCGTCATCGTATAACATTCTTGGGAACTCATCAATCTCTACACCGTTTACTTCTTTTAACAAGTGGCGTGTAAGTCCTTCAAAAGCATTTAAAATATCTTCCTGCTCAACAAAGGCCATTTCGCAGTCTATTTGTGTAAACTCCGGCTGTCTGTCGGCACGTAAATCTTCGTCTCTAAAACATTTTACGATCTGGAAGTATTTGTCCATACCACCAACCATAAGCAATTGCTTAAAGGTTTGTGGCGATTGTGGTAAAGCGTAGAATTGCCCTTCGTTCATACGCGATGGTACAACGAAATCACGGGCACCTTCTGGCGTAGATTTTATTAAATATGGCGTTTCAACTTCAATAAAGCCTTCTTTAGATAAGTAGTTTCTAACTTCCTGAGTTACTTTATGACGGAAAATTAAACTGTTTTTTACAGGATTACGACGGATATCCAGATAGCGATATTTCATACGTAATTCTTCTCCACCATCGGTTTCATCTTCAATAGTAAAAGGCGGTAAAACCGCACTGTTTAAAATTGATAATTCGGATACTAAAATTTCGATATCCCCGGTTGCAATATTCGGGTTTTTAGAAGCACGTTCAATTACAGTTCCTTTAACCTGAATAACAAATTCACGACCTAATTTCTGGGCCTGGTCCATAATGGCTTTTGGCGTGCGCTCGGCGTCAAAAATAAGTTGTGTTATGCCGTAGCGATCGCGAAGGTCTACCCAAATCATAAATCCTTTATCGCGAACCTTTTGTACCCAACCAGAAAGTGTTACCTCGGTATTGATGTGTGATGCTCTTAGCTCACCACAATTGTGACTTCTATACATATCTAATTTTTTGCTGTGCAAATTTAAGGAAGTTAAATGATTATAAAACAAAAAATCCGGAGCATTATACTCCGGATTTTTTATTCTTTAAATTATAAGGTTTTCGTTATGTTGCCACACGCGTAATGCGCTTTTGGGCTAACCACATTTTAAATTGTGTTATCAGGAAGAAAAATACCGGTACCACGATAAGCGTAAGGAATGTAGCAATAAATAAACCATAAATTACGGTCCAGGCCAATGGACCCCAGAATACTACGTTATCTCCTCCGATGTAAATGTTAGGATTAAAATCGCTAACCAGAGTAAAAAAGTTAATGTTTAAACCAATTGCAAGAGGTATAAGTCCTAAAATTGTTGTTATTGCCGTAAGTAATACGGGTCTTAAACGCGCTTTCCCCGCTTTAACTATAGACTCTAATAATTCGTTTTTCTCTAAGTAATCGTCCTCGTCCAGATCTAGATTATTTTTCTTTCTGTCTATTAACAACTGAGCGTAATCTAAAAGCACCACACCATTATTTACCACGATACCTGCTAAGGATATAATTCCCATCATGGTCATCATAATTACGAAGGCGTCTCCGGTAATTACAAGACCACCAAATACACCAATAAAACTAAGGAAGATGGCAAGCATTATAATTCCGGGTTTTGAAATGGAGTTAAACTGGAAAATTAAAATGAAGAAAATTAAACCTAAACCAATAAAGAACGCGCTAACCAAAAAGGCCATTTGTTTGTTTTGTTCTTCAATCTGTCCGGTGTAGTCTATTTTAATATTTTGAGGAAGATCTTTAAATGTCTTCATCTCTCTCTGAATTTGAGTAACTATGGCTCCAGCATCGGTATATCCCGGGGATAAAGCAGAATACACGGTAACTACACGTCTGGTGTCCTTGTGTTTAATTGCGTTAAATCCAGAGGTATTGTTTTGCTTCGCTACTGCCGATACAGGTATTTCCTTAATTTGTCCGGAGGCCATGTCTCTAAAGGTAATAGTCTGGTTAAAAATTGCGCTGGTGTTGTATCTGTTATCTTCATTAAAACGGACATAAATATCGAAGTCGTCTCCTCCTTCTTTATAAACGCCTGCTTTACTACCAAAAATAGAGTTACGTAACTGCTGACCGACCTGACTAGCACTTACCCCAAGTTCTCCAGCTTTTTCACGATCTACTACAACCTGCATGGCTGGTTTTGCCTTGTTAACGTCGATCTTTAATTCGTCGATACCAGCAATGTTCTTTTCGTTAATAAAGTTACGCATGTCTTCGGCAATACTGATCAGTTCTGCGTAATCATCACCTTCAATTTCAATATTAATTGGAGATCCTGCCGGTGGACCATTCTGGTCTTTTTCAACCGAAATTAATACTCCCGGATAGATACCCACCAAAGCTGTTTGTACTTTTTGACGTAAAACCTCACTATCTGCTCCGCGACGGTATTTAAACTCTCTCATAGAAGCTGTAATTTTTGCTTTATGTGGCATTTCTGCCGAAGAACCACCATCGGTTTGCGGATTTCCGGCACCTTCACCAACCTGAGACACTGCACTTTCCACTAAAAAGTTATAATCACCGTCTTTGTATATTTCGTTGTCGATAACGGCATACACTTTTTTCTCAATTTCCTTGGTAATAGCATTGGTTTTCTCGATGTCGGTACCTTCCGGATATTCAATGTAAACAATAATCTGGTTTGGTTTATTATCCGGGAAAAACTCCACTTTGGTACGTTGCGACTGTAGAGAGGCTCCAAAAGCCATAAACGCTATAATTAACATGGCAAATGTAGTAATAGTGACAAAAGCCGGCCATTTTTTACTCAAAGCTAATCTTAAGGTGAGCTCGTATAAGTTTTCGAGCTTAACCAGTAAGTTGTTCTGGAAGGTGTTTGCTAGTTTTCTTAAAAACAGTCTGTAAATCCAGAGTAGTATAGCTGTGAATATCATTAGGCCACCTAAGCCACGGTAAGCACCACCAAATATTAAAATGATAATACCAAATACAGAAATAATTCCTGTAATAGCAATGATGTTTTTTAGTGGCATGTCTTTATCTTCTGTGGTCATGAATTGTGACACCAGAACAGAATTAAAGAAAATAGCAACAAATAAAGATGATCCCAGAACAGTAGACAGGGTTATAGGTAGTAACATCATGAATTCTCCCATAACACCCGGCCACATCCCTAGCGGAATAAACGCTGCTACTGTTGTAGCAGTAGAAATGATAATTGGAAAAGCAATTTCTCCAATACCCATTTTAGCAGCTTCTTTACGAGACATGCCTTCTTCGTCCATTAAACGGTACACGTTTTCCACAACTACAATACCATTGTCTACCAGCATTCCCAGTCCCATAATAAGTCCGAAGAGTATCATGGTGTTTAAAGTATAACCTAATAGATTCAGAATCATTAAAGACATAAACATAGACATTGGAATAGCAAAACCAACAAACAATGCATTTTTAAAGCCTAAGAAGAACATTAAAACAGTCACAACCAGTATTATACCGAATATAATGTTGTTTACCAAATCGTCTACCTGGCCAATGGTTACCGATGACTGGTCGTTAGCTATAGTAACTGTAAGATCTTTAGGAAAAACATTTTCTTTAGTGTCTTTTACGATTTGCTGAATTTGTTCAGCTGCATTTACCATGTTCTTTCCGGCGCGTTTTTTTACGTCCAGCATCACAACGCGATGACCAAATTCGCGGGCATAAGTGGTTCTGTCTTTCTCTTTGAACGTTACCTTGGCGATATCTTTTAGGTAAATTGGATTGTTGTGTTCCGATTTAATAACGAAGTTGTTCAGTTGTTTCGGATCGTCAATTTCGCCTAGTATACGAATAGTTCTACGCTGTCCACTGGAAATTAAGTTTCCTGCAGACATGGTAACATTACCTCCTTTTATGGCATTAATAACATCGTCGAAGCTTACCTGGGCAGCCATCATTTTAAAGATGTCTACAGCAACTTCAACCTCCTTTTCCTGAGCACCTCGAATGTCAACCTGTTTTATTTCCTGCAGGTCTTCAATTTCGTCCTGTAAGTATTCTCCAAATTCTTTAAGTTTGGTTACCGGGTAATCTCCGGAGATATTAATGTTAAGAATAGGCATTTCTTCCGAAAGATTTAAATCGAAAGCGGAAGGCTCAACTTTGGCTCCGTTAAAAGTAGGCCAGTCTTCTCCGGCAGTTTCAGAATCTATTTCATCTTTTACTTTTTGCTTTGCCTGATCTACAGAAATTTTTTCATCAAATTCAACAATAATCATCGAGTAATCTTCCTGAGAGGTCGATGTAATTTCTACGACATTACTTATTGTTTTTAAGCGGTCTTCTAAAGGATCTGTAATTAATTTCTCAATATCCTCTGCGGTGTTTCCCGGATATAGCGAGCTAACATAAATTTTTGTTTCTTTTACCTCAGGGAAATTTTCTCGAGGCATACTGTAGTATGCAGAAACCCCTAAAAAGAGCACCAGAATCATTAGCACATAAATCGTGGTTTTATTATGTATGGCCCACGACGACATGCCAAATTCCTTATCTATTTGTTTTTTTTGTTTTGTCATAAGGTCGGGATTAATATTTTATCACTTTTATAGTTTGTCCGCTTCTTACACTTCGAGCGCCTTCTTTAATAATTTCAGCCCCGTTTTCTATTCCGCTTAATACTTCTATAATATCGCCCTGAGTTTTTCCGGTTTTAATAATTACACGTTCTGCGGTAGCTTCGTTTTCGCTGTTCTTGTTTTTTACAACATAGATATATTGTTCTCCATTTGCGTTTTCAGAAATGATGCTTAACGGAATTAAAATGGCCTCTTCGCTGGAATAGTCGTTAATTTTTAATTTGGCTGTAAGGTTAGGTTTTACATTACCCGATTTGTTTGGAACAGGAACTTCTACTTTAAATGTTCTGTTTGCCGGATTGATGTAATTACTGGCTTGGCGTACCTTAGTTTCTATAGTTGTGCCTAAAACCGGGAATTCCACCAAAACGTTTTTTCCAGCCACAACATCTGTAATGTAGCTTTCCGGAACTTCGGTCTCTATATACATGTCTTTTAGGTTTACTATACGAATAAGCTGAGATTGTCCCGGCATTACTACGCTACCTTCGTCTGTAATAATATCGTCTATTACGCCGTTAAAAGGAGCTATTATATTGGTTTTTGCCAATTGCGTTTTTAACTGGTTTACAGATTGCTCCTGGGCTTCGTAGGTTGATTTAGCTTGAAGGAATTGAATTTCGCTACCTATCTGCTGATCCCATAAACGTTTCTGGCGTTCGAAAGTGGTTTTTGCCAATGCCAGCTGGATTTCCATCTGGGCAACCTGTTGCTCTAAACCTCCATCGTCAATTTTTGCTAATAATTGTCCTTTGCTAACACTTTGTCCCTCTTTAACGAAAATTTTAGTCAGGATCCCGGAAACTTCAGGATGAATTACAATGTTTTGCTTGGTTTGTACACTACCCTGTACTTCCAGATAATGTGTAAAGTTTTCTTTACTGGCAATTACAGTAGTCACTAAAGGTAGTTTTTTAGTGGTGTCCAGCTCGTCCAGTTTTTCATCAATACGCTTTAACTGTTCGCTAATAGCAATTTGTTCAGTTTCAATTTTGTCGCGTCGTTCTCTTATCTGTTCCAGGTTACCTTCCTGTAAAACTTCGTCTAAAGATTTTTCCTTGCTGCTGCATGCAATTAAAAGACAGGATATAGTTGCTATTGTAAATATATGTTTCATGGAATTTTGTTTTTAATTGATTGTACTTAAAACGGCATCTAATTCTGCCTTTTTGTTGATAATGTCTAACATGGCCTGTAAATATTCCTGCTGTGCAGAATACAATTGTGTTTGTGCCTGTCTTAAATCGAAGCTGGAAGAGATGCCTTCAAAAAATTTGGTTTCGTTTTTCTTTTCGATACGCTCTGCTAAATCGAGATTTTGTTTTTTGTTTTCGAAATCTTCTATGGCGAATTGATACTCGCTTTTAGCAGTAGCTATTTGAAGTTTTAGTTCTTCTTCTATCTGTGTTAAGTTTTCGTTAGCCTGCTCCAGTTCTATTTTTGTACGCTGGGTTGCTGCAGTTCGGCCTAACGAGCTAAACACAGGAATGTTTAAACTTACCCCAAACATGGACGAACCGTACCAGTCCTGATTAATGGTGAAGAATTCAAATTTCTGACCAAATCCGCTATAGCCGCCGTTAACAAAAGCGCTTAAGGTTGGAACACCTTTAGATTGTTCCAGTTTAACCAGAAGTTCTTTACTGGCCACTTCGTTTTCGGCAATTAAATAGTCTATGGTGTTTTCTACACTATCATCGGCTTCTAAGGCAGCTAAAGACGTGTATTCTGAACTTAGAATTTCCAGTTTATCTGTTAAAACCGTATTGGTTTCGTAATCCAGTCCAAGTGTAATGTTCAGCATTTTATATGCCAGGTCTTTAAGGCGCTTAACATTGTTTTGGTCGCTAATTAAACTGGACAGTGTAATTTTCATTTGCTCGACACTTTCTTCTTCTTCTAAACCAGATTCGTACGTTTTCTGAATTTCGTTTAGGTTAGATTCTAAAAGTTGTCTGTTACTGGCTAAAATTACCAGGCTTTCCTCTGCAAGTAATACGTTACCGTAGGCGTTTATTACTGCTTTTCTAACTTCCAGGTCGGTTTTTACTTTGGCATTTTCGGAAATTTCCAGATAGACTTTTGCAGCCTGTAAACCTACAAGGTAGGACCCGTCAAATAGTAATTGACGCATAGTAGCCATTGCGCCAATGTTTTGTTTCGGACTGAATTCTACCGGTACGAATGTGCCCGCCGGTCCGCCGGTAAGCTCGGCAGGAAGTAAAGATACCTGTTGTTTAATCCAGTTCTGATAGTCTACAGCAATGTCTATTTGAGGTAAACCTGTTGCAGTGGTTTCCCATTTTTGCTTTTTAGCTGCTTCAATGTCTCTGGAGGCATTTTTAGCTTTCCTGTTGTTAATTAATGCGTAATCTATGGCTTCCTGCAAGCTGAATTGCATGACTTCTTGTTCTTGAGAAAACCCGGAAAAGGTCATGAAAACGCATAGTATAAAAATTAATTTGTGTTTCATTAGTGTTTATTAATTGATGTGTTTGGTGTTTAAATAGTCTATGCCTTTTGGCGTGCAGATACCTCTAAGGTGGTAATCTATGTAATTATCGAGGAGGTATTTGTATGAGAATAGTTGTGGCGGAAACATGTCGTTGTCTTTAAAAATTCCCATTGAGCTAAAATGTAATCTGGATATAAAATCAATATCGATATTATCCCGATAAAGCCCAGATTTAATACCGCGACTTAAGTTTTCGGTAACCATATGCTGCATGGCATTAAACTGTTTTTGCATAAGGTTATCGTAAATTAATGGGTAGTATTTTTTTAGTTGGAACTGAGACGAGCTTTTTTCGGTACTCAGAAAATCAGTTACGAATTCCTTCATTTTGAATATTTCATCTATCGGATTCTTGTCTAATACGCAAATGGCATCCAGCGATTGGTTTACACACTGAAATTTAAATTTAGCCGTTGCTTCTACCAGTTTGGTTTTTGTTTCGAAATACTGGTATATGGTTTTTTTTGATATGCCCATTTCCTGCGCAATATCGTCCATAGTAACGCTTTTAAATCCCAGATTAGAAAAGAGTTCCGTAGATTTTTCTATTATTTTGTCTTTCATAGGTATTGTAAATGCGGTGCAAATATAAGGCTGGAAACTTTAAAAACAAAAATAGTTTCCTAAGTTTAAAGATAAATTAATACGGATTTTAAAAGAGCGATGTAAAAATTGAATTAAACTCCTATTTTTGCGTCATGCAAAATATTCCATTTTATCAAGACGCATTTGTTGCTTGTTTAGAGCAATTTCATACAGAAAAGGAACCTAAGAATCTGTACGAGCCCATTACTTATATTCTAGGTTTGGGTGGTAAACGTTTACGACCAATTTTAACTTTAATGACTGCAGAAGTTTTTAATGCCGATTATAAAGAGGCTTTGAATGCGGCTTTGAGTATCGAAGTGTTTCATAACTTTTCTTTGATTCATGATGATATTATGGATGATGCACCTTTGCGACGTGGAAATGTAACGGTGCATGAAAAATGGGATGTAAATACCGGTATTTTATCTGGTGACGCGATGTTGATTATGGCGTACCAGTTGTTTGAACGTTACGAGCCTCAGGTATTTCGCGATCTGGCAAAGTTATTTAGTAAAACAGCTTTAGAAGTTTGCGAAGGACAGCAGTACGATGTGGATTTTGAAACTCGCGACGATGTTACCATTCCTGAATATTTAAAAATGATTGAGTATAAAACTGCGGTTTTAGTTGGTGCAGCCATGCAAATGGGCGCTATAGTGGCTAAGGCAACTGAGGAAGAACAACGCTTAATCTATGAATTTGGAAAGAATCTGGGCATAGCATTTCAGTTACAGGACGATTATTTAGATGCATTCGGAGATCCGAAAACCTTTGGTAAGCAAGTTGGAGGCGATATTATTGAAAATAAAAAAACCTACTTATATTTAAAAGCACTTGAATATTCTGACGCTGAACAGCAACAAGAAATTCGTCATTTATTTAGTATAAATCCGAGCGATAGTACAGATAAAATACAGTCGGTAAAACAGATGTTTGTGTCCAGTGGTGCTGCTGAAGCAACCAAACAGGAAATTCTGGTTTATACTCAAAAAGCATTTTCGGTTTTAAACGCACTGGGTATAGATGCAGATAAAAAAACAATATTGAAAGACTTTGGTGAGAATTTAATGAACCGAAGCGTATAATTAACTTATGGAATTGCAAAGCACACAGGATATTATTAATGCTTCCTTACAATACGAATTGTATGGAAAATTAATTGCGCAACTCGATAAAGATTTCAGGTTTGCTAATATCCACATTGAAATTGCTCCAGAACTTACTCCGGAGCAATTAAAACTGCAACTTCATGAAACCGTTTATGGTCTTATTCAAAACGCTTTTGCCGACTATTTAAATCTGCTTTATATTATAGATGTGCCTGAAGATAAAATAAAGCAGCTGGACGGTAGTGATACCTTACTGTTATCTGAACAGGTGGCGTTTTTAATTTTAAAACGCGAATGGCAAAAGGTGTGGTTTAAGCATCAGTATAAATAAGAGTTATTTGAAACTATAAGATATATTGGTGTAAAAATTGCGTCCTTGCTGTGCTATGTTATTCCAGTTGGCATAAGTGGAATAATAAGTGTCTAAAAGATTTTCTATCCCGTATTTTAATATTATTCTATTCTGCTTCAGCGGTATGTTATGTCCGAAATTCAGATTTAATATGGCATAATCGGCAGTTTTGGTTTCACCATAATAACTACTATATCGATTTTGATTTCCGTTTCCTGTTATTTGTAAAGCAGCATTAAATTTGTTGGTATTATAAATGAATTCACCATGGTACGAAAACGGTTTTATTAATGGCAGGTTTTCGTCATTGCTGCCTATGCCGTAATTATAGCCCAAACCGGCATTAAAAGAAAATTGATTGTTAAACTTATACTCAGCCGTTGCATAGGTGTTGAAAATGGTGGCATAGTCTAAGGCGGAATAAATGCGAACTCCATTTGCTCCAATTGTCATAGCACTAAGTTCAGTGTTTGTTTCGCCAATTATATAATCTAAGATGTAAAACCAGGAACTCTCAATGTTAAGGTTTAATCTATTAAAAGAGCGTTTGTAAGAAGCGTTTAGTTCAATAGACTTTTCGTTTTTAAGATTAGGGTTTCCAATGTAATCGTAATTGTCGAAACTATTAAATAAAAAGAAACCATAGCCTTCACTAACAGAAGGTGCTCGTTCTCCATAACCTAAACTAAAACTATAACTGGATTTATCTGTGTTTGCCTGATATTTGGTGTTTATACTTGTTAAAAATCGGCTTTTAGAATCTTGTAAGGTGGGGTAGAATATACTTAAACTTTCCAACCCTGTCAGGTTGGCAATTCTGTTGTTGTGAAATCCAAGACGGACACTGGAGGTCAGGCTTTGGGTTTCGGACATTGTCCAATGATCTTTGAAAAAGATACCGGAATATAGTGTGCGAATATCAGGCCAGGTGTACATAAACATATCGGCTTCGCTGGGATTATTCGGGTACATGGTCATTTCGGCCAAAGAACGATTGTAATAGCCGTTTAAATTAATAAGGGAGTGATGATTGTCTTTAAAATTTAGCTTGGCTTTGGAGTAAAATCCGTAGGTGTCGCTCCAGCCGGGCATGTCCATTCTAATGGAAACATCAGGACGCTGACTGTCGTCCATAATATGGGTGATGGTATTAAAATAAAGCTTGGTTTCCCAATTATTAATTAAAGTTTCTTTGTTGGTGTATATATGAGAAGCCGAACCTATAATGGCTTTTGCTAAAGAGACATCCATAGGTAGAGCTGGATAACCAATGTTATTAGCCTGGTCGTAAATTATTTTAGTGTCTAAGGTGTTGTTAGTGTTTATTTTATAAGCAGCTTGTAGTGAAATGTTGTATTTTTCAAACTGAGAATACATTATTTCTTTATTGTTGCCCGCTTTATAATTATCTGAATGTCTGTAAATGGCATCGGCATTTATAAAAAATCTATTATCAGAATAGCTGAGATCTAAACCCGAAGAAAAATAATTTCCGTTGGTTTCGTATCCGGTGTCCAGACTGCTTTTTAGTTCTTTTTTATAAAATTTGGGCTTGGGTAACTGCAGGTTAATTCCACCGCCAATGCTGTGGCCGTCTTCTGTGCCTGCCTGTCCTGAGTTTACCGTAATCTTATTTATATTCGATACGTCTACATAAGATGTTACGGGGTCCATTTTATCTGTACAGGCACCAAAAATTTGCATGCCATCGATAGTAACAGCAAGACGTTCGCTGGTCATATTGTTTAAAGTTGGTTCCCAGGCGTAATTACCGCGCTTAATCATGGTAGCTCTGTCTGACTTTTCCAAATAATCATCTATGGTTGCCATAGATTTTTCCTGTTTATAATGGTTAAGCCGGCCCTCGCCACGGATTATAATTTCGTTTAAAACGGTAGTGTCGTTTTGTGTTTTTATGGTTTCGCTTATCTGGGCGCTTAAGTGCAATGAAGTTAATAGCCAAAAGCAAAATATAAGGATGTTTTTCATTGCGAAAATGAATTAATAGAGGGAAATCAATCACCTCATAATTAAGCGATGTGATTGATTTCATTTTAATATGTTGTACAAACGGGAGGCTTAAAATTCTATTTCCAGATAGAGGCTGCTGGATTCGTTTGTGTCAGTAATATCTTCGCCTTTTATTAAGCTGTCTTCGGTATTAAACAGTTTGAAATTTAATTTCCAATATCCACTCATAGTTAAAGATAAATCGCCATGATATAAGTTGTCCAGATTGGAATATTCGGGGTTTATATTGTTTGGGGAACTGTGGTTGCCCATGCCAGGCATTCTTGGATCTAATTCAATTTTAAAATCTTCAACCGGAGGAAACTTCATCATGCTTTCCATTTTAAATACACCAACGGTAATCGCGTTTATGCCTATTTTAGGTTCCTGGGGTGCTAACAGAGCAAAAACATATCTGGAATCGTCTGATCCCTGAAAGGAAGTGACGTTTTGTACTGAAGCCTGGTGGACAGTAATGATGTCCGATGCAACATATTCGTCCCCATTAATGGTGTAGTTAAAATTTAAAGTCCATCCGGAACTGTCGCTGTTTGTCATTTGATAAATTACACTGGCTTGGTAAAGCGTGTTGCTGTTCTCTAATTTACTAAAGGTCGAGTATGGACAGGAATGTTTCATGGTAATCATATCCATAACAGGTGTCCAGTCGATGCTAATATTTTCAAAATAGGTTTCAGTCGCGTTGTCTTTAACTCTTAGGATAATTGAATTGTAGCCTGTGTAGAACATTCCGGACTTGTTATATAACTCTAAGGTGTGATTGTTTGTTGTTATATCCTGAATTTTAATTAATTCGCCAAGATCGTCTTGTATGTTATCTGAGTTGTCATCGCTGGAAGAACAAGAGCTTAAAGAAAATATAGCGTATATGAAAAGGGTTAAAAAATAATATGATTTCATTTTTTATTTGTTTAATTTTTATTGCGTATTGGGTATGTTTTAACGCGTTTCTTTTTTTTAGAATCGGTTATTTATGGTATGGTATGCGTACGTTGCTGATACTAAAAATTAAACTGAGATTGGAGGAGGCGTATCTATATCGAAATATAAATTTGGGAGAATTGCAGGATAAAATCCCGTAATTGGTTTTTCTGTAAAATCTTGTAGATTTATGTATTCCAGGGTGTTAATTTGTGTTACCTGAAACACATCTAAGGCTAAGCGCTTACTGCTCTCTGCTGGTAATTCCTGGTTGGATTCTGAGTTGTTTTTAGCCAGTTCCTGTCTTAAATGACATTTACCGTTACATCCCTTCTGGTTGTCTTTTTGAATACAAAGGGTCTTAGCAATAAAATCCTGATTAATTAAGAAGGTGGAAATGGTGACTATATTGGTAACATTATGCATGCAAAGCATTAATGTTAGCAAAGAAGCAATAATAATATGGGTTGTTTTTGAAGCCACCTAGCCTTTTTTCGGCGGCAAATATAAGCAATTATAGCGAATATGTTCTAGGACTTGAGTGTGTTAAATTTAAAAATACACACGTACAAACGGTACCCAGGCCGAGCCGTAAATACTTTTATTGTCATCATAAAGTACATCGTAACGTACGCCCATGGTTACATGGTTGGTTTGAAACCCTAGTCCAAGAAGTAGTGCCGGATACCAATAATCATCATCCTGATAGAAAAAATTGTTGTCAAATTTTCTGCTTACATGTAATTCCTGAAAATCAGCAGAAAGTTGTAAATAAGGAATAGGATTGTAAAGCGCGGTAAGCGTCCCTCCAAATATGGTTGATTTGTAAAAATCTTTTTGGCTGTTGTAGGTAAAATTAAGACCTGCGCCAAATGCAAATTGCTGGTTAAATTGATAAATTGCCGAAGGTTCTAATGAGGCACTAAAGAAATCGTTTGCGAAACCTAATCCAATACCGCCTCCAAAACGTACTTTACTCATGAAATCAGATTGTTGAGCCGATAAAATATTGATAGGGATCCAAAGTAGTGAGGTGAAAATTAACGTTTTTATTGCTTTGTGGCAGATTCGTTTCATATTTCGGAAAAGGTTTCGTTAAAATGGTATTATAAATATAGTAAAATCATAACTCATTTTCCTAAAAATTGTATTTTTGACAAAATTTTGTCAAAGAGAGAATGTCTCAAATAATATAATGGATAAATATTCCTTTTTAAACGCAGCGCATACAGCATATTTTGCTGATTTATACGATCAATATTTACAAAATCCCGATTCCGTTGAACCAAGTTGGAGAGCCTTTTTTCAAGGCTACGATTTTGGTGTGGAAAGTAATGATGTTACTGAGGAACTCATGGAAGGGCTTAATTGCGATCATGTTTCGGAGAACCTTACTAAAGAATTTCAGGTTGTAAGATTAATAGATGGCTACAGAACACGTGGGCATTTATTTACCAAAACTAACCCGGTTAGGGCTCGTAGAACATACGAACCGTCTTTAGCAATTGAAAATTTCGGATTGTCTCAAAGCGATTTGGATACCGTGTTTTCTGCAGGTGAAATTTTAGGCATAGGGTCGCAAACCTTACGAGAAATTATTGTTCACCTCGAAAAGATTTATTGTAGTTCTATTGGTATAGAATATATGTATGTAAGAAATCCGGAGCGTAAGTTGTGGATTCAGAATAAATTAAATGTTAACGATAATCAGCCTAGCTTTTCGGTTGATCAGAAAAAGCATATCTTAAAAAAGTTAAACGATGCCGTTACTTTCGAGAGCTTCTTGCATACCAAATACGTGGGGCAAAAGCGTTTCTCTTTAGAAGGTGGAGAGTCTTTAATTCCTGCTCTGGATGCTGTAATAGAAAAAGCGGCCGATTACGGGGTTAAGGAGTTTGTAATGGGGATGGCTCACCGTGGGCGTTTAAGTACCCTAACTAATATTTTTGGTAAATCGGCTAAAGATATATTTAGTGAGTTTGATGGTAAAGATTACGAAGAAGAAATTTTCGATGGTGATGTAAAATACCATTTAGGGTGGACCAGTAATCGAGAAACCGAAAACGGAAAGAAAATTAACCTGAATATAGCGCCTAACCCTTCGCACCTTGAAACTGTTGGTGCGGTTGTTGAGGGGATTGCAAGAGCTAAGCAGGACGATAAATATGGAGATGACCCATCTCAGGTCCTACCAATTGTGGTGCATGGAGATGCTGCCATAGCAGGACAAGGTCTGGTTTACGAAATTGTGCAAATGGCACAGTTAGACGGTTACAAGACCAATGGAACCCTGCATATTGTGGTGAACAACCAGATTGGGTTTACAACTAACTATTTAGATGCGCGTTCCAGTACCTATTGTACAGATGTAGGTAAAGTAACCTTATCTCCGGTTATGCACGTTAATGCAGACGATGTAGAGGCTGTGGTACACGCCGTGTTGTTTGCATTAGACTTCAGAATGCAGTTTAAACGCGATGTTTTTATCGATTTATTAGGATATAGAAAATACGGGCATAACGAAGGTGATGAGCCGCGTTTTACTCAGCCTAAACTTTACAAAGCAATTGCCAAGCATAAAAACCCAAGAGATATTTACGCTGAAAAATTAATTAATGAAGGCGTTATCGATAAGGATTATGTTAAAAAACTGGAAGAGGATTATAAGGCCGGACTTGAAGAAGAGTTAGAAGACTCCAGAAAAGAAGATAAAACGGTAATTACACCGTTTATGCAGGATGAGTGGTTGAATTTTGAGCGTGTTACCGAACACGAAATGATGGCCGATATCGATACGACTTTTCCTAAAGAGAAATTAGAAGACATTGTAAATGTTATTTCTACTTTACCTTCAGATAAGAAGTTTATCAGGAAGATAGAGCGTTTGGTACAGTCTAGAAAAACCATGTTTGAAGAAGATAAGCTGGATTGGGCTATGGGTGAGCACCTGGCTTATGGAACCTTATTGCAAGAAGGTTATGATATTAGAATTTCAGGTCAGGATGTAGAGCGAGGTACGTTCTCACACCGTCATGCTGTTGTAAAGGTTGAAGATAGTGAAGAAGAAGTGGTATTGTTAAATCATTTAAGTGATAAACAAGGGCATTTTTACATATTTAACTCATTACTATCAGAATATGGTGTTGTAGGTTTCGATTACGGTTATGCTATGGCGAGTCCGGAAACTTTAACCATCTGGGAAGCGCAGTTTGGTGATTTTAGTAACGGAGCCCAAATTATGCTGGATCAGTATATTTCGGCAGCCGAAGATAAATGGAAGCTTCAAAATGGTTTGGTAATGTTGTTGCCTCATGGTTACGAAGGGCAGGGGGCTGAGCACTCTTCTGCTCGTATGGAGCGTTACTTACAGCTTTGTGCGAAAGACAATATGTTTGTGGCCGACTGTACAACACCAGCTAATATTTACCATTTGTTGCGTAAACAAATGAAGGCCAAATACAGAAAGCCTTTAATCGTGTTTACTCCAAAAAGTTTATTGCGTCATCCAAAAGTAGTATCTACTGTAGATGAATTTGCTAACGGAAGTTTCCAAATGGTGATAGACGATGCTACGGCTAATGTGGATAAAGTAAAATCTGTGGTTTTTGTAACCGGTAAATTCTATTACGATTTATTAGAAGTTAAGGAAACGGAAAACCGAGAAGATGTAGCTTTAGTAAGAATAGAGCAGTTGTTCCCATTACCTGCCAATGAAATCAGAGCAGCTATGGCTAAGTATTCTAACGCCGAAGAATTTGTCTGGGCTCAGGAAGAACCTAGAAATATGGGGGCATATGGTCATATGCTAATGCATTTAGACGAAGTTAAAACGTTTAGAGTTGCTTCTAGAAGAGCCTATGGTGCGCCGGCAGCTGGTAGTTCGACTAGGTCTAAACGCCGTCATAAAGAAGTAATCGATTATGTTTTCGATAAAACAAAAAACAACCAACGATAAAAAAAATAAAATTTAAGATTAAACTAAAATATTGAACGATGATTTTAGAAATGAAAGTGCCTTCTCCGGGTGAGTCTATCACAGAAGTTGAAATAGCAACTTGGTTAGTACAGGATGGCGATTATGTTGAAAAAGACCAGGCAATTGCTGAGGTTGATAGTGATAAAGCGACTTTAGAACTTCCGGCAGAAGTGAGCGGAACTATAACGCTTAAAGCAGAAGAAGGAGACGCTGTTGCTGTAGGAGAGGTAGTATGTTTAATAGATACTAGTGCAACTAAACCGGAAGGCGATGCTCCGGCTAAAGAAGAGAAAAAAGAAGAAGCGCCGAAAGCTGAGGCACCTAAAGCAGCACCAGTTGAAGAAAAAACTTACGCATCGGGAGCTGCAAGTCCGGCAGCTAAGAAAATTTTAGCCGAGAAAGGTATTGAGGCTTCAGCTATTCAGGGAACTGGAAAAGCTGGTCGAGTTACCAAGGATGATGCTGTTAAGGCAGTACCTTCTATGGGAACTCCTACAGGAGGAAACAGAGGTACTTCAAGAAGTAAAATGTCTATGTTGCGTCGTAAAGTAGCAGAGCGTTTAGTGGAAGCTAAAAACACTACCGCTATGTTAACGACGTTTAACGAGGTTAATATGACACCTATCTTTCAGTTAAGAAATGAATACAAAGATGCTTTTAAAGCAAAGCATGGCGTTGGATTAGGATTTATGAGTTTCTTTACCCTTGCTGTAGTTAGAGCTTTAGAGCTGTATCCTGCAGTAAACTCTATGATTGATGATAAGGAAATGGTGTCTTACGATTTCTGTGATATCAGTATCGCCGTTTCAGGACCTAAAGGTTTAATGGTTCCTGTAATTCGTAATGCTGAAAACTTAAGTTTTAGAGGTGTAGAATCTGAAGTGAAACGTTTAGCACTTCGTGCTCGTGACGGACAGATTACAGTTGATGAAATGACTGGTGGTACATTTACTATTACTAATGGTGGTGTATTTGGAAGTATGTTATCTACACCTATTATCAATCCGCCGCAAAGTGGAATTCTAGGAATGCATAATATTATCGAGCGACCTATTGCTGTAAATGGTAATGTAGAGATTCATCCGATGATGTATGTTGCTTTATCTTACGATCATAGAATTATCGATGGTAAAGAGAGTGTAGGTTTCTTAGTAGCTGTGAAAGAAGCTATCGAGAACCCTGTAGAATTATTAATGAATAACGACATTAAGAAAGCGCTGGAGTTGTAGTAGCTGTTTAATTCGAAATATAAAAGCCCAATATTACAATTAATATTGGGCTTTTTTTTGTATTCAAATCTGTTATTTAAACAGTTAAAGGTCACGATTTCGTTATATAACAAAATGAGTTATAATGTTAATAGCGATAATAATTATGGCAATACATATTAAACCGTATAAAAAAAACGAATGGGTTGATTTGGGTTGTTTTTCCATAAGCAGCGTTTTTAAAAAAGCAGTTTTAGGGCAAGTGCTTTTGTTTGAATAATTTAACTATAAGAAATGTAAGAATAATTTGTCAATTTGTGAATAGGGATATGTGTTAAATTTTTGTTTAAAATAATAATAGGGGTGTTGTTTTTTTAAGGATTAAACTTTTGTCTTAGAGTGTGATATAAATGATTGTGTAATTTGTAAACGAAAAACGCTGCACCATTACAGTGCAGCGCTTCCTTAATAATTCTCCCTAAGAACTAATTAATAGCATAGTAAAGGTATTTATAATCGGAGTGTTTTGAAATACGTAGGTATGCGTATTTTTTGTTTCAATACAAATTTGAGGCCTTACGGTTGGAATTAATCAGAAGGTTTTAATTTAAAATACTGTGGTTCTAAAACGAAAAACGCTGCACCATAACAGTGCAGCGTTCCCTTAATAATTCTCCCTAAGAACTAATTAATAGCATGGTAAAGGTATTTATAATCGGAGTGTTTTGAAATACGTAGGTATGCGTATTTTTTGTTTGAATACAAATTTGAGGCCTTATGTTTAGAATTGATTACAAGGTTTTAATTTAAAATACTATGGTTCTAAAACAAAAACGCTGCACCATTACAGTGCAGCGCTTCCTTAATAATTCTCCCTAAGAACTAATTAATAGCTTAGTAAAGATAGGGTATAAATAGGGTGAGTAAAATACGTGCTTTTACGTATTTTTTAAAAGATATCTTTATTTTCAGTAGCCCATATAAAAAGGCCGTTGTGCTTTCCGTTTAGCTTTAATTTATTTACAATATTACTTCGGTGCTTGTCTACAGTTCGAGAAGAAATTAATAGTTCATCGGCAATTTCAGGACTGGTTTTATTCTCGGCGATGTATTTAATTATTTTAATTTCTGTTTTAGTAAGTTTATTCAGCGCGGTAATATCCGATTTTGTGTATGATTTTTCTAAATTAGGAAGTAGCTCCTTACTTAAATAAGGTTCGTTGTTTGTTACACTTTCTATGCAGTTTTCTATTTCTTCCACCGCAAATTCTTTTAAGATATAGCCGTAGATATTTAATTCCTTTGCTTTTTCGTAAACGTCCTGTCGTTTGTCGAACGTAATCAGGATTATTTTTGTGTAGATGTCATTTTTTTTGCACTCTGCGGCGATTTCCAAACCCGTCATATGAGGCATTCTTATGTCTAATATGGCAATCTTGGGTTTAAGTTTTACGATGAGGTTGTATGCCGATCGTCCATCTGTTGCACTACCTACAATGTTATAATTTAAAGATGTCAGGTAATTGGTCATACCCTTTAGCATGAGGGGATGATCGTCTGCAATAACGATGGAACTTTTCATATTAGTCGCTAATTAGTAAGGGTTAGGGATATAAAGTTACATAAATCTTATCTAACCAAAAATCTTTTCAGATAGAGATATTTACGGTCGTAATCGATTATAGCTTTTCCTTTTTTCAGGATATCAGCACCAATGATACCATCTACAGGCTTAGAGTTGTGGCTAATTAGTGCCGTGTTTACGTGTGTCATGTTAAATAAGATAAGAGAGACTTTATCGCGTTTCCACTTTCCTATTTTTAGTTTGTTTTTTTTAGATAATTGAGTGCTCATATCTATGGCGCCTGCTCCAGCAGCTTTTATTTCGGAATCTTTAACCTTAAGTTTAAAGGTGTCTATGGCCTCAAAGCCAACGCAGGAACTGGAAGCTCCGGTGTCCAGAATGAATAAACCGATTACACCGTTAATCGTGGCTTTAATTTCAAAGTGATTGGTTTTAGTGAGTTTCAGCTTAATCTTAACATAATCCCGTTTCAGAAGAAATTCTTGAAGTGTTTCCATCTTAATGTAATTTAGGCAAATATAATGATGTAAATCCATTAATTTTGCGCCATGATTATAACAGATACCCATACACATTTATATAGCGAAGCTTTTGATGAAGACAGACATGATATGATTACTCGTGCAATAGCAGCTGGAGTTTCACGTTTCTTCATTCCGGCGATTGATTCTACTTATACCGAGCGTATGCTGCAACTGGAAAAAGATTTTCCCGAGCATATGTTTTTAATGACAGGCTTGCATCCAACACACGTGAAGGATAATTTTAAAGGCGAATTAGAGCATATAGAAGGTTTGCTTAAATCACGAAAATTTTATGCTATTGGAGAAATAGGTGTCGATTTGTATTGGGATAAATCTACTTTAGAGATTCAAAAGGAAGCGTTTAATCATCAGATTAAATTGGCAAAGCAGTATAAATTGCCCATAGTAATTCACTGCCGAGATGCCTTCGATGAGGTTTTTGAAGTTCTGGAATCTGAAAAATCCGATGATTTGTTCGGTATTTTTCACTGCTTTACGGGTAATCTGGAGCAGGCACATCAGGCTTTGTCTTATAATATGAAATTAGGAATAGGAGGAGTGGTTACCTTTAAAAATGGAAAGATCGATCAGTTTTTAAATCAGATAGATTTAAAAGATATTGTTTTAGAAACCGATGCGCCTTATTTGTCTCCAACGCCGTATCGTGGAAAGCGCAATGAAAGTGCTTATATAACTCGAGTGCTGGAAAAATTAGCTGAACTTTACGGAGTTTCTCAGGAAGAAGTTGCTGCTGTTACAACAGAAAATTCTAAACACATTTTCGGAATATAATATGACTAAGGTGAGACCAAACATACTGTTAATATATACAGGAGGGACCATTGGGATGGTTAAAGACTTCGAAACCGGAGCTTTAAAAGCCTTCGATTTTAAAAATCTGCTTAAGCGTATACCAGAGCTTAAACAACTGGATTGTGATATCGAGACCATTTCGTTTAAGGAACCTATAGATTCCAGTAATATGAATCCGGTATACTGGGTACAAATTGCAGAAATTATAGAAAAGCATTACGCTGCTTTCGATGGTTTTGTTGTATTACACGGCAGTGATACGATGAGTTATACTGCATCGGCTTTGAGTTTTATGCTGGAGAATTTAGATAAGCCCGTGGTGTTAACCGGGTCGCAATTGCCTATTGGAGATTTGCGCACAGATGCTAAAGAGAATTTGATTACTTCCATTCACGTCGCTTCTTTGCAGCGTTATAATAAGCCTGTAATTCGTGAAGTAACACTGTATTTTGAGTATAAATTGTACAGAGGAAACCGAACGACTAAGCTTAGTGCTGAGCATTTTGAAGCATTTGCTTCTATGAATTACCCCGAACTAGTGACTTCAGGAGTGCATTTAAAAGTGAATCATGATTATTTACTTAAACCAAAACGACGAAAGGATTTAATAGTTCATAAAAATTTAGATACGAATGTGACTATTATAAAGTTGTTTCCCGGGATTACAGAAACTGTAATTCGAAGTGTTTTAAATACACCTGGCTTGAGAGGAGTGGTTATGGAAACGTATGGTGCTGGTAACTGTACAACAGAAGAATGGTTTTTAAATTTAATTAAAGATGCTATACACCGTGGTATACATATTATTAATATAACCCAGTGTGCAGGAGGAAGTGTGTTAATGGGCCAGTACGAAACCAGTGAAAAACTAAAACGAATGGGCTTAATATCAGGAAAAGATATTACCACAGAGGCTGCAATTTGTAAATTAATGTATTTGCTTGGACAAAATGTTTCAGCTAAAGTGTTCAAAACCATATATGAAACATCTTTGCGTGGAGAATTGGTTTAAAATTAACTGTTAAAATTTTTAGGTCTTAAAGATTTTTTGTTATTTGCCGTACTTTAAATTAATTAGAAATATACAGAGAGGTGGCCGAGTGGTCGAAGGCGCACGCCTGGAAAGTGTGTATACGCCAAAAGCGTATCGAGGGTTCGAATCCCTTCCTCTCTGCAGATATTTTTGTTTTTTAATTATAAAATTTTTTTATCTTTAACACTTTAACTAATAAAATTAAGATCAAGAACAATGAAAAGATTATTTTCTATCCTAGCCATTACCTTTATGGTGGCATTCGGAACTGTTAATGCAACTACTAATGCGGCTACTGTAGCTTCAACTGTAGTTTCTTCAATTCAAGACGATGCAGATGCAACTGCAACAGAAAGTTTAGGTTTTCACCAAGAATTAAAAAAGCGTTTTATAGAAGGTGGCGCTGGATTCATGGGAATCGTTTTATTATGTTTAATTCTAGGTTTAGCAATTGCTATTGAGAGAATTATCTTTTTAAACTTATCTTCAACAAACACTAAAAAATTAACTCAAAAAGTAGAAGATGCATTACAGTCTGGTGGTGTAGAGTCTGCTAAAGAAGTATGTAGAAATACAAGTGGTCCTGTAGCTTCTATCTTCTATCAAGGTTTAGATAGAACTGATGAAGGATTAGACGCTGTAGAAAAAGCTGTTGTAGCTTACGGAGGTGTACAAATGGGACAATTAGAGAAAAACGTTTCTTGGATTTCTTTATTCATCGCATTAGCACCGATGTTAGGATTCATGGGTACGGTAATTGGTATGATCGAGGCCTTCGATAAAATTGAAGCTGCCGGAGATATGCAACCTTCTCTTGTTGCTGGTGGTATTAAAGTAGCACTTTTAACAACTGTATTCGGTTTAATTGTTGCGATTATCCTTCAGATTTTT
The DNA here is from genome assembly GCF_051172795.1 of Formosa sp. S-31. Classification (NCBI taxonomy): domain Bacteria; kingdom Pseudomonadati; phylum Bacteroidota; class Flavobacteriia; order Flavobacteriales; family Flavobacteriaceae; genus Formosa; species Formosa sp. S-31. The sequence goes on from NZ_JAENDK010000004.1 coordinate 143,855, forward strand.
TACAACTATATTATTGCAAAAATTGACAGTATCGTTAATGACATGGAAGATGCTTCAATTACATTAATGGACTTGTTAATTAGAAACAAGAAGTAATAATAGTTAGTAATAATTAAAAACACATTTAACATGAGTTTACATAAAATACTTACAATTATTGTTGCTATATTATCTGTTTTAGGAGCCATTTTCGCTTTAATGATTATGTCTGGAAACAATGATATGGTTGACAATATGATGTATGTTACTTATGTAACCCTAGCTCTTATATTAGCCTTAGTGTTAGTATATGTTGTGGTTGGGTTGTTCAAAGGTAACATCAAAAAGACGTTAATCTCTGTAGGAGCATTTTTAGTGATATTATTTATCTCTTATGCAATGTCTTCTGGAACAGATTTAGATTTAACACCATTTATTAATAAAGGTATGGACGTTACAGAATCTACATCTAAGTATGTAGGTGCCGGTTTATATGCTTTCTACGCTTTAGCTTTTATAGCTATCGGATCTATGGTGATGTCATCAATTAAAAAAATATTAAACTAAGAACCTATGGCAAAAAGATCAGCACCAGAAGTTAATGCGGGCTCTATGGCTGACATTGCTTTCTTACTTTTAATCTTTTTCTTGGTAACTACAACTATTGAAACAGACTCTGGATTAAATAGAAAATTACCTCCTTTAGATGAAAATCAACAGGATAACGTAGTTATTAAAGAAAAGAATATTTTTCAATTAACAGTGAATAAGAACAATGACTTGTTATTGAAAACTGGAGGTAATGAAGAGCAAATCGAATTAAAAGATTTGCGTTCAGCAGCAGTAAAGTTCTTAGATAATGGTGGTGGTACTGGTAAGGATGCTTGTCAAAACTGTCGCGGTAAAAGAGATCCAAAATCTTCCGATAATTTCGATAAGGCCATTATCTCCTTACAAAACGATAGAGCGACGAAATACGATACGTACATAGCCGTACAAAACGAAATTTTAGCAGCTTACAATCAATTACGAGATAGAGAGTTTAAAAATGCTTATCCTAATCTTGATATGAGTTTTGTAGAAGCAGATAGAAGATATTCTGATCCACGAACTTCACCATCTGAAAAAGAAAGTTTAAAAGAGAAAATCGAAGCAATCAAAGTTATGATTCCTCAGAAATTCTCTGAAGCAGAGCCAAGAAAGTCTAATTAGATAAAACAAAAATTTATGTCTAAATTTAAAAAGAAAAAAGGAGGCGATTTACCTGCGATATCTACAGCATCATTACCTGATATTGTATTTATGTTATTATTCTTTTTCATGGTGGCTACTACTATGCGTGAAACTACCTTAATGGTAGAGAATAAATTACCGGCTGCCGATCAGGTTGAAAAGCTTGATAAAAAGGATTTGGTAATGTATATCTACGCTGGTAAACCGAGTCAGAGATTTCAAAGCCAGTACGGAACAGAGTCTAGAATTCAGTTAAATGATAAGTTTGCAGACGTAAGTGAAATTGCAGCTTTTATCGCGGCTGAGCGCGCTTCGAAACGTGAGGAATTAGTTCCTTTCTTAACTACAGCATTAAAAGTAGACCAGGATGCTAATATGGGATTAGTTTCCGATATTAAGCAAGAGCTACGTAAAGTAAATGCTTTAAAAATTAATTATACAACCAGAAAGGGTGATGCCATTGCTGGTGTAAAGAAATAAGAATATTCTTAATTTTATTTTGTAAAGGTGTTTTGATATTTTCAAAGCACCTTTACTGTTTTAAAGAGGTGCTGTTATAAGAGCATTAGGATACTTTGATTGATATGAAGATAAAGCTTGTTTTACTTTGGTTTGTTTTATTGGTATTTAACCTTGCCTATGCCCAAACCCCGGAGAAGCCTGTACAGGTTGTAGATTCCCTTTATAAGGAAGATCAGTTTTATGCCGGACTAACTTATAACATACTTGTTAATCGTCCTGGAGGAGTGTCTCAAACGGGATTTTCTTTAGGCTTGCAGGCTGGTTTTATCAAGGATATGCCTTTAAATAAGCGTAGAAACCTAGCCTTAGGGCTTGGAATAGGCTATTCATATAATTTATTCAATCAAAATCTGGGAGTTTTTGAGGGGCCTGAAAATGACTTGAGTTACATTGTTCTGGATGCTTCTTACGAATTGGAATATAGCAGAAACAGTTATTTTCTGCATATGGTGGAAGTGCCCTTTCAGATTCGTTGGCGAACGTCTACAGCTTCAGATTATCGGTTTTGGAGGATTTATACAGGCTTTAATGTCGGTTATGTGTTTCATAGTATAACCAAATTTAAAGGCGAAATAGGTAAGGAGCGATTGCGTAATACCGAGGGCTTTAATAAGTTGCAATACGGGCTTACATTAAGTGCCGGTTATAATACCTGGAATTTTTATGTATATTACCCGTTAAATACTTTGTTTGAAGATGCCAATACGTTTTTAACACAAGAGCATATCGATATGAAGTCTATTAAGTTAGGTCTCATTTTTTACCTGCTATAACCAGTAAGGCACTAACAGGAGCTGTGGGAGTAATCCGATAAAGAAGCCCATTACAAGTTCTTGTGGAGTATGCGCTCTTAATTGTAATCTAGATGTCGCTGTGGCACCCAGCAATATGCTGATTAATGCAATGCTTCCTATTATGTTTATATGAAAATGTACACTTAGTGCAATAAAAAACATAAACAACCCAGATAAAGCCATAATGTGTATGCTTGCCTTATAATTCACCAGAAGTAATATAACACACGTAAGTGTAGAAAAAATTATGCCAATAAAGAAGTAGTATAGTTCTATAAAATCTTCAGGAAGTATTACTCGTTTTATTATAATAAATAGTAGGGCTGTATATATTAATAAAGGCAATATGCGCTCTTTTGCGCGACTTAATTGTATAGTGTCTACACGCCCTAGCAATTTTAAAACAAGCGTGCTTAAAAGAGGGATAATAATGGTTAGGATAAAAAGGCTGAAGACCTTATATTTTATAAGTTCGAAGGGGATATATCGAGGTGATTTTGAAAAATAGAACAATACGCAGGCAAAAGGCATAAATAAAGGGTGGAAAATATAAGATATACTTTTTATCATGTATTGTAGGTAAGTGATGATTGAATTAAGCCGATTTAAATTTTCTTCCGGAGCCTGGCCACAGGAAAATCTAATTGCTCTCTGTATTTGGCTACCGTTCTTCTTGCAATAGGATAGCCTTTTTCCTTTAAAATGGACGCTAAAGTTTCGTCGGTTAGTGGTTTTCGTTTATCTTCTTCCTCAATAACGGTTTCCAGTATTTTCTTTATTTCCCGTGTGGAAACATCTTCCCCCTGATCGTTTTTCATGGATTCTGAGAAGAATTCCTTGATTAATTTTGTGCCATAAGGGGTGTCTACATATTTACTGTTTGCAACTCTTGAAACGGTTGAGACATCCATGTTAATTTCGTCAGCAATATCTTTTAAGATCATCGGTTTTAATTTACGTTCGTCACCGCTTAAAAAATAGTCTTTCTGATAGTGCATAATGGCACTCATGGTTACAAATAAAGTTTGTTGTCTTTGTTTAATGGCTTCTATAAACCATTTTGCCGCGTCTAATTTTTGTTTTATAAAGCTAACAGCATCTTTTTGAGACTGTGATTTTTCTTTCGTGTCTTTATACCCTTTAAGCATCTCGTTATATTCTCGGGATACATGTAGTTCTGGAGCATTTCTACCGTTAAGGGTCAGCTCTAATTCGCCATCTATTATACGAATGGCAAAATCGGGTACAACGTGTTCCACAATTCGGTTATTACCGGAATACGAACCACCTGGTTTAGGATTTAAGCGTTCAATTTCTTCAATGGCATCTTTAAGCTGGGCTTCGCTAACATTGAATTTCTGCATTAATTTTTCGTAATGCTTTTTAGTGAATTGATCGAAGGCTTCGTCTATAATCTGAGTAGCCAGAACAATATCGGCTAATTTTTCTTTACGGTGTAACTGTATACTTAAACACTCTTGTAAATCTCGGGCACCAACACCTGCAGGATCTAATTGGTGGACTGTATGAAAAACTTTATTGATTGTGGCTTCGTCTGTGTATACATTTTGTGTAAATGCCAAATCGTCCATAATATCTGGTGTCGATCGGCGTATATAACCACTTTCGTCCACACTACCTACAAGAAATTCTGCGATATCCCGTTCTTCATCACTTAACCTAAAGGTGTTTAACTGATTTATGAGATGTTGAGTGAAAGACGTTCCTGCAGCATATGGCATAGTCTTCTCTTCGTCGTCGCTACTATAGTTGTTGGCTTGCGTTCTATAATCGGGAATCTCATCATCACTCAAATAATCATCTACATTAATGTCGTCTGAATTGATGGTCTCGGAATCGTCGTTATAGTCGTCGTTAGGGTTATCAAAAGCATCATCGTATTCGTTAATGGGTTCTTCCTTACCACCTTCAAGAGCAGGGTTTTCTTCGAGTTCCTGTTTTAGGCGTTGTTCAAATGCTTGCGTTGGCAACTGTATCAATTTCATTAACTGAATTTGTTGCGGCGATAATTTCTGCGATAATTTAAACTGTAAGTTTTGTTTTAGCATATAGGTTGATGCGATTTATCATAAAAATAAAAAAAACAATCTATATACTAGAAGCATATAGATTGTTTTTGTGAGTATTTTAAGAGATTAAAATTCGGCGTTCTGCGGTGTTCTCGGGAACGGAATCACGTCTCTAATATTAGTCATTCCTGTAGTAAACATTACCAGTCTCTCAAAACCAAGACCAAAGCCAGAATGTACGGCTGTACCATATTTTCTTAAATCCAGATACCACCAAAGCTCTTCTTCATCTATACCTAAAACGGCCATTTTTTGTTTTAGTACATCCAAACGTTCTTCACGTTGTGCACCACCAACTATTTCTCCAATTCCAGGGAATAGGATGTCCATAGCACGTACGGTTTTTCCGTCTTCATTTAAGCGCATATAAAAGGCTTTAATGTTGGCTGGGTAATCGAACAGAATTACCGGACATTTAAAATGTTTTTCAACAAGGAAACGCTCGTGTTCACTTTGTAAATCGGCGCCCCACTCTTCAATAAGATAGTTGAATTTCTTTTTCTTGTTCGGCTTGGAGTTTCTTAAAATATCGATAGCTTCGGTATAACTAACACGTTTAAAGTTATTATCTACAACAAAACGCAGTTTTTCTAAAAGTGTCATTTCGTTACGCTCAGCCTGAGGTTTTTTCTTGTCTTCGTCCTGTAAACGCTGATCTAAGAATACAAGGTCGTCGTGGTTATTGGTAAGTACGTAATTAATAACATACTTCATAAAGTCTTCTGCAAGATCCATGTTGCCTGCAAGGTCCATAAAAGCCACTTCCGGTTCTATCATCCAGAATTCAGATAAGTGTCTAGATGTATTAGAATTTTCGGCTCTAAATGTAGGTCCAAAAGTATAAACCTTACCTAAAGACATGGCATAGGTTTCTGCTTCTAACTGCCCGGATACGGTAAGATTGGTTTCTTTTCCAAAGAAATCTTTCGTATAATCTACCTCTCCATTTTCTGTTAAAGGCGGGTTTTTAGCATCTAAATTCGTTACGCGAAACATTTCTCCTGCACCTTCTGCATCACTTCCTGTAATAATAGGTGTGTGTACATAATGAAAGCCATTAGTGTTGAAATATTGATGGATGGCAAACGATAAGGCCGATCTTAAACGCATAACAGCACTAAACGTGTTTGTTCTGGTTCTTAAATGCGCCTGCTCGCGTAAAAACTCAAACGAGTGTTTTTTTGGCTGAATAGGGTAGGTCTCAGGATCTGAATCTCCTAGAATAGTAATAGAACTCACTTGAATTTCTACACTCTGACCTTTACCCTGACTTTCGGTTAATTCGCCTTTTATGTGAACAGCTGCACCAGTGGTGATGCGCTTTAATGTATTTTCGTCTGTATTTTCAAAATCGACAACGCACTGGATATTTTGTAATGAAGAACCATCGTTTAGAGCAATAAAACGGTTTGCTCTAAAGGTTCTTACCCAACCTTTTACTTCTACCTCATGTAGTGTTATGTCTTTAGATAATAATTCTGAAATAGTACTTGGTTTCATTTTCTAATAAGTTTAACTCTGCAAATATAATTGTTTATGCACGGTTTATTTTAATTGATTGTGTTGTTTTCGTCTTCCTGTTCTTCGTCATCTTCCTCCGGAATAATATTTATAGCCGGTTCTTTTAAAACCGCTTTATTAGCAATATTACGCTCCAGCGACAGTAATAACGAAGGCAATAATAATAAATTGGAAAGCATGGCAAATAAAAGCGTTACCGAAACTAATGCTCCCAAGGCAACAGTGCCTCCAAAACTGGAGATGATAAATACCGAAAAACCAAAGAATAATACTGTAGAAGTATAAAACATACTTACTCCGGTTTCTCTTAACGCACCGTAAACAGAGCGTTTTATTTTCCAGTTATGGGCTTGTAACTCTTGTCGGTATTTGGCAAGGAAATGAATCGTGTCATCTACCGAAATACCAAAAGCAATACTAAATACTAAAATGGTCGACGGTTTAATAGGTACACCTAAGTATCCCATAAGTCCGGCCGTTACTAGAAGTGGGAGCAGGTTAGGGATAAGAGAAATTAAAATCATCTTAAACGACCTGAACATGTAAGCCATAAATAATGAAATTAAAAGGATGGCTAAGGTTAAGGAAATTGCCAGATTTTTTACGAGATAAGTTGTTCCTTTCTGAAATACCAGCGCTTTTCCTGTCATAGTAACAGTATATCGGTCTTCTGGAAACACTTTATCGATTTTGGTCTGTAAATCGTCTTCAATCTCCTGCATTTTATCCGTACCTATATCTTTCATAAAGGTTGTAATACGGGCATATTGTCCGGTACTATCAACAAAACTCTGAAGCAAATCGGTATTAGAAGACGAGTTTTTAGCGTAAGATAAAATGAAACTGTTTTCCTGAGAGGTTGGTAATTGGTAATATTTTGGATTACCGTTATAATACGCCTGCTTGGAATATTTTACCAGACTGACTACCGAAATAGGTCTTGAGAGTTCCGGAATATCACGAATAAGGTCTTCCAGTTCATCCATACGTTTAAGAGTACTCAGTTTCATTACCCCTTTTTTACGTTTGGTATCCACCATAATTTCCAATGGCATAATACCATCAAATTCGGTTTCGAAAAACTCGATGTCTTTAAAAAACGGTGCTTTTTGAGGCATGTCTTCCAGTAAGCTTCCCGAAATTTTTATCTGATAAATACCAATAATACTTGCAGCGAGTAAAATAACAGATGTAATGAAAATAGCAATGCGATGATCTCTTACCATACGTTCCATCCAACCAACAAAAGCACTTATCCAGCGCTTATTTAAATGTTCTAGATGGCGATCTTTTGGGAATGGTAAAAAGGTGTAAAGTATAGGTATGATTAACAAGCACAGTATAAAAATGGCGAGTATGCTTAAAGAGGCTACAACACCAAATTCTTTTAACAGTGTACTTTCGGTTAAAATAAAGGTCGCAAAACCAGAAGCGGTAGTTACATTCGTCATTAACGTCGCGTTTCCTACTTTGGTAATAACGCGTTGTAAAGACTTTACTTTATTTCCATGCGATTTAACTTCCTGCTGATATTTATTAATTAAAAATATACAGTTTGGAATTCCTATAACGATAATTAACGGAGGAATTAAGGCTGTTAAAACGGTTATTTCGTACTTTAAAAGTCCAAGTATACCTAGTGTCCACATAACCCCAATGGAAACCACTATTAGTGAAATAAAGGTTGCTCTGAACGATCGGAAAAAGAAAAAGAAAATCACAGAGGTAACCAGTAAAGCAGCTCCTACAAATAATCCGATTTCGTCTACTATATTCTGTGCGTTTAATGTTCTAACATATGGCATACCCGAAATATGTACATTCATTTGGGTGTCCTTTTCAAAAGCATCTACTTTTGGAATTAGGACATCTGTTACAAAATCTTTTCGGGCAGGTGTATTTACAATGTCTTTTTTCAGGTAAATAGCCGTTCTTATGGTTTTTGTTTCTGTATTAAACAAAAAGTTATCGTAAAACGGATATTTATTAAATAGTTCGTCTTCTAAAGTTTTAACCTGTTGTGTTGAGGATAAAGAATCTTTAATAAACGGTTCTAAAGTAAATTGCTGAAGGCTGTCGTTTTTAACTAATTTCTGAAGATCCTTTAAATCGACTACGGCTTCTACAGCTTCATTGTCTTTAAAGGATTGCGAAAGTTTGTTCCAAGCGTTTAATTTATCGACACTAAAAATAGTACTGTCTTTAATGCCTATTACCACAAGATTTCCTTCTTCACCAAAAACACGTAAAAAATCATTGTACGTCTGGTTTACCTCATGGTCGTCCGGTAATAGGTTAGCTTCGGTATAGGTGAAGCGCATGTATTTCCATTGCGTACTTAAAAAAACAGTTGCTATCACAATAGCAATTAAAATAGCAATTTTATTACGTAAAATAAGTCGGGCAATGCGTTCCCAGAACCCTGTTGTAAATAGTTTAAGCATAAGTTTGTTAAAGAACCGCAAATGTAGAAAAAAGCTGCGTATTACTTAAACCTAAAGCCTTATAATGTAACGTTAAAAGTGAATTTTAAGGCAATATTATCTTCCAGTTTAGGTAAATGATAAGCGCCGTATCTGTATGTTGCACTCAAGCCAAAACCAAAGACTAATTTGTTCAGTTCGAAACCAGATTCCAGGTAACCTTTGTCCAGGGTGTTAAAGTTAATACCCTGGTGTCGCTCTTTATGCTGCATATCGCCATAAGCAAATCTTGAAATAAGCACAATTTGTGGCTTGGAATAGGTGGAAGTGTAAAATGGCGGAAAATAATGTTTGGCCTGTATTACCGAAAATACGTCTGAGAAGAACTCATTGAAAAACATAGTCTCGAAACTGTTTAATCCCGCCACCGAAAAACGCTGCATAATAGTGGCTTTATTGATATTATTAGGATAAGCGTGATACAGATGTGTAAGTGGCGCATCTCCAAAAGCAATACCTGTTGCAAGATTAAATTCAGTATGTGAATCTTTGTTGTGAACCCAGTGGTAAGCGCCTTTAAAATCCAGTTTCTGAAAATTAAAATCACCTTTAAATGCTCTGTTTATACCTTGTGTATATTGTAGTGTAAATTTTGGGTAGCTGTTTTGTGTTTTTTTATAACCGGACGTTGTAGATTTATAAATGTCGAAAGGGCTCCAGTGGAGTGCAATCTTGGCAATAGTTAATTCGTAGGCAGTATAGGTGTTGTCATTAACCGCAAAAATGTAATTAAATTTCGGGTCTATGTTACTTACTGAAAACTGGGTTTCGGAAGACAGGTTAGGATAAAAGTCGTGTTGCAAAGAAATCGCTTTGGTAATATGGCGATAAAACAAACTGATATTTAATAAACGAGGTTCGAAGAATTGAAAAATTCGTTTATCTGTTAAAAATCGGGTACTTGCTGTTTCCTGTAAATCGTCGGTATACGATGCATTAATCCAGGTGTTATGTGTGGGGTCTAAACGGAGACCGCCTCCAAAACTATATTTATATCGGCCGTCTTTAAAACCGTAAACGGTATAGGCATTAATTCGGAATTTTTCTGAAAGTTTGTTGCTGGTAGTGCCGCCAAGACCAGTTCGAATTCCTTCGTATTGGTTGAATTTAAAAAGATATCTTAAATCGAGATTAAAATATTTTAAGGGAATGTATCCATTCCCCACATTATGAATTAATTCAGCTTTTTTTTGTTTTCGTTCAGCTATTTTAACACTGTCTTTAGCTTGTTTTATTTCGGAAACAATAATCTGTGCCCGACTGGAGTATATGGAAAACAGAAGTAAAAATCCGAGACAGTATTTAAACATTTATAACGGGTAAATTTCAGGCAGCAAAGGTAGTGTATTCTTTTTAGAAATTAAGCTGCTGTTTTTGCTATAAAAAAAAGCGACTTAAAAGTCGCTTTCAAATTATACTGTCATGATTTCCTTTTCCTTTACGGCAAGGATTTCATCAATCTTTTTAACGTATTTATCGGTTAAGGTTTGAACGTCTACCTCGGCATTTTTCTTAACATCTTCAGAAGCGTCATCTAACTTTTTAATGTCGTTGTTAGCATCTTTTCTGGCGTTTCTTATTCCTATTTTACCGTCTTCAGCTTCAGCTTTAGCTTGTTTTGCCAAGTCGCGTCTGCGTTCTTCGGTTAATGGTGGAACGTTAATTATAATTGTATCACCATTATTCATAGGGTTAAAGCCCAGGTTGGCAATCATAATTCCTTTTTCAATTTCCTGAAGCATATTTTTTTCCCATGGTTGAACGGTTATGGTTCTACCATCCGGTGTATTTACATTCGCTACCTGGCTTAAAGGAGTTTGAGAACCGTAATAGTCTACCAAAACACTACCTAGCATTGCAGGACTGGCTTTACCTGCTCTAATGTTTACCAATTGTTTTTCTAAATGCTTAATAGCAGCCTCCATGGCTTCTTTTGTAGAATCTATTATAAATTGAATATCTTCATTCATGGTGTTATACTTTAGACGTTGTAAATGTAAAAAATCAAATTAAATTAAAGGTTTACTTCTGTACCAATGTTTTCTCCGGAAATGACTTTAAGCAGATTTCCTTTTTTATTCATATCGAATACAATAATTGGCAGATTGTTTTCCTGACTTAAAGTAAATGCTGTGGTGTCCATAACCTTTAATCCTTTTTTAAGAACTTCTTCAAAAGTAATATGGTCGAATTTTACAGCGTTACTGTCTTTTTCCGGATCGGCATTATAAATACCATCTACTCGGGTACCTTTCAGAATAACATCGGCTTCAATTTCTATCGCGCGTAATACGGCAGCAGAATCGGTTGTAAAATAAGGGTTTCCTGTACCACCACCAAAGATTACTACTCGGCCTTTTTCTAGATGGCGCATGGCTTTTCTGCGAATGAAAGGCTCTGCCACTTCGTTTATTTTAATAGCTGTTTGTAATCGGGTAGGGATATCGGCATCTTCTAATGCACTTTGCAAGGCCAAACCATTAATTACTGTCGCCAACATACCCATATGGTCGCCTTGTACACGGTCCATACCGTTACTGGCCCCGGCAACACCTCTAAATATGTTACCACCTCCAATTACAATGGCAACTTCTACACCTAAATCGGTTATGGCTTTAATGTCTTTGGCGTATTCGGCCAGTCTTACTGGGTCTATTCCGTATTGACGTTCGCCCATTAAAGCTTCGCCTGATAATTTTAAAAGGATGCGTTTAAATTTCATAGTTTATTTATAGAAGTTTTGCAAAACTACATAATTTTTTAAAATAGGATGTGATAAATGTACCCTGAATTTACTGTTATGTGTGAGTTTTGAGCATGAAAAAAGCCATTATTTCAATGTAGAAATAATGGCTTTTATATGTTGTACTGAAAAAAATCAGTATAGTATTCTTATCCTAAGGCAACACGAGTAAATCCTGTTACAGTAACACCGTCGAAAGACTCAACGTATTTAGCAACAGTAACTTTTTCGTCCTTGATGAATTTTTGATCTAATAAACATTGTTCTTGGTCTAAAGTCGTGTTGTCTGATACAAAACGATCCATTTTACCAGGAATAATTTTATCCCAGATTTGTTCTGGTTTACCTTCAGCTTTTAATTCAGCTTTAGCATCTTCTTCAGCCTGAGCCATAACTTCTGGAGTTAATTGTGCCATAGAGATGTATTTAGGTACATTCTTTAATGTTTTTCCTAAACGTGCTAATTCTTCGTTATCTTTTTCGATTACTGCAATACGAGCTTCAGTTTCTGCAGCTACATAAGCAGGATCGAAATCTTTGTAAGATAGAGTAGTAGCACCCATAGAAGCAACTTGCATTGCTAAATCTTTAGCTAATACGTCAGCGTTTTCAACTGCAGAAGATAATCCTACTAAAGCAGCAATTTTGTTAATGTGAACGTAAGAACCAACATAAGCAGCTTCTAATTTAGAATATTCTTTAATCTCTAATTTTTCACCAATAACACCAGTTTGTTCAACTAATTTTTCTTCAACAGTGATACCATCGAAGTCAGCAGCTAATAATTCTTCTTTAGAATTCACAGTCATTGCTAAATCAGCTAATTTGTTAGCTAAGGCAACGAAGTTTTCGTTTTTACCTACGAAGTCAGTTTCACAACCTAAAACAATAGATACACCTACAGTGTTATCTGCATTTACTTTAGCAACTGCAGCACCTTCACTAGAATCTCTGTCTGCTCTGTTAGCTGCTACTTTTTGACCTTTTTTACGTAATACGTCGATTGCTTTATCGAAATCTCCTTCAGCTTCTACCAATGCTTTTTTACAGTCCATCATACCTGCACCAGTAGCTTGTCTTAGTTTGTTTACCTCTGCGGCTGTTACTTTTACCATAATTTCTATGTAATATGAGTTAAAAAAAGTCGTTCAATTAATTTTCTACAAAGAAAAGAACTAAACGACTTATTTATGTTATGTAATGATTATATGTAGTTTATTCCTCTTCTTCTGTAGCAGTTGCTTTTTTCTTAGAAGGAGAAGTTTTCTCAGCTTTAGCTGAATCTTTATCAGCTTTACGCTCAGCTAATCCACCAGCAATAGCTCCAGTTACATGAGATAATACTTTATCGATAGATTTAGAAGCATCGTCGTTTGCAGGGATTACGTAATCTACCTGACGTGGGTCAGAGTTCGTATCTACCATTGCAAAGATAGGAATGTTTAATTTTTGTGCTTCTTTAATCGCGATGTGCTCACGCTTAATATCTACTACAAATAAAGCTCCTGGTAAACGTGTCATGTCGCTGATAGAACCTAAGTTTTTCTCTAACTTAGCTCTTAAACGATCTACTTGTAAACGCTCTTTTTTAGATAAAGTGTTGAATGTTCCGTCTTTCTTCATTCTATCGATAGAAGCCATTTTCTTAACCGCTTTTCTAATAGTTACGAAGTTTGTTAACATTCCACCAGGCCATCTTTCAGTAATGTAAGGCATGTTAATTGCCCCAGCTTTTTCTGCTACGATGTCTTTAGCTTGTTTTTTTGTTGCAACGAAAAGGATTTTACGTCCAGAAGCAGCAATTTTGCTTAATGCTTCACCGGCTTCATCTATTTTAGCTGCAGTTTTATATAAGTTGATAATATGGATACCATTACGCTCCATATATACATAAGGGGCCATGTTTGGATCCCACTTACGTGTCAAGTGTCCAAAGTGTACACCTGCTTCAAGTAATTCTTTTACTTCTACTTTTGCCATTTTGTGATAGTTTACGTTCTGTTGAATTAGCAATGATTAAGTGGCTTCGAAACGAATGGCCTTAACCATTTAGATGCTAAACTAAATCCAGATTTAAAATAAATCTTGGACAACAAAAACTGGATTAAATTTTTTACAATATTAACGTTTAGAGAACTGGAATTTCTTACGCGCTTTCTTCTGACCGAATTTCTTACGCTCTACCATTCTTGGGTCTCTTGTTAATAAACCTTCTGGTTTTAAGATGCCTCTGTTTTCTGCATCTAACTCGCATAAAGCACGAGATATTGCTAAACGGATAGCTTCTGCCTGACCAGTAATACCACCTCCATATACATTTACGGTAATATCAAAGTTGCCATCATTGTTAGTCATAGCTATAGGTTGGTTTACTTTATACTGTAATGTAGCAGTAGTAAAATAATCCGCTATGTCTTTTTTGTTAATTGTTATGTTTCCTTGCCCTTGAGCAACATAAACACGAGCAACAGCCGTTTTTCTACGGCCAATTTTGTGAATTACTTCCATTAGTTGAATTCGTTTAAGTTAATTGCTTTTGGCTTTTGAGCGTCATGAGTATGAGCCGAACCAACAACAACGTTTAAATTACGGAATAAATCTGCACCTAATTTGTTTTTAGGTAACATTCCTTTTACTGATTTCTCTACAATTCTCGCCGGATCTTTAGCGAACATTTCTGTAGCAGTTAAACTTCTTTGACCACCTGGGTAACCTGTGTGACGAATGTAAGTTTTATCGTTCCACTTGTTTCCTGTTAAGTTGATTTTCTCAGCATTAATAACAATTACGTTATCACCGCAATCAACGTGTGGTGTGAAATTAGGTTTGTGTTTTCCTCTTAAAAGTTTTGCAACTTTAGAAGCTAAACGACCTAAACTTTGACCTTCAGCATCAACTAAAACCCACTCTTTTTTTGCAGTAGCTTTATTGGCTGAAATCGTTTTGTAGCTTAATGTATCCACACTTTTTAAATTTTCAAATTAAACATTCCTCTCTTAAAAAGAGTTTGCAAATTTACGATAATCTATTTGATTACCAAATAGTATGACGTAAATTTTATTTCCTGAAAGTCAGTTGATTAATTTTTAATTTAATTAGAGTGCTTTTTTTTGAATTCACAGGACGAAATTTTGGGACTTAAATTCCCGAATCGGGGATTGAAAATTTGAAGACTCTTATTAAATGGAACTTTTTAATTTCTGATTTAGGAATGGAACTTACAGACCAACAATAAATTGCCAGAATTAGTGTTGGTTGGATGTCTGTGTTCAACTAGTCGAAGATGTCAGCATTAATAGCGAAACCAGTGGATTTCAATTTCGTTAATCGCGAAAGATAGTAATACGCTAAACCCAAATCGAAAACATTTCAATTTACAATTATAATAGTATTTAATAAGGCTGGAATGTTTCCGGAATCATCTTCTTTCTAATATTAAATTTCCGTTAAAGCCATTGAGGGTGAATAAGAAAAGCTTTACCTTCAAGGTTCAATTCGAATTAATTAATAATTTTTTAAATTTTAGAACAATGAGTGATCAAGAATCTAAATTAGCTCAACTTAAAGATACTGCCGTAAAGCAATTAACCGAATGTGGCGTGAGTAGTATAGACCATGATAAGCTGGATGCTTATGTAAATAGTTTAAAAACTATGATTGAAAATCAGGATGCCCTTTTAGTGGCAGGTTCTGATGAGTCTGAACTGGAAACCGTTCGTCGTAATTTTGTAGAGAAAAAGTTGGGTATAACAGATAAAGATAAGGCTATGGCAGCTATTAATGCTGTAGTAACTAAAATGTCTGATTTTAAAATGAAAAGCAGGCCGGCGTTTTATTATCTGGTTGCCGAAGCTTTAAATTAATCAGATATAATAAATAGTAAATATTTAAGAAGCTATCAATATTATTTGGTAGCTTTTTTTATGGTCGAAGCTTTTTTGTTAGATCTAAATATTTGATTTATTTGTTTTTATGTGAACAACGGGTTCAGTCTAAAAAAATCATAAAGCTTTAATAAATAAAGGGTGAGAGTTGAAATTTGATTAATTTTGCAGCATTATGCAAGAATTACAACTTTCAGATTGGTTGCCTACCACGAATAAAGAGGTGAAGATACGCGGATGGGAAGAACTCGATGTTATCCTGTTTAGCGGCGATGCTTATGTAGATCATCCAACATTTGGTACAGCCGTAATTGGACGTACTTTAGAAAGCTATGGTTTAAAAGTCGCTATAGTGCCACAACCTAATGTTAATGATAATCTTCAGGATTTCGTTAAGTTAGGAAAACCTCGATTGTTTTTCGGGGTTACCGGAGGTTGTATGGATCCTATGATTAGTAACTACAACGCGAATAAAAAGCGCCGGGATAAGGATGCGTATACACCAAATGGCGATATAGGTTTTCGCCCAGATTATGCCACAACTGTATATTCTAATATATTAAAAGAGAAATGGCCGGATGTTCCGGTTTTAATAGGTGGTATTGAAGCGTCTTTACGTCGTGTAACGCATTACGATTACTGGAGCGATAAATTAATGCCTTCCATTTTAGAGTCTTCTAAAGCCGATATGCTGGTGTATGGAATGGGGGAACAGCCACTTCGTGAAATCGTGCGTTTGTTATTAAAAGGCGTGCCTTTTAGTAGTTTAAATACCATAAGTCAGACCGCGGTTTTTGTACATGCTAACGATACTATTCCTAAAAACAGTAATTGGGAAGATGTAGAAATTGCTTCGCATGAAACTTGTCTGAAGGATAAAAAAGCCTATGCATCTAACTTTAAAGTCATAGAGCAGGAGAGTAATAAACTGGCTGCAAGACGTATTTTTCAGAAGGTTGGAACTAAAACTTTAATGATTAATCCGCCGTATCCTACTATGACAGAAGAGGAAATTGATGCCTCTTTCGATTTGCCATATACCCGATTGCCACACCCCAAATACAATAAGCGCGGACCAATTCCTGCTTTCGAAATGATAAAGTTCTCGATTAACATCCACCGCGGATGTTTTGGAGGTTGCAGTTTCTGTACCATTTCGGCACATCAGGGTAAGTTTATAGCGTCTCGTAGTCAGGAATCTATTTTAAAAGAAGTCGATACTGTGGCTAATATGCCTGACTTTAAAGGATACTTGTCTGATATTGGTGGACCTAGTGCGAATATGTACAAAATGAAGGGTAAAATACAGTCTATATGCGATAAGTGTGTGGCGCCTTCATGTATCTCACCGGTAATTTGTAGTAATCTGGATACGTCACACAAGCCGTTAACCGAATTATATCAGGCGGTAGATAGTCATCCTAAAGTAAAGAAGTCGTTTATAGGTAGTGGAATTCGTCATGATATGCTGGTGCCGGAATTCAATAAGAATGCCGATCCAAAGGAACTTGATGCTTACACCGAAGAGGTAATGACCAAGCATGTTTCTGGCCGATTAAAAGTTGCGCCTGAGCACACCAGTGATCCGGTATTGAAATTGATGCGTAAACCGTCTTTTAGTTACTTTCACAAGTTTAAAGAACGTTTCGATAAGATAAATGCAAAGAACAAACTAAAGTTACAACTGATTCCGTATTTTATTTCAAACCACCCGGCGTGTGAAGCTGAAGACATGGCAAATCTGGCTGCTGAGACCAAAGATATGGGCTTTCAGTTGGAGCAGGTTCAGGGATTTACGCCAACACCTATGACGGTGGCTACGGTAATTTATTACAGTGGCTATCACCCTTATACTTTGAAGAAAGTGAGAACGCCAAAAACCAGAAAAGAAAAGGACGAACAACATCGTTTCTTCTTTTGGTATAAGGATGAAAATAAAGCCTGGATAAAAAATACTTTAAATAAGTTAGGCAGACAGGATTTATTAAAAGTACTGCTTCCGGAAAATGATTCCTGGCGTAAAAATAAACCGGGCAAACCAAAGCATACGTTTAACGATGCCGTACCATTTAATCAGCGTAAAAATAAAGCGAAGTTTAAATCTAAGAATAAGAGTAAAAAACGATAAATAAAAAAAGCGATTCAAAATAATGAATCGCTTTTTTATGTTTTAATGGGCCTCCAGCCAGTTGTGTCCGGTGTCTATTTCCACTACAAGCGGGACATCCAGCACGTAAGCATTTTCCATTTCGGTTTTTATAATGTCTTTAATGGTTTCCAGTTCTGGTTTGTAAACATCGAATACTAATTCATCGTGTACCTGTAAAAGCATTTTGGTTTTAAACTTGCCTTCGGTTAGTTTTTTGTGAATATTAATCATGGCTAGTTTGATAATATCAGCAGCACTACCTTGAATTGGAGCATTAACAGCATTTCGTTCTGCAGCACCGCGTACTACTGCATTTCTGGAGTTGATATCCTTTAAGTATCTGCGACGACCTAAAACGGTTTGTACATAGCCGTGATCTCGTGCATAGTCTACTTGTTCACTGATATAATTTCTTAGTTTTGGATAAGTCTTGTAATAAGTGTCTATAAGCTCTTTGGCTTCAGTACGCGATAAGTCGGTTTGATTACTTAAACCAAATGCCGACACCCCGTAAACGATTCCAAAATTAACCGTTTTGGCATTACTACGTTGTTCCCGAGTTACCTCTTCAATTGGTACGTTAAAGACTTTTGCCGCAGTAGAGGCATGAATATCTTCTCCATGTTTAAAAGCATCAATCATGGTTTCTTCCTTGCTTAGTGCAGCGATAATGCGAAGTTCTATCTGAGAATAATCGGCAGCCAGTAGCGTGTAATCCTCGTTTCTTGGGATAAAGGCTTTCCTAACCTGACGTCCGCGCTCCGTTCTGATTGGTATATTTTGAAGGTTCGGGTTATTGCTACTTAAGCGTCCGGTTGCAGCAACAGTTTGCATGTAGTCTGTATGCACACGACCTGTAGAAGGTTCTACCTGTAGCGGTAAAGCGTCTACATAGGTGCTTTTTAGTTTTGTAAGACCGCGATAGTCCAGAATATGCTGAATAATGTCATGGTCTTTTGCAAGGTAAGACAGGATGTCTTCGGAAGTAGCGTACTGCCCCGTTTTGGTTTTCTTAGGTTTGTCAACCAGTTTAAGCTTGTCAAATAATATATCTCCCAGTTGCTTTGGAGATGCAATGTTGAATTCTTCTCCGGCAAGACTGAATATTTTATCCTGAAGTAATGCAATATCGTTATTTAAAGCTTCTGCGAGTTCGTTTAAAAACGGAATATCCAGATTTATACCTTCCAGTTCCATATCTCCCAGAACTCGTAGTAGTGGAATTTCAATATCGTCAAATAATTGTTGGGTGTTGGCCTGTCCCAGTTCGTTTTCAAAATGCTCTTTAAGCTGCAGGGTAATATCAGCATCTTCTACAGCATATTCCGTTTGTTTGTCTACCGGAACCTGACGCATGGAAAGCTGATTTTTTCCTTTTTTGCCTATTAAAGTTTCTATGGAAATTGGGGTGTAGTTTAAATAGGTTTCGGCCAGCACATCCATATTGTGACGCATATCCGGGTTAATAAGGTAATGCGCTAACATAGTATCGAACAATTTGCCTCTAACTGTAATATTGTATTTGCTTAATACCTTAATGTCGTATTTTAAATTCTGACCGATTTTTTGAATTTCCTCAGATTCGAAAAACGGACGCAAATGCTCTATTAAGGTCTGAGCTTCTGTTTTATCTTCAGGAAATGGCAGATAGAATCCTTTGCCGGTCTCCCAGGAAAAGGCAATCCCAACTAATTCTGCAGTAATCGGGTTCAGGCCTGTTGTTTCGGTATCGAAACATACGCTAGATTGTTTCATTAAGTTATTAATGAACAGTTTGGTTGCCAAAGGTGTCGTAACGCTTTGATAAAAGTGACTGGTGTTTTCTGCCGTTTTTCGCTCGTTGGAACTGGTAGTGCTATCGCTTGAATTGTTCTCATCCCCTCCGCCAAATAACGAGAATTGACCCGCACCTGCAGTAGATGTTGGTTTAGAAGTTGTCGTGGCGGCAGGTTCTATTTTCTCTGCAGATTCAGCGGTAAAGGTTTTTATGAAATTGTCTATAAGACGTCTGAATTCCAGCTCCTGAAAAATGGTTTTTACAGCTTCGGTGTCTGGTTGCGACATTTCAAAATCTTCTTCGTGAAATTCAACCGGAACATCCAGCATGATACGCGCCAGTTTTTTAGATAATAAGCCAAGCTCTTTGTTGGCTTCAACTTTTTCTTTCATTTTACCTTTTAGCTGATCGGTGTTTTCTAAAAGACCTTCCATACTTCCAAATTCTTTTATGAATTTTTTGGCTGTTTTTTCACCCACGCCTGGAAGTCCGGGAATATTATCGGCCGAATCTCCCATCATACCTAAAAAGTCAATTACCTGTTCTGGACGTTCTACTTCAAATTTTGCTTTTACTTCGTCTAGTCCCCAGGTTTCATAACCGCCTCCAAACGATTTAGGACGGTACATAAATACGTTTTCGGTTACTAATTGTGCAAAATCTTTATCTGGTGTAACCATAAACGTTTGGTAGCCTGCTTTTTCAGCTTGTACAGAAAGTGTGCCTATAATATCATCAGCTTCAAAACCAGCTTTTTCTATAATTGGAATATGCATGGCTTTTAAAATCTCGCAAATGTAAGGAACGGCAATTTTAATAGCTTCCGGAGTTTCGTCGCGATTGGCTTTATAAGCTTCAAACATTTCTGTGCGTTCTGCGCTTCCGCCTTTATCAAAGCATACTGCTAAATGGTCTGGACGTTCGCGTTTAATAACATCTAATAATGAATTGGTAAAACCTAAAATGGCCGAGGTGTCTAGTCCTTTAGAATTGATTCTCGGATTTTTTATAAAGGCATAATATCCGCGAAAAATGAGTGCATAGGCATCAACAAGAAATAGACGTTTTTTTTCTGACATGTTTTTTAGTTTGAAGGAATGTCAAAACTACGAAAAATGATTGTTAATGGGAATTAAAAAGGTGGTGTCTTATGGTGTTTTGATTTCTGTTTTCTGTAGTGTTTAAATCAAATGTTTCATCAATTTTAAGCGGTTTAGGCTTTAATGTGTATTTTTAGCAGCAGTTACTTAATTATATTCAGACTTATGGAGCTTGTGAACTGGCGTGATAAAAAAAAGATGGAAATGCGAGAACGTATTTTGTATTCGTCTTTAAAACTGTTTTCGGAAAAAGGTTTAGAGAATACGTCTATTAGTGATATAGTGGAAGCCAGTGAAATAGGCCGTGGTACGTTTTACAATTATTTTAAAACGTCTATGGAAGTGTTTTGTGAAATTTTAGAGGGGTTGAATGCAGAAATTGATTTAAAGATTAAAGAAGCGCAACAGGGCGTAACCGATGTGTATCAGTTTTTATACGTGTCGTTTAAAGCGTATTTCGATCTGGTAAGTACAGAAGATATGGTGCTGTTTCATATGCACAATCAAAATAAGATTAGAACGCTTTCCTACAGTAGTAACAGTATAATAAATGTGGTGAATAACCTAAAGGAAGAGATTAAGAAATTTCATCATATTTCATTCTCAGATCCTGAGTTTTATAAAATGTTTAGTCTGGTTGCTATTTCTTCGGCATCGGAACTGTTTATTTGTTTGCATCTGGGGTATTTCGATACGTCTAAAGAAAAGATGGCACATTTTTTAGCAGAACTTTTCGCTAGTGGATTAGAAGGATTTAGTGGTTCACCAAAGCAATTATAGTATGAATAATCAATATCAGGAGCTGTTCGATAGTCAAAAGGAGAATCAGTATGCCTTAGGTAATAGTACTTTTCGGGAGCGCATAGAAAAACTCGAAAAATTAAAACAGGCTTTAGAACATGGGTATAAACAGCAGATTCGGGAAGCGTTATATAAAGATTTTAAAAAGCCGCATTTAGAAACCGATTTAACAGAAATCTATCCCGTTATTAGCGAGATTAAATTTGTAAAGCAGCGTTTAAAAGGCTGGTTAAAACCGCAGAAAGTAAAATCACCATTGGTTCTTGTCGGGAGTTCGTCGTATTATGTGTACGAACCTAAAGGTGTGTGTTTAATTATTTCGCCCTGGAATTTTCCACTGAATTTAACTTTTGGGCCATTGGTTTCGGCTTTGGCAGCAGGTAATACAGTAATTTTAAAACCTTCGGAATTAACGCCGCATATTGCTCGTGTTATGGAGGATATTATTACGTCTATATTTAAACCGAATGAAGTAAAAGTAGTGCAGGGAGCGGTAGCAGAAACTACTGCTTTATTGCAATTGCCTTTTAATCATATCTTTTTTACCGGCTCACCACAAATTGGTAAACTGGTCATGCAGGCTGCTGCGAAGCATCTTACTTCGGTGACTCTGGAGTTGGGAGGGAAATCGCCAACTATAGTTGATAAGTCGGCTGATCTAAAAGAGGCAGCCAAACGAATTGCCTGGGGGAAATTTGTAAATAGCGGACAAATATGTGTGTCGCCAGATTATGTTTTTGTTCATGAAGCAATAAAAGCTGATTTTATTAAAGAAATGAAATTAGTTGTTTCTGAGTTTTACGGTGCTAATGCCGAAACATCAGCTTCGTATGGGCGAATTGTTAATGCGAAACATACAGGGAGACTACAGAAGCATATTCAGAATGCTAAAGATTTGCAGGGAACAGTAGAACTTGGTGGTCACTTTAATGCTGATGAAAACTATATTTCACCCACAGTAATTTCTAATTTGCCGGAAGAGGCGACCTTGCTTCAGGAGGAAATATTCGGGCCTGTGTTGCCATTAAAAGTATTTAAGGAAATATCTGAAGTTGTATCCTATATAAACAGTAAACCACGCCCTCTGGCTTTATATATTTACAGTAAAAATAAATCCCAGATTAAATATATTTCGGCCAATACAAGGGCAGGAAGCATGTGTGTTAATACCAATGTATTACAATACAGTAATCATAACCTGCCGTTTGGCGGAGTGAATAATAGCGGTATAGGAAAAGCTCATGGTTTGTTTGGTTTTCAGGAGTTTTCCAATAGAAAATCGGTATTAAAACAATTTACAAGAGGGAGTATAGAATTGTTATTCCCGCCGTATACCGATTTAAAACAAAAACTGGTTGATTTAACTTTGAAATGGTTTTAACTAATTTTTAGGTGTTTTACTCATTTCAAAAATTAATTCACCGCCTTGTACAATATCGTTATGATTTAAGGTAAAGTCGGATATTGTCTTGCCGTTAAATTTAACTTTAGATACGTAAATGTGATTTTTACTCTGTCTCTTAGCTATGATTTTTAAAGTATTACCATTCTCAAAATGAATTTCAGCAGCTTTTACTAAGGGGCTGCCCAAAGCATAATCTGGGGATCCTGGTAATACGGGATAAAAGCCCAGACTGCTAAAAATATACCAGGCACTCATTTGTCCGGCATCATCATTGCCGCAAAGGCCTTCGACTGTTGGACCGTACATAGTAGATAGAATATGTCTAACACGTTCCTGTGTTTTATACGGTTTGTCTGTCCAGTTGTATAAGTAAGGAACATGATGCGAAGGTTCGTTACCGTGAACATAATTACCAATAATGCCGTCTCGGGTAATATCTTCGTTTTTTTCAATGTATTTATCATCCAGTGTCATGGTGAACAAAGAGTCTAAATGTTTGGAAAATTCAGCCTTGCTGCCACGTAAGCGAATCATATCTTCAATATTGTGTGGTACATACAGACTGTAGTTCCATGCATTGCCTTCTATAAATCCTTGTCCGTGTGTGTCCAGTGGATCGAATTCTTTTTTAAAGGAACCGTTGGAAAGTTTTGGTCGCATAAATCCCGTAGTGCTGTCGAATACATTTTTATATGCAGTAGAGCGGTTTAAATACGTGTTTTTTGTGTTTTCGTCTTGAAGCTGTGCCGCCATTTGCGCAATACACCAGTCGTTATAGGCGTATTCTAAAGTTTTAGAAACCGAAGAACCACTTTGGTCTTCAGGGATATAGTTATACTGTTTGTAATGGCCTATGCCATCAAAGTAATCTACATTAGCTGTATTGGTAGCAGCTGTTAATGCTTCTTCTTTATTGAAATCACCAACCTGTTTTGCCATGGCGTCTGCAATTACCGAAGTGGCGTGGTACCCTATCATACACCAGTTTTCATTGGCATAATGACTCCATATAGGAAGCATGTTGTGAACGCTTTGGTCGTGATGGGATAACATCGATTTAATCATGTCGTTATTACGTTCCGGTTGAATAAGATTGAATAAGGGGTGAAGTGCCCGGTAGGTGTCCCAAAGTGAAAATATAGTGTAATTCGTGAACCCGTCTGAACTGTGTATGTTTTGGTCTAATCCACGATATTGTCCGTCTGTGTCTTCGTAAAGAATCGGGCTTAACATGGTATGGTAAAGGGCTGTGTAAAATGTGGTTTTATCGGCTTCGGTAATGGTTTCAACTGTAATTTTAGAGAGTTCTTTTTCCCATTTGGTTTCGGTGTGCTTTTTAGTCTTGTCGAAATCCCAATGCGGAATTTCAGTTTCCATATTCCGTAAGGCCCCTGCAGTACTCACAGAGGAAAGTGCAAACTTAATCTGGATTTTTTCTGAGTCTTCCGTGTCGAAATTAAAAAAGGCTCTTAAATTATGTCCGGCCATTTCAGGAAAGTTTTCAAATTCGTTAAACTTTCGGTAAAAGCCATTATATTTTATCTGGTCGTATTTTTTATGCCCGTAACTTTTAAAGGGTTTCGAGAATTTCATAGCGAAAAATACTTTTCGGTCTCTTGCCCAGCCATTCGTTTGTCTGTAGCCAGTAATAGTGGAGTCGTTTTCAACGCGAATGGACGTCCACACGTTTTTGCCATCGTAATTGTAAATATTGTAAACCAGATCCAGGATTATGTGCGCGTTATTTGTTTTTGGGAAGGTGTATTGATGAAAACCAACACGTTCGCTGGCAGTAAGTTCTGCTGTAATGTTGTGGCTGTCTAATTGTACTTTGTAATATCCAGGTGTTGCAGTTTCCTTATCATGAGAAAATGAAGAATAGAAACCGGTGTTGTTTTCCTTATCCGGTAGCGGATTTAAAACCAATGCGCCTGTAGTAGGCATAATAAGAAAGTCTCCCAGGTCTGAGTGGCCAGTACCGCTAAAATTGGTATGCGAAAAACCTATAATGGTAGTGTCTTTATGTTGGTAGCCTGCACAGTACTCGTAAGTAGCAGCGTTGTATGTTTCATCTTTAAACAAGGGTTGAAAATTGGTTTGCGGACTAAGCTGCACCATGCCAAACGGTGCTGTGGCTCCCGGAAATGTGTGACCCATTTTACTGGTGCCTATAAAAGGGTTGACATAGCTTGTAAGTTGTGCTGAGCTTGTAATCTGTTTTGTTTGAGAAGATGATGAGGTAATAAGTGATAAAATACAGAAAAAGGCAAATACGTGTTTTTGCATTGCAATGCGGTTTGTTGGAGATTAGTTATTAAAACAATGAGTTAAAATTACATAATTGTAACGTAGTAAAAGAATTGCAATGTAAGCTTTAACACAATAATAAGACAGATTGCGAAGGTAATTATTAATTTTACCTGTTAATTCTATTCTATGTTACGCTGGATTATATTTTTTATTATTTATATTTTACTGGATTGGTATGCTTTTCAGTCGGTTAAATCGGTGACGAAAAAGACTTGGTTATACTGGTTATTCTGGGCTGCAAGTATATTGGTACTTGGTAATTTTGTTTATCAGTTAGCATTTAATCCAAGTAACATGAAGGTGCTTACTCATGCTAAAAGTTATGCCTTTGGGATGTTGATAGCCTTAATGGTTCCTAAGCTCGTTTTGCTTTTTATTTTGTTCTCCGAAGATATATTCAGAATTCCTCAAGCTGTTTATAGCTATTTCACTAAAGAAAAAGATACGGCAGAACATATGCCATCCCGTAGGAGCTTTGTAAGTAAAGTGGCATTGGCGTTGGCGGCGATTCCATTTAGCGGATTAATTTACGGAATGGTGCAGGGGAGGTATAACTTCAGAGTTTTAAAATACACTTTGAGTTTTGATGATTTGCCAGATGCTTTTGATGGGTATAAAATTACTCAGATTAGTGATATTCATAGTGGAAGTTTCGATGATAGAGATAAAATAAACTATGCGATAGACCTTATTAACGAGCAGGAATCCGATGCTATTTTGTTTACCGGTGATATGGTGAATAACGTGGCTACTGAAATGTTACCTTGGAAATCTACTTTTACTAAACTTAAGGCTAAAGATGGGAAGTTCTCGGTGTTAGGGAATCATGATTACGGCGATTATGTAGAGTGGAATTCCGAGGACGAAAAAGCTCAGAATTTAAACGATTTAAAAGCGCTACAAAAGGAAATAGGTTTCGATTTACTTTTAAATGAAAGTCGATATCTGGAGAAAAACGGATCGCGTATTGCTCTTGTTGGGGTAGAAAACTGGGGGAGAGGTCATTTTAAAAAAGCAGGCGATTTAAAGCAGGCTGTTTCTCAGGTTCACGCAGATGATTTTAAAATTTTAATGAGCCATGATCCGTCGCATTGGGAAGACCAAGTGATAGATGATGATTACCATTATCATTTAACCTTAAGCGGACATACTCATGGAATGCAGTTTGGTATAGAAATTCCCGGTTGGGTTAAGTGGAGTCCAATAAAATGGAGGTATAAATACTGGGCTGGGATTTATAAAGAAAAAGGGCAGTATATTAATGTAAATCGTGGATTTGGGTATCTTGGATATCCGGGACGCGTTGGTATCTGGCCTGAAATTACCGTTATAGAGCTTAAAAAGAACGCTGAATTGTCATAATTTTCTTATAATGTTATTTTTATTATAGAATTATGTACTTTTATAATACGTAACATGAGTTTAAGCCTGAATTGCGATAAATCTTTAATCGGATAAGGCAGGTTTATTGAAGCAAAATGCACTCAGAAAACAGAAGATATGTCAAAATTTGGGGAATTAATAGATGTTAATATTCCGGTGTTATTAAATTTCTTCACCGAATGGAACGAGCAATCCAGTGCCATGCATCCGGTTTTGAGAGATGTTGCCGCAGCGCTTGGCGATAAAGCTAAAGTTATTAAAATTGACGTAGATAAAAATAAAGAGCTTGCCGAGGCACTTCGCGTAAAAGGTCTGCCTACTTTAATTATTTATAAGGACGGCGAAATGAAATGGCGCCAGAGTGGCGAACAGGATGCTAATACTCTTATTGGAATAGTGCAAAAGTATATTTGATTTAAAGCGAGATAGCTTTAAACTGAAAGCCCAGTTTACTAAAGTGCTCTAAAACTCTGGGTAGTGCATATTGCATGTTTTTGGCTGCTTTATAGCTGTCGTGAAACACGATAATATCTCCGTCTTTAGCGTTTTTTATTACATTATTCAAGCATTCTTCTCCGTTTAAATGCTTTTCCCAGTCATAAGCGATAATACTCCACATTATTATACTGTAACCTTGTTTTTTTAAGATGTTAGCCTGACTGGTTTTTATTTTGCCATAAGGAGGTCTGAATAGTTTAGAAGGGAGTATCGAAGCAGCTAGTTCTACATTTTTGATGTAGGTTTCAGTTTCGGTTTTCCAACCTTTTAAATGATTGTAGGTGTGATTGCCTATGGCATGGCCTTGAGCCTGTACCTGAGTTAATATTTCCGAATACTTTCTAACATTATCTCCTATGCAAAAAAAAGTGGCTTTGGCTTTATAGGTATCAAGGGTTTTTAAAACCCAGGGGGTGATTTCCGGGTTTGGACCATCGTCGAAAGTTAAATATAATGTTTTATTATGCGATAAAGGCATATCCCAAATGTAATTTGGAAATATGCCTTTTATAAATTTTGGTAGTTTAACTGGAATTAACATCATAACTTTATTCAATTGGCACTATAGGATCGTCCAGAGTGCTATCAGGTCCTGATATGATATCTTTAGGTTGCTGAGGTACTTCTGAAGGTCTTTCGGTGTAGAAATGCTCAAATAACTTTAAGTTGTTTGTAAATGTGTTCATTTCCTGATCTGCAAAATCGTCATCGTACTGAAGTAGAACATCAACAATGGCTTTATAACGTTCTATGTTTGTAATAATATCTTCTGCATATTCGTACTGTTTTTCTATAGATACGGTACTGTAATAGGCCAAGTACTCCTGGTATTTAGCTGAAACATCCTTAAACAGTTTTCTGGCTTTATCTTTAGCGCCTACTTCGTAATACCCACTTATATAAGGTTCAAGAAGCGTATAATATCCAAAGTAGTCTACCGGCATGTTTTTCATTGCAATATCGGCTACATCTTCGGCTTTGTCTAATTTCTTTTCGTTAATGAGCTGTTCCATTAAGCGCGCCAGATTACCGCGGTAAGAAATTGCATTTTTACGTGTTTCCGGGTCGTGGTAGATGTCCGGACTTCCGCTGTTACCCCAATACCAGTTTTTAACTTTTTCGTACATCAGATCGCTGTCTACGCGGCCCATATCAAATGGGTTATTTCTGTTTATTGGTGTTTGTATTGGTACCAGTTTATAACACATACCATCTAATTGCAGATAGTCTTTCATCCATAAATAATCATCGTCTCCAAAACTACCTCCGGTGAAATAGATTGGGCGTTCCCAATTGTTATTGGCTACAATGTCCAGCATCAGGAGTCTGTTTTTGTATAAAGCATTATCCTTGATTTTAACATTGATTTCTGATACAATTTTATCGGCATCCTTTGGTTGTACAATACCATTGTTTAATACGGTTTCCTTGTTTACCGGGATGCTTATGTTTTCTACGGGGAAGTAGTTCGAGTTTAGGAATTGTGTAGGGTAGTAGCTCGGATCTTCGCCATTCATCTGTAACCAGTATTTAAATTTGGTTTTAGGATTATCGCTACTAACAAAATTCATGAATTCTTGGATGGTCATAGTGTCTCTTGATACTAAACCTAATCGTTTCATGGTAAAATCGCGTGTACCGTATCTGTATTGTTCGTGTTTAAGTTGAGACGGAATAGGATCGCTCTCGTAGGCTTTGCGTTTCATCTGATCTATATACCAGTCGGTCTGGAATAGGCTGGTATTAACTATTCGAACATCGGTTCTGTAGCCTTCGATTTCCTGAGCATACCAAAGAGCAAAGGTGTCGTTGTCTCCAATAGTAAATAAAATAGCGTTTTCGGCACAGGAGTCCAGATACATTTTGGCCATGGACTGTGCTGTGTATTTTCCAGAACGGTCATGGTCGTCCCAGTTGTTTGCGGCCATAATGCCAGGTACTAAAACAAGACAGGCTAAAGTTAAGGCCGGTGCCAGTAATGGCGTTTTAATGTATTTTTTTAGTGTTTCAAAAAGGGCGTAAACGCCGAAACCAATCCAGAGAGCAAACACATAAAAGGATCCTACAACAGAGTAGTCGCGTTCTCTTGGTTCAAAAGGTCTAACGTTGGTGTAAACCTGAATGGCAACACCTGTAAACAGGAAGAATACCAGTAAGACCCAAAATCGTTTTTTGTCTGTGTTAAACAGATAAAACAATCCGATTAGTCCTAAAATCAGAGGCAGGAAATAATAGGTGTTTCTTGCTTTGTTATTTTTTACATCGCTAGGTAAATTGGTTTGAGGAAGTCCTAAGTGCCATTCGTCTATAAAATTGATACCACTTAACCAGTTGCCATGATTATCGTATTTTCCTTGAATATCGTCTTGTCTTCCAACATAATTCCACATAAAGTAGCGCCAGTACATATAACCCAGTTGAAATTGGAACATGTACATAAGGTTGCTGGTAAAAGAGGGTTTTTCAATGTCTATATATTGCCCGAATTGTTTTAAAAACGTGTTATAATCCTGATAATCTACCTGACCCTGGGCAACATCATTTTTAAAATCGCTTACCGCTTTTCTTAACTGGTTTTCCATCTGGTAATCCGGTTTTAATTTGAAATTCAAATAACCGGTGAAAAGCATGTAGTTTTCGGCATGTTCGGTACTCCACATTCGCGGAAGTATAGAAGCTTGTTTGGAGTTGTAATTTTGCTTGGCGCGTTTGTAGTCGTTTACAATAACATATTTTCCTAAAGCTTCATCTTTTTCGTAATTAGGTTTATCGTCTATATACGGATTGTTTTCGTCCAGTCCTGCATACTGATCTGTAAACTGCGGCCCGTAAAACAAATGGGTTTCCGGGTATTGTTCCAGATTATAATATGCAAGAAGCTCGCGGGCATCAGAGGGGTTGTTTTCATTTATTACCACATTGGCATTGGCACGAATGGGCAGCATCATCCAGGAGGAAAACCCTATAAAGATAAAAAGTAAACATAAAGCCAAAGTGTTTAAATGAACGTATCCTTTTTCTCTGGTGTATTTTAATGCAAAGTAGAACGCTGCAATTAAAAGTATGGCTGCTATTATAGTTCCTGAATTAAATGGTAAGCCAAAAGAATTCACAAAAAAGATTTCCGATGCACTGAAAAATTTCAGGGCATTAGGTAATAATAATTTAAATATGAATAATAAGATGGCTACGGCTACAGTATTAGCAATAATGAAGTTTTTAACTGTAACTGTTTTGTAATGTTTAAAGAAGTAAACCAAACCAATGGCTGGAATGGTTAAAAGTCCCATGAAGTGTACCCCAAAGGATAAACCAATTAAAAAGGCAATTAAAACAAGCCATCGGTTCCCTCTTGGAGTGTCCATGTCCTGTTCCCAACGCAGTCCCAACCAGAACATAACCGACATGATTAAAGTGGCCATGGCGTATACTTCGGTCTCAACCGCATTAAACCAGAATGAATCAGTAAAAGTAAATGCTAAACTTCCTACAAGACCACTTCCAAGTATGGCCATAGCACTGGGTTTGGTTAATGCCTGATCTTTTATAATAAGTTTTTTTAATAGAAGTGTAATAGTCCAGAACATAAATAAGATGGTAAATGCACTCGATACCGCACTCATTAAATTCAACATGACTCCAATTTGTGAAGGACTAAAAGCGAACATGGAGAAAAAAGCACCCAGCATCTGAAATAAAGGGGCTCCAGGTGGGTGACCTACCTGTAATTTCGATGAGGTTAAAATATATTCTCCGGCATCCCAAAAACTAACTGTAGGTTCTACAGTTAAGCTGTAAGTTAATAAGGCAATTGCAAAAGTTATCCAGCCCAGAATGGTATTCCACTTTTTAAAGTTGAATTGTGTCATGAAAATCGTAGTTTATATGGTAGGCGAATTTAATAATAAATATGTAACAGTGAAGGCTTTTTAGATAAGCTTAATATTTTTTGAAATTTTTTTTCAAAAAAAGTTTGTGAATATGGAAAGTTGTTCTAAATTTGCACCCGCATTGAGCTATTGGCCTATGGTGTAATTGGCAACACGTCTGGTTTTGGTCCAGAAGAGTCTAGGTTCGAGCCCTAGTAGGCCAACAAGCAAATTTAAAGCCCTAACATTTATGTTAGGGCTTTTTTTATGCCTTCATTTAGCCTGCTTGGCTTAGATTTAGCTGCATAAGGTGTTTTTTTCTTTTTTAATTGCGTTCTTCTGTGCATTTTCTTGAAAAACATGATTTTTAATAATTTCCTTCTATATGTATATTGGTGTGTATGCAGGTTTTGTTATATAGAAATGCTTTGTTTCTTGGTGTTATTTATTGCTAATAATCGTTTAAAATACGTTGATTTTGATTAATCGGTTAAAACGCTATATTTGCAGTCCTTAACCATTAAAAAATAATAATATTATGAGTAAAAAACTTACCGTTCTGGTAATGTTCTTCGCGTTACCATTAATGATGTTTGCGAAAAAAGTTGAAATTTCAGCTAGTCCAGCTGATGCCGAAATCTGGCTAAACGGAAAAAAAGTAGGTATTGGTGCTATTGAAATTGACATTAAGAAAAACGATTGTGTAAACATTCAAATTGTACGCGAAGGTTATCTAACTTTAATTAAAGAGTATTGTAATCAAAAAGGTATGCCTAAAATACCTAACACCGATCATTTACAATTGAAGAATGATGAGTCTTATGAGGCGTCTTCTAAAAGTGATATTGCAAATGTAGATGTGGTATTAAAGCCTAAAAAAGGTGATGTGTCTGATAACTGGAAAAGCGCTATTAGAAGTATTACAGACTATTTTGATGCTTTAGAAGTGAGTGATTCTGATGTGAAATACTTAAGAAGTGCCTGGGTGGTAGATAATTTTGCAGGTTATGTTGTAAGAACTCGTGTTATCTTTAGATTGACAAATGAAAGTCCGCAAGAATTTAAATTAAAAATCGTTACTGAACGTGCGTCAAGTAATGCAAGTAGTAAGCATGACGAGCGTTTCGATGAGTGGGACCGTGTTTTAAAGAAGTATAATACCTTATTAGAAGAAGTGTCTTCTAAAATTTATGCGTATTAAGACATAGTTTAATAGAGAATTTTTAAGAAATGCCTTCAAGAGTTTAAAAGCTTTTTGAAGGCATTTTTTATGGGTTAGAGTTAGTGTGATTTTTAGTATGAGTTTCGTTTTGTGGTGATTATGTTTTATTTTAGAGGGAGTTATTTTGTAAATAAATTATATCATGAAAAAAATAATACTAATTTTTCTTGTTTTGTGCGGAATTCAGCTTTCTGCTCAGACAGCCGAACTGGAGGCGTTTAAGGATATGTTTAATTCTGAAAAGAAAATAGCCTTAGGTGAATT
The DNA here is from genome assembly GCF_051172795.1 of Formosa sp. S-31. Classification (NCBI taxonomy): domain Bacteria; kingdom Pseudomonadati; phylum Bacteroidota; class Flavobacteriia; order Flavobacteriales; family Flavobacteriaceae; genus Formosa; species Formosa sp. S-31. Next base: position 175,882 of record NZ_JAENDK010000004.1, read on the forward strand.
TCTCGATTTGGATGCTACTCAGGCCATGGTGTTCTGGGAAATTTATGATGATTATTCAGAAGAACGGAAAGAGGTGGCTAATCAAAGAATGGCGCTTTTAAAAGAATATGTGGCAGAATATAATGGCATAACAAACGATCAGGCTGATGATATTGTAGAGGAATCATTTTCTATACGAGCGAAGAGTGATAAAATTCAGAAAAAGTATTACAAAAAGATAAAAAAGGAGTTAGGGGCTGTTACGGCATCTAAGTTTGTTCAGTTTGAACGTTATGTGCAAACCTCTATCGATGTGCAGTTGCAATCGGCACTTCCTTTAATTGGGCAGTAGGTGTTGAGAATAATATTGAAATCATACAAGTCTGATTTATCAGGCTTTTTTTATGTCTAAAATTTAGCTGATGTGCTTTGGTATTCAGTCTGTTAAAAGTAAAATTGTAGGATTATTGGTTAAGATTTATTTTAATTGTCGAACAATTGTGCGGTTTAACTAATTTGTTCAAAGTGTATGTATAAGAATTGTATTTTTAATAGGCCTTAAAGTTCTGCTATGGAATGCTTTAGCCTGCTTCCTAAATCATTTTCTTATGGATCAAATTTTACGATACAGATTTCAGCGACGTTCTAAGAATCACTACGATTGGTTGTTAAACATTATAAAGTCTGAGAAGTATTTTCAGGCCGAAGGTATGATTGTTTCAGATAAAAGAAGAGAACGTAATTAGTTTAAGTAGAAGTTAGGTATTTTTTAGATATAAAAAGCGCCTTAATGCTATGTGTTAAGGCGCTTTTGTGTCTTCGTAACTTAAATTTTGAAAGTCAAAATCGGACGTTTAGCGTGGTTAACCACGTCTTCGCTGATGCTGCCATTTAAAAAGTGGGCTATACCTTGTCTGCCATGAGTGCTGATACCAATGACGTCGGCGTTAATTTTGTAAGCGAAATTAAGGATGCCTTTTTCTACACTTTCGTCGTTGTAAATGTTTACTGTGTAATTTTTAAAGTTTGTGTCTTTTACAAAAGCATTCATGCGATTGTTGGCCTCGTTAGTTGTTAAAAAGTTGTTTGGCGTATTAACCAAAAGCAAGTGAATTTTAGAGTCGAATAACTCGGCGAATTTAATGGCTTGCTTGTAGGTTTCTTTGTGGTCCAGTTTAAAATCGGAAGCGAAAACCAGGTCGTTTACCTGGAAGTCTTCGTCTGAGCTTTTAATCACTAAAACCGGAATGTGTGAAGTACGCACTACTTTTTCTGCGTTCGATCCTATAAACATTTCTTTAAAACCGGTAGCGCCATGAGAACCCATAATAATCAGGTCTATGTCAAGTTCTTTGCAGGTTGAGCTTATGCCTTCAAAAGTGCTGTTGGTTTTAACAATGTCGTGAACTTTAATGCCTTCGAAAAAGTCCCTTTCTAGAAGTTTTTCGAAGCGTTGTCCGGCCAGTTTCATAAAAAACATAGCTTCAGGCAATGCACTGTATGAGGAGTTTACGGCGTCTAATTGTGGGATAGGTAATTCTATCATGTGTAGCAGATGGATTTCGCAGTCGAATTTTCTTGCAAATTGAGCTGCAATTTTAGCAGCATAAAGTGCTTCGTCGGAGAAATCAGTTGGGACTAAAATACGTTTCATGATTGTAAGTTTAAAGGTTCTATTAGTACTGTAAATTTACGGAGAAAATTTGGTATTTGAAAGCTTGTGATTATCAATAAAAAAGTTGTATATTTGCCCCGTTGTAAGAAAAAAGAAAATGCGAGGGGACAGGGTCCCCTCTTTTTATACTAAAAAATGTTTAGAACAACTGTAGAGAATTTATTGGAAAACGCCTTAAGCGATCGAAGCGATTTGTTTTTGATTAGTTTAACTATTTCTGGTGATAATGCCATAAAAGTTATAATTGATGGAGATCAGGGTGTGAATGTTGATGATTGTGTGTTTGTAAGCAGAGCGATTGAACATAATCTGGATAGAGAAGAACAGGATTTTTCTCTGGAGGTTATGTCGGCCGGAGCAGCGTCTCCGTTAACGCATACGCGACAATATGTTAAGAATATAGGTAGAACCCTTGAAGTGAAAACTGAAAAGGAAACTATAGAGGCAGTATTGACGGATGCGACTGATGAAGAAATAGTGTTAGAATGGAAGGCGAGAGAGCCAAAGCCGGTAGGTAAAGGCAAGGTTACAGTTCAAAAAAAGGCTAACATTCCTTATAGCGATATAGTAGAAGCAAAAGTGTTGATTAAATTTTAATTCAAGTGAGTTATGGAAAATCTAGCGTTAATTGATTCTTTTTCAGAATTTAAAGACGATAAATTAATAGATCGTGTAACGTTAATGGCGATTTTAGAGGATGTTTTTAGAAATGCCTTAAAGAAAAAATTTGGAGATGATGATAATTTCGATATTATTATCAATCCGGATAAAGGTGATTTGGAAATATGGAGAAATCGTGTAGTAGTAGCTGATGGTGAAGTTGAAGAGCCTAATCAGGAGATTTCATTAAGTGAAGCACGTAAAATCGAGCCTGATTTTGAAGTGGGTGAAGATGTGTCTGAAGAAGTGAAATTAATAGATTTAGGTAGACGTGCAATTTTAGCATTACGTCAAAATTTAATTTCGAAAATTCACGAACACGATAATACAAACCTATACAAGCAGTTTAAAGACTTAATTGGAGATATTTATACTGCAGAAGTGCATCATATTCGTCATAGAGCCGTAATTTTGTTGGATGACGAAGGGAATGAAATTATTTTGCCTAAGGAAAAACAAATTCCGTCTGACTTTTTTAGAAAAGGAGATAACGTAAGAGGAGTTATAGAAAATGTGGAGTTAAAAGGAAGTAAGCCGGCAATCATTATGTCGCGTACATCGCCTTTATTCCTTGAAAAATTATTCGAACAGGAAATTCCAGAAGTTTTTGATGGTTTAATTACGGTTAAAAATGTAGTTAGAATTCCTGGTGAAAAGGCAAAAGTAGCTGTAGATTCTTACGATGACAGAATAGATCCTGTTGGAGCTTGTGTTGGGATGAAAGGTTCCAGAATTCATGGCATAGTTCGTGAGTTAGGTAATGAAAATATAGATGTAATAAATTATACAACCAACTTACAGTTGTTTATTACTAGAGCTTTAAGTCCTGCAAAAGTAACGTCAGTTAAAATTGATGAAGAAAATAAACGTGCAGAGGTTATTTTAAAGCCGGAAGAAGTAAGTAAAGCTATTGGTCGTGGCGGACATAATATCCGTCTAGCTGGTCAGTTAACCGGTTATGAGATTGATGTGTTTAGAGAAGGTGCTGAAGAAGATGTGGAATTAACAGAATTCTCAGACGAAATAGATGCTTGGATTATAGAAGAGCTAAGCAAGGTTGGTTTAGACACGGCAAAGAGTGTTTTAGAACAAGATGTAGAAGATCTTGTGAAAAGAACCGATTTAGAAGAAGAAACAATTAACGAAGTTATTAGAATTCTTAGAGAAGAGTTTGAAGAATAACTTATATTTGGAGTATATTAAAGGCAATTTATGGCTGAAACAATTAGATTAAATAAAGTTTTACGTGAGTTAAACATCTCTATCGATCGTGCAGTAGATTTTTTAGATTCTAAAGGCATTAGTGTCGATAAGCGTCCTACTACAAAAATTTCTCAGGAAGTTTATAATGTGCTTTCTGGTGAATTTCAAACAGACGCTAGTAAAAAGGTGGCATCTCAAGAGGTAAGCGAAGCTAAACTTAAAGAAAAGGAAGCCTTAAGAGAAGAACGCGAGCGTGAACTTGAAGCAAAACAGAAAGAAGAAGAAGCGAAGAAGGAGCAAATCGTTAAAGCCAGAACTACACTCTCAGGTCCGAAGCAGGTTGGTAAAATAGATTTGGAAGCTAAATCTTCAAAACCAGCGCAACCAGAGGTTAAGAAAGAAGAGCCTGTACAACCAAAAGTAGAAAAGGAAGTTCCTAAGGAAGCACCGGTAGAAATCAAGAAGGAAGAAGTTAAAGCTGAAGCGCCTAAAGCGGTTACTCCAGAGCCTGAAAAGGAAACAGCTCCAGAGCCTGTTAAGAAAGAAGCGCCTAAAGTGGAAACTCCAACGAAGGAAGAAAAACCGGAACCTAAGCAGCCAAAAGTGGTTACACCTCCAGTAGAACAGAAAAAAGCTGAGCCTGTTAAAAAAGAACAGCCTAAAGCGGAACCGGAAAAACCGGCAGAAGAAGAGCATTTAAAAACGCAGTATCAAAAGCTTACAGGGCCTAAAATTGCGGGTGAAAAAATTGACCTTTCTCAGTTCAATAAGCCTAAAAAGAAACCTGTTGCAAAGACAGCTCAGGATAATGCTGCCAATAAAAATAAAAAGAAACGTCGTCGTATTAGCAAACCTGGAGATCAAAACCAAAACACCAACACTGGTGCGAATAATGGACCGGGACGTGGTGGTAACGATCGTTTCAAAGGTAAAAAAGGACCAGGTCAGCCAAGACGTCCTATTATTAAGGAGGAACCTAGCGAAGAAGAAGTACAAAAGCAGGTTAGAGAAACCTTAGAAAAACTTCAAGGTAAATCTAATAAAGGAAAAGGAGCTAAGTACCGTCGAGACAAGCGTGATTCTCACAGAGAGCAAAGTCAGAAGGACGCCGAGCAACAGGCAGCAGAAAGTAAAATCCTTAAAGTTACAGAGTTTGTTACCGCAAGCGAAGTAGCTACTATGATGGATGTTTCTGTTACGCAAATTATTTCTGCCTGTATGTCTTTAGGTATGATGGTAACCATGAACCAAAGACTAGATGCCGAAACTTTATCTATAGTAGCAGAAGAATTTGGATATCAGGTAGAATTTGTAACAGCAGATATCGAAGAAGCGATTGAAGTTGTAGAAGATAAAGAGGAAGATTTAAAATTAAGAGCTCCTATCGTTACAGTAATGGGGCACGTAGACCACGGTAAAACGTCGTTACTAGATTATATCCGTAAGGAAAATGTAATCGCTGGTGAATCCGGAGGTATTACGCAGCATATTGGAGCCTATGGTGTAGAATTAGATGGCGGTCAAAAAATAGCCTTCTTAGATACACCAGGTCACGAGGCCTTTACAGCTATGCGTGCGCGTGGTGCACAGGTTACCGATATAGCAATTATTGTGGTTGCTGCCGATGATGATATTATGCCGCAAACAAAAGAGGCAATATCTCATGCTCAGGCTGCAGGTGTACCAATCGTATTTGCTATTAACAAAATAGATAAGCCTCATGCGAATCCGGATAAGATTAAAGAAGGATTAGCACAAATGAATTTGTTGGTTGAAGATTGGGGAGGAAAAATTCAATCTCACGATATTTCAGCAAAACAAGGAACAGGGGTTAAAGAATTATTAGAAAAAGTATTATTAGAAGCTGAATTATTAGAGCTTAAAGCAAATCCGAAGAAAGCTGCTTTAGGTACTGTAGTAGAAGCTTTCTTAGATAAAGGTCGTGGTTATGTGTCTACTATATTAGTACAGGCCGGTACATTAAGAATTGGTGATTATGTGTTGGCAGGTCAGCATAGTGGTAAGGTAAAAGCCATGCATGACGAACGCGGACACGATGTTGTTGAAGCTGGACCATCAACACCAGTCTCTATTTTAGGATTGGATGGTGCGCCTCAGGCTGGTGATAAGTTTAGTGTTTTTGAAGATGAGCGTGAAGCCAAGCAAATTGCAGCAAAACGAGCGCAATTACAACGCGAGCAGTCTGTACGTACACAACGTCATATTACACTTGATGAAATCGGACGTCGTATTGCATTAGGTGACTTCCAGGAATTAAATATTATTCTTAAAGGTGATGTTGATGGTTCTGTTGAAGCCTTAACAGATTCCTTCCAGAAATTATCAACAGAAGAAATTCAAGTGAACATTATTCATAAAGGAGTAGGTGCTATTACCGAAAGTGATGTCTTATTGGCTTCAGCTTCGGATGCGATTATCATCGGATTTAATGTACGTCCGATGGGTAATGCCAGAATGATTGCTGATAAGGAAGAAATTGATATCAGAACATATTCTATCATCTACGACGCGATTAACGATCTTAAAGATGCGATGGAAGGTATGTTGTCTCCAGAATTAAAAGAGGAGATTACGGGTACGGCAGAAATTAGAGAAATCTTTAAAGTTTCTAAAATTGGTTCTATTGCCGGATGTATGATTACTAACGGGAAGGTTTATAGAAATTCTGGAGTACGTTTAATTCGAGAGGGTGTAGTCGTTTATACCGGAGAATTGGCATCGTTGAAACGTTTTAAAGACGATGTTAAAGAAGTGTCTAAAGGATACGATTGTGGTATGCAGATTAAAAACTATAATGACATCAAGGAAGGAGATATTATAGAAGCATTCCATGAAGTAGAAGTGAAAAAGAAATTGAAATAAATTTCGATACTATTATATTATAGAAAAGGCGACCATTTGGTCGCCTTTTTTTTGTTGTGTTTTTTGTAGTTTTAAATGGTCTTTTTAGGTTTAAATATAAAACCATTGCTAAAGCTTTCTTTAATCTCCAATAATGCTCTATCGGCTTCCAGACGGGTTCTAAAACTGCCGACCCATATTTTGTAGTTTGGGGTTTCGTAAACCAGAGTACTGTTCCACTTATCGAATTTCTGATTATATTCCTTTTGTACTTTTTCAGCTTCGGCACGTTTTCCCGAGTAGATTTGAATCTTATAACGGTTAGAAGCGTTCTCATCCTTATCCATTTGCTGCTTAACTTCCAGCAATCGGGTTATTTTCTTGTCTTGTTTCAGGGCAACAGAACCTTCTTGCGCAAAGGTTTTAGTACTTATTAGCAAAACACCGGCAAGTGCTAATGTACTTATCTTAAATTTCAATAATTTCATTTTCAAGTAATTTAATACAAAGGTAAATGGAAATGCCTTAATTTTATTATATTTTTTTATTTAGAATTTCTCTAAATTAGGTATTAACACTTCTGTAACATTTTTCAAATCGACTTTAAATGTTACTTTTGTTCGAAATTTTTATAACTGTATTTTTCTTAATTATAGATGGAAAAAGAGTACCAAAGTTTAGAAGTTAACTCAGCTAAAAATATGAAACAGGTGATACACTGTAAATTGAACAAAGGCATTTTTCGTTTAGGTTTAATTATTTTACTTGCATTTACAACCTCACTTTCTGCACAGGAAGGTGATCCGGCAAAAGGAAAAGCGTTGTTTAATTCTAATTGTGCGGCTTGTCACCAATTAGATAAGAAAATGACTGGTCCTGCTCTTAGAGATGTGGAAGCAAGATTAGGAGATGAAGGTTTGGATAGAGACTGGATTCATTCATGGGTAAGAAATAGTTCAGGTTTAATTAAATCTGGAGATGCTTACGCGAATAAAATCTTTGATGAATATAATGGTGTTCCGATGACAGCGTTTCCACAGCTTTCAGACGAGGATATTAGTAATATTTTAGCTTATACTGCTGAAAAGAAAGCTGAGCCAGTTGCAGCTGCTGTGCCTGTAGGAGGTGCTGCTGCGTCTGCTAACTCAAACGATGGAATTTCTAACCAAATTATTTTAGGAGCTTTAGTTCTTTTGTTTGGTTTATTGGCTATGGCCTTAATTTTAGTGCGTCAAACCTTAAATCGTTTTGCAGATGCTAAGGGTGTAGTTGTAGAAGAATCTGCACGTATGCCGTTATGGAAGGCTTTTGTTAAAAATCAATTTTTGGTTTTAGTGTCTTCAATCTTCTTATTATTGGTGGGAGCTTATTTTGCTTACGGTTATTTAATGCAGATTGGTGTGGATCAAGGATATCAGCCTGTACAGCCAATTCACTATTCTCACAGAATACACGCTGGTGATAATGGTATAGATTGTAAATACTGTCACTCTTCTGCAAGAGTAAGTAAGCAATCAGGTATTCCATCATTAAACGTGTGTATGAACTGTCATAAATCTATCTACGAGGTAGCTCCTGAAACTGCAACTGCAGAACATAGTAAAGAGTTCTATGATGGTGAAATTAAAAAATTATATAAAGCTGTAGGTTGGGACGATGTAGAGCAAAAGTATACTGGAGAAACTATGCCTGTAAAATGGGTGCGTATCCACAACTTACCAGATTTCGTTTACTTTAACCACTCTCAGCACGTAACTGTTGCAGGTGTAGAATGTCAGACATGTCATGGTCCGGTTGAAGAAATGGAAGTAATGTATCAGCATGCGCCATTAACTATGGGTTGGTGTATTAACTGTCACAGAGAAACAAATGTAAAAGTTAAAGACAACGATTACTATACTAAAATTCACGAAGAATTATCTAAGAAGTACGGAGTAGAGGAGCTTACAGCTGCGCAAATGGGTGCTTTAGAGTGTGGTAAATGTCATTATTAAAATATTAAACAAGAAGTAATTCAATTATACAATATGTCATCAAACAAGAAATACTGGAAAAGTGTTGAGGAGCTAGACCAAAATAGCTCTATTGTTGAGGCGCTAAAACAAAACGAATTTGTTGAAGAAATTCCTACAGATGAGTTTTTAGGTGATAAAGCTTCGCTTGAGTCATCTTCAACAAGTCGTCGTGATTTCTTAAAATATGTTGGTTTTAGTACAGCAGCCGCTTCGCTTGCAGCTTGTGAAGGACCAGTAGTCAAGTCGATTCCTTATGTGGTGCAGCCGGAACAAATAATTCCTGGTGTAGCCAACTATTATGCAACTACTATTGCCGATGGTTTCGATTTTGCAAGTGTTTTAGTAAAAACGCGTGAAGGGCGTCCTATTAAAATTGAAAACAATGCCTTAGCAAAAACTCACGGTAGCGCAAATGCCAGAGTTAATGCTTCCGTTTTAGGGTTGTATGATAGCTTAAGAGTACAAGGGCCGTTAAAAGACGGTAGTCCTATTTCTTGGAGTGATTTTGATGCAGAAGTTACTTCACAATTAAACGCTATAGCAGGTTCGGGAAAAGAAATTGTGTTATTAACACAAACTTTTGCCAGCCCGTCTACAAGCAGATTAATTGCGCAATTCAAAGAAAAATTTGGTAATGTTCGTCACGTAGTATACGATGCAGTTTCTGAATCTGCTGCGTTAGACGCGTATCAGGCAAAATATGGTCGTAGAGGTTTAGCTGGGTATAACTTTGCTAAAGCCAGTACGATTGTTTCTGTTGGAGCTGATTTCTTAGGAGATTGGCAAGGTGGTGGATTTGATGCTGGTTATGCTAAAGGACGTGTGCCTCACGAAGGTAAAATGTCTCGTCATATTCAGTTCGAGTCTAATATGTCTTTATCTGGTGCTAATGCAGATAAACGTGTGCCTTTAACACCAACACAACAAAAAGTAGCACTTGCTAAATTGTATAGTTATGTTGTTGGAAGTTCTGTTGGTGGCCAATTACCAGAGCAAATAGAGTCAACTGTAAAAGCTGTAGCTGCCGAATTAAAATCAGCAGGTAGAAATGCTGTGGTTGTAACAGGCTTACAGGATGTAAATGCTCAGGCTTTAGTGTTAGAAATTAACGAAGCACTACAGAGTAAGGCATTCCAACCTAGAATTCCGATTTTAACAAGACAAGGTAACGATAAAGCTGTAGCGCAATTAGTATCAGACATGAATGCTGGTAAAGTTGGAGCTCTTATCATGAGTGGTGTAAATCCATTATATACCTTACCTAATGCTTCTGCTTTTGCTGAAGGATTAAAGAAAACAACTTTAAGTGTAACGTTCTCATTAAAATCAGATGAGACGTCTTCGAAAACACAATATATTGCTGCTGCTCCTCATTATTTAGAAGCTTGGGGAGATGTAGAGCTAAAGCGTGGTCATTACGCTTTAACACAGCCAACTATCCGTCCGTTGTTTGATACAAGACAATTCCAGGATGCTTTATTAAAGTGGACAGGAAGTTCAGTTTCATATCACGAATATATTAAGGATACCTGGAACAGTTCTGTCTTAGGAGGTGCTTCATTTAATCAGGCTTTACATGATGGTTCGTTTATAGCAGGTCCTGTTGGAGCTTTAGTAAATGGAATATCTACTGAGACTATTGAAGAAACTACTACGGTTTGGAAAGACAAAAAAGACAGAACCAAGGTTGGAGAAATGCTTCACGATGCAGCTGTTGCTGTAGGACTTTCAAAAGAAGATCAGTCTGGTTATGTAACAAGTACTAATTCTAAAACAGTTGGAACAGGTGCAGATGGAATGGCATTAGCTGCTATTTCTGGTGCCGAAGCAGCGTCTAAACTAGTTGCTTCTGCTAAGACAGAAGGATTGGAATTAGTGTTATATACTAAAACTGGTATGGGTGATGGTCAACAGGCTAATAACCCTTGGTTACAGGAATTCCCTGATCCAATTTCGAGAACATCTTGGGATAACTATTTAACAGTTTCTAAAGCAGATGCTGAGGCTCTAGGATTGAAAAACTGGCATGTTGCCAATGGAGGTCTTAACGGAAGCTATGCGTCTGTAACAGTTAATGGTGTTACTTTAGAGCGTGTTCCTGTATTAATTCAGCCAGGTCAGGCTAAAGGCTCTGTAGGTTTATCTTTTGGATACGGTAGAACTGCAGGTTTAAAAGACGAAATGAAAACTGGTGTAAATGCATATGCATTATATCAGGATTTTAATACAATTCAGAATGTAAGTGTAAGCGCTGTAGCAGGAGAGCATGAATTTGCCTGTGTACAGTTACATAATACATTAATGGGACGTGGAGACATTATTAAGGAAACAACCTTAGAAGTGTTTAATACTAAAGATAAGGCGGTGTGGAATGCTATGCCGGTAGTATCTTTAAACCACGTTGAAACTCCGGTAACTTCTCCGGATGTAGACTTATGGGATGAGTTTGATCGTTCAATAGGACATCATTTTAACTTATCTATCGATTTAAATGCTTGTACTGGTTGTGGTGCTTGTGTTATCGCTTGTCATGCAGAGAATAACGTTCCTGTTGTAGGAAAGAGTGAAATTCGTCGTAGCCGTGATATGCACTGGTTACGTATTGACAGATATTACTCTTCAGAGGAGTCATTCCTTGAAGATGATGAGAAGAAAGATAATATTTCTGGTTTAGGAAGTTCCTTAAGTGAGTTTGGAGAAATGGAGCATGCTTCAGAAAATCCACAGGTCGCTTTCCAACCGGTAATGTGTCAGCACTGTAATCACGCACCTTGTGAAACTGTTTGTCCTGTAGCGGCAACATCACATGGTCGTCAGGGACAAAACCATATGGCGTATAACCGTTGTGTAGGTACTAGATATTGTGCTAACAACTGTCCTTATAAAGTACGTCGTTTTAACTGGTTCCTTTATAATGGTAACGATGAGTTTGATTATCATATGAACGACGATTTAGGTCGTATGGTATTAAACCCGGATGTTGTTGTACGTTCTCGTGGTGTTATGGAAAAATGTTCTATGTGTATTCAAATGACACAGAAAACTATTCTAGACGCTAAACGCGATGGTCGTGTAATTAAGGATGGTGAATTCCAAACAGCATGTTCTGCAGCTTGTAGTAGTGGTGCTATGGTTTTTGGAGACATTAACGATAAAGACAGTAAGGTAGCACACCTTAAAGAAGATAATCGTATGTATCACTTATTAGAGCATGTAGGTACAAAACCAAACGTGATCTATCAAACGAAAGTGAGAAATACAAAAGAAGCATAATAACGAATCAAGAAATAATTATAAAAGGATATGGCGTCTCATTACGAAGCACCTATTAGAAGACCTTTAGTTACAGGCGAAAAATCATACCACGATGTATCTGTGGATGTAGCAAGACCTGTAGAAGGAAGAGCAAATAAACAATGGTGGATAGTTTTCTCTATTGCCTTAGTAGCCTTTCTATGGGGATTAGGATGTATTTTATACACAGTATCAACAGGTATTGGAACCTGGGGTTTAAACAAAACCGTAGGTTGGGCCTGGGACATTACAAACTTTGTTTGGTGGGTAGGTATTGGTCACGCGGGAACATTAATCTCGGCAGTACTTTTATTATTCCGTCAAAAATGGAGAATGGCAATTAACCGTTCTGCAGAGGCGATGACTATCTTCTCGGTAGTTCAGGCAGGTTTATTCCCTATTATTCACATGGGACGTCCATGGATGGGATATTGGGTGTTACCTATACCAAACCAATTTGGTTCGTTATGGGTTAACTTTAACTCACCATTACTTTGGGACGTATTTGCGATTTCTACCTATTTATCTGTATCCTTAGTATTCTGGTGGACAGGTTTATTACCAGACTTCGCAATGTTAAGAGATAGAGCTATTAAGCCATTCCAAAAACAAATTTATTCTATTTTAAGTTTTGGTTGGTCTGGTCGTGCTAAGGACTGGCAACGTTTTGAAGAAGTATCTTTGGTATTAGCTGGTTTGGCTACACCACTTGTACTTTCTGTACACACGATTGTATCGTTTGACTTCGCAACGTCTGTAATTCCTGGATGGCATACAACTATTTTCCCTCCATACTTCGTTGCTGGAGCGATTTTCTCTGGATTCGCCATGGTAAATACTTTACTTATTATTATGAGAAAAGTGTGTAACCTTGAAGACTATATTACTGTACAGCACATCGAATTAATGAACATCGTAATCATGATTACTGGTTCTATCGTTGGTGTGGCTTATATTACGGAGTTATTCATTGCTTGGTACTCTGGTGTGGAGTACGAACAATATGCGTTCTTAAACAGAGCAACCGGACCTTATTGGTGGGCATATTGGGCTATGATGACTTGTAACGTATTCTCTCCACAGTTCATGTGGTTTAAGAAACTTAGAACAAGTATTATGTTCTCGTTCTTTATCTCTATCGTGGTAAACATAGGAATGTGGTTTGAGCGTTTCGTAATTATCGTAACATCATTACACCGTGATTATTTACCTTCGTCTTGGACTATGTTCTCTCCAACATTTGTAGATATAGGGATATTTATCGGAACTATAGGATTCTTCTTCGTATTGTTCTTATTATATTCTAGAACATTCCCTGTTATTGCTCAGGCAGAGGTTAAGACTATTTTAAAGTCTTCAGGAGAGCGTTACAAGAAGATTAGAGAAAGAGGAGAAAGTTTAGTAGGTACTGGAGCAGATCCAAGAACATCTGGAACTTCAGCTAATAATTCAAATAATTAAGAGTAGCATATGGAATCTTCAAAAGTTATTCACGCTATTTATACCGACGATGATGTTTTAATGTCGGCTGTTAAACAAGTAAGATCAGCGAAACATCACATTGATGAAATATATACACCTTTTCCAGTACACGGACTAGATAAGGCGATGGGGTTAGCGCCAACGCGTTTGGCAATCACAGCGTTTATTTACGGATGTATTGGATTAACTGTGGCAACGACTATGATGAATTTTATCATGATAGAAGACTGGCCACAAAATATTGGAGGTAAACCAAGTTTTAGCTACTTAGAGAATATGCCGGCATTCGTGCCTATTATGTTCGAATTAACGGTATTCTTTGCAGCCCACTTAATGGTTATTACTTTTTATTTAAGAAGTAGAATGTGGCCTTTTAAAAGTGCTGAAAACCCGGATCCAAGAACAACGGATGATCACTTTTTAATGGAGATCCCTGTACATAATAATGAGGCTGAATTGTCAGAATTGTTGAAACAAACAGGAGCCGTAGAGATTAATTTAGTAGATAAAGCGCATTAAAACAGACCAATGAAAAGCTTAACAAAAATAATTGCAATAGCCGTAGTTTTAATTTCTGCAGTGTCTTGTAAAAAAGATAGCAGACCAAACTATCAATTCATGCCTAACATGTACGAATCTGTAGGGTATGAAGCGTATAGTGAGTCTACTGCGTTTAGAAATGGAGTAGAAGCTCAGTTACCTGCAGACGGTGCTGTAGCCAGAGGGCATTTGCCTTTCGATTTCGCAAACGATGCAGATGGATTTGCTTTAGCCAAAGAAACTTTAATGAGCCCTTTAGATTCTACTGCTATAGATTTAAACAGAGGTAAAGATCTTTACAACATTTACTGTGGTATTTGTCATGGTAATAAAGGTGATGGTCAGGGTACCTTGGTAAAAAGAGAGAAGATTTTAGGGGTTCCTAAATACGATGATGCTGGTAGAGCAATCACAGCTGGTAGTATTTATCACACTATTTTTTATGGTAAAAATGCTATGGGTTCGTATAAAAATCAGTTGAACGAAGAGGAGCGTTGGCAAGTTGTTGCTTATGTACTTCAGTTAAAAGCGGATTTAGAAAAGTAAGTCGATAAGATAAGATTATATATAGATATGTACACATTTTCAAATAAATTAAGGACATTTTCTTTCGCACTAATAATTTTAGGAATATTAGGTGTGGGATATGGTTTTATGTCTTCTCATAAATCTTTAGATGAAGTAAAAACAATGCTTGCTGAAGAATCGGCTCATCACGGAGGAGGACATGAAGCTGCTGCAACACATGCTGTAGAAGCTCATGATAATCACGGTGAGGCTGCTGCGCACCACGGCAGTGATGCACATGTAGAAGCTGATGCTCATCATGGCGATGAACATGCACAACATGTGCAACATCAGTTAGCGAACAGACCTTGGTCTGCGTTATATGTAGCTGCATTTTTCTTTATGATGATTGCTTTAGGTGTTTTGGCTTTTTATGCCATTCAGTTTGCAGCTCAGGCAGGATGGTCGCCTGTACTTTTTAGAGTAATGGAAGGTATTACAGCGTACTTATTACCTGGAGCTGTTATCGTTTTATTAATTGCGATTGCATCGGGTACAATAGGTCATGCTAATATCTTTGTTTGGATGGACCCTGAAGTTGTGGCTCACGACGAATTAATTCAGGGAAAATCAGGTTGGTTAAATATTCCTGCGTTCGCTATAAGAGGTATTATCTTTATTGCTGGTTGGGTAACATATCGTCATTTTGCACGTATATTCTCTTTAGCACAGGATGAAGCTAGCGATAATTCAAACTTTAAGAAACACTTCAGAATTTCAGCTGCATTTTTAGTATTCTTTATTTATACAGAATCTATGATGTCCTGGGACTGGATTATGAGTGTTGATCCACACTGGTTCTCTACCTTATTTGGTTGGTATGTATTCGCCAGTATGTTTGTAAGTGGAATTACAGTAATTGCTTTAATTACTATCTACTTAAAATCAAAAGATCTTTTACCATTTGTAAACGATAGCCACTTACACGATTTAGCTAAATTCATGTTTGGTATCAGTGTATTCTGGACGTACTTATGGTTTTCTCAATTCATGTTAATCTGGTATTCTAATATTCCGGAAGAGGTAACGTACTTCGTAACTAGAATTGAAGATTATAAATTACCATTCTTTGGTATGTTAGTATTAAACTTTATTTTCCCATTATTAATATTAATGAATACCGACTTTAAACGTATCCCTTGGTTTGTGGTTATGGCAGGTATTGTAATTTTATTTGGACACTATATTGATATTTTCAATATGATCATGCCAGCTACAGTTGGAGATAGATGGTTTATTGGAATTCCGGAAATAGGGGCTATTTTACTTTTTGCAGGGTTATTTATATTTGTTGTCTTTACAGCATTGTCTAAGGCGCCTTTATTAGCTAAAGGAAACCCTTACCTTAAAGAAAGCGAACATTTCCATTATTAATAAGAAATATATAAAGACGAACAACGACAATGACTGCTTTATTAACAATTTTAGTTTTAGTATTTATTTTAGTTGCCATTTGGCAAATGGTTAAAATATTCGATTTATCTCAGGTGGGATTAAGCGAGAATGACCAGGTGGCTACAGATAAAGACAACAGTTTAAACGGATATTTAATGATTGGCTTTTTAGCTTTCATTTATATCATTACTATCGTATCTGTTGTTAAATGGGGAGATTTACCGCTGTTATCAAATGCTGCGTCTGAGCACGGACCTGGAATTGATAACTTAATGATTATCTCTCTAGTAATTATTTTTATAGTTCAAACGATTACGCAATTTTTATTACACTATTTTGCGTTTAAATACAAAGGAGAAAAAGGTAAAAAAGCCTTATTCTTTGCCGATAACAATACATTAGAGGCTATTTGGACTATTATTCCTGTAATTACGCTTGCCGGGTTAATTATTTACGGATTATTCACTTGGACTAGTATTATGAATATTAACGAAGACGACGATCCAATCGTTGTTGAGTTATATGCACAACAGTTTAACTGGAAGGCGAGATACGCTGGAGCGGATAACACTTTAGGTAATGCTAATGTGAGATTAATTGATATCGATAAAGCTAATATCTTAGGTGTAGATGAATCAGATCCTAATGCACAGGATGATATTATCACTTCAGAATTACATTTACCGGTAGGAAAGCCTGTATTATTTAAAATGCGTTCTCAGGATGTTTTACACTCTGCTTACATGCCTCACTTTAGAGCGCAGATGAACTGTGTTCCTGGAATGATTACGCAATTTAGTTTTACACCAACTATTACTACTGCCGAAATGCGTCAGAATCCAGATATGGTAGATAAAGTTGCGCATATCAATAAAATCCGTCAGGAGAACAGTAAAGAATTAGTTGCAGAAGGTGGTGAAGCTTTAGATGCTTACGAATTTGATTACTTATTATTATGTAATAAAATTTGTGGTAAATCGCACTACAACATGCAAATGAAAATTATAGTGGAAACTGAAGAAGAGTACAATGCCTGGTTAAAGGAGCAAAAAGTATTCAAGAATTCCCTAGTTACTAACTAAACACAATAAGACTTTAAAAAACTAATATAAGATTATGTCAGCACACGCAGATACTCACGGTCACGAAGACCACGGACATCATCATCATAAAGAGACTTTCGTTACCAAATATATTTTTAGTACAGATCATAAAATGATCTCTAAACAATATCTAATTACGGGTACTATAATGGGAGTTATTGGAATTATCATGTCCTTAATGTTCCGTTTGCAAATTGCATGGCCAGAAGAACCTAATGTGTTATTTGAGGCTTTATTAGGAAAGTGGGCACCAGAAGGTGTTATGGATGCCGATATTTATTTGGCATTAGTTACAATACACGGTACTATAATGGTATTCTTTGTACTTACTGCAGGTTTGAGTGGTACTTTTAGTAACCTGTTAATTCCGTTACAGATCGGTGCCAGAGATATGGCATCTGGATTCTTAAACATGGTGTCTTATTGGTTATTCTTCTTATCAAGTATAGTAATGATTTCTTCATTATTTGTTGAGGCTGGACCAGCAGCTGCAGGATGGACAATTTACCCTCCTTTAAGTGCTTTACCAATGGCACAGGGTGGTTCAGGAATGGGAATGACCTTATGGTTAGTATCTATGGCCTTATTTATCGCTTCGTCGTTATTAGGATCATTAAATTATGTGGTAACTGTACTTAATTTACGTACAAAAGGGATGTCTATGACCAGATTACCATTAACAATCTGGGCGTTCTTTGTAACTGCAATTATTGGTATCGTATCTTTCCCTGTATTATTATCTGCAGCCTTATTATTAATAATGGACAGAAGTTTTGGAACGTCATTCTTCTTATCAGATATATTCATTCAAGGGGAAGTATTACACTATCAAGGTGGTTCACCAGTATTATTCGAACACTTATTCTGGTTCTTAGGTCACCCAGAGGTATATATCGTAATCTTACCAGCAATGGGACTTGTATCTGAAATTATGGCAGCGAATTCACGTAAGCCTATCTTCGGTTACCGTGCAATGATTGCTTCTATTTTAGCAATCGCATTCTTATCGACCATTGTATGGGGTCACCATATGTTTATCTCAGGTATGAATCCGTTCTTAGGTTCTGTGTTTACATTTACAACTTTATTAATTGCGATTCCATCTGCTGTAAAAGCCTTTAACTGGATTACAACAATCTGGAAAGGTAATATTCAAATGAATGTAGCGATGTTATTCTCTATTGGTTTTGTGTCAACATTCATTACCGGAGGTTTAACTGGGATTATCTTAGGAGATTCTGCTTTAGATATTAACGTTCACGATACGTATTTCGTAATTGCGCACTTCCACTTAGTAATGGGTATTTCAGCATTATACGGAATGTTTGCTGGTGTGTATCACTGGTATCCAAAAATGTTTGGTCGAATGATGAACAAGAATTTAGGATATATTCATTTCTGGGTTACAGCTGTTTGTGCTTACGGGGTATTCTTCCCAATGCACTTTATCGGAATGGCTGGTTTACCAAGACGTTATTATACCAACTCTAACTTCCCGTTATTCGATGATTTAGCAGATGTGAATAAGGTAATTACTATTTTTGCTTTAATTGGTGGAGCATTCCAGATTGTATTCTTATACAATTTCTTCGCAAGTATGTTCTTTGGTAAGAAAGCAACGCAAAATCCATGGCGTTCTACTACTTTAGAATGGACTACTCCAGTAGAGCATATTCACGGTAACTGGCCGGGAGAAATTCCAACTGTACACCGTTGGGCTTACGATTACAGCAAGCCTGGGCACGATGTGGATTTCGTACCTCAGAATGTGCCTTTAAAAGAAGGAGAAGAAGAATTACAACATTAATTGTAGTTTAAAACATATACAAAAGCCTTTTCATGATATTTGAAAAGGCTTTTTCTTTATATTAAGGCTTGTGGTTTATATGAAAAGACTTTTAAGTATTCTTGGTATTTGTGTAATAATTGGTGTTTACTTGTACGAACAGAGACTCAATGATGACTCTGGCATACAAGAGGCTAAGGTTGTTCATTCTCGTGCGAATTTGGAGTCTTTTTTACCTACATCGACAACTGGCCAGGTCGTGGTACATAAATACTATACCTTATCATACAACGAAGCTTATGAGCAGGCAGAATGGGTGGCTTACAGCCTGAAAAAATCTGATTTAAGTCGTGCAGACAGGAAACGTCCTTTGTTTGAACTAGATCCAGAGGTAACAACGGTGTCTGCCGGATGGTGGAATTATAAAAATTCCGGGTTTGATAAAGGACATTTATGTCCTGCAGGTGACAGACGATTTTCCAAAGAAGCCTATAATGAGACGTTTTTAACCAGTAATATTGCGCCTCAAAATCATGATTTCAATGCCGGATTATGGAACGGTCTCGAGCAAAAAATACGGTATTGGGTAAAAGACGCTAATGAATTGATCATTGTTACTGGTGGAGTCCTTCATAACAACTTGCCTAAGATCGGTAAAGAAGGGGTGGCGGTACCGGAATACTTTTATAAAATAGTATTTTTCCCAAACGGGAATAATTCCAGAATGCTTGCCTATTTAATTCCAAATAATCCGAATGCCCAATTTAATTTGAATCATTATATTGTTAGTGTAGACCAGTTAGAAATATTAACGGGTATTGACTTTTTTCCTGGCCTGGAAGATAGTTTGGAAGCAGAATTGGAAAATCAGGAAGACGATACTAACTGGCCATTTATATAAACGCTAAAATTCTTTTACCCTACTTAAATATTGATTTTATTTGTATTTTAATTTAAACGATGAACGAAAACCTGAATCCAAATAAAGAGCGTTTCTCTCCAGAGGAAATGGATGTTGAAAAAGCACTAAGACCCTTATCTTTTAACGATTTTGCTGGACAGGATCAGGTTTTGGAGAATCTAAGCGTGTTCGTGGAAGCTGCAAATCGTCGTGGAGATGCCTTAGATCATACCTTATTTCACGGTCCTCCTGGATTAGGAAAAACAACCTTGGCTCATATTCTTGCAAACGAACTTGGTGTTGGCATAAAAGTCACTTCTGGTCCTGTTTTAGATAAGCCTGGGGATTTGGCAGGGTTACTTACCAATCTGGACGAACGCGATGTGTTGTTTATAGACGAGATTCACCGTTTAAGTCCGATTGTAGAAGAATATTTGTATTCTGCTATGGAGGATTATAAAATTGATATTATGATCGAATCCGGGCCTAATGCAAGAACGGTTCAAATTCATCTTAATCCATTTACACTAATTGGAGCTACAACGCGTTCCGGTTTGTTAACAGCACCTATGCGTGCCCGTTTTGGTATTAGTAGTCGTCTGCAATATTATTCCACCGAACTGTTGTCTACTATTGTAGAACGAAGTGCTGAGATTTTAAATGTGCCTATAGACCAGGAAGCAGCTATCGAAATTGCCGGAAGAAGCCGTGGTACACCGCGTATTGCAAATGCTTTATTAAGACGTGTTCGAGATTTTGCCGAAATTAAAGGGAATGGACGAATTGATTTAGCCATTGCAAAATTCGGTTTAAAAGCTTTAAATGTTGATGCCCATGGTCTTGATGAAATGGATAATAAAATATTAACTACAATCATCGATAAATTTAAAGGCGGACCTGTAGGACTTACAACTTTGGCTACAGCAGTGAGTGAAAGTGCTGAAACCATTGAGGAAGTATACGAACCGTTCTTAATTCAGGAAGGTTTTATTATGCGTACCCCTCGTGGTCGGGAAGTTACCGCAGCGGCTTATAAACATTTAGGACGCACCAAAGGCCCTGTGCAGGGAGGTCTGTTTTAATTCCCGCTAAATTTTCATAACTTTATAAATCTCTTCCTAAGAAATAGTTTCGTTGGTCTATTGTGGATTGAAACCATTTTAATAGCTCAAATTTCTGGGGATTTTCTAATTACCCGGATTATTGTGTAACACTAAATTGTTTGAGTTATGAAAACCTTATGTAGTTTTTTAATCTTATGCCTCATTTGCGCAAATGTAAGTTTTGGCCAGACACAATCTATGAGTGCTCCCGGAGAAGATACCTCCGATGACGTCCTTCATATTTCTAAAGACGATTTTCCAAAAGGGAATCCTGTTAATTATATTAAAGATTGGGGCGGCATGGTAGTAGCTATTAATGAAGCTCCAAAAGGAGCAGATTTTACTCCTGTTTTTAAAGGACAAAAAGATGGATTATGTCAGGTTCCACATTGGGGCTATCTGGAAAAAGGAAAAGTAAAACTGGTTCATAAAGATCAATCCTTTGAGATTGTAAATGCAGGAGAGGTATTTTACATGCCGCCTGGACATACAGCAATAGTAGAGGAAGATTCTAGGTTTATAGACTTTAGTCCGCAAACGGAAATGTTAGCTCTCATAGCCGATATTAATAAAATAATGGCTGAAGAAAAGCACTGATACTATTTAAATTGTAATTTTGGGTTGTGGGAAATAAACAGCGTTATACCAACTTAATTAAAGCCGAAGCTAAACGCCTCGGCTTTTTATCTTGTGGTATTAGTAAAGCTGAATTTTTAGAAGTAGAGGCACCAAGGCTGGAATCCTGGCTTAAGAATAATATGCAGGGCGAAATGCATTATATGGAAAACCATTTTGATAAACGGCTGGATCCTACAAAACTGGTTGAAGGTTCTAAATCTGTTATCTCCTTGTTGTTGAATTATTATCCTGAAAATCTTCAAAACACAGATTCTTACAAGCTTTCAAAATATGCCTATGGCACCGATTATCATTTTGTAATAAAAGACAAATTAAAACGCCTGTTGTACTATATTCAGGAAGAAATCGGAGATGTTCACGGACGCGCATTTGTTGATTCTGCTCCGGTATTAGATAAGGCATGGGCGGCTAAATCTGGTTTAGGCTGGATAGGGAAACACAGTAACTTACTAACACGGCAGGTAGGCTCATTCTATTTTATAGCGGAACTCATTGTGGATCTGGAACTGGAATACGACGGCATTACCACAG
This sequence comes from Formosa sp. S-31, assembly GCF_051172795.1. Taxonomy (NCBI): domain Bacteria; kingdom Pseudomonadati; phylum Bacteroidota; class Flavobacteriia; order Flavobacteriales; family Flavobacteriaceae; genus Formosa; species Formosa sp. S-31. Next base: position 197,617 of record NZ_JAENDK010000004.1, read on the forward strand.
AGCATTGTGGAACCTGTAGAGCTTGCATTGATGCTTGTCCAACACAGGCCATAACAGAACCTTATGTGGTTGATGGCAGTAAATGCATATCTTACTTTACTATTGAATTGAAAGATCAGATTCCCACTGAGTTTAAAGGAAAATTCGACGACTGGATGTTTGGCTGCGATGTGTGCCAGGATGTATGTCCTTGGAACCGCTTTTCGCAGGCTCATAGTGAGCCTTTATTTAATCCGCATCCCGAGCTATTAAGTATGACCAAAGGCGATTGGGAAGAACTTACCGATGATGTATTTAAAGCTGTGTTTAAGAAATCGGCTGTTAAGCGCACAAAATTAGCTGGTCTTAAACGTAATATCGATTTTTTAAAAACCGAATAAATACTGTTAATATTGTATTGTTTTTTGCTAAAAAGTACCGTTAAAAAGTTAAAAGTTTAAGGGTGTAGCTAATTTACTATTGCTATCTTTGTCTCAGTACATAACTAATTTTTTTATGAGTAAACAAAGCAAAAGACGAGAAGCTTTAGTATATCATGCTAAGCCAAAACCAGGAAAAATTGCAGTAGTTCCTACCAAAAAATATGCTACGCAAAGAGACTTAGCTTTAGCCTATTCTCCGGGTGTTGCAGAGCCTTGTTTAGAAATTGCAAAAAATACAGAAAACGTTTATAAATATACGGCTAAAGGAAACCTTGTAGCTGTGATTTCTAATGGAACAGCCGTTTTAGGTCTGGGGAATATCGGGCCAGAAGCCGGTAAACCGGTAATGGAAGGAAAAGGCTTACTGTTTAAGATTTTCGCCGATATTGATGTTTTCGACATTGAGGTGGATACAGAAAATGTTGAAGAATTTATTCAAACGGTAAAAATGATTGCGCCGACATTTGGTGGAATTAACCTGGAAGATATTAAAGCGCCCGAAGCTTTTGAAATTGAACGTCGACTTAAAGAAGAGCTTGATATTCCGGTAATGCACGACGACCAGCATGGAACAGCTATTATATCTGCTGCAGCCCTAATTAATGCTTTAGAACTTATCGAAAAGAATATTGAAGAAGTTCAGATTGTAATTAGCGGTGCTGGAGCAGCAGCGATTTCCTGTTCGCGTTTATATCAGGCTTTTGGAGCCAGACGCGAAAATATGGTTATGCTGGATAGTAAAGGCGTTATTCGAGATGATCGTGAAAATCTAACTCCAGAAAAAGCTGAATTCGCTACGCATAAACGTATCGATACACTAGAAGAAGCCATGCAGAATGCCGATGTATTTATTGGTTTATCTATGGCCGATGTTGTAACTCCGGATATGCTACTTACCATGGCCGATAATCCAATTGTATTTGCTATGGCTAATCCTAATCCGGAAATTGCATATCAGTTAGCTGTTGATACACGTGACGACATTATTATGGCAACCGGACGAAGCGATCATCCTAATCAGGTGAATAACGTTTTAGGATTTCCGTTTATTTTCCGAGGTGCCTTAGATGTCCGTGCCACAAAAATTAACGAAGAGATGAAAATGGCTGCGGTAGTAGCCTTAGCTAAGTTAGCAAAGGAACCAGTACCAGAGCAGGTAAATATTGCCTATGGCGAAACACGTTTAACGTTTGGAAAAGATTATATCATTCCTAAACCATTCGATCCGCGATTAATCGCAGAAGTACCTCCGGCGGTAGCTAAAGCTGCGATGGAAAGTGGCGTGGCTAAAGCGCCTATTACAGACTGGGAAAAATATGAAAACGAACTTTTAGAGCGTTTAGGCTCCGACAATAAGTTGCTGAAACTTTTAATTAACAGAGCTAAGTTAAATCCGAAACGAGTGGTTTTTGCCGAAGCAGATAAGCTGGATGTATTAAAAGCCGCGCAAATTGCGTACGAAGAAGGTATTGCCATTCCAATTTTACTGGGCCGTCGTGAGGCGATAAAGGCCCTAATGGAAGAGTTGGAATTTGATGCCGATGTTGAAATTATTGACCCGAAATCCGATCACGAGTTAGAGCGTAAAAACCGTTATGCAAAAGTATACTGGGAACAAAGAAAAAGGAGAGGAGTAACGCTGTATTCCGCACAAAGTATCATGCGTGAGCGTAATTATTTTGCGGCTATGATGGTTAATGAAGGTGATGCCGATGCTTTAATTTCAGGATATTCCAGAGCATACCCAACTGTGGTAAAGCCGGTTTTAGAACTTATAGGTCTGGCCAAAGGGGCAACACGATTGGCAACAACCAATTTAATGATGACACAACGCGGACCGATGTTCTTGAGCGATACTGCAATCAATATCGATCCAACAGCAAAAGATCTGGCTACAATAACAAAAATGACGGCTACGGCGGTTAAGATGTTTGGTCTGGAGCCTGTAATAGCAATGACCTCGTATTCAAACTTTGGGTCGTCTAACAATCCAAATGCGGCAAAAATCAGAGAGGCGGTAAGCTTTTTACACCGTCAGAATCCGGAATTAATTGTTGATGGGGAAGTGCAAACCGATTTTGCTTTAAACAGCGAAATGTTACAGGAAATATTCCCGTTTTCTAAACTTGCAGGAAAAAAGGTTAATACCTTAATTTTCCCTAATCTGGATGCAGCCAATATTACCTATAAACTTTTAAAGGAATTAAATAAAGCCGATTCGATTGGACCTATTATGTTAGGGTTAAGAAAACCGGCACATATTTTACAGTTAGGTGCCAGTGTAGACGAAATTGTAAACATGGCAGCTATTGCTGTAGTAGATGCACAACAAAAGGAAAAACGTGAACACGAATTGGTAGGGGTGGAGTAATTTGAAATGTGAATAATTTTATTACATTTGAAACCTTAACTACCCAAGCTAATGATTTCACATATCCAAGGGAAATTGGTAGAGAAAAATCCGACCAGTGTTGTAATAGACTGTAATGGCGTTGGATATTTTTTAAATATTTCCCTGCATACATATTCTCAAATTCCTGATCAGGAACATTTAAAATTATATACACAACTTTTGGTAAAAGAAGACTCCCATACTTTGTATGGGTTTTCTTCTATTGCAGAGCGTGATATGTTCAACCTGTTAATCTCTGTTAGCGGTATTGGGGCAGGTACAGCTCGCACCATGCTATCCTCATTAACACCTAAACAGGTGCGCGAAGGTATTGCTAAAGAAGATGTGGCTTTAATCCAGTCTATTAAAGGGATTGGAGCTAAAACTGCTCAACGTGTTATTATCGATTTAAAAGATAAAGTTTTAAAGATCTACGATATTGATGAAGTTTCTTTAACTGCAGGCAATACCAACAAAGATGAAGCGTTATCTGCATTAGAAGTTCTTGGTTTTGTTAAGAAACCGGCAGAGCGTGTGGTCGATAAGATTTTGGCAAACCAACCAGACGCCACGGTAGAAACCATTATAAAACTAGCTTTAAAAAATTTATAATCGATTTTGAGTACAACCAATACGAAAGTTTTTAATACTACTTTTAAACCATATATAGTATTTCTTTTATTGTTTTTTGTTTCGTTTGCTGGTTTAGCTCAGGTGGTACCAACTACAGAGCAGGATACCGTAAAAACAGGACATGCTTTAGGGCGTTTAAATATGCCAAATCCAAGTAGTATTGTTTCTAAATATACTTACGATGCATTTACAGACCGTTATATTTATACCGAGTCTGTGGGCGATTTTAATATTAATTATCCCATTATTTTAACTCCGGCAGAGTACGAAGCTCTGGTGGAAGCCGAAACCGTAAAATCGTATTACAAACAAAAAATAGATGCTTTCGAAGGAAAGAAAAAAGGCACAGAAGATGAGCGTAAAAATTTGTTGCCTGAGTTTTATGTGAATTCAAACTTTTTCGAATCTATTTTCGGAGGGAATACCATAGAGGTTATTCCACAGGGATCGGTAGAAATGGATCTTGGCGTTCTGTTTTCCAAACAAGATAACCCGGCGTTTTCACCAAGAAATAGAAGCAACTTCAGTTTCGATTTCGATCAGCGTATCAGTTTAAGTTTGCTGGGGAAAGTGGGGACGCGTTTACAGGTAACAGCCAATTACGACACGCAATCGACCTTCGATTTCCAAAACTTAATAAAATTAGAGTATACGCCAACCGAAGATGATATTATTCAGAAGATAGAAGTTGGTAATGTAAGTATGCCTTTAAACAGCTCGTTGATTACAGGTGCCCAGAGTTTATTTGGGGTAAAAACGCAATTGCAGTTTGGTAAAACAACGGTAACAGGAATTTTTTCTGAACAGAAATCTGAAACCAGAACAGTTGTGGCTCAGGGCGGAGGTACCTTAGAAGAATTCGAATTATTCGCAAGAGATTACGACGAGAATCGTCACTTTTTCCTGGCGCAGTATTTTAGAGAGCATTACGACCAGGCTTTAGAAAATTATCCGTTTTATAATACGAATGTTCAGATTACCCGAATTGAAGCCTGGATTACCAATAGAAATAATACGACCGATAATGTAAGAAACATTGTGGCGTTTCAGGATTTGGGAGAATCGAATCCCGAATTAATAGGTTCTGCAGTAAATGTATTAGCCAGCGCGGGGGCATTTCCTGATAACGAAAACAATGCTTACGACCCGACAAATATTGGAGGTGCGGGTTCGCAGTTAACAAGTGCAGTTAGGGATATTGCTACCGTACAAACCGGAATTTTGGTATCGGGAACTTCCGAAGGGAAAGATTACGGTAAACTTGAAAATGCCAGAAAACTGACTCAGGGCACAGAATTTACACTGCACACCCAGTTGGGATATATTTCCTTAAATCAACGTTTAACAAACGACGAAATTCTAGCAGTAGCCTTCCAGTATACCGTAGGAGGAAAAGTGTATCAGGTAGGAGAGTTTGCAAACGATGGTGTGGATGCTACCGGGATTTCCGGAACTGACACGGATACTCAGGTAGTGACTAATAATAACCTGGTGTTAAAATTGTTAAAAAGTCCGATTACCAATGTGGCTCAGCCAATCTGGAAGTTAATGATGAAAAACATCTACGATACGGGGGCTTATCAGTTAAGTCAGGACGAGTTTAAATTAAATATCTTTTATACGGAAGCTTCGCCTTTAAACTATATTAATCCGGTTGGTGGAGATTTTGGTACGACTTTTAACGGACAGGCCATTCAGGAGGTGCCTTTATTACGATTATTCAACTTAGATAAACTGAACTATAACGGAGATCCACAGGCTAACGGAGATGGATTTTTCGACTTTGTTCGCAACATAACGGTGATTCCCGAAAACGGTAAAATTATCTTTACCAAAGCCGAGCCTTTTGGGGAATATTTATTTGACGTATTGGATATACCTTCGGAAAATGAAGATTACAACGATCCGACGACCTATAACCCGAACCAGAAAAAATATGTATTTAATGAGCTTTACGAAGTAACCAAGACGAAAGCTTTAGATTATACCGAAAAAAACAAGTTCCAGTTAAAAGGACGTTATAAGTCTACCGGAGGAGAAGGTATTTCTATCGGAGCATTTAATGTGCCAAGAGGTTCTGTTACTGTTACAGCAGGAGGGCGTGTGCTGGTAGAAGGTATCGATTATACCGTGAATTATCAGTTAGGTCAGGTTCAGATTTTAGATGAAGCCTTAAAAGCTTCTAATACTCCAATTCAGGTGTCTACCGAAAACAATGCGGTTTTTGGTCAGCAAACCAAAAGATTTATGGGGGTGAATGTCGAGCATCAGTTTAGCGATAAGTTTGTATTGGGAGCAACCTTTTTAAATCTTCATGAACGTCCGATTACTCAAAAAGCAAATTATAGTACCGAGCCAATTAATAACAGTATTTTCGGCTTTAACGGAAACTATTCAACCGAAGTACCATTTTTAACCCGTTTGGTTAATAAACTTCCGAATATAGATACCGATGTAGCTTCTAATGTTTCTGTGCGAGGGGAGTTTGCGTATTTAAAACCCGGAGCTCCTAAAGGAACTAATTTTAACGGGGAGGCCACAGCTTATGTGGATGATTTTGAAGGCTCTCAAAATGCTATTGAATTAAAATCGCAGCAATCCTGGTTTTTATCCAGTAGACCGGTAGGTCTTGGGGTCGTTTCAAACCCGAACGAAGATCAAAATGGTATGCAAAACGGCTATCAGCGTGCCATGTTAAACTGGTATATGATAGACCCTATTTTTTATTCAAGTCAGCGACCAGCGGGAATATCAGATAACGAAATGTCTGGATTATATACCAGTCGTGTGTTTATAAAGGAATTATTCCCGAATCAGGGTATTGCTCAAGGGCAATCTACAGTATTGAATACTTTAGATCTAGTGTATTATCCACAGGAAAGAGGGCCTTATAATTTTGATCCTAACACGACAAGTGGTGTAATTCCAGATCCGCAGAATAGCTGGGCGGGGATAACAAGAGCCTTAACATCTACAGATTTTGAGCAAGCTAATGTGGAATATATTGAGTTCTGGTTACAGGATCCATTTCAGGAAAATGCCAATAATCCTGGAGGGAAACTGGTGTTCAACTTAGGAAATATTTCTGAAGATATTTTAAAGGATGGAAGAAAGCAATATGAAAATGGCTTGCCTAGAGACGGAAATTCTTCTTTATTACCAACTACGGAATGGGGAACAGTAGTGCCTCAAAATCAATCTTTGGTATATGCTTTCGATAGTCAGGGGCAGGAGCGAACCAATCAGGATGTTGGATATGACGGATTTAATGATGAAGAGGAAGCCGCCATATTCGGATCTGAATTTGGTCCGGATCCGGCAAACGATAATTATACCTATTTTTTAAATACCAGTGGAGGAATTTTTGATCGTTATAAGCAATACAACGGGGTTGATGGAAACTCGCCGGAAACCTTTACCGATACCAATCGCGGTTCGACGACGCAACCAGATGTAGAAGATATAAATCGTGATAATACTATGAATACCATAGACAGTTATTACGAGTACGAACTGGAATTAACACGTCAGAATTTACCATTAAATCCTTCCGATTTAAATAATATCCCGGATTCCAATCCGCTTAAGGAATACATTAAGGATATTAAGGTGGAACCAAGACAGTTTCCAAACGGACAGTCGGCCAATGTAAGATGGTATCAGATTAGAATTCCGGTTAATGGATCTAAGGCAAAAGCAGTAAATGGCATTACAGATCTGCGTTCGGTACGTTTTGCACGTATGTATGTTAAAGATTTTACAGAACAAACTGTATTTCGTTTTGGAACTTTAGATTTAGTGCGTAGCGACTGGAGACGTTATACGCTGGCTTTAGATAAGGATGATGTAACTCCAGACGACCCTCAAACTGAACTTTCTGTAGGAATTATCGGAACTATTGAAAATAATGGCATTTACGAATCGCCACCAGGTGTGGTGCCGGAGCAGTTATTCAATAATAACACGGTTATAGATCAGAACGAGCAGTCTTTAGTGGTGAATGTTTGTGGGCTAGAGCCTGAAGATTCAAGGGCTGTTTATAAGAATATAAATGTAGATATGCGTCAGTATAAACGTTTAAGAATGTTTATACATGCTGAAGAGGAAGGCGCTGTGGGATTACGAGATTATCCGGTAGCATTTATAAGAATGGGTAATGATTTAACCCAGAATTACTATCAGATAGAAATTCCGTTAAAAGTTAGCGAAGGAACATCCAGAACAGCTTTATGGCCGGAAGAGAACGAAATTAACTTGCCTTTGGAGTTACTTCAGGAAATTAAATCTATCGGGCTATCTAATGGAAGTTTGTCTAACGAAGATCCTACGTTTTACGATGTTTTAGGAAGCGAATTGCAGGAAGTGTCAGATCCGTTTAGCGGATACGAGTTGGGACAACAGCGTATAGGGGTTAAAGGAAATCCTAACTTTGGAGATATCAGAACTTTAATGCTCGGTATTAAAAATGCTTCGGGCACCGAATCCTGTGGTGAATTCTGGTTTAACGAGTTGCGTTTATCCGATATGGATAACGAAGGAGGCTGGGCAGCAGTGGTAAGTATGGATTCTAATATCGCCGATTTCGCCAATGTGAGTGCAACAGGTAGACAAAGTACTTCCGGTTTTGGAACAATAGAACAAGGACCAAGTGAGCGCAGTCTGGAAGATGTGCAACAGTACGATGTGGTAACCAATGTAAATGTTGGACAATTATTACCAAAAAACTGGGGGGTTCAAATTCCGTTTAATTACGGACAAAGCGAAGAAACCATTACACCGAAATACGACGAGTATTACAGAGATATTCAACTGGATCAGCAATTAGACAATACAACCAACAAGGACTCTGTATTAAATGTTAATGAGAATTACACCAAGAGAAAAAGTATCAATTTTATAGGAGTTAGGAAAATAAGAACTAATGAAGCTAAACCTCATTTTTACGATGTAGAAAACTTTACCTTTAATTATTCTTATAATAAAACGGAACACCGCGATTTTGAAATAGAAAATTCTGTGGATAAAAATGTAAAACTGGGGGCAAACTATGTTTACAATTTTACGCCTAAACCGGTAGAACCTTTTAAAAAGAACGATTCGTTATTCACAGGGAAATACTGGAAAATTTTAAAAGATTTTAACTTTAATTATTTGCCAACGACCTTTACTGTTAGTTCTAATATTTTAAGAAATTACAACAAACAAAAGTTTAGAGAAGTAGAACTTGGTGAAGGTAATATTGAAATAGAGGAATTATTTAGAAGAAACTATACGTTCGATTTTCAGTATAATTTCAGCTATAACATTACAAAAGCACTTCAGGTTAACTTTACAGCATCAAACAATAATATTGTAAGAAATTATTTTAAAGATAATATTATCAATGGTGAGCAGGATCCTACTTTGGATGTTTGGGATGGTTTTCTTGATTTTGGAGATCCAAACAGACAATATCAGCAGTTAGGAATTAACTACGAATTGCCATTGTATAAAATTCCGACGTTAAGCTTTTTGCAGGCTACTTATTCATATACCGGGGATTTTCAGTGGCAAAAAGGATCCGATTTATATGGCGATCTTGAGGTTGATGGCGTTACTTACGACTTAGGTAATACCATACAGAATGCAAATACTCATACCATAAATTCTTCTATGGATATGACCAAGTTATATAAATATTTAGGCCTGGTTAAAAAGACGGATAAAAGGACTCCACCGGCAAGAAGTAAAAGCGGACTGGATAATGGTGAGGATGCAATTCCTGATGCCAAGCCAAAAAAGCATACGCTTTTAAACGCAGGTATAGATCTGGTAACTATGGTAAAGCGTATTCAGGTAAATTATCAGGAAAACAACGGAACATATTTGCCGGGGTATCTTCAAACGCCAGGGTTTATAGGAACGCTTAAGCCAACGTTTGGATATACTTTAGGAAGTCAAAGCGATATTCGTTATTTGGCTGCAAGAAACGGCTGGTTAACTACGTACCAGAGTTTTAACGAACAGTATACAGAAACGCATAATCGCCAGTTAGATATTTCTGCCAATTTAGAGCCGATTAACGATTTAAAAATCGATTTAATTTTTAATAGATTATACTCAGAAACACTAACGGAAAATTTCCTTGTAGATCAGTCTAATCTGGAATATCAGTCGTTAACACCAAACACCTATGGTAACTTTAATATATCAACCGTATTATTAAAGACAGCTTTTGGGAAAAGCGATGAAACAAGCTCTGCTGCTTTCGATGAGTTTAGAGCGAATCGTTTGGTGATTGCAAGACGTCTGGCAGAAAAATCAGGGGTAGATATGACAAATCCAGATAATTTTGAAAACGGAGATGTGGCCAGTTATCCGCTAGGATTTGGAAAAACAAGTCAGCGCGTATTATTACCATCGTTTCTAGCAGCCTATCACGGTCAGGATGCCAAAGGTGTAAGTCTTGGAGCGTTTAGAAATACACCATTGCCAAACTGGGATTTAAAATATACCGGTTTTATGAAAATGGCCTGGTTTAAAAAGAACTTTAAGCGCTTCTCCATTGGTCATGGTTATAGATCTGCTTATACCATAAATCAGTTCCGAACAAATTTAGATTATAACCCAATTGATTTTAGTGAGGATTATGTAGATCAGCCAAGCGATGTTTTAAATCAGTCCGGAGATTATAAAAATGAAAATGTATATAGTAATATAAACTTAACAGAGATGTTCAGTCCGTTAATCAGATTGGATTTTGAAATGCAGAACTCCGTTAAGATATTAGCCGAGATAAGAAAAGATCGTATGTTATCCTTAAGTTTCGACAATAACTTAATGACGGAGATTCTGGGGAATGAATATGTATTAGGTTTAGGATATCGTATAAAAGATGTACGTATGAAATCGAAACTGGCTGGTCCTAACAAAACCATTGTCAGCGATATTAATATGAAAGCAGATGTATCGGTTAGAGATAATAAAACGATTATCCGATATTTAGATCTGGAGAACAATCAGGTGACTTCCGGGCAAACCATCTGGGGATTAAAATATACCGCAGATTATGCCTTTAGTAAAAACCTGACAGCTATATTCTACTGCGATTATACGTTCTCTGAATATGCAATTTCTACGGCTTTCCCACAGACGACTTTACGTACCGGATTAACGATTAGATATAATTTTGGTAATTAATAAATAAGTGTTTGAATTTAAAACACTAATAAATACATTTGCTAAATCTAATTTAAAACAAAATAGCATGAATATTCCATCAGAATTAAAATACACAAAAGACCACGAATGGGTAAAAGTTGAAGGTGATGTAGCCACTGTAGGTATTACAGATTTCGCACAGAGTGAGCTAGGAGACATCGTGTATGTAGAAGTAGAAACTGTAGATGAAACTTTAGATATAGAAGAAGTGTTTGGTACGGTAGAAGCGGTTAAAACTGTTTCAGATTTATTTTTACCATTATCTGGTGAGATTATTGAATTTAACGAAGGTTTGGAAGATGAACCAGAAGTTGTAAACAGCGATCCTTATGGAGCTGGATGGATGATTAAAATTAAGTTTTCTAATCCGGAAGAATTGGATTCATTATTGTCAGACGAAGATTATAAAGCCTTAATAGGTGCGTAAAAAAGGTTTCGCAATACTGCTGGCGATTTTCTATACCCTGGGATTATTAGCACTGTGCTTAATAAAACTGGGGCCTATAACAGAACATGCGCCAAGTAACAGCGATAAAATCTTTCATTTTTTGGCATATTGTTTGTTGATGTTAGTTTGGTACCTGGCCTTTACCAAGAGTTTTAATTGGTCATTCAAAAAGGCCTTAATAAATGCCAGTGTATTTTCGATTTCCTTTGGGCTTTTAGTCGAAATTTTACAAGGGACATTTACAGCAACGCGACATTTCGATATGTTAGATGTTTTAGCCAATACTTCGGGAGTGTTTTTAACCCTCTTAGTATTAGTGTTCAAGCAAAAAACTAATTACAAAAAAATATAATCGTTTGCTTTTTTGCCAAATAAATGGTTATTTTAGCAATCCTGAAAACTATATATTATGGAACTGAAGAAAAATCCTAAAGCAAATGTTGGTCGCAACAGTGCTTTATACTTTGCAATTGGTTTAGCATTAATGTTAGCTTTAACTAATTTTGCAATTAATTATAAGACATACGATAAAGAGGTAATCGATATTGGTATGGTAAGTATGGATGCAGAATTGGAAGAAGAAGTGCCAATTACAGAGCAATTACAAACACCGCCACCGCCACCACCACCACCAGCAGCTCCAGAAGTTATTGAAGTTGTAAAAGATGAGGTAGAGGTAGAAGAAACTGTAATTGAATCTACAGAAACGAGTCAGGAAGAAGAGATTGTTGAAGTAGAAGAAGTAGAGGTAGAAGAAGTAGAAGAAGATGTAGAGGTACCTTTCTCTATTATTGAAAACGTTCCGGTTTTTCCAGGTTGTGAAAAAGGAAGCAATGCTGATAAAAAGAAATGTATGTCTGATAAAATTTCTCAATTCGTAGGTAGAAACTTCGATACAGATCTAGCCGGAGAATTAGGATTATCAGGAAGACAACGTATAAACGTAATTTTCAAAATTGACAAAAACGGAGAAATTACAGGTGTACGTGCAAGAGCTCCGCATCCAAAATTAGAAGAGGAAGCTGCTCGTGTAATTAATAAATTACCAAAAATGAAACCAGGTATGCAAAGAGGAAAGCCGGTAATAGTTCCTTACTCTTTACCAATAGTATTCCAGGTTCAAGATTAATTTTTAAGTTTTAAGATATTAAAATCCGATGTTTAGGCATCGGATTTTTTTTATGCTCAATTTCGGCACGTTTATTGATTTTTAATAAAATATTAACAATAAAAATCAGTAATCATGAAAAAATTAAGAAAATTTAAGAGTTTGTTTGTTTTGAATGCTCTAAAGGAGAAAGAAATTCGAAATCCGGGCGAGCGCCGTAAGTTTAATACCCTTATCTATTTTCAGATAGGTCTGGTATTGTGTTTGCTTTTAGTCTATGTTTTATTAGAATCCAGCTTTAAAAAGCAAACTTTGGAAGTTAGTGCTTTGATGAATACACAACAGGAATTGCAGGAGGAGTATGTAATGCCCGATATTACTATATATAAAGAACCGGTTAAACTACCTAAATCGAAAACTGTAAAGCCTAAATTACTTACGTCTATTCCAGAGGTGGTTCCTAATACAAGTGAATCGGAGTCTGATTTAAAAGACGTTATTACAGAGCCGGAAACGAACACAAATCTTAAATCTTCTGATATAAAACTTGAAGACCGTCCTGAAGATATCGATGAGGTTTTTAATATGCTGGGTGTTGAAGTTGTACCTGTATATCCGGGTTGTGAAAAGTACAATTCAAATGAAGCGCGTAAGCAGTGTATGTCGGAAAAGATTTCCAGATTGATTCAAAGGGAATTTGATACGAGTTTAGGTGCAGAGGATGGTTTGTCCGGAATTCAGAAAATACAGGTGCAATTTAAAATAGACTCAAAAGGACAGGTTACAGATGTTTTAGCCAGAGCACCTAATGTAAGTCTGGAGCGTGAAGCCAAACGCATTATAGGGAAAATTCCAGATATGACACCAGGGAAGCAGCGAGATAAAAATGTGAGTGTGATTTATACCATGCCAATAGTCTTTAAAATTCAAAATTAAAGTTATGTCTTAACCAGTTAACCGTTATGTCTTTAGATGTAACGGTTTTTTTATAGCTGTTACTAAAAAAATGCTATATTACACTTAAAATTAACCGCCGCCTCCAATTTATGAAGAACTGTATTGCCGTGTTTTTGTTTGTTTTAACCATAAACATGTTTGCACAAAACGTTTCGCTCTATGAAAATCCACCTGTGTTTCCCGCGTGCGAATCCGGCAATTCCGAAACACTTCAGTCTTGTTTTAATCGTGAGGTTTATCATGTTGTTAGTTCCAATTTTAAAGTTCCCGAATATTTAACTACAAATAATTTTCAGGGTACAGTTGTTGTGCTTTTTGAGATTAATCCGTCAGGGGAGTTTAAATTTATTTATGCCGATGCTCTTTACGATGACTTAAAAGAGGAAGGAAGACGTGTTTTTGGATTGATGCCAAAGGTGAAACCTGCTACTTATAACGGTAAGCCAATTTTTAAACAATATTCTGTGAGCATTCCTATTCCTTTGCAAGAACAATTCGTAGATAGCGGTGTCCAAGAGGTTAGTGCTTTAGTAGACCCTGTGAGTAATGAGTTAGATAGCATCAGTAATTCAGTTAAGCATCGTACAAAAAGGCAGTTTAACAGTACGTTAAATATTCCGTTTTCTCATAGTTACTACGCGAAATTCGATCAGAATATGAATAAGCTCGGTGTGAATGCACATACTGCTTCAAAGCCGTTAATGTATACAGATGTATCAAAATACTATGATTTCGAAACAGAATATAAAGCACTTGAAAAAAGTAAAAGAACCTGGTTAGGACGTAAATTCTGGAATGAACATTTTGTTGAACTGGAAGGTAAGGATTACTGGTTTTTATTTGATCCTATTGCCGATTTACAGTTAGGAAAAGATACTCAATCTGATTTTGGTGTAACTTACAATAATACCAGAGGCATTGTTGTACAAGGAGGATTAGGGAAACATTTTACCTTTTCGACTTCATTTTACGAGAGTCAGGGGCGCTTTCCTGAATATTTCAATCGGTATGCCGAGAGTATTGCGGCCTGGGGTTCTGATCCTGCAATTATTCCTGGGCGCGGAATCGCAAAACGCTATAAAACAGATGCTTTCGATTATCCGGTTGCCGATGCTTTTATGTCCTATTCTCCTGCAAAGTTTGTGAATGCTCAGTTTGGCTATGGTAAAAATTTTATTGGGGATGGATATCGTTCTTTATTAGTTAGCGATGTTGCAAGTCCTTCTCCTTATTTAAAAGTAAATGTATCCTTCTGGAAAATTAAATATACGAGTACCTGGTTATGGTTGAAAGATGTGCGTGCCGACGTAGTAGAAGATAAAACCTATCTGTCAAAATACATGGCCAATCATTATCTCAGCTTAAATGTGAGTAAGCGATTAAATATTGGGTTATTCGAATCTGTATTATGGCATAATACCAACGATAGAGGCTTTGATGTGAACTATCTTAATCCTTTAATATTCTTAAGAGCAATAGAATTTCAAACAGGTCAGGGTGCAGGAAATGCGTTGATAGGGTTTACGGCGAAGTATAAATTGAATAACGCCATGAATTTGTATGGTCAGTTTATAATAGATGAATTCTCATCAAGTCATGTGTTTGGAGGTGAACAAAGCTGGAAGAATAAATTTGGGTATCAGTTGGGATATAAATATTATAATGCCTTTAATGTGGATAACCTGTTGTTACAGGCAGAGTATAATCAAGTTAGGCCATATGCTTATTCTCATAATACCATTATACTAAATTACGGGCATAATAATCAGTCTATGGCGCATTTATGGGGGTCTAATTTTAGAGAATTAGTACTAATAGGCCGATATAATTACCAACGCTGGTTTGCCGATACTAAACTAATATTTGGTGTTCGTGGTCTGGATTTTAATACTGAAGCCGATGATTATAGTTATGGTGGAGATATTTATAGAAACTATAACGAACGACCTTACGATACAAATGTAAAAATAGGTCAGGGTATAAAAACCAAAACCATAAATGCCCAATTGCAGGCTGGATATTTAATTAATCCATCTTCTAATCTAAAAGTATTCGGGCAGATTAGTTATCGTAACTTTAATCCGGAAGTTACTACTGTTACAACCTTTGAAAACCATACGCTTTGGTTTAATTTAGGATTGCGAAGTGACCTATTTAATTGGTATTTTGATTTGTAGAATTAACTTTTCAAAGTATATTTGCCCACGCAAAAAAATAATGCGTTAAGTTATCGATACATTGAGCAGTACAGAAACGCCCGTTAGAACACATTCCCTGGTTTCAGATTTTAAAGAAATAACTAAAATGCGCTTATCTTTAAGTGTCGTGTTTTCTTCTTTGGCAGGATATTTACTGGGAGTGGATAGTGTAAATCTTCAAACTTTAGTGCTTTTAGCTTTAGGCGGGTATTTTATGGTAGGGGCATCGAATGCCTTTAATCAGATTATTGAAAAGGATTTGGATGCCTTAATGCAGCGTACCAAAAATCGTCCTATTCCTGCCGGACGTATGTCTGTAAATACAGCTTTTATTATTGCTACAATTTTTACAGTTTCAGGCATCGTGGTATTGTATACTATAAATCCTAAAACGGCCATGTTTGGAGCAGTGTCTATATTCTTATATACCAGCGTATATACACCTTTAAAAACCAAGACACCACTGTCTGTGTTTGTAGGGGCTATTCCGGGAGCAATTCCGTTTATGTTGGGTTGGGTAGCTGCTACTAATAACTTTGGCATAGAGCCTGGAACACTTTTTATGTTGCAGTTTTTCTGGCAGTTCCCTCATTTTTGGGCCATTGGTTGGTTCTTATACGACGATTATAAGAAGGGGGGCTTTTTTATGTTGCCAACAGGAAAGCAGGATCGTGGAACGGCCGTACAGGTAATTATGTATACGGTCTGGACCATTTTGGTTTCAATAGTACCCGTATTTGGATTTACAGGACGTTTGTACTTAACGCCTATAGCTGCTGTAATTGTATTCTTGTTTGGTTTGGTTATGCTGTATTATGCGTTTCAGTTATTTAAAAAAATGACCGCGGTAGCAGCCAGACAATTAATGCTTGCAAGTGTGTCGTACATTACTCTGGTGCAAATTATTTATGTACTGGATAAATTTTTAAGATAGGAGATGGATTTAACTCAGGGAACTTTAGAAGAGAAAACAATACGTGCCAAAAAAATTATGTTATGGTTCGGGATTATTTCGTTAATCATGACTTTTGCAGGTTGGACCAGTGCCTTTATTGTAAGTAGCTCGCGTCCGGATTGGTTAAGTGACTTTGTCATTCCAAATGCTTTTATTGCTAGCACTATTTTGATTTTAATTAGTAGTGTAACTATATTTTTCGCTAAAAAAGCTTTAGTTAAAGGTAATAGAGGGGCAACTACAGGCTTATTGCTGTTAACTTTTGCTTTAGGAATAGCGTTTGTTTATAATCAGTTTGCCGGTTTTAAGGAAATTATAGATGCAGGTTATAATTTTACCGGCCCTACCAGTAATATAACGATGTCTTACGTGTACGTTATAGCACTAATGCATATTCTACACGTTGTAGTTGGTTTAATTTGTTTACTGGTAGTTATTTATAATCACTTAAGAGGAAAGTATAATGCAAACAAAATGCTAGGCTTTGAATTAGCAAGTACCTTTTGGCATTTTGTCGATGTGCTTTGGATTTACCTCTTTTTGTTTTTATATTTCTTTAGATAAAATATTTGTTTACTTTTGCCTAATATTAAAAACTAAACACCTAATATGAGTACTACAGTTGTAAACACTGGAACCGAAGGTAAAATTTGGGGAGGTGGAAACGAACCACTTCGTGCAAGTTATGGTAAAATGATGATGTGGTTTTTCATCTTATCAGATGCTTTAACTTTTTCAGGCTTTATTGCAGCCTATGGATTTTCAAGATTTAAATTTATGGAAACTTGGCCAATTGCGGATGAGGTTTTTACTCACGTTCCGTTTCTTCATGGTCAGGATTTACCTATGATTTACGTTGCTTTCATGACGTTTGTTTTAATTATGTCGTCTGTAACTATGGTATTGGCTGTAGATGCAGGACATCATTTAAATAAAAAGAAAGTAACCTGGTATATGTTCTTAACCATTATCGGGGGTATCATTTTCGTTGGGTCTCAGGCTTGGGAATGGGCTACTTTTATTAAAGGTGATTATGGTGCTGTTCAAACAAAAGCTGGAAATTTATTACAGTTTGTAGATGCAGAAGGACACCGTGTAGCAATCAGAGATTTTGCGGTAGCAGATTCACATGCTGAAAGAACACAACACGAGCGTAAAAGCGGATTATGGTTCGTAAACGAAGGGTCTTTACCTTCTTATACTGTTGAGGAAGTTGTTAAAGGTTTAGAGGCTAACGATAACGTTTTAGTAAGAACTGAACTTTTAGACGAACACGGACATAAAACAGTATTGTCTAGAAGCGAATCTATTGCACAATTAAAGAACAACGGAAAATTAGTAGTAGAAGGTGCTAATCTTCATGTAAATGAATATGGCGCGCCAATTTTTGCAGACTTTTTCTTCTTTATTACAGGATTCCACGGTTTCCACGTATTCTCTGGTATAGTTCTTAATATCATTATTTTCTTTAATGTTATTTTAGGAACGTATGAGCGTCGTGGTAGCTACGAAATGGTTGAGAAAGTTGGTCTTTACTGGCACTTTGTAGATTTAGTTTGGGTATTTGTATTTACATTCTTCTACCTGGTTTAATTTTTAGATTTAAAACGAAACAAAAATGGCACACGATCATAAATTAGAAATATTTAGAGGAACATTAAAATTTAAGTCTAATACTCAGAAAATCTGGGGTGTATTAATTCTGTTGTCTGTAATTACAGCAGTAGAAGTTGTTCTAGGTATTTATAAACCGGAATTTTTAGCAGGACACATTTTCGGAATGAAAATTTTAAACTGGATTTTCATCATCTTAACTGTAGTAAAAGCGTATTATATTGCATGGGATTTTATGCATATGCGTGATGAAACTGCAGGTTTAAGAAGAGCTGTGGTTTGGACAGGAATCTTCTTAATTTGTTATTTAGTATTTATCCTTTTACAAGAAGGAGGCTATATTAACGATGTATATAATTCTGGTTATATTACACGCGATTTTTAATAACATACTAGTGTTAAAACAATATATAAGGACGGTTTATTAAACCGTCTTTTTTATTTTTGCAGCAAATTTAAACAAGCTCAGTAACTTAGTCAGAGCGGTCACAAAAGCATTATGGATAGTAAAAAAATAAAAAGATATGCAGTATTAGGAAT
Source organism: Formosa sp. S-31 (assembly GCF_051172795.1). Classification (NCBI taxonomy): domain Bacteria; kingdom Pseudomonadati; phylum Bacteroidota; class Flavobacteriia; order Flavobacteriales; family Flavobacteriaceae; genus Formosa; species Formosa sp. S-31. The sequence continues at coordinate 216,084 of NZ_JAENDK010000004.1, forward strand.
ACTGTTTTTTTTACCCGTTACGTTTTTATTACTACTATATCCGGCAAAGCATAATTACAATACTTTAGATATTATTGGTAAAGATGTTGAAGAGTTAACTCAATTTTCTCCAGAAGAAGATAGTCCTGTAAAACTGGAAGACCATCTAACAGTTCTTGGTTTTTTTGGATATCAGCCTTTAGAATCGCTTACCGGAGCATCGAATCTTAAGGAATTAATCTACGATAAATTTAAAGGGTTTAAAACCTTCCAGATTGTAATTCTGTTACCAGAATCGGCAAGAGCCGATGCGGCAGAATTAAAGCGGGAGTTAATGAAGTATGAAGAACTAAAATTCTGGCATTTTGCTTTCGGATCTCCACAGGACATTCAGGAGGTGTATTCCAGTTTAAATTCACCTAACCCTTTGGGAGACGATCTTGCTACAGATTTTGTATTTATAATAGATAAGGAACGGAATTTAAGAGGGCGCTTAGACGACAGGAGCGATAATGAACTGGCTAAACAGGCCGCAGTTTATGAAAAACGTTCTTATGACATTATTAAAGTAGCTGATCTTAAAAATAAAATGAGTGAAGATGTACGAATTTTGTTTACTGAATATCGTCAGAAACGTAAAGGAAATTTCGATTCTTCTTCGCGAAGAGAAAACGAATTAAAAGGAAATCATGAGTAATAAATCTAATTATTCTTACGTAGGGATAGCGTTTATCATATTGGTTTTTGGTATCATATTTATTCCAAAAATTGTGGATAGAATCAAGAACAACGATATAACTCGTAGTGACAGAATGAGTAATGTGCCGGATAACAATTTTTCGAATACAGAAAAATTAGCGTTTCTGGAGATTAACGGTGAACCAAAAAAGGTACCCGATTTTAGCTTTGTAAATCAGGATGGAAAAGTAATCACTAACAAAGATTATTTAGGAAAGGTGTATGTTATCGAATTTTTCTTTACAACCTGTCCTACTATTTGTCCGATTATGAATCAGAATCTTGTTCAGGTCAGTGAACGCTTTAAAGGAATTAAAGATTTTGGTGTGGCTTCTTTTACCATAAACCCGAGCCATGATACGCCAGAAGTCCTTAAAGAATATGCCGAAAAATATAAAATAACCAATCCTAACTGGAATCTGTTAACAGGAGATCGTGATGCGATTTACGATTTAGCCAATTTAGGTTTTAATTTATATACTGCACAGGATGATTCGGCAGCAGGCGGATTTGAACACTCTGGAAACTTTGCTTTAGTGGATAAAAATGGCTTTATTCGCTCTCGCAAAGATGCCTATGGCAATCCAAAAATATATTACCGCGGAACCATTACTGAGGCTGCCAAGTTCAACGAGGAAGGGGAAGAGGAAGAAATCAGTCAATTAAAAGAAGACATTAAAAAGCTATTAAATGAGTAGTGCAAACCAATCTATAGATGCTGTAAAGGCGGCAAAGTACAACAAGTGGATTATTGTTTTATCGGTAGTAATCCCAATTGCTGTAGCAGTTTTATTTGGTGTACGTATACCAAATGTTGAACCTTTAAGTTTTTTACCTCCAATTTATGCTGCAACAAATGCTTTAACAGCTTGTATACTTATTGGAGCGTTTTTAGCTATAAAGAAAAAGAACGTGCAATTGCACGAAACTCTAATTAAGGTGGCTATGGGACTTTCATTATTGTTTTTAGTTATGTATGTCGCTTACCATATGACTAGCGATTCTACTAAATTCGGGGGAGAAGGTTTTATTAAATATGGATATTACTTTATTTTAATTACGCATATTATACTTTCTATAGTGGTTATACCGTTTGTTTTAATAACTTATGTTAGAGGGATAACCAATGATATTGCTCGCCACAGAAAAATAGCTAAAATTACATTTCCGTTGTGGTTGTATGTGGCTGTTACCGGTGTTTTGGTTTATATTTTAATTTCTCCTTATTACGTGTAGTTATGAAAGGCAGGCATTATATTCTATTTGTTTTATTGTTGGTTTTAACTTTGCCTGTAGATGCGCAGTGCGCTATGTGTCGTGCGGTGTTAGAGTCGGAGGAAGGACAAAGTACGGCAAAGGGAATTAATGACGGCATTGTGTATTTAATGGCTATTCCGTACTTGCTTATTGCCGGAATAGGGTTTGCGCTCTACAGAAAATTTTACGCTGCTAAAAAATAATACATTTTTTTTGTAACAACTTGGTGATCTATCAGTCTTAATAGTAGTGTTACTCATTAAGTCTTAACATATTTTTAGGATATTTTAAGATGTGATTTGTGTAACATTGTATATATAACCAAGTGAAATGATAGAGATTAAAGATTTACACAAATCGTATCACATGGGCAGTAATTCGCTTCATGTTTTAAAAGGTATAAATTTTAATGTAAAAGAAGGAGAGCTCGTTTCTATTATGGGGTCTTCCGGTTCGGGTAAATCTACCTTATTGAATATTCTTGGTATGCTTGATGAAGCAGATTCTGGTTCCTATACGCTGGATGGTGTTTCTATTAAAAACCTAAATGAAAAAATTGCAGCGAACTATCGCAATAAATTTCTCGGTTTTATTTTCCAGTCCTTCAATCTTATTAATTATAAATCGGCATTAGATAATGTTGCTATGCCTTTGTATTATCAAGGGATTAAGAGAAAGGAACGTATGGAAAAAGCGGCTCATTATCTTGAAAAAGTAGGGCTAGCAGAATGGTCTCATCATTTACCAAATGAAATGTCTGGAGGGCAAAAACAGCGTGTAGCTATTGCTAGAGCTTTAGCCAGCGATCCTAAAGTGTTACTGGCCGATGAACCTACGGGAGCTTTAGATACTAAAACCTCTTATGAAGTTATGGATCTGATTCAGGGGATTAATGAAGAAGGTAAAACCATTCTTATTGTTACGCATGAACATGATATTGCGCAAATGACAAAGCGGATTGTAAACCTTAAAGACGGTTTAATCATTAACGATACTAAAGTAGAACAAGTAAGGGCAATGGCAAATGTTTGATATTGAACGTTGGCAAGAAATTTTTGAGACCTTAAGAAAAAATAAATTAAGAACTTTTCTTACGGGGCTTTCTGTGGCATCCGGAATATTTATTTTGGTTATACTTTTGGGGTTTAGTCGCGGAATTCAGAATGGGGTTACGTCGCAATTTCAAAGGGATGCTTCAAACTTAATAAGTATCTGGGCTGGTAGTACAACCAAGGAATATAAAGGCCTTAATCCGGGGCGACAAATTCATTTTAAAAATAACGATTTTGATGCGGTTTCCCGAAAGTACGCAACAAATATAGAGCACAAGTCGTCCTTTTACACGATTTGGGGTGGTCTGGTTAATTATAAAAATGAATCTGGAAATTACCGGATTCAGGGTATACTTCCGGGGAATCAATTTATAGAAAATGCCGATATAGGTCAGGGGCGGTTTATTAATAATGCCGATGTGGAAGGAGCTAAGAAAGTGGCTGTAATCGGAAACAGAGTTAAACGTGATTTGTTTAAAGATGAGGATCCTATAAATAAAGAAATATCGTTATATGGTATTAGTTATAAAGTAGTAGGTGTGTTTTTCGATCCGGGAGGAGAACGCGATGAAAGTAAAGTGTTTTTGCCTTTGTCTTCTGCGCAAAGAGCTTTTAATGGGGCCGATAACATTAGAAATATGATGTTTACTTTAAATATCTCCGATAATTTTGATGAGGCGGTAGCGGCTTCTGAGCAAATTACAAAAGCGATAGAGAACGATTTAAAGTTAAGACACATTGTGGCTCCCGATGATACTAACGCTATTCGGGTGTATAATACCATGGAGGAAGCGAAACAAATTTACACGCTGATAAGTACAATTTCTGCAGTTTTCTGGTTTGTAGGTATCGGGACCATAATTGCCGGAGTAGTTGGTGTGGGGAATATTATGCTCATTATTGTAAAAGAACGAACTAAAGAAATTGGTATACGTAAGGCTTTAGGAGCTCAGCCAATGTCTATCGTTGGTATGATTTTACAGGAATCGGTATTTGTAACCATGTTTTCAGGATTATTCGGTTTAATTCTGGGACTTGGCTTACTGGAACTGGTAGGACCACTTATAGAAAGTGATTTTATAAAATATCCGCAGGTAGATTTTAATACCGCTTTAACCACAGTTTTCATTTTGGTATTTGCAGGGGCCTTAGCAGGATTTTTTCCAGCTTACCGCGCAGCACAGATAAAACCAATAATAGCTTTAAGAGACGAGTAATATGTTTAATAAAGATAGATGGAATGAAATATTAGAAGCCTTAAGTGCTAATAAATTCAGAACCTTTTTAACAGCGTTCGGCGTGTTCTGGGGTATTACAATTTTAGTACTATTACTGGCTTTAACTAATGGGTTGAAGAATGGTGTGACATCCGGTTTTGGAAATTTTGCAACCAATTCCATGTTCATGTGGGCTCAACGCACTTCAATTTCATATAAAGGGCTGCCTAAGGGGCGTTCGTTTAATTACAAATTGGCCGATGTTGAAGCTCTAAAGGCACAAATTCCAGAACTAAAGTATGTGTCTCCAAGATGTCAATTGGGTGGGTTTAATGGTGATAATAATGTAACACGTGGTACAAAAACAGGAGCTTTTCAGGTTAATGGCGATTATCCCGAGTTTATTAATCAGCAGCCTATGGATATTACAAGCGGACGTTTTATTAGTTATTCAGATATTAATGCAAAACGTAAAACCTGTGTTATAGGTAAAGATGTTGTAAAGGGGTTGTACGATAAGTTTGAAGATCCTATCGGGACGTATATAAAAATAAACGGAGTTAACTTTATGGTAGTTGGTACATTTCAATCGGCTAATAATCAGGGCGACCAGGAAGAAGATGCTAATACAATATTTATTCCGTTTACGTCTTTTGGACAGGCGTTTAATAGTGGCGATAATGTAGACTGGATGGCTATTACCGGAAAAGATGAAATTAGTATAACTGATCTTAAGCCTAAAGTATTTGAAATAATAAAATCCAGGCATAAAATCGATCCCAAAGACGATCGGGCTATAGGGCATTTCGACTTGTCAGAAGCTTTTGGTCGTGTTAATGGCTTGTTTTCGATCCTAAGTTTTGTTGGGTATTTTGTTGGTGCCTTGGTGCTTATGTCGGGAATAATAGGAATTAGTAATATTATGCTAATCGTTGTAAAAGAACGTACCAAAGAAATTGGTGTAAGACGCGCTTTAGGGGCATCTCCATGGACTATTAAATCTCAGATCTTACAGGAAAGTTTAATACTTACTATTATTTCTGGAATGGTGGGGATTTCCTTTGCTGCAGGAGTAATCTGGCTTATGAATTACATGTTGGATAAAGTGGGACCTGTAGAAAATTTTGTAAATCCAAGTGTGGGGATGTCTGTGGTTTTTACAGCCTTAATAATATTAGTGGTTTCCGGATTATTAGCAGGCTTAATACCGGCTAATAGCGCCACAAAAATGAAACCAGTAGACGCTTTAAGATTAGATTAAAAGAAAATAAGAAGTATCATAAAATGAAAAGAACAACTACCGTTATCGTATTAGTACTTATTGTTGCAGTATTTGGAGTATCCTTATTCTACTTGTGGAAGAAGAATCAGCAGGATCCCATAACGTATACAACTGAAACCCCTGTAGAGCAGACTATAGTGGTTAAAACTGTTGCAACAGGAAATATTGTTCCAAAGGAGGAAGTATTAATCAAACCCAATATTTCAGGGGTTATCGAAGAAATTTATATTGAAGCTGGTGAATATGTAAAAACTGGAGATCTTATTGCAAAAATCAGAGTTATTCCTAACGTGTCGTCTTTAGCCAGTGCCAAAAACTCGATTTCTACTAATGAAACTGCTTTACAAACGGCTAAGATTAATTTGGGAACTCAGGAATCAAATTACCAGCGTCAGAAAGCATTATACGAAAAAGGTGTGATTTCAGAAAATGACTTTGAAGGCATTAAAAACACCTATTTGCAGACGAAGCAAGCCGTGTCTCAAGCCGAAATTAATTTAAAATCGGCGCAGCAGAACTACGATATTATTAAAACAGGGACAACTACGGGACTAGGTAATATTGCTCAGACCTTAATTCGTTCGACGGTTTCAGGTATGGTGTTAGACGTGCCTGTTAAAGAAGGGAATCAGGTTATTGAAGCGAATAATTTTAACGAGGGGACTTCAATTGCTTCGTTAGCCGATGTGAATAAAATGATTTTTGAAGGTAAGGTTGATGAAAGTGAAGTAGGGAAAATTAAGGAAAATTTACCATTAGAAATTACCGTAGGCGCCATAGAAAATGAAAAATTTGATGCAATTCTAGATTATATAGCTCCTAAAGGTGTTGAAGAAAATGGAGCGATTCAGTTTGAAATAAAAGGAAGTTTAAAAAAGATAGACAGTACTTTTATACGTGCTGGTTTAAGTGCTAATGCATCTATAATTCTGGATAAAGCAGAAAATGTTTTAGCAATAAATGAAGCTTTGGTACAATACGATGATAAAACAAAATCTCCGTATGTAGAGGTAGAAGTAGGAGAGCAGGAGTTTAAAAGAAAGGATGTTACTTTAGGGATTAGCGACGGCATTTTTGTTGAAGTTAAAGACGGACTTACTAAAGCTGACAAAATTAAAGTTTGGAATCAGATTCAGGGAACTCCAAAATATGCACAATAATTATCAGGCTTTTGTGTAACACTTTAAAACTTGTTTAGACATATAACATGAATATGAAAAAAACTACTGTAATAGGCGCTTTTCTTTTATTAGGAATTTCTTTACACGCCCAGGACTATAAAAAATGGACCATTAGAGAATGCGTAGATTACGCATTGGAAAATAATATCTCTATAAAACAATCGGAATTAGATAGCAATCTGGCTGAAATAGATAAGAACCAGGCAGTCATGAATTTTCTGCCTAATTTAACAGCCAATACATCTTATAATATAAATACGGGGTCTAACATTAACCCGGCTACTAACCAGTTCGAAAATCAGACTTTTAAATCGGTTAGTGGGGGTGTAAGCTCTGGAGTTAATTTGTTTTCGGGTTTGCAAAACTGGAAGAATTTACAACGGTCAAAATTAAATATCATTGCCAATCAGTATCAGTTAGATAAAATGAAAGATGATATTTCAATTTTTGTAGCTAATGCTTTTGTTCAGATTCTATTTAATAAAGAGCAGTTAAAAGTATTACAAGCTCAAAATAAGATTACCAAAGAAAACTTAAATCGTACTCAGGAACTTGTTAATGCCGGATCTTTACCGCAAGGCGATTTGTTAGAAATTAAAGCGACAGATGCTACACAAAACCAGCAAATAATTGCAGCTGAAAACGATTTGTTTATTTCTAAAGTTGGTTTAGCACAGTTGTTACAGATAGAAGACTACCAGAGTTTTGATGTTGCAGAAGAAGATTACGGAATTTTGTCTGATGAGATATTACATAAAGACGCTTCTGTGATTATTGCTAAAGCAAAAGAGGAATTAAACGATATTAAAATTGCTGAATTAAATTACGAAATTGCCCAAAAGGATCTGGAACTCACCAGAACAAACTATTATCCTACAATTTCAGCATTTATGGGTTATAATACAAGATGGTCTAGTACCAATACAAACTTTATTACAGGAGAAGATATTCCTTTTATAGAGCAGTTATATACGTTTGATGGTACCTCATTAGGTATTCAGTTAAATGTGCCAATTTTTAACCGTTTAACCACGCGTAATAATGTAAAACGCAGTCAGGTTAATGTAGAGCGTTCCAAGTATTTATTAGAACAGGCTAATTTAGATTTAGAATCTACAGTATATCAGGCCTACAATGACGCAAAATCTGCTAAATTAGCATTCGAAGCAGCAAAGCAAACCGTGGAGGCAAGACAATTAGCTTACGAGTATGCCGAAGAGCGTTATACCGTTGGCTTGTCTAATGCTTTTGATTTTAATCAGTCGTCTATTCAATACGAAAATGCACAGTCCGATTTGGTAAGATCCAAATACGAATACATATTTAAATTAAAAGTATTGGAATTTTATTTTGGTATACCAATCGACCAGATTAACTAACCATAAACTATGAACAGGAAAAAACTAATTGTATTAATTGCAGTTATTGCAGTTATTCTTGCCTTACTTATTGTAGGTAAAAAAGCAGGCTGGTTTGGTAAACAAGGTAATTTTAAAGCAGTAGAAACCAGTAAACTTACCAAGTTGGATATTAACGAAACCGTATCGGCAACAGGGAAAATTCAACCCGAGGTAGAGGTTAAATTATCCAGTGAGGTTTCCGGGGAAATTATAGAGTTACCTGTTCGCGAAGGTCAGGAAATTAAAAAGGGAGATTTATTGGTCCGTATTAATCCGGATATTTATCAGTCCAGTGTAAATCGTTCTCAGGCTACACTTCAAAATGCTAAATCTGGTTTAAATCAGGCTGAAGCATCTTTAAAAGAAGCAAAGGCCAATTACCAGCGTAATAAACAATTGTTTGATAAAGGGATAATCTCTAAAGCCGACTGGGATAAGGCTGTTTCTACTTATGAAATCGCAGAAGCCAATAAGGCAGCGGCATATTATAGCGTGCAAAGTGCAGGAGCTACAGTAACCGAGGCGAACGACAATTTAAACAGAACTACTATTTATGCTCCAATGAGTGGTACAATTTCTAAATTAGATGCAGAACTAGGAGAGCGAGTAGTAGGAACACAGCAGATGGCGGGAACCGAAATTATGCGTGTTGCCAATTTAAACAACATGGAGGTTGAGGTCGATGTGAATGAAAATGATATTGTTAAAGTAGAAATTGGGGATTCAACGATAGTAGAAGTAGACGCCTATTTAAAAAAGCAGTTTAAAGGAATAGTTACCGAGATTGCGAATTCAGCCGATGGTGAATTAACGTCTGATCAGGTTACTAATTTTAAGGTAAAGGTTAGAATACTGGAAGAGTCCTATGCAGATTTGATTAAAGGTAAACCGGCTTCTTATTCTCCGTTTCGACCAGGAATGACTGCTACTGTAGATATAATTACAGAAAAAAGAAAGGACGTTATAGGAGTACCAATTAGTGCCATAGTAGTTAAGAACGATACCACGCCAGTGAAACCTGGGGCACCAAAACCCGTAATTGCCGATTCTGATGAAAAATACGAATGTGTATTTGTTAAAGAAGGAGATGTAGCAAAAATAAGAGTAGTTGAAACCGGAATTCAGGACAATTCTAATATTGAAATTTTATCGGGCTTAAACGAAGGCGAGCAGGTTATTATAGGACCTTACAATACGGTTACAAAGTCATTAAACAGTGGCGATAAAGTAGAAGAAAAAGTAGAGGAAACTAAAGCAGATTAAGACAGGTGGCATTAATTTTAAATATAGAAACGGCAACAACAAACTGTTCGGTCTCATTATCTAAAGATGGTGAGACTTTTGCGTTAAAAGAAGATAACGATAAAAATTATTCTCATGCAGAACGTTTGCATACCTATATTGAGGATATATTAAAAGAGAATAATTTGCAGCCCGAACATTTGGATGCTGTTGCAGTAAGTAAAGGCCCAGGGTCTTATACAGGATTGCGTATTGGAGTATCATCGGCTAAGGGCTTGTGTTATGCTTTGAATAAACCTTTAGTGGCGGTTTCTACTTTAGAAGCCCTAGCGCATCAGGTAAATCGTAAAGACGGGGTAATTGTAGCCATGTTAGACGCCAGACGTATGGAAGTGTATTCAGCGGTATTCAGTACCGGTTTTGACGCGGTTAGAGGAATACAGGCCGAAGTTTTAACCGAAAACTCGTTTATTGAATATTTAGAGCAGGGTAAAGTCTATTTTGTTGGAAATGGTGTGGAAAAATCCAAAACTGTTATCCAGCACCCTAACGCTGTTTTTATAGCGGATAAACTGCCATCTGCTCGCGAAATGGGAACAATAGCTGAGGTAAAGTACAAAAAAAACGACATCGAAGATGTCGCTTATTTTGAACCTTACTATTTAAAGGATTTTGTGGCTTTAAAACCTAAGTCTAAATAAAATTAGGCTTGTTTTTGAATTTCAACCGAGTGCGGATAAGGAATCTCTATTCCGGCAGCATCAAGAGCTAATTTAATACTTTCGGTGTTTTCAAAATACACGTCCCAGTAATCGGCTGTTTTTACCCAACCTCTAACGGCAAAATTAACAGAACTATCGCCTAATTCGGTTACTGCAACCATAGGAGCCGGTTCCTTTAAAACTTTGCTGTTTCCTGTTAAAACACTCATTAAAACCTCTTTGGTTTTCTTAATGTCATCATCGTAGCTTACACCTACAACCATGTCCAGACGAATTTTTTCTTCGGCACTGTAATTTGTAATATTGCCATTAGATAATTGTCCGTTAGGAACAATAACAAGTCTGTTTTGAGGCGTATTTAATAAGGTGGTGAATATTTGTATTTCTTTAACTGTTCCAGCTTCACCTTGGGCTTCTATATAATCACCGACTTTAAAGGGTTTAAATAGCATAATTAAAACACCTCCGGCAAAGTTGGCTAAAGAACCTTGTAGTGCTAAACCTACGGCTAAACCGGCTGAAGCTATTATTGCAGCGAAAGAAGTGGTTTCTACACCTAACTTAGCGGCAACTACAATAAATAAAAGCGCTTTTAAAATCCAGTTAAGTAAATTGGAAAGGAATTTACGTAATGTAATATCTACATCGCGTTTTTCCATTATTTTTTTAGTCAGTCGTATTATCGTGTTGATAATAAATATACCGACAACTAAAATAATTAAAGCCGTAATTATTTTTGGGGCGTATTGAAACAAAGCATGTTTAAAAGAATCAATAAATTCAAGATTTTCCATATGTGTTGATTTTAAATGTATCACAAAACTAAAAAATACAATTCTAAATGTTTAAAGAATTAAAGTTAATTCTGGATAAAAATACTTGTAAAAATTAAAGCCGATTAACAAGATGTTAATCGGCTCTGATTTGTTGAATATTATAAGGTGCTAAATTATTGATCCACTTCGAAGGTTATTTTTACGTTTACCCGAAATTGATCTAATTTGCCATCTTTAACTGTTGCGCTCTGTTCCTTTACATAAACAGACTTAATGTTTTTTACAGTTTCGGCCGCTTGTGCAACAGCTTTTTGCGTGGCATCTTCCCAGCTTTTACCTGAGTTTGCAAGTATTTCGATAACTTTTAGTATAGACATAATATGTAATTTTAAGTGGTTGTCTTAAAGTTACAAATTAAAACTATACTTCGATGGTAATGAAGTGTTAAAGCGTATTAACCGTTAATGGCTTCTACTGTCTGTACCTTATCGGCCAACATTTCTTTTAACATGTTTTCAATTCCATTTTTAAGCGTGAATGTCGATGACGGACAACCGCTACATGCCCCTTGGAGTATTACTTTTACCGTTTTGGTTTCAGCATTGTAATCCTGAAATTCTATATTTCCACCATCACTGGCAACGGCAGGTTTTACATATTCTTCAAGAATATTTATAATCTCCTTCGATGTATCATCTAACGCTTCAAATTTTTGATCTACCTGAGCCGTGGTTTTTTCTAATTTTTCCGAAGCTTCAGGTCGAACAACGTCTTTACCTTGTTCTATAAATTGTCTTATAAATTCACGCAGTTCCATAGAAATATCCTGCCACTCGGCCATATCATATTTAGTAATAGATACGTAATTATGATCTATAAAAACACTTTTTACAAACGGAAAGTGAAACAACTCTGTAGCTAATGGCGATAATTTAGCCTCGTCTATGGAGGTGAATTCAAACATCGCCGGAACAAGTTTTTTATTAGCTACAAATTTTTGAACGGCTGGATTTGGCGTGCTTTCGGCATATACCGTAACGGCCGTTTTTTTAGGAGCCTCAGTTTCGGTAACCACAACACCACCTGTATTGAGATAGTCTTCAATTTGTGTAGCTACTTCAGCCTGTACATCTGGCCAGCTTACAATATTATAACGTTCTACAGCTATAAAATTGGCAGATATATACACCTTTTTTACAAAAGGCAGATAAAATAACTGCTGAGCTAGTGGAGACGATTTTGCTTCGTCGATATTGTTGTATTCGAAACTTTGATATTTAGTTATGAATTGATTTAATTCAAATTTTATAATTGCTGGATTGGTGGTTTCCTGTACAGAAACACTAAATGTTTTCATTACTTAAAATTTTTCACAAAAATACGAAAACTATTGGTCTCATAGGTAGGTTTCTAATTATAACAATGGAGTAAGTAAGTTTTTGTTCAATTAATTCGTTATTAAGGGGGTAAGGATTTGTTGGATATTTAATTTGCTTTAGGATTTGCGTAATATCGATAAAATATATCTGAAATCTATTGGTATTAATTTTTATATTTACAAACAAGATGGGAATAAAATTAATCCTATCTTCAACCCCTAATACCTACTAAAAGCTAACATTAACATTCAGATGAAATTTAAAACATTTAGGTTTTTCCTTTTTTTTATACTAACCATTTCTTTTTGTAATGCCCAGGAAGGGCTTCCAATTTATTCCGATTATTTAACCGATAATTACTATCTGATTCACCCGTCCATGGCAGGTGCGGCACGATGTGCAAAAGTTAGAGCAACAGGAAGACAGCAATGGTTGGGGACAGATAGTGCTCCGCAGTTATTAACTTTGAGTTACAACGGACGTATAGGCGAATCGCCTTCTGCTCTGGGAGGAATCCTTTATACCGATAAAAACGGCTATCATTCTCAGGTTGGGGGCTATGCTACTTATGCGCACCACATTATGTTTTCCAGAAATGAACTGGATTTAGAAATGCTGTCCTTTGGATTAAGTGCCGGAGCTATTCAGTATAAACTGGATGAAACTACATTTGTAAATGGCGGATACGATCCTATTATCTCGGGTATAGAGCAAAGCACCACTAATTTTAATGTCGATATAGGGGCGTCTTACCATTATTTAAGTACTTACTTTCATTTAACCGTGAAAAATTTATTAAAAAATGATGGCGTAAATAATGATATAGAAATTACCAATAATTTAAGACGTTACTTGTTTTCTGCTGGTTCTGTGTTTCGAATTGGGTGGGACGGTTTAAGTATAGAGCCTTCTGTATTATATCAGTACAAGGAAGGAACTAAAGAGTCTTTATTTGATTTGAACGTAAAAATGTATCAGCAATTTGACGTGGCTGAATTGTTTTTTGCATTGTCATACAGAAGAAGTATTGATGGTGCCGATTACTTTGATGGCACAGAAATTGTGAATGAAAAAGCACAGTATTTGTCTCCGGTATTAGGAGTACATTACGGACAATTTATGTTTGCTTATACCTATATGTATCAGGCCAATTCTATAGTTTTCGATAATGGTGGTTTCCATCAATTTACATTAGGATTTAATTTTAATTGTAGAAAGGTTAAGTACGAATGTGATTGTCCTTCGGTAAATTAAAATTCACAAAATTAATGTTATGATTATAAAAGCAGTAAACGGAAATATGCCTCAGATTCCAGAGGATTGTTTTGTTGCGGAAAACGCTACAATAGTCGGCGAGGTAAGCATGGGCGAAAACTGTAGTGTATGGTTTAATGCCGTAATTCGAGGTGATGTTCATTTTATAAAAATGGGCAATAAAGTAAATATTCAGGATGGGGCAGTAATACATGCTACCTACCAGAAATCGCCTACTACTATTGGTAATAATGTTTCTATAGGTCATAACGCCATTGTACATGGTTGTACGATTCATGATAATGTTCTTGTAGGGATGGGAAGTATAATTATGGATGACTGTGTTATAGAAAGTAATTCTATTATTGCAGCAGGGGCCGTAGTTACAAAAAATACTCATGTCGAATCCGGTAGTATTTATGCCGGTGTGCCTGCAGTGAAAGTGAAAGATATTAGTGAGGAATTAATCTCGGGAGAGATTAATAGAATTGCAGATAATTACGTAAAATATTCTGGGTGGTTTAAAGAGTAGGTTTTATGGTTTTTAAAACCTTAAAAAGTCAACTTTATAGTCGGCTCCTAATAAGTCAGCCATAACGGTAACGGAAGCATTAGTGTAAAACTGATGCTTTCCTTGTTTTAGAGAGGTATTTAATAGATTTTGCTGTTCTAAAACTGTTTTGGTTTGTCGTGCTACTGCTTCTCCGGAATCGATAATTTTAACTTGAGGAGGAAGTAATTCCAGAAGTAATGGGAGGAGATAAGGATAATGGGTACAACCAAGTACAAGATAATCGATATTAGCCTGTAGCATCGGCTTTAAATAGGCTTTTAAAAGGGTTTTCATCTCTTCACTCAAGGTTTGTCCCGATTCTATTAACGGAACTATCCCTTCTCCAATCTGTTCTATTATTTTTACATCAGAACCATATATATTAGCTGTATTATAAAATAACTGGCTGGATAAAGTGCCTTTAGTAGCCAATATACCTACAGCTTTGGTTTTCGAATTTAATGAGGCTGGTTTTATGGCGGGTTCAATACCTATAAAAGGGACGCTATAATGTTGTCTTAAATAGGAAATGGCATTTGTAGTTGCCGTGTTACAGGCTACTATAATTAACTTGCAATGCTGTTGTAAAAGCCATTCGGTGTTTTTTATGCTTAAATTAAGAATATCTCCTGGTGTCTTATTGCCATAAGGCGCATTGGCACTGTCTGCAAGGTAAATGGTGTTTTCGTGTGGTAAAAGGGCTTCTACTTCCTTAAAAACCGAGGTGCCTCCAACACCTGAATCGAAAATACCTATAGGCTGTGTGTTCATAGGTTCAAAAATAAAAAAAGCCGCTTTATTAAAGCGGCTTTTTTATGTACTTATTAAAAGAAATTAGAATCCTAATTCTTTCTTAACATCAGCTAATAAATTTTTACCATCGGCCATGATTACACCACTTCCTTGAGAAGAGTCTAATACGTAATCGAAACCTTGAGCTCTTGCTACTTTTAAAATTGCAGCTTTAGCTTTTTCGGTAATAGGCTTTAAAAGATCTATTTCTTTTTGTTGCATATCTTTTTGAGCTTGTGCCTGGTACTGACGGATGTTTTGCTCCATAGTTTGTACTTCCTGTACACGTTTTGCATTTTCTTCCTGAGTTTTTGTAGATGCCTCAGCGTCGTATTGCTTTACTTTAGTATCAAGCTCTGTAGCCATGTTTTTAATGTCTGCTTCGTAAGTCTTGCCTAATTTGTCCATTTGGGATTGAGCAGCTTTCATTTCTGGCATAGAGGAAACTAATTCCTGAGTGTTAATATGGGCAACTTTACTTTGTGCCTGTACAAAAGATGTTGCTCCAATAAATAAAGCAGTTGCAATTAAAAGGGTTTTGATTTGTTTCATTTTTAAAGTATTAATGTGTATAAAAAAATTTAGTTAATTACTGTCTTCTTCGTTATCTGTTTCTGTTGAATTATTTTGTTTTGCTTCGCGTTCCTGTTGTGCTTTTTCACGCTCTTCTAAAATACGTTGTTTGCGTTCTTCCAGTTCTTTTTGGCGTGCTTCGCGATCTCTAAGTTTTTGTTGTTTACGTTCTTCTAAAATTTGTTCTTTGGTTTTTGGTGTACCGTCCTCATTAAGCTCGGAGGGCTCTAAAGTATCATTATTTTCTGAAACTTTATTTCTAGCAGCTAATTTTTCTTGTCTTTCTTGTTCACGTTGGTCTATTAAGGCCTGTCTTTTAGCTTCAGCCTCGGCTTTTTTGGCTGCTCGCTCTTCCAAAATTTCCTGTCTGCGTTGATCCTCAAGTTGTTCTCTCGCTTCGCGTTTATCGTCTATAGCCTTTTGTCTTGCTTCTGCTTCCGGATTATAATCAGGAACGACATCTTCGTCTTCTGCAGCTCGACGTGCGGCTCTGGAGTCGGCCTGCTGGCGTTTAGAGGCTCTGCTAATACTTCTTAATACAAGTTCGCTAATATCGAAACGTTGTGCCGAGTACAGCATTACGACGTCTGCTGATTTATCAAAAACAAAATCGTATTGTTTGTTTGCGGCAATGTCTTGCACAGCTGCAAAAATTTGATCCTGAATAGGCTGAATTAATTGTTTTTTCTGAATCATTAAATCACCATTCGGACCAAAGCGTTTTTGTTGGTAATCCAGTATTTCCTTTTCTTCGTAATCGATATCTTCTTTGCGTTCTTCGTAAAGTTCTTTGGTTAAAAGCGCTTTTTCGTTACTCAGATTTTTACGTTTCTGTGCAATATCGGTAAGTTTAATTTCTATATCGCTTTTCCAGCGTTTTACCTTATCGTCTAACTGAGCTGTGGCTTCTTGGTATTCAGGAACATTTTCTAATATATATTCTGTATCTATATAGCCAATTCGCACGCCACGCTGGGCCTGAGATGTAAAGCTTAGTAAAGTAAATACAGTAAGTAATAATAGAACGTTTAGTTTCATTTGTTTCATATTTGTTATTTATCAACTGGTAAACTTTAAAAACGACAGAAGGTTTGATTTATTCTGTGCTTTCCTGAATTAAAGTTTCCAAAATTAACAAATTTTAACTTTATACCTTTTAAATCTTTATTTATTCATTATTGTGTTTGTGGAAAACATCATTTAGGTTTAGAATTGCTGACCAATGATGAAGTGCGTTTGCCATCCGCTTGGAGAAGCTTGTCCTGGTTCCGGATCGAAACCATACCCGAAGTCTATTCCCAGAAGTCCGAAAGCCGGCATGAATACACGTAAACCAACACCCGCAGATCGTTTTAACTGGAATGGATTATAATCTCTAAAGCTGTTAAATGCGGCTCCACCTTCTGCAAAGGTTAAAGCAAATATTTTAGCAGAAGCTTTTAAGGTAATCGGGTAACGTAATTCCAGAGAGAACTTATTGTATATTGAAGCTCCGTCACTTGTTACTTGCCCATATTTGTCTAAAGGCTGGATAGACTGGTTTGAGTACCCACGTAAGGCAACAGCTTCTCTACCATCCAGACTATAGCTACCTAGTCCGTCACCTCCAAGGAAGAAACGTTCAAAAGGAATTACACCTCTATCCTGGTTATATGCTCCTAGATATCCAAATTCAACAAGAGGTCTTAACACTAATTTACCAACGATACTGGAGTACCATTCTCCTTTGAATTTAATTTTGTAAAACTCTAACCAGTTGAAACGTTGCTGGTCGATTTCCTGCATTCTTGAATAGGCTGCTTGCTGATCGGATGATGAAGCGTCAGAGTCGTTATAAATTGCTTCATTATCTGAATATTCTTCAGATAACGCAGCGTAGTCTACGTTATTAAAGGCTGAATATGGTAGCGAAAATTTAGCACTTACGCTAAAGTTAGAACCGCCTATAGGGAAAATAGGGTCGTTATAAGTGTTGTTACGACTTAACCCAATAGTATAAGACAGGTTATTAGAGAATCCGTCACCAAAAGTAAATAAACCAGTATAGTAGTTCTTTAAGTTATAATGCTGGTAACTTAAGGCTTGCGATAGGGTGAAAAAGTCATCTGGAACAGATAAACGTTTGGCTAAACCAACGGAAACTCCTGTAATGTTAAAACGTTTGTCTTTATCTGCACGACCAGTAGAACTATCGTATAAAAACTGATTCGAGTGTGAAATAGAGGTTGAGAATTGTACTGGTTTTTTTCCTCCCATCCAAGGCTCAGAGAAGGAGAAGCTGTAGGTTCTGTAGAACTGGCTGGCCTGAAGTCTTAAGGATAGTTTTTGACCGTCTCCCATAGGAATTGGCTTGTAGGCTTTCTTATTAAAGATATCTTTTAAAGAGAAGTTGTTAAATGAAAGTCCTAAAGTACCTATGAAACCTCCTCCGCCGTAACCACCTTGCAGTTCAATCTGGCTGGAACCGGTTTCTACAACTTTATACTCCATGTCTATAGTACCTTCGTTAGGATTTGGGTTAACAAAATCTGGAGTGATTTGTTCGGCATCGAAAAAACCTAACTGACTTAATTCACGTACTGTTCTTACAACATTGGCTTTGCTGTAAAGTTCACCCGGACGCGTACGAATTTCTCTGTATATAACATGGTCGTTTGTTTTTTCGTTTCCGGATACGGTTACATGGTTAAAATAAACCGGTTTACCTTCAGAAATTCTAATTTCCATATCTATAACATTCCCATCGGCATTAGTTTCTACCGGGTTTATGGTAGAGAATAAATAACCGTTGTTTTGGTATAGGTTGGTAATGTCATTACCATCTGGTTTAGTGTTGTCTGCAATGCCTTTTTCTAATAAAACACCATTATAGGTATCTCCTTTTTTTACGCGTAATATTGAGTTTAACTGTTGATCTGAATATACCGTATTCCCGATAAAGTTAATGTTTCCGAAAGTGTATTTTTCTCCTTCTTCAACTTTTATGTTTAAAGAAACAGTTTCGTCGCTATTTACCGAGATACTATCCGAAATGATTCGGGCATCGCGATATCCGTTTTCTTTGTAGGTGTCTATAACACTAGTTAAGTCTTCCTTATAATCGGCTTCTATGTATTTTGAACGTTTCCAAACACGGTAAAACTTTTGCTCTTTCGTGTTTTTCATACTTCCTTTTAGCTTCTTGTCAGCTAAAACCTCGTTGCCCTCAAAATTGATATGGTCTATTTTTACTTTACCACCTTTGTCTATGGCTACAACCATATTAACACGTTGTTTAGCTATAGAGTCTTCAATAGGTATAGTGTTAATATTTACCTTAGTATTGTAATAACCATCTTTTTTGTATTTGTTGGTCAGGTAGTTTTTTGTAGTTGTAATAAGGTTCTCAGTAACTTTTACACCTGGATTTAAGGCGTTTTCTTTTATGATTTCTTCAGTTTTAGATTTTTTAACTCCTGTTATTTTTACCTCTTTTAGTTCTGGTAAATCGGATAAATGAATTTCTAAACTGGCAACATTATCATGAGCGTTTTTAATGTATATTTCAATGTCACTAAACAAACCAGATTTCCATAATTTCTTAATGGCATTACTGATTTCTTCTCCTGGAATTAGTAGTTCTTCACCTTTGCGAAGCCCCGAATAGGTAATAATAGTTTCCTCGCTGAAGCTGGAGTTTCCTGAAACAGAAATGTCCGAAATAGTATATTTTGTACCCGCATTTTGTGGTACCTGGGCATTAACGCAAATAGAGGTTAATGAAAGAAATAAAGTAAAAATGAAGGGTAAAAATGTTCTCAATGATATTGAATTAGCTAAGTTGTTCACTTGTTTTTCCAAAACGGCGTTCTCTTTTTTGATAGTCAATAATAGCATCATACAAATGTTGCTTAGTAAAATCGGGCCATAGTACTTGGGTAAAATACAATTCGGCATAGGCTATTTGCCAAAGTAGGAAATTGCTTATGCGTTGCTCGCCACTAGTACGAATAAGCAAATCTACATCTGGTAAATTACGCGTGTAAAGATGCTTATTTATAAATGATTCGTCAATACTTTCTGAAGAAATTATATTATTTTTAACTTTATCACTAATTTCTTTTACAGCCTGAATTAACTCTTCTCTGGAACCGTAGCTTAATGCCAGGGTTAAGGTCATTCTTGTATTTTTTGACGTTTTGGAAATAACCTCTTTTAATTCTTTAAACACTTTTTCTGGTAGCAGGGAAAGATTACCTATAGCGTTTAATTTTATATTATTGTCCTGAAGTGTTTTTATTTCTTTCTTTAAGGAACTAACTAAAAGTTTCATCAAAGTGTCTACTTCAAGTTTAGGTCTGTTCCAGTTTTCTGTAGAAAAGGCGTAAAGTGTTAAATTTTCTACACCTAATTCGGCACAGGCTTCCACGGTTTCTCTTACCGATTTAGTGCCGTTTTCGTGACCTATAGCACGAATTAATCCTTTTTGTTTAGCCCAACGCCCATTGCCATCCATGATTATGGCAATATGTTTGGGTAAAGTATTTGTATTAATCTTTTCCTTCAAAATTTTTTTTAATTAATGCAATAACAAGGGTTTCTACCAAAAGTGTAAGTAATGGTAATTCCGGTAAATACGTACCAGTCGTTATTGTTTAAATTACCAAAGCTATATTCTTCTTTTAAATAATCGTCTTTCGGGTTACTGCCATCTAAAGCATCAGAAAAAGTATAGCGAGCTCCAACTTCTGCTGCGATAATAAAACCGCCTGTTATTCTGTATTTGTAACCTAAGGTAATAGGGATGCCTAGTATCCAGCCTTTTGTTCCAGTTAATTCTTTAGAATTTCCATCAAAATAGAAATCTCTTTGCAAGGCAGCGCTTAATCCGCTGTAAATGTATGGGGTGTGAGGGTGTCCTGATTTGTGTAAATCAAAATCAAAAAACGTGTATTCTAATCCGGCTGAGAGTTCTCCTATTGTTCTGTCTGTAAAGTTTAATCCTCTTGCTTTACGTTTGGGGTCATCAGATTTTAAATCATCAGCCTCTAAATCTGTGATAATACCTGTAATTCTCCATGAATGTCTTGGGCTGCGATTCCACTTTAAAATACCTCCAAAAGCAGGACTGTTTGGGTTTATATAATATGTACTACCAACATCTCCTATAATGTTACTGCCGCCTAAAAACACGCCAATTTCGTAGTTTTGCGCATAGTTGGATTGTAGGAAAAATATACTGATAATGAATATGGTTATGTACCTCATACGATTTAAAGTTTGCAAATATAACAAATAAGATTAGCTCTTAACAAATTGAAAGAATTTGTATTAGTGTAAAAACTAAAATTGAGTCTGTTTATTGTTTAATTGCGTTTATCTTCTCCCCATAATAGTTTTTTTCTTAGGGTCCTCAAAAAGCTGTCATTTATTAACTCTATCATTTTTATATTGAATGCAGCTTTTTTTATGGTTAAAATGGTTTCGTTGTCTATAGTTGCAATTCTGGAGTCTAAAGAAACTAAATAATTATTTTCTCTACCACTAACTTTTAATTTAATTTCTGTAGAATCTGTAATTACTAACGGTCGGGCATTTAAATTATGTGGGGCAATAGGAGTTAATACCAAGCTATTAGTATCTGGTGTTATAACCGGACCACCACAACTTAAAGAATAGCCTGTCGAACCTGTTGGTGTTGCAATTATTAAACCGTCACTCCAGTACGATGTTAAATATTCATTGTTTAAGTAAGTTTCTACAGATATCATGGAGGTTGTATCTTTTCTGCTTACCGCAATTTCATTAAGCGCATAATTCATTTCCGAAATATCTCCGTTTTTAGGAATGGTAGTTATTTCTAAAACACTACGTTCAGAGATTTTGTATTCTCCTTTCAGGATATCATCTATAGCAATTTCTATGCATTCTTTAGGTATGGTAGCAAGAAAACCCAAACGGCCGGCATTTATTCCTACTATGGGAATGCCTAAGTCTTTTATAAAGGTTACAGCTCTTAAAATAGTGCCATCTCCACCTATGCTAATTAAAAGGTCATAGGTGCTGTCCAGAAGGTCGAATGTATTAAAGGCATAAAATGGTTCGTCGTTTTCAAGTTCGTCGTGAATGAGTTTGAAAAACTGGCGTTCTATATAGATATCGGCATTTTTATTTAAAAGATGCTTTAAAAGGATTTCGACAGGAATTTCTGAGTGTTTATGATAAAATTGTCCAAAAATGGCGATCTTCATAATTAAATGTTTAAATATTTATTTAAATAATCCGATCGGTCTTTTAAGCTTTCCAAATACGTGTCGTCTTCATGTCCGGAAATAATATTGTAACTGTAGCGTCTAAAAGTTTGTATAATTTCGTTTAAACCAGAATTGCCAATTTTTAGGGTAAGTTGCACTAAATCGTTTTCAGATTTGGAGATAAATACACCTAATAATTTGCCGTTGTTAGACTCTACAATCTGACTTATTTCACTAAACGAATAGTCGTCCAGTCCTTTTTCAACAACCAGAATACCTCCTGCTTCAGCAAAAAATGGAGTCTGATTAAACAGAGAAATAATATCGTTTAATTCGTAATAGCCCAGGTAAGCGTTTTTGGCGCTAAGTACCGGCATGATATTGGTAGAATTTTGAGCGAATGCTTCTAGGACATCCAACCAATTGGTGTGCTCTCTAACAAAAAAACCTTCCGCAGCGTATTTAAAATCAGACAACGTTTTATCGCTTTCAAAACAATAAGCATCAGCTTCAGACATGCAGCCAATATAAAATTGGGCTTCATTAATTACCGGAATGTGAGAATAAGTAAGCTGATTAAAAAGTAATTGCATGTCACTTACTTTATCAGTTACCTCCAGAGGTTTAATGTCGTTTATAATATATTCAGAAAGATTCATTTTTCCTAGGTTTACGCGTATGCAAATTAATTAAAAAATAGTACAATAAGCCTGTACTACTTTGTATTTTTGTCATACTAAATAAGGATTCATGACAAAATTAAGTGTAAATATTAATAAGATTGCAACATTGCGAAATTCCAGAGGAGGCGATTTGCCTAATGTTGTGCAATTTGCAAAGGATGTGCAGCGATTTGGGGCAGAAGGTGTAACTATACACCCTCGACCAGACGAACGTCATATTCGTTATCAGGATGTGTACGATTTAAAACCGGAAGTATATACCGAATATAATATAGAAGGTAACCCAATTAAAAAATTCATGGATCTGGTTTTAGAAGTAAAACCTACTCAGGTAACTTTGGTACCGGATGCAGATGATGCGATTACCTCTAACGCAGGGTGGGATACCATTAAACATAAGGATTTCTTAATAGATGTAATTAATGAATTTAAGGCTAATGGGATTAGAACTTCTATTTTTGTAGATCCTGATCTTAATCAAATTGAGGGAGCTAAAGCAACAGGGACAGACCGTATAGAATTGTATACCGAAGCGTTTGCCCATCAATTTAGTTTAGGGAACTCCGATATTATAAAACCGTATACAGAATGTGCAATTCTGGCTGAGCGCTTAGGGTTAGGTGTAAATGCGGGGCACGATTTGTCTTTGGAAAATATTAAGTTTTTTAAAGATCATATTCCTGGTTTGCTGGAAGTGTCTATCGGGCATGCGCTAATTGCAGAAAGTCTATATCTGGGCATAGAAAATGTGGTTAACCTGTATTTAAATAAATTAAAATAAAAACTGATTGTTGTATTATGGATCAGTTTTCAATAAAATAAGATTAAATGTCTTTGTATTCTAATATAATAGGAGAAGGAAAACCTTTTGTAATTCTTCATGGGTTTTTAGGGATGAGTGATAACTGGAAGACTCTTGGAACTAAATTTAGTGAGGGGCAGTTTCAGGTTCATTTAGTGGATCAGCGAAATCACGGACGAAGTTTTCATAGTGAAGAATTTAGTTACGAAGTATTGGTAGAGGATTTAAAAACCTATTGCGAAGAAAATAATTTAAGAGATATAGTGCTTTTAGGGCATTCAATGGGGGGGAAAACCGCTATGCTGTTTGCGGTAAAATATCCGGAGTATGTTTCTAAATTGATAGTTGCCGATATTTCGCCTCGATTTTATCCTGTACATCACGATGCTATTTTAGAAGGTTTAAGTCAGTTGGATTTTACAGTTTTAAAAAGTAGGGGAGAGGCCGATAAGGCTTTGGCGAATTATATACCTGATTTTGGTACACGCCAGTTTCTGCTAAAGAATTTGTACTGGGTAGAAAAAGGAAAATTAGGATTGCGAATGAATCTTGAGGTGTTAAAAGCTCAGGTTTCTGAAGTTGGAGAAGCGCTACCCATGCATGCGAAATTTGATGGAGATACCTTGTTTTTAAGAGGAGATAAATCTGAATATATAGCTATGCAGGACGAAACTTTAATTAAAGCACATTTTCCAAAAGCGCAAATTGTAACCATAAAAAATGCAGGACATTGGTTGCATGCCGAAAATCCGGAAGATTTTTACAGTGCTGTAATACAGTTTGTTTCGTAATTTAATTGTAAATTGGTTAAAACTTTAACCATATGAAAACCATTATTAAATTTCTTTTAACCGCATTTATTGTGGTTGTGCTGGCTAATATTTTGTCAGGAGTACATGTAGATAGTTTTTTAACAGCATTAATTGTTGCTGTTGTTTTATCGGTATTAGATGTGTTGGTTAAACCTGTTTTAACCATTTTAACCTTTCCAATTACTATAGTTACTTTGGGTTTGTTTTTACTGGTAATTAATGGAATAATTATATTGCTGGCCGGAAAATTAGTCGGCGGGTTTCATGTTGATTCTTTTTGGGTAGCAGTGTTGTTTAGTGTGCTATTAACTGTGCTGCAATCTATAATATACGGTCTCGTTGGGGATGATAAAAAGTAGTCTGAAATACAAGACGTTAAAAACTTTGTCGGGTTGTAAAAATGTTGTATTTTTGCAGCCCGTTTTTAATTAAAAAAATCAAGAGAATCTGCTTTGCAAAATTATAATATTAAGCGATTCTTTATGTTAAATGCCCAGACTGGGTTTTATATCATTTAAAATGAATATTACAAGAGAAAACATCGATGCATTAAATGCTGTAGTAAAAGTAGATATCGCGAAAGAGGATTATAGCGATAAAGTTGAGAAAATCTTATCAGATTACAGAAAGACAGCTAACGTACCTGGTTTTAGAAAAGGTCACGTGCCAATGGGAATGGTTAAAAAGCAGTATGGAAAAGCAGTGTTGGTAGACGAGGTTAATAAATTATTACAAGACGCTCTAAACAAATATTTAACAGAAGAGAAGTTAGACGTTTTAGGTCAGCCGCTTCCAAAAACTCAGGATGCTATAGACTGGGATTCTGAAGCTTTTACGTTTGAGTTTGAATTAGGATTATCTCCGGAATTCGAAGTAGAATTAAAAGGGAAAGATGCTATTACCCAATACAATATTGTTGCAGATGATAAAATGATCGATGAGCAAATCGAGCGTATTCAAAAACAGTATGGAAAATTAGTATCTCAGGAAGTTATAGAAGAAGATAGTGAGATCACTGGAACGTTTAAGAACGAAGAAAAAGAAATAGAAAACACAGTAACCTTAACTTTAGATAAATTTAAAGGAAAAGCAAATGCTAAGAAATTTATCGGTGCTAAAGTAGGAGATGTTATTACATTAAAAACTAAAGGACTTTATGATGACGAGCATGAATTAATGCACGCTTTAAAATTAGGTCACGATGAGGTTCATGGTTTAGAGATTGAAGTAACCTTTACTATTACAGAAATTAATAAGAGAGAGCTTGCTGATTTAGATCAGGAGTTGTTCGATAAATTATTTGGAGAAGGTGTAGTTAAATCTGTAACTGAATTAAAAGATAAGATTAAAGAAGATGCTGAAAAGCAATTCGTACAACAAGCAGATCAGAAACTTTTAAATGATGTAACAGAATATTTAGTAGATAATACTAAATTCGATTTACCGGCAGAATTCTTACAAAAATGGATTCAGGCAGCAGGAGAAAAACCTCTTGATGACGCTGAAGCTAAAGAAGAATACGAAAAGTCTGAGAAAAGTATGCGTTACCAGTTGATTGAAGGTAAATTAATCGAGGCTAACGATATTAAAATCACGATGGATGATATTAAAGATCATGCTAAAACCATGATTAAGGCACAAATGGCTCAGTTTGGTCAGTTAAATCCAGGAGATAAAGAATTGGAAGATATCGCTGCTCGTGTGTTATCAAACCAGGAAGAAGCGCGTCGTATTTCTGAACAAATCGTGAGTCAGAGATTATTAGCAGTTTATAAAGAAAAAGCTAATTTAGAAGTAAAAGAAGTGACTTATGAAGACTTTGTAAAGGAAGTTTACGGAGACAAATAAGATCCTTGTTTTAAAGAATAATCATTATATTTAGGCGTTGAATAGGGTTTTATTCAGCGCCTATTTTATTCAATTATTTAATTAAAATAACATTATGGATTACGCAAAAGAATTCGAAAAATTCGCTATAAAAGACCAAGGTATAAGCAGTACATATTACAATAAAATAATTAGTAGTATGTATCCTACCAATTTAACCCCAAATATTATTGAAGAACGCCAGATGAATATTGCGATTTTCGATGTGTTTTCGCGTTTAATGATGGATCGTATCATTTTTTTAGGTACAGGGATTAATGATCAGGTGGCAAATATCATTCAGGCACAGTTATTGTTCTTAGAAAGTACAGATGCATCTAAAGATATTCAAATCTATATAAATTCTCCGGGAGGAAGTGTTTATGCAGGTTTAGGTATTTACGATACGATGCAGTTTATTAAGCCGGATGTAGCAACAATTTGTACAGGTATGGCAGCGTCTATGGGGGCTGTATTACTTTGTGCGGGGGCTAAAGGAAAGCGTAGTGGGTTAACCCACTCTCGTGTTATGATTCATCAGCCTTTAGGAGGAGCTCAGGGACAGGCAAGTGATATTGAAATTACGGCAAGAGAAATTTTAATACTAAAAGAAGAATTATATAAAATTATTAGCAAACATTCGGGTCAGGATTATGATAAAGTGTATGCTGATAGTGATCGTGATTACTGGATGAAAGCAGACAAAGCTAAAGAATACGGTATGATTGACGAAATATTAGTAAGAAGCTAATACCTTTAATAGATTAGAGATCTTAGATTTCTATTTTAGAAAAGAAAATTAAACAAATTTTATGGCAAAGGAAGAATTAGAATGTTCGTTTTGTGGAAGAAAAAAGCCTGAAACCAATTTATTGATTGCGGGTCTGGATGCGCATATTTGTGATCGTTGTATCGAACAGGCTCATGGTATTGTTTTAGAAGAATCCAAGCAGATAGATAACAGTGATTTGTCGGCTGAATTAATGCTGCGCAAACCACTTCAAATTAAAGGGTTTTTAGACGAATATATTATTGGTCAGGAAACTACTAAAAAAGTGATGTCTGTAGCGGTCTATAACCACTACAAACGTTTACTACAAACACCATCTAAAGATGATATTGAAATTCAGAAAAGTAATATCATGATGGTAGGGCAAACAGGTACAGGTAAAACATTAATGGCTAAGACTATAGCTAAAATGTTAAATGTGCCTTTAGCTATTGTAGATGCTACTGTTTTAACAGAGGCTGGGTATGTTGGAGAAGATGTGGAAAGTATTTTAACAAGACTTCTTCAGGCAGCCGACTATAATTTGGAAAAGGCAGAAAAAGGAATTGTCTTTATTGATGAAATTGATAAAATTGCGCGTAAGAGTGACAATCCATCAATAACAAGAGACGTATCTGGAGAAGGGGTGCAGCAGGCTTTATTGAAACTATTAGAGGGTACAACTGTAAATGTACCGCCAAAAGGAGGAAGAAAACATCCCGATCAGAAATTTATAGAAGTTAATACAGAAAACATTTTGTTTATTGCAGGTGGTGCTTTTGACGGTATTGAGCGCAATATTTCTAAGCGATTAAATATGCAGGCTGTAGGATATAGTGCTTCAAAGTCAGACGATGTGATCGATCATAATCACCTACTACAATATATCATTCCGAAAGACTTAAAAGACTTTGGATTAATTCCGGAAATTATAGGTCGTCTTCCTGTTTTAACTTATATGGATCCACTAGATGCAAAAACTTTAAGATCTATATTAACAGAGCCTAAAAATGCAATAATCAAGCAGTACGAAAAGTTATTTGAAATGGATGATATCGAATTTCAGATTACCGATGGTGCTTTAGACTTTATAGTTGAAAAGGCTATTGAATATAAGTTAGGAGCTCGTGGATTACGATCGTTATGCGAGGAAATTTTAACCGATGCCATGTTTGAGTTACCTGGAACTGAAGAAAAGGAACTTAAAGTAACTAAGACCTATGCAGAGGCTAAATTAAATAAGTCTACAATTAAGAAATTGAAAGCAGTATCTTAATATCTGTTTCTGTTTTTAAAGCATAAAAAAAACCACTCAATTCGAGTGGTTTTTTATTTTGGTTGTTCGGAATAATTTGTTTTTTAACATACTGTAAAGCAACCGATAACCGATTAATAGCAGATTAAATTTAGAGCGAAACTTAGGATAAAAAAAGGTTTCTTCTGTATATTAGTTATATGTATACTATTAATCGATGAAGTGATTGTCGTTAACTTGTTCTTGGGCTTTGATCATCAGTTTGTTAACTAATGTTTAGCTCCAGTAATTCGTCTATGTACTCTCTGGAGTTAGATAGTCTTGGTATTTTATGTTGCCCACCTAATTTGTCTTTTCTTTTAAGCCAGTCATGAAACAGGTTGTATCTGGCAATATTTATTTTAGGTCGGTTTAAAGTTATGTTATTATAGCGTTTAGCTTCATAATCGGAATTTAATGCTTTTAAGGCATTGTCCAGTAGTTCATTAAAATAGTTAATGTCTTCAGGTTGTTTTTTAAATTCTATAATCCATTCGTGGGCTCCTTTTTCTTTGCCTTCCATAAAAATAGGAGCGGCGGTGTAATCAACAATTTCAGCTCTGGTGCGTTTACATACTTTTTTTAGGGCTTCTTCGGCATTTTCTATAATTAATTCTTCACCAAAAACATTGATGTGATGTTTAGTGCGTCCAGATACTTTAATTCGGTAAGGCGAAATAGATGTAAATCTAACCGTGTCGCCTATCTTATAACGCCATAATCCGGCGTTGGTAGTAATCACAACTGCGTAATTCTTACGAAGCTGCACTTCGCTAAGCGGAATAATTTTTTCTTCAGGAGTGTTATAGGTTTCCATAGGAATAAATTCGTAAAATATCCCGTAATCTAACATTAGGAGTAATTCTTTAGAGTTGTTACTGTCCTGAATTGCAAAAAAGCCTTCCGAGGCATTGTAGATTTCGTAGTACCTGAACGATTTACTTGGAAATAGATTTTTGTATTGATCGGCATATGGAGTAAAGCTTACTCCGCCATGAAAGTATACCTCTAAATTAGGCCAGACTTCTAAAATGTTTTGTTTGCCTGTAGTTTCTAAAACATTATTTAATAGCACCAGCATCCAGGACGGAACGCCAGCAAGACTGGTAACATTTTCTAAAATGGTTTCATCTACAATGGCCTGCATTTTAGTTTCCCAGTCGTTCATTAATGATACTCGGTTACTTGGAGTACTGCTAAATTCGGCCCAAAGCGGCATGTTGTCAATTAAAATTGCCGATAAATCGCCGAATACAGTGCCGTTTTCTTTGTAAAGTTCTTTGCTGCCACCTAGCCGTAAACTCTTTCCTGTAAAGAGTTGCGAGTTTTCGTTGTTATTCAGGTACATACACAGTAAATCTTTACTGGCCGCATAATGACAATCTTCAAGAGATTCAATGCTAACCGGAATAAATTTACTTTTTGAACTGGTGGTGCCACTGGATTTAGCAAACCACTTTATTGGAGAAGGCCAGAATATATTCTGTTCACCTTGCCTAGCACGTTCTATGACGTCCTGATAATCTTCGTAAGTAGAGATGGGCAGACGTTCGCTAAATGTCTTGTAGTTTTTTATTGAATTAAAATCGTATTTCTTGCCAATTTTTGTGTCTTTTGCAGTTTCAATTAAATTTAAAAGGAGCTCTTGCTGTACCTCATTTGGGTATTTTAGAAATAATTCAATTTGGTGAAATCTTTTTTTTAAAAACCAAGCAGCAATTGAATTTACTAAAGGAATTGGCATATTTACATTATCTTTAAAACCTAAAAATAATACTTTTTTTTATGACTTACCAAGGTGTGCTTTCAAAAATGGAAACCGAATTTGCTAAACCTATTCAGTACTATTTAGTGTTTAAAGACGACTTTATAAACATGAATCAAATGCTTAATAAAACAATAAGAATTCAATTTGTTAAGTATGAGTGTTTAAACTGTGGCTTGGATAAAAAAATATACCGTCAGGGATTTTGTAAAAGCTGTTTTTTTGACATACCTCAGGCTGCCGATTGGATTATGAATCCGGAATTAAGTAAGGCGCATCTGGATATTGAAGATCGGGATTTGGCTTACGAGAAACAAGTGCAGTTACAACCGCATATTGTGTATCTGGCTAATTCAAGTAGTGTAAAAGTAGGGGTGACGCGTAAGGCACAAGTGCCTACACGGTGGATAGATCAAGGAGCTCACGAAGCGATTGAGATTGTGGAGGTTCCTAATCGATATTTGGCAGGTATAACTGAAGTTGCTTTAAAGGAACATGTGGCCGATAAAACCAATTGGCGGACCATGTTAAAAAATGAAATAAAAGATGAAAATTTAGTAGCGTGGCGAGATAAACTTAAAACGTTTATACCAGAGGAAGCCAAATCGTACTTTATTGAGTTTAATGAAGAAACCGAAATGGAATTTCCTGTATTGAAATATCCGGTAAAGCCTAAGTCTTTGAATATCGAAAAAGTTCAGGATTATACAGGAGTGCTAAAAGGAATAAAAGGGCAGTATCTTATTTTTGAAGATGATACCGTTTTCAATGTTCGTGGTAATGAAGGTATGTATGTGTCTATAACCTTAGTATAAAAGTTTATAAAACACATTAGGAGGTAAAAGAGTTTTACCTCCTAATGTGTTTATTTTAATAGGTCTAAATTTCTTCTTGATCTCTCAAGCCTTGAATATAAGCAGCTTTTTGAACTTCACGTCTTCTTTTAACCGACTTTTTAGTGAAAAACTGATTTTCTCTTAAGTTTTGCATCACCTTTACATTACGGTGTTTTCTTTTATAGCGCTTAAGAGCACGTTCAATCTGTTCTCCGTCTTTTACAATAATCTTTAACATAATATTTATTTTTATCTTTAATAAATTCAGGACTATCCCAAATAGGTTTTTAATATTTTATTCTTGGAACTATGACGCAGGCGTCTTATTCCTTTTTCTTTAATTTGTCTTACGCGTTCCCTCGTTAAATCGAATGTTTCTCCAATTTCATCCAGACTCATCGGAGCCTCATTGGTCAGGCCGAAAAATAATCGAATTACATCACTTTCTCTTGGCGAAAGGGTGTCTAAAGCTCGATTAATCTCCATGTTAAGCGATTCGTTAATTAAGTTATTATCCGGGTTTGGTGATTCTCCAGATTTAAATACATCGTACAAGTTGGAATTTTCTCCTTCTTTTAATGGCGCATCCATAGATAAATGTCGTCCTGTATTTTTTAAGGATTGTTTTACTTCATTTACCGTCATATCCAATTCGTTTGCAATTTCATCCGGACTAGGTGGACGCTCATGCGATTGTTCTAAAAAGGAGTACGCTTTGTTTATCTTATTTATCGATCCAATTTTATTTAACGGTAGACGTACTATTCTGGATTGTTCGGCTAAGGCTTGTAAAATGGCTTGTCGAATCCACCACACGGCATACGAAATAAATTTAAAGCCTCGGGTTTCGTCAAATCGCTTGGCAGCTTTAACCAAACCGGCATTACCTTCGTTAATTAAATCTGGTAACGTTAGTCCTTGGTTTTGATATTGTTTGGCAACCGATACTACGAATCTTAAATTAGATGTAGTAAGCTTGTCTAATGCAGCCTGATCTCCGGTCTTAATACGCTGTGCGAGTTCCACTTCTTCCTCGGCAGTAATAAGAGGCATTTTGCTAATATCCTGTAAATACTTATCTAAAGATTTAGACTCTCTGTTTGTTACCTGTTTTGTAATTTTTAGTTGCCTCATTTATGTAATTTATTTAAAATCCGTACCTTATAATGTAAACGAATATTTTGTAATTCCAAATAAAAAGCTGCTTAATTCATTAAAAATGAATAATTAAGGTGCTTTTAAATAAATACAGGTAAGAAGCGCGTGGAAAGAGCCCTAAATAAGATGTATTTCTTCGTTGACTTTTAAGTTGAAACGTTTTCTGAAAAAATAAACGCCCAAATATAAAAACGGAGTGTCTAAAGCAGCCATGAGTACTTTAAACAGAAATCCGCTGATTAATAATCCTGCAAATTTACTCCATTCTATTTTATGAAAAAAACATAATAACAATAAAACGGTAAGAGTGTCAATAAATTGGGATAAAAAGGTTGAAAAATTGTTTCTTAGCCACAAATGTCTGCCTTGGGTGAGATCTTTCCAGAAATGATAAATTTGTATGTCAATAAACTGAGCAAATAGATAAGCCATCATACTGGCAAATACGGCAATGGCTGTGCTGCCGAAAACGGCTGTAAAGGTATCGTTGTTTACAGGCGACCATGTCGTAGCCGGTACAGCATTCGAAGTGTAAATGATTAATATGGAAAATATAGAAGCAAATATGCCTGTTACTACGATTTGGTTTGCGGCCTTTTTGCCATAAATTTCACTAATTAAATCGGTTATTAAAAATGTAATGGGATATGGTAAAATGCCCACGGAAACTTCGAATAAATTAGCGCCGAAAATCGTGATGTTAAAAGGGTACCAGTAAAAAAACTTCTGAAAAATTAAATTAGAAACCACTAACGAGGTCATAAACAAGGCTCCAAGTAACAGATATATGCGATGTGCTAAAAAATAGTTTTTTTTGGTCATGAGCTATATGGTTTAGAACAAACCTACATATTAAATTTTAAACCGTAACACATCTGTATAAAGTTGCTTTTTTTTATTCCGATAATTCGAAAGGATAATGATTTAAACCAAAGAATAAATGGATTAGATTTCTTTAATTTGCACAGCTTTTTAAATATGACAAAACGGGTATATATATCTATTGGGAGTAATAAAGGAGATAGAATTGCATATTTGCAGGAGGCTGTAAATTCAATTTTTACCAAAATTGGAGTTATAGAGGCAATTTCCAAAGTCTATAAAACGCCTGCATTTGGATTTGATAGTGACGATTTTTTAAATGCTTGCCTCGTGGTTAAGACCGAATTGAGGTCCGATGTTGTAATGCAAACCTTATTAAATGTAGAAGCCGCATTAGGTCGGGTTAGGTCAGGTGTAAAAGGGTATCAGGCACGGGAAATCGATTTGGATGTCATTTTCATTGAGAATGAGATTATCAATAGTGAACTGTTACAGGTTCCGCATCCTGAAATGCATAAACGACTTTTCGTTTTAAAACCATTATTAGATATTGCAGCTACATATAAACATCCCGGTTTTAATAAAACTGTGGCAGAGCTTTTAAATGCATGTGAAGATAAGAGTGTCATAGAAGAAGTTTTTGATACTCTGAAAAATCCTATAGAAAACTACAGGTTTACTAACTATAATTACATTGCTATAGAAGGTAATATAGGAGCAGGAAAAACTAGTCTGGCAACAAAGATTTCTGAAGATTTTAATGCAAAATTAGTTTTGGAACGTTTTGCAGATAATCCGTTTCTGCCAAAATTTTATAACGATGCTTCACGATATGCTTTTCCTTTAGAGATGTCTTTTCTGGCCGATCGGTATCAGCAAATTAGTGATGATTTATCGCAGTTAGATTTGTTTAAGGATTTTATAGTTAGTGATTACGATGTGTTTAAATCGCTTATTTTTTCTAAAATCACACTACAGGAAGACGAATTTAAGTTGTACAGAAAGTTATTTTATATCATGTACAAGGAAATAGCAAAGCCCGATTTGTATGTGTATTTGTATCAAAATACGGAGCGTCTTCAAAAAAATATTAAAAAGCGCGGCCGAGAGTACGAACAACAAATCGAAGACGAATATCTCAATAAAATCAATTTGGGATATCTGGAATTTCTCAAAAACCAAACCGAACTGGAAGTGAAAATCATAGATGTTTCCAGCTTGGATTTTGTAGCAAATCGCGAAGACTATCTGAGTATTTTAAAATTAATTAATTAAAATTAATCCGGGTGAATTAGTTGGATGCCTTCGATTGAAACTGTCTCTTCTGGCATTTTAAGTTCTTTAGCGCTTGTCTTAAATATTACATTTTCAAATGAAAGATTTTGGGCGTTAGTAAGTTCCAGTGTGTTGTCTGGTGTGGTCATTACAACGATTTTAATTTGCTAAAAATATCCCAAACAACAACGCCGCAACTTACAGAAATATTTAAAGAATGCTTAGTGCCGTATTGCGGAATTTCAACTACCATATCACTAGCTGTTACAACCTCCTGTTGCACGCCTTTAACTTCGTTTCCAAATACAAGGGCGTAAGTAGTGTCTGCTGTAGGTGTAAAAGTATCCAGCATGGTTGCGTTTTCAGCTTGTTCTATACTTAGCACTTTTACTTGTTTTTCCTGAAGCGATTTTACAACAGTTATGGTGTCTTTAGCATATTCCCAATTAACCGTTTCGGTACTCCCTAAAGCGGTTTTGTGAATGTCCTTATGCGGAGGTTGGGCTGTAATACCACAGAGATAAATTTTTTCAATTAAAAAAGCGTCACTCGTTCTAAATACAGAACCAATATTGTTTAAACTTCTAATGTTATCTAAAATGATGATTAATGGTGTTTTTTCAATAACTTTAAAGTCTTCTACACTTAAACGGTCTAACTCGCTGTTTTTTAATTTGCGCATAATTCTGATTTCTATTTTTAATTCTGTTGATTTTAGTGAAATGCACGATACATATTTTCAAAAAAATCAAATAATAGTTACTTTAGCAACCTTACTAAAGCGCAAAAATAACACTTAAAAATTTCTTACCCTTGGCAAAAAAAACGAAAAAGGAAACGCCTTTAATGAAACAGTATAATGCAATAAAAGCAAAGTACCCCGATGCGATGCTTTTGTTTAGAGTAGGCGATTTTTATGAAACCTTTGGAGAAGATGCTGTTAGGGCAGCGGCGATACTCGATATTACCTTAACAAAACGTGGCGCCGGCAGTGAAAGTGAAACCGAATTAGCAGGATTCCCGCATCATTCCATTAATACCTACTTGCCCAAACTAGTTAAAGCAGGCGAGCGTGTAGCTATTTGCGATCAGTTAGAAGACCCAAAGCAGACGAAAACTATTGTAAAGCGAGGAGTTACAGAACTAATTACGCCAGGAGTTTCGCTTAACGATGAGGTGTTAAAGTCGAAATCGAATAATTTTCTTTGTGCTGTTCATTTTGGTAAGACGTTTATCGGGATTTCCTTTCTCGATATTTCTACAGGAGAATTTTTAACCTCGCAGGGGAATGCAGAATATATAGATAAACTGCTTCAGAATTTTAATCCAAGTGAAATTTTAGTGTCTAAACAAAAGCGTAAGGCATTTAAGGAGACTTTTGGAGAAGATTATCATGTGTTTTATTTAGAAGATTGGGTGTTTCAAGACGATTATACAAACGAATCTTTATTAAAACATTTTAATACAAAAACACTCAAAGGTTTTGGTGTAGAAAATCTGGAAGATGGTATTGTGGCTTCTGGGGCTGTTTTACATTATTTAAGCGAAACTCAGCACAACAAACTGGAACATATTACAGCTATAGCTCGTATTGCTGAAGATGATTATGTGTGGATGGACAGGTTTACAATGCGTAATCTGGAGTTGTATCATTCAACCAACAATAATGCAGTAACCTTACTGCATATAATAGATAAAACCATTTCGCCAATGGGCGGGCGTTTATTAAAGCGTTGGCTGGCTTTGCCGTTAAAGGATGCCGATAAGGTTAAACAACGCCATGAGGTAGTCGATTTCCTGACGAAAGAGACTGAAATGCATCAAAAGATGCGTAATCATATAAAGCATATTGGCGATTTAGAGCGTCTAATTTCTAAAGTGGCTACGGCTAAAGTTAGTCCGCGTGAAGTTATTCAACTTAAAAATTCACTGGAAGCCATTGTGCCCATAAAAGCCTTGGCATCTCAATCCGATAATGATGCTTTAAAAATTATAGGCGATAAATTGCAGAGTTGCGATGTGTTGCGGGAGCGTATTAAGCAGACCATACACGAAGACGCACCCGTAAATGTACTTAAAGGAAATACTATAGCTAAAGGTTTTTTGGAAGAGCTGGATGAACTTCGTAATCTGTCAACTTCTGGTAAACAGTATCTTGACGATATGTTGGCCAGAGAAAGCGAGCGTACTGGGATTACGTCTTTAAAAATAGCTTCGAATAATGTGTTTGGTTATTATATTGAAGTGCGGAATACACATAAGGACAAAGTGCCGGCAGATTGGATAAGAAAACAAACTCTAGTAAGCGCAGAACGTTATATTACGGAGGAATTAAAAGAATATGAAGCTAAAATACTAGGAGCCGAAGAACGCATATTGACCATAGAGCAAAAGTTATTTGCCGATCTGGTTTCCTGGATGAGCCAGTATATAAAACCAGTGCAGCAAAATGCTTTTCTTATTGGCCAGCTAGATTGCTTGTGTGGTTTTGCACAGTTGGCAACAGAGAATAACTATGTGTATCCTGTTTTAGATGATACTTACGATCTTGAAATTGTTGAAGGGCGTCACCCTGTAATAGAGAAACAATTGCCTATTGGGGAACCTTATATTGCTAACGATGTATTTTTAGATCGGTCAACCCAACAAATTATCATGATAACCGGGCCCAACATGTCTGGTAAGTCGGCCATTTTAAGACAAACGGCCTTAATAGTGCTTTTAGCTCAGATAGGAAGTTTTGTTCCTGCTAAATCGGCAAGAATTGGTGTAGTAGACAAAATATTTACCAGAGTAGGAGCTAGTGACAATATTTCGATGGGAGAGTCGACGTTTATGGTAGAAATGAATGAGACTGCATCCATCTTAAATAACATGTCGGAACGCAGTCTGGTGTTGCTCGATGAAATTGGGCGTGGAACGAGTACCTACGATGGTATTTCTATCGCCTGGGCTATAAGTGAATATTTACACGAGCACCCGGCTAAGGCAAAAACGCTGTTCGCAACGCATTATCATGAATTAAATGAGATGACAGAGACTTTTTCGAGAATTAAAAATTATAATGTTTCGGTAAAGGAATTAAAGGATAATGTCTTGTTTTTAAGAAAACTTGTGGAAGGTGGTAGTGAGCACAGTTTTGGAATACATGTAGCAAAAATGGCTGGAATGCCCCAGCAGGTATTGCATCGGGCAAATACGATTTTAAAGAAACTGGAAAAATCACATTCCAGTGAAGAGCTTACAGATAAAGTAAAGACCTTTTCAGACGATTTACAATTGAGTTTTTTCAATTTAGACGATCCGCTTTTGGAAAATATAAAAGACGAAATTTTAAATACAGATATCGATACATTGACTCCTGTAGAGGCATTGATGAAATTAAATGAAATAAAAAGAATGCTTGTAAAGCCAGCTAAGACGATAAAAAGTTAATTGTAGGTTATTGGTTTTTAGTGTCTTAAAATTTATTTTTTATTTTTTCAAACAAAAAGCTTTGAGATTTCAATAAATGTCCTAAATTTGCATCCGCAATAGCGATATTGCTAAGTTCATTAAAACACTACGCGAAAGTAGCTCAGGGGTAGAGCATCACCTTGCCAAGGTGAGGGTCGCGGGTTCAAATCCCGTCTTTCGCTCT
>NZ_JAENDK010000004.1:253482-253595 GCF_051172795.1 Formosa sp. S-31
ATACACTGTTAGAATATACCAATGCAGAAGTGGTGGAATTGGTAGACACGTTGGACTTAAAATCCAATGGGTAGTAATGCCCGTGCGGGTTCAAGTCCCGCCTTCTGTACT
The DNA here is from genome assembly GCF_051172795.1 of Formosa sp. S-31. Classification (NCBI taxonomy): domain Bacteria; kingdom Pseudomonadati; phylum Bacteroidota; class Flavobacteriia; order Flavobacteriales; family Flavobacteriaceae; genus Formosa; species Formosa sp. S-31. The sequence continues at coordinate 253,594 of NZ_JAENDK010000004.1, forward strand.
AA
>NZ_JAENDK010000004.1:253699-404816 GCF_051172795.1 Formosa sp. S-31
TATTCTAAATATGTTTAATTTCTTGGCTTTAATAAGGAATAAATTTTTTGAATAAAAAGCTTTGAGATTTCAATAAATATCCTAAATTTGCATCCGCAATAGCGATATTGTTAAGTTCATTAAAAAACACTACGCGAAAGTAGCTCAGGGGTAGAGCATCACCTTGCCAAGGTGAGGGTCGCGGGTTCAAATCCCGTCTTTCGCTCTGTACACTGTTATAATATACCAATGCAGAAGTGGTGGAATTGGTAGACACGTTGGACTTAAAATCCAATGGGTAGTAATGCCCGTGCGGGTTCAAGTCCCGCCTTCTGTACTAAAGCCTTTATCGAAAGATAGAGGCTTTTTTAGTTTTTATACTTTCCGTTTTGTGGGTGTTTAAGCTGATTTTCTTGTTATTCTATTTTACGAGTATCACGGCTTTAATATTTTAAAATTAGCTTTTTCTAAATGGTTTTAATTGCTTAAATTTAAGCAACTTAAAACGCTATTAATTATGAATATTACATGTAAACGCATTAGTTTTATGCTGTTGCTTTTAGTGTCCTTTGCTTTACAGGCTCAGGAGATTACTATGCCTTCTGCAGATTTTTCGAAAGATTTATTGTCTACTTTAAAACCAGGTAACGATTTGGGAATAACATCCGACGTTGCAAGTAAGCTTGAAAGTGAAAACCAGAGTTTTGTGAGCGATGTGGTTGATATTATGGGAAGCTCGGATGATGATGCTACCAAAAAACTTAAAATTAATAATCGTAAAAACGAACGAGATAATGCTTTAGGTAAGGTGTTTGGGAGTGACGATGCTTTAAAATCCTATAAAAAGAAGATTAAAAAAGAAATGAAGCCATTTAAAAGGAAGTATAAATTAGCGACTTTAATTTTTTAAGGTACTTACAAATAGAATTAGAAAAGCGACCAGAATTAAGTTTCGGGTCGCTTTTTTTGTTAATCTTGATCAAGGATGTTATTCACCTTGTATGGCATCATTCGTTTTGTCGGCTGCTTTTTTTACAGCTTCTTTGGTGTCGTCTGCGGCTTCTTCGATGGCATCTCCTGTATCATCTACCATCTCGCCGGTCTTATCTACAGCATCATCAATAGCTTCTCCAGTAGCGTCCATGGCGTTGTCTATGGCCTCCCCAGCTTCATCTGCAGCATGATCTAAGGCTTTGCCAGTATCATCTACTGTTTTTTCTATAGCATCTCCTGTGGCTTCAGCTGCGTTTTCTACGGCATCAGCTGCACTTTCAGATTTTTCTTTTACATCTCTACAAGAAATAAATGTGCTTCCTAATGCAATAATTAGAGCCACACTTAAAATTGATTTTTTCATAAATAAGGTTTTTTAGTGTTGATTTAAGTCTTAAAGGTAATAACTTATTGTTTAACAGTGTATTGTGTTGCGTGTTTTTTTGCATTACCTGTTAGCTTTAAAAGTATTTACGAAGAAAATTTGTAATATGGATTACGGCTCCTTGATTGTTTTTAATAAACTCGGCGTTGGCTTTTCCTGTTTGTGCTCTTAAATTCGAATCGGAAATTAGAAGGTCTATGATGCTGTTTAATTCAGTCTGGGATGAGATGGAAAACATACTTTTATTAGTAATCATATACTGAGCTTCAGGAAATTTCTCGTAGTGTTTTCCAATAATAATAGGTACTCCAAATACGGCAGGTTCTAAGGTGTTATGCAAACCTGTTGTTCCTGCAGCGCCGCCTACATAGGCAATATCGGCATAGTTGTATATTTTAGTCAGTAGTCCAATAGTGTCAATAATTAAAACTTTGGCACTAGCTAAAGATTGTGCGTCCATTTCAGAATACAGTATAGATTTTACTTGTAAACCAGATTTAAGCTGATTGATTTGTTGAGATTTAATATTGTGAGGTGCAATTATAAATTTAAGATTTTTATGCTCGGTAGTATTAATATACGCTGTGAGATAGACTTCGTCTTCCGGCCAGGTGCTTCCCGCGACTAAACATAAATTGTCTTGTTTGAATGTCTCTATAAATGGCAGGGTGTTGTCTGTTTTTAACTGATTTGATACACGATCGAACCTAGTGTCTCCCGAAATAGATACGTTAGTATAATTAATAGATTCCAATAAGAGTTTTGAAGCTTCGTTCTGGGTAAAAACATGTTTAAAGCCAAAAAGCGCCTGTCTCATAAACCCACCATAAAATTTAAAATAAGACTGTTGTTTTCTAAACAAAGCAGAAATTAAAATAGCGTTTAAATCCCGTTTTTTTAGTTCTAATAAAAAATTTGGCCAGATGTCGTATTTAACAAAAACTGATAATTCCGGGTTTACCTGTGTAATGAAACGTTTTGCGTTACCGGGAGTGTCAAGAGGTAAATAGGTAACGACATCTGCTACAGGCGTATTTTTTCGGATTTCGTAGCCTGAAGGCGAAAAGAAGGTTAAAACAATTTTATGTTTTGGGTAGAGGTTTCGCAAGGCAGAAAATACAGGCAGTCCTTGTTCGTATTCTCCCAGCGAGGCACAATGAAACCAAAGTGTTTTGTCTGACGGTTGCAGAGAATTGTCTAAAATTTTAAAGGTTTCTTTTCTGCCAAGAACACCTAGTTTTATTTTTGAATTAAATAAAGCCACTATCTTTAACAGATATTTTGCAGTGATAATGCCTATATTATAAATTATTTTCAAAATCTATTTCTTTAGGGCAAAAATACGTTTCTTATCTAGAAATTCATTGGTTAACGTTGCTGAATTTCGTAATTTCGTGAGTTCAATATCCCGTACGGATTTTTTAATTTATAGTTCAAAATACAATAGTATCCAGGACTTTAATTTCTTTCACATGAAAAATATTCAAATGGTTGACCTTAAAGGTCAATATAGTAAAATAGAGGCTGTTGTAAATGCTTCTATTCAAGAAGTTTTAGAAACCACTTCCTTTATAAATGGCCCTAAAGTTCACGAATTTCAGAAAAATCTTGAATGTTATTTAAACGTTAAACACGTCATTCCATGTGCCAACGGTACCGATGCTTTGCAGATAGCCATGATGGGACTTGGTTTAAAACCAGGTGATGAAGTTATAACTGCCGATTTTACTTTTGCGGCGACCGTTGAGGTTATTGCTTTATTGCAGTTAACTCCGGTTTTGGTAGATGTTGAGCCTGATACATTTAATATTAGCGTAGACGCTATTAGAAAAGCTATTACTCCAAAAACCAAGGCTATAGTACCTGTTCATTTATTTGGTCAGTGTGCTAATATGGAAGCTATTATGGAATTGGCGGGAGAGCACAATTTATTTGTAATTGAAGATAATGCGCAGGCTATTGGAGCAAATTACACTTACAAGGATGGTAAAAAGGTAAAAGTTGGTACTATTGGACATGTTAGCTCAACGTCTTTTTTCCCTTCTAAAAATTTAGGGTGTTATGGCGATGGAGGAGCAATTTTTACTAACGACGATCAGTTAGCACATACGATCAGAGGTATTGTAAATCATGGAATGTACGAGCGTTACCATCACGATGTGGTTGGTGTAAATTCCAGATTAGATTCTATTCAGGCTGCGGTGTTGGATGCTAAATTACCACACCTGGATGCGTATAATAAAGCCAGAATTGAAGCGGCTAAAAAGTATGACGAGGCGTTTAAAAATGAAGATAAAATTACAGTTCCTTTTAGATCTGGGGAAGAAGATAATCACGTGTTTCATCAGTATACCTTAAAGGTTAACGGTGTAGATCGCGATGCTCTGGTAAAGCATTTAAATGAAAAGGGGATACCTTGTGGAGTGTATTATCCAATTCCGTTACACAATCAAAAAGCCTATAAGGACGACCGTTATAATGAAGCGGATTTTGAGGTTACCAATCAGTTGGTAAAAGAGGTGATTTCATTGCCTATGCATACTGAGTTGGAAGACGATCAGATTGAGTTTATTACATCAACCATAAAAGCATTTATAAATGAGTAAAATTTTAGTAACCGGAGGACTTGGTTTTATTGGCTCTCATACGGTAGTGGAACTTCAAAAAGAAGGTTTTGAGGTGGTAATTATCGACAATCTTTCAAATTCATCAATAAACGTATTAGACGGTATTACGGCTATAACAGGTAAAAAGCCAATTTTTGAAAAACTGGATTTAAGAGAAAAAAGTGCCGTTCAGGAATTTTTTAAAACTCATAACGATGTTAAAGGTGTTATCCATTTTGCAGCGAGTAAGGCTGTAGGGGAAAGTGTAGAGAATCCGTTGTTGTATTACGAGAACAACATTAATACTTTGGTATATGTTTTACAGGAATTAAATAAATTAAAAGAAGCTAATTTTATCTTTAGTTCTTCCTGTACGGTTTATGGTCAGGCCGATGAATTGCCTATAACCGAAAACGCACCGGTTAAACCTGCAGAGTCGCCTTATGGTAATACGAAACAGATAGGAGAGGAAATAATTAAGGATACCTGTAAAGTAAGTGCGCAATTAAATGCCATTGCTTTGCGTTATTTTAATCCGGTAGGGTCTCATGAAAGTGCTTTAATTGGAGAGTTGCCAATTGGCGTGCCTCAGAATTTAGTGCCTTTTATTACACAAACAGCAATAGGCTTAAGAGAGCAATTGTCTGTTTTTGGCGATGATTACCCTACTGAAGATGGTACCTGTATTCGCGATTATATTCATGTTGTGGATTTAGCTAAGGCTCACGTTGTGGCTTTGCAACGTTTGTTAGCGCATAAAAATGAAACAAATTTTGAAGTGTTTAATCTGGGGACAGGAACAGGAAGTTCGGTTTTAGAAGTTATTAAATCTTTTGAGCGTGTTTCCGGAGAAACATTAAATTATAAAATAGCTCCCAGAAGGGCAGGAGATGTTATAGCTGCTTATGCGCATACTGAAAAGGCGAATAAAGTGTTAGGTTGGAAATCTGATTTAACTTTGGATGACGCTATGGCTTCGGCCTGGAAATGGGAAAAACATATTAGAGAACAATAAATTAAGTAAGTGTTAATTTAGTTGAAAACCTTCATTACAAATTGCTGTAATGGAGGTTTTTTTATGCTTAAAAAGGATATTGATTTAGTGAATTTTATAAGAAACAATCACCGAATTTTGACTGAAAATCTGTTGTTATATTTTTAGTTAAATCTAAAAATCGTTGTTAAATACTTAAAAATTAGGTTAAAATGCTTGAATTAGCTTCTAATTCTTGTAATTGGAAATTCATCTTTGTATACTAGTGGTTAAATGATAAATGATATTATGAAATTGATTACAATAAAACGGGAAACCAAAGAAGAAAAAAGATTCACACCAAAAATGGGTGAATTAATTACAAAAGTAACGTACATAAAACGTTTGTTTTTAAATGTACCAATTCAAACCCTTCATAAATATAGGGAAACTTATTACGGAGAAGTTAAAGACTGTGCAGAATGTAGTTTACAAGCATAATAGAAAAGCCCCGAGATTATCTCGGGGCTTTTCTGTATTTTGGTTTAGCGATTCTTTGCTTAGGAAGCTTTAGCTTTTTTTGTTTTAAAGTTGGAGTACAACAATAGCCCCATACCTAACATTACAGACATGTCGGCAACATTAAATACACCTGTTTTAAAAATTCCTCCTAAATCTATATGAAGGAAATCGGTTACAGAACCATACATAATACGGTCGTAAACATTAGCAATTCCGCCACCAACAATACAAGAAAAAGCAATGACAGATATCTTGTCTAAGGATTTATTGCTTAAAATATAATACAGTACATAGCCCAATACTACAATAGGCAAAGCCAGTAAAAAAATATTTTTTAGTGTTGGGTTTAAATCACTACCTAAACTTAAAAAAGCACCGGAGTTTTCCACATTTGTAAGTATGAATTTATCTCCGATAAGTTCCGTTGTTTTATATGGTGTAACATAAAGTCTAACCAGTACCTTGGAAATTTGATCCAAGGCAATGTTTAATGCAATTAAAGCAAGAATAAACGCAGTTCTGGAAAGTTTCATTAATTACTTTCGATTTCAAAAGTTGCAGAGGCTGTTTGAGCGTCTCTGTTAATTTTTTTAACCAAACCTTGTAATACTTTTCCTGGACCAACTTCGGTGAAATGTGTTGCACCATCAGCAATCATTTGTTGCACAGATTGGGTCCATTTTACAGGAGCTGTTAATTGTGAAATTAAATTTTCTTTAATTTCATTTTCATCTGTTATAGCAGAAGCCGTTACGTTTTGGTAAATCGGGCAGTTTGGTTTACTGAATGTTGTGTTTTTAATAGCTGTAGCTAATTCTTCGCGGGCAGGTTCCATCATTGGAGAATGGAAAGCTCCTCCTACTGGTAATATTAAAGCGCGTTTTGCTCCGGCAGCTTTTAAGGCTTCACAGGCTTTTTCTACAGCTTCAACCTCTCCGGAAATAACTAATTGTCCCGGACAGTTGTAATTTGCAGCCACAACAACACCTTCTATTTCTGCACAAACATCTTCTACTACTTTATCTTCCAGACCTAAAACAGCAGCCATAGTACTTGGTGATATTTCGCAAGCTTTTTGCATGGCTTGAGCGCGTTGCGATACTAATTTTAAAGCGTCTTCAAAAGTTAAAGCACCTGCGGCAACTAATGCAGAAAATTCACCTAGCGAATGTCCGGCAACCATATCTGGTTTAAAGCTATCTCCTAAAGTTTTGGCTAAAATAACCGAGTGTAAAAAGATTGCTGGTTGAGTAACTTTGGTTTGTTTAAGGTCTTCAGCGCTACCTTCAAACATGATATCGGTAATTGAAAACCCTAGAATTTCATTTGCTTTTTCAAATAATTCTTGTGCTAAAGTAGAGTTTTCGTAAAGGTCTAATCCCATTCCGGTAAACTGAGCACCCTGACCTGGAAATATATATGCATTCATGATATTAAATTTTATGCTGCAAAAATAGTAATTATAAATAGAAATTAGGGTCTTCTACGACTTGCTATTGTTTATGGTTTTGATAATTTTAGCCGGATTCCCTGCAATAACCACATCGTCTGGAAAGCTTTTTGTAACAACCGATCCGGCTCCCACAACCACATTGTCTCCTAAAGTTACTCCGGGACAAATGGTACTGTTGCCTCCAACCCAGACGTTGTTTCCTATGCTAATTGGTTTTCCTAATTCTTTTCCGCTGTTTCTGGAGTTTGCTTCAATGGGGTGAGTCGCAGAATATAGCTGTACATTAGGAGCAAACATGACGTTGTCACCTATGCTTACCTGAGCAACATCTAATATGCAACAGCCGTAATTCATAAAAAAGTTTTTCCCGGCTTTAATATTAAAGCCATAGTCGCATTGAAAAGGAGGTTCTATTCGCAAATTATCTTCAGCGTCTATAAGTTGATTGAATAAAGTATCTCGTTCGGCTTTGGACTCTTCTGTTAAGGCATTTGCTTTTTGAAATAGCATTCTTGCGCGATAACGAGCCGCTTCCAATTCCGGATCTGAAGGTTTATACATTAAACCGGCCAGCATTTTTTCCTTTTCCGTCATAATCATTTTTAGCTATAAGTTTCTCGCCGCGGCTTCAGCACAACGTTCACCATCCATCGCAGCAGAAATGATACCGCCTGCATAGCCTCCGCCTTCACCACATGGAAATAAGCCTTCAATTTGTGGGTGTTCCAGATATTCGTTTCGCGGTATACTTACCGGGGAAGATGTTCTGGATTCTACACCTATAATATTTGCTTCTGCCGTATAGTAGCCTTTCATTTTCTGACCGAAGGCTTCAAAGCCTTTTCGTAAACTTTTACCAATTAATTTGGGTAACAACGAGTGTAAGGGTACACTTTTAATACCTGGTTGGTAAGAGGTTGGATTTAAGTCGTTGGAGAGTCGTCCTTCAACAAAATCGGTCAGACGTTGAGCAGGAGCAACCTGACTTCTTCCTCCCGAAGTGAAGGCGAGACGCTCCAGATCTTTTTGATATTCCAGAGCTTTTAAAGGGCCAAAGTGCTCGTATTTATTTAAATCTTTATCGGCATTTATTTCTACAACGATGCCCGAATTGGCAAATTCGTTATTGCGTTTAGAAGGCGACATGCCGTTAACAACCACTTCTCCATTTGCTGTTGCGGCTGGTACGATAAATCCGCCCGGACACATGCAAAAAGAATAGACGCCGCGATTATTAACCTGTTGTACAAGACTGTACGCTGCCGCAGGTAAAACTTCGTGTCGCGGTCCGTTACAATGGTATTGAATAGAGTCGATAATATGCTGCGGATGCTCTACGCGAACGCCCATGGCAAAAGATTTGGCCTCTATAGCAATAGCTTTATTATGTAGTAGATGAAAGATGTCTCTAGCGGAATGTCCTGTAGCAAGAATTACCCGATTTACTGCCATTTCTTCACCATTTTGAAGTTGTATAGCTGTAATTTGATTATTGGTAATGGTGAAATCTGTTACTCGGGTTTGAAAATGAACTTCACCGCCGTATTTTAAAATAGTTTCTCTAATATTCTGAACTACTTTCGGTAGTTTATTAGTTCCGATGTGAGGGTGGGCATCGATTAAAATTTGAGATGTTGCGCCATGGTATACCAGATTTTCAAAAATACGCCTAACATCTCCGCGTTTTAAACTTCTGGTGTATAACTTACCATCGGAATACGTGCCTGCGCCACCTTCTCCAAAACAATAGTTGGAGTCTTCGTTAACTTCGTGAAACTGATTAATGAATCGCAAATCTCTACGGCGTTCCTGTACATTTTTACCGCGTTCTAGAACTATGGGTTTAAAGCCAAGTTCGATACAGCGTAAGGCGGCATACATTCCTGCAGGACCAAAACCAATAATGTGAATAGGTTTAGCCTTAGATACATCTTTATAATCAAACTGGTACTGTGAGCTTTCTTCAGGTTTTTGATTGATATAAACAGCCACTTTATAATTGAATACAATAGCAGGCTTACGAGCATCTATGGATTTTCGTAATACTTTAACAGCAGAAATTTCTGCTAAATCCAGGTGTAAAGCTTTTGCTGATTTAACCCGTAAAATATCCTTTTGCCCAGCTTCTTCCTGAAGCGTGATGCGCAGCTGAATGTCTTTTATCATGCTGCAAATTTACTTAAAATTGTAATGCCTTAAGTTTTACAAAAACAGAAAGCGGCAAATAGTTTAAGCGTTATGTTTTTTAGGGGAAAAGTATGTGAATAAGGATTATATTCTTTCGTAGGTTATAAAAGTATATTCATGATCGTTTTGTTCGTCTTTAGGGTGGAATTTAGTAAATGTTTCTTTCCATTCCGCCGGATTAATTTCTGGGAAAAAAGTATCGGCTTCAAAGGACTCATGTACACGGGTTAATTCAATTGTATTGGCATAGGGTAAGGCTTGTTTATAGATTTCACCTCCGCCTATAATATAAGGTTGTGCGTCTGCCTGAGCAGCATCTAAAGCATCTTCTAAATTATGTACAATAATGACGCCTTGGGGCGCTTTGTAATTTTGTTGATTGGTAATAACAATATGTGTGCGGTTTGGTAGTGGCTTTGGGAAGCTTTCAAACGTTTTTCTTCCCATTATAATGCAATGTCCAGAAGTTAGAGATTTAAAGCGTTGTAAATCGTCCCTTAAATGCCAGATTAAGGTGTTGTCTTTTCCAATAGCATTGTTTTCTGCTACAGCAACGATAAGTGTAAGATTCTTAGGAGTAGTCAGCTTTTTTTTTTCAGGCAAACTTGTTTTAGGAATCTCGGTGCTTACATTCTTTTCCAGCTCAGCTATGCGTTCTTTTTGTTTTGCAACTAATTTATCGAGTTGCGACTGTTCCCAGTCTGCCCCCATAAATTTATGAATTACAAAAACATTAAAGGCATGGTATAACAATAAAAGGAACCAGAACCCCACCACATATACAAACCAGTCTACATTAAAAGGACGAAATTTTTCCGCAATGTGAAGTCCTAAGTTGGCCACAATTATGGCAACCGATCCAATTAAAAAAAGTATAAAATGCGTGTATAAACCTTTTTTTTGTTTAATACGTTTTTGCGCGTTTTTTATAAGTTCCAATTGCTCTTTATCAATTTGAGGGGTGCTTTTCTTTTTCCCGAACATAGGCGTAATTGTTAGTGAAGTAAAGTTACTATTTTCCTGATTAAATTATATCATTTTTGTTAAAATCATGGTTTACAGCCTTTGCTTTGTTGACATATTTAAAAATATTTCAATCAAAATTGAAAAGATAAAATTTTAATGAATTTATTTTTAAGAAAACGATAATTATTTGGTCATCAGTTGTTTGTTTTTAAATTACGTGTTAAACTTTTGTATTTTTAGAGAAACAAAAAATAAATGTTATGGCAATTTCAAAACAGTATTTAAAAAGTAAACCGATTTGTAAAGTAACTTTTACTGTCCCGGCAGGTGATGCAGAGAAGGTTATGGTAGTAGGAAGTTTTAATGACTGGGACACTAAAAAAGAACCTTTAAAAAAGTTGAAAAACGGAACATTTAAAGGGGTGATAAATTTGGAAACGGATAATTCGTATGAATTCAGATACTTGGTTGATGGGACGTATGTAAGTGAAACAGAAGCAGACGGTTTGGTTTGGAATGATTTTGCAGCAGCAGAAAACAGTGTTATAACAGTATAAAAATAAAAAAGCATTTCTATTAAGAAATGCTTTTGTTGTTAGATTGCCACTGCTCCTTTTATATGCGGATGCGGATTGTAATCCTTAAGTGTAAAGTCTTCAAATTTAAAGTCGAAAATATCTTTTATTTCCGGGTTTAAAATCATTTTAGGTAAAGGTCTCGGCTCTCGGGATAACTGTAGTTCTACCTGTTCAAAATGATTGCTGTATATGTGAGCATCTCCAAAGGTGTGAATAAATTCTCCTGCTTCGTAACCGCAAACCTGTGCTATCATCATGGTTAAAAGTGCATAAGATGCAATGTTAAACGGCACGCCTAAAAAGATATCTGCACTGCGCTGATATAGCTGACATGATAATTTACCGTTGGCCACATAAAACTGAAAAAAGGCATGACAAGGAGGTAAAGCAGCTTTGCCGTTAGCAACATTTTCATCGAAGGATTTACTGGTGTCTGGTAATACTGAAGGGTTCCATGCCGAAACGAGCATGCGTCGGCTGTCTGGATTGGTTTTCAGTGTTTCAATAATTTCCTTAATCTGATCGATTTCATCACTGTTCCAATTGCGCCATTGGTGGCCATAAACCGGACCTAAATCACCGTTTTGATCAGCCCATTCATTCCATATTTTAACACCGTTATCGGTTAAATATTTAATGTTCGTGTCACCTTTTAAAAACCAGAGTAATTCGTAAATAATCGATTTTAGATGTAGTTTTTTTGTGGTTACCATTGGGAAACCTTCACTTAAATCGAATCGCATTTGATAGCCGAAAACACTTTTTGTTCCCGTGCCTGTACGGTCTTCTTTAACGTTTCCTGTTTCTAAAACGTGTTTAACCAGGTCTAAATATTGTTTCATTCAGGTATCAATTTCTGGCTGTAAAAGTACAGAATACCTGGCGGAATACTAAGGAGTAAAATCTTAAAAATCAGAAAAGTTATTAACGGCTTATCCAATAATCATTCCCGCAATGGTAGCAGATAACAGAGAAGCTACAGTACCACCAATTAAGGCGCGTATACCAAATTCAGAAAGTGTTTTGCGTTTGCCTGGAGCCAGAGAACCTATACCGCCAATTTGTATTCCTATTGATGCAAAATTTGCAAATCCGCATAACATATAAGTCGCCATGATTACCGATTTTTCAAATTTAAAATGGATAGGATTAGCTACGTTTTTTAATTCGGCTAACTGGATGTAGCCAACGAATTCACTGGCCGCAAGTTTTATACCTAATAACTGTCCCATTAAAGCCATGTCTTCTTTTGCTACTCCTATAATCCACATTAATGGCGAAAATAAATAGCCTAAAACAAACTCTAAGGAAAAAGCGGTATATGGTGTATTTTCGGCTATCCATTGGTTTAAACCTCCCAATGATCCAAGCTTTCCAAAGCCATAATTTATCATGGCAATAAAGGCTACGAAAACTAAAAGCATGGCCCCGACATTAGCGGCTAATTTTAAGCCTTCTGTGGTGCCGTTTGCAATAGCGTCTAAAATGTTAGATCCGATGTGCTCTTGAGATACTTCAACTTCAGAACTAATTGGATCCTGTTGCGGATATAGTAATTTGGAGATGACTATTGCGCCAGGAGCTGCCATTACCGAGGCTGTAAGCAGGTGCTTGGCGTAAAATAATTTTAAGGCCTGGTCTTCGCCTCCAAGAAATCCGATATAGGCAGCAAGTACACCTCCGGCAACAGTAGCCATACCGCCGACCATAACTAATAGAATTTCAGACCTGGTCATACGTTCCAGATAGGCTTTAATCATTAGAGGTGCTTCGGTTTGACCTAGAAAGATATTTCCGGCAACACTTAGACTTTCGGCTCCCGAAATGCCTAATAATTTCGTTAAAACCCAAGCCATACCACGAACTACAATTTGTATAACTCCTAAATAAAACAGTACGGAGGTAAGGGCAGAGAAGAAAATGATGGTAGGTAGAATTTGAAATACAAATATAAACCCGAAACTATCTACATTCATCATATCACCTAACAGGAAAACACTTCCTGCCTGGGTGAATTCTAATATTTTTACAAAAATTTTCCCAACAAACTCGAAGGCGCGCTGTACAAATTCAATTTTTAAAACGCCAATAGCTAACAGTAATTGAGCACTTAAACCTGCGCCTATTGTTTTCCAGTTAATAGCTTTTTTGTTAGCACTTAAAAGGTAGCAGATTACCAAGAGGACTAGCATGCCAAACACGCCTTTAAGTAGACTTTTTGTTGTAAATCCCTGACTAGAAATTATGGTGTTGTTTTCACCGGAAGCTAAGCCGCCTTCTGTTTTAATAACTGGAGCGGTAAAATAATAGGTATTGTTTTTTTCGGTAAGGACTAAAGTAGAGTCAGTAAGTTTCGAAATTTTGTAATGGCCAATAATATCTTCGGGTTGTGAATGATAAAATACCAGTAATTTGTTCTGGAGCATGTAATCACCGTGACTTAATAGGCTGTCGTTAGCTGTGGCTTGCATACTAAATTCTCCGTTTGTAAGAATGAGAGACTTTAAGTTTGGTGTTGCCAAAACAGAACTGTCTTCTATTTTAGTCTGTTGGCTGTCCAGGAGCCACGATTTTTCTAAACTTTGTGCATGGATATTATTTATAAGGCCTAGAATAAAAAACGAAAGGGCGAATAAAATGTGTTTCATGCGTTGCGGTGTGGCCTAAAGTTAACGTTTGGAAATTTCGTCTCGAATTTTTGCTGCCTTTTCATAATCTTCATTGGTAACAGCTTCGTCCAGCAAGTGATTTAATTCTTCTAAGGTTTTTCCTTTATACTCATCTTGCTGAGAAGGTGTATCTGCATCCTCAGTTACCAGATCTTCAACCAGGATATCTGGTTGCGTATCGCCTTCTTTTTCCGGGTTTACTTTTAAATAAATTCCGGCCTTATCTAAAATATTTTTATACGTGAAAATCGGAGCCTGAAAACGTAAAGCCAAGGCAATAGCATCACTGGTTCTGGCGTCTATAATCTCTTCAATTTTATCGCGTTCGCAAATCAGGCTGGAATAAAAAACTCCGTCTACCAATTTATGAATAATAACCTGTTTAACTGTAATGTCAAACCGGTCGGAGAAATTTTTAAATAAGTCATGAGTTAAAGGTCTGGGCGGTCTGATTTCTTTTTCTAAAGCAATGGCAATAGATTGTGCTTCGAAGGCACCAATAACGATAGGTAGTTTACGGTCTCCATCTACCTCATTGAGGATTAATGCGTAAGCTCCATTTTGCGTTTGGCTGTAAGAAATTCCTTTTATATTAAGTCTAACTAAACTCATAAATTAAAAACACAAAAGACTGTTTAAATTGGGACTTTACCAAACCTATTTAAAATTTTTTGTTAAAATTTAATGGAAATAATAGGTCAACTCCTTAAAATTTAATTTCAAAATTAGAAGGGTAGGAGTCTTTTAAACAGTCTTTTATTATAACTACAAGTTAATAAAAATTAAGCGTTTTGAGCTTTAAAGGCTTTTAATTTTTCTATTAATTGTGGCACAACCTCAAAGGCATCGCCAACCACACCGTAATCTGCGGCCTTAAAGAAAGGCGCTTCAGGATCGGTGTTAATAACGAGTTTCACTTTAGATGCGTTAATTCCGGCAAGGTGTTGTATAGCGCCCGAGATACCAATGGCAATATATAAGTTTGCCGCTACAGGTTTTCCTGTTTGTCCAACGTGTTCGCCATGAGGTCTCCAGCCTAAATCAGAAACAGGCTTAGAACATGCTGTAGCAGCGCCAAGTACTTCGGCTAACTCTTCAACCATACCCCAGTTTTCAGGGCCTTTTAATCCGCGACCTCCGGAAACCACAATTTCTGCATCGGCAATGGTAACTTTATCGGTAGCTTTATCTACAGATTCTACATGGACTCCGCTTTCTAAAATACTTGGTGAAAAATCTACGGTTTCAAGTACGGTTTCAGAAGGTTTTAATCCAAAGGCATTTTTAGAAAGACCTACTAATTTAACATCTGTACTTATACTGGTTTCATTGAAAGCTTTATTCGTAAACGCCATACGTTTAACTGTAAAAGGCGAAATGTTTGAAGGTGCAGCAACTACGTTTGATGCATAGCCAGCCTTTAAAGCAACAGCTAATAGAGGAGCTAGGTATTTACTGTTGGCACTTGAGCTTACAATAACAACTTTAGCATCTTCATGATTGGCTGCCTGTTTAATTATATCGGAATAGGTCTTAGCGTTGAAGGTGTCTAAGTCTGGATTTTTAACATGTAAAACCTTAGAAACACCATAAGAGCCTAAAGGCGTCGTGTCGTTTACATTAATGGCAATAGCTGTAACTGTTGTTCCTAACTGGTCGGCTACAGTTTTTGCGTAAGATGCAACCTCTAAAGCTATTTTTTTTAATTGTCCCTGATCGGACTCTGTATATACTAGAACTGACATGTGATTTACATTTTTTTGAATGTATTCCTGTTTATAAGGAATAAAGGTTATTCTTTTGAATTATAATAAAGGAGATTAAATAACTTTAGCTTCGTTGTGAAGTAAATTTATTAATTCGTCTAAATTGTCTGGAGAAACTAAGGTTACGGCACCTTTAGGTTCTGGTTTTTCGAATTTTACTGAGACCGTTTCGGTAGAAGCGCTAACAGGTTCTAAAACGGTTAAGGCTTTTTTTCTGGCCATCATAATACCTCTCATATTAGGTATACGTAAATCACTTTCTTCAACAATGCCTTTTTGAGCGCCCACAACCAGAGGCAGGGTCGTAGTTACGGTTTCTTTTCCGCCGTCAATTTCTCGAATAACTTTGGCGTTAGTGCCATCTACGTCTATCCCAATACAAGTATTTACAAAATTGGCATCCGTTAAAGCAGCCAGCATACCTGGTACCATTCCTCCATTATAATCTATAGATTCGCGTCCTGCTATTACAAGGTCGTAGTTTCCCTCTTTAACAACCTTAGCAAGTTGTTCAGCTACGGCATAGCCGTCGGTAGCTTCTGTGTTTACGCGTATGGCTGCATCTGCACCAATTGCTAAAGCTTTTCTTAAAGTTGGTTCTGTTTCAGGGCCTCCCACGTTAACAACGTCTACACTTGCGCCTTGTTTTTCTTTAAACCACATTGCGCGGGTTAATCCATATTCGTCGTTTGGGTTAATTACAAATTGTACGCCGTTAGTGTCAAATTTAGTATCACCTTCTGTAAAGTTAATTTTAGAAGTCGTGTCTGGCACGTGACTTATACAAACTAAAATCTTCATATATGTTGTTTGTTATGTTACTGTAATATTTTATCGGTTACGAAGTTATTGAATTATTTTTTATTTTTACTATGCATGCATAGTAAAAAATGAATTAATTTAATCTTTTATTGCGAAAATGAAATTTTAAATCTGTTTTTTAAACATTAAATGTAATGTATTACAGCTTTTTTAAAGTTTTATTTACTATAAAGTCTATCGGTTTAGTATTTTTATAAAAGGAAAAGTACTGTAATTTTTGTATTTATTTTTTAGAATTATTGGAAGAATTAAGAATTCACCATTTGAATGCCCTGCCCGACTTAAATTTTGGAAAATCTTTTATAGAAAGTTTTTCAATTATTGTTATTTTTGCTGTTCTTATAAATAATGATACATGAAAACAATTCAGTTCAGAGAGGCAGTTTGTGAAGCCATGAGTGAAGAAATGCGCAGAGATGAGAGCATTTACTTGATGGGAGAGGAAGTTGCAGAATATAATGGTGCTTATAAAGCATCGAAAGGGATGTTAGACGAATTTGGTCCAAAACGTGTAATAGATACACCTATTGCAGAATTAGGTTTTGCTGGCATAGCAGTAGGTTCTACCATGACAGGTAACAGACCGATAGTAGAATTTATGACCTTTAATTTCTCGTTAGTTGGAATTGATCAGATTATAAACAATGCTGCTAAAATAAGACAAATGTCTGGTGGGCAGTTTAAATGTCCGATTGTGTTTCGTGGTCCTACAGCATCTGCCGGTCAGTTAGGGGCAACGCACTCTCAGGCTTTCGAAAGTTGGTTTGCTAATACTCCGGGATTAAAGGTAGTAGTGCCTTCAAATCCTTATGATGCTAAAGGACTTTTAAAAGCTGCGATTCGTGATGACGATCCGGTTATTTTTATGGAAAGTGAGCAGATGTACGGTGATAAAGGTGAAGTACCGGAAGGAGAATACACCATTCCATTAGGAGTTGCCGATGTTAAACGCGAAGGTAAAGACGTAACTATTGTATCTTTTGGTAAAATTATTAAAGAAGCTTACAAAGCAGCAGACGAGTTAGAAAAAGAAGGTATTTCTTGTGAAATTATAGATCTTCGTACTGTAAGACCTATGGATCATGATACCATTTTAAAATCTGTTAAGAAAACCAACCGTTTGGTAGTGTTAGAAGAAGCATGGCCATTTGGAAACGTTGCAACTGAAATTACATATCAGGTTCAGGCACAGGCTTTCGATTATTTAGACGCTCCTATAGTAAAAATTAATACAGCCGATACGCCGGCACCATACTCTCCAGTATTATTAGCAGAGTGGTTGCCAAATAGTAACGATGTTGTAAAAGCTGTAAAAAAAGTATTATATAAGTAAACAACACTTTTGTTGTCGTAAAAAACTTCATCAACATAATTAATTGCTGATGAAGTTTTTTTTTAACTATGAATGTAAGACTAAGCCTCATATTCTTCCTTCTGGGAAATCTGTTTATACTAGCTCAGACTAAAGTTAGTGGTTATGTGTACGACCAAAACAGGGAACCTGTTGCCTATGCCAATGTTATTTTTAAAGGGTCTTCTCAAGGAACGATAACCAACGAAGAAGGTCGGTTTTATATGGAGTCCGGAGATAACTGGAGTGCTTTAACAGTTTCTTTTGTAGGGTATCATACCGAGGAATTTCCACTTAAAAAAGGTGCTAACTATAAACTAGAAATAGTATTGGAGGAAGAAGCCGCTGAGTTGGATCAGGTTGTCATTGTAGCCGGAAAACAACCTAAAAAAAATAATCCGGCAATAGATATTCTTCGCAAAATCTGGGAACATAAGCGCCGGAATGGTCTTCGTAAATTTAATCATTACGAATACGATAAGTACGAGAAAGTTGAATTCGATTTAAATACGATAGACAGTGCCTTTATGGAAAATAAGATTTTTAAAGGCATGGAGTTTATTTTTAATGAAGTGGACACCTCTAATGTTACGGGTAAAACTTATTTGCCAATATTTATTAACGAGGAGGCCAGTAAAGTTTATGGAAACAATATTTCCGGTAAAGAACGCGAAGAGCTTAAAGGCAATAAAATGTCTGGTTTTAATAACAATCAGTTTATTCTCGATTTTATTAAAGACTTATATTCTCAATACGATATCTACGATAACTATCTTAAATTTTTCGAAAAGAGTTTTGTCAGTCCTTTGTCAAAAACAGGTATAAATACCTATAATTATAAATTATCCGATAGTGCGTTTATCGACAATAAATGGTGTTACAATATTATTTATTACCCGAGACGAAAAAACGAACTGACGTTTAAGGGCGATTTCTGGGTTAATGACTCCACTTTTGCTATTAAGAAAATTAATATGCAGGCTTCGAAAAGTGCCAATATTAACTGGGTAAAAGAAATTTATATAGAACAGGATTTTGATGTATTAAGCGATTCTGTGTTTCTTATAAAGCGCGATTATTTTATGTCGGATTTTGCGCTTAGAAAGAAAGAGAAAGCACGTGGAATCTATGGGAAAAGAACAACTTTGTACGATAATTACTTGTTTGATAAACCAAGACAGGATGCTTTTTATAACGAAGAGGTTTTAGATTATAATGAAGATACTTATAACCGAAACGATGAGTTCTGGGAGGCCCATCGTATGGAAGATTTAAATAAGGATGAGAAAGGTGTTTATAAAATGCTGGATACTCTGCAAACCGTTAAAAAATTCAATCGCCTTTATAATCTTGGGACAATTTTAGTATCAGGTTATGTCGAGATTGATGAGTGGAATTTTGATTACGGACCAATTTATTCAACCTTTGGATTTAACGAAGTGGAAGGCGTACGTGTTCGTGGTGGAGGAAGAACTTATTTTGGACCAAATGATCCCTGGCGTCTTGAGGGTTTTGTAGCTTATGGTTTTAGAGATGAAAAGGTAAAATACGGAATCTCTGGTAAAGTACTTGTCGATAAGACGAATCGCTTTATAATTTCTGGAGGTCACCGTAAGGATATAGAGCAGATTGGAGCGAGTTTAACTACGTCTACCGATGTGTTGGGAAGAAGTTTAGCATCTTCTGCACTTTTTGCCAAGGGAACAAACGATAAACTATCAAATATAGAATTAACAAGTCTGGCTTTCGAGCTGGAGCCCGTAAAAAATGTGGTTTTCAGGTTGGGAGCAGATTACAGAACTCTAAGTTCTGCATCTCCAACTTTTAACATTGATTATTATACCGATGATACTTTTACCGAAATAGCTTCAGAATTAAATCAATTTGAAACAGCGCTATCAGTAACCTATTTTCCTAATCGCCGTATGACAGGGTATGGTGTGGAACGTGCTCGGGCGAATGATAATTATGCGACATTATTTGCGCAATTAAGTCTTGGGGAAAAGAATGTTTTAAACAGTGATTTCGATTATACTAAATTACAGTTTTCTTATACCCAGCCATGGCAAATAGGTGGTTTCGGTCGCATGCTTACAACGGTCGAAGCGGGTAAAACTTTTGGAGAAGTACCTTTAGGTTTGTTAAGTATCGTGCCGGGAAACCAGGCGTATTTTTCAATATATAACACCTTTTCTCAATTAAATTATTACGAGTTTATTACCGATACTTATGTTTCTGCCCATATGGAGCATAATTTTAACGGGCGTCTGTTTTCCAGGATTCCGTTTTTAAGAAAATTGAATTTAAGGGAAATCGTTGGTGTAAGAGGTGTTTGGGGAGAAATCTCAGAAGCAAATAAAGCTATAAATGCCTCTAACGTGCCTTACAACGCGCCAAGCGATAAAGTATATTATGAATACAGTTTTGGAATAGGAAATATCTTTAAAATATTAAGACTGGATTTTAATTTTAGAGGGAATTATCTTGAGAATCCTGATGCCAGAAATTTTGGAGTAACCGGGACGTTTGGGTTCTATTTCTAGTTTTATTCTGCTGAATAGTAATGTATACCGAGTAATTAAGAGATTTTAAGTGTTATAAATACACTGTTTTGTTAAATCTGTTAAAATTTAAGTTGTCTATAACCAAAGGGTTCAGTATTTTTGAGGCCTTTAAAAAAATAAATTTATGAGCCCAAAAGGACAAAAAACGTTCGACGTTTTAATTGAAATACCAAAAGGAAGTAGAAATAAATATGAATACGATTTTGAATTAAATAAAATTCGTTTCGATAGAATGCTATTTTCTTCAATGATGTATCCTGCAGATTACGGATTTATTCCTCAGACTTTAGCTTTAGATAGTGACCCATTAGACGTTTTAGTTTTAGGTAGCGAGCCTACTTTTCCAATGTGTGTTATGGAGGTAAAACCTATTGGTGTTTTCCATATGACTGATGAAAAAGGGCCGGATGAGAAAATAGTTTGTGTTCCTGTATCAGATCCTATCTGGAATAAATTAGAAGACTTATCAGACTTAAATCCTCACTTAAAAGAAGAGATTACACATTTCTTCCAGGTGTATAAAGATTTAGAAAAGAAAAAAGTAGATGTTGGTGGATGGGGAGATGCTGCCGAAGCTTATGAAATTTTAGATGCTTGTGTAGATCGTTACGAAAACAGCGAGCACAAGAAAAACGGACATTTTACAATTTAATTTGTATTAAAATAAATAAGAGAAACCCTTTCAGTTAGCACTGGAAGGGTTTTTTATTTATGCTTGATTTTGTTACATTTATAAGATTAAAAACTAACTTAATTTATAAATTTTATGGAATCAAACATGATTTTCGTCCCAATGGTACTTGCTGTACTTGGCTTACTATTTATGTTTTCTAAAATGGCATGGGTAAAGAAGCAATCGCCGGGAAATGATAAAATGCAGGGCATTTCCAAGGCTATTAAAGAAGGGGCCTTGGCTTTTTTAAATGCGGAGTACCGACTATTGCTAATTTTTGTTGTAATCGCATCTATTGCGCTTTTTGTTATATCTATGCTGGTAGATACTACAAGCTGGATGATAGTTCCTGCTTTTATTGTAGGAGCTTGTTTTTCTGCATTGGCAGGTAACGTAGGTATGCGTATTGCTACCGAAGCAAATGCACGCACGGCAGAGGCAGCCAAAACCAGTCTGCCACAAGCCTTAAAAGTGTCTTTTGGCGGAGGAACTGTAATGGGGCTCGGTGTGGCCGGATTAGCCGTATTGGGTTTAAGTTTCCTATTCTTTATATTTATTAAGCTATTTGTGGTTGGTACGGGATTGTTTTACGATGAAATGACTATGGCTTTGGAAACACTGGCCGGATTTTCTTTAGGAGCAGAATCTATTGCTTTATTTGCCCGTGTTGGAGGAGGAATTTATACTAAAGCGGCAGATGTTGGTGCCGATTTAGTTGGAAAAGTGGAAGCAGGAATTCCAGAGGATGATCCAAGAAACCCAGCAACCATTGCAGATAATGTAGGAGATAATGTAGGAGATGTTGCTGGTATGGGAGCCGATTTATTTGGTTCGTACGTAGCTACTGTTCTGGCAGCCATGGTGCTTGGTAATTATGTTATTAAAGATATGTCTTCTATGGGGGCGTATACCGATAGCTTTAATAATATGGGGCCAATTTTGTTGCCAATTGTTATTGCGGGAGTAGGGATTTTAGCCTCGATTATCGGAACATTTTTTGTTAAGATTTCCAGTAATTCAGATAAAGAACCTCAGGTACAGAAAGCGTTGGATATGGGTAACTGGGTAGCTATAATTTTAACCTTAATAGCCAGCTTTGTTCTTATAAAGTTCATGTTGCCAGAAACCATGCATATGAAATTTTTTGGAGAAGGTTATATAGATATTCCTTCGTTAAATGTCTTTTGGGCGGCTTGTATTGGTTTGACTGTAGGAGCCTTAATTTCTGTCGTTACGGCATATTATACCAGTTTAGGAAAAAAACCTGTATTAGATATTGTAACCAATAGCTCAACCGGGGCTGCAACTAATATTATAGCAGGTTTGGCTGTAGGTATGAAATCTACATTTTTATCTGTTATATTATTCGCAGCTGCCATATTCGGATCTTATGAATTGGCTGGATTTTACGGCGTGGCATTAGCGGCTTCAGCTATGATGGCTACTACTGCTATGCAGTTGGCTATTGATGCATTTGGACCGATTGCAGATAACGCCGGGGGTGTTGCCGAAATGAGTGAATTAGATCCGGAAGTTCGCGAGCGTACCGATATTTTAGATTCTGTAGGAAATACGACGGCAGCTGTTGGTAAAGGATTTGCTATTGCTTCGGCTGCATTAACAGCTTTGGCGCTATTTGCAGCTTATGTTACATTTACTGGTATAGATGGTATTAATATTTTTAAAGCTGATGTTTTAGCCATGCTGTTTGTAGGCGGTATGATTCCTGTAATTTTTTCAGCTTTGGCAATGCAATCCGTAGGTAAGGCCGCAATGGAAATGGTTCAGGAAGTACGTCGACAATTTAAAGACATACCAGGAATATTAGAGGGAACAGGTAAACCAGATTATGCAAAATGCGTGGATATTTCTACCAAAGCAGCATTGAAGGAAATGATTTTACCTGGGCTAATCACCATATTAACTCCAATAATTATAGGTTTAATTTTTGGGGCAGAACCTCTGGGAGGATATATGGCCGGAGTTTGTGTTAGTGGTGTTATGTGGGCCATTTTTCAGAATAATGCCGGTGGTGCCTGGGATAATGCAAAAAAATCTTTTGAAGCTGGAGTGGAAATTAATGGCAAAATGGAATACAAGGGTAGTGATGCTCATAAGGCAGCTGTAACTGGAGATACTGTTGGTGACCCGTTTAAAGATACTTCAGGACCATCTATGAACATTCTAATAAAACTTACTTGTCTTGTAGGATTGGTGATTGCTCCTATTTTAGGAGGTCATCATGTAGAGGAAGCTTATGCTGCTGGTGCAGTAGAGAAACAGATAAACGTAGAAGTGACTTCGGATGGAGATGTAACAAAAGCCGTTATTATTACAGAAACGACTAAAAATGGCGAAGTAGAAACTACAGAAAAAATTATTGAAGGGACGGAAGCAGAAGTTCAGGCTGCCTTAAAAGAATTGAAAGAAGATGTTAAAATTAAACAGGAGTAAAGGTTTTAGTTTAATTTTTATACTATGGCGGGCGCAAGACATTGCGCTCGTTTTTTTATGTGAAATTTTGCCACAGTTTTAATGCAAATTTGAAGAACTAATAGTTTTAGTATGTCATTAAATTCTGTATTTTTAATTTTATAGCTTTATAAAGCACTAACCCTTAAAATGTAATTTTTTTGAAAAAAGACCCCTTGCAAATTATAGCTTTTCAAAGTTATTCCACATCTAATCATTTCTATTTAAGGGGTAGGGCAATAGAAGATGAAAGTATAGATTTGGAGCGTAAGGGTTTTTTCAAGCTACTTATAAATTCCTATAAACGTTTTGAAAGTGATGAGGTTAAAAATGTATGGTTGGATTTGCGTTTGCCTAATGGTAAAATACTAAAGGTTAAAACAGATAAATCAGGGTATTTTAAGTGTGAAAAGGCCTTAAGTAATTTAGAGGCTTTAACAAACACCGAAGGCTGGATGCACGTTGTAGCTGCGTACAGCGATGTAAATATCAAACGGAGTATTACCAATCAAAATAGATTTCCAGTAGAAATATTAATTCCGCCTAGCCATGCCGAATTTGGTGTTATCAGCGATATAGATGACACGATTATGCATACCGGAGTGTATTCTGTATTAAAATGGCAGGTGCTAATAAATACCTTTTTTAAAGGAGCGTTTAGCCGAATTCCTTTGGAGGGTGCTGCAAATTTTTATCATCTTTTACATCGCGGTAAGTCTGGTGAAAATTCCAATCCGATTTTTTATGTAAGTCACAGTCCCTGGAATTTATATAGGTATCTGGAATATTTTCTAAAGAAAAATAAGTTTCCTAAAGGCCCTATTCTATTGCGCAGTATGAATACAATTTTTAAGCGGAAGAAAGCAAACGATAAACCAGAAAAGCAGAAGGAAATTGTTAATATTTTAAAAGCGTATCCCGAATTGAAGTTTATTCTAATAGGAGATGGAAGCGAGTCCGATGCGGATATTTATATCGAAATATCCGAGGCTTTTCCAGGGCGTGTTTTAGCAATTTATTTAAGAAGTGTAAACCATAAAAGGAAAATGCAGCGTATAAAATCGCTTTTCGAAAATTATAAAACCACACCCGCTTTATTGGTAGATAATAGCTTGCAGGCTATAGAACACGCTAAGGAAAATGGTTTTATTAAAGCTTAAAATAAACCATTAATTTCGGCATCTATTCGGTTAATTACATATCCAAGGTCTTCCGGATTGTCTACAAAATTTAAATTATCCACATCAATTATAAGCAGGTTGCCTTTATTGTATCCATGAATCCAGGCCTCGTAACGCTCGTTAAGACGGCTTAAATAATCTATGCTAATAGAGTTTTCGTAATCTCTACCACGTTTCTGAATCTGTCCTACTAAATTAGGAATAGAGCTTCTTAAGTAAATTAATAAATCCGGACCTTGTACCAAAGACTCCATTAAATCGAATAAGCCTCGGTAATTTTCGTAATCACGATTGGTCATTAATCCCATAGCATGAAGGTTCGGGGCAAAAATATGTGCGTCTTCGTAAATGGTTCTATCCTGAATTATATCTTTTCCACTTTCTCTTATTTGCTGTACTTGTCTAAAACGGCTGTTTAAGAAATACACCTGTAGGTTAAAGCTCCAGCGTTCCATTTGGTTATAGAAGTCATCCAGATACGGATTGTCAACAACATCTTCTAATTGTGCTTCCCAATGGAAATGTTTGGCGAGTAATTTGGTAAGTGTGGTTTTTCCAGCTCCAATGTTTCCGGCAATAGCAATGTGCATATTTTATTCTGTTTTTAATTGGAATTGATATACGGTTTCGGTATCGTAAATATACAAGCTTTCGTTGGTTACGAAAAACTGTTTTATTAATAATTCGGGAAGGGATATACTATGAAAATTTGAATCGTCACGTTTTAAGTAATATAGGGTGTTCTCCTTTTGTAGAATCAAACTCTCTTTGAAAGGAAATAGTCGGGTAAATCCTTCATTTTTTACTTTGTAAACCATAGATCCAACATAGTTAAACTGGTATATAAAGTCTTCTGTTAATAGCCAGCACCAGTTGTAATCGCTTTTTAAATCTAAAACTTTACCGTTTATTGGGGTAGATTGTGCACGTTGATTGCCATATTTGTAATCATACAATTCCAGTTGTTGGTTTATATCGTTAAAAAGCCAGATGGTATTATCGTAACCTGTAGAAATGAAAGTCGGATTTCGATAAGGATTTAAGGAGTTAAAATCAATTTTGAAAATTTCAGCCAGGCGGTTATCTAAAATAATCACGGTATTAAAGGCGGAATAAAACACGTTTATTTTTAAAGGATTAAAGGTGTTAACTGTCGAAATATTCCCCAATTGTAAGTTCGTGTAATTTAAAGTCTGCCTTTGGGTTTGTTTAGATAATTCGTTGGTGTTGCAATAATAAACAGCGCCTAGGTTGTCTAAACCAATAACCGTGTTTTTTTCTGTGTGTTGTGTTGCCAGAAGGTTAGCCTTTATCTGGGAATGGGCAAAACTAAGATTGCAAACGGCAAGAATGAGACAGGTTATAAATTTCATAATCGAAAAATACGAAAATCAAATATTATCATGAAAACTAAATATTCGGGTGTTTATTTTTTGCATGCATTAAACTAATCTTAACTTTTTAAGTCTTAGAAGGTATAAACATAACTTATTGCCAATTATGAAAGTTAAAATTTTAAAAAATCTAGTGCTCCTTTTTGCATTAATCTCAGTTTTCGGTGTTAATGCGCAAAGCGATTTTCAGGGTGTAGCCTATTACGAATCTAAAACAAGTGCAGAGATGCCCGACTTCGGCGGCAGACAAATGAGCGAGGAGCAGAAAAAAAGAATAGCAGAGCGTATGAAAAGTATGCTGGAAAAATCTTTTGTTTTAACTTTTAATCGTACAGAATCCATTTATACAGAAGAAGAAAAGCTGGAAGCACCTACAGCTTCCGGAGGGCGAGGGTTTAGGATGATGGGGAATTTTACTTCTGGACCACAGTATAAAAATATTAAAGATAATCAATTGCTTCAGGAGCAGGAATTGTTCGGGAAGCAATTTTTAATACATGACTCGTTGCCAAAACTGGCCTGGAAAATGGGAACTGAAACCAAGCAAATCGGGCAATATACCTGTTTTAAGGCAACAGCTGTTAAACAGGTTAGCGAAATGGAATTCAGGCGTATGGGACCTCCGGGCAGACGAAATGATGACGACGAAAATAAACCCGAAATACCGAGAGAAATTGAGGTGACCGCTTGGTATACACCTCAAATACCAGTTAATCAAGGTCCGGGAGAGTACTGGGGGTTACCAGGATTGATTCTGGAAGTGAATGCAGATAAAACTACCATTCTGTGTTCAAAAATAGTGTTGAATGCACAGGAAAAGTCTGAAATTAAAGTGCCTAAAAAAGGAAAGGAAGTTTCGAAAGCAGAATATGACGAGATTGTAAAAAAGAAAATGGAAGAGATGAGTGAAATGTTTCGTAACAGACGAGGTGGAAGGTAAATTATAATATCAACGGTTATACAAAAAGCTTTTATGAAACATATTTTTTTAGGTTTAATTGTTCTTTTTTCTGTCCCGGTATTTGGTCAGTTAAAATTAGAAGGGGTAGTAAAAGATAGTGTCGGAACGCCTCTGGAGCTGGCAAATGTTATAGCAATAAATACTGAAACTAATGCTTTGGAATCTTATGGGATTACTAACGACAAAGGAGCATTTAAATTATCGGTAGGCAAGAATTCCAAATATAATGTGCAGGTAAGTTATATTGGTATGAAGACGGAGCAGCAGTTTTTAGAAACCGGTAGCGAAGATGTTTATCAGACTTTTACTCTGAAAAGTGATAATACTCTGGACGAAGTAGAGTTGGTTTACGAGATGCCTGTTACGGTTAAAGGAGATACTTTAATATATAATGCCGATTCCTTTAAAAACGGAACGGAGCGGAAGCTGGAAGATGTCCTTAAAAAGCTGCCGGGAGTAGAAGTCAACGACGAAGGCGAAATTGAAGTGGAAGGCCGAACAGTGAGTAAGGTAATGGTAGATGGTAAAGATTTTTTTGATGGCGATTCTAAACTGGCAACAAAAAATATTCCATCGAATGCAGTAGATAAAGTTCAGGTACTTAAAAACTTTGCAGAAGTAGGGCAGTTAAGTGGAGTAACAAATAATCAGGATAATGTTGCTATTAATATTCAGCTTAAAAAAGGAAAGGAAAGTTTCTGGTTCGGAGATATAACTGGCGGATCGGGAATTGCAGACGAAAATGGCCTTTATGTTTTCCAGCCTAAGTTGTTTTATTACAGTCCAAAATATAGTGTCAATCTTATAGGCGATTTAAATAATTTGGGAGAAATTGCCTTTTCCAGACGGGATTATTTTAATTTCACAGGAGGCTTTAGGGCACCAAGCAGAAGTAGCGGGACAAATATAAACCTGGGGAGTAATAATCTTAATTTGTCCAGTCTTCAGAATAACAGAGCAAAGGATATTTATACAAAATTTGGAGCTGCAAACTTTAGTTATTCACCAAAACAAACTTTAGATATTAGTGGTTTTGGTATTTTCTCTAGTAGTCGTATAGATATGCAGCAAATCAATAGTATTACTTATACGAATACAGATTTAGGAGTGCCGGATGAGGTTACCGAAAGTAATACCAGACAGCGCAGCGATTTGGGAATGGCTAAATTTAGTCTGCTTTTTAAACCTAATTCAGATAACCAGTTAGATTACGATGTAATGATGCGTTTGTCCAAAGAGTCTCAGGATGAAAATGTGTTGTCTTCGGTTATTGGAAATACGTTGCAGTACGAAGATTCCAGTCCGTTTAGTATAAATCAGAATTTAAACTATTACTATACGCTAAGTGAAAAACATATTTTCGCTCTGGAAGCTCAGCATTTGTGGCAGGATGAAGATCCGTTTTACAATGCTATTATAGAAGAAAAAAGTACTTACGACAACACCGCTGATATTTTAGGTTTAGATATGGATCAGATTAATTATAATGTGAACCAGGATAAACGTGTAAAATCGAATCAGTTCGACGGAAAGATTGATTATTTTAATGTACTAAACGCAAAAAGTAATTTAAATTTTACCTTAGGAACTATTTATAGTCGCCAGAAGTTTAATTCCAATATCTTTCAGCTTTTAGATAACAATTCAGAGTTCGTTCCATCTCCATCTATCAACGATGGTTTGATTGAAAATGATATAGAATACGGTTTTACAGATGTGTATGTCGGACTTCATTATACATTAAAAACTGGCATATTTACGTTTACACCAGGAGCAACGGTACATGCTTATAATACCGATAATACACAGTTTGGGGTAAAATATAATAACGACTTTTTTAAAATTTTACCTGATTTTGATGCAAGAATTCAATTAAAAAAGAGCGAGCAGATTGTGTTTACTTATAATATGGAAACACAGTTTACCGATGTTACTCAGTTAGCAAGAGGTTTGGTTATGAATGGTTATAACTCGTTTTTTAGCGGAAATGAAAGTCTGGATAATGCCTTGGCTCATAATGTACGGTTGTCGTACCGCAGTTTTAATATGTTTAATTATACTAATGTATTTGCCAACATTAATTACAATAAGAGTATTGATAGAATTAGAAATATTACAAATTTTGAAAGTGTAATTCGCTCTAATTCGCCATTCAATTCGGCTTATGCAGACGAAACATTTTCAGCGAATGGACGTTTTCAGAAGCGTTTTGGAAAGTTTCAGGCTTCTGCCAACGGGCGTTTTAATTACTCAAAATTTAATCAGTACATTCAGAATGTAAGGTCTGTAAACGAAAATTATACGCAGAATTACGGGGTGGAACTTCGTACCAATTTTAGAGAAGCTCCTAATTTCGAAATAGGGTACAATTACAGTATCCAGGATAACGATCAGGGCGATACACGGACGAAGTTTTACACGTCTGCTCCGAAAATAGAATTTGATGCCTTGATCTGGAAAGTTCTTACTTTTAAAACAGATTACGTGTATAATGAGTTTAAAAATGAAGAAACCACCTTAAATACGTATCAGTTTTGGAATGCTTCTATGGCATACAGAAAAGATAGTGATAGTAAATGGGAGTTTCAGTTAAAAGCAACCAACTTGTTAAATACAAAAGCGCAAAGCCAGAGTAGTTCTGATGATATTTCGGTTAGAGCAACCGATTATTACATACAGCCAAGGTATGTTACGCTACGCGCTATATATAATTTGTAGTGTTTTATTGAAAATCCATAAGGAATGTTTAGTGCTTATTTGTTCATTATCAGGGGCTAAAAATCATTGGTGTAAATTTGATAGATTTTTTGTTTGAAACACTAAAAAAAGTAATATATTTGCATCCGGTTTTGGGAAGATACTCAAGCGGCCAACGAGGGCAGACTGTAAATCTGCTGACTATGTCTTCGCAGGTTCGAATCCTGCTCTTCCCACGAAAAGCAAGCTATTTTAGCTTGCTTTTTTTGTTTGTGGAAAATTCGTTCTCATAAGATAATAAAAAAAGCCATCTGTACAGATGGCTTTTGTGTTTTGAGGTATAATGTTGTTATAAGCCAAATGCAGCTTTAACAAGATCTACATAATCTAATTTTTCCCAGGTAAACAGTTCTACATCTATAGTTATAGGTTCTCCGTTTGGCTGAGAAAAGGTTTTTGTTACAACTTCGCTTTCTCTTCCCATATGTCCGTACGCTGCTGTTTCGCTATACATAGGCTGACGAAGTTTTAAACGACTTTCTATAGCTGCCGGGCGCATGTCGAAAATGTCGGCTACTTTTTTTGCAATTTCACCATCGGTCATATTGAATGGACAAGTGCCGTAGGTGTTAATATAAATTCCCATAGGTTCTACTACGCCAATGGCATACGATACCTGTACCAAAACTTCGTCACAAACGCCTGCTGCTACCAGGTTTTTAGCAATATGTCTTGTAGCGTATGCGGCACTGCGGTCTACTTTACTTGGATCTTTTCCTGAAAAAGCACCTCCACCATGGGCGCCTTTACCACCGTAAGTGTCTACAATAATTTTTCTTCCGGTTAATCCCGTGTCGCCATGCGGGCCACCAATAACAAATTTACCTGTAGGATTAATGTGATATTTAATGCTGTCTGTAAACAGATTTTGAAGGTCTTCAGGAAGCTTAGCGATAACTCTCGGAATTAAAATATTAATAATATCCTCACGAATTTTAGCCAGCATAACTTCGTCTGTTCCAAAGTCATCATGTTGTGTCGAAATTACAATGGCTTCGATGCGTTGTGGTATATTATCGTCGCTATATTCAATAGTAACCTGGCTTTTTGAGTCAGGTCTTAAATAGGTGATGTCTTTATTCTCTCTTCTTAAAGCAGCCAGTTCTTTGAGTAATAAATGCGATAAATCCAGAGCTAAAGGCATGAAGTTCTCAGTTTCATTGGTGGCGTAACCAAACATCATTCCCTGGTCTCCGGCTCCTTGTTCTTCTTTAGTGGCTTTATCTACACCGCGATTAATATCGTCGGACTGTTCGTGAATGGCAGAAAAAACACCACATGAATTTCCGTCGAACATGTATTCGCCTTTGGTGTAACCAATTTTATTTATGGTCTCTCTTGCAATTTGTTGTACGTCCAGATAAGTACTCGACTTAACTTCTCCGGCAAGAACTACCTGGCCGGTAGTAACTAAGGTTTCGCAAGCAACTTTAGATTCTGGGTCGAAGGCTAAGAAATTATCTATTAAGGCATCGCTAATTTGGTCAGCAACTTTGTCTGGGTGTCCTTCAGACACGCTTTCGGATGTAAATAAATACGACATAATCTATAAAATATTTAAAAAATATGGAGGGTGGATTTGACGAAAACGTCTCAGGAAGTATGCACTGTCCTTTAGCATTTTTTATTGAGGTTGCAATCAGTCAAATCTTTCCTCTAAATTGTTCCGGCAAAAGTACATATATTATTGAAACTACAAAAGTTCCGGCTATTAAACCTTTCTTAAATAGAAACGTCTTCAAGATAAAATCCTGAAGACGTTTGTGGGTGTGTAATATAATAAGGTGTTAGTGTTCGTTTAATCGGAAATCCGGGTAAGCGGACATACCATGCTCGTGAGGGTCTAAGCCTTCCAGTTCTTCTTTTTCTGAAACGCGGATTCCTGCTGTTTTCTTTAAGATAAAAATAATCAGGAACGATGACATAATACAAATAGCCGCATAGCATAATACTCCGATTAATTGCGTTATAAAACTATGTTCTGGGTTGGTAGAGAAGATACCTACAGCGAGTGTACCCCAGATACCACATACCAAATGCACTGCAATGGCGCCTACCGGGTCGTCTAATTTTAAAACATTGTCTACAAAGCTAACAGCAAGGACAATTAGTACACCGGCAACAGCGCCAATAATGATTGCGCTTGTAGGGCTAACAACATCTGCTCCTGCAGTAATCCCAACAAGACCGCCAAGAATACCGTTTAAAAACATTGTTAAGTCTAAGTTTTTATACATGACCGTAGAAGTAAGCATAGCAACTACACCTCCAGCGGCAGCGGCTAGACAAGTGGTAACAAGTACTAATGAGGTTAATGCAGGATCTGCAGAAAGAACAGATCCGCCGTTAAAGCCAAACCAGCCTAGCCAAAGAATTAATACTCCTGCTGTGGCTAACGGGATATTGTGTCCAGGGATTGCCTGAGCTTTTCCATCTTTAAATTTTCCAATTCTTGGACCTAATAAGCATACCGCTACTAAAGCAGCCCAGCCACCTACAGAGTGTACTAGTGTGGAACCTGCAAAATCATAGAAGCCCATTTCATCTAAAAATCCGCCACCCCATTTCCAGGATCCGGCAATAGGGTAAACAAGTCCTACGTATATAACGGTGAAAATCATGAACGGTACAATTTTAATGCGCTCGGCAACAGCTCCGGAAACAATGGTGGCAGCAGTTGCAGCGAACATACCCTGGAATAAAAAGTCGGTCCAATAGGTGTAACCTTCGTTGTAAGTTAAGTCCAGTGCGCCATCTGGAGTAAGAGGAGAGTCTAGTCCAAATCCGGCAAAACCAAAGTAGCCGTTAAATTCTCCTGGGTACATTAGGTTGAAGCCTACTAGACAATATAATAGGAGTCCAACGGTAATAATAAATATGTTTTTAAAAAGTATGTTTAATGTGTTTTTTTGTCTGGTTAATCCGATTTCTAAAAATGCAAAACCCAAATGCATAAAGAAAACGAATGCTGTACAGATCATCATCCATACATTGTTGGTAGTTAATAATTCCATAATTTAATTTTTAGTAGTTTTATTTTAAAGTTTCTCCTCCTTTTTCTCCTGTTCGAATTCTGTAACTTTCATTTACATCGGAGACAAATATCTTTCCGTCTCCTACTTCTCCTGTTCTTGCAGATTGAAGAATGGCCTTGATTGTAATGTCTTCAAAATCGTCGTTTACTACTATCGATAAATAGCGTCGTTGGATGTCGCTGGTAGAATAGGAAATGCCACGATATACGTGACCAATTTTTTCATTTCCAAGTCCTGTGACGTCCCAATAGGAGAAAAAATTAACCCCAATTTCATGAAGTGCATTTTTTACCTCTGAAAATTTTGATTTTCGAATAATTGCCTCAATTTTTTTCATAATATGTTAAGATTATCATTTAGTTAGTTCAATTTTAAAAAATAATTTTGACTTTTGTTGGTTTTTTGTCAAACGAATTTGTATAAACATTAAAAAGATGCCTAGCAAAGCAGGGCATCTTTTTATTATAAAATTGGAATTTGTATTTAAAAGTCTCTTAAGAAGCTTGATCGAAGTCTCTTTGTCTTTTTCCAGGGTATGCAATTGCACCGTGCTCAGAGATATCCAATCCTGCAATTTCTTCTTCTTCGGTAACTCGAAGTCCGTTGCAAGCTTTCTTTAATATATATAAGGATATGAATGATAAACCGATAGCCCAAACTGCGTAAGCAATTACGCCGATAGCCTGAGCAGCTAATTGAGCAATTCCGCCACCATTAAATAAGCCTATTCCGGTTTCGCCGTCTACTCCCCAAAGTCCAATTACCAAGGTTCCCCATGCACCAGCAACACCGTGTACAGAAATAGCTCCTACTGCGTCGTCTATTTTTAAAGTTTTTTCAATGAATCCGATGGAAAGAACAACTAAGATACCTCCAATTAGTCCTGCTAAAACAGCTCCGCCTTCTGTCATGTTACCACATCCTGCAGTAATACTAACGAGTCCGGCAAGAGATCCGTTTAAGGTCATTCCTAAATTTGGTTTTCCATTTTTAATCCAGGTGAATAATAAACCACTTAAAGCTCCGGCAGCAGCAGCTAAGTTAGTAACAAGTACTACTTGAGAAGCAGCTGCAGAGTCTGCTCCACCCCAGGCTAGCTGAGAACCACCGTTAAATCCGAACCATCCTAACCAAAGGATGAATACACCTAAAGTCGCATACATCTGGTTGTGTCCGTGCATTTCTACAGGTTTACCGTTTAAGTATTTTCCAATTCTAGGGCCTACCATCCAGGCAGCAACTAAAGCAGCCCAGCCTCCAACAGAGTGAACGATTGAAGATCCTGCGAAATCTATAAACTCGGCTGGCATAATACCATCGGTATTGTTTAGCCATCCGCCATTCCATTCCCATCCACCAGCTATAGGGTAGATGATAGCTGTCATAATAATACTGAAAATAGCATAAGTAGTATATTTTGTTCTTCCTGCGATAGCTCCAGAAACTATTGTTGCAGCAGTTGCGGCAAATACAGTCTGGAAGAATAAATCGGCAGCTCCCTGAGAAAAAATAAATCCACCCCAGTGGAAAAAGCCTCCAGATACATCTGCACCGTACATTAAAGAATATCCTATAAACCAAAATGCTAAAGAGCCTACGGCGATATCCAGAAAGTTCTTCATCGCAATGTTTACAGCATTTTTAGAATCGGTCATTCCAGATTCTACAAGAAAGAAGCCTGCTTGCATAAAGAATACAAGTATTCCTGAAAGCAGCATCCAAAGCATACCCATATCGTCTTTAACTGCAGCAGCTAAATCTGGGGTGTCCTGGATTAATAAAGGTACATTTAAAAGTAATGACATAATTAATAGTGTTTTAGGATTAGTGTTTTTAGTTATCGTGCGAGTGAAAAATAAAGATGTCGCACGTTTATTAAATTAATGTATTGGTTTAGAATGCGTAAATGGCAGCAAGTACAAAAGAGCTTAAGCTTTTTTGTGGAGATAAATCATTGTCTACGAAGTAGTATGAATCATCAGAAGCGCTGTCTAATCTAAGTTCTGGTTTTATGGTTAAGTTGTTTATAGCGAAGCTACCTGTTAAAGTGGCGGCAAATACATTGGAGTCCTCAACTCCTGTGTTTATTGCTCCAAAGTCGTTGTCTTCTTTAAAGTACTCCCCTCTGAAGCCTAAAGAGAAGGTTTCGCTTAAAGCTACTTGTGGATATAGGGCAACACCCCAGAATCCAGAACCATCTCCATCGAAGTAGGCTCCATTTATTCCAAAAAAGAAGCTATCGGTTAGGTCGAAACCTCCTGTAAAGTCAATTTCGTAAGTGCCTTCGCTGCTTAAGAAGTTTAAGTATTGTCCTTTAAATCCTAACTGGGCGCCATAAGCATATTTTCCGTTAGGATTAAATTCTGTTAAGTCTGTAGGGTTCATTACAGCAAGCATTAAGCTTAAGTCGTCTGTAATTGAAAAATCAGCTTTAATCCCGGTATGGCTAAATGGACCATAAGAGAATAGGTATGATGTGCTGTAGTTGAAATTAGCTGTAGGAGAGATAACCTCATAGCCTAAGAAGGTGTTAAAGTTACCAAACGTTAAAGTGAAATTATCGGTGACATTCCAATAGGCATATAATTGGTTAACGATGTTCCCTGTCATAGAATACATTGGAGAAGCGAAAATAGCATCGGTACCTCTTGGGCCAAAAACAAGGTCTGCTACAAAACCGGCTTTTTCTCCTTCGTAAGAAGCGACAACATTGGCCATACCTAAGGCAAATCCAGGTAGGTCTGCAAAAGATGATCCTGGAGCGGCAAATTCGCCTTTAGAGGAGCCTTTGTTTGAACCATTAAAGTTTGCTCTGAAGTAGGCATCAACACTTCCGCTGAAGTTGAATTTCTTTAAATCGATAATTTCAACTTTTTCGACAATAGTGTCTTGTGCGAAAAGTCCAAGTGTTGCCAAAAAGAATGCAAATGGTAATAATTTTTTCATATTGATAAGGTTGATTAGTTATTGATGGGATAAATCTAAAGAAAAAGTTAAAATACCCCTAAAAAAATAGGGGTAGTGGGTTTATTTTTATTATTTACACAGTTTTACCCCATAAAAAATATGGGTGTGGTAATTTGAAAGTGATATTTTGGATTCTTTTGAAAGAAAATTCAAAGAAATTTGTTAAAAATGTTAGGATTGTTGAGTTTAATTCCTTGAAAAGATGATAAATATTTAAAGTCTTTCGGTTGGATTTAAATTTTTTGTATTTTATAGGGTTGAAGTTGGTAGTGAATTCGTAATTTAAGTTGCTTAAAAATTTTAAAAAACAAATAAAATGTAGAGTTAACCTAAAAAGTCGTAAAAATTTCGGGGCAATTATTACAGTAGAATCTATACTCCTATCTTAGTAAATGCTAATTGCAAAAAATAACTAAAATTTAATGATTATGTTGAAGAAACAGGGGCTGTATTTGCCAGAATTTGAACACGACAATTGTGGGGCAGGATTTATATGTAGTTTGACTGGAAGCAGGTCGAATGAAATTATTCATAAAGCTTTGGAGATTTTGGTGAAATTGGAACATCGCGGTGCGGTAAGTTCTGATGGAAAAACAGGTGATGGAGCCGGAATTTTAATAGATATACCGCATGATTTCTTTGTGAAATATTGTGATTTTGAATTGCCGGAACGTGGCCAGTACGCAGTGAGTAATATGTTCTTGCCGAAAAAGAAAAATCAGCAGGACTATTGTATAAAAACGTTCGAGGCTTGCGTGAAAGAGCAGGGTTTAAAATTATTAGGGTGGCGTAATGTACCAATTAATAATTCATGTATCGGTCAGATTGCAGCGGTGAGTGAGCCGCATATAAAACAAGTGTTTGTAGGAAAAGGGGACGAAGAGCAAACAGATTTTGAGTTTAATCTGAAGTTGTTCTCGGCTCGAAAAATTGCAGAACACACTGTTTATAATTCAAAGTTATCGGAATCTTCATTTTTCTATTTCCCAAGTTTTTCAACAAAAACGATTATATATAAAGGGCTTTTGATGCCTGAAGATATAAATGTGTATTACCAGGATTTATTAAATCCGGCTTTGGATGCTAAATTGGCACTGGTTCACCAAAGGTTTTCTACCAATACATTCCCAACCTGGGATCTGGCTCAGCCTTTCAGATATATGTGTCATAACGGAGAGATTAATACATTAAGGGGTAATGTGTCCAGAATGTTCTCGCGAGAAGAGATTATGGAGAGCGAATGGTTTGGAGATGATATTAAACGTGTAATCCCGACGATCTTAAAAGGAAAATCGGATTCTGCTTCTATGGATATGGTGGTAGAGTTGTTGTTGATGACAGGTAGATCGCTTCCTGAAGTTATGATGATGCTTGTGCCTGAGGCCTGGGAGAAGAATACTGAGATGTCTGATGCTAAAAAAGCATTTTACGAATTCAATTCTTGTTTAATGGAGCCTTGGGATGGGCCGGCGTCTATTCCGTTTACAGATGGTAGTTATATTGGAGCTGTATTAGATAGAAATGGTTTAAGACCTTCCCGATATACTGTTACTAAAGATGATTTCGTAATCATGTCTTCTGAAACCGGTGTGGTGGAAATTGATCCTAAAAATGTGAAGTTCCACGGGCGTTTGGAGCCGGGAAAAATGTTCCTTGTAAATATGGATGAAGGTCGCATTGTTAATGACGAAGAAATTAAGGAGCAAATTGCAGCGAAGCATCCGTATAGAGAATGGTTGGATAAAAATTTAATTCACCTGAGAGATATTCCTTACGGAAGTGAGCCAATTGTACATGAAGAAGAAGATTTAGTAGTTAGACAAAACGTTTTTGGGTATACCCAGGAAGATGTAAATACTATTATACAGCCAATGGCTCAAGGGGGAAAAGAGCCTATTGGTTCTATGGGTAGTGATACTCCAATTGCTATTCTGTCTGAGCGTCCGCAGTTAATTTATAACTATTTCAAGCAGTTGTTTGCTCAGGTAACTAACCCGCCACTTGATGGAATACGGGAGGAATTGATTACAGATATTAGTTTGACTTTAGGTTCGGATACGAATATTTTTAAAATTAGCGAGGAGCACTGTCGTAAACTTAAAATTCAGAATCCTGTAATTTCGAAGCAGGATTTAGATAAAATTAAGCATCACGATAAAAGTCCGGATTATCAGGTAACTTCAATTTCTATGTTGTATGATGTGGTTAAGGGGGTTAACGGATTAGAAAAACGACTTGAAGAAATTGTAGATATAGCTTCTAAAGCTATAGATTCAGGGACAAATATTCTTATACTTTCCGATAGAAATGTGTCTAAAGATAAAGCGCCAATACCAGCGTTGCTGGCGTGTTCTTATATGAATCACGGCTTGTATAAACAAAACAAGCGTTCTAAAATCAGTATTATAATAGAGTCTGCAGAGCCTCGGGAAGTGCACCATTTTGCTTTGTTATTCGGTTATGGAGCCAGTGCGATTAATCCGTATATGGTTAATGAAATTATCGAGCAGCAATTGTTGGCTAACGATGTAACAGGAGTTGATTTTGAAGAGGCTGTTAAAAATTATAATAAAGCAGTTGGTAAAGGAATCCTGAAGGTTATGAATAAGATTGGTATTTCCACCTTAAATTCATACAGAGGTTCTCAACTGTTTGAGTGTATCGGGATAAATTCTAAAGTAGTAGAGAAATATTTCCCAAATACACCAACGCGTATTCAGGGAATTGGACTGAATGAGATTGAAAGTGAAATTTCAAAACGTCATGAACGTGCTTATCAGGAGCAGGAAATTGATGCGAATTTAGATTTAGAAATTGGCGGACAGTATCGCTGGAGACGTGATGGTGAAAAGCATTTGTTTAACCCGTTAACTATCGCAAAGCTTCAGGAGTCTGTACGTTCTAACAATAAAACGACCTATAAAGAGTATGCAGAACTGGTGAATAATCAGTCAAAAGCTTTAATGACAATCAGAGGTTTATTTGAGTTTACGAATTACGATCCGATTTCGATTGATGAAGTAGAGCCTTGGACGGAAATTGTTAAGCGTTTTAAGACGGGAGCAATGTCGTACGGGTCTATTAGTAAAGAGGCTCATGAAAACCTAGCGATTGCAATGAACCGTATCGGAGGTAAAAGTAACTCTGGAGAAGGAGGGGAAGATCAGGAGCGCTTTTATAAAGATGCCGATGGCGATTGGAAAAATAGTGCTATAAAGCAGGTGGCTTCTGGACGATTTGGAGTGACCTCAAATTACTTGACCAGTGCACAGGAAATTCAGATTAAAATGGCTCAGGGTGCTAAGCCTGGAGAAGGAGGGCAGTTGCCTGGACCAAAAGTGAATCCTTCGATTGCAAAAACAAGAAATTCGACGCCTTATGTGGGGTTAATTTCGCCACCACCACATCATGATATTTATTCTATTGAAGATTTATCGCAATTAATTTACGATTTAAAATCGGCTAACAGAGAAGCGAGAATTAATGTAAAATTGGTGTCGGAAGTTGGTGTTGGTACTGTGGCTGCCGGTGTAGCAAAAGCTAAGGCTGATGTGGTTTTAATTTCAGGTTATGATGGAGGTACAGGTGCTTCACCGTTAACTTCATTAAAACATGCAGGATTACCTTGGGAGTTAGGAATTGCTGAAGCGCAACAGACTTTAGTTATGAACGATTTAAGAAATCGTATAGTTCTGGAGTGTGACGGTCAGTTGAAAACCGGAAGAGATGTGGCTATCGCATGTTTGTTAGGTGCAGAGGAGTTTGGTTTTGCAACGGCGCCATTAGTGGCTTCAGGTTGTATCATGATGCGTGTATGTCATTTAAATACTTGTCCTGTTGGTATTGCAACTCAGAATCCTGAATTGCGTAAGAAATTTGAGGGCAAGCCAGAGCATGTGGTAAATTATATGTATTTCGTGGCTCAGGAGTTACGTGAAATTATGGCTAAACTTGGGTTTAGAACAATTAATGAAATGGTTGGTCAGGTGCAGAAATTGAATAGAAATAAGGCTATCGAGCATTATAAGGCTTCCGGAATTGATTTAACACCGATTTTACATCAGGTTCCGGTGGATTCACCTGATGTTAAGTTTTATAATACGGATACTCAGGATCATAATTTAGAAAGTCATTTAGATTTTGAAATTATAAACAGAGCGCATCCGGCTTTATTCCGAAAAGAGAAAACGTATCTGGATTTTAAAATAACAAATATAGATCGTGCTGTGGGTGCGGTATTAAGTAATGAGATTTCTAAAATTTATGGCGCTCAGGGCTTACCGGAAAATACATTGAATCTTAATTTTACAGGATCGGCAGGTCAGAGTTTTGGTGCTTTTGCTACGCGTGGTTTAACCATGAAGGTGAACGGAAATACAAACGATTATTTAGGAAAAGGCTTGTCTGGTGCAAAGTTGGTAATTAAGGTGCCAGAGACAGCAACTATAGTTCCGGAAGAGAATGTAATAACAGGAAATGTTACATTGTATGGGGCTACTTCGGGTGAAGTTTATATTAATGGTAAAGCGGGAGAACGTTTTTGTGTTAGAAATTCAGGAGCTAAAGCTGTAGTTGAAGGTATAGGAGATCACGGTTGTGAGTATATGACCGGTGGTGTTGCTGTAATATTGGGTGAAGTTGGTCGAAACTTTGGAGCAGGAATGAGTGGCGGAATAGCTTACGTGCTTGATGCGAAGCAAACTTTCCGAAAAAATTGTAATGCCGAAGCTTTAAACTTAGATCCGGTAGTTCTTGAAGAAGATGTGCATGAGTTAAAACAGTTAATCGAGAATCATTACAATGCTACTTTAAGTCCGTTGGCACAACGAATATTAGAACAATGGGATGTGTATCTGCCTCAGTTTATCAAGGTTTTACCAGAGGAATATAGGCAGGCTTTAATTAAATTAGAACAGGAAAACCTTGTAACACAATAATTGTCATGGGAAAAATAACAGGATTTTTAGAGTATAAAAGAGAAGTAGAGGCTTACGAACCAGTGGAGCAGCGTGTAAAAAATTATAATGAATTTACTATCCCGTTGTCTGAGTCTGAAATTAAAAATCAGGGGTCGCGTTGTATGGATTGCGGAATTCCGTTTTGCCATAGTGGGTGTCCTCTTGGGAATTTAATTCCGGATTTCAATGATAAAGTGTATAAAGGAAAATGGAAAGAGGCTGCGGCAATTTTGCATTCAACAAATAATTTTCCAGAGTTTACAGGGCGTCTTTGTCCGGCACCTTGCGAGGAAGCTTGTGTGTTAGGTATAAATGAAGATCCGGTAACGATAGAGAATATTGAAAAAAATATCGTGGAAACTGCCTTTAAAGAAGGTTGGATACAAGCGCATCC
This sequence comes from Formosa sp. S-31, assembly GCF_051172795.1. Classification (NCBI taxonomy): domain Bacteria; kingdom Pseudomonadati; phylum Bacteroidota; class Flavobacteriia; order Flavobacteriales; family Flavobacteriaceae; genus Formosa; species Formosa sp. S-31. Next base: position 294,306 of record NZ_JAENDK010000004.1, read on the forward strand.
TCCTAAACAACGTACAGGAAAGACTGTCGCGGTTATCGGTGGAGGGCCTTCAGGTTTAGCTGCGGCACAGCAGTTAAACAGAGCAGGACACCTGGTGACTTTATTTGAAAGAGATGACAAGGTTGGTGGCTTATTGCGCTATGGTATTCCGGATTTTAAGTTAGAGAAGGAGATTATAGACAGGCGAATTGAGGTTTTAAAAGAAGAAGGTGTTAAGTTTAAAACCAATGCTCATGTTGGTGTGAATATTGATGCTGAAAAAATTAAAGCTGAATTTGATGCTGTTGTCCTTTGTGGAGGTGCTACAGTAAGAAGAGGAATGCCAATTCCCGGTGCAGATTTAAAAGGTGTGGTTCAGGCGATGGATTTTCTTAAACAGAATAACAAGCGTGTAAGCGGGCAAAAAGACTTGGGAGAAGAAATTCTGGCAACGGATAAAAACGTAATCGTAATTGGAGGTGGAGATACTGGTTCTGACTGTATTGGAACTTCTAACAGACATGGAGCGAAATCGGTGACTAATTTTGAAATTTTAGACAAGCCAACGACGGGAAGACCTGCACATCAGCCTTGGCCATATTGGCCAATGCGCTTGAGAACGAGTTCTTCGCATAAAGAAGGAGTAGAGCGCTTTTTTAGTATTTCTACGAAAGAGTTTTTAGGAGATAAAGACGGAAATTTAAAAGGTTTGACGACAATAGAAGTTGAGTGGATTTTTAAACCGGGAGAGCGTCCACAATTGAAAGAACTTGCTGGAACAGAGAAAACCTGGGATTGCGACTTGGCATTATTGGCGCTTGGATTTACCGGAGCGGAAACCACCTTGGTAGAGCAATTTGGGCTGGAAACAGATTTTAGAACAAATATTAAGGCCGATACTAATAATTATATGTCTAATATTCCTGGAATCTTTGTGGCTGGTGATATGCGTCGTGGTCAATCTTTAATTGTATGGGCGATTTCAGAAGGAAGACAGGCTGCGCATCATGTGGATAAATACCTGATGGGCGAATCTCATTTGCCTTTAAAGTCGGGAATTGATTTGCCAAGAGTTTAAATTTTAGGTTAATTTAATGCGAATTCGTTAGGTCGTTAAATAAAGAATTAGGATATTTGACATACAAATGAAAAACATTATTGTAAATATTATTTCTGTTATTATCGTTGAGATTAAATCTCGGGGGTAAAGGAAGCGTATTTACTAATTATAAAATTTTAAGCCTTCCTTTTTGGAAGGCTTTTTTTTGTGGGTTTTTATTTGAGAATCGATTTGTAGTAAATATCAGTATATTGTTAAAATCTGATGAGTAGTTAAGTCGTTTCAAAAAAGATTAGGAATAAAAAGAAAAAATATTAAAAAAAGAAGGTATTGAACGTCATATGTGAATTGATTTAAAATACTGTTAATCAGTTGTTTGTGTTTGTGGATTTGAAAATGAGTTTAGTCTTTCAGGAATTGAATAAATCTGTTAAAAAACGATAAAAAATTACTTTAGTGCTCTTATTATAAAAGAGATTAAAGCAAAAGCTTTTAAAAATTTATGAAAAATTTAAATAAGTATAGTAAGGTTGTAACACAGGATCCAACATTACCTGCCGCTCAGGCCATGTTGCACGCTATAGGGTTGACTGATGAAGATTTACAAAAACCTTTAGTGGGAATTGCAAGTACGGGTTATGAGGGGAATCCATGTAATATGCATCTTAACGAACTGGCATTACATGTTAAAAAAGGAACTCAGAATGCTGGACTTGTTGGTTTAATATATAATACCATTGGAGTGAGTGATGGTATATCTAACGGAACGCCTGGAATGCGTTTCTCGTTACCTTCTCGTGATATTATTGCGGATTCTATGGAAACTGTTGTAGAAGCCATGAGTTACGATGGTTTAATAACTGTAGTAGGTTGCGATAAAAATATGCCTGGTGCCTTAATGGCGATGTTACGTTTAAACAGACCTTCTATATTGGTGTATGGCGGCACAATAGCTTCTGGATGTCATAACGGAAAAAAACTGGATATCATTTCTGCTTTTGAAGCTTATGGACAAAAGGTAGCCGGTACTATAGATGAATCCGAGTTTAAAGAGGTTGTACATAAAGCCTGTCCTGGAGCAGGAGCTTGTGGTGGTATGTATACAGCAAATACCATGGCCTCAGCAATTGAAGCTTTAGGGATGTCTTTGCCTTTTAATTCGTCTAATCCAGCCGTGAGTTCAGGGAATTTAAAGGAAGAAGAATCTGTAAAAGCAGGTGAAGCTTTACGATTATTATTAGAACGCGATATTAAACCTTCAGACATTGTTACTAAGAAATCTTTAGAAAACGCGTTTAGATTAGTAACTGTTCTGGGAGGTTCTACAAATGCTGTACTTCACTTTTTAGCGATTGCTAAAGCTGCGCAGTTAGAATTCACTTTAGAAGATTTTAAGCGTATTAGCGATACAACGCCTTTACTTGCAGATTTAAAGCCTAGTGGAAAATACGCTATGGAAGATTTGCATGCTGTAGGAGGAATTCCTGGTGTGTTAAAATATATGTTAGATAACGGTATGTTGCATGGTGAGTGTTTAACAGTTACCGGAAATACTCTGGCAGAAAATCTAAAAGATGTGCCTAATTTAGTAGAAGGGCAGGAAATAATTAAGACTCTGGATAAACCAGTTAAAGATACAGGTCATATACGTATTCTTTTTGGGAATCTGGCAACTGAAGGTGCGGTAGCAAAAATTACAGGAAAAGAAGGATTGTCGTTTACCGGACCTGCTAATGTTTTTGATGGCGAAGCTGCGGTAAATGAAGGTATAAAAACAGGAAAAGTAAAAAAAGGAGACGTCGTCATCATCCGCTACGAAGGCCCGAAAGGAGGTCCCGGAATGCCGGAAATGCTAAAACCAACGTCTTCTATTATGGGAGCGGGATTAGGTAAAGATGTAGCATTGATCACAGACGGCCGTTTTTCCGGAGGTTCTCACGGTTTCGTAGTGGGACATGTGGCACCCGAAGCGCAGGATGGTGGCAATATCGCTTTAGTTGAAAACGGAGATATAATTTCTATAGATGCAGTAAATAATACTATAAATATCGAAATTTCAGATGAAGCACTGGCAGAACGACGCGCTAAATGGGTTGCTCCAAAATTAAAATTCGAAAGAGGAGTATTATACAAATATGCAAGAACGGTGTCGTCGGCATCTAAAGGGTGTGTGACTGATGAGTTCTAGTTCCTGCAGCAGCAGGAATCTTAATTAAAATATGTTAAGATTTATGAATACAGAAACAATAAAACAATCTAAAAAAGCTACGGAGGAAACCGTGCGTATTTCGGGTAGCGAGGCCATAATAAAATGTTTGTTAGCAGAAGGTGTTGAGGTGCTTTATGGTTATCCAGGAGGAGCTATTATGCCGGTTTATGACGAGCTTTATAAATATCAGGATAAAATACACCATGTTTTAACGCGTCATGAACAAGGGGCTGCGCATGCTGCTCAGGGTTATGCGCGTATTTCTGGTAAAGTAGGGGTTGCTATGGCAACTTCTGGACCAGGAGCAACCAATTTAATAACCGGTATTGCAGATGCTCAGATTGATTCTACACCTTTGGTGTGTATTACAGGGCAGGTGGCTTCTCATTTATTGGGGAGTGATGCATTTCAGGAAACTGATATCGTAGGGATTTCCACTCCGGTAACTAAGTGGAATGTTCAAATTACAAAGGCTGAAGATATTCCGGCTACTATTGCCAAGGCATTCTATATTGCCAGAAGTGGTCGTCCGGGACCTGTGCTAATTGATGTTACAAAAGATGCTCAGTTTGCAGAATTCGATTTTAAATACGAAAAATGTAATTCTGTACGTAGTTATAAACCTGTTCCTGCAACAGATTCAGAAGCTGTGAAAAAAGCAGCAGATGTTATCAATGCAGCTAAAAAGCCTTTAATTGTTTGGGGACAAGGTGTAATCTTAGGACAGGCAGAAGCTGAATTAAAGACGGTGATCGAAAAATCCGGAATTCCGTCGGCCTGGACCATTTTGGGAGCTTCGGCGTTGCCAACGAGCCATCCGCTAAATGTTGGAATGGTGGGAATGCATGGAAATTATGCGCCTAACCTTTTAACTAATGAGTGTGATGTGTTAATTGCTATCGGGATGCGTTTTGATGACAGGGTTACAGGAAATCTTGCAACCTATGCAAAACAAGCTAAAGTCATTCATTTTGAAATTGACCCGGCGGAAATTGATAAGAATGTTAAAACAGATATAGCAGTTCTTGGTGATGCTAAGAGCAGTTTAACAGAGTTAATTCCTTTATTAAAGGAAAACTCCCATGAAACATGGCATCAGCAATTTAAAGATTTGTATGCTGTAGAGTTTGAAAAAGTGATTAAAAATGATCTTCATCCTACTAAAGAAGGGTTGACAATGGGAGAGGTTTTAAATCAGATTAACGAACAGACTAAAGGCGATGCCGCTATAGTTTCAGATGTAGGGCAGCATCAAATGATTGCCTGTCGTTATGCTAAATTTAATAAGTCAAAAAGTAATATAACTTCTGGAGGTTTAGGAACCATGGGTTTTGCTCTTCCGGCGGCTATCGGAGCTAAAATGGCGGCACCGCAACGCGATGTGGTAGCTATTATAGGCGATGGTGGTTTTCAAATGAATATTCAGGAGCTGGGAACCATTTTTCAGCAACGAGTTCCGGTAAAAATAGTTGTACTAAATAACGAGTTTTTAGGTATGGTACGTCAATGGCAGCAGTTGTTTTTCGATAAACGCTATGCTTCAACCGAAATGACAAATCCGGATTTTGTAGCGATTGCCAAAGGGTATCATTTAGAAGCAAAACGTGTAACCAAACGTGAAGAACTGGCCGATGCTGTAGCCGAAATGATGGCTTGCGAAGGTGCTTATTTCCTTGAGGTTTGTGTGGAAAAAGAAGATAATGTTTTTCCAATGATTCCTACAGGAGCTTCAGTTTCAGATGTTAGATTAAGTTAATTATGGAAGATACTTTAAATACATATACCATCTCTATTTATACAGAGAATAATATCGGGCTTTTAAATAGAATTTCAGCAATTTTTCAGCGTAGACACATTAATATCGAAAGCTTAAATACTTCTATTTCAGAAATAGAAGGGGTGTCCAGATTTACAATCGTTGTGAATTTGACCGAAGAGCGTATGAAAAAAATTATTGGTCAGATAGAAAAGCAGGTTGAGGTCATAAAAGCTTACTATCACACTGATGAAGAGACCATTTATCAGGAGTCTTGTATGTTTAAATTAAAGACCAGTTTATTGTTTGATGAGCGCGAAATTCAGAATATTATAAAAGATAGTAATACGCAAATTGTAACGGTAAATAAAGAGTTTTTTGTTCTGGAAAAATCAGGACGCAGACATGAAATCGATCAGTTGTATCGTGATTTTAGTGTCTATGGCATTATGCAATTTGTACGTTCAGGACGTATAGCAGTAACTAAAGAAGAAATGAAAATATCACAAATGCTGGCAGCATTTAATTAATTTAAAAAAAATGGCAAATTATTTTAACACCCTATCATTAAGAAAACAATTAGAGCAATTATCTAAATGTCGCTTTATGTCATCTTCAGAATTCGAGGATGGTGTAAGTGCTTTAAAAGGTAAGAAAATCGTCATTGTAGGATGTGGCGCGCAAGGATTAAATCAAGGTTTAAACATGAGAGATTCAGGATTAGATATTTCTTATGCTTTACGGGCAGCTGCAATTGAAGAAAAACGCGCGTCTTATGTGAATGCTTCAGAAAATAATTTTAATGTAGGAACTTACGAAGAATTAATTCCTACTGCAGATGTGGTATTAAATTTAACACCCGATAAGCAGCATACTAATGTGGTGAACACCGTTATGCCTTTAATGAAAAAAGGAGCAACATTATCATATTCTCACGGTTTTAATATTGTAGAGGAAGGTACTCAGGTGCGTGAAGATTTAACTGTTATTATGGTGGCTCCTAAATGTCCGGGAACGGAAGTGCGCGAAGAATACAAGCGTGGCTTTGGAGTTCCAACATTAATAGCGGTGCACCCGGAAAATGATCCGGAAGGAAAAGGTTTAGCACAGGCTAAAGCTTATGCAGTGGCAACAGGAGGTGACAGAGCTGGAGTGTTAGAGTCGTCTTTTGTGGCTGAGGTAAAAAGTGATTTAATGGGAGAGCAAACCATTTTATGTGGGGTGTTGCAAACAGGATCTATTTTATGTTTTGACAAAATGGTGGAAGAAGGTGTTGAGCCTGGTTACGCTGCTAAATTAATTCAGTATGGCTGGGAAACAGTAACGGAAGCTTTGAAGCACGGTGGAATTACAAATATGATGGATCGCTTGTCTAATCCTGCTAAGATTGAGGCTTATAAATTGTCTGAAGAATTAAAAGATATCATGCGTCCGTTGTTTGAAAAGCATATGGATGATATTATTTCAGGGCATTTTTCTAAAACCATGATGGAAGACTGGGCTAACGACGACGTAAACTTGTTAACATGGAGAGCTGCTACAGCTGAAACCGCATTTGAAAAAACAAAGTTAACAAGCGAAAAAATCTCTGAACAAGAATATTTCGATAATGGAGTATTAATGATTGCGCTTGTAAAGTCGGGAGTAGAACTGGCCTTCGAAACTATGGTAAGTGCAGGGATTATAGAAGAGTCTGCTTATTATGAGTCGCTTCACGAATTACCATTAATAGCAAATACTATTGCAAGAAAGAAGTTGTACGAGATGAATCGTGTAATTTCTGATACAGCAGAGTACGGTTGTTATTTATTCGACCATGCTGCAAAACCATTGTTAGCAGACTTTATGAAAAGGGTTAAAACTAATGTAATAGGCAAGCCTTTTGCTACGTCTAATGCTGTAGATAATATTGAATTAATTGCAGTAAATGATGCAATTAGAAATCATCCAATCGAAGCGGTAGGTAAGACTTTAAGAACCGCAATGACTGCAATGAAAACAATAAAAACAGAGGTAGAAGAAGAAGCTTCTGTGTTAGCTTAAATTTTATATGCATACAGAAAATAAGACATATTATCCAAGTTTAAAAGCAGTACAAGCAGCGGCCGAACGACTAAAGTCGGTCGCTGTTTTAACACCTTTAATGGTAAATATGCAGTATTCTAAGCGTTTCGATGCCAAGGTGTTATTTAAGCGCGAAGATTTGCAATTGGTAAGGTCGTATAAAATTCGAGGGGCGTATAATCGAATTTCGTCTTTAAATCCAAACCAGCTGGAAAATGGTATTGTTTGTGCCAGTGCGGGAAATCATGCGCAGGGCGTTGCTTTATCTTGTAAATTATTAAAAATTAAGGGTACTATTTTTATGCCTTCCCCAACACCTAATCAGAAAATAGAGCAGGTTAAAATGTTTGGAGAAGAGTATACTAATATTGTATTGGTTGGCGATACTTACGATGATGCTTATCATGCGGCAATGTTAGAGTGCGAGCGTCTTAATAAAACTTTTATTCATCCTTTTAATGATAAGGAAGTCATAGAGGGGCAGGCTACAATAGGACTGGAGATTTTAAGTCAGACCGATTGTCCACTGGATTATGTATTTGTTCCTGTAGGTGGTGGTGGGCTGGCTTCTGGTTTGTCTACTGTTTTCAAGCAAATTTCACCAAATACTAAGATTATAGGAGTTGAACCTCAGGGGGCGCCATCTATGTCAACTTCAATCAGGAACGGTCATAACACAGCTTTAAAATCAATAGAAAATTTTGTTGACGGTGCTGCTGTTAAGAAAGTTGGAGATCGGACATTTTCCATTTGTCAGACGAATTTAGATGACATGATTACTGTTCCTGAAGGTAAAATTTGTGAAACTATATTGGAACTTTATAATAAGGATGCTATTGTGGTTGAACCTGCGGGAGCGCTTAGTGTGGCAGCACTCGATTTTTATGCCGATAAGATTAAGGGTAAGAATGTGGTGTGTGTAATTAGTGGAAGCAATAACGATATTACAAGAACAGCAGAAATTAAAGAACGCGCCTTATTGTATTCAAACTTAAAACATTACTTTATAGTGAAGTTTCCGCAACGTGCTGGAGCTTTAAAAGAGTTTGTAGCCGAAATTCTCGGGCCTAATGACGATATTACCTATTTTCAATATACCAAGAAAACCAACAGAGAAAATGGATCTGCTGTTGTAGGGATTGAATTGAAATCGGCTGCTGATTTAGAGCCTTTAATGACAAAAATGAAACTTAAAAATTTCTTCGGAGATTATATAAATGATAAACCCGATTTGTTTCAGTTTTTAGTGTAATCTTAACCCTTGTGGGTTAAAATTTAATATAGAAATAGTTATCTTTAGGATTCGTTAAAAAATCAATAGAGATAACTATTTTTATTATGAATACATCTGTCCTTGACATTCCGGAACAATATCAAATTACAGAAACAATACAACAGAAGACATACCTTGTTGGAGGAGAATTGAAATCCTGGTCGGGAGATATGGCTGAGGTTTACTCTACAATTTCTTCTACCGAGGTGTATGCGCCTACTTTGTTAGGTCATATTCCGCAACTGGGAAAAAAGGAAGCTTTGGAGGCTTTGGAAGCCGCATGTAGTGCATACGATAAAGGCCAGGGCGAATGGCCTACTATGAAAGTGATAGATCGTATTGCATGTATGGAGAAATTTGTAGTACAAATGAAAACCAAGCGTGAAGAAATTGTAAAGTTGTTAATGTGGGAAATTGGTAAAAATTTACCGGATTCGGAAAAGGAATTCGATAGGACAGTAGATTATATTTACGATACTATTGAGGAGTATAAGCAGTTAGATCGCGATAATGCCAAGTTTGAAAAACACGATGGTGTATATGCTCATATCAGACGTGGTCCTTTAGGCGTAGTGCTTTGTCTGGGGCCATATAACTACCCTTTAAATGAAACGTTTGCTTTATTAATTCCAGCAATAATAATGGGGAATACCGTTATTTTTAAACCGGCTAAACATGGTGTTTTATTAATGACACCTTTACTGGAAGCTTTCCAGAATAGTTTTCCAGATGGTGTGGTAAATATTATTTATGGTAGAGGTCGCGTTGTGGCTACTCCAATAATGGAGACAGGACGGGTAGATGTTTTAGCTTTAATAGGAAATAGTAAGTCGGCAAATGCACTTCAGGATAGTCATCCCAGACAAAACAGACTAAGGTTGGTACTGGGGTTAGAAGCTAAAAACCCAGCGATAGTATTACCTAATGCCGATTTAGATTTAACGATAGATGAGTGTATTGCAGGAACGTTGTCTTTTAACGGACAACGCTGTACGGCTTTAAAGGTGTTGTATGTGCATGAATCCATTCTGGAGGAATTTAATAAACGTTTCTCAGAACGTGTAGATGCACTTCAGTTTGGCAACCCATGGGATAAGGGAGCTAAGTTAACCCCTTTGCCGGAGCCCGATAAGCCTGATTATATACAGGGCTTAATAGATGATGCTTTAGAAAAAGGAGCTTCCATTTTAAACGAAAAGGGAGGTAGAACGGTTGAGAATTATATTTTTCCTGCGGTGTTGTTTCCTGTTAATAAAACCATGAGAGTATTTCAGGAAGAGCAGTTTGGACCGGTGATTCCTATTGTTCCGTTTAAGGATATAGAAGAGCCTATGGATGATATTGCAGATTCTAATTATGGGCAGCAGGTTAGTATCTTCGGACAGAATGTTCAAACGCTGGCGCCATTAATTGATACCCTTGTGAATTTAGTATGTCGCGTTAACTTGAACAGTTCCTGTCAGCGTGGTCCAGATGTTTATCCATTTACCGGACGTAAAGATTCGGCGGTTGGCACCTTGAGTGTACATGATGCATTGCGTTCTTTTTCAATTAGAACTTTTGTCGCGTCTAAAGATAATTCTTATAATAACGCTATTTTAAAAGAACTGCTTGATACTAAGGCGTCTAATTTTATTAGTACCGATTATATTTTGTAAAAATAAATAATGATTTTTTTTGGTGTGTTTTGATGTAGTTTAAATATTTTATGTAATTTTGTTTCATCTAGTTAACGAAAGGGGCCTAGGCCGACGATTTAGAGTTACTATTATGAAAACGACATATTATATTTTTACAGAGTTTAATGTTCAGTTCTTGAGCATATTATCCAATACCTTTATTCTTACACGTCGTTTTCGCCGCCCCTTGAGGGTCTAATGTTTATATTGAAGCAGGTGTGCCCTGCTTTTCCAAAAGAAAAGAATCCATTTGTTTTTTGACTAATTTTAAATACGCCTTATAGGTGTGTTATATGCTTAGGTCAAAAAATATTAACTTTATTAGGATTCAAAATAACAAGCAACAAAATTTAAATCATTATTTATTTCTAACCTAGATTGGTTTATGAAAAACATCGAGGTATTAATTGCCAATAAATCACATGTTAAATACGCAGAAATTATCTGCGAAACTATTGCAGAATCAGCCGCTGTTAGAGGAACTGGTATAGCAAGACGTTCTCCTGAGTATATTACGAAAAAACTGGAAAATGGTAATGCTGTTATTGCCCTGGAAGGCGACAAATTTGCTGGTTTTTGTTATATAGAACTTTGGGGTCACGGTAAGTTCGTGGCAAACTCAGGACTTATAGTTCACCCTGATTACAGGAATGTTGGCTTGGCTAAAAAGATAAAACATAAAATCTTTAAGCATTCAAGAACAAAATTTCCTGATGCTAAAGTGTTTAGTATCACAACAGGTTTAGCGGTTATGAAGATGAACAGTGATCTCGGTTATAAACCTGTTCCGTTTTCTGAGTTAACAGATGACCAGACATTTTGGGATGGTTGCCAGACCTGTAGAAACTACGACGTATTAACACGAACAAATAGAAAAATGTGTTTGTGTACAGGAATGCTTTACGACCCTAAAGCAAAATTAGAAAAACAGAAAAAAGTAAAAGACAAGGTTTTCAATAGATTAAAACATATCAAGGAAACTATGTTTTTAAAAAAAAAAGACCAAAAGTAATATAGCAGATGAAAAAATTAGTAATTGCCTATAGTGGCGGGTTAGATACTTCGTATTGTGCAGTAAGCTTATCAAAAGAATTTGAAGTGCATGCTGTAAGTGTAAACACCGGTGGATTTACCAAAGCCGAGATTGATAGAATTGAAGCAAATGCCTATAAAATGGGTGTAACAACCTATAAGAATATAGATGCGGTAGCAACATTTTATCAAAAAGTAGTAAGGTACTTAGTTTTTGGAAACGTATTAAAAAACAATACGTATCCGTTATCTGTAAGTGCGGAACGTATTATTCAGGCTATTGAAATTATTGAATACGCGAAAAGTATTGATGCCGAGTATATTGCTCACGGTAGTACAGGTGCAGGTAACGATCAGGTGCGTTTCGATATGATTTTCCAAACCTTGGCGCCAGATATTGAAATTATCACACCAATTAGAGATAAAAAATTAACGAGACAGGAAGAAATCGATTATTTAAAAGCCAATGGTATCGATATGTCTTGGGAAAAGGCGAAATATTCGATTAACAAAGGACTTTGGGGAACTAGCGTTGGAGGTTCGGAAACCTTAACGTCTGAAAAACCATTACCTAGTGAAGCATACCCGTCTCAGTTAAAACATTCTGAGGAAGAAAAAGTAAAATTAACCTTTGAAAAAGGAGAGTTGGTAGCTGTTAATGGAATTGAAAACGATCCTGAAATCAATATTGAAACCTTAAACAATTTAGCTTCGGCTTATGCCATTGGTAGAGATATCCACGTGGGGGATACGATTGTTGGTATTAAAGGTCGTGTTGGTTTTGAAGCTGCTGCGGCATTAATTACTATTAAAGCGCATCATTTATTAGAAAAGCACACGCTTACTAAATGGCAGTTACAACACAAAGAATATATTGCAAGTTTCTACGGGATGCATTTACACGAAGGTTTGTATTTAGATCCTGTAATGCGCGATATGGAAGCCTTTTTACAAAGCAGCCAGGATAAAGTGAGTGGCGATGTTACTGTAACATTAAAACCTTACCACTTTACATTAGATGGTATTGTATCGGAGCACGATTTAATGAGTGCGAAGTTTGGAAGCTATGGAGAAGAAAATAAAGGCTGGACGGCAGATGAAGCTAAAGGATTTATTAAAATCTTCGGAAACCAGAATAAAATTTATCAACAGGTAAATTCAAACTAAAACAGAACTAAAGCTTGTCATCCTGAATTGTCACACTGAGCAGAGTCGAAGTGTTGTTTCAGTATCTAAATGATGAGTTTGAAAAACAGTAAAAATGAAAAATATTCAAGTTGGAATTATTGGTGGTGCAGGGTATACTGCCGGCGAGTTGGTGAGATTATTAATCAATCATCCACAGGCAGAACTTAACTTTGTATACAGTACATCTAACGCAGGAAATAAAATAAGTAAAATTCATCAGGATCTTGTTGGATCTTTAGATTTGGAGTTTACCGATACGGTAAATCCGGATGTTGATGTGTTGTTTTTGTGTTTAGGACATGGAAATTCGGTTAAATTCTTATCGGAAAATACCTTTTCAGAAAACACAAAAATTATCGATTTAGGAAACGATTTCAGATTAGAAGCCGATAAAGTTTTTAATGGAAACACCTTTGTTTACGGGTTGCCTGAATTACAAAGGGAAGTTATTAAAACAGCTAATTATATTGCAAATCCAGGATGTTTTGCAACAGCTATTCAATTAGGTTTGTTGCCATTGGCGAATGCAGGATTGTTAAATAATGATGTGCATATTAATGCGGTAACAGGAGCAACAGGAGCAGGAACATCGCTTTCGGCAACGACGCACTACACGTGGCGAGATAATAACTTTTCGTATTATAAACCGTTTACGCATCAGCATTTAGGGGAGATTAATCAATCGGTGAAACAATTACAGAACGGATTCGATTCAGATATTCTGTTTATGCCTAACCGAGGAAATTTTTCAAGAGGTATTTTCGCAACGCTTTATACCGATTTTTCAGGTTCGGTTGAAGATGCAAAAGCACTTTATACAGAATTTTATAAGGATGCTGAATTTACGTTTGTTTCCGATGATGAATTACATTTAAAGCAAGTTGTTAATACTAATAAGTGTTTGATTCATTTGCATAAGCACAACGGAAAATTATTAATTACGAGTATTATAGATAATTTATTAAAAGGTGCCTCCGGACAAGCGGTTCAGAATATGAATTTAATGTTCGGACTTGAAGAAACCACTGGGTTGAACTTGAAAGCGACTTATTTCTAATAAAAAGAACTAACCAACACATGAAAATAGCAGTAATAGGAATCGGTAATTTAGGAAGTTCGATTGCAAACGGCCTTATTAAAAACAACACCTTTTCATTGTATTTAAGTAGCCGAAAGGCGAGTAGCTTAGAGACGTTTAAAGGCGTTGAAAACGTTGAAACGACTAACAACAATTCGTGGGCTGTAGAGCAGTCAGATATTGTTATTTTCGCTTTACAACCCAAACATATAGATAAGGTTCTGGAAGAAGTTTCAGGGAAGATTACCCAAAACCATATTGTTATTTCTGTGGCTGCCGGAGTTGAAATTCCAAGGATTGAAAGTATTATTGGAAGCGATAAAAATATCATGCGTGTCATGCCTAATACAGCGATTTCTATTGGTAAATCGATGACGTGTATTTCGGCAAACGATAAGGCTCAGGATAAAGTGAGTTTAGCACAGGATATTTTTAATCAATCAGGGACAACATTGGTGATTCCCGAAGAATTAATACAGGCAGCAACCGTTATTTGTGCCAGCGGTATAGCCTTTTGGATGCGCTTGGTTCGTGCTACGACTCAAGGAGCTATTCAGCTAGGTTTTGAAGCTCATGAAGCCCATGAATTGGCTGTGCAAACCTGTTACGGAGCTGCCAGTTTATTAATAGAAAGCGGTAAGCATCCGGAACAGGAAATAGATCGTGTAACCACGCCAAGTGGTTGTACAATTGAAGGGTTGAATGCTATGGAACACAATGGATTAAGCTCTGCTTTGATTCAGGGAATTGTAGCTTCATTTGAAAAAATTAATCAAATTAAAAAGAATTAAAAATGCCATTATTTGACGTTTATCCATTATATAATGTAACGCCGGTATCGGCGAAAGGTATTCACGTTTACGACGAAAACAATACCGAATATTTAGACCTTTACGGTGGTCATGCCGTAATTTCTATTGGTCATGCGCATCCTAATTATGTGGCTGCGATTACCAGTCAGGTGAATGCTTTAGGATTTTATTCTAACGCGATTCAAAACCCGATTCAGGTGGAATTGGCTGATAAGTTAGAAGCGCTTTCTGGTTGTGAAGGTTACAATTTGTTTTTGTGTAATTCAGGTGCCGAAGCGAATGAAAATGCTTTAAAGTTAGCCTCTTTTAAAACAGGAAAGTCGCGTGTGGTGGCGTTTAAAAACGGATTCCACGGACGTACATCGGCGGCTGTTGCAGCAACCGATAATCCTAATATTATAGCACCAATAAATGCGCAGCAGGAAGTAACCATTCTGGAGTTAAACGATATTGAAGGTGTAAAAACCGAGTTGGAAAAAGGAGATGTTTGTGCTGTTATTGTTGAATTTATTCAGGGTGTTGGAGGATTAGATCAGGCTACTGCCGAATTTTACGAGCAGGTTGATGCGCTTTGTAAAGCGAATAACACCTATTTTATTGCCGATGAGGTACAGTCTGGTTACGGACGTTCCGGGAAATTCTTCGCGTTTCAGCATTATAATGTGACTCCGGAAGTGATTTCAATTGCTAAAGGTATGGGTAACGGATTTCCTATTGGCGGGATTTTAATTCATCCGGATATTGAAGCAAAATATGGTATGTTAGGAACCACTTTTGGTGGTAATCATTTAGCATGTGCAGCTGGTTTGGCGGTTTTAAGCACCATTGAAGAAGAACAATTAATCGACAATGTGAATGCGATGTCCGAGTATTTCGTTGCTGTTGCTAAAACCATTCCCAAAATAAAAAATATAAAAGGACGAGGCTTAATGCTTGGTTTGGAATTCGATTTTGAAGTTGGAGATTTAAGAAAGAAATTAATCTACGATCACCATATTTTTACGGGAGGCGCTTCAAATAAAAAGCTGTTGAGAATTTTACCTCCACTAAGCATTAAAAAAGAACATATCGATCAGTTTTTTAAGGCCTTAAAAAAGGAGCTGGAAGCGGTTGAAGTATAAAAAATAACCTGTCATTTCGCCGATAGGAGAAATCACATAAGGATATAAAAAATGAACACCTTATTATCAATTGAAACAAGAAACGCTGTATTATTAACTATGGCGGAATTGCTTGAAAGAGATCGAGCAGCCCTCATAAAAATAAACAAAGGAGATCTGGAAGCTTACGAAGGTGATGACATTTCCATGTACGATCGTTTAAAAGTGAACGATGCTAAAGTAGATGAAATGATTGCTTCGGTAACGCATTTGGCATCTCAGGCAGACCCCGTTGGTGTTGAGCGTTTTAGTTTCAAACATGATAATGGCATGCAGGTGTATAATAAAACGGCATCCTTCGGAACGGTGCTGATTATTTACGAATCGCGTCCGGATGTTACCGTTGAAGCAGCGGGAATCGCCTTTAAATCAGGGAATAAAATTCTATTGAAAGGCGGAAAGGAGTCGACTAGTTCTAATTTAAAAATTGTCGAATTATGGCACGAGGCTTTAAAAGCAAATGGAGCGTCGACTGAATGGGTAGAATATTTACAATTCAACAGAACCGAAACACAGGCGTTTTTAGAAAATCCAACACAAAAAGTCGATTTAATTGTGCCACGTGGTGGTGAGCGTTTAATTGCTTTTGTGAAGGAACATGCGACTTGTCCGGTAATTATTAGCGGACGTGGAAATAACTTTGTGTATGTGCATAAAGAAGTCGATTTGGATATTGCTTTAAAAGTGATTATCAATGCTAAAACAGCTAAAATTTCAGCGTGTAATGCCCTTGATAAAGTGTTAATTGATGCTAATCTTCCGAATAAGAAAAGCTTTATAAATACATTAATTTCAGAATTAAAGAATTTTGATGTTCAGATTTTAGGTGATGAAAACATAGCGAAATATGAAGGTGTTGAAGCTATAGAATCTGACGATATCTGGTATCAGGAGTTTTTGGATTTTAAAATCGCTATTGCTGAAATTGCGTCAACTCAGGAGGCTATTGCCATGATTAACCAATATTCTGGTGGGCATTCTTCTTCAATTATCACAACTAATGAGGATGAAGCGAAAGTATTTATGGAAAATGTAGATACTGCAGCGGTGTACCACAACGCTTCAACGCGTTTTACCGATGGTGGTCAGTTAGGACTTGGAGGAGAATTAGCGATTAGTACCGATAAATTACATCAACGTGGTCCGATAGGTTTACAGCATTTGGTAACCAATAAATGGTATGTTCACGGTAAAGGACAAATAAGATAGGCATGCAGAAAAAGAAACGCATATTATTAAAGGTTGGTTCAAATACGCTAACTAAAGAAACCGATAATATTTCCAGAGGAAAAATCGAAGACTTAGCAAGTCAGATAGCAGAGTTGAAGGATACCTGCGAATTTGTTATTGTAAGTTCGGGAGCCATTGCCGTGGCTAAACAGTTTGTGAAACTGGAAAGTAAGCAAAAGGATGTTTTTGTAAAACAGGCTTTGGCATCTATCGGTCAGCCGCACTTAATAAGAATCTATCAGGAGATTTTCAGAGAATACGGATTGTTAACATCACAGTGTTTATTGTCGTATTCCGATTTCGAAAAGGAAGAAAGTAGAACTAACATTGTTAATACTATTAATGTGTTGGTAACTAATAATTATATTCCGATTATTAATGAAAATGATACGGTAGCTACCGATGAAATTAAGTTTGGCGATAACGATAAACTGGGAGCTTTAACAGCTTCACTTTTAGAAGCCGATTTGTTCATTATTGCAACCAATACCAATGGTATTTATACGAAAGAATCTATGGAAAATGGCATGCCAAAAACCATAGAACTAGTTGAAGATTTTGAAGCGTTGCAGAGTGAAGTTGTTAATTCAAAATCATCACACGGAAGCGGAGGAATGCAATCAAAAATAGAAGCTGCTGCCGTAGCCAAAAAATCAAATATAGAAACATGGATTGTAAACGGGCTGGAAGACAATTTTATATTAAATGCCTTCGAAAATAAAGTGCCGTTTACAAGAATCAAATAAAATAAGAAACATGAAACATTACACCTCCATACATGATATAGATGACATCAATTCCTGGATTGAGGACGCTAAAGAGTTAAAAAAAGATCCGTTAAAACATCTTGATTTAGGACGCAATAAAACCCTTGGGTTATTATTCTTTAATTCAAGTTTACGAACACGGTTAAGTACTCAAAAAGCAGCCTTAAACTTAGGGATGAATCCTATTGTAATGAATGTTTCAGGAGATGCCTGGGGTATTGAGTTTGGAGATAGTACTGTCATGAACGGTAATACAGCCGAGCATATTAAGGAAGCTGCTGCGGTGGTTTCTCAATATTGCGATGTCATTGCAGTTCGTGCGTTCCCAACATTAACTGATAAGGCTAAAGATGAAAGTGAAGAAGTTCTAAACGCTTTTAAAAAGTATGCCTCTGTACCTTTAGTTAATATGGAAAGTGCAACGGGGCATCCACTACAGGCATTAACCGATGCTATTACTATTTCAGAATACAAGAAAAAAGACAGACCAAAAGTGGTGTTAAGCTGGGCGCCTCATGTTAAGGCTTTGCCTCATGCCGTAGCGAATAGTTTTACTCAGGCCATGCAGAAAATGGATGTCGATTTTGTAATTACCAATCCTGAGGGGTATAATTTAAGTCCTGACATTGTTGGCGATACCCCTGTAATTCATAATCAGGAAGAAGCCTTAAAAGATGCCGATTTTGTTTATGTGAAAAACTGGAGTAGTTATGAAGACTACGGAAAAGTAATTAATACAGACCCGAATTGGATGATTACTAAGGAAAAAATTGGTGATGCTAAATTTATGCATTGTTTACCGGTAAGACGTAATGTGATTGTTGAAGATGCGGTGTTAGATAGCGAAAGTTCCATTGTGATTCAGCAGGCCAATAACAGGACCTATGCAGCGCAATTAGTTTTAAAGAAAATATTAGAAAATGCCTAAAGAAAAACTATCCATAGTAAAAATAGGAGGAAATATTATTGAAGATGCTTCAGCTTTAGCTGATTTTTTAAAATTGTTTTCAGGATTAGAAGGGAAGAAAATTTTAGTGCATGGAGGTGGAAAACGCGCCACGCATATCGCTTCAAAACTGGGTATAGAATCGCAAATGGTTAACGGGCGTCGTATTACAGATGCAGAAACATTAGAGGTGATAACCATGGTTTATGGCGGATTAGTGAATAAAAATATTGTAGCCCAGTTGCAAGCGTTGAATGTTGATGCTATTGGTTTAACAGGAGCAGATGCTAACAGTATTACTTCAGATAAACGCCCTGTAAAAGAGGTTGATTTCGGTTTTGTGGGGGATGTAAAATCGGTGGCTTATCATTCAGTTAATAAATTAATTGAAGCTAATTTTACTCCAGTATTTTGTGCCATTACCCACGATGGTAAAGGACAGTTGTTAAACACTAATGCCGATACCATTACCTCGCAAATAGCTATTGGCATGAGCGCATTATACGAGACATCTATTTACTATTGTTTTGAATTGAATGGCGTTTTAAAAGATATCAACGATAAGAATTCTGTTATTAAACACATAGACACCAAGTTATATGGTGAATTATTAGAGCAAGGTATTATTGCCGATGGTATGCTGCCAAAATTAGAAAACTGTTTCGATGCTTTAAACCATGGCGTAGCGAATATTAATATGGGAAACACTACAATGTTAACCCAGGAAAATGATAATTTTACAACAATAACACTTTAGAATGACCCCAAAGGAATTAAAAGAAGAGGCGATAAATCTATTAAAGCAATTGATAAAAACTCAGTCCTTTTCTTCAGAAGAAGATCAGACCGCATTACATATAGAAGATTGGTTTAAGCGTTATAATATAGATTATAAGCGCACCCAAAATAACGTTTGGGCTGTCAATAAATATTTCGATGAGAGTAAGCCAACCTTATTGTTAAACTCACATCACGACACGGTAAAGCCTAACAGTGCTTATACTAAAGATCCGTTTAAAGCCATTGTTGAAGACGGTAAATTATACGGTTTAGGAAGTAATGATGCCGGAGGTTGTTTGGTGTCGTTAATAGCAGCCTTTACTCATTTTTATAATGCGGAAGATTTAAAATATAATTTAGTTATTGTCGCTTCCGCGGAAGAAGAAAGTAGTGGTCCAAACGGTTTAAATAGTATGCTGTCAATCATTCCTAAAGTGGATGTGGCGATAGTAGGTGAGCCAACTTTAATGAATCTGGCTGTTGCCGAAAAAGGTTTGGTGGTATTCGATGCAGTTGTTGCCGGAACACCGAGTCACGCCGCGCATCCAAACGATAATAATTCAATTTATAACACGATTGAAGTCTTACAATGGTTTAAAGATTTTAAGTTTGAAAAGACGTCTGAAGCTTTAGGAAATGTAAAATTAACAGTAACACAAATTAATGCGGGGTCGCAACATAATGTCGTGCCAGGGCATGTCGATTTAGTAATTGATGTTCGTGTAAATGATGCCTATAGCAATGCTGAAATTGCTGAAATTTTACAAACGCAATCGCCTTGTACAAGCATTAAACCAAGAAGTCTGCGCTTGAATTCGTCATGTATTCCTTTAGATCATCCATTGGTTAAAGAAGGAGTGGCTATGGGAAGAACAACATACGGGTCGCCAACTTTATCAGATCAGGCGGTGTTAAGTTGTCCGTCGTTAAAATTAGGGCCAGGAGATAGTACGCGTTCGCATTCGGCCGATGAATTTATTTATCTGCATGAAATAGAAGAAGGAATAGAGATTTATATAGAATTGTTGAATCGTGTGATTGTTTAAACGATTTAGAGAATTAACAAATAAATTATAGAAGATGAAACTTTGGGATAAAGGCATATCAATCGATAAAAAAATAGAACAGTTTACTGTTGGGAACGATAGAGAAATAGATATTCATATTGCGAAATACGATGTGATAGCATCTAAAGCGCACGCAAAAATGCTTCATAAGATTGGGATTTTAACCACAATAGAATTAGAGCAATTACTTGGCGGTTTAGATCTTTTAGCGAATGAAATTGAAGCAGGCGAATTTGTTATTGATGAGCAGTTTGAAGATGTGCATTCGAAAATAGAATATGAGCTGACAAAAACTTTAGGCGAAGTCGGTAAAAAAATACATACAGCCAGGTCGAGAAACGATCAGGTTTTAGTGGCACTTCAGTTGTATTACAAAGAAGAATTAAAAGAAGTAAAGGCGAAAACAAAAGTTTTATTCGACACGCTTTTAGAATTAGCAGAAACCTATAAAGACAACCTGTTGCCAGGCTATACGCATTTACAGGTGGCTATGCCATCGTCTTTTGGTTTATGGTTTTCAGCTTATGCAGAATTGTTAATTGACGATGTGTATATGTTGGATGCGGCGTCTAAAATAGTAGATCAAAATCCGTTAGGGTCGGCTGCTGGTTATGGAAGTTCGTTCCCAATAGATCGCGAATTTACTACGAATGAAATGGAATTTGCTACGTTAAAATATAATGTGGTTGCGGCGCAAATGAGTCGTGGTAAAAGCGAACGGACCATTGCAGCTTCTTTAGGAAGTCTGGGAAATACCCTGGCACGCTTTGCAATGGACGTTTGTCTGTATATGAGTCAGAACTTCGGATTTATCTCATTTCCGGACGAATTAACTACAGGAAGTAGTATAATGCCTCATAAAAAGAATCCAGATGTATTCGAATTAATTCGTGGAAAGTGTAATAAGATACAAGCCCTGCAATCAGAAATGGTACTTATAACCAATAATCTACCAAGTGGATACCATAGGGATTATCAGCTGTTAAAGGAAAATGTGATTCAGGCTTTTGAAGACATAAAAGTCGTGTTAGATATTTTTAGTTTTTCTATTGCTCAGATTAAAGTTAAGGATATTAATCTGGAGGATGATAAATACAAATTCCTGTTTACAGTAGATAATATAAATACCTTAGTAGTAGATGGAATGTCGTTTAGAGACGCTTATAAAAAGATTGGAGGCGAAGTAGAAGCCGGGACATATACGCCAGATACATCTAAGAAACATACGCATCTTGGAAGTATTCATAATTTGGGATTAACTGAAATAAGTCGTAAATTTCCTAAAGAATAACCATTAAAACCCGCTATTATGAAATATTCAAATTTAGCCGTAGTAGTTTTGTCTTCTTTTTTATTTCTGAATTGTGGAGGAAAGGAAGAAAAGAAAAAGCCTTTTTCCTATGAAACAACGCCTGAAGCTACTATGGAAGAAACAACTACAAACTCTAGTTCCGAATTGGAAACTCATTCTGAGACTGATGCAAGTATGACTGAAAGTGTCACTGCAGACTCAACTGCAGTAGAAAGCAGTGAAACAGCTGTAATGGTGGCTGATATTATGATTCATGGAGATGATAAAATGATGTTCGATTTGAAAGAAATTAAAGTAAAACAAGGACAGAATGTAAAACTGACCTTGATGCATACCGGGAAAATGGCTAAAAATGTCATGGGACACAATTTTGTACTTTTAAAGCAAGGTGTAAACATGGCTAAATTTGCCGGTCTGGCAGCCTCTGCGGCGGCGACCGATTATGTTCCGGAAGGCACAGAAGATGTAATCGCGCATACTAAATTATTAGGAGGAGGGGAAACCGATGTTATCGAATTTCCGGCTCCAGCACCAGGAACTTACGAGTTTTTGTGTAGTTTTCCAGGGCATTACGCGCTTATGAAAGGAAAATTTATTGTAGAGTAATATTTTAAAATACTACAAATTAAAAAGGTCTTATAACTCAGTTATAAGACCTTTTTTAGTAAACAAATAATATATAAAAAATCTAAGATTAAATTATCGTGGATTGTCCTAAGTGGATGTTAGAGAAGTTGTGATTAGAATCTTTAGGATTGCTAATAAAATCTTCGATAAAATCTCCAACTTTAGACGTCGTAATGTTGTTGTATTTGCTGTTTAAATCAGGCGTTGTAATGTGTAACGCTAAGGATTTGTCTACAGCGGTTCTTATCAGATCAGCTTCGTCATTTAAATCGAAATGATCCAGTAGTAAAGCTGCCGATAAAATTGAAGCAATCGGGTTGGCAATACCTTTGCCTGTAGCCTGAGGGAATGAGCCGTGAATAGGTTCAAACATGGCGTGCTTTTCGCCAACCGATGCCGAGGCTAAAAGGCCTATAGAGCCACCTATAACACTGGCTTCATCACTAATAATGTCTCCAAACATGTTTTCTGTAAGAATTACATCAAATTGTTTCGGGTTTAATATCATCTGCATGGCTGCATTATCCACGAAAAGAAAATCTAATTCAACGTCTTTGTACTCTTCTGCTACTTCCTTAACTACTTTACGCCATAAACGCGATGTTTCCAATACATTGGCTTTATCTACTAAAGTTAATTTTTTGCGTCTGGATTGTGCGTTTTTAAAAGCCAAATGTGCGATGCGTTCAATTTCTTCTCTAGAATATTCACATAAATCAGAGGCAGAATTACCATCTTCACTGGTAGATTTTTGTCCGAAGTAGATGCCTCCTGTTAACTCGCGATAAATACTGATATCTGTTCCTTTAATAATGTCTTTCTTTAAAGGTGATTTATCTAATAGTGTGTCGTATGCTTTTACCGGGCGTATGTTCGCAAAAAGGCCCAAGGCTTTTCTCAATTTAAGAAGGCCTTGTTCCGGACGAACTTTAGCCGATGGATCGTTGTCATATTTTGGGTCGCCAATGGCACCAAAAAGTAAAGCATCGGTGCTTTTACATAATTCCAAAGTAGCTTCCGGTAAAGGATCTCCGGTTTCATCTATGGCGATAGCACCAACCGGTGCGTATTTAAAATTGAAAGTATGATCGAATTCCAAAGCAATAGCTTTAAGAACTTTTATGGCTTGGGTAGTAACTTCTGGTCCTATTCCGTCTCCTGCTAATACTGCTATATCTAGTTTCATAGGTTAATATTTTTTAATTGCTTTTCGGCAAGTTTAATTTTCTATTGCGATGTTTTCTGCTTTAGCTTCAAAAGCTAAAATATCATCTTTTTTGCTTAATAAATAATCAATATCATCATATCCGTTGAGTAAGCAGGTTTTTTTATAGGGATCGATATCGAAACTTTCCGAAAAGTCTGTGTCTTTTATGGAAATGGTTTGCTGTTCTAAATTAACACTTATTATGGTTTCTGGGTTAGATTTTATATGCGAAAAAAGAGTTTTTAAAAATTCGGCAGAAACCTGTACCGGTAGAAGCCCATTGTTTAAGGCATTTCCTTTAAATATATCTGCAAAAAAACTAGATACTATAACTTTAAAACCATAACCGGCAAGCGCCCAGGCAGCATGTTCGCGACTCGAGCCACAACCAAAATTATCTCCGGCAACCAGAATACTTCCTAGGTAAGTCGTGTCGTTTAAAACAAAATCTGTATTTAAATCACCGTTTTTTGAAAACCTCCAGTCTCTGAAAACGTTATCTCCAAAACCTTGTTTGTCTGTAGCCTTAAGGAAACGCGCAGGTATAATCTGGTCTGTATCTATATTTTCTATGTCTAATGGAATGGCTCTGGATTGAAATGTTGTAAACTTTTCCATTTAGTTTAATTATTTAGTAATGTCAATAATTTTTCCTTCTACGGCAGTTGCTGCAGCCACTAACGGACTAGCTAAAATGGTTCTGGCTCCTTGTCCTTGTCGACCTTCAAAATTTCTGTTTGAAGTAGAAACGCAGTATTCGTTTTGCGGAATTTTGTCTTCGTTCATTGCCAGACAGGCCGAACACCCTGGTTGTCTTAACTCAAAACCAGCTGCTGTAAAAATATCCTTTAAACCTTCTTCGATAATCTGAGATTCTACTAGTTTACTTCCGGGAACTAACCAGGCTGTAACATTTGGGGCTTTGTGTTTTCCTTTTATGTATTGGGCCGCAATACGAAAATCTTCGATTCTTGAATTTGTACAGCTGCCAATAAAGACGTAGTTAATAGGTTTGTTTATTAAAGATTCTCCTTTTTTAAAGTCCATATACTTTAAAGACTTTTCGAAAGAAGCATCATCTGAATTTGGAATATGTTCTGAAATTTTTATTCCCATTCCAGGGTTAGTTCCATAGGTTACCATAGGTTCGATGTCTGCTGCATCGAAAGTATATTCTTTGTCGAATACTGCACCTTGGTCTGTAGGGAGCGTTTTCCAATAGGCTACCATTTTTTCGAATTCTTCGCCTTTAGGTGCAAATTCACGACCTTCAACATAATCAAAGGTAGTCTGGTCCGGAGCAATCATACCGCCACGGGCACCCATTTCTATACTCATGTTACAAACGGTCATACGGCCTTCCATACTCATGTTTTCAAAAACATCCCCTGCATATTCACAGAAATATCCTGTTCCGGCATTGGTTCCTATTTTAGAGATAATGTATAATATAACATCTTTAGGAAGTACACCTGGTTTTAAAGCGCCATTTACCGTTACACGAAGACTTTTAGGTTTTGTTAAAAGTAAGCACTGACTAGCAAAAACTTGAGCAACCTGACTGGTACCTATTCCAAAAGCAATAGTTCCAAATGCACCATGAGTAGAGGTATGACTGTCTCCACATACGATGGTCATCCCAGGTTGTGTGATACCTAATTCGGGAGCCATAACGTGCACTATTCCATTGTATTTGTGACCTAATTCAAATAGTGTGATTCCGTTTTCGGTACAGTTTTTTGATAGCTGCTCAAGCTGATGTCTAGAAAGTGAATCTTGTATTGGTAAATGTTGATTTATAGTTGGTGTATTATGATCTGCTGTAGCAACAATTTGGTCCGGTCTGAAAACAGGAATGTTTCTATCCTTAAGCTCGTTAAATGCTTGCGGACTTGTTACTTCATGTATTAAATGTTTATCGATGTACAATATTTGCGGACCGTTTTCAATAGAATCGACCACATGTGCATCCCAAACTTTATCGAATAATGTTTTTTTCATTTAAATGTTGTTTTGCTATACAAGGTTAAACCTTGTATAGGCTTTAATGCTTTTTAGTTAAGCTGAAATAATTTGTTTGTAAACGCTGCTGGTTTCAATAATTACATGTATATCCTCATCGTTAACCTCTTTCTTTTTGTCTGCAAAATCAAGGAAGTTGGCATACACTTCATCTAATTGAAGTTTTGTTAATTCGTATCCTATATTTTTTGCTCTGTAGGCCAAGGCAGCTCGGCCGCTACGTGCGGTTAAAACTATGGCAGACTCGGTAACTCCTACATCTTTAGGGTCCATGATTTCGTAAGTTTCGCGGTTTTTAATTACACCGTCCTGATGAATTCCTGAACTATGAGCAAATGCATTAGCACCAACAATTGCCTTGTTTGGCTGAGTATGGATACCCATATGTTCAATTACCAACTGGCTCATGCCGTATAATAAAGAGGTGTTAATATTAGTGTCTAATTTTAAAGACGGATGTTGCTTTAAAATCATAACTACTTCTTCTAATGCTGTGTTTCCAGCGCGCTCACCGATACCGTTTATAGTACACTCAATTTGTCGGGCTCCGTTAATAACACCTTCAATAGAGTTAGCCGTTGCCAATCCTAAATCGTTATGGCAGTGGCAGGATAAAATGGCTTTATCTATGCCTTTTACGTTTTCTTTAAGGTATTTTATTTTGGCGCCGTATTCGTTAGGCAGACAATAGCCTGTAGTGTCTGGAATGTTTAATACGGTTGCACCAGCTTTTATAACATCTTCACAAACTCGAGCTAAATAATCATTATCTGTTCTACCGGCATCTTCGGCGTAAAATTCTACGTCTTCGGTAAATGTTTTGGCGTAGCGCACGGCTCTAACAGCACGTTCAATTATAGCATCGCGATTGGAATTAAACTTGTATTTTATATGGGAGTCGGAGGTTCCGATACCAGTATGTATTCTCGATTTTTTAGCATGACGTAACGCTTCTCCTGCAACTTTAATGTCGTTCTCTACCGATCTTGTAAGTCCGCAAACAGTAGCGTTCTTTACAAGTTTAGAAATAGCTTCGACAGAAGCAAAATCTCCCGGACTTGACACAGGAAAACCAGCTTCTATAACGTCAACTCCCAGAAGGTCAAGTTTTTCAGCAATTATTAATTTTTGCTCCTTGTTTAACTTACAACCCGGGACCTGCTCGCCATCACGTAGCGTCGTGTCAAATATTTGAATGTTAGTATGCGACATTTATCTAAATATATTTTCTTATTGTCTTACGAATTTATATTTTGGTTTTGTTTAAGAAAGACCTCATAACGTAATTTTTACGATGTTTAAAAGCATTTTTAATTATTTAGACGTCTAAAAATCAATTACTTACAATATTTATTATTTGATGATAAAGGATCAAAAAGATAATTTGTTTTTACTGGTAAAGTCATTAACAAAGTCTGAAAAAAGACAGTTTAAACTCTATGTGGGACGATTGGGTGTAAATGCCGATTCAAAGTTTTTAAATCTGTTTAATATTTTAGATAAATTACAGGTATACGACGAAGATTTTATACTAAAACATGGAGATATTAAAAAGCAACAGCTGGCCAATGTTAAGGCGCATTTGTATAAACAAATTTTAATTAGTTTAAAATTAAATCCGTCGCATCAGAATATCAGATCTCAGATTCGGGAGCAGTTGGATTTTGCTTCTATTTTGTATCATAAAGGGTTATATAAACAAAGTTTGAAAATCCTTGACAAGTCAAAGGAAATAGCCATACAGAATGAAGAGAAGAATCTGGCTTACGAAATAGTAGAATTCGAAAAGCTAATAGAGTCTCAGTACATAACCCGAAGTATAAGCGGACGTGCCGATGAGCTTACCATCCAGGCTAAGGAATTAAGTGCCTTAAATGTAATAGCGAGTAAATTGTCTAATTTATCTTTACAGCTTTACGGTTTGTTTTTAAAGACGGGATATGCCCGCAATGAAGCTGAAGCCGAGGAAATTTCGACCTATTTTTATAAAAGACTACCAAAATACGATATTTCCAAACTGGGATTTCGGGAAAAGCTTTGGTTAAATAAAGCCTATTTATGGTATAGCTTTTTAATGCAGGATTTTAAAAACTGTTATAAGTACGCTTCTAAATGGGTGGAGTTGTTCTACGACAATCCCAACATGATTAACCTGAATCCCGTGTTCTTTTTAAAGGGGAACAATTATTTGCTTGAGGCTTTATTTTATGTGCAAAGACGAGATAAGTTTGAAAAATGCTTGATACGCTTGGAAGATATGATTAACAGCAAAACGTTTCATAAAGACGAAAATGTAGAAGCGCTTGCCTTTCTGTACCTTAATTTAAATAAACTAAACCTTCATTTTATAGACGGTACTTTCGATGCAGGTTTAAGTTTAATTCCAAAAATCGAAAAAGAGCTTAAACTATACACTAATAGAATTGACGAGCATCATACTATGACATTCTATTATAAATTTGCCAGTTTGCATTTTGGGTCTGGTAATAATAAAGAATGCATAGGGTATTTGGATAAGATTATTTCCAATAAATCGTTGTCTATGCGAGAGGATTTATTGTGTTTTTCCAGAGTATTAAATTTAGTAGCGCATTACGAAGCTGGTCTAGACTATCATATAGAAACCCTGTTAAAAAGCACCTATAAATTTTTAATCAAAATGAATGATCTCCACGAGGTGCAAAAGGAAATGATTAAATTTATAAAGGGTTTGCAGGATGTGTTTCCTCAAGACATAAAAAAAGCGTTTATAAAATTAAGGGATACCTTAAAAATGTATGAAGATCACCCTTACGAACGCCGAGCCTTTTTGTATCTGGATATTATTTCATGGCTTGAAAGTAAGATAGAAAATGAGCCGGTAGGCAAAATCATTCGCGATAAATATTTGGCGCGACAAGATGTTGTAAATTAAATAAATCAGAAAAAAAAGACGAAATAATTTGGAAAATCAACTTTTCTAATTGAATATTTGCACTCACAAAGTTCAATACAATATTGAAATGTTATCAAGAAAGGTGGAGGGAATAGACCCGCAGAAACCTTAGCAACCCTTTAACTTATAAAGAAGGTGCTAAATTCTACTTAAAAACCGATTCATTTATTGGGGATTTAGATAGATAACAAACAAAATTACAGCGGTAATTTTATATTTTCTTTTTAACATTTTTCTATTAAGTACATCTGTATAGATGCATTTTGACTTTTGGTTTTAATTTTTTTATTAACTCAAAAAGTAAGAAAAATGAATGTGCTAAGCATTTTAAATCAGGTAAAAATAACCTGTGAAAAATTAACTCAAATCTCAGTTTTAAAAACTGAGGAAAGCTGCTTTAAAGAAAAGAGTCTGTTTTGGATGTTTAAAATATTCAAAATGGAATCTCTTTTATTTTACACCTTTTATACCCGTAAAGTAGCAGGAAATCCTATTCAAATTTATTAATTTTAAGTTTCACAATCTCGTAGCTTTAATAGATATAGCGACATGAAAAATCTAGAATTTATTCAATTCGATTCATATACAACTCTTAGTGGTGCAGAACTGCCAATTCAACTGTCGTATCAGGTGTTTGGAAAGCCACTACACGAAGCGCCAATAGTTCTTGTAAACCATGCTTTAACCGGAAATAGCGATGTGGCCGGGCAAAGTGGCTGGTGGAAAGATTTAATTGGTGACGATAGAATTATTGATACTAAAAAGTTTACTGTATTAGCCTTTAATATTCCGGGTAACGGCTACGATGGGTTTATTATTGAAAACTATAAAGACTTTGTAGCCCGCGACGTAGCAAATATTTTTTTAAGAGGCCTTAAAGCCTTAAAAATTGAGAGGTTATTTGCCATGATTGGCGGATCGCTTGGTGGTGGAATAGCCTGGGAAATGGCAGTTTTAAATCCGACGCTGGCAGAGAACCTGGTTGTAGTTGCTACCGACTGGAAATCGACGGACTGGTTAATTGCTAATTGCCAGATTCAGGAGCAGTTTTTAACTAATTCCAATAATCCGGTTCACGATGCGCGTATGCATGCCATGTTGTGTTACAGAACACCTAAATCGTTTAAAGAACGCTTCCACAGAAGTAAAAATGAAGATCTCGAAATTTTTAATGTAGAGAGCTGGTTATTACATCATGGTAATAAATTACAGGAGCGTTTTCAGCTATCGGCATATAAATTGATGAACCAGTTGCTAAAAACCATTGATGTAACTAAAGACAGACCTGGCGATGTAGATGTCCTAGACATTATAAAATCGAATATTGCCATTATTGGGGTAGATTCAGACTTGTTTTTTACAGCTGAAGAAAACCGCGAAACACAAAAGAAATTAGCATTAAGCCATCCTAATGTAACGTATAACGAGATACATTCAGA
The DNA here is from genome assembly GCF_051172795.1 of Formosa sp. S-31. Taxonomy (NCBI): domain Bacteria; kingdom Pseudomonadati; phylum Bacteroidota; class Flavobacteriia; order Flavobacteriales; family Flavobacteriaceae; genus Formosa; species Formosa sp. S-31. The sequence goes on from NZ_JAENDK010000004.1 coordinate 323,928, forward strand.
TCATGGTCATGATGCATTTTTAATAGAATTCGATCAATTAGAAAAGATAGTAGAAGGCATATTTAAGCCTGAATTAAAATATAAACGCATGAAAGTTTTAAAGTTTGGAGGGAAATCTCTGGCGAATGGAGAAGGGTTAGAGACTGTTCTTGATATAATAGAAAATAAAGTAAAGAACGATGAAAAAATCACTGTAGTGTTATCTGCAAGAGGCAATACTACAGACGATCTGGAACTTATTTTAGCTAAGGCTAAAGCAGGAGAGTCTTATAAAAAAGAACTTGAAGCCTTTAAAGCTTACCAAATAGCGCCTTACCCAGCCATTGATTTATCGGAAGAGTTTTCTATACTCGATAAAGTATTTGGTGGCGTAAAATTGCTTGGCGATTACAGCGAAAAAATTAAGGATGAAGTTTTGGCTCAAGGCGAATTAATGTCGGTAAAACTGGTTTCAGAATTATTAAGACAACGCGGTGTAAAAGCTCATGCTACAGACTCCAGACAATTAATTAAGACAGATAACACTTTTGGAAATGCGCAGCCTAATACCAAGTTATCTAAAGAGAATGTCTTAAAACATTATAAAACTTATAATGGAGGCACAGTAAATGTGGTTACTGGATTTATCGCATCCAATCAGGATAATAATACTACAACCTTAGGACGAAACGGTAGTAATTACACTGCCTCTTTACTGGCAAATTTTTTAGATGCCGAAGAGTTACAGAACTATACTCATGTAAACGGTATTTATACTGCTAATCCAGACTTAGTGCCAGATGCCAAAAAGATAGAACGTTTAACGTTTGCAGAAGCGAACGAACTCGCAAACTTCGGAACGACAGTTTTACACGCAAAAACAATAATCCCGTTGTTGGAAAAGAATATTGCTTTGCGTATTTTAAATACGTTTAACAGCGAAGATCAGGGGACCTTAATAACCGCTAAAACAGATTCAAAAGGTATAAAGTCGCTTTCTGTTTTAGATAATGTAGCCTTAATAAATCTGGAAGGTCGTGGTTTACTTGGAAAAGTTGGGGTAGATGCCCGGGTATTTAAAACTTTAGGAGCAAATAATATTAGTGTAAGTATTATTTCTCAAGGTTCTTCCGAACGTGGTTTGGGACTGGTTGTCGATGCCGATAATGCTGCAAAAGCGGTAGTGGCTTTAGAACGCGAATTTGAAACAGATTTCTATGTTCAGGATGTAAATAAAATTGGAATTATAGACGATGTTGCTGTAATTTCTATTGTAGGTCAGGATTTAAGTACATTTCATAAACCATTTAATGCCTTAATTAAAAACCAGATTGTTCCGTTATTATTCAATAATACTATAACAGGGGAGAATGTGAGTTTGGTGGTTAGAAAAACGGAATTGCATAAAGCTCTTAATGTTATTCACGGGGAGATTTTCGGAATTTCTAAAAAAATTAATTTGGCAATTTTTGGGCATGGTCTGGTAGGTGGCACTTTAATTGATCAGATAATAGCATCCGCCGATGATATTGAAAAGCGTAAAGGTGTTAAACTTAATATTTTCGCGATTGCAAATTCTCGCAAAGCACTGTTTAATAAAAACGGAGCTGATGAAAACTGGCGTGAAGCAATCAACGAAAAAGGAAAAGCTTACGATTTCGAGAGTTTAATAGCTTACACTAAAAAGCATCACCTTGAGAATTTAATCGCTATAGATAACACAGCAAGTTCGGCTTTTGTGGAACATTATATTCCTCTGGTAGAACATGGTTTCGATTTAGTGTCGTCTAATAAAATAGCAAATACTATAGATTTTAAATTTTACAGTGATTTGCGTAAGGCTCTGGATAAAAATCAGAAAAAATATTTATACGAAACTAATGTAGGTGCTGGCTTGCCTTTAATAGATACCATTAAATTACTGCATTTATCGGGAGAAAATATTACTAAAATCAGAGGGGTATTTTCCGGATCTTTAAGTTATTTATTCAATAATTATTCGGTAAAAGACGAGCCGTTTTCAAAAATACTTCAGGAGGCGGTAGATAAAGGATTTACAGAACCGGATCCAAGAGAGGATTTGTGCGGGAATGACGTAGCACGTAAATTGTTAATTTTAGCCAGAGAACTGGATTTACATAACGAGATTGAAGATGTCGATATTCAGAATTTAATTCCGGAACCTTTGCGAGATATTGATGCAGCTACCTTTTTACAATCTTTCGCTGAAATGGATGAATTGTACAAAGGCATAAAGTCCGAGCAGAAACCAGGACATGTATTGAGATATATCGGAGATTTACATGGTAATTTAGCCGATGAAAACGGGGCTAAATTAGAAGTAAAGCTGGTTTCGGTTCCTGAAAGTTCTCCTTTAGGAGCTTTAAAAGGATCGGATTCCATTTTTGAAATTTATACAGAATCATATGGCGATCAGCCAGTCGTAATTCAGGGAGCCGGTGCGGGAGCAGCAGTAACAGCTCGCGGGGTGTTTGGAGATATATTACGATTAACAGAAAAAAATATTTAAGAAGATCATGAAAGAAAATCATTTCGAGACCGAAGCTATTCGTACGCAAACAGAACGTTCGCAGTTTTTAGAGCATTCTACACCTTTATATTTAAGTTCAAGTTTTGTTTTTGAAGATGCAGAAGATATGCGAGCTTCGTTTACCGAGGAGAAGGAACGAAATATCTATAGCCGGTTTACAAACCCGAATACCTCTGAATTTGTTGAGAAAATGTGCAAACTGGAAGGGGCTGAGAGCGGATATGCTTTTGCAACAGGAATGGCAGCAGTATTTTCAACTTTTGCAGCTCTGTTAAACAGTGGCGATCATATTGTGTCCTGTAGTTCGGTGTTTGGGTCTACGCATACGCTTTTTACCAAATACCTTCCAAAATGGAATATCGAAACCTCTTATTTTAATGTTAAGGATGTAGATAAAATTGAAAGCTTAATTCAACCAAATACAAAGATATTGTATGCTGAAAGCCCGACGAATCCAGCGGTAGATATTTTAGATCTGGAGGTTTTGGGAGCGATAGCTAAAAAACATAACTTATTATTGGTTATCGATAATTGCTTTGCAACGCCTTACATTCAAAATCCTATAAAATTCGGAGCTGATATCGTATTGCATTCAGCAACAAAATTAATCGATGGCCAAGGTCGTGTATTGGGTGGTGTGGCTGTAGGACGCGCTGACTTAATTAGAGAAATTTACCTGTTTTCAAGAAATACAGGTCCGGCGTTATCGCCTTTTAATGCCTGGGTATTGTCTAAAAGTTTAGAAACCTTACCGGTTAGAGTAGAGAAGCATTGCGAAAATGCAGTTAAAGTAGCCGAGTTTTTAGAACAGCACGATAAGGTATCGTTTGTGAAATATCCGTTTCTGAAATCGCATCCGCAATACGAAACGGCCAAAAAGCAAATGAGACTTGGAGGTAATATAATTGCTTTTGAAGTAAAAGGAGGGGTGGAAGCTGGCCGTGTATTTTTAAACCGAATAAAAGTACTGTCGTTATCGGCTAATTTAGGAGATACGAGAACCATAGTTACGCATCCGGCATCGACAACACATAGTAAGTTGAGTACTGAAGATCGATTGGAAACAGGAATCAGTGACGGATTGGTAAGAATATCGATAGGATTAGAGCATACTGATGATATTATAGCAGATTTAAATCAGGCCTTGAATTAAATCTAAAAAAAAGTATATTTGTTTCTATGCTCTCAAAGAAAACAAAATACGGACTTAAGGCACTTATCTATTTAGCACGGCAGGAATCTAATACGCCTGTGCAGATAAGTGCCATTTCAAAAAGTGAGAATATTTCACAGAAATTTTTAGAAAGTATCCTTTTAACCTTGCGAAAAATGGGGGTTTTAGGCTCTAAAAAAGGAAAAAACGGAGGGTATTATCTGTTAAAATCACCGGAAGATATAAAAATGTCTCTGGTAATGCGCACTTTAGAAGGACCTATAGCTATGGTACCTTGCGTAAGTTTAAACTTTTATGAAAAGTGTGATGATTGCCCTGATGAAACCCTTTGTGGCGTGCATAAATTAATGATAGAGGTTAGGGATCAGACACTTGAAATCTTCAATAACAAGTCTTTAGCTGATTTAATTTAAGAAAAGTTTTCCCGATTTAGTTTGGATTATTTAGATTCTTGATATACTTTTGTTTTAAAATCTACTAATCCGATAGGAATAACGGAAATAGTGTTTAAAAGAAGAATGCCTTATGTTGGATAGTACAATAAACATAGCTTACTGGAATGAGCAGTTACGAGGTAAAACTCCAGATGAAATTATAGACTGGGCCTTGGCCCTGACAGACGAACGTATAGTAACTACCAGTTTTGGGGTTTATAGTTCGGTGCTTTTAAGCACTTTCGCCAGGAAGGATGAGAATATCAAAGTAATCTGGTGCGACACGCTATTTAATACACCAGAGACCTACCAGCACGCAAAGAAATTAATTACAGATTATAACTTAAATGTAAAGCGTTATACACCTTTACAGGAAAAGTCAGAAATAGATGCTACTATTGGCATCCCGGAAGTAACCAGCCCCCAACATGCCTTATTTACCGAAGTTGTAAAACTGGAACCTTTTAGAAGGGCTTTGGAAGAGGAGAATCCAAAATTGTGGTTTACCAATATTAGAGTAAGACAAACAGAATACCGAAAGTCTAAGGATATTTTAAGCTTTAGTAAAGAAGGAATTTTAAAAGTGAGTCCGTTTTATTATTGGTCAGACAAGGATTTAGATGCTTATATCGAAGCCCATGATTTGCCTAAAAATCAGTTTTATTTCGATCCGACTAAAGCATTACAAAACCGAGAGTGTGGAATACACTTTCAATAAACGAAAAAAATCATGCAAAGTTTTAGAACAGAAATAGAAAACCCGGTTGTAGAGAAGGATATTATCGAATTAGAAAAGAAAATTCGCTTATTCCACCAGGGACGTATTGCCGATGAAGGATTTCGAAGTTTACGCTTGGCGCGAGGTATTTACGGTCAGCGTCAGCAAGGCGTGCAAATGATTCGTATTAAGTTGCCTTATGGAAAAGTGACTTCTAAACAATTGTTGAGAATTTCTGATGTTTCCGATGAATATTCTACAGGGCGATTGCATATTACGACACGTCAGGATATCCAAATTCATTATGTGAGTTTGGATGATACTCCGGAATTATGGGCTAAACTGGAACAGGACGATGTTACTTTGCGGGAAGCTTGCGGGAATACAGTAAGAAATGTAACTGCTAGTGAAACTGCGGGTATAGACCCGAACGAACCATTTGATGTTACACCTTATGCGCATGCAGCATTCGAGTTTTTCTTGAGAAATCCGATTTGTCAGGAAATGGGACGAAAGTTTAAAATGTCGTTTTCATCATCCGATGCAGATACAGCATTAAGTTACATTCACGATCTTGGTTTTATACCTAAAATTAAAGATGGGGAACGCGGGTTTAAAGTGTTGTTAGGTGGCGGTTTAGGGTCTCAGCCTAGAAATGCCGATGTGATTTACGAGTTTTTACCGAGTTATAAAATCATTCCGCTTATAGAAAGTGTATTGCGCATTTTCGACAGGCATGGTGAACGCGCGCGTCGTATGAAAGCGCGTATGAAATTCTTAATTAAAGACGAAGGTCTGGATAAGTTTTTAGAACTGGTAGAAGCCGAGCAAAAGGCCTTGTCAAATCAGGAAGTACATATCGCTGTTTCAGAGGAGCAGATTTTCATTCCGGAATTTAAAATTCCACAGGTTAACATTGAAGATGAAAAGGAGTATGATACCTGGAAAAAACTGAATGTTATTCCTCAAAAACAATCTGGTTTGTTTGCTGTAGGAATAAAAGTAAAGCTTGGCGATTTTTATACAGATAAAGCTCGGAAACTGGCAGCTTTAATTAGAGATTATGCTGCAGATGAATTGCGATTTTCATTAAGACAAAACATTTTGATTCGACACGTAAAGGAAGAATTATTACCGTTTTTCTATCAGGAATTAAAAGCCTTAGGGTTTACAGAAGCCGGTTATAATTCAACTTTAGATATAACTGCCTGTCCGGGAACAGATACCTGTAATTTAGGAATTGCAAGTAGTACCGGAATGGCTACTGAGTTGGAGCGTGTATTGATTCAGGAATATCCGGAGTACCAGGATAATAAGGAAGTAACTATAAAAATAAGTGGATGTATGAATGCCTGTGGACAACATAATATGGCGCATATTGGTTTTCAGGGCATGTCCATACGTACAAAAGATAAACTGGTTGCTCCCGCTGTACAGGTGCTTTTGGGCGGTGGTGTTTTAGGAAATGGAGAAGGGCGCTTTGCCGATAAAGTGATTAAGTTACCTTCAAAACGAGGACCGCAGGCTTTACGATTAATTCTGGATGATTTTAAGGAAAACGGAAATCCGGGAGAATCATTTTTGGAGTATTACGACCGTAAGGAGGGACAAAAATATTTTTATAATTTTTTAGTAGCCTTATCCGACACTGATAATTTACAAGCCAGTGATTTTATAGACTGGGGGACTAACGAAGAATACAAGCAGGAAGTTGGAGTAGGAGAATGTGCGGGAGTGGTAATAGATTTGGTTGCTACATTATTATTGGAGGCTAAAGAGAAAGTAGAAAAGGCAGAAGAGGCGTTTAATGCAGGACAATGGTCAGATGCTATTTATTATGCTTATACAGGGCAGGTGAATGGGGCTAAAGCCTTATTGCTGGCAGAAGATAAGAAAACCAATTCTCAGGCTAATATTATTAATTTGTTTGATGAAACTTTTATAGATACTAATAAAATTAAGTTACCTGAAGCAGGTAGTTTTTCAGATTTCATTTATCAAATAAATAAAAATGAGCCAGACGAGGCTTTTGCAACCACATATTTAAATCAAACCAAAGCTTTCTTTAACACCATTGAAGTTTTTAGAACACATGAATTAGTCTATGCAAACAACTAACAACATACCAAAATTAACGGTTGTAGGTGCAGGACCGGGCGATCCGGAGCTAATTACACTTAAGGCAATTAACGCGATAGCGTCTGCCGATGTAATTTTGTACGATGCACTTATAAATGTTGACTTGCTTAAATACGCTTCACCCACTTCGGAAGTGATTTTTGTAGGGAAACGCAAGGGATGTTACGCCTATCAGCAGGAGCAGATTAATCAGCTTATCGTGCAACGGGCAAAAAGCTTTGGGCATGTGGTTCGGTTAAAAGGAGGAGATTCTTTTGTGTTTGGCAGAGGAGCAGAAGAAATTGATTATGCAAAATCTTTTAATTTACAGGTAGATGTGGTACCAGGGATATCGTCGGCTTTGGCTGTGCCAGCCAGTCAAGGAATTCCATTAACAAAACGTGGTGTATCTGAAAGCTTCTGGGTTATTACAGGAACAACGAAGCACCATAAAGTGTCGAATGATATTGCTCTGGCGGCAAAATCGACCGCGACTGTTGTGATTTTGATGGGGATGAGTAAACTGGAAAATATTGTTGCCCTATATATTCAGGAGGGTAAAAAGCAACTTCCGGTAGCTATAATTCAAAACGGAACCTGTGAAAACGAAGCTGTAGGAATAGGAACTATAGAAACGATTCTTCAGGTTGTTGAGGATAAGCAGTTAAGTTCGCCAGCCATAATTATTATTGGCGAGGTCGTTGCAGAACGGACAGGTTTAGACCGTATTAAAAGAGAAGTATTAGAGTTATCCAACTCACATAAATAAACTATTAAATAGCTATTACAGCAAAATTGAATTTAAAATGATAAAGACAGATATATTAATAATTGGAGCAGGACCTACAGGATTATTTACCGTTTTTGAGGCAGGATTGTTAAAGTTAAAATGTCATTTAATAGATGCTTTACCACAGCCAGGAGGGCAGTGTTCAGAGTTGTATCCTAAAAAACCAATTTATGATATTCCGGGATTTCCGGAAGTGTTGGCGGGCGATTTAACCAATAATTTACTGGAACAAGGAAAGCAATTCGAGCCGGGATTTACTTTAGGTGAGCGTGCAGAAACTATCGAAAAGCAGGAAGACGGTTCGTTTATTGTAACCACAAATAAGGGAACAAAACACCAGGCTCCAGTGGTAGCTATAGCAGGAGGTTTAGGATCTTTCGAGCCAAGAAAGCCTTTAATAGAGGGTATTGAAAATTATGAAGAAAAAGGGGTAGACTATTTTATTAAAGATCCGGAGAAATTCAGAAATAAGCGTGTAGTAATTTCCGGAGGAGGCGATTCTGCATTAGACTGGAGTATCTTTTTAGCCGATGTTGCTTCAGAAGTGACATTGATTCACAGACGTAATGAGTTTAGAGGGGCTTTAGATTCGGTAGAGAAAGTACAGGAGCTTAAGTTGCTGGGGAAAATTAATATGGTAACTCCTGCAGAGGTTACAGGTGTGCATGGAAAAGAGCATGTAGAAGCGATTACTGTTACGAAAGGGGATGAACAATTTAATATTGAAACCGATTATTTTATTCCGCTTTTTGGATTATCGCCAAAATTAGGCCCAATTGGAAATTGGGGACTGGAAATAGAAAAGAATGCCATAAAAGTAGATACTGTAGATTATCAAACCAATATACCAGGAATTTTTGCTATTGGAGACGTAAATACTTACGAAGGAAAATTGAAACTTATATTATGTGGTTTCCACGAAGCAACTTTAATGTGCCAGTCTGCCTATAAAATTATTAATCCGGGGAAAAAATATGTGCTTAAATATACTACTGTAAGTGGAATAGATGGTTTTGATGGTTCCCGTAAGGAAGCTCCGAAAGCCGTAGTTCAGGCCATCGTATAAATTAACATTGGGTATTATATGGTTTAAAAAATAGATTGTAAATTAGTTGTTTACTTTGAATAATATATTAATCTATTAGGTGCAATTATGACCGAAAACTCCAAATTACAGGATAAGCTGGTTTCCAAAACATATAATGTCCGCATAAAGGATACAATTGAAACATTTACAAAACATTTGTATTATGTGTTGTTCGATGACGAGCCGGCTTCCGAACTTCAGCATTTAGAGACTTTGTTTTTAGATATGACAAGAAAGCTTGACGTGGAAGGTGCTTTTAAAATCTGGGAAGCTTTTAAATTTAAATTGCCAAGTATTCGCAGGCGGTTGGATCTGGATGCGATTGCGATAGAACAGCACGATCCGGCAGCCAGAAGTCTGGAAGAAGTTTACCTGGCTTATCCCGGCTTTTATGCTATTGCCATTTACAGATTGAGCCATGAGTTATTCGAATTAAACCTGCCTATTATTCCAAGAATGATGAGTGAATATGCTCATGGTGTTACAGGGACGGATATACATCCCGGGGCTAAAATAGGTGATTCCTTTTTTATAGATCATGCTACAGGAATTGTAATAGGTGAAACTTCGGTAATTAAAAATAACGTCAAGATTTATCAGGGGGTAACTCTGGGGGGAATTCAGATTAAAAAAAGTTTATCAGCTACAAAGCGCCATCCTACCATAGAAAATAATGTAATTATTTATGCGAATGCTACAATTTTGGGAGGAGATGTCGTAATAGGCGCTAATAGTATTATTGGTGCAAATGTATGTGTTACTGTATCCATTCCGGAGAATTCAATTCTTACATATCAAAAGGAATTTAAAATAAGATCCCGAAATAATAATGATTAAATCTCAGTCCATTTTAGATCAGATTGGAAATACGCCTTTAGTAGAAGTAAAACATTTACATGATAATCCTAAGGTGCGATTGTTTTTAAAATTAGAAGGTAATAATCCGGGAGGAAGTGTAAAAGACAGGCCTGCATTTAATATGATTGATGCAGCTCTAACACGTGGTGATATTAAAAAAGGAGATACACTGGTTGAAGCTACTAGTGGAAATACAGGAATAGCTTTGGCTTTAATAGCTCAGTTATTGGGCTTAAACATGGTGCTTATTATGCCTGAGAATTCAACCGAAGAACGCATAAAAACCATGCGGGCATATGGTGCAGAACTTATTTTAACCCCATCTGAGGTAGGAATAGAAGGAGCCCGGGATCTGGCTATAAAATTGCATAAAGAAAAAGGGTATTTTATACTAAATCAGTTTTCTAACCCCGATAACTGGAAAGCACATTACAAGACCACAGGTCCCGAAATCTGGGAGGCAACAAATGGAGAGATTACACATTTCGTTTCTGCTATGGGAACAACCGGAACTATTATGGGCGTGTCTACTTTTTTAAAAGAACAAAATAAAAATATTACTATCGTTGGTGCTCAGCCAACAGATGAGGCGAAAATTCCGGGAATACGAAAATGGCCGGAAGCCTATTTGCCTGAAATATTTGATAAAACTAAAGTCGATCAGGTTGTTGAGGTTAGTGAAGCCGATGCCAAACTAACGACACAAAGATTAGCTAAAGAAGAAGGTGTTTTCGGAGGCATGAGTAGTGGAGGGGCTGTAGCCAGTGCTCTTAAAATTATAGAGGGTTTAGAAGAAGGTGTGGTTGTGGCGATTATTTGCGATCGTGGTGATCGGTATTTATCTTCTTCGTTATTTGAGGATTAGCAATTAATGTTGATTATAATGAGGAAATTATAAAATTATTACTTTACTTTGCAGCTTAGTTCATAATTATATTGATTTCGTTATCACGAAAGGCAGAGGGAATAGACCCGGTGAAGCCTTAGCAACCCTTTACCACATTTAAAGAAGGTGCTACATTCTACTCGATGAATCCACTTTCAAAGGGGCAGATAACCCAAGAAAAATTTCCTTTCTTTCCTGATGACATATTGATAATAAACATCAAACATGTCAAACATACAACAAGCTTTACAGGAACGCATTTTAGTACTCGATGGTGCTATGGGTACCATGTTGCAGCGTTATAAATTCACCGAAGCAGATTTTCGTGGTGAACGTTTTAGAGATTATCCAACGCCATTACAGGGAAATAACGACTTATTGTCTATTACTCAGCCGCAGGCTATAAAAGAAATTCATGCCAAATATTTTGAAGCAGGAGCCGATATCGTTGAGACCAATACGTTTTCGGGAACAACAATCGCTATGGCTGATTATCAGATGGAAGATTTGGTGTATGAGTTGAATTATGAATCGGCGAAAATAGCCAAGGAAGTAGCTGATGAGTTCACCACTAAAGAGCCGCATAAACCACGTTTTGTAGCAGGGTCTATCGGACCAACAAATCGTACCGCAAGTATGTCTCCAGATGTAAATGATCCTGGATATCGTGCTGTAACGTTTGATGAATTACGTATTGCGTACAAACAGCAGGTTGAAGCTTTATTAGATGGTGGAGCCGATTTATTGTTAGTAGAAACTGTATTCGATACCTTAAATGCCAAAGCCGCATTATTTGCTATTGAAGAGGTAAAGGAAGAACGTAATATTGATGTTCCTGTAATGCTAAGCGGGACGATTACCGATGCTTCAGGAAGAACCTTGTCTGGGCAAACAGCAGAAGCTTTTTTAATTTCAGTGTCTCATATTCCGTTATTATCTATTGGGTTTAACTGTGCTTTAGGAGCAAATTTATTACAGCCGCATTTAGAGGCGATTGCTAATAAAACCGATTTTGCGATTTCGGCACACCCTAATGCTGGGTTACCAAATGCTTTTGGAGAATACGATGAATCTCCTGAAGAAATGGGTGAGCAGATTGAAGAATACTTAAAGAAAAATTTAATAAACATAATTGGTGGATGTTGCGGAACCACACCGGAACATATTAAAGTTATTGCAGATTTAGCTGCAAAATACAAACCAAGAAAAGCAGTTGAAATAGCGACACTTTAATCGATGAAAGTAAAGCAAACAAAATATATGAAGCTGTCTGGTTTAGAACCATTGGTTTTAAACGAAAACAGTAATTTTATAAATGTAGGAGAGCGAACAAATGTAGCAGGGTCTCGAAAATTTCTTCGCTTAATTAAAGAAGAAAAATTCGACGAAGCCTTAGATATTGCACGTCACCAGGTAGATGGTGGTGCGCAAATTGTCGATATTAATATGGATGACGGATTGATAGATGGCAAGGAATCTATGGTGCGTTTTCTTAATTTAATTGCCGCTGAACCCGATATTTCCCGAGTTCCCATGATGATTGATAGTTCAAAATGGGAAATTATAGAAGCTGGTTTACAGGTCGTGCAGGGGAAATGTGTGGTAAATTCCATTTCCTTAAAAGAAGGTGAAGAAAAATTTATTTGGGAAGCCAAGCAAATTAAACGTTACGGGGCTGCAGTTATCGTTATGGCGTTTGATGAGGTTGGTCAGGCTGATAATTACGAACGTCGTATAGAAATTGCCAAACGAAGCTATGATGTTTTGGTAAATAAAGTAGGCTTTCCCTCTGAAGATATTATTTTCGACTTAAATATATTTCCGGTTGCTACCGGAATGGAAGAACACCGCAAAAATGCGATAGATTTTATTGAAGCTACACGTTGGGTACGTGAGAATTTGGAGAATGTAAGTGTGAGTGGTGGTGTGAGTAATGTGTCGTTCTCATTCAGAGGAAACGATACCGTTCGTGAAGCGATGCACTCGGTATTTTTATACCATGCCATTCAGGCGGGAATGAATATGGGAATTGTTAATCCGACCATGTTGGAAGTTTACGACGATATCCCTAAAGATTTATTAGAACATGTTGAAGACGTTATTTTAGATCGTCGTGATGATGCAACAGAACGATTATTAGACTTCGCTGAAACGGTAAAAGGTACAAAAGCAGAAAAAACAGTCGATTTATCATGGCGTGAAAATCCGGTTCAGGATCGTATTACCCATGCTTTGGTTAAAGGTATTGATGCCTTCATTATTGAAGATGTTGAAGCTGCCAGATTAGAGTCTGAAAAACCAATCGATGTTATAGAAGGTCACTTAATGATTGGTATGAATGTGGTTGGGGACTTGTTTGGTGCCGGTAAAATGTTCTTGCCTCAGGTCGTAAAATCGGCACGTGTTATGAAGAAAGCTGTGGCGTATTTAAATCCGTTTATTGAAGCTGAAAAGTCTGAAGAATCAGAGCCTGTAGGTAAGGTGTTGATGGCAACAGTAAAGGGTGATGTTCACGATATTGGAAAAAATATTGTGAGTGTGGTACTGGCTTGTAACAACTACGAAATTATCGATCTAGGGGTTATGGTGCCACCAGAAAAAATTATTGAAACCGCCATTAAAGAACGTGTTGATGCTATTGGACTTTCAGGTTTAATTACACCGTCGCTTGACGAAATGGTGTATTTGGCGAAAGAAATGCAACGTGAAAATTTTAATGTACCCTTGTTAATTGGTGGGGCAACAACATCAAAAGCCCATACAGCCGTAAAAATTGATCCGCAATACACAAACGCGGTGGTGCATGTTAATGATGCATCCCGTGCAGTAACTGTTGTTGGTGATTTATTAAATAAGAAAACATCGAACGAATACGTTGCAAAACTTAAAAAGGATTATGATGAATTCCGTGAAAAGTTCTTAAAACGCGGAAAAGAGAAATCGTATATTTCTATCGAAGAAGCACGTAAACGTAAATATAAAATTGACTGGGATAAAGCAGAAATTGTAAAACCTAAGGAATTAGGTGTTCAAATGTTGAAGCAATTAAGTTTGAAAGAACTAGTGCCTTATATCGATTGGAGCCCATTTTTTAGAAGTTGGGATTTACACGGTAAATTCCCGGATATTTTAACCGATGAAGTCGTTGGTGAGCAGGCTTCAATTATGTACAAGGAAGCTCAGGATATGATAGAAGAAATCATTGCGAAGCAACTTTTAAAACCTAAAGCGGTATTCGGATTATTTGAGGCGAATAGTATTAATGATGATGATATTTCGGTTCAGAAGAAAGGAAAAGAAGTAGCGGTATTCAGAACCTTGCGTCAGCAGTTAAGTAAGCGTGAAGGGATTCCAAACCATGCTTTAGCTGATTTTATTGCACCAAAAGACAGCGGAAAAACCGATTATATAGGTGCGTTTTGTGTTGGGATTTTTGGTGCTCAGGAATTAGCTGACGATTATAGAGCAAAAGGAGATGATTACAACGGGATTATGGCGCAAGCTATCGCCGATCGTTTTGCTGAAGCTTTCGCCGAATATTTACACAAGCAAATTAGAACGAAGCATTGGGGTTATGCTGTAGATGAAGATTTAACCAACGACGATTTAATTAAGGAAAGTTATAAAGGTATTCGTCCGGCGCCAGGTTATCCGGCGTGTCCAGACCATTTAGAAAAGGAAACCATTTGGGAACTGTTAGATGTTGAAAAGATTATTGGTGTTAAACTTACCGAGAGTTTAGCGATGTGGCCGGCGGCAGCTGTTTCGGGGTATTATTTTGCAAATCCTGAAGCGAAATACTTCGGTTTAGGGAAAATTACCGACGATCAGGTAACCGATTATGCTAACCGAAAAGGAATAGATAAAGCTAAAGCCGATAAATGGTTGCATCCAAATATTGCAGAAGAATAGATTAAGATTATGACTGTCGACTTTATAGAATTATCTTTAGGTAGCCATGTGATTTCTCATGGATACGATTCAGAAAATCAGGAGACTATGGAACATGTAGAAGTAGAAGGGTTTTCTAAAAAAGTCATTGCAATATCTCGAATAAAATCAGTGAGTGAAAAATACATTCTAACGGATTATACAGACGGACGATGGATTTACTGGGAATATGAAGAAGATTACGACTATGTAAAGAAATTGTTGGTTAGTCTGCGTTGATTTTTAAGATGTATGTGTTTTAAGTCAACGAGATTGGAAGAATAGTCGATTTTTAAATAAGTTAAAAAACTGGAGAAAGTTAACAATTTGTTTTACTTTCTCTAATAATTAAAACTCAAAGAAATAAGAAGTTTGCATAAAAAGTAAAGATGAAACGATTAAGTATAGAAGTTAAATTCTTCTTACAGCTTTTAATGCTCACAGTATCTGCTTTAACAGTAGCTTATTTCTTGTAATATAGGATTACAGAACTAATGAAAGTAACAGATCACATAAAAAAAGCGAACGGAAAAACTATGTTTTCGTTTGAGGTGATTCCGCCACAAAAAGGTAAAAACATACAGGATTTGTATAATAATATCGATCCGTTAATGGAGTTTAATCCTCCTTTTATAGATGTTACAACTTCCAGAGAGGAGTTTGTTTATGTAGATAAAGGTAATGGCCTTTTGGATAAGCGTATTACAAGAATGCGCCCGGGGACCGTTGGTATTTGTGCCTCTATAATGCATAAATATAAAGTAGATGCTATTCCACATTTATTATGTGGTGGTTTTACAAAAGAAGAAACCGAATATGTGTTGGTTGATTGTCATTATCTGGGTATCGATAATGTTGTGGCTTTACGGGGTGATTCCAGAAAAGATGAACCTTATTTTATTCCGACACAGGGCGGAAATGCTTATGCTAGTGAATTGGTTCAGCAAATTTCAAACCTTAATAACGGGCAGTATCTTCACGATGAAATTAAAGTTGAGCATAATTATGATTTTTGTGTGGGTGTTGCCGGGTATCCTGAAAAACACATGGAGGCCCCTTCTTTAAATACCGATTTAAAGCGTTTAAAAGAAAAAGTAGATGCAGGTGCCGATTATGTGGTGACTCAGATGTTTTTCGATAATCAAAAATATTTTGATTTTGTTGAAAAGGCGAGAGCAATTGGTATAACTGTGCCAATTATTCCGGGCATTAAGCCTATAGCGGTAAAACGCCATTTGCATATTTTGCCTCAAGTGTTTAAAATTGACCTTCCGGAAGAACTTATAGAGGCAGTAGAAGCCTGTAAAGACAGTAAAGCTGTACGCGAAGTGGGTATTGAATTTGCTATACAACAGTCTAAAGAGTTAAAGGCAGCAGGAGTACCATTTTTACACTATTATTCGATGGGAAAAAGCGACAATATTAAAGCAATTGCGTCGGCTATCTTTTAATAATTCTACTATTTTTGCTTCATAATTCATTTTATGAAGCAAATTTTTATTTTTCTTTTAATTCTTGTGTTTGGTCCTACTGTTCAGGCACAGGAAAAAAGCAGTTTTTCTTATTTCGATTTCAATTACTTCAGGGGGAATATAGCTCTTCATAACAAGAACATTTTACATTTAATAGTAGGGCATCCTGAGGGTTTTATTCTTGGGTGGAATAAAAAAACGTTCGGAGATGAGGCCTGGCAGCAAGGCTATAATTATCCCGATTACGGTGTATCCTTAAGTTATCAGAATTTAAAAAATAAAACCTTAGGGAATAATGTAGGGATATATGCGCATTATAACTTCTATTTCCTAAGAAGACATCTGATGTTAAGAGTTGGGCAGGGACTGGCTTATAATTCCAATCCGTACGATAAGTACAATAATTATAAGAATACAGCTTTTGGTACTACTATTTTAAGTAGTACCTATTTTATGCTTAATTATAAGAAGGAACGTGTTTTTGATAAGTTTGGAGTGCAGGCTGGAGCTACATTAATACATTATTCCAACGCTAATGTAAAAGCTCCAAATGCCAGTATAAATTCCATTGTGTTTAATGTAGGACTTACTTACAATCTGGATCAAGAAGATCCGGAGTATAATTATGTAGAGCAGCATAAAGTTACCGAGCCCATTAAATATAATATAGCCTTTAGAGCGGGTATTAACGAAAGTGATATTATTGGTATGGGGCAGTTTCCGTTTTATGTGGTTTCGGCATATGCAGATAAGCGTTTAAGCAGAAAGAGTGCCGTTCAGTTTGGGGGGGATTTCTTTTTTTCGAAGTTTCTGAACGAACTTATAGCCTATAATGTTGCTGCTTTTCCGGAACGAGGAACAGATCCGGATGCCGATTATAAACGTGCAGGTTTGTTTTTGGGGCACGAATTATTTATAAATAAAATGTCGGTAATAACGCAATTGGGATACTATGTATATTATCCTTTCGATTTTGAGGGCAGAACTTATATGAGGTTGGGGTTAAAGCGTTATTTTGGTGAAAAGTGGTTTGGAGCGGTTACTTTAAAATCCCATGGAGCAAAAGCAGAATGTGTTGAATTTGGAATAGGGGTGCGATTATAACTATGAAAAAACTGATTTTTATTTTAGTGGTACTGGGTTTAAGTAGCTGTAATAGTGAGCAGGCTAACGATTGTTTTAAAACTACAGGTGATATTACCTCTGAGACTTTTGCTGTTTCAGAATTCGATAATATATTAGTAGGTCGGGATATTCAGTTAACCATTCAACAGGATGAGGAATTAACGGTGTCTGTAGAAGCAGGTGAAAATATTATTGGAGACATTCAGGTGCAAGTCGTTAATGGGGAGTTGAAGCTTACTAATGAAAATACCTGTAATTTGTTTCGTAACTATAATCCTGTGAAAGTTCTGGTTAAAACACCAGATGTTAGTGTTATAAGGAATTCTTCTCAATTTGAAGTTAAGTCAAACGGAGTTTTAGAGTTGGAAAATTTAAGTTTATATTCTGAAGACTATAATAGTCCCGATAGTTTTAATGTTGGTGATTTTAATTTAGATTTAAATGTAAATCAGCTTCAGGTGGTATCTAATAACATTTCCATGTTTTATATTTCTGGAAAAACAGAGTCTTTGAGTGTAGGTTTTTATGCTGGAGCAGGTCGTTTTGAAGGCGGAAATTTAATTGCGCAGGAAGTGAAACTTGTCCATAAAGGAACAAATGATATTATAGTAAACCCGCAAATAGCAATAAGCGGAGAAATTTCAGGAACAGGAAATGTATTGGCTAGAAACAAGCCGGAATTTATTAGCGTCACAGAGAAATATAAAGGAAGATTGCTGTTTATTGACTAACTAGTCTTGAGTTAAGTTTCTGAAAAGTGTTTCCAGGCTCTCGAACTTCTGATTTAATTGTAAGATTTTAAGTTGGTTGACATTATGAAAGGTGTTTCAGGTATCAAAGACTTTGTATGAAATCAAGTAGCATTTGTTAGGTCATAAATGAATTTGATTTTTGTCTCAAATTACAACCTAAAAAAGTGTAAAACTATGTCCCTTTAACATAACTTTGAGCAGTCTAACGGATGGATTATGAGATGTTTAGTTTTTTAAAATGATTTTCTATTAGCTCTCGATATAAAGCTTTGAATATGCTGGCCTAGCAGAGCTTTTAGCCAAATGCTTTATATACCAGTGTTATGCGTTAATTCTGCGTTGTCTTTGTTTATGTTATTATATAAGTATTTTGTAAATGCATTTGCTCCAACCAAATTAAGATGATGCTCGTCAGCCCGATAACTATCAGGGCAATCCCAATCACTGTAATCTAGGAATTTGGTATTAATGAAAAGTGTCTTATACTGATTATAAAAGTAACAGGTATCGTAGAAATAGTCCTTATTAAACATAGGCATATAAATAAAAATTAACTTTACATTACTGTTTTGACATAATTTTATTATTTCATTTAAATAAAAATAATTAATTGAATGTCCAGCTTCTATCCATTTTTTCATTTTGTATGGTTCTTTACTTCTATCAAAATTTTTTTCTGAAGAATCAAAACCACCAAATGATTTTATATTAATTGGAATATTTTTTTGGGTTTTTTGTAAAACTATTTCAAAAACTTCCAATAGTTTATTTTTATATTTATACCATTCTTGGTAAGAAAAATATGGAGAGTATAATGGTAAAAAGTGCGACATCTCATTTTTCTGATAATATTTTGAATCTGTATTTTTTTGAATATCTGTTGGTGCAAATTGTAAAAATAAAGTGTCAATTTTTTTGTTTGCCTGAAATAACTCCTGGAGTTTTAGATAGGTAAACATGTATCTTTCAGAGCTACTTGCTATATTTATAGAATTTGGATATTGAATTGGATTTATTCCTTTTTCAATGTGAGAAGCACCCATAAAAAGAATATGAATGTCATTAGGCAATTGCCAATTAATTGTTTTTACTTTATAACTTTTTAGAATTATTAAAAGTAGAAAACAAAGGAAAACAGCAAATGATACAAAAGTGGTTTTAATTAAAAATCTTTTCATTTTTATTAAAATTGAAAGTAAATAAATTCTTGTTGACTACTATTAAGCCAGACTATTAATAGAACTATTGTGAGATATATTGAATAACGGAATATTGGTGTCGAAATTCTATTAATATTTTCAATAGCGTATTCACCATCTCTGCCCAACCATTCAATAATTATAAATACCCCTAGTAAAACAATTATTGTCTTGTATTTTAAATAGACGCTAAATAAAATGAAAGAACCAGGATTTTTGAAAACCCCTAAAATATATTGTACTGCATGGCCAATGTTTTCTGCTCTAAAGAATATCCAAGCTAAAACTGTTAAACCAAAAGTAGTTAAAATTAACACTAGTTCTCGGAATGTAGGAAGTAGCGAGTTTTTTGCTACAGTATCCATATGATTACGATTATTGTTAGTTAATAGTAATGGTAAAAAATAAATAGCATTTAAAGCTCCCCAAATAATAAAAGTCCAATTAGCACCATGCCAGAATCCACTAACTAAAAATATTATAAATGTATTGCGTATTTTCATCCAAGTGCCTCCCCGGCTACCACCAAGTGGAATATACAGGTAATCTCTAAACCATGTGTTTAGTGAGATATGCCAACGTCTCCAGAATTCACCTATGTTTCTTGAAAAATAAGGGAAAGCAAAATTTTTCATTAAATTAAAGCCAAATAAACGAGATGTTCCTATAGCAATGTCTGAATATCCTGAAAAATCTCCGTAGATTTGAAAAGTAAAGAATATCGCTCCTAATACGAGTGTGCTACCTGAATAATTTTCAGAATTGTTAAAAATTTCATTAGCAAATTGGGCACAGTTATCGGCTATTACTACTTTTTTAAATAAACCCCATAATATCTGACGCATGCCATCAACAGCCTTTGTATAATCAAAAGTTCTTTTTTTGTAAAATTGAGGTAACAAATTTGTAGCTCTTTCAATAGGCCCCGCTACTAATTGAGGAAAAAAGCTAACAAAAGCAGAAAAAGCAATAAAGTCCGTAGTTGGTTCAAGATTCTTCTTATATACATCTATGGTGTAACTCAAAGTTTGAAAGGTGTAAAAGCTAATTCCAACAGGTAAAATTATGTTTAAAGAATAGCCTTTAATTTCTGAACCGAAAAATGAAAATGCGGAAATAAAGTTGTCTTGGAAAAAATTGAAATATTTAAAGAATCCTAAGAATCCTAGGTTAATTAAGATACTTGTCCATAAGAGAGTTTTTCTTTTTGTTTGATTTTCTTCAGTTTTAAGTTTTCTTCCTATTGAATAGTCAACTAATGTACTGAAAATAATTAGAGAGAGGAATCTCCAATCCCACCATCCATAGAATAAATAGCTTGCAGCAACTATTAGCAAGTTTTGGAGTTTTAAGTTTTTGTTTGTTACAAACCAGTATAGGATGAAAACTATCGGTAAGAATATTGCAAAATCAATGGAGTTAAATAGCATTTTAGTTATTGTAGGTTAATGGTAATTATTTGGAAAGAATTAATTCTGCGTTAATTCTCTAAACAAGGACTCCAGATTCTCAAATTTCTGGTTAAGCTGTAAAATTTTTAGTTCGTTATCGTGAGCAAAATCAAAAACAGTTGGTCGCATGTCTAAAGTAGTATCAAATGTAATTTCGTAAACAAAACCAAAAGTGTTTTTTACAGATTTTACATGCGGTAATCGTAATAAAAAAGCATCCTCTACTCTGTAATCAAATTCAACCACAACAATCTGGTCTTTGCCTTCCTGCAGGTCCTTAAGTTTTTTGTCGGTTACAATCTCACCTTTGTTAATTATAATAACGCGGTCGCAAACGGCCTCAACTTCCTGCATGATGTGAGTAGACAGGAATACGGTTTTGGTTTTACCTATGGACTTTATTAGTTCACGAATAGAAACCAGCTGGTTAGGGTCTAATCCTGTTGTTGGTTCGTCTAAAATAAGAACTTCGGGGTCATGTAAAAGAGCATTGGCTAAACCGACGCGCTGGCGATATCCTTTAGATAATTGCCCTATTTTTTTGTGGGCTTCAGGTGTTAAGCCTGTAAGCGTTATTACTTCTTGTATGCGTTGCTTATCTACTTTGTATATATTGGCATTAAAAGTCAGATATTCTTTGACGTACATGTCCAGATAAAGTGGATTGTGTTCCGGAAGATAGCCTACGCTTTCCTGAACCTGCTTTGGAGCTGTATTTACGGCGAAGCCATTAACTTCGGCCAGACCTTCGGATGCATCTATATAGGTGGTTAGAATTTTCATCATAGTAGACTTTCCCGCTCCGTTTGGTCCAAGAAACCCTACTATTTCAGGTTTATCTATAGTAAACGAAATATTATTCAGCGCTTTTTGATTACCGTAAGTTTTCGAAAGTCCTTCTACCTTTATAGACATACTAAATAGAGTTTGTCCAAAAGTAAGGAATATCTGTTTTTATTTTATTAAATCCGGTGAATTCTTTAAAATTGAAAAAAAAGAGAAAAAAATAAAATTATAGCTTTGATTATTGGAAATAATAACTAATTTTATGGCCATATAATGCAAGACATGCAAAACACAAATTTTACATATTTTAACTGGTTTTATTTCTTTTTTATCAGAAGAAACGAGGCGTTGTATGTATAATTTATAAAGATAAATTTTAATATAAAGTCTCGATGAAAATCGGGACTTTTTTTGTTTATATGATTAATACTGTTTCAATTCAGGGAATAAAAGGGTCTTTTCACCATATTGTAGCTAAAACATATTTTGGAGATGCTGTGGTTATAGACGAATGCTTGTCGTTTGATACTTTAGTAGATAATTTACTAAATAAAAAAAGCGATGTTGCAGTAATGGCAATCGAAAATTCGATAGCGGGATCTATTTTACCAAATTACGCGTTAATAGATAAGTATAATTTGCATATTATAGGTGAACATTACCTTGATATTCAACATAATTTAATGGCGCTTCCAGGGCAGACTATTTCTGATATAAAAGAAGTTCACTCGCACCCAATGGCGTTATTACAGTGTAAAAAATTCTTCAAAAACTATCCCAATATTAAATTGGTAGAAGATAAAGATACGGCGGAAACTGCACAGCGTATCTCCGAAAATAACCTAAAAGGGATTGCTGCGATAGCGAGTAAAACGGCTGCAGATATTTTTGGTTTAGATATTTTAGCGGAAAGCATCCAGACGATTAAGGAAAATCAAACGCGTTTTGTTATAGTAAAAACTAAAAATTCGGTTTTAGACGAATCAGAAATTAATAAAGCCTCATTGCGATTTGAATTAGATCATAAACGTGGTAGTTTAGCTAGTGTGCTAAATGTGTTGAGCGATTGTAGAATGAATTTAACCAAAATACAATCGTTACCCATAATAGAAAAACCTTGGCAATATTCGTTTTTTGTAAATGTTACTTTTACCGATTACGAAAATTATAAGAAAGCCAGAACGATTTTAGAAATTATGGCCAAAGAATTTAAAGTATTAGGTGAATATAAAAACGGAAAATTATGATCTCTGTAGCGAACAGATTACAAGCCGTAGAAGAGTATTACTTTTCTAAAAAGTTAAGAGAAGTAAATGCATTAAAAGCAAGTGGGAAACCAATAATAAATTTAGGGATAGGAAGTCCCGATTTAATGCCGCCGCAGCGCGTGGTAGAAGCTATTACTAATAGTTTTTCTGATGCTAGTGCCCATATGTATCAAAGTTATCAGGGGCTGCCGGAATTGCGCGAAGCCATGGGGCAATTTTACAAAACGCAATTTAATGTAGATCTTAATCCAGCGTCGGAAATTTTGCCTTTAATGGGAAGTAAAGAAGGTATAATGCATATTTCCATGGCGTTTTTAAATCCGGGAGATGAGGTGTTAATTCCAAATCCGGGTTATCCAACATACGCCTCGGTTACCAGTCTGGTAGAAGCCAAGGCTGTGACGTATAATTTAAGTGAGGCTAATAACTGGTTGCCCGATCTGGACGCTTTAGAACAAACCGATTTAAGTAAGGTGAAATTAATGTGGGTAAATTACCCTCATATGCCAACTGGAGCCAATGCAACTAAATCCATGTATCAGGAGCTGGTAGCTTTTGCCAAGCGCCATAAGATTTTAATTGTAAATGATAATCCGTATAGTTTTGTGTTAAACGATACGCCTAAAAGTATTTTAAGTGTTTCGGGAGCAAAAGAGGTTTGTATAGAGCTTAATTCTTTAAGTAAAACCTTTAATATGGCAGGCTGGCGTGTGGGCATGGTGTTAGGAAGTGCAGAACATATTAATGCCGTATTAAAAGTAAAAAGCAATATGGATTCGGGAATGTTTTACGGCATACAAAAGGGGGCAATAGAAGCTTTAAAAAGTACAGATGTGTGGTTTACCAGTTTGAATAATGTGTATAAAAAACGCCGTGAATTAGTCTGGGAACTTGCCGATAATCTGGGGTGTACTTACGATAAAGCAACCTCGGGAATGTTTGTATGGTGCAAGCTGCCTTCGGGGGTTGAAGCAGAAGCATTTATAGATGAAATTCTGTATGAAAAGTCTATATTTATAACGCCGGGAATCATTTTTGGAAGTCAGGGTGCCGGTTATATTAGATTTTCTTTATGTGCTTCCGAACAAAGTTTAGAAGAAGCTATTAGTAGAATACAATCTGTTACAAATTAAAAGCATATGAAAAATGTAGTGTTAATAGGTATTGGTTTAATAGGAGGAAGTATGGTGAAAGACCTTAAAAAACTTCATCCGGAGACTACCATTATAGGTGTCGATAAAAATCCCGATCATATTAATCAGGCATTAGCATCGCAGTTGATAGATGAAAAAGGTGATATAAATGTAGTAAAACAGGCCGATGTTGTTATTTTATCGATTCCAGTGGATGCTTCGGTTAAAATGTTACCTGAAATTTTAGACCTTATTCAGGATGATGCTTTGGTGATAGATGTAGGTTCTACAAAACAGGATATATGCAAAGCGGTAGAACAGCACCCGAATAGGCGAAATTATTTAGCAGCTCACCCTATTGCCGGGACCGAATTTTCAGGACCTCAGGCAGCGATAAACGATCTGTTTCGCGGAAAGACGAATATTATTTGCGATGTTGAAAAAACCGCCTTTAAGCTGCAGGAAAAAGCCCTGAGTATTTTTGCCGATTTAGGAATGCGTATTCGGTATATGAATCCGGAGTCGCACGACAAACATATTGCATATGTATCGCATCTGTCTCATATCAGTTCGTTTATGTTAGGAAAAACCGTAATCGAGAAGGAGCGAAATGAACGCGATATTTTTGATATGGCCGGGAGTGGATTTGCATCTACAGTACGTCTGGCTAAAAGTTCACCAGATATGTGGACACCAATTTTTAAACAAAACAAAAGCAATGTTATAGAAACATTGGAAGAATATATAACCAATCTTAATCAATTTAAAAAATTATTAGAATTAGATGACTTTGAAGCTATTTTTAATGAGATGAAAAATACAAATCGCATAAAAGATATTTTAAAAGGAATTGCTTAAACAGTAACATTATGGAAAACACAAAAGAAATGAGAGCTTGGCTGGACGATTTGCAATTAGACCACCCCTTGGTAATTGCCGGGCCTTGTAGCGCAGAGACTGAAGAACAGGTTTTAAAAATTGCTCACGAATTAAAAGATTCAGACGTGAGTTACTTTAGAGCCGGTATATGGAAACCAAGAACACGTCCGGGTATGTTTGAAGGTGTTGGTGCTTTAGGTTTAAAGTGGTTGCAAAAAGTTAAGGCAGAGACAGGGATGAAAGTGTGTACAGAAGTTGCAAATGCGGCACATGTAAAATTAGCTTTAGAACACGATATAGATATGTTGTGGATTGGTGCACGCTCTACGGTAAGTCCTTTTATTATGCAGGAAATAGCCGATGCGCTTCAAGGTACAGATAAGCCGGTGTTAATTAAAAACCCTGTAAATCCGGATTTAGCTTTATGGTTAGGCGGGATTGAAAGAATTTACAAAGCCGGCGTTAAAAATATTGGAGCTATACACCGTGGGTTTTCGACTTACGAAAAAACGAAATACAGAAATAATCCGGAGTGGCAAATGGCTATCGAGTTTCAAAATAAATTCCCTGATATTCCATTAATTAACGATCCGTCGCATATTACGGGAAATCGTGAGATGATTTTCGATGTGTCGCAAATGGCTCTTGATTTAAATTTTGATGGTTTAATGATAGAAACGCATTTCGATCCAGATAATGCATGGAGTGATGCCGCTCAGCAAGTAACTCCGGAAAGTTTAATTCAGATTATGAAAGATCTTCAGATTAGAAAAGAAACGACTTCGGAAGCCGAATATAATAAGTCATTGGACTTTTTAAGAGCGCAGATTGATGTTTGCGATAACCAGATCATCGAATTACTTGGTAAGCGTATGAAAGCAGCCGAAGGTATTGGAGAACTTAAAAAATCGAAAAACGTACAGGTATTGCAAAGTAAGCGCTGGAACGAGATTTTAGGAAAAATGGTTTTAGAAGGAGAAACGCATGGTTTAAGTGAAGAGTTTGTTTTAAAAATGTTTAAAGCCATTCACCAGGAATCTATTAACCATCAGGAAAAGATTATTAAAGGGTAAAAAAGAATCCAATTGCATTATTAAAAAAGAAGGTTTATTAGTATTGCTCGCATTCACTTTTAAATCTTCTTTTTTTATGTCATCTTTGCAGTAATGACAGGAACAGTATACAAATCGACAGGAAGCTGGTACACCGTAAAGACACAGTTAGGTGCAACTTACGAATGCAGAATAAAAGGTAAGTTTCGTATTAAAGGTATAAAAAGTACCAACCCAATTGCCGTTGGAGATATTGTGGATTTCGAGGTGGAAACCTTAGATAATGTAACTACCGGAATTATTCATTATATCCACGATCGGAAAAATTATATTGTTAGAAAATCGGTTAATCTGTCGAAGCAAACGCATATCATTGCTTCAAATATAGATCAGGTGTTTTTGTTAATTACTATCAATAACCCGCCTACACTTACCAGTTTTATAGATCGGTTTTTAGTAACTGCCGAGGCATATTCTGTTAAAACCGTACTCTTGTTTAATAAAATTGATGCTTACGACGAGGATACCATTTTAGAAGTGAAATACCTGGCTTCGGTATATCGTAAAATAGGCTACGAGTGTATCGGAATTTCTGCACAAACCGGTAAAAATATCGAAAAAGTGAAAGCTTTAATGGAGGGCAAGGTAAGTATGTTTGCCGGACATTCCGGAGTTGGTAAGTCTACTTTGGTTAATGCTATAGAGCCAACACTCGATTTAAAAACCAAAGCCATTTCTGCTCAGCATATGCAGGGGCAGCATACAACTACTTTTGCTGAAATGTTCGATTTAAGTTTCGATGCTAAAATTATAGATACCCCAGGTATCAAAGGATTTGGAGTGGTTGATATGGAAAAAGAGGAAGTAGGCGACTATTTTCCCGAGTTTTTTGCCTTAAAACAGGATTGTAAGTTTAATAATTGTCTGCATCTGGAAGAGCCCAAATGTGCAGTTAAAGAGGCTTTGGATCATGACGAGATAGCTTTTTCCAGATATCGCAGCTATGTTCAGATTCTTGAAGGTGAGGAGGAACATTACCGGACGGATAACTGGGATAAAGAACAAGATGAATTTTAATTGAAATGAAAGTAGTAATTCAACGTGTAACTCACGCCAGTGTTACGATAGAAGGCCAAAAGGTAGCCGAAATAAAATCAGGGCTATTAGTGTTATTAGGTATTATTAATGAAGATACTAAGGACGACATTAACTGGCTGACTAAAAAAATAGCAAATCTTAGAATTTTTAATGATGCCGATGGCGTAATGAATAAATCCCTTATTGAAAATGATGGGGATGCCATAGTAGTAAGTCAGTTTACCCTTCATGCGGCTACCAAAAAGGGAAACCGCCCAAGTTATATTAAGGCGGCCAAACCCGATATTGCCATTCCATTATATCAAAGCTTTGTAAATCAGTTAGAAGTGGAGTTGGGGAAAGAAGTTCAGTCAGGAGTGTTTGGTTCCGATATGAAAGTAGAGCTACTTAACGATGGGCCTGTTACCATAATTATAGATACTAAAAACAAGGAGTAATTCATTTTTTTATTGGTTTTTAATATGAATTAAGCTAGTTTTAACCCACTAACTAAACCTATCTTATGTTAAAAACCCCAATATTGGGCATAATTTTGTTATGCCTAAACTTGCCGTTATTTGCGCAAACCAATTTTAGTGCAAACCCTTTACTTCAGGTTACTTTAGGAAAAAATGCCAATGCTTTGGTTAAGAATAATGATCTGGAAATCCATATTCTTAACTATAATAAAATGTTGGTAAAACAGCATCGTATTGTTACCATTTATAACGAATCTGGAGATTCTAAAAGTTATGCCTACGAGACTTACGACGGGACAACAAAAATTAAAACTTTAGAAGTAACCGTTTATGATGCTTCCGGAGAGAAAATTCATCGGTTTAAAGAGAAGGATTTTAAGGATGTAGCCAGAGCCGATGGGATTTCTATTTATAACGACGATCGTATAAAGTATTTAGATTATGCTCCTGTAAAATATCCGTACACTATTGAGTACACTTCAGAAGTAGAACATCAAATGACGGCATTTATTCCGCGTTGGTCTCCGTTGGAAAGTCATTATACCAGTGTGTTAAAATCCACGTATCACATTATAAATGAAACAGAAATTCCACTTTCTGTAAAAGAAGAGCATCTGGAAGATTATAGTATTTCCAAGGTAGGTGATTATCATTATGTGGCCGAAAACCTGCAAGCCATAAAGCCTGAAGCTTACAGTCCGGCTTTCTATACCTATGCACCTCGGGTGAAAGTAGCGATGCAAACCTTCGATATGAAAGGCGTAAAGGGTGTTAATACCAGCTGGGAAGATTTCGGAAAATGGATGCATCAAAGCTTGTTAAAAGGAACACGCGAACTTCCAGAATCGGTAATAACAGAAATAAAAGGATTAACAGCGTCAGCTGAAACAAATGTGGAAAAGGCTAAAATTGTATATCAATACCTTCAGAATAAAACACGCTATATAAGTGTTCAGGTTGGTATAGGTGGATGGAAGCCTATGTTAGCCAAGGATGTGGATAGATTAAGTTATGGCGATTGTAAAGGGCTTTCAAACTATACTAAAGCTTTATTGGATGTGGTTGGAGTGCCGTCGTATTACGCCATAATTTATGGAGATAAGAACATCCGAAATATTGATTCTGAATTTTCGGGGACAGAAGGAAATCATGCGGTGTTAACCATTCCTCAGGGCGATGAATTTATCTGGTTGGAGTGTACAAGTCAAATAACTCCATTTGGTTACATCGGTAATTTTACAGACGATAGAGATGCGCTAGTTATTACTCCGCAAGGTGGTAAAATTGTGCATACTACAGCTTATAGTGCAGAGGAAAGTGTTTTAAAGACTACAGCAGATATTTTATTAAATAGTTCAGGGAGCATAGAAGCCCAGGTAAAAGTACAATCGTATGGGACTCAGTACAGAGGCAGTAAAGGTCTGGAAGAATCTACAGAAAAAGACAATGTTTTACGATTTAAAGATCTTTGGGATAACATAAATGCCTTGGTTGTAGAAGATTTTAAGTTTTCCAATAATAAAGACCTTGTAGAATTTACAGAGGATGTAAAAGTGTCGGCAAGTAATTACGGATCCAAAACAGGAAACCGCATTTTATTTGTGTCTAATATGTTTAATAAGTTAACGGGAATTCCTCCGCGTTACGAAGACCGTAAACAAAGTATAGAGATAGATCGCGGGTTTCTTGATGAAGATGAATATATCTTTCAGTTAGAAGATGGTTTAGAAGTAGAGGCCATGCAAAGCCCTGTCCTTCTGGAAACCAAATTTGGAACTTACAGTGCGTCCATGGAAAATCTTGGAGACGGCAGATTAAAGTATAAGCGCCAATTGTTATTTAAAAAGGGGCTGTATCCTAAAGAGGATTATGACGCTTACAGAGACTTTTGGATTGCCATTGCAAAACACGATAACGCCAAAAATGTATTACTAATAAATAACCAAAACCAATAATGAAATTAACTAACCTACTTATTTTTTTAATTGCAGGAAGTCTTTATTCCCAGGACTATAAATTCGGGAAAGTCTCAGAAGAAGAACTTCAGGAAACATCAAATGCATTGGATCCTGAGGCACATGCTACTATATTATATGCTAACGAAAATGTATATTTTCAATATTTACCCAATAAAGGGTTTGTAGTGGTAACCGAAGTCCAAAAACGTATAAAAATTTACGATAAAGAAGGTGTGGATTATGCTACAGAGGCGGTGCCGTTTTATGATACAGGAAGTTCAGAAGGGGAAGAATTAGGGAGTTTAAAAGGCTATACTTACTATCTTAAAGATGGTAAGTTGGCAAAAGATAAATTAGATAAAGGAAGTGTATTTAAAGAACGTACCAATAAGTATTGGAATCAGCTTAAATTTACTATGCCAAATATTTCTGATGGATGTGTAGTCGAGTATCAATACAGAAAAGAATCGCCTTATATTTCTATAGACGATGTCGTTTTGCAGTACGATATTCCTGTAAAGAAGTTAGATTTAAAAGTGAATATTCCGGAATATTTTCACTTTAATAAATATGTTAATCCTAAGGCTATTTACCAGCCAGTATTAAACACATCTACAGTTAACCGGTCAGAAATGGTAAATAACAGATCGGGTAATACTATACCAGATCCTAATAGTCCCAGAACGAGTTATAAAGTTTCTAAGTGGGATTTTAAGGAGATTGTTTACGAAGCAAATTTAGAAAATATCCCTGCATTAAAGCAAGAACCTTTCGTGGATAATATGGAGGTTTACAGGTGTAAAGTGGACTGGGAATATGCCATGTATAAAGGACCAGATCATGAAATTAAAAATTACTCGACCGATTGGGAGAGTGTTTCTAAAACCATTTACGATCATGAGAATTTCGGAGGACAGCTGTCTAAAACAGGGTATTTTGAAAAAGATATCGATGCCTTAGTATCTGGAATAAGCGATGTTAATAAGCGTATTGATTTGATTTACAATTTTGTGAAGTCTAAAGTAGCCTGGAATGAATATTTGGGAGATTATGCCGAAGTTGGAGTTCGAAAAGCTTACAAAGAAGGTTCAGGGAATGTAGGCGATATTAACCTGATGCTTACGTCTATGTTGCGTTATGCCGGTGTAAAAGCAAATCCGGTTTTAATTAGCACTAAAAGTAACGGGATACCATTGTTTCCAACACGAGAGGGATTCAACTATGTGATAGCAGCTGTAGAACTTCCAAACCAGTTGGTTTTATTAGATGCAACCGATCCTTATGCTATGCGAAATATCTTGCCGAACAGAGCTATGAACTGGCAGGGGCGAATAATTCGGGAACATGGAAGTTCTGCCTGGATCGATTTGATGCATCCTGCGGCTGATCAAAAAATTTATATGGCTCAGGTAAGTTTTAATGAAAGTTACGGGGCCGAAGGACGCGTAAGGGTTTTAGAAAAAAATGTGGGAGCAAAGAACTTTAGAAAAAATTATAGTAATATGAGTCTGGAGGAAAGAATTCAGGCTTTGGAACAGGGTAAAGGCGAAATTGAAATTTCAGATCTTACTGTAAAGAATGAAACCGAGTTGAATAACCCTAATCTACAATATACTTATAGTTTTAAATTAGAAAATGCAATCGAGGCTATCGGAGATAAACTTTATATAGCCCCAATGCTGTTTTTTGCTACCACAGAGAACGTGTTTAAGCAGGAGGAACGCCTGTATCCTTTAGAGTTTAATCACCCTAAAAAGCACACTTACCAAATATCGCTTTCTCTTCCAGAAGGTTATAAAGTGGAATATCTGCCGGAAAGTGCACAAGTAAGTTTCAATACCAGCCAAGGAGATTATAAATATTTAATAAGTCAGGATGGTAATAGAATTGTACTTAAGGCTGATTTTGAAGTCAGCGAATCCTTTGTCATGGCAGGACATTATAAAGATTTTAAAGATTTCTATGGTATGATAGTCGATAAGGAAACCGAAAAAATAGTGTTGGTAAAAGACGGACCGGCTGGGACTGAATAAGAAACACGTTTTTAGAGCTTAGCTTTTAAATAAAATAGTAATTTTACGGAATGTAATAACAAGTCGTCAGTTCTTTAGGCTTTTTTCAGGCAAAGAGAATTGACGATGTTTTTATAATCTGGATATAAATGAATATTGAAAATGCACAACAGGCCGTAGATACCTGGATAAAAGAACATGGTGTTCGCTATTTTAACGAGCTTACAAACATGGCACAATTAACCGAAGAAGTTGGCGAGGTGGCTAGAATAATAGCACGTCGATACGGGGAGCAGAGTGAAAAAGAAAGTGATAAAAATAAGGATCTGGGTGAAGAACTGGCAGATGTGGTTTTTGTAGTGTTGTGTCTGGCAAACCAGACAGGAATTAACCTGCAGGAAGCTTTCGATAAGAAAATGGATAAAAAAACCAAACGGGATCACGACAGACATCACAATAACGAAAAATTAAAATAACCTGGCATGAACATAAGTTTAGAACACTCTAAAGTTTTACAAGAACCTCTACAAATTACCATCACTGGTTCGAAGAGTGAATCGAATCGATTGTTAATTTTACAGGCTTTGTTTCCTGAAATTACCTTAGAAAATTTATCAAATTCTGATGATACTCAGGTGATGCAACAGGCTTTAAAATCGAACGAAGCACTTGTCGATATTCATCATGCCGGTACAACCATGCGTTTTTTAACTGCATATTTTTCCAGTATGGAGGGAAAATCGGTAACGCTAACCGGTTCGAAGCGTATGAAAGAACGTCCTATAAAAATTCTTGTAGATGCCTTGTGTAGTTTAGGTGCAGAAATAACTTACGTTGAAAATGAAGGGTATCCGCCAATAAAAATTTCAGGTAAAGCGATTACTCAAAACGAAGTGACGCTTCAGGCCAATGTAAGTAGTCAGTATATTTCAGCATTGTTGTTAATAGGATCATCTTTAAAAAACGGACTTAAATTAACGCTGGATGGAGAAATAACCTCGGTGCCATATATTAAAATGACCCTTCACTTATTGCATCAGCTGGGGATAAATGCACATTTTGAAGGCCAAACCATTACAGTGCAGCCTAAAACAAAACCAGTTCCGGCAAAAACTTTAACAGTAGAAAGTGACTGGTCTTCTGCGTCTTATTATTTTAGTATAGTTGCGCTTAGCGATATTGGTACAAAGATTACTTTATCGGCTTATAAGCAGGATTCATTGCAAGGAGATTCTGTAT
Organism: Formosa sp. S-31; assembly: GCF_051172795.1. Lineage (NCBI taxonomy): Bacteria > Pseudomonadati > Bacteroidota > Flavobacteriia > Flavobacteriales > Flavobacteriaceae > Formosa > Formosa sp. S-31. The sequence continues at coordinate 356,335 of NZ_JAENDK010000004.1, forward strand.
TAGCGCAAATATACCAGCAATTTGGGGTAGAAACGGTATTTAATAACAATAGTGTGACCTTAACCAAAATCAAGGAAATTACTAAGGATACTGTAATTACTTTAGACCTGGTTAATGCTCCGGATATTGCACAAACCATTGCTGTAACTTCTTTCGGTTTGGGTATAGCCTGCGATTTATCGGGCTTGCATACACTAAAAATTAAGGAGACCGACCGACTGGAAGCATTGAAAACTGAAATTGAAAAGTTAGGAGGTCAGGTTTATGTTACTGATAAAACACTAAAATTAGAACCGGCTACAGAGATTTTTGAAAATATAGCTATCGATACGTATAACGATCATCGTATGGCGATGGCATTTGCGCCGTTGGCTTTACGGGTACCGATGTATGTAAATGATGCCGAAGTGGTTTCTAAGTCTTACCCTGAGTTTTGGAAAGATCTGGAATCTATAGGTTTTGTATTAAAGTCGTATTAATTTTAAGAAACAGGTAAAATAATAGCGTTAATTTATGCGCAGATTTAATAATAATCATCTAATTACTTGACAACCCCTATGCTGAGGTTGTATATTTGCACCTTGCTTGAAGCTAATGATGTGATGTTGTTATAGACCTGATCATCATTTTTTTAATAAAAATATCAAAACATGAAATTATCACACTTTAATTTTAAACTACCTGACGAATTATTGGCAGAATACCCGGCAGAAAACAGGGATGAGGCACGCTTAATGGTATTGGATAGAAAAAATCAAACCATAGAGCATAAACAATTCAAAGACCTTATCGACTATTTTGACGAAGATGACGTTATGATTCTTAATAATACCAAAGTATTCCCTGCGCGTTTATTTGGTAATAAGGAAAAAACAGGTGCGCGTATTGAAGTGTTTTTATTGAGAGAGTTAAACGAAGAACAACGCCTTTGGGATGTTTTAGTAGACCCTGCTCGTAAAATAAGAATTGGTAATAAATTGTATTTTGGAGACGACGATACGCTGGTTGCCGAAGTTATAGATAATACAACCTCCAGAGGACGTACATTACGTTTCTTATACGATGGTTCTTATAAAGAGTTTAGAAATAAACTTAAAATATTAGGAGAAACTCCGCTTCCAAAATACATAAAAAGAGATGTAGAGCCGGAAGATGAAGAGCGTTATCAGACTATATTTGCTAAAAATGAAGGAGCTGTAGCTGCACCAACGGCAGGTTTACACTTCTCTAAGCATTTATTAAAACGTTTAGAAATAAAAGGAATTAATTTTGCAGATGTTACCCTTCACGTTGGTTTAGGAACGTTTAACCCTGTAGAGGTTGAGGATTTATCTAAACACAAAATGGATAGTGAAGAGGTAATTATAGATGAAAAAGCTGTAAATACTATTAATACCGGGATTAAAAATAAAAGACGTGTTTGTGCTGTAGGTACAACCTGTATGCGTGCTATTGAAAGTTCGGTATCCTCTCAGGGGACTTTAAATGAATTTAATGGCTGGACCAATAAATTTATTTTCCCGCCTTACGATTTTAGTATAGCAAACTGTATGATTACAAATTTCCATACACCTAAATCGACTTTACTAATGATGGTTTCTGCATTTGCAGGTCACGATTTTATTAAGCGTGCCTACGACGAAGCTGTTAAAGAAGGGTACAAGTTCTATAGCTATGGAGATGCGATGTTAATTATTTAAAAGCATAGCATTTAAAATATTTCAAAGCCTTGTTTATCAAGGCTTTTTTTATATACCTAATGTGTTTATGTCTTTGTTATAGGCATAAATCTATTTACAATTTCATTACTTTTGCAGTGTTATGGGAGATAAGAAAAAGGATATTCGGGCGTTAACCAAAGATCAGCTTCGCGATTTTTTCGTGACTCAGGGCGATAAAGCCTTTCGAGGCAATCAGGTTTATGAATGGTTGTGGAGTAAAGGAGCACATAGTTTTGAAGATATGACAAATGTGTCGAAACCTACGAGACAGATGCTGGAAGACCATTTTGTTATCAATCATATTAAAGTTGATACCATGCAGCGCAGTAGCGATGGTACGGTTAAAAATGCTGTGCAGTTGCACGATGGCCTGGTGGTTGAGTCCGTTTTAATTCCTACAAAATCCAGAACGACTGCCTGTGTTTCCAGCCAGGTGGGCTGCAGTTTAGACTGCCGTTTTTGTGCTACAGCAAGATTAAAGCGCATGCGGAACTTGAACCCCGATGAAATTTATGATCAGGTTGTGGCTATCGATAATGAAAGTAGATTGTACCACGATCGTCCGCTTAGTAATATTGTATTTATGGGTATGGGAGAACCGCTTATGAACTACAATAATGTGCTTAAAGCCATCGATAAAATTACCGATGACGAAGGTTTGGGAATGTCTCCCAGACGTATTACAGTTTCAACTTCCGGGGTGCCAAAAATGATTCGGAAAATGGCCGATGATGAGGTGAAATTTAAGTTAGCGGTTTCTTTACATTCGGCAATCGATGAGGTGAGAACTTCTATAATGCCGTTTAATGCCACTTTCCCACTGGCCGATTTAAGAAGTGCCTTGGAATACTGGTACAGTAAAACGAAAAGCAGAATTACTTACGAATACGTGGTCTGGAAGGGGATAAACGATAAACGTAAAGATGTGGATGCCTTAGTGCAATTCTGTAAATTTGCTCCAAGCAAGGTCAATTTAATTGAGTATAACCCTATCGATGATGGCGAATTTCAACAGGCAAATTCAGAAGCTATCGATATGTACGTAAAGCAACTTGAAGCCAATAGTATTACGGTAACCATTCGTCGCTCAAGAGGAAAGGATATAGATGCAGCCTGTGGACAACTGGCGAATAAGAGTTAGGTAGAAATAATACGGTTTTAAAGTCAGCTTGGTCTTATTTTTGTTTAAATGCATTACAATTTAAAGCATAGGGCTAATGGACTATTTATGGGGGCATACAAAACGTTATAACGACTACAGTACTTATATTCGAAATCTGTTTAAAGAGCGCGTGCAAAAAGTGTCTGTTGATGCTGGATTTTCATGCCCAAATCGAGATGGGAGCAAAGGCAGAGGAGGTTGCACGTTTTGTAATAATTCAACCTTTAATCCTTCGTATTGCAGCGATAATAATTCTATTACCAGCCAGATTGATACTGGAATCAGTTTCTTTTCCGATAAATATAAAACTCAAAAATACTTAGCCTATTTTCAGGCTTACAGCAATACGTACGAGAGCTTAGATGTACTGAAAGTGCGGTACGAAGAAGCTTTGTCTCATCCTAAAATTGTGGGTATAGTAATTGGTACGCGACCAGATTGTATTAGCGACGAACTTCTGAATTACCTTTCTGATTTAAATAAACAGTATTACGTAACTGTTGAATACGGAATAGAATCTACCAAAGACGTGACATTGGAAAAAATTAACCGGGGGCATGATTATTTTACGGGAATTGATGCTATAGTTAAAACCCACGAGGCTGGGATTAATGTTGGGGCGCACTTAATTTTAGGACTTCCCGGAGAATCTAAAGCAGATATTTTACAGCATGCCCACGAAATGTCTAAACTACCTCTCAATTTTTTAAAATTGCACCAGTTGCAATTGGTTAAAGGTTCAATTATGGGAGAGCGGTATTTAAAAGGTTTGGACCAGATTGATTTATATGCTGTTGAAGATTATATTGAATTAGTAGTCGACTTTATTGAAATACTTCGCCCTGAAATTATTTTGGAACGCTTTATTAGTCAGTCACCAAAAGAATTTTTAATTGCCCCAAATTGGAATTTAAAAAATTTTGAATTTGTGGACAAAGTCAATAAGCGATTAAAAGAACGCGATACCTGGCAGGGTAAATATTTCAACTCCTGATATTGGAAAATATCTGTTACTTCAGAATAATTTTCCTAACAGAACTTAGTCCGTTATTCATATTTTCTAACTTCACAATATAAATTCCAGAAGCAAAGGCTGTAATCGGAATTATATTTTCGGAAGGATTTAAAGTTGCTGTTAAAAGATGGCTTCCTGTAATGCTGTATAAAGACACATTCATGTTTTCTGTTAAGTTTAAAGCGGTTATTTTTTTGTTTGTTGTTACAAGTTTAATTTGTTTCAGTAACTCTAAATCGTCTGTATTTAAAAAGGTTGTAACTCCAGTTAGCAAATCTTCTTCTGGAGTAGCATTATAAGCATAGTCTTTTATAGTCCAGTTTTTATTGTCCGAAACATCCAATCTTATCCATCCATAATGCCACTGATCATCAATTTTAAAACGAACACCAATGTACTTATCTGTTTGATTGCTCCAGTTGTTACCGGTACACTGGGCATAAGAAATATAACAGCCAATAAATAAAACTCCGGTCCAGCTATTCCAATTAAAAGGCGATTGTGTAGTTTTTACAGATACTCCGGCTTCTAAAACCTGTACAAGCCCTATCCAGCCAAGTTGTTCCGATTTTATTGCATTGGATTGGTAATTTTTTAAATCCATAAAGAGATAAGATTCTGGTGTCGATTTGAAATTGAAATTTATAACCCCATCATTATCCATGTCTATCGCAAAGGAAGTGTCATGGCTTATACTCGTGAAATCAGGTTCAATATCGGTATAAATAATCTGAGCATTTATAAGGTTTGTTATTCCGGGCAAAACGGATAGTAGCATAATTAAAAAAGGGATTTTTATAGAGGATGTAGAAGGAGTTTTCATGGCCAAAAGATTTAAATTAAACATCGATGAATCAGGTTCAGCGTTGATTTTTTTAATAGGCTACTATTTATATACTTCTAAGACCTTCAGTTTTGGAGAACAACTTATTTTTAAAAATTCACTGGTTTAGTAAATAAGTATTAAACTAAAGTTACAAATAAATTTTTTTGAAATTATTGGATTTTAAATGTTTAACAGGTTGTTTTGTGGGTGATTAATGTTACTGGATTCCTGTTCGACGGCGAATTTAGACCTTTAAATCTGATAAAAATTTCGAGTATAAGAATTAAAAGAAGGAGAGTAGGGCATAAATAATAAAAATAGTTTTTAAGATGTATTTTTATTAGGTTTGTATAGCTAATTAATCCCTAAAGTTTTAGTTGAAAATAGTAGAGCAAATAAAGCAACCCATAGCTTACGAAATGGAACTTTTTGAACAAAAGTTCTTGCTTTCCATGTCTTCCAAGGTGGCTTTACTTAACCGAATTACACATTATATTGTAAATCGAAAAGGAAAACAAATGCGACCAATGTTTGTTTTTCTGGTATCTAAAATGGTGTCTAACGGGGAGATAAGTGAACGTACTTACCGTGGAGCCTCTGTTATCGAACTTATACATACAGCAACTCTAGTGCATGACGATGTGGTTGATGACAGTAACCGAAGACGCGGTTTTTTCTCTATAAATGCACTTTGGAAAAATAAGATAGCTGTTTTGGTTGGCGATTACCTGCTCTCAAAAGGTTTATTACTGTCTATTGATAACGGCGATTTTGATTTGCTAAAAATCATTTCTGTAGCAGTTCGCGAAATGAGTGAAGGTGAATTGTTGCAAATTGAAAAAGCCAGACGCCTCGATATTACCGAAGCCGTGTATTATGAAATTATCCGTCAGAAAACTGCAACTTTAATAGCAGCCTGTTGTAGTCTTGGTGCAGCTTCTGTAAAGCCGGATTCTCAGCATGTGGAAACCATGCGTAAGTTTGGAGAACTTATTGGAATGGCTTTTCAGATTAAAGACGATTTATTCGATTATGGAGACGACAAAATAGGGAAGCCGACGGGTATCGATATTAAAGAGCAAAAAATGACACTCCCCTTAATTCATGTGCTCAATAAAGTCTCTAAAAAAGAGAATAAATGGTTAATAAACTCTATTAAAAACCATAATAAAGATGCAAAGCGTGTAAAGGAGGTTATTGCTTTTGTAAAGGAAAATGGCGGTTTAGATTACGCAGTTTCAAAAATGAAAGCATTTCAGGAAGAAGCCTTGAAAATACTGGAATCTTACCCGGAATCGGAATATAAAAATTCACTAATCTTAATGGTGAATTACGTTATTGAAAGAAAAAAATAATTTCTTCAGGCAACCTTTCTTCAAGTTTTCTCGTCTTTATAAATAGAAGACCAAATGAAACCGCTTTTGAAAGTTATTCAGTTGCATAACAACCAGAAGTTGCTGATTAAAAAAGCAGCTCAAAATAATCGCAAGGCCCAGCAGACTTTGTTTGATATGCATGCGCCTAAAATGCTAAGTGTTTGTCGGTATTATATAAAAGATCTTCAGCAGGCAGAAGAAGTTATGCTAAATGGTTTTTTTAAAGTGTTTACTCAAATTAACACGTTTCAGCATCAGGGAGCCTTCGAAGGTTGGGTGAGAAAAATTATGGTTCGGGAATCTATTTCCTATTTAAGACAGCAAAAATCTATTGCTTTTACAGAAGACTATCACAGCGATACGGTGATTTCTGAACAAGTGTCTGATGAAAATTTATCGGTAGAAGCTATTCAAAATCTGATAGATGATTTGCCGGAAGGCTACAAAATGGTTTTTGTTATGTACGCCATAGAAGGGTATAAGCATAGCGAAATTGCTGAATTATTAAACATTTCTGAAGGGACTTCTAAATCGCAGTTGTTTAAAGCCAGACAAGTATTGCAGCAACGGTTAAACACATTAAATTCGACTAGTTATGGAGCAAGGTAGATTAGAGAAATATATGAAGCAGAGACTTGAAGAGCGTACTATAGCTCCTTCAAAACAATCGTGGGAGACTTTGGAACAAGCTTTGGATGTCCAGGAGAATAGCAAATCAGGAAAGCGTTTCTGGTATCTGGGTATAGCGGCCAATATAGTTGGGGTACTTTTAATCGGTCAGTTTTATTTAAAAGGAAGTCAGCGTGAACTTAGTAATGATAATCCTATAAAGATTGAAAATTCTGTTACTAACGTTATAAATCCTGTGGGAGATACAGATTCAGAAGAAAAGATGCCTGCATCGGTACGGAAGGAGGGTATTATAACTAAACCTGAAGAGCAAACTAAAAAAGGAGCAAATCTGGCGAAAACGCTCTCCACAAAGAAAACTAATGTAAAAACTGGAAATTTAGGAAAAAATACAGCTGAAAGCTCAGAAGCTTTAGTTGTTGTAGACACCGAAAATGAGCTGATAAATAATATTGATTCCACAAGTACAGGAGAACTGAAATCTGATGCAGAGCTTACCGATGCGTATCTTGAAGGCTTATTGGCAGAAGCAGAACAGGAAATTCAAATAAAGAAAACTAAAGTCATTCCAAAGTCGGAAATTGTAAATTCCGATGATTTGCTGGAAGGTGTAGAAATGGATATAGAGCGAAGTTTCAGAGAAAAAGTCCTGAATGTTATTGTAAACGGATTTGGCAAAGTTAAAACTGCAGTGGTAGAACGCAACAGATAAAATCATCAATCAATCAATCAATCAATCAATCAATCAATCAATCAATCAATCAATCAATCAATCAATCATCATAATTAATCAAAAAACGAACATCATGAAAACAATTACCAGAACAGTCTTATTTCTATTAATATTTTTGTGTTTTAAAGAAGTGCAGGCGCAAAACAATTCGCAAAACGATAGCGTAAATGTGCAAAAAGTAGAGGCTTTAAAGCTTCAAAAGGAAGAGATTCGCGCAGAAGAAAAGGCGTTGTTAAGAGAAGACGTAGAACGTATTAATACTAAAGTTGATGAAGGACATATAACAGTTGAAGAAGGTGAAATTCTAAAAAAGGAAGCATCAAAAAAGCATGCTTTAAATATTGAAAATCGCGTGGCTATTTTAGATAATAAAATAGAATTGCTAACGCGTAACAACGAAGACTATACCTTTGATGATGAAGGCAAAATTGTTATAAAATTAGGAAAGGATTACGATAGCGAAACGGTAGTTCGAGAGAAGACTATTAATATAGGCCGCGAAAAAGCGTGCATTCCCGTGTACGATAAACGGACTACCAGTGATTTAGTTTTTGGTATAGGTTTTAATAACGCGCTTATTGAAGGCGAGCAGTTAGGTGATTCGCCTTATAAACTGGGAGGGTCCGGATTTGTCGAATTAGGTTGGGCCTGGAAAACTCGTGTATTCGAAGATAACAATGCCTTGCGACTTAAATACGGAGTGTCATTTCAGTGGAATAAATTTGATATAAAAAATAATGAATATTTTGTAGAGAATGGCGATGTGGTAGCTTTAGAAGCATTTCCCTTTGATGTTAGAAAATCAAAATTTCGAACAACAAATCTTGTGTTTCCTGTTCATTTCGAGTTTGGACCTTCCAAGAAAATTGAACACGATACTTATTTTCGATATTCAACCGAAAAGAAATTTAAAATGGGAATTGGTGGATATGGCGGTTTTAATATAGCATCGCTTCAAAAAGTAAAATACTACGAAGACGGTAATAAAGAAAAGAAAAAGTATAAGGATTTTGATGCCGTGAATAGTTTTGTGTATGGGCTAAGTGCTTATATGGGATGGGGTGATGTTGGCTTGTATTTTAAATACGACTTGTCGCCGATATTCAGACATCAGGAATTCGATCAGAATAATATTTCTTTAGGAATTCGTTTCGATATGGATTAATTAAAAAAGGCTTCAATTTAATTGAAGCCTTTTTAGTTGCTATTAATTAGTTGCCTTGGAAAGCGCTTTCTTGCCTCCAACTACAGGCAAAGTCAGGGAGGTATTATCTAAATCTATAGTTAGGGCTGTCCCTGGTTTCGGTAGTAGTGTAAACTGGTTGTCACTCGAGAAAATCATTAAACCAATCTGTTGACCTTTTTTAATAATTTGGTCGTCTGGTTGTAAATCAAATGAAAGACTGTAGAATTTACTAGGTTCTAAAGGTTCACTTTCTCTGATTGATCTGTAATTTTGAGGGTCAGCCCAGCCACGTGTAATAATGTTGTCGGTAATCTTGGCATCTTTGCTGGTATTCCATGGAAGCGAAACTAACCAAACAGAAAGATTTGCTGCCGGTTTACTGCTGGATAAGTTAACGGTTATATTAGCCAGCCCCGAAAGGTGAACATCTTCTTTAAGTACAGGTGTTACATATAATAACCTGTGTTTAGAATTTACAGATTTTGCTAAAGAATCTCCAGAAAACGTGTAATCGTCTACTAAAGTCTCTTTAGTATTTGTTTTGTCCTTTTTTGTGGATAATCCACCTGCAGTTACTCCACCGGCCTGTAAGTGTAAGGTCACGGGTTTTGCCTCCGGGTTTGGATAATCGGCATAGGCTGTTGGTTTTAGACGATCGTCATCCTCTCTTACAATCCAGGCTTTAGGATCTTTGCCTACACCATTATCTATACCAAATAGATAATGTGTAAACCAGCGGTTCATCATAGAAACCGGAGGAGGTCCTCCATGTCCTAATTGATGGTAATAAATCTGCACGTCCAGACCTTTATCTTTAGCAGCTTTATAAATGCGGTAACTGTGCTCCGGCATAACATTCCAGTCGTTAAAACCATGAGACATAAGTAAGGCTGCTTTCATAGGTTTCATATCATTTAAATAATCACGTCCGGCCCAGAAGTCGTTGTAATCTCCGGTTATTCTATCCTGTCCGTTTTTCATTTCAGTGTCACGGATGACTTTGTTACTGTAGGCGCGTTTAGACTCGTCTCCGCTATGAATAAAATCGTATAATACATCAATGTCTTCACCTAAATAGCCGCCGGGAGAACGAACTAAACCGTTAGATCTGTAGTAGTGATAATAAGATGTGTTAGGCGCAATCGGGATAATAGCCTCCAGACCTTCCACACCCGTAGTGGCAGCTGCTAATGGTAGCGTGCCATTATACGATGTTCCTGTCATACCCACTTTTCCAGTTGTCCAGTAGGCCTTAACGGTTTCATTTCCATCTCTTGAGGTATAGCCTTTTGCGCGACCGTTTAGCCAGTCGATTACTGCTTTAGGAGCCAGAGATTCGTTGTCGCCACCAACTGTGGGTGATCCATCCGAAAGCCCGGTGCCGGGAGACGAGGAGTGAATTACAATATAACCTCTTGGAACCCAGGTTTTAATTTGAGAGTTGGAAATGACAGGGCGTTCTCCTGTACGTTTTACTATCGGATTTATATGTCCTTTTCCTAGTTCTCCAAGTTCGTGGTGTACATCCCAGAATGTATTTGGGTCGTTACCAGCAACACCGGCGTAATATGGACTGGATTCGTAAACAACGGGCAGTTTTAAACCTTCCGTTTCGGTTTGTTGTGGGCGGGTAACATCTACATGCATCCGGTCTGGTTTACCATCTCCATCGGTGTCAAATTCGGTCTCAACCCAGAGATCATGTCTAATCCAGGATTCAGGGTTGCTGAATTCCGGTACAATTTGAGCTTCTCCATCTTTGAATATGGGAGTGACTTGTTTTTGTGCGTGTGTTGAATATATTCCCAGAGATAAAAATGAGAGGAATACAATTGAAGAAAGTTTTGATTTCATGTAAAATTGGATAAAAGCCTAAATTACAGTTTTCTTATTTAGATAGCAGGAAAATATTATCCAAAAGCTGTACAATTTATTCCTGTTAAGACTTGTTGAAATGATTTTAGATATCCTAGGTTTATCTATATTTGTAAACACTTTTTAAACTTAAAATTTCAGAGATATTGATTTCAAAAGCTACCATAGATCACGTGTTCGAAACAGCCCGACTGGAAGAAGTTATTGGCGATTTTGTACAATTAAAAAAATCAGGTAGTAATTTTAAAGGTTTAAGTCCGTTTAGCGACGAGCGTTCTCCGAGTTTTATGGTATCGCCGGTGAAACAAATCTGGAAAGATTTTTCAAGTGGAAAAGGAGGGAATGTTGTGGCCTTTTTAATGGAGCACGAGCACTTTACCTATCCGGAAGCAATAAAATATCTGGCCAGAAAATATGGTATTGAAATTGAAGAAACCGAGCAAACCAACGAACAAAAGGAAAAGGCCGATACACGGGAAAGTTTGTATCTGGTCAGTGAATTTGCTAATACGTATTTTCAGAAAATTCTCCATAAAACCGATGCCGGTCAGGCCATAGGCTTAAGTTATTTTAAAGAACGTGGTTTTACACCGGAAACCATTAAGACTTTTGGATTAGGGTATGCCCTGGATGAGTGGCAGGCTTTTAGCGACGAAGCTTTAAAGAAAGGGTATAAACTGGAGTTTCTGGAAAAAACGGGGCTAACTATTGTTAAAGGAGAAAAGTATTTCGATCGCTTTAAAGGGCGTGTTATGTTCCCGATACAAAGTATGAGTGGACGGATTTTAGGATTTGGCGGACGTATTCTGACTAATGATAAAAAAGCTGCGAAATATGTTAATTCTCCGGAAAGTGAAATTTACTACAAGAGTAAGGTGCTTTATGGCATTTACCATGCTAAACAAAGCATAGCAAAAGAAGATAACTGTTTTTTAGTAGAAGGTTATACCGATGTTATTCAGTTTCATCAAACGGGAGTAACAAATGTCGTGGCATCATCTGGTACAGCTTTAACTACAGAACAAATCAGACTGATTAACCGGCTTACCAAAAATATTACCGTTTTATTTGATGGTGATGCTGCTGGTATGCGAGCATCTATACGAGGAATCGATCTTATTCTGGAACAGGGTATGAACGTAAAAGTATGTTCTTTCCCGCAGGGAGAAGACCCGGATAGTTTTGCTAAGAATAATACAGAAGAGGAATTACGGGAATATCTGGCAAACAATGCCAAGGACTTTATTCAGTTTAAAGCCTCTTTATTAGTCGAAGATTCCAAGAATGATCCTATAAAAAAGGCAGAGACCATTCGCGATATTATTCAGAGTATATCGAAGATTCCAGACCGTATTAAACAGGAGGTGTATTTACAGGAATGTGCCCGTATTATGGATATAAGCGAATCGGTTTTGTTTAGTTCTCTGGCGCAATTAGGAGAGAAGGATGCCGGGAAATCGGGAAAAAATGAAGAGAAGCCACAGCGTGCTTTTGAGGTTGTTAAAAATGAAGAACCCGTAGCTAAAGTAAACAGGCAGTATTTACTGGAACGCAAAATAATAGAACTGCTTTTACTTTACGGAGATAGAGAAGAAGAGTTTGAAGATTTAATTTTAAAAGAAAACGAGAGAGGCGAACTCGATTTAGAACCTGTAGTACAACAGGCTAAGGTGTTCGAAAAAATATTTCTGGATTTACAGGAAGACGAGATGCAGTTTTCTAATGAAACGTTTAAAACACTGTATTACACTATTATTAATACATTAAATCAAAACCCTGATTTTGTTTTAGACCAGTTTGTAAATGCTGTAGATACCCAATTGTCTCAGGAAATTACCAGTATTTTAATGGAGGATGAACGTTACGATTTGCATGACTGGAATCGTATGGAAATTTATCCTAAAGCAAAGACCGATAGCGTAGCTCAATTGGTTAGTGAAACCATTTTAAGTTTACGTTGTTTTTTAATAGACCAGAAAGTTTTAGAGTTTCAACAGGCTACAATATCCCAGATTGCCGATACGAATCGCAATATACTGGAAGAGGTTAAAGACTATTCTGGTTTAAAAATGCTCTTGTCTCGAAAACTGAATCGTGTATTATAAGCAAAGGGGGTTTTAGTTTATTAAGGTTGTTTTAGCGCAAAAGAATTTACCAATATTATACTATTGGAATTGTTTTTAAGAAGGCTTCGATAAAGTAATGTTTTCTTCCTGTTGATAGATATAAGTGTTAGGATTCTAAAAGTTTAGCCTGATTTAATAAATCAACCAGATTAGACACGTGTAGTTTTTTCATTAAACGCGCTTTGTAGGTGCTGACTGTTTTTTCGTTAATGTCTAATTCACTGGCAATATCCTTATTCTTTTTACCTATGGATAGCAGCTTTAAAACTTCAACTTCTCTGGTAGACAGTTTTTTGTATAAAGATCCGGTTCTGGTAATGCGTTCGCCAAAAGCCAGTCGGTGCGTTAAGTCGTTACTTAAATAAATACCACCCTGATTAATTTTCATTATAGCTTCTTTCAGAGTGATAACATTTGCGGTTTTCGAAATGTAACCCGATGCTCCTGCTTTAATGGCACTCATAGCATATACCTCTTCGGGGTGTGTGCTAAAAATAAGTACTTTAATCTCCGGAAATTCTTTTTTTAAACGCCTTAGAGCAGTGATTCCGTTTAATTTAGGTAAGTCTATTTCAGAAATAATTATATCTACAGGATTCGATTTCAGGAAATCGAAAATAGATTCTCCATCGTCCACACCACCTTCTACTTGAACATTAGGTGATGTTAAAAATAATAATTCCAGCCCCTTTCTAATAATAGGATGGTGGTCGGCTACCAACAGTTTTATCATAATATCTAATGTTTTTAAAATGAAGACCGTTGGGGCAGCAGATTTCACTTTGAGAAATCCAGTCTATGTAAATATAAAAAAAATCTAATAACTTTTAGGATGATTCTTACTTTAAATTATCAGGAATTACACAAACTGGGATCGGATCCATTTTGTGTTTATTAGCGGTGTTTAAGCGTTTGTAAATAGTAAAAACTTCTTTTTCGCGACCCGAGAAATCTTCGGCAGTTTTTCCTGAATCAGCCATAGCCATGGCCCATTCCAGTTCAGGGTAGGATGCGCCTATCTGGTCTTCGTCGGTTCTGTCGTCTCCCCATAGACCATCGGTAGGGGCTGCTTCAATAATTTCGGTGTTTACGCCAAGATATTTGGCAATATCATACACTTCGGTTTTTAATAAATCGGCAATCGGACTAAGGTCTACACCACCATCACCGTATTTTGTGTAAAATCCAACTCCAAAATCTTCTACTTTATTTCCGGTTCCGGCAACAAGAAGCTTTTCTAAAGCTGCAAAATAATAGAGTGATGTCATGCGTAATCTTGCACGAGTATTAGCCAACGACATAAAGCGAGCTTCTTCACTTTCAACAGCGGGTAAGGCTTCAATAAGACTATCGAATACTGGTGTTAAATTAACCTGTGTCATGCGAACATTACTGTAATTAGACTGTAGCCAGGTAATATGGTTTAATGCCCTGCTAACCTGTGATGAAGCCTGATGAATAGGCATTTCTAGCGTTAATACCTCCAGACCTGTGCGCGCACATAGTGTTGAAGTTACTGCAGAGTCTATTCCTCCTGATACTCCAATTACAAAACCGTTAACTTTTGCTTTTACTGCATAGTCTTTTAACCAATTAACTATATACTCTACTACTTTTTCTGTTTGCATTTTAAAAGAATTTAAATCAAAGAATCTTACCTTTGCCAAACAAAAATAACTGAAACCCCTAAAAATAAAAATTAACGTCTCAAGTTTTCTATGAAATATTTAAGTTTTTGCCTTTTGTTAATTATTAGCCTTGTTTCTTGTGAAAATGACAGTAAGACTGAAGATGACATTTCAAAGGTAAAAGTAGAGCTGAAAATAGACCGATTCGATAAGGCGTTTTCCAAAGTTAATACCGAAAACTGGAAGGCTTTACGCGAAGTATATCCGTTTATGTTTTCCAATGCGTATCCAGATTCGTTTTGGGAAAATAAAATACAGGATACTTTACAACATGAATTGTCTGAAGAAGTCTTAAAAGTCTATCCGGATATGACAGCGGTGGAGCCTGAATTGCTTAGCTTGTTTCAGCATTTAAAATATTATTATCCGGAATTTAGGACTCCAAGAATTGTTACCACCACATCTTATGTGGATTATAGAAATAAAGTTATTGTAACTGATTCAATAGATCTTATTGCTTTAGATACTTATTTTAGGGCCGGAGCATGAGTTTTATCAGGGAGTTCAGGAATATATTCGTCTGGGCTTTAAACGGGAACAAATTGCGGTAGATCTGGCCGAGGCCTATGCAGAGCGTTACATTTTACCAACCAGAAATAAGACGCTTTTAGACGAAATGGTTTCTGCTGGAAAACGCCTGTATTTTAAAGACCTCATGATTCCTTTTAAAACAGATGCCGAGAAAATAAATTATACAGAAGTGCAGTTGCAATGGGCGCAAAACAACGAAGCACAGATCTGGGAATATTTTGTGGAGCGCGAATTGCTTTATAGTTCAGATTCTAAATTACCGGGACGTTTTATTAACCCAGCTCCGTTTTCAAAATTTTATCTGGCAGAAATTGATAATGAGTCCCCGGGACGTATCGGACAATATATAGGCTGGCAAATCGTGAGAGCGTACATGGACCATAATCCTGATATTTCATTTAAGGAGATGTTAAACATGTCGGCAGAAGATATATTCAATCATTCAAAATTTAAACCAAGAAAATAATGGCAAATTATACATCAACTATAGAATTACAAGTCGAATTAGACGAAAACCGAGTACCTGAGAAGTTATCATGGACAGCTCAAGATGGTGGCGTAACTAATGAAGAAGCTAAAGCGATGATGCTTTCGGTTTGGGATAGCAAGGCACAGGAGTCTTTACGTATAGATCTTTGGACTAAAGACATGCCGGTAGACGAAATGAAAGTGTTTTTTCATCAGACCTTAGTGGCTATGAGCGATACGTTTAACCGGGCTACTCAGGACGAAAAAATGACGGCTACTATGAAAGATTTCTGCGATTATTTTGCGGAAAAATTAGAATTAAATAAGAAGTAATTCGATTTAATGATTATTTAAAAGCGGAAGGATAAACTCTTTCCGCTTTTTTTTTGTTGACATTAAAAGGCTTCGGTGAAATTAAAATACAATCCGGAGGATTCTTTTCCTAAACCAAAATCAATTCTAACATTCATTCGTGGTTGCACTTCAAAGCGATAGCCTATTCCTCCGTTGGGTATCCAGCGTGTCATGTCGCTAAGTTTAGGAGCTATGGTTCCCGAAGCGACCCAAAGTGTAATACCATGTTTGCTTAAAGTGTCATCGCGCTTTAAAAAGGTATGTCGCCATTCCGAAATAAAATACAGTCCGGCTTCATCTCTGTATTGCCCCATTATATATCCTCTTAGTGCGTTTGTGCCTCCAAGTGCGGTAAGTTGTTCGTAAGGGGTATCGCCCTGAGTAATTCGACCATACAATTTTAAAGCCATAATGTTTCCTGGACGATATATCTGAATGTATTTTCTGATGTCAAACTCGTATACCTGATAGTCATTATCGCTGCCTAAATAGTTGCCGTAAAATCCGGTTAAAAATTTCGCAAACCAACCGCTCCATGCATTTACAGTTACATCTCGACTATCGTAATGTAAAGAAAACATAAGGCCGCTATTAAAATTCTCAGGACCATATTTTAGATATTCGGGGTCCTGAGCCATAACCGGATTGAGAGAGGTGACTTTTGTATAATTTAAATCGACACCAACCCCCAGATAAAAGTCCTTGGCGACACGAGTTAAAACATTTGGAGTAAAGGCAATTAGTTTTCGGTTGTATGTTGTTGTGGAATCGCTTTGGATAGTGTTTACAGCATTATCGTAACCAACGCCAAAATACTGGTCTTCTGCATTCGAATATCTTAGCTTGGCATTAATTCGGACTTTGTCCTGCCACCAAAACGATTGTAAAGCTGTGCCGATTTGAAAATTACCTTTTGTACTAATAAACATATTAATTGGTACAGATGATCGTTGAATAAGGCTGTCGGCTTTATTGGTTTTAAAGGTGTAAAGAAATCCACCGCCGAGCAATAAACCATTTTCCGGAGTGTAGCCCGGACCTGCCAGTATGCTTAAAAAAGGTTCTCCCGCTGCAATTTTTGCTTCTTTTTTAGCCTTGCGTTCCTGCATCCATTGTTTTACACCATCGAATTGCGCATGTGAAGTAACACTGAGTAAGAGTAAAATAAAACAAAAAAATGGTTTGGTTGGTTTCATAGTGCATCGGCTTTAGGAGCTAATCGAATATTACATCGCATAAATGCAGAACAGATTGGTTTAATATTATGACTTAATAGCGTTAAGTACTTTGATTTATACGTAAAAATACACTTTTTAATGTTTAATATGTCGTTCGGGATCAATCTTTTAAATATGAATTAAGGTCTGAAATCTCATATTGGTTTTGGTTGAAAGTTTTGGGTTTGGGAGTGTAATGAAAATATGTTTGAAAGTTTATTTGTAATGTATACTATAAAGTAAAGTAATGGCTAGGAAATAACCTGTTCAAACTCTAATTTAGTTGTCTGTATTAATCCCCGATTCATCATGAAATTCGTATTTCTATGTGTTTGTTGTTTTACTTTGCAAATGGCAGCTCAGGGCGTTACAACAGATACAGTAGCGAAATCAAATCCAGAGCCTTTAAAATTTAAATACGAGGCTTTAATTATACCGTCTGCACTTATTGGTTACGGCGTTATTGGTCTGGAAAGTCATAGTATTAAAAATATTAATGAAAGTACTAATGCCGAGTTTCGGGAGCATATAGATAATCAGTTTACTATTGATGATATCTCTCAGTATGCTCCTTTTTTGTCGGTTTATGGTTTGAATGCTTTTGGAGTTAAAGGCAAACATAATTTTAAAGATCGTACCATTATATTGGGGACAGCTTATTTAATTATGGGAGCCACTGTTAATGCACTTAAATTAACAGGTAATGAATTGCGGCCCGACGGTTCTTCAAAGAATTCTTTTCCTTCCGGGCATACCGCCACGGCTTTTATGGGCGCTGAGTTTTTATATCAGGAGTATAAAGACGTGTCTGTCTGGTATGGAGTTGCCGGGTATGCTGTGGCAGCAGGAACTGGTTTTTTCAGAATGTATAACGACAGGCACTGGTTAACCGATGTTGCTTCCGGAGCTGGAATAGGTATGTTAAGTACTAAAATAGCGTATTGGATTCATCCGTTTATAAAACGCACTTTTTTTAAGGATAAAAAGGATGTGGACGGTCTTGTAATGCCGTTTTATGATGGAAGGAATTTTGGAATGGGAATGAGTGTAGGATTTTAGTTTGTGTTTTCAGAGTGGAGGAGATGTAATTGATTGTATTAAATTGACTAAGATTCCTGCAAAAACAGGCCATTCCTTGAGGAATTCCTTTAACTTAGTGTGCTCAACTTAGCTTTAATTATGAAAAAATATAAAGCCAGTACCCGGGGCTATATTAAATATGTTTTATTGGTATTATTAATATTGCCAATACTCATATTCTGCTTAGATCGACCTGCATTTTCTGAAAAACCTGCAATTATACTACCCTTGATTATTCCAGTTGTTTTTGTTATCTGGATTTTTATGGATACGTATTACAAAATAGAAAAGGATGCCTTTTTTTATCGGTCTGGATTGTTGCGGGGACGAATAGATATTTCCAGTATTAAAGCCATAGAAAATAATAACACCTTGTGGGTAGGTATAAAACCCGCTTTGGCAACTCATGGTATGGTGATTAAATATAATATTTACGACTAAATATATGTAGCTCCTGTAAATAACATGGAATTAATTAAGGACCTGCTTAAAGTTAATCCCGAGATTGAGGTGTTGTATAAAAAATAGATTTTTTCTCGTCAAATTTTGAGTAGGTGCTAAAACATTTAAATTTAGATTTCCCCGAAATGAAATAAAGCGCCTGAAACGAATTTCAGACGCTTTAAAAATATGACAATAGATTATACTGTTTATTCGTCTTTTACCTCTACAATTTCGTACATGTCTTTTCCGTCTACTTGTATTGGCTGATAATAGGTGTCTCCAAACTGTACATACGTCTGGTCTCCAATTTTAATTTCTTCGCCGCCATCTGGTAAATGTGGCACTATTGTGCCGGCTGTAGCAGGCACTACCGTGTAGCCATTGGCGTCTTTTTCGTAGTATGCACCACCGTAATAGTAATTATTTGTTGTTTCGCTGACTTTTACTACCTCCGCTTCTTTTGGGATGGTTTGTACAGTTGCTCCAATAGGTGCTTGAACTACAGTATATCCTCCATTTTCCTGAATGTAATAAACACCGTTGTCATAATGGTATCTCTGGTTTTCAATACTAACTATTATAGCGGTAGTGGCAATAGAAGCAACAAAAAAGCCCCACGGATGCCAAACCGGACCCCAGTAAAATGGACGATATGGATGGTAGTAATACGGGCGATGGCAATAATAATGATGTCCGCCATAAACGTAAGGTGGTCTGTTATATCGTCTTGGACTATTTACAACCCTTGTATTATGGTGGTTATTTACATTAAAGTGCTTACTGTTGTCTATGTTAACGTTAATGTTGTTATGGCCTTTGTCTATATTAACTCTATTGCCATCTTTATTGCGAATATTAGAGGTCTGTCTGTTGGTTGAACGATTGGTGTTTACGTTTCGGTTTGTGTTAACATTACGATTGATGGATTTGTTATTTGCACCGGGATTTGTACTGGGTCTGACTCTGGAGTTAGCCGTGGAATTTCTGGTAGGCACATTACGTGACGTTGATTTGTTAAACCCGCCGTTAATACTGGTTTTAGGTCTGGATGTGCTGGGTCTTGTTGTTGTAGGTCTTGTGGTTGGTCTGCTCCTGTTTGCAGTATGTGCCGGAGAAGAGCGATGAATAGATCCTCCTCCTGCACGGGAAACTCCGTGGTTTAGGCGTTGAGCCTGCAAATTTATGGGTGATAACCAGGCAAGACACATTATGAAAAATCCAATTTTAAGTTGCTGTTGTATATATGCTGTTTTCATGATTCTAATTTTAAAATAAAACGTGATTAAGATTTAGCCAGAAGCACACTAATTAACTTAGCATTGGCAGGCGGAGTAAAATCAAAAATAGCATCAGGAACTTCCGGGTTTAGATCCCAGTCACTAAATATAGCTTCGTATTTTTGGTTGTTCTTTTGTTTGTAAGTTAATATGAATTTTTTCGGGAGATTGTAGGTCTCAGCTAAAATCCATAATTGAGCTGTCATTTTATCGTTTTCTGCATATAATTCATAACAGGGGTGACCGCCTAAATTTACCTCTCCTTTAAAGGTTATGGTTTTGAAATCCTGAAGTAAATCATCAGTAAAGGAAGGGTAGAAGAAATCCGCAGCCGGAAAATACATGTCGAATTTAGTGTGCATAAACTCGATCATATCCATAATGTTGGAAGGTGCCGGAATAGTAACGTAGTTGTTTTCGTTAAAAGAGTAATAGGTGAGGTGATCCCCGTTATACCAATACCCTCGGTTTCTGCCCAGAGAGAACGATTTAACTAGCATTTTATCCGGTCCAACCATGGTAACCTCATGTTCTATAGGTCGGGAATACAGTTTGTTGTTTTCGTCTAATTGGTCTGTAACCACACTCAAGTGAAAAGTTACAGAAGTTAAGGTGCCGATAGTTTCACCCATTTGGTCTAAAGCAACCAGAGCGTCTAAATCTATTGTGTCAGAACTACTTTGTGCACGACTCAAAAAAGGAAGCAGAAAAAGTGTGAGAATGATGAGGTGTTTTTTCATAAGGCTTGTACTTTAATGTATTGAATTTGGTAATAGCGATTTACTTGTTTGGCGTAAGTTGGTTAATCTGTAATCTCTAATCTAAAAAGCTAAAGATTTACTTGTACGCGGTTTATTACAATTTACTTGCTTAAAGTTACTATAAAAAGTACAATATTAATTTCAAATTGTAATAAAAATAAATGCTAATTGATGGGAAATCAAGAAAATATAAAATGAAAACTTTGTCTGAGAGAGTATCAACTAGTCATTCTGAGGAAGTCCTGCCAAAACTTTTATATAGATAAAAAAAAGCATGGTGTAAATGTAAAAGACATTTACACCATGCTTTTTTGTGGATAATATGTGTTTGAATAGATCCGGGACTATTGCCAGGCTTTTACGTGTTGTTTGGACGATCCTAAGCCTTCTATACCCAGTTCTACAACATCGCCTGGTTTTAAATAGCGTTGCGGAGTTAATCCCAGACCAACACCAAATGGCGTACCGGTAGAAATAATATCTCCCGGAAGAAGTGTCATAAACTGACTGATGTAGCTTACCACCGTTTCTATATTAAAAACAAAATCTGAAGTGCTGCTGTTTTGCATGGTTTCTCCATTTAATTTTAGCCATAGATTTAAGTTGTTGGCATCTTGTATTTCGTCTTTTGTAGCTATAAATGGCCCTAATGGTGCAAAGGTATCGCAGCTTTTTCCTTTCACCCATTGCCCGCCGCGTTCTATTTGAAATTCACGTTCGCTGTAATCATTATGCAGCACATATCCGGCTACATAATCCAAAGCATCTGCTTTTTCTACATAAGACGCTTTTTTGCCTATTACAATAGCTAGTTCGGCTTCCCAGTCGGTTTTTGTACTGTTTTTCGGAATAATAAGATTATCGTTTGGACCTACTATTGCGGTTGTCGATTTAAAAAATAACACAGGCTCTTTCGGAACTTCCATGCCACTTTCTTTGGCGTGCATGGCGTAATTTAACCCTACACACACTAATTTGGAAGGGCGTTTAACTGGTGGGCCTAATCGGGTGTCGTTCGGGACAATCGGACAGGTCTCCTGATTGGTTTCTAACCATGATTCCAATCGGTTCAATCCATCATTTTCAAAAAAATCTTCAGTATAATCTTCACCAAATTCAGACACATCGATGCGTGTGTCTTCTAATTGCAGACCTGGTTTTTCTTGTCCAGCCAGGCCAAATCGAATTAATTTCATTTTAAATATTGTTTTGGGTTATCCATTTAATTTTATAAATCCACCATCTATGGGGAAGTCGGTTCCTGTAATAAAAGAAGCTTCGTCCGAACACAGGTAAAGTGCTAAGTTTGCTACTTCTTCAGGTTTGCCCATGCGGCCTATAGGTTGGGTTTTAGACAATGCTTCGAACATTTCCGATTCTTTTCCGGGGTAGTTTTTTTTAATAAAGCCATCTACAAAAGGCGTGTGTACCCTGGCTGGCGAAATGCAGTTGCAGCGTATTCCTGTATCTATATAATCTTTAGCAATAGAGTAGGTCATGGTTAAAACAGCCCCTTTGGTCATACTATAGGCAAACCGATCTGCTACAGCTACACTGGAAGCAATGGAAGCCATGTTTAAAATAACACCTCCGCCCTGAGACTTCATAAGAGGTATTACCGCCTTCGCGCAGTTAAAAACTCCTTTAATATTAACCTGATATAATCTATCCAGGTCGCTGCCTTCTGTGTTTTCGATATTGCCAACATGTGCTATTCCGGCATTGTTTACCAGAATGTTTATTGGGTGCTTGGCTGTTATTTCTGTAACTAATTTATGCACCTCGTCTTCATTTGTAATATCACAATTATGTAAGGAAATATTGGTGTTTTGTTTTATGGTATCGATTGCATTATCTGTGTTAATATCGACAACATGTACGTAAGCACCTTGTGCTGCAAAAGTGCTTGCTATGGCAGCTCCTATGCCACTGGCGCCACCCGTAACAAGTGCAGTTTTGTTGGAAAGATCAAATTTCATGGTAATAGTTAATAAGAGTATTTCAAATAGTTCTCTCAAAAATAACCATTTGAAAATTGAATTGTGATAACAAAGCTATTTATTTTTCAGAGCGATGTTAGACAATAACATGTTAAACCGGATTCGTCTGAAAATGCTGTAACTCGTGAATAAGAGCTTCAGGAGTCGAAAGGAATTTAATCTTATGGGATAACCTTTTTAAGAAGTCCGGATTTTTAATAGGTCCAAAGGTTAATATGGGGATATCGCTAAAAGTTATATATGTTTTTAATAACGCTTTCATGCGTTCCTCTGTTGAGGTGGTAAACATGGTTACTGCGATATCCGGTTCAGAAATTTCGATGATAGTCTTTATGTTTTCGGTAGGTACATTTTGTCCAAGATAAAATACTCGCCAGCCTAATTTTTGAGTGATATATGAGGCTAAAAGCAGCCCGATTTCATGATGCTCATTTTCCGGAAGGAATAAAAGTGCTTTAGGGGCATTAGATTGTGGTTTGGGCAAAAGTTCTATTGCTGTAAATAATTTTTGTTTAATAATATTGGAAATAAAATGCTCCTGAGCAGGCATAACTTTACTGTTACCCCATAATACACCAACCTGATTCAAGAAAGGATATATAAGTTGTGTAATGCAGGTAATAAGACCAGATTTTAATTGTTCGGCATTTATAATGTCATGAATCCTGTCCTGATCCATGTGCATCATAGCTAAAATTAAAGCTTTTACCTCATCTTTTGGAGCTCCTTTTAAAACCAGTTCAGAAACAAGCTGATGAATTTCAGCTTCCGTCATGGCATCAATTTTAGAAATGCGGTAACCGTTTTGGGTTAAAATACCAATGTTTAAGAGTTTTTTTAATTGCGTATCGGTGTAAAATCTAATATTCGTTTCTGTACGCTCCGGCACTAGAAAACTGTAACGGCTTTCCCATTTTCGTAAAGTATGTGATTTTATGCCTGTTAACGACACAATTTGGGCCATGGTATACTTGCTCATGTCTAATTATTTGTTCCGCAAAATTAAACAAAAAAAGTGTGTTTTTGATTGTTTTTTTAAAAAATGCATTTCACCATGTATAAGTTTATTTTAAAAATGTTGGACAAAATAATATTTATATGTAGATTTGTATAAGTTTAATATTAAAATTTATAGACATGAAAAAAGGAATTACATTTGTGTTAGCAATTTTTGCTCTATGTTTTGTTGCTGTATCGTGTGACGATGACAACGACGATGATAAAAATATAGACAGTCCAGATATGACCATAGTGGAAATAGCATTAGATACCGAGTCGTTAAGTAGTTTGGTAAGTGCTCTTGTTTTGGCAGATATGGAAGACGATAGTGATCTGGTAGGGACACTTAACGGAGATGGTCCGTTTACGGTATTTGCTCCAACTAATCAGGCCTTTAATAATTTGTTGGCTGAGTTAGATGATTATAGTAGTCTGGATGATTTTGATACGCCAGAAGGCCGCGTATTGCTTGGGACACTTTTAAAATATCACGTTGTTGCTGGAGCTTCGGTAATGTCTTATCAACTTGAAGATAATCAGGAAATAACAACGGTTCAGGGTGAAACCTTAATGGTAGACCTTTCCAGTGGTGTGCATATCGAAGATGCAACTGATATGTCGGCAGCAGTGACTACGGCAGATATAGAAGCAACCAACGGTGTTATTCATATTGTTAATAAAGTACTTGTTCCACAGGAGGTTATAGATGCGTTAAATGAAAAAACTTTGGTGGAACTGGTAATGGAGAACGAAAATTTATCTATCTTAAAGGATGCAGTTGTAAAGGCAGATCTGGTTGATGTCTTAAATGGAGATGGTCCTTTTACGGTGTTTGCGCCAACAAACGATGCTTTTTTACAACTTTTAGCAGACTTGGGAGAAGGTTATAGTAGTTTAGATGATTTTGATACCGAAGAAGAAATGACCTTATTAACTAATGTGCTGTTGTATCATGTACTTGCAGCCGAAGTTTATGCTTCCGATTTATCTGAAATGTCTGTTGAAACCGCATTTTCAGGACATAATTTGAATGTTGTGGCTTCCGGAGAGACCTATGTTATAGCCGACGAAACCGGGGCTCAGGCAAACATCGTAGCTGCAGATGTAAAAGCGTCGAATGGTGTTGCTCATGTTATAGATAAGGTATTGTTACCACAGTAGTAAATAAAAATATACCAACTAAGAATATTTGATTAGTAGCAATTCTGGTAACCTATTGTATTGGTTTAATATAGTATGTTGCCAGTTTTGTTAAAATCATTTTAGACAAAAGATGACAAAGAATAAGGTAGTCATAATAGGCTCGGGATTTTCTTCTTTAGCGGCAAGTTGCTATCTCGCTCAGGCGGGGTACAGCGTGACTGTTTTAGAAAAAAATGATACGATTGGCGGGCGGGCCAGACAATTAAAACGCGATGGTTTTGTTTTTGATATGGGACCAACGTTTTATTGGATGCCGGATGTTTTTGAATCTTTTTTCAAGGACTTTAACTCCAGCCCATCTGAATATTATCAGCTTAAAAAATTAGATCCTGCTTATAAAGTAATCTTTGGTAAAGACCATAGTGTAGATATTGCAGGCGATTTTGAAAGGATAAAAACCACTTTCGAATCTATAGAGCCTGAAAGTGGAAGCGCTTTGGAAAAGTTTATAGATAATTCTGAAGATAACTACAATATCGCTATTAAGGATTTAGTATATCAACCTGGCGAAAATATTTTCGAAATAATTAACTGGGACACGATTACTAAAGCCAATGCTTTTTTTAAAACTATAAAATCGCAGGTTGCCGGATATGTTAAGAATGAAGCGTTACAGAAAATCCTGGAATTTCCGGTGTTGTTTCTGGGGGCGAAACCCGATAACACGCCTTCATTCTATAATTTTATGAATTATGCCGATTTTAAACTTGGTACCTGGCATCCCATGGGCGGCATGTTTCAGGTGGTAAAGGCTATTGAGGAATTAGCACGAAAGTTGGGGGTTGAGTTTCATGTAAACAGTGCCGTGACTTCCTTGACGTTAGATGGTAAACATATAACAGGAGTTAATACGGCCAATGGAGAATTTAATTGCGATATACTCTTAAGTGGCGCAGATTATCATTTTACCGAATCCTTATTGCCTCAGTGTTTTAAGCAATATAATGAAGCCTACTGGGATAAGAGAACCTTTGCGCCTTCTGCCTTATTATTTTATGTTGGTTTTAATAAGAAAATAGAACATTTGGCGCATCATACTTTGTTTTTTGATACTGATTTTGATGCTCATGCAGAAACTATTTACGACTCTAAAACATGGCCAAAACATCCGTTATTTTATGCCAGTTTTCCCAGTATAACAGATCCGTCAGCAGCTCCGATAGGGAAGGAAGCAGGAATTTTTTTAATGCCTATTGCACCCGATCTTGAAGATACACCTGAAATAAGAGCGCAGTATTTTGATATTTTAATAACCCGATTAGAACAGGCTTCTGGTTATGATATTAAGTCGGATATCCTGTTTAAGGAGTCTTATTGTGTAAGCGATTTTAAATCGGATTATAATTCTTACAAAGGGAATGCTTACGGCCTAGCAAATACCTTATTGCAAACTCATGTATTACGACCAAAATTAAAAAGTAAAAAAGTTGATAATTTATATTTCTGCGGTCAATTAACTGTTCCGGGACCTGGGGTGCCACCATCTTTGATTTCAGGAAAAATTGTGAGCGAATTAATTTTAAAACATGCAAAAATATGAAGGCACTTTTCGATAGTTCCAGTTTAAAATGTAGTAAAATTATTACTAGAGAATACAGTACCTCTTTTTCTCTGGGGATTCAGCTATTTGCGCCTTCAATCCGTCCTGCTATCTATGCCATTTATGGTTTTGTAAGGTATGCCGATGAAATTGTAGATTCTTTTAATGCATATAATCAGGAAGAACTATTTCGTGAATTTGTAGCCGATTACAGAAAAGCTCTAGATCGTAAAATCAGTTTAAATCCTATTTTGAATGCTTTTCAGGAGATTGTTTTAAAATACGAGTTACAAACTTACGTCGACGATTTTCTAAAACGTATGGAATGCGATTTATATGTTACCGATTACGAAACCGACGAAGCTTATAAAAATTATATCTATGGTTCTGCCGATGTTGTGGGGCTCATGTGTTTACGGGTGTTTGTTAATAATGACGATACGCAATTTAATAAGCTTAAGGGGTCTGCTAAATATTTAGGATCAGCATTTCAAAAAGTGAATTTCCTTAGAGATTATAAAGATGATACCGAAATTTTAGGACGCTCGTATTTCCCGAATGTCAATAAAAAAGGATTAACGAATCTCGCTAAAGCCGATATTATTGCAGATATAGAATCTGATTTTGCAGAGGCTTATAAAGGTATAGTGCAGTTGCCAATTGAAAGCAGGTTAGGCGTGTATTTGGCATATAAATATTATTTAAAGTTACTCCATAAAAT
The DNA here is from genome assembly GCF_051172795.1 of Formosa sp. S-31. Taxonomy (NCBI): domain Bacteria; kingdom Pseudomonadati; phylum Bacteroidota; class Flavobacteriia; order Flavobacteriales; family Flavobacteriaceae; genus Formosa; species Formosa sp. S-31. The sequence goes on from NZ_JAENDK010000004.1 coordinate 383,268, forward strand.
AAAGCGACTGGATTCTAAACGATTGCTTAGTGAACGCATTCGTATTTCAAATCCGTTGAAATTGTTTATTTTAACCAAAGCTTACATACGATTTAAACTTAATGTTATATAAAACAATTATACTAGTTGCTTTAATGAGCCTGCAGCCACTTAAAGATTGTCCGGGCATGACAGAAGTAAGAGCAGCCTTTCAGGTGTTGGCTTCCGAAGCCGATTTGCAGCATTTGTTTGATGTACTTAAACAGGTAAACTGTGAAGAAAAAACGCCGTTTTTGGCAGTGGCTACCATGAGGCAGGCACACTTTACAAGCTGGCCTTTTAAAAAAATGTCGTATTTTAAAGAAGGTAAAACCATGCTCGAGAATTATATTAAATTACATCCTGATTCTATAGATGCCAGATATGTCAGGTATTTATCCCAGCGATGTATGCCAAGCTTCTTAAATTATCACGATAATTTGGAAGAGGACAAATCCTTTATTTTAAATCATATTAAAAGTGCGCAGCTTCCTGAAGATTATAAAAGCACAATTTTAAAAACTATAAGTGAAAATTAAGATTTACTAGTCATGCAAATTCTATTGTACATCGTTGTAACCATTTTAACCTTTACAATAATGGAACTGGTTACCTGGCTAACACATAAATATGTTATGCATGGTTTCTTATGGTATCTTCACGAAGATCATCATCAACCCAAATATCCTCATGTGTTCGAAAAGAACGATGCTTTTTTTGTGATTTTTGCCATACCGAGCATCATTTTATTTTATTTTGGAATTCACCCGAATTTAAATGTTTTGTTTTTTATAGGTTTGGGTATATTGTTATATGGTATAGCCTATTTTTTAATTCACGATGTGTTAATTCACCAACGATTTAAATGGTTTAAAAATACCAAAAATAAGTTTTTGCTCGGGTTGAGAAAAGCGCATAAAGTACATCATAAACATTTGGGTAAGGAAGAAGGGGAGTGTTTCGGGATGTTGTTTGTGCCTAAAAAGTATCATGAGCAGTATAAGAAATGATGAAGTCTTATACGTATTTACTAATTGATTTAGCCTGTATCGCAGTGCCTTTACTTGCAAGTTTTTATCCGAAACACGCTTTTTTTAAACATTGGAAATCCTTTTTTATAGCCAATAGTATTGTAACTCTGGTTTTTTTAATCTGGGATTACTTTTTTACAGACATGGGCGTTTGGGGTTTTAATCCTGAATATCTTCTGGGTATTTATATTGCCAATTTGCCTTTGGAAGAAATTCTGTTTTTTATCTGTATTCCCTTTAGTTGTGTGTTTTCGTATTTTGCCTTTAAATATCTGGTTTCCGCTACATTTTTTAAGGGAATACAACAGTATATTACATTAGGATGTAGTGTGGTGTTTATTAGCTTAGGATTAATACATTACAGTAAATGGTATACGTTTACAGCATTTTTATTTGCAGGGATGTATTTGTTGTATTTAAGATGGAAGCAAGTAGATTTAAGCTATCATTATCTAGCTTATGTGTTTATTTTGCCTTTTTTTTTAATAAGTAACGGATTGCTAACCGGTTCTTTTTTAGAGGCACCCATTGTGTGGTATAATAATGCAGAAAATTTAGGACTTAGAATTTTTACTATCCCAATAGAAGATAGTGTTTACGGCATGTTACTCATTTTTATGAATATAGAAGGCTTTCGGTATTTCCAGTCGAAAGCTCTTAAGATTTAATGCCTTCTTTATAGGTTTTTAAAGCACGTTCCCGGGCGAATTTATGCTCTACTATTGGGGCAGGATAGGCTGTTGTTCCGAATTCTGGAATCCAGGTTTTAACATATTCCAGAGTTTTGTCGAATTTTTCCAGCTGCGTTATAGGGTTAAAAATTCTAAAATAAGGAGCGGCATCGCATCCGGTTCCGGCAGACCATTGCCAGTTACCATTATTCGAGGCCAGTTCGTAATCTAAAAGGTGCTTGGCAAAATAAGCCTCTCCCCATTGCCAGTTAATTAATAAATGTTTACACAAAAATGCAGCAGTAACCATTCTTACTCTATTATGCATATAACCGGTTTTGTTTAATTGACGCATTCCAGCGTCTACAAGTGGGTATCCGGTCTTCCCTTCGCACCATAATTTGAATTCCGTGTCATTATTTCGCCAGGAAATATCGTTATACTTGCTTTTAAAATTTTGATTTACCACTTCTGGAAAGTGATACAGAATCTGCATAAAAAATTCACGCCAGATTAATTCATTTAAAAACGTGCTGTTTTCAGGTTTTAAATCCGCTATAATTTCGCGAATACTTACTGTGCCAAAGCGTAAATGAGGGCCAAGGTAGCTACCAACATCTTTATTGGGATAATCTCGGTATTTACCATAATCTTTTAACTGATGTATTTGAAACGGTTTAACCTTAATTGTTGTAGGTTTAAAACCTAAAGTGTTTAATTCTGGAAATTCATAAATGGTTTTATGAAAGGCTTCGTAATTAAGCGGAGCTAGTGTAGTAATGCCTTTAAACTTTTCCAGCCACTTATTTTTATAGGGTGTATAAATGGTATAAGGCGAACCGTCCTGTTTTAGAATTTCATCAGGTTCAAAAATAACCTGGTCTTTAAAGCTTTTAAAGGGGATTTTATTTTGTCGTAAAACGGCTGAAATTTCAGCGTCGCGTTCTCTGGCATAGGGCTCGTAATCCCGGTTGGTAAAAACGGCTTCTATATTATATTCGTTAATAAGTTGTTTCCAAACTTCTAAAGGAGAACCTTTCAGGCACTTTATAGACGAACCATAAGTGTTTAATTCTGAATTTAAAGTGTTTAAACGGTCATGTATAAAATGAACTCTGGCATCATCGGGTTCTAATTCTTTTAGAATATTGTCGTCGAAAATAAATATAGGTAATACGTTGGCATGATTGTTTAATGCAGCAGCCAATCCAATATTATCGGTTAATCTTAAATCACGTCTGAACCAGAAAATTGTATGTTTCATAACTCTTATAAAATCAGGTTTTAGACGGTTAATTGTTTCAGCATATTTTTAAATATAAAGCCATGAAATGGTAATACGCTGTACCAGTATAAACGCCCGGAAAGTCCCACGGGCCTAAAGGTAGCAGTTTGTATTAGATTTTGGTCTTTAATTTTAAATTCCAGCCAGGCATCTCCGGGAAGTTTCATTTCTGCAAACAATAAAAGGCGGCCTTCTGCTTTACTGGCATAGAGTACACGCCAGAAATCGAGTGCATCGCCGGGATGCAAGGTGTCTGGGTTGGTACGTCCCCTGCGCAAGCCAACACCACCATAAAGCCGATCTATAAATCCGCGTAATTTCCATAAGGTATTACCGTAATACCAGCCTGTTTCTCCGCCAATTTGCCAGATACGTTCAATACACTCCTCGCGATTGGAGAAGGTTTTTTTACGTTTATCTATAAAACAACCGTGAGTAGGAACTTGAATAAAGTCGGATACATTCATGCTTAAAGTACCACTGCTTAAAGCATCTTTCCAACTGGAAATAATTTCGTTGGTTTCTATTTTTTTGAATGCTCTTTTAAGCGCTTCTTTGTATGGAATAGGATTTATGTTTAACAAAGTATTTATACGCTGGTCTCTGCAAACAACTTCTACCTTCATACTGTTTACTAATGCTACCGCCAGCCTGTAGGATGTTGAGGTGACAAAATATAGCCAGTAAGAGGATAATCTTGGGGTCATTACCGGAACAGTAAAAATGTAACGTTTTAGCCCTCGAATTTCTGCAAATTGTAATAACATCTGCTTGTATGTTAAAATATCAGGTCCGCCAATGTCGAAATTCTGGTTATAAGTAGCAGGTTCATTTAAGGTTTTGCTTAAAAATGAGATAACATCTGTAATACCTATAGGTTGACATTTGGTGTTTAACCATTTGGGGGTAACCATTACCGGAAGTTTCTCTACTAAATCGCGAATTATTTCGAAAGAGGCACTGCCTGAACCTATAATAATTCCCGCGCGTAATGTGCTCAGGGCATAATTGCCTTTGTTTAATTCCAGCTCTACCGTTTGTCTGGAATTTAAATGCGCAGATAATTCCTCATCGTTTACTATACCGCTTAAATAAATTACCTGTCTGGCTTGAGTTTTATTTATTGCTTCTCTGAAGTTTATGGCAGATTGTTGTTCTAAATTTTTATAGTCTCTTGAGGATGACATGGAATGAACCAGATAATAAGCAGCATCTATTTCTAAAGGGATATTGCCTAATGTTTCCTTATCCAGAAGATCTAAAGTAATAACTTTAATATTGTGTTGTAAAGATTCCGGCGGACTAAAGCGTTGTTTGTCCCTAACCCCACAAATCACTTCATGACCCTGAGCTATTAATACAGGTAGTAGCCTTTTGCCAATATAACCGGTTGCTCCTGTTAGAAGTATCTTCATGGTTTAAGGAATTAACAAATTTTTTCGAATTAGATTTATAAAGATTGGTCTATTGTCATAAAGATAAAGGAAATTAGTGTTGATTAAAAGCAAGGACATTTCTTAATGTATGAAAATGAATTGCACATAGCTGTCTTAGAATTTAGCTTTAAGTTTTGTAAAGAAAGTGGTTCCAGATAATGTGCTTCCGGAAGAAGAGTTAATAGGTGTACGTGTTCCAGTTTCCAGTAGTACACTTTGAATCTGGCTTTGAATACCTGTGCCAAATTCTGATTGCGGAAATACGGGATCAATATATCGAGCTTCAATTGGTTTATTTGTGTTCAATGCTTTTTCCAATTTTTGAACGTAAAGAAAAGGTTGTATATAATTAGAAATGGCGTATTGAAGACCTACTTTATAGTAAGGAAATAAATTGGGATATAAATCATTCAAATAAATTTGTTGTTCTATAATGCCACCTTCCAAATGCAATTTTAAATCTGTTACTGGTTCAATGGTTAAATGATTTTTGTACTTGTAGTAATACCCAATACCTATAATGTTTTGATTGAGCCGTTGTTGTCTGAAAGAAAAAATAGTATTTGGACTATAGTTGGATACTTTTGTTACATGATTAAACCGATACTTTTTTACCTTGCTTGAATCTAATTTTTGAGCTCTTAAAGGTATAACCATGCTTAAAGAAAAAATAGTAAGTATTATACCTTGTATTCCTTTGATATAAAAAAGATTTGAGATAGAAGTCATTTCGATTCCATTTTAGAAGGTTTGAGATTATTCCGATTAATATAGTAATATTCTTACAGAGATGTGTTTGTTATTTGTTAATTAAAAATGTAAGAAGTTGATATATAGGGAGTTTGGTTGTTTATTTTGGGAAATATATTGTTCTGGAGTTAGATTATACATGCTGATCGATTAGAATGGGATTGCCATCGGGATCCATAACTATAAGATTTGCCGGTCCTTTGGTATTTTCGTCGACTTCGGTTGTTAAATGAATTCGGCAGGCTTTTAATTGTTTCTGGATGTCCCTGATGTCATCGAACGATTCCAGGGTTTTGGCATCCTGATCCCAGCCCGGATTGAAGGTTAGAATATTATTTTCGAACATGTTCTGGAATAAGCCTATCAAGGCCGATCCGTTTTTCATAATCAGGTAGTTTTTGTCTTCATTTCCAGCGAAAACATTAAAGCCAAGGGCTTCATAAAATTCTTTGGAAATCTGTAAGTTTTTTACGTTTAAACTAATGGAAAAGGCACCTAGTGTCATAATAATTCAAAGATTAAAAAGATTAATACGATTTTAGGGTATACTTTAAATATACAGGAAATTTAAAGCTTTTAAAAGTGAAATTTATTTTTGAGCAATTACTACAGTGTGGATTTCTTCTTTATCTGCAGGCAGGTGATACGTTACGTAATCCACACTAATGAGTTTAAACTCCAGTTTTTCCAGTTCCAGTAAAAGCGTTTCTAAATTATGATAGTAAAAAAACATTTGGTCTCCGGTTTTTCCGGTTTGAAATCCAGAGCGTTCCGTAGGGCCTTCTACAAAACTAAAATACAAAACACCAGTAGGAGATAGTATGTGTTTGCAATCTTTAAAAAAGGTTATACAATCTGATAGTGAAAGATATGGGAGAACAAATCCTGCAATTATACCATTAAAACAGGTGTTTAATGTGGAAATCTCACTCGCTTTTAAAACGAAACAGTCGGCATATGGGTTGTGTTGCCTGGCAAGAGTTATCATATTTGGAGCTACATCAATAGCTGTAATATTTAAATCCGGACGTTGCGAGAACAGGTAACTCGAAATATTTCCCGGACCACAGCCAACGTCTAATACGCTGGAGTATTTTAAGTTTAATTGCTTTAGAAATTTATTATAGGTGTCGTTATATAAAGCCAGGTCCATAAACTTATCCTGATAGAGGTGAGCGATTTTATTCCAGGTATTCCAGGTGACTTTATATGAATTCATAATGGTAAGGTCTTGATTTATAACTATAAGTTACGGATATTTTATCTTGAATTCAAATGAATTGTAAAGACTGCCTTAAATACTATCAGGTATTAAATTTTACTTCGTTTTTTAATGGATTACCGTTTTCAAAATCGCTTAAATTCTTTAGTGTTACCGTGGCTATCTGGTCTAGGGCTTCACGAGTTAAAAAGCCTTGGTGCGAGGTAATTAATACATTAGGAAAGGAAATGAGTCTGGAAATAACATCATCCATGATAATGTTTTCTGATAGATCCTGAAAGAAGAGTTTCTCTTCTTGTTCGTAAACATCTATTCCCAGGTATTCCAGTGTTTTATTTTTTAATGCTTTTACAGCCTCTACGGTATCTATCAGTCCGCCACGGCTGGTATTTATAAGCATAACGCCTTTCTTCATTTTTGAAAAGGCTTTTTTGTTAATTATATGGTTGGTGTCTTTGGTGAGCGGGCAATGCAATGATATAATATCGGATTCCTGTAATAAAGTATCCATGGAAACGTACGTTACTCCCAGGCTTTTTAGGGCTTCGTTAGGGTATAAATCAAAAGCAATAACCCTACACCCAAACCCCAACATAATTTTACAGAAAAACTGACCAATTTTACCTGTGCCTACAACACCCACTGTCTTTCCATACAGGTCGAAACCTATCAATCGTTCCAAAGAGAAATTGCCTTCTCGAACTCTGTTATAGGCTTTATGAGTTTTTCTGTTTAAGGTTAAAATTAAGGCTACAGCATGCTCTGCAACAGCCATAGGTGAATAGGATGGAACACGTACTATTTTTATATTTTCTTCTCGTGCTGCTTTAAGGTCAACATTATTGAAACCTGCGCAACGTAACGCAATAACTTTAATTCCATTGTCTTTTAATTTTTTAATAATGGAAGCATCCAGTTGGTCGTTAACAAATGCGCAAACCGCATCGCAGCCCTGTGTTAGGTTTACGGTATGTTTATTTAGAGTGGCCTCCAGGTAAATCAGCTCATGAATATTCTTGTTGTGTTTTTCGAAACAGGATTTGTCATAAGATTTAGTACTGAAGAAGGCGACTTTCATATCAATAGTGTTATTAATATTTGGAAATTCTTAAGCGGTAAGTAATATTATAACTTCAAGATTTAATTATTTAAACACATTTCTAAAAAATCCACGTAAGTATCTTTGCCTTTAGTTAAAACTCCACGAGGAATTCGTTCGTTAATATTGTGGATTTTTTCTAAGTATAGGCGGTCCAGTTGTATTGGTGTAAAACAATACGCATTTATACCTTTGGCTCTAAAAAAACTAACATCGTTATAATTTGGCACTGCGGCACTTAATACTTCCGATTGGGAATAGTTCTTTTTTATGGCAGCAGCTATCTTTTCGTAGAATATCGATTGGTCGTCCGAAGGAGGAATTATAGGCATTTGGTGCACTACTTTAAGCTGAATATTCTTATTGTTTAATTTTTGCTTTATTTCTGCTATAAACTCTTCGTTGGTCTGGGTTGGCAATAAACGACAATCTAATAAAGCTGTAACTTCGTCAGGGATAACATTTATAACATTATTATAGCTGTTTACACTGGTAAGAGTTACTGAATTTGAATACAATGAAAACAGTTCTGTTTTACGTCTTAAATACGGCGCTAATAAGCCTTTAAAAAGTCTGGGATGTTTTAGCACAAAGCCTTTTAGTCCTTTTTCCAGATGCCCGAACTGTTTTAAAATATTGGTATTGGTTTCGGTGTAAATTAATTCAGGTCTTTTTTCTAAAAGATTGTCCAAAGCTTTAATCATTTCTTTATTGGCATATCTTTCAGGAGAAATGGAGCCGTGTCCTGAAGTTTTTACTTTTAAAGAAAGTTCTAGCCATAATGGTCTTTTATTGGTGATGGAAATAGCGAATAAATTTTTGTCAGGATTGGAGTCTAAAACCTTGCTGAAGCCCGGAGGGCCCTCTCCTAAAACGACAATAGGGTTTAGTTTTTCCATAAAATGATTTACCACGTATTCTGCGCCGCCGTTACACTGAGTTTCTTCACAGGAAACGGCCAGAAAAGTAACATTATAAGGTAGTTGTTTATCCTTGTATTTCTTGAAAATTTCTATTACACTAAACAAATGCATTATACCATTTCCTTTGTTGTCGAAAGCACCGCGTCCCCAGATTTCTGTTTCAGTAATTAGTCCTGAAAAGGGCGGGTGTGTCCACTTGGTGATATCTCCGGTAGGTACAACATCAAGATGGCTTAGTAGAATGATGTTTGGTAATCCGTTGCTTAAAGGGTATAACGAGGCTGCTAAGTTATAATTACTGTCTATATCTCCCAGTTGTTCTACATAAAGACCATTGGCCATGCATAGACTTTTAATCCACTCTCCAGCTTCTTTTTCGTTGCCTGTAACCGATTCAAATTGTAAATACTTACTTAAAGCCTGTTCAATTCCCATCTCTCCAGAAGTTGAATAAATATTAAAATCGGTGAATTGATTTTGAGCGTTTATAACAAGTCCTAGGAAAAATAAAAATACTGTCAGGAAACTACTGTTTCGAATCATGATGAGGGTTAAATTAATAGCGACCTATAAACAGGTTATATTAAAGTTAATACTTGTGCTATTAACCGGCAATTTTATTTCGTTATATTTTTGTAAACTTCGAAGAGTAGTTGCTTTTAAAGGATGAAACTATAGGGTGCTGGTGGAAATGTATTACCATTCATTAATTTTGTTGGAATCCAGTTTTACAAAAATGAATAGTAGGATGGTGAAGCCCCATAAGCCCGAACCGCCATAGCTAAAGAAGGGTAGCGGAATTCCGATAGTCGGGATTAAGCCCATTACCATTCCGATATTAATCATAAAGTGAAAAAACATAATGGATGCCACCGAATAGCCGTAAACCCTACTGAACTGAGATTTTTGTTGTTCGGCCAAAAACAAGACTCTAAGCATGAGTAGAACAAATAATATAACGACCAAAGAACTGCCCAGGAATCCCCATTCTTCGCCTACAGTACTAAAAATATAATCGGTATGTTGTTCAGGTACAAATTTTCCAGTTGTACGTGTGCCTTCCAAAAAACCACGACCCTTAAATCCGCCCGAGCTAATGGCTTTTTCCGATTCGTATAAGTTGTACAGAATATCTCTGCGCATCTGTGCTAGTTTGGCAGGGTCATTCTCTAATCTTAACCAAAGGCTGATGCGGTCTTTCTGGTGCGGTTGTAAAATGTTTTCGTAAAAGAATTTAACCCCAAAACTTATTGCTACGGCTACGAGAGCAATTAATATAGGCTGAAGAATAATTGGTTTCTTTTTACTTAAAACATGCTGTGCGATTATAAAAACACCTGCAATAACACTGGTAATAATTGGACCAAATTTTAAAGATAATACCGATAGTACGATGCCACTTAAACCAATAATCAGATAAATTCTTGAAAGGCCTTCCCTGTATAATACGAAAAAGAACGAACCATATACAATGGTACTTCCTGCATCGTTTTGCAGAAGCACCAATAAGGCTGGAATTGCTATAATTATAAAAACATTAATCTGATCTTTTATCGTACGGATATCGGTTTGAAGATCACTTATGTACTTTGCCACAGCCAGTGCGGTAGCCATTTTAGCGAATTCACTGGGCTGTATGGTCATTCCTCCTATACCATACCAGGAAGTAGCGCCGTTTACATTCTTTCCGAATATAAAGAGGCCTGCGAGAGATAATAATGCTATGATGTAAATAACGCTGGAAAACCGCTCGTAAAATTTAGCTTCAATGGCCAGAATAAGTACAATTAAAGCCACTGTTAGTACGATGAAAATTAATTGTTTCCCGTAAGGTTGAGAAAAATCCAGATAATCTACAGTGTCGCCAACATGGCTGGCCGACACAATATTTAACCAGCCAAATCCAACTAAAAGCATAAAAATAATTATCGTAATCCAGTCGAATGAAAAATGTCTGTTGGTTTCTCTAATCATATTTAGGGTTTAGTCGGTAATATTTTATTGTCGTTATTGTCTTTTAGGTCTATGACCTCTAAAGTAGTCTGGCCGTTAATTTTAAAAGGTTCGCCGGAATATGGTTTTGCGTATTCGTGTTCCAGGCTGTGAGTTAAAATCCATTTTTCCAAATCGGTTCTGGAAATGGTTCCGTTTATATATTTTTCAATCATTAAACTAGCAATCTTTCCAGCAAAACGACTTCCCCAATATCCGTTTTCAACAAATACGGCAATGGCTATTTTAGGATTGTCTTTAGGCGCAAAGGCTACAAAAATGGAGTGGTCTGTAAGCTGCGTTTTCTTTCCGTCTATTTTTACAAAGTTTTCGGCGGTTCCTGTTTTGCCACAAATTTCTATATCTTTAACCTGTAAACTTGCAGCGGTTCCTTTATTGTAAACGTCGAACATACCTTGAATAACGGGTTCAAAATTCCTTTTGTCAATTGTGGTGTGTCTAGGGGTTGTATATTTGGAATCTATAGGTTGATCCTCAATGGATTTTATGATATGGGGTGTGAAAAAGTAGCCACGATTGGCAATGGCAGCAACCATATTCGCTAATTGAATAGGAGTAGCTTCAATTTCTCCCTGACCGATGGCATTTGATAGCGTAAATGTGGTACGCCAGCGGTTTTTACCATACCATTTGTCGTAAAAATCACCACTTGGAATTCTTCCCGGGCTACCAATTCTTAAATCATAGCCAAGATAATCACCTAATCCAAAACTGGTAACATGTTTATTCCATACATTCATACCCTCGTATGGGGTGTCGTATTTTTCAATGATTCGGCGGTAGACATTGGCGAAATAGGCGTTACAGGATTCGTAAATACCAATATTCATGTTTGCCGGACTAATATGGCCGTGGCATCCCATTTTTCTGTTTCCGTAACGATATCCATGGCTACAGGTAAATTTGTCGTTTGTGGTAACCACACCTTCCTGTAGACCTATTAAAGCATTTAAAACCTTAAAAGGAGAACCTGGTGGATATTGCGCTAAAAGGCCACGATCGTATAATGGTTTTGCTATGGAATCTACATACAGTTTTGTGAAATTTTTGGAACGTTTTCTTCCTACCAGGGCATTGGGATTGTAGGTTGGTGCGGAAATCATGGTTAAGATTTCACCAGTACTGGGTTCTATGGCGATAATCCCGCCATGTTTGTGTTCCATTAACTTTTCGCCATAGGCTTGTAATTGTGCGTCTATTGTTATGGTTATGTCTTTTCCGGCTTCCGGAAGGGTATCGAAAATACCATCTTTATAAGGGCCTATGTTTTTGTTAAATCGGTTTTTCTGAATAAACTTGATGCCTTTTTTTCCTCTTAATTCTTCTTCATAGGATAGTTCTACACCTTGCTTACCAATTAAATCTCCCATTTTATAATAGGGATCTTTTTCAATGGTTCTTAAGTTTACTTCACCAATATCGCCTAAAACATTAGCGCCAATAGAAGCTTCGTAATGTCTCAGTGAACGTTTTTGAATATAAAACCCCTCAAATTTTCTCATTTTTTCCTGAAGTACGGCATAATCGGCTTTAGATAAATGAGATACAAATACCGATGGTAGTCGAGGCGAATAATGATATGCTTTGTTATAGGTTTTTAAAAATGTGGCTTTATCAATTTTTAAAAGGTTACAAAATTCTAGGGTGTCTAATGGCTTTACTTCTTGTGGAATTACCATAACGTCGTAAGAGGTTTGGTTAGATACCAGAAGGGTGCCATTACGGTCGTAAACAAAGCCGCGTTTTGGGTAGTCGTATACTTTTCTTATAGCATTATCTTCGTATAAATTATTGGTGGGTGAATTATAGATTTGAAGATAAAACAACCGGGAAATAAATATAAGACCAACACATACTATGGTAAAAAATAAAAGAAATTGTCTCATCGAGATCGTTTGCTAAAAATAATTGTAACTATGGTAGTTAGCAGTATAGTAAAGATACTTGAAAATAACGTTTTTTGAAGTGTTAAAATTATTTCTGAAAAGTTAAATACTTCTAAAAGGAAAAGTATAAAATGATGAATTATGGTAAGCATACTAATATACAGTAGTCGAGAACCAAATTCAATACTATTAAATTTAACGGTGTTATGTTCGTAAGCAGCACCAAAAGTCCATTTTAAAATTAAGGGTCTTAAATAAGCAATGCTTACACAGGCAGCCGCATGAATGCCGCCGGAATCTGAAAACATATCAATAATTAACCCCAGTAAGAAGCTAAGTAATAGAAATACTAAACGATTGTTTTTTATAGGAAACAAAAGAATAAACAGAATATACAGGTAAGGATTAATATAACCTAAAAAGTTAATATGATTTAAAATAATGACCTGAACCAATACAAGTACAATAAAGCGCAATATGTGAGAAGCTGTACTATTGGTCATCAGACAGATTTAGAAGGTTGTTGATTTCCTGAGCGTCTAAATGTTCAATAATATAGGCGTGCTCTATATTAGTCATGTCGTTAAAGAGCTTAACTTCAATTTCATAATTGTTTTCAGCGGCATCTAACTTAAATGTTTCGATTGTTCCAATTAAAATACCTTTAGGGAATATCACCGAACGACCGGAGGTTATTATCGTGTCTCCTTGAGCTACTGGAGCAATTTTAGGAATGTCGATTAACTGCACAAATTCTGGCGATTTTCCGTCCCAGGTTAATGTTCCGAAATGATTCGTTTTTTTTAACTGGGCACTAATTCTGCTTTTCGTGTTTAATATGGAAATAATGGTTGAAAAATCCTTACTGGTTTCATCCACTATACCAAGAATTCCTTTTGGGCTTATCAGTCCGAAATCCTGCGCGATGCTATCCGATTCTCCTTTGTCTATTAATAAAATATTGGTTGAAGCAGAATAACTGTTTTTTATAACTCTTGTAGGTTTAAACAAATAAGAGCCTTCAAAGTTTGTTGTGTCTATAAATGAGGTGTCGACAGGAACATTGGCTTCTTGTAACAAATTTCTCAGCCGAGCATTTTCCACGGCCAGATTTTCATTCTGAACTTTAAGATCGAAATACTGGTCTATGGAATTTAACTGATTATAAACCCCGCCACTTACAAAATTAGCGGAGTTTATAAATTTACTTTTATGGTAAGAATGGTTCTGAATAGTAAACAGTAGTGCCAGAGCGAATAGCAGCATGAACAACAAAAATGCTTTGTTGCGAATTATAAAATTTAAAATTTGCTGCATGTTTTAAGTCTATTTTATCAATACACTTTTAAATTTAGGTAAGCCTTTAAGAGTTATTCCTGTACCTCTAACCACGGCACGTAATGGATCCTCAGCAATGTAAACCGGTAAATCTGTTTTTTGAGATAAACGTTTGTCTAAACCTCTTAACATAGAACCTCCACCTGCAAGATATATACCTGTATTGTATATGTCGGCAGCTAATTCCGGTGGCGTTTGAGAAAGCGTTTCCATCACCGCATCCTCAATTCTAAGGATGGATTTATCTAAGGCTTTGGCTATTTCTCTGTAGGAAATCTGAACCTGTTTAGGTTTACCTGTTAAAAGGTCACGACCTTGTACGCTCATGTCGTCTGGTGGGATTTCTAAATCCTCGGTCGCCGCTCCTATCTGAATTTTAATTTTTTCAGCGGTGCGCTCCCCAACGTATAAGTTGTGCTGCGTACGCATGTAGTATATAATATCGTTTGTAAAGACATCTCCTGCAATTTTTACGGATTTGTCACAAACAATACCTCCTAAAGCAATAACAGCAATTTCTGTAGTACCACCACCTATATCAACAATCATGTTTCCTTTAGGTTGCATGATATCTACACCAATACCTATGGCCGCAGCCATAGGTTCGTGTATTAAATATACTTCTTTACCATTTACACGTTCACAGGATTCTTTAACCGCCCGCATTTCAACTTCAGTAATTCCAGAAGGAATACAAACTACCATGCGCAGGGCAGGGGTAAACATTTTCTTTTTTAATGCAGGTATGTTTTTAATAAACATACTAATCATTTGCTCAGACGCATCAAAATCTGCAATTACACCATCTTTTAACGGTCTAATTGTTTTTATGTTTTCATGCGTTTTTCCCTGCATCATGCTGGCTTCCTTACCTACAGCTATTATTTTTCCGCTAATTCTGTCGCGGGCAACAATAGATGGACTATCCACAACAACTTTGTCGTTGTGAATGATTAGAGTGTTGGCTGTACCAAGGTCTATTGCTATTTCTTCGGTAAGGAAATCAAAAAATCCCATGCGTTATGTCTTTTGTTCTTAGGTTATAAATCGGTGAACGTAAATGTAATAAAATTAATGTTTAAAATGACGTGTACCTGTAAATACCATAGCCACATCATGTTCGTTACAATAATCGATACTTAGCTGATCTTTGATTGATCCACCAGGCTGAATTACTGCAGTTACACCGGCGTTATCTGCTATTTCCACACAGTCCGGGAAAGGGAAAAAAGCGTCACTGGCCATTACAGAACCTTTTAAATCGAAATTAAAAGATTGTGCTTTATGGATGGCTTGGTTAAGCGCATCTACACGGCTTGTTTGTCCCGTACCACTAGCTAATAACTGATTGTTTTTTGCTAAAACGATAGTGTTAGATTTTGTGTGTTTACAAATCTTTGAAGCAAAGATTAAATCGTTTAACTCGCTTTCTGTTGGTTTATTGTTTGTAGCCTCAGATAAATCTTCTAATGCATCTGTAACATTGTCTTTATCCTGAACTAAAACACCGTTTAAACAGGTTCTTACGTTCGATTTTGGTAATTCGATATCTTGAAGTACTAATATAATTCTGTTTTTCTTTCCTTTTAACAGTTCTAAAGCTTCATCGCTAAATCCAGGAGCAATTACAACTTCACAGAATAAATTATGAATGTCTTCAGCCGTAGCTAAATCAATTTCTGTATTAGATATTAAAACGCCTCCAAAAGCCGAAACAGGATCTCCAGCTAAAGCGTCAGCATAAGCTTCTTTTAAAGTAGCTCTTTGTGCCACACCACAGGCGTTGTTGTGTTTTAAAATAGCAAAGGTTGGCGCTTCTCCCTTAAATTCGTTAATTAAGTTTACAGCAGCATCTACATCTAAAAGGTTGTTGTAGCTAAGTTCTTTACCGTTAAGTTTAGTGAAGATTTCATCGAAATCTCCAAAGAAAAATCCTTTTTGGTGAGGGTTTTCGCCATAACGTAAAACCTGACCTTTTTGCTCGCTTAATTTTAAAACGGTTTCCTCGTTATTTTGGTTGAAGTAATTGAATATAGCAGAGTCGTAATGAGAAGAAACATTGAATGACTTTCTTGCAAAATGCTTTCTTTGCTCTAAAGTTAAAGTGCCGTTTTGCTCAGTAATAATGTCTAAAAATTCACTGTAGTCGTTCATAGACGAAATACAAACCACATCGGCATAATTTTTAGCCGCTGCACGAATTAACGAAATACCACCTATGTCGATTTTTTCTATAATATCTTGCTCGCTGGCACCAGATGCTACAGTCTTTTCGAATGGATAAAGATCTACAATTACTAAATCAATTTGAGGGATTTCAAATTCTGCCAATTCAGCTTTATCCTGATCGTTGTTCTGACGATTTAAGATACCTCCAAATACTTTTGGATGTAAAGTTTTTACACGACCACCTAATATAGACGGGTAAGATGTTACATCTTCAACAGGAACAACCTCCACGCCTAAATCGTTAATAAAAGCCTGAGTGCCACCAGTAGAATAAATAGTTACACCTTGCTCGTTTAACTTTTTTATAATAGGCTCTAAACCATCTTTACTAAATACCGAAATTAGGGCAGATTTAATTGTTTTTTCGTTACTCATTACTATTGTGTTATATTAAGGTGCAAAAGTAAGTATTTCGATAAAATTTTTTATAGTTTAAATCCGGTTTTGTTTTTATTTTTTTTGTAACAAAACTTAAAGGTAAACGTCCTATCTTTAAATTTTAAACAATTAATTAAAAGCGCCAGTAAATGATATTGTATTTAAGACTTTTTAAGGAAAGTTTTGCATTTGCCTTAAATGCTCTACGCAACAATAAATTGAGAACATTCTTGTCTTTACTGGGAGTAACAATAGGTATATTTTCTATAATCGCTGTTCTTGCAGCCGTAGATTCTTTAGATCGTAGTATAAAAGACCAGTTGTCTGGTTTAGATTTGAATACTATATATTTAACTAAATTTTCATTCGGCCCAACAGATGTTCCCAGATGGCAGCGCGATAATTTCCCTCAAACCGGACATGAGGATTATGAATTTGTAAATCGCAATATTCCCGATATTGAGGCCAGCGCTTATACTATTTTTGGAAGTTCGGAAACTATAAATTATCAGGGAAATACTATCTCTAATGTTAATGTTGTACCAGCATCCAGTGGTATTTATATTATAGACGATTTAAAAGTTGGTAAAGGACGATTTTATACTGAATCGGAGTCTTTTACCGGGGCGCCTGTTGTTGTAATCGGAGCTGGATTAGCTGAAAATCTTTTTGAAAATGAAGAGCCTATTGGTAAGCAGGTCCGCATGTATGGCAGAAAAGTAACTGTTATCGGGGTGTTGAAAAAAGTTGGATCGACGCTTTTCGATTCTCCTGATGAAAAGGCGTTTTTACCTTCTAATTTTGTTAGGCAATTTACATCGGGTGGAACAGATGGTATTCCCGGTGCTATTATGATTAAGCCAAAATCGGGAGTAGATATTGATGCTTTTGAAGAGACTTTAAGACAAAAATTTCGAATTTACAGAGGGTTGAGAACAGACGAACCAGACAACTTTTTTATCAATAAACTTTCGGGAATGACCGATGCTATAGATAGTATTATAGGAGGATTAAATATAGCCGGTTGGATTATAAGTGGATTTTCGTTGCTTGTTGGGGGCTTTGGGATTGCGAATATTATGTTTGTTAGCGTAAAAGAGCGAACCAACTTAATCGGGATTCAAAAATCTTTAGGCGCCAAGAGCCGATTTATCTTATTTCAGTTTTTATTTGAAGCTATAATTTTAGCTGTAATAGGAGGTGTTATTGGTTTAACTCTGGTTTGGATTGTCTCCTTAATAGCCTCGCATTTGGTTGAAAGTTTTGATTTTGTACTTTCGTTCTGGAATATGTTTATAGGCTTTTCTTTGTCAACCTTTATTGGCTTGATATCTGGGGTGCTTCCAGCACGGTCAGCATCAAAACTGGATCCGGTAGAAGCTATTCGTACAGGAATGTAATTATAGGATTTCTGATACTTTTTGGCATACAAATTCCAGAAAGCGTTCGTCCTCAGGAGTAAAGGGATCCGGCGTGTTAGAGTCGATATCTATTTGTCCGATATTTTCACCATTTACAAAAATAGGAATCACGATTTCGGCTTTAACGGTAATGCTGCAGGCTATGTAATTATCCTGCGCTGTTACATCCGGAACAACAAAGTTTTTGTTGCTAACTGCTACCTGACCGCAAATGCCTTTTCCAAAAGGAATTATAGTGTGGTCTGTAGGAGCTCCTACATAAGGTCCTAATTTTAATTCGTCTTTATCTCCGTTTTTAAAGTAAAACCCTACCCAATTATAATAGGGAACGTGTTGCTCCAGCAACTGGCAAATGCTTAGTAAACGGTTGTCTACAGTCTCATTTGTGTTGGAAATAATCGTTTCAACTTCGGGTTTTAACTGAGTTAAAGTCATCTGGTTTAAATTTTTTGTAAAAGTATTTAAAAACATACTATTTAAGCGTTTCATTTTGTATAAATTTAACAGGATAAACTTTTGAAACCTGAAGACCTTATTAAAAACATATAAGCCTGTATTAGTCTTTCTATTGACTTTTTTCGTGGTATATGGTGTGTTGACTTTTATTTATGGAATGTATTTAGATTGGTCGAAATCAGGTGTAATTCACCCGGATTTTATTACCTATCAGGTGGCAAGTCAAACACAGACGCTATTAGATTTTTTTGGTTTTAATGCTAAAATTCAAAGTGTAGCCACAGAGTCCTGGGTGCGTTTGTATTTTAATTCCAGATATATGGCCAGGATTATCGAGGGGTGTAATGCGATTAGTATTATAATTTTGTTTACAGCCTTTATCGTGGCATTTTCTTCGACTTTTAAAAAGACAGTTGTTTATTTGCTGGTAGGTGGAATAACTATTTATATCGCTAATGTTATTAGAATAGCACTTTTAACGGTTGGACTGTATCATTTTCCTGAATATGATCATTTGCTGCATGGCGTGTTTTTTCCATTAATGATTTATGGAATGGTTTTTTTGTTATGGGTGGTTTGGGTGCGTTATGTTGTTAATTTTAAGCGGGCAAGATGAGAAAAATAAATAAATGGTTTGTCGTGTTTATTTGTGTGTCTGGTTTGGTTTTAATTCGAACTTTTGAATCAGAGTTATTTTACGATCCGTTTATTGCATTTTTTAAAGCCGATTATTTGGAAGAGGAGCCTCCGCATTTTATAACACTAAAATTGATGTTATTTACGGCATTCAGATATGTTTTAAATACTGTGTTCAGTTTGCTGATTTTAAAAGTCTTATTCGGTATTAAGGAGGTTGTTATGTTTTCGGTATTATTATTTGGGAGTCTTTTTGTGATTTTGTTTCCAGTATTTCTGTACCTGGTTTTACACCCTAATCCGGAACATTATTATTTACTTTTTAATATTCGTCGTTTTCTTATTCAGCCAATCTTATTGCTGTTGCTTTTGCCAGCATTTTATTATAATAAAAGGTTGATAGAGAAGAGTTGAAATCTTCATTTTAATAATAATTTAACAGGATAATTCCTTTTTAAGTAGCTTGCTTCTTAAGTGTGTTTGTGGTATTTAAGTTACTTTAAATCAAGGTGTTGTAGTTTTATTTTTACTAAGGTGGTAGTTGGTCGTTTTTATCAGGACTCTAAAGTTTTAGTTTTTAATATTTTTCAATTTTAGCTAAATTTATTAACGATTTTCCCTATTCTATTTTTACCCTCTGTAAAAACTTTAATAGCGCTTTTAAAAGTATTGTTGGACTTTAACAATTAGGGCTATGAAAAGGTGGATTTGTGTTTTGATTTTATTGTTTTTTGTCTGTTCCATATATTCTCAAAATTTACATACTCAGGCAAATGCAGCTTCAATTAATAATGAAGCAAATGCAACTACAGGTTGGACGGGAAATGGAAATATTACCTCCAGCTCTGCAGATGCATTTTCAGGAAACTTCTCATTAAGCGTTACAAGAACTGCTGCAAATGGCAGAGAAATGCGATATACATTTAACGCAGTTGTAGGGACTGTTTATAACATTTCCATCTGGGCCAGACGTGCTGATTCTAATTTTCAGCCAGCATTTGCGAATTGGTCTGGGTTTTCTGGGTTTGCAACAACGGTAATAACTAGTAATAATTGGACAGAGTATACTTGGAGTTTATCTGCTACAGCGACTTCTCCAGTTATTAGGGTTTACGCTACTCCAAGTTCAGGTGGATCAGTAGGAAATGGCGCGCTGATAGATAATGTAAGTATAGTTGCTCAATCATCAGGAGGTGGTGGCGGAGATACCGGAGGTGGTGGTACAGGATCAGGTGAAGCTTATACCGATCAAAATGCAAATTTATCTACAGTAGACTGGCGGGCACGGGATATGTTTGTATTTAGGAATTTGGGGGTAGGGACCACAAATACTCAGGGCTATAGATTGGCAGTAGCTGGTAATGTTATTGCTGAGTCTGTTAAAGTGGAATTGCAGGGAACCTGGCCGGATTATGTGTTTTTTTCAAACTATAATTTGATGTCATTGTCAGATTTAGAATATTACATCAATAAAAATGGTCATTTACCTAATGTTCCTACTTCAAGAGAAGTAGAAATGGGTAGCTTGGATTTGGGTGAAATGAATAGAATCCTGTTAGAAAAAATTGAGGAACTAACTTTATATGTTTTGCAATTAAATAAGGTCGTTTTAGGAAAACAAAATCAAATTGATTTATTAGATAAACAATTAAAAGCTCAGGATCAACGATTGAATAGTTTAGAATTAGCAAATGAGGAATGATAAATTTTTAAAGCTGTAAGAATAAGGTGTTTGTATGTAGGAAAGTGTAGTTCGAATATTACTAAAATTGATATTTATCGTTAATTATCTGATAATGAAGAAATTATTTTGAAAATTGGCCTTAGGCGATTATTTTTAGTAGTGTAATTGATTCATTATCATTACTTCTTTTTAGGATTTTAATAGCACTCAAAATCAATTCTCAATTACGAACCTAATTCAAACGAGGCTATGAAAATCTATGTTTTTTTTCTGTTGTTTTTTACTATTACCTGGTCTTATTCTCAAAACTTACACGATGTGTCTAACGCAGCTTCCATATCAAACGAATCGAATAGTACTGTTGGCTGGAATGGTGGGGCTACAATTTCCTCGAGTACAGATAATCCTTTTGGAGGCAATTTTTCGCTGCGGTTACAAGCAAATGCTCTGAATAATAGGGATAGGAATTTTACTTTTAATGCTATTGTAGGAGAGCAATATACTATCAGTATTTGGGCGCGAGAAGGCGATTTTAGTTTAAGACCAGCATTTGCAAACTGGACAGGGTTTAATGGCTTTCAAACTACTGTTATTTCCGGGCAAAACTGGACAGAGTATACATGGACTCTAACAGCGACAAATACGAGTCCCTTAATTAGAATTTATACAGCGCCTATTTCAGGATGGGAAGTTGGGCATGAAGTGTTTTTTGATAATGTGGATATACGTTTAGTAGATGAAGAGAATCCTTCTATACCAACAGGGTTAAATGAGACTGATTTAACTGCTACCGGTCTAACTTTAAATTGGAATGCGTCAACAGATAATATTGCTGTAACTGATTATGAAGTGTTTCAGGACGGAGCCAGTTTAGGATTGACTGCGGGAGCGACAAGTTTGGCTATTTCAGGGTTAGCATCAGAAACAGTTTATGAATTTACAGTTGAGGCTTTAGATGGTTCTGGTAATCGCTCGGGACAAAGTAATAGTTTAAGTGTAGGAACATTGGCTGCTCCGGATACGGAATCCCCGACAATTCCAGATGGTTTAGCAGCAAGTGTTCTTACGTTTAA
>NZ_JAENDK010000005.1:0-969 GCF_051172795.1 Formosa sp. S-31
TGTGGTAAAGGAGATTAGTGTCCCTGAGGCTGTCCCTGAACTTTGGAATAGGGATACCTCTTTCTCTGGAGTTAATGAAGTAAGGTATTCCTTGGGAATGAGTATGCTGCCGTCAGGTTCCATGGAGAGGTTGGTGGCAACATTGGAACCATTGATCCTGAGGTAAAATGAATTTGTAGCAGAGAAATCATTTTTGGACCTGTCATAGCGTGTTATTGGGGGTAGATTGGCCAACAGTACATCATCTCCCGTATAGGTAAACTCTTTCATTGTTAGGGTTTGTGAGCTTAGATTTAAATAAATACTTGTGCTCAACAAGGGAACTACATCCGTAATTTGGTTACCACTTGCGTAAACCTGTGTTAAACTGCTCAGGTCTTCAAGTTCTTTCGGCAATGTGGTTATGTTGTTGTACGACAGCTGAAGTGTCTTTAAGTTCGACAGGTTTTCTATGGTCGAGGGAATGGAGGTGAAACTGTTGTATGACAGATTTATAGTTTCCAAATCCGTTAGATTGCCTATAGTTGTGGGTAAGGAGGTTGTGTTGTTGTTGGAAAGGTCCAAGGTTTTCAACAATGTCAGGTTTCCGATGGCAGGAGGTATTGAAGTTATGCTGTTCTGTGAGAGGTTAATGGTTTCCAAAGCGGTTAAGTTGCCTATTGTAGAGAACAGTTCTCCCTCTAGGGTGTTATTGCTTAACACCAATGATTTCAGTTTGGTCAACTGCCCCCAGGAGTTGGGTATGGCTCCTGATAGTTGGCAATAACTCAAATCCAACTCCTCCAGATTCTCTATACCGGAAAGGTTTTCTAAATTCGTTGTGCTCAAGTTGTTTCTATTGTAGTAATTGGAAGATGAATAAAGGCCAAGCTTCCGAAGTTGCTTTAAATTGCTGAAAGAGGCGGGTATTGCGCCAGAGAGCCTGTTGCTTCCCAAGTTGATTTCGGCGATGTGGCCATTTTCAATGAC
>NZ_JAENDK010000006.1:0-86497 GCF_051172795.1 Formosa sp. S-31
ATGAACGTCCGCTTACTCTTTCTCTACATCCCTCCTGCCGTAAGCGGGTGCAAATATACCACCCTTTTTCCTTAACTAACAAACTTTTTAACGCCTTTTTTATAAAATATTTTTAGCACAGCTTATAATCAAGTCTTTAGAATAAAAAAATCCACTGCTCATTCCTCAATCTAAAAGCACAGTTATTATACAAACACTTCTTATGTGATTAAAATCAATTAAAACAGTCGTACAATATAGGTACACCTTACTTAAGTTAAAATGACATTTATCATTTTAAGGAAGTATTCTATGGCAATATTATCTGCTATTAGTATTTTTAAGGTCAGAAAAAAGATTGCAGCTTTAAACTTTCTAAACACATATTACTTTGATAGAAGAAAAAGACATTATTATAATAGGTGCCGGTCCTATAGGCATTGCCTGTGCTCTGGCCTGTAAAGCAAAAAATTACAACTATACTATAATAGAAAAAGGTGCACTAACCAATTCCTTGTTTAACTATCCTTTAAACATGACCTTTTTTTCCACTTCAGAAAAACTGGAAATTAACAACATTCCTTTTATAAGTAATAATCCAAAACCAAACCGCAATGAGGCTTTAGAATATTACAGACGGGTAACTACCTCGAATGCTTTACATATAAAACTGTACGAAACCGTTAACACTATTAATAAACATGGTTCTCATTTTACTGTTACTACATCTAAACAACACTACCGTTCTAAAAACGTAATTATTGCCACTGGCTTTTACGACATCCCTAAACTGCTTAATGTTCCGGGCGAAGATCTTCCTAAAGTGACCCATTATTATAAAGAAGCTCACTCTTATAGTTTGCAACATACAATAATAGTAGGCGCCAGCAACTCGGCAGTTGATGCCGCTTTGGAGATTTACAGAAAAGGCGGGCATGTTACTATGGTAGTTCGAGGAAACGATATTGGTAGTCGTGTAAAATATTGGGTAAGGCCCGACATTGTTAACAGAATAGATGAAGGCTCCATTACTGCTTACTTTAATTCTGAAATTACAGCAATACAGGAAGACCGCGTTAGCATTAAAACCCCCAGCGGTATAAAATCTTTAAAAAATGATTATGTTGTTGCCTTAACAGGTTACCAGCCCAATTTTGATTTACTGGAACATGCCGGAGTTTCCTTTTCTAAAGACTCCAACCATATCCCGGACTACAATCCGGACACCATGGAAACGAATATTAAGGGCCTATACCTGGCGGGAGTAATTTGTGGCGGTATGGAAACTCATAAATGGTTTATTGAAAACTCAAGAATCCATGCCGATAAAATCATTAAACACATCAATATACTAAATCAATCTAATTAGTAATTATATTTAACAACACGACCATTTAAAGCCTGTTCGTTTCGGTAGTTGTTTATTGGCATATTATTTTTCAACTTTAATACCTCATCAACAGATAGGACTATTGGCTCTTTAAATACAACCCAGTTTACATTTTCGGTACAAGGCGGCGTTGTTAAAGACCCGCCATAAGAAAAATAATTATCCTTGTCTAAAAACAAGCCGGACAAATCTATACTTTTATGAATCTCTTTTGACGCACCTGTTTTTAGTGGCAGAAAACTTTCCAGCATTTCAAACAACTGGCTCTCCTCGCCTTCCTGACCCAAAATCGCTAAAACAGTAATTTGTCCGGACTCATTAGTATGAACAAGGTGCACTTCGATTGGATAGGTAATTCCGTTTATTTTATGCTCTGAAGGTTCGTGAAAGTGAATTTGCTTTAACGCATACAGCTCCTTGTTATAACGAATATAATCGCCTAGCTCAAAATCAAACTGAATGGAATGTCCGTTATTTTCAACTTTGCCAATTTCGGTAAGGGGTGAATATTCTATATTAAGCTTATTTTCTTCATGTACCGAAACAGCATCTTTTGTAATAATATTAATAGGAGACTGCTTTTTACCATCGCAATTCGAACGTTTTTCTATTTCCTTCCAATGCTCAGGAGATGTTTCGCCAGAATAACTCCAGTGCAACACATCGCTCTCTACTAAACCAGCATGAACTGTATCAGTATTATTTTCGCAGGACCATGCAAATAAACCTGTAACTACTAAGAATCCGTAAAGCTTAAGTTTCATAATTAATATACTTTTAACTGAAACAAAATTAAATCCCGAACCTTTTAAAAAACATAACATTTGTCACTTTTCAAGGATTTATTTACGATATCGTTTTAGTTAAAACCAAACAAAAAACTACTGCTATACTTAGTCCGTAAATTTAGGTTTAAACTCAAAAAAAACTGCAAGCTAAATATCTAAATACAAAATTAGCCTTTACTATTTTCTATTTCTCCCAATTTAGCTTGCACTTCCTTATTTCCTTTATTCAAAATTAAAGACTGATTATAATATTCTTCTGCTAATTTTAATTGTCCATTTTCATAATACACATCTCCTATATAAGAATATCCTAAATAATTTTCCGGGAATAACTCAGTACTCAAATCTAAAATTGCAACTACACCATTATAGTCTTTAAATGATTCTTCCCAAACATTAGCCTGAAGTTTTATTAAATCAATAATGGCTGGCTCATAACCCTTAAGTGCTTTCCCATCAAATCCTTCTGTGTTCTTTTTTATGGTTTCTTTTAAAGAAACTTTCAGTAATTCCGGATCTTTAAAAATCTCATAATATCTATATCCTGGACTATTTTTACTAAACAAATCTGGAATAAACATAGTGTGCTTTCCTTTTTTCAATTCCTCCTCTAAATTTATTTCTATATAATCCTTAAAATTCTGATAATGATATAACCGAATAATACCAGATTCCAAATCATACACTGTAGTATAAACCGTAATATCTTGCTTAAAATGATTCATTACTTCTCCACAATAATCAAAATCTGCTCTTGCTTCTGTTTCATTTATATAAGCCAAACCATTTTGATAAAATGAAATCGGCACTTCCATTCTGTTAGAGCATTCGGATGGATAAAAATTTGAAAAGGATTGCTCTGAATCGTCTCCTAAAATTAACTCATCTCCTTCTACAATTAAATACTCGCCAGATTTATCTATAAACACAACCATTGCGTCACTTAAAAAACTTAAGTCTATTTCCAATAAACAATCACGAACCTCTTTAACTGTAGAGCAATTATGCATTATTGGAGCTATAAATTCGTCAATAGAGACTTTCTTCTTTCCTTCTGTATTTTTCACCTCTTTATGCGGTGTAGTAAATCCGTCAAACATTAAGCCTGCTTCATTTATACTACCTTGAATAAAGTTATTATCAAATCCTACATTCATCACCCCATATCTATGTTTCCCTTTTGGTTCAAACCAAATTTGACAATTAGCACTAAACCAGTCTTCATTATTACCTACAATCGTTTTTCCATTTATAGTTATCTTGTACATACTGCAGGCATAACCAAAATTCACACAAAAAATTACGGAAAGAATTAAAATTAATAATCGTTTCATAATAACTATTTTTAAATTACACAATGATTTTCCAAGAGTTTATATACCAAACACAGCCATAAAAACCCTAGAATCCTAAGGTACCAAATACCCCATTTAAAAGAAATACGCATACCTACTTATATTGATTAATGGAAAACCTAATTTCTATTTTAGTAATTAGCAAACTTGAAAAACTACAACTATAAATACAATCAGGGTTCAGCTCAATAGCCAAAGCACTTGAATTGGAAATCACTATGAATTATTTAAATACTTCATAGTGGATATATAGACAACTATCTTACAAAAAGAAATTCCACTCCACTCCAAAACGAATGGCAAAATCGCGGTAAGGATAATTTGGTGCCGAATAAAACTTATAGCCAGTAAATGAAGAATTTAAATGTTCGCACATAAAATATATTCTGGCAGTCTGTATTTTAGCATCAATAAAGAAATCCAACCTCGGAAAGTTTCCGATTTTGGTATCATTCTGAACGTAAAACTCACCCAATAAAGGATCGTAGGCATTCATATTATATTCACTAAAATAATTAAAAGTAAATCCTGTTTGCAGATATAACGCTTTCTTGAAAAACTCGTTACTATAATATAATGTATTACGGGTTATAAATTCAGGCACATTAAATACCGCGTTTTCATCCTGTACGTTTTGATACATTATTGTATTAGCCAATGCAAAATGCCCGAATTTTATTTCCTTATCCAGTTTTACTCTTAAATAGGTAATTGTTGCTGAATTTTGAAAAGGTTTAACGCCTCCATTTCCGTCTTTCTTAAAATAAGCATAATCGCTAATTGTGCTATAATCCACATCTATGTTTGCAATTTTGTTAGATGCTATTTTAAAACTTAGTTGTTGCGTTTTCTCGCTGCTAAAATTAGTTTGCCAATTGTAATTTAAATAATCACTCTGGAACAGCAAAAAGTTATAATTAGGCTGTTTCGCATTATGATTAATGGAAGCACTCACACGTAAATCATCATTAAAAGCATACGCAGCTGTTCCGGTTATATAGTTACCGCTAAAATCACCACTAACATTTAACCCTGCATCTCCGGTAATATCAAAATCGCCAATTCTGTTATAATACTTTCCACCTACAGCAATTATATTTCCTTTCAATCTGTTTACTATACGCTGGCCCCCTAAAATTACAATCTGGTCGTACCCGTAATTATAATTATCCCAACTGGTGTTAAATTGCAGATGACCTAAAATTCGATTCGCATAATTTAACTGCACCTGATTATGAAAATTCTCAATCGTGGCACGATCGCTCAGGTTTGAAGTTTTAAATGAAGATCCAAAATAAGTGTTTCTGGACGACTGATTAAACTGAAAGTATTTATCTTCAAACGTCATGAGATGTGTTAGATTCAAGTTATGACTGGAAGTTGAATCTTTTGGTTTTACAATATAATACCTGTGATCTAAATGAAATCGTTTCCCTTTTAAGGTATTATCGGCATCCTGAAAATTTAGATCGAACACACCACGATCCAGAAATTCAGGGTCCCCCGATTCAAAATACGCCACCTCGTCATCGGTTAATCCACCATTCTCTTCATTATTAATATTCTGGGCAACAAAATGCGCCTTAGCCACATACCTGCCATTCTTAGTTTTATAGTTCGTACTAAACGTAAAATGACCTGAACTGGCTATAAAATTCTGATAATTTCCCAAAGATCGCAACCCCTGATAGCCTATTGAAAAATTAAATTCTTCCGAAGTATTTACTGTAAACAATCCGTTAGCCACCTGCCCCTGCTCGAAACCGGTTTTATAAAAAAGCTCTGTAAACGGTGTTGGTACGTGGTAATAATATACATCTTCAATTTCTTTATAATTAAGCATTTTTGCACGCGCGCCAAGATCTGGCATTAAACGCTCACTTTTAAAATTATAACTAAGTGTATTGTAAGACTGGCCCATATTAGAAGACGATATATAATTAAAATTATCTTTTCTTCGATAATTAAATTTATAGTCTTTTCTAATATTTAAAGTCGTGTCTACAAAGGTTGTATCGTTTGCGTGAGATATAATTAAATACTGATCTATTTTCCCCACCTTTTGTGTTCCGGCTTTAGTGCTGGTACTATCTAAAGACCTGTTTCGCAAATCGGTCTGACTACCTGAGTCTGAACTGTTTCTTACATCTTTTGATGGTTTTTGAAAAGTTTGAGAACTTGCTATAAAAGAAAAACACAACAAAAAGAAAGATAGAATGATTCGCTTCATAATTATTTTTTAGACCTTGCAAAGGTAAATACAAATTATGATACCATTATTATATCAAAAAATAAAATAAATGCTGGGCTTAAACTATTCAGAATTTGAACTTGAATGCGGAACAGACGAGGCAGGACGTGGGTGTTTAGCTGGTCCTGTAACAGCTGCTGCAGTAATTCTTCCTCCCGATTTTAAGAATACAGTTTTAAACGATTCCAAACAGCTTTCAGAAAAAAAACGAGATCTGTTAAAACCCATAATCGAACTGGAAAGTGTGAGCTTTGGAGTAACGCATATCTTTCCGGATGTTATCGACGAAATTAATATTTTAAACGCCTCTATCCAGGCTATGCAGGAAGCCATTGCCAAACTTGCACCACAACCCGAATTTATAAGTGTAGATGGCAACAGATTTAAACCATATGGCTCTATACCTTATGAAACCATTGTAAAAGGTGATGGAAAATACCTGAATATTGCGGCAGCATCCATTCTTGCAAAAACCTATCGCGATGCTTATATGAATGCCATTCATGAAGAATTTCCCATGTACAACTGGAAGAAAAACAAAGGTTACCCCACCAGAGAACATCGCGAAGCCATAATAAAATACGGTGCTACGAAATATCACCGCCAATCGTTTAGATTACTTCCCGATCAATTAAAATTAGATTTATAACTTTTTATATTTGTAAAAAAATTCCCTTATGAGAGCGTTTGGCTTAACCGTTATTTTTTGTTTACTTTTAATAGGATGCAACACCTCAAATACATCTAAATACAGTCTTATTCAGTTTGTTCCGGAGCACACTATTAGCCTGGTAAAAACTTCAAATTTTCAGGACTTAAAAAGCAGCCTGCAAAATAACAATCTGATTCAGGAATTTACTGGAACACAGGTTTACAATAACATTAGCGGCTTATTTAAAACCTTAAATCAGTTTAAGCCCGAACATGAAACTGTATTTTGTTTTTCTAAAGATGCCAAAGACAGTTTACAGGTAACACTAATTACAAAATACACGAAAGACCTGTTTATAAAAGACTCTTTAAATCCTGTTAAATCAAGTCAGATTAACTATAAAAGCAATACCATTACAAAATCTGAAATCAACAATCAGGCCCTCTACAGCATTATTATCGACAGCATTTTTATAGGATCTACCTCTAAAACCATAATAGAAAACAGCTTATCTCCTAAACTTCCAAATCCGGAATTTGAAAAAATATACAGTACAACGGGAACCGACAAAACCTTTTCCGTAATTCTGGATAGCGAGTACAGTAAGCGCTTAAATATTTTTATGCCTACCGACTCCATCCCGCTAAACAAGTTCACGAAATATCTTGCTTTAGATACCGATATTACTCAAGATGAAATTACTCTAAACGGAATTACAAAAGCTTCAGACTCTACAGAGCAACTAATTAACATATTTAAAAATACAATTCCTCAGGAAAACAAATTAGCCACAATAACACCAACCGATTGTGATGCTTTTATGAGCTTTACCTTTAACGACTTTAGTAATTTACAGGCCAATCTGGTAGCATATCACAATCAGGATTCGCCAGAAACTACTTTATTTGACAACACTTCTGAAATAGGAGTTATTTATCAAGATGCCAAACGCGCCGTAGCTTTTTACAGTTTAGACGATATGGCTACCAACGAGGCTTTAATCGATTCGCAGGAAATTATAGAAGAATACCGACAGATAGAGATTAAAACATTTGAACACCCGGAATGGTTTCCTGCATTTTTTAAACCGTTAATCCACACCACAAATGCCAGCTATTATTGTAACCTGGATTCCTTTTACGTGTTTGCAGAAGACCTGGATCTGCTAAAAAACATTATTGCGTCCTACCAGAATAAATCAACTTTTGCAGAACGCGACAGTTACGCTAATCTAAGTAAATCTTTAAGTAATGCATCCAGCCTGTTGCTTGTAGGCCAAGCACCGGCTTTAAAAACCGTATTAGTTTCTAATTTTAAAGACGATCTTAAAGTAGCTACCAACGATTACAAAATGTCTGCCGTTCAATATGTATTCGATCAGGACTTTGCTCATGTAAACATGGTCATAAAAAAGAACAAAGGACAGCAAATAGAAAACTCCGTTTCAGAAGAATTAAACATTAAGCTGGACGCCAATATTCTAAACAACCCACAGTTTGTAGTAAACCATATTACACGACAAAAGGAAATTGTGGTTCAGGATATTAATAACAACCTCTACCTGATATCCAATAAAGGAAAAGTGTTGTGGAAGAAACAAATTGAAGGACCGGTTCTTGGAGAAATCTCTCAAATAGACATGTATAAAAACGGACGATTACAATTGGCCTTTACTACACCTAGCCGTGTATATGTTTTAGACCGTAATGGTAAAGACGTCCCGCCTTTCCCTTTAAAATTCAATGATAAAATTACGCAGCCTTTAGCCGTTTTTGATTACGACAATAATAAAAAATACAGATTACTGGTGGTGCAGGACAAAAATGTATTAATGTACGACGCCCGAGGAAACCGGGTAAAAGGATTCAAGTTCACCAAGGCCAACAATACCATAGTGCACCAACCACAACATTTTAGAGAAAAAGGGAAAGATTATCTGGTGTTTAAAACTACCGACAAACTTTATATTTTAAGCAGAACCGGACAGGAACGCATAAAACCAAAAACCAATTATAAATATTCTAACGAAGGCGTTTATTTTTACAATGATAAGTTTACAACTACAGCCGAAAATGGTGCTTTGGTATTAATAGATCTTAAAGGCAATGTGGCTTCGCAGAACATTAATCTGGAAACACAACACCATATCGATGCAACTTCAAGAACGCTGGTAGCACAATCGGGTAACCGTTTAGCTATAAGAAATAAAACACTGGAATTAGATTTTGGAAGCTACACTCCTGCTAAGCTTTTCTATATAAACAATAAGATATATGTAACCACGACCGATTTACAAGCTCAAAAAGTTTATGTATACGACAGTCAGGGCGAAACCATATCTAATTTCCCGGTTTACGGTTCCAGCGCATTAGATCTGGCCAATCTGGATAAGGATCCGCAAATTGAAGGTGTTACCAAAGGCAACGACAATGCCATAATTATCTATCAGGTAAATTAAGTTTAAACCTATTTTAACGCTAAAACACGTAGTAATTTAGTACTATTGCACCCCTAAAATTTTAATTATTCGTTATGATAAAACGTACCAATGCCGCAATTTCAAAATTTATAATTCATAAAGTTGGAAATAAATTTAACGACACTAAAAATGCGTTTTCAGAACAGGAAGTGCAGTTCGACGAAGCCAGTTACGACCTTATGTTACCATTTTTATTACGACCATTCGGTACGGTAGTACAAAGTCACCGCTTTAACCATCATGCGAATATAAAGCTAAATGAAATTAACAGCTATACCGAATCGATTTTTGAAGATGAGAACAGTTTTATAGATGTTTCTAAAAACATAGTAAAGCACTTATACGAGCAATCTAATTCGGCACAAATAAAAACCGGAGATGTATTAGTAGCTATATTTGAAGGTATAGAATTTAACGAAATTACTACAAATGCAATAGGCATATTTAAAATTGAAAGTAAATCGAACTTCTTCCAGACTTACCTGGACAACAATAATAGTTACGATGTTGCCGTACAACAAGGTATAAATACAAAGAAAGTAGACAAAGGCTGTCTTATATTAAATCAGACCGATGCCGAAGGCCCTATCGTTTTAACGGTAGACAATAATAATTACGATGCGCAATACTGGATTAATCACTTTTTAAACATAAAATACGCGAACGATTACAATTCACATACCCAAAATTACCTGGAACTATGTAAAGAATTCTCTACCGAGATTTTAAAAACAAGCTACGGAAACCAGGAACAAAGTGTGTTTTTAGCAAAAACCGTCGATTTCTTTAAAGAGCGTGAATTTGTAAATGTAGAAGAGTTTAAAGAGGAAGTATTTGAAGACGACAAACACAAAACCTTATTCGAAGATTATAAAAAATCGTTCGAGAGCGAACAGGACATTCTTATTTTAAACCAGTTTGATATTGCCGAACCGGTAGTTAAAAAGCAGAAGCAAAAAATAAAATCGGAAATAAAACTAGACACTCAAATCCAGATAAAACTGGATATCGATGCGCCGGATGCTGCCAGCGAATATCTGGAACGCGGCTTCGATGAAGAGAAAAAAATGTATTACTACAAAGTATATTTCAACACAGAAGGCTAATCTAAACAACCTTCTGTGTCAATTGGGCTTCAAAAAGCGTTTTAAAGTGTTTTAGTAGTTTTTCTTTAACTTCATCCATATCCACTTCCTTTACTCCTAACTCTACATTAAGAGATGTTACTGCCTTTCCGCGTATACCACAGGGTATAATATTATCAAAATAGCCCAGATTGGCATTTACATTTAAAGCAAAGCCATGCATGGTAACCCAGCGACTGGCACGAACCCCCATAGCACATATTTTACGAGCAAACGGGGTTCCTACATCTAACCATACTCCGGTTTCGCCTTCGCTACGCTCGGCTTTTAAACCGTATTCTTCCAAAGTAAGAATGATCATTTCTTCGAGAAACCTCAGGTATTTATGTATATCGGTAAAAAAGTTATCGAGATCTAAAATGGGATATCCTACAATCTGCCCAGGGCCGTGATACGTGATGTCTCCACCTCTATTAATCTTATAAAACGTGGCACCTTTTCCTGCAAGTTCCGCTTCGCTTAACAGTAGATTATCCATATCGCCACTTTTACCCAAAGTGTACACATGAGGGTGTTCTACCAACAGCAGATAATTGGGTGTAATTTCCTCAGTTTCTTCCCGTCTGTTTTTAATTTTGATATCTAAAATAGATTTAAATAAAGCTTCCTGATAATCCCAGGTTTCTTTATAATCTTTTATCCCCAGTTCTTTTACTTCTATTACTTTATTTTCCATTCTTAATCTTCTAAAATCACTTCTACATTCAAGCTTTCCGGATTTATCATATATTCTTTAAAGCTCACTTCTACCGAAAAACTTTTATGATCTTCACTAAATTTTGCCGCATCTAAAGACACAGATTTTATGCGCTTTGGGAAATGATAATTCAATTCGTAAGTCGAGGCAGCAAGCATCATTTCGGCATCTGCAATACTATCTTTTAATGTATTTAACTGTTCACGGTCTAAAACGGTTACCTTACGTTTAAATACATTTTTATTATAGGAATATTCCACTTTCGTGGCCTCGGATGACCCAAGTACTTCAAATGGATTAGATTTTTTTCCGTCATCAGCGTCTTTTAAATCATTGGCATTATTCATAAGTTTAAACATATCCTGCAAGCCTTCCACATTATCAAAATCGGAGTACATATCGACCACCATTTTTTTTGTTTTAGGATCAACAACCATATGCATTTTAAAATTTTCTAGCGCCTTTAATCGTTCCTGTTCGGCTTTAGGCAGCGTAGCAATACTGTCTTTTTTCTCTTCCAGAAACGTTTTAAAAACCACAGTCGAATCAACCACCTTCTCCTCTTCTCCCATCATATCGTCACCTCCCATTTCCATAAGTTGTGAGCCATCTAACAAAAAAGACATTTTACCACTACCGTTTTCATTAATATGAATGGTCTCGGTAAATTGACAACTGTACATTACTAACAACGATAAACTCAGAATTAAAAAGTAGATTTTTTTCACGATTTTAAGTATTATTTAATCGCTGCAAAGATACTTAATAAAATACCAACAGTAATTGGTACTTTACTCAAAAAACCAAACGCTAAAAAATCAGACTGATAAAAAAGACCAAAGAAAACAGACTAGCGCTTCGGGTTATTTACAATAACCAAAGCCGCAATTACTCCAGGCACCCAGCCACATAACCACAGCAAGAATACAATTATAACCGAACCACAACCTTTATCTAATACCGCTAATGGCGGACAAATAATAGACAAGATAACTCTCCAAATACTCATTGATAATTGATTTATTTTAATTGATGAACATCCTATTGGACGCCCAAAACTAAGAATTGTTACAGCAATTAAAATCTATTTAGTTTTTAAATAACAATATATTGATATAGTTACTAATAGTAATTATCTTTGTGCGTTCAAAATTAAACAGAATAACAGCAGTATGTCGCAATTATCAGAGCAAGAAATCGTAAGAAGAGAAAAGCTTAGCAAACTTCGCGAATTAGGGATTAATCCATATCCAGCAGATCTTTATCCTTTAACCCATAATAGTAAACAGATTAAATCTGATTTTGAAGAAGGTAAATCCGTGATAATTGCCGGACGATTAATGTCCAGAAGAATTCAGGGAAATGCCAGTTTTGCTGAAGTTCAGGATGGCGAAGGACGTGTTCAGGTGTATTTCAATCGCGATGAAATTTGTACGGGAGACGACAAAACAAAATACAATACCGTTTACAAAAAATTACTGGATATAGGTGATTTTGTTGGTATTGAAGGTGAATTATTCACAACAAAAGTGGGCGAAAAAACAGTAATGGTTAAAGATTTTACGATTTTAAGTAAGTCGTTACGGCCATTACCTCAGCCACGTGTTGATGCCGAAGGTAAAGTGCACGACGCCTTTACAGATCCGGAACAACGTTACAGACAACGTTATGCCGATTTGGTTGTAAACCCACATGTAAAAGACGTTTTTGTAAAACGTACAAAACTCTTTAATGCCATGCGTGGTTTCTTTAATGAAGCCGGATATTTCGAAGTAGAAACTCCGGTTTTACAACCTATCCCTGGAGGGGCTGCAGCGCGTCCGTTCGTTACACATCATAACAGTTTGGATATTCCTTTATACATGAGAATTGCTAACGAATTATATCTTAAACGATTAATTGTTGGTGGTTTCGACGGGGTTTACGAATTCTCTAAGAATTTCCGTAACGAAGGTATGGACAGAACCCACAACCCGGAATTTACAGCGATGGAAATCTATGTGTCCTACAAAGATTATAACTGGATGATGGATTTCTGTGAGCGTTTATTAGAGCATTGTGCTACAGCCGTAAACGGTACAACAAAAGCTACTTTTGGCGAGCATGAAATTGACTTTAAAGCGCCATATGCCCGTGTCACTATGGCCGATTCGATTAAACATTTTACCGGATTCGACATTACTGGAAAAACTGAAGACGAAATTCGCGAGGCTGCTAAAGGCATGGGTATTGAGGTAGACGATACTATGGGTAAAGGAAAACTTATAGATGAAATCTTTGGTGAAAAATGTGAGGGCAACTATATCCAGCCAACATTTATCACTGATTACCCTAAAGAAATGAGTCCGCTTTGTAAAGAACACAGAGATAACCCTGACTTAACAGAACGTTTCGAACTTATGGTGTGTGGTAAGGAAATTGCCAATGCCTATTCCGAATTAAACGACCCGATAGACCAGCGCGAACGTTTCGAGCACCAGTTAAAATTAGCTCAAAAAGGAGACGATGAAGCCACACAATTTATCGATTACGACTTTTTACGTGCTCTGGAATACGGTATGCCGCCTACGTCAGGAATGGGAATTGGTATGGATAGACTAATTATGTTCTTAACTAATAATCAATCTATTCAGGAAGTATTATTCTTCCCTCAAATGAGACCTGAGAAAAAGCAGGTGGAAATGTCTGACGATGAAAAAGTAGTTTTCAATCTATTAAAATCAAATTCGCCAGTTGATTTAAATGCACTAAAAACGCAATCGCAACTCAGCAACAAAAAATGGGATAAAACCATTAAAGGCTTAACCAAATTAGGAGTAGCCAAAGTGGATAAAACAGACGAGGGGCTGTTGGTAAGTTTAAGTGAATAAATTTATGATTAAGCTCATCCTAAAATATAAAGCATACCTTTTAATATGGTATGCTTTTTTATTGGTAGTACATTTTATTATCAGGGATCAGTTTAAACCCTTCATTTTTATTTTTAATGCCTGCCCATTAATTTTTATTATCGCTTATGGTTTATTTACCAGCCTCCTCTTTTACAAAAAGAAAACCTTCTGCCTGCTGTTACTATGTTTTAACAGCTTAATAACCATGTATTGGTTTAACAACTACCACTACGATAACGAGAACCCTGAGATAAATAAGAGCTTAAATACGCACGCCATTCTATACTGGAATATTGCAAGGCCACCACATTTACCTCTCGATCGTCTTTATAAGAACATGGAGCGCTACAATCCGGAGATAGTTGTATTGGTAGAAGCACGCAACATTCCGAAGGAAGATTTCGATGCGTTTAAAATACATTTCCCAGAATACACCATAAAACAACTGAATGGAGAAATGGTACTTGCCGTAAAGGGCACCATAAACGACACAGAGTACAGGTATATTTCGGAAGCCAGCAAATATAATTTTGTTACCACAACCATACACAACCACCGTATAACGATACTTATCCCCGACTTGCTTGCAAATGCTTCCAAATCCAAACGATCGGATTTAAAAAAAGTCCTGCATATTGCAGAAGATCAAAACATCGATTTTATAATTGGTGATTTCAATACCCCTTACGAAAGTGCTTTTCTCGATCCTTTTCATACGCATTATGAAAGCTTCCACGCGTACAATAATGGGTTTACTGCTACCTGGCCAACCGTATTTCCTGTTCTGGAAATCGACCAGATCTGGCTAAATAAACGATGGCAACCTGTAAAACTGAATAAAAAGTTCCATTTCAATTCAGACCATGCATTATTAGTTGGTGAATTTCAAATAAAACCATAATAAGCAAACTATCTTTCCTCAAAACTGTAAATCCAGAGTTTCGAGTAATAATATACTTACCGTAATAGTTAACAGCCTGTTAAAGTAAAACTCAGTATTAAACCTAATGCCATAAAAAGGGTCTTATAGATATAACTTTAAAATACAAAGACCATGAAAAAAATATTAATTCTAGCTTTAGTATTTATGTCTTTAAATGCTTTTGCGCAGCAAAGAGGTCAGGGGTTTAACCAAAATGGCCGAAATGAGATGGCTATGGGAATGAAAATGAATAATTTCACCCCAGAACAACAAGCCACCTTACAAACAAAACGCATGACGTTGCATTTGGACCTTACCGACAGCCAGCAGAAAGAGGTATATAACTTAAACCTAAACCTGGCCAAAACTCGTGATGCGAATAGAAAGGCAATGCTGGCAAATAAAGAAAGTGGCAAAACATTTACCGATGATGAACGCTACAACCTTATGGTTAAACGTTTAGATAACCAGATTACCTATAATGCCAAAATGAAATCGATCTTAAAATCGGAGCAGTACGAACTTTGGAATGCGAATCATCGACAAGGCATGAGACAAAACTATTTTGATTGTCCTCAAAATCCAAGGCCATATAACCAAAAAAAGCAAAGACGTAATCAATAGTAACACAAGCATAAAGGCAACCCATTGGGTTGCCTTTATTTGTAAGGGTAAGCACTTTCTTATATCAATAAGTTAATTAAATTATTTTTTACCGCATAAGTAACAAGCCCCGCTACATTTTTAGACTCGGTTTTCAGTAATAGGTTATTACGGTGCCCTTCTACAGTTCTTGGACTTATACATAATTTATCGGCTATTTCGGAAGTTGTTAGCTGATCACAAATAAGCAATAAAACTTCTTTTTCCCGACTGGTTAAATACGATTCGTCGAATTCGCATTTTACAGATTTACCATTATTATGCGATAAATCTTCATGAAGATATTTCAACACCTCACTGGTATAATAAAATCCGGTTTCATGCACTTCTTTAATGGATTTAACCACTTCTAAGGGAGTAGCGCTTTTGGGCAAATAGCAGGAGGCGCCAATCTGAATCATATTTAAGATACAGGATTTCGAATTATAACTGGTTAAAGCAACTATTTTTAAATCGGGAAATTCTTTATGGATTAATTTCGATGCCTCTACCCCATTAAGTTCGGGCATATTTAAATCGGTTACTACCATATCGGGGAGGCTTTCTTTATGACTTCTTAAATATTCTACTAACTCTAAACCGTTACCTGCCTCAAAGTCGACTTCAATTGTGTCGTCTTTCTCTAAAAGGAATCGAATGCCTTTCCTAAATAAGCGTTCATCATCCGCCAAAACCAAATGTATTTTACCTCCCATAAACCTAGACTTTAATGTTTTAATATTACATAAAAGACTTGATGTTTCTCATTTCTGTTACACGATTAACAAAAAGTTAAATATATTTTAACTTATACTGTTAATTTATTGAATTTCAATAATAAACTTCAACTCTACTTAAAGCTGTAATTATTATCTTTAGGGAGATTAAAAATGCGCACTAATAGGGGGAATCTAACTTGAAATTTTTGAGGACCTGGTATTACTTAAAACATTCAGGTATTAATACTTATTAAAAATTAGGAAAGTTCTACTCTAAAAAATATCACTTTCTCTTTATACCTTTAAGATAGTTGTCAAATTGCCAACAATTAACCAAATATATTGGTTGAGGAGTTAGTCTGTTAAAACAAATATCCTTACTAAAGATACAAAATTTTTAAAGACAATTTTTGATTCAGGAAAATATAAGTAGACGTACTTAGGTAAAAATGCTTTTCTTGAAATTCTGGTACTAACACTCTAAAATAAACTGGTTTTTGGTTCTAAATTTGACATATCAATTCATTATTAATCAAATATTTAGAAATCATGAAAAAATTAATTCCAATGGCTTTATGTCTACTTTTCGCAGGTAGCATTTATGCGCAAACAAGAGATTCTATCAGATCAAACGAAGAGGAAACTGCTATTGCTTATCAAAAACAAGCGCAGTTAGATTTAATTGCAAGCAGATCGGCCACCGTTAAGACTACGGGAGCTAATGCCAGTTATTTAAACAGTACCTATCTGGTAAACAGTCCAACCTATGTAAAAATTCTGCAACAAAAAGCGGCCTTGCTGGATTTGGCTGAACTGGACGATTATGACAGCAGAGACGATTCCGATTACGATGTAGTTTTCGATTCTGACAAAGCAACAATGTCTGTAGCATACGATGATATGGGGACTATTAAATACTCCAGAGAGCAGTTTAAAAACGTTGCCATGCCAACACCTGTTATCGTAAGTGTAATGAAAGCGTATCCTGGATACCGATTCGACGGCAACACCTGTACTATAGAATATGCTCAGGACAAAGGGATTACCAATACTATTTACAAAATAAAAATTTCTAACGAGAACGACAGAAAAACTGTAAAAGTAGATGATGAAGGTAACCTTATTTAAATTGACACTTTAATAATTCTCCTTTTTTATTGTATAGCAATTAGAGTATTAACGTATAACACATCATCAATCATGAAACGTAAAATATTAATAACTGTATTCTTTTCCCTGTTACTCACAGGAGCCTGGGCGCAATGGACGCCCCAGAAGACAGGTATTGACATGACTAATGAAAACTATACAACTAATTCAGGAGGATCATTAAACATTGTCAAAGAAAAGAACAAACCCGAAACACCCAATTTTGTAGTTGTTGAGTCTGATGTTCAGGTTCCCGTATCATACGAGTCTAAATTGTATTCTTCATACAGCAGAAACAGTTTAATTCTGGACGATGACTATATGGATGAAAATTTAATCACTTTCAGTACAGACTTATACAACACCAATTCGGTTGGAGGGAAATCGGAAATCCCGTTACAGAATTTTACAATTTTTACAATTATAAATACTAACGATTTACAGGTCTCCGATATCAATGAAGATAGCGTAAAATTAGGAAAAGGCTCTGAAAAGTTTTTACCAAAAAACTTCGATCCCTACAAGGGCATGTTTTCGGATAAAATTAATGCAGAAACCATGTTAAATCCTATTACCGCATATTAGTAATACTTTGTAAGGGTATTAGTAAAAAGGCTTGCCAATGTTCTATTTGGCAAGCCTTTGTTATTTTAAGAAAAAAGTATCTAAACTATTTAAAAGTTTTAACGACTATATTTACTGCATTAATCGTCTTATCCAGGTCTTCGTAACTTAAGGCATCCGAAATAAACCAGGTTTCGAAAGCACTAGGTGCTATATAAATGCCCTGATCCAGTAAACCGTGAAAGAATTGTTTAAAGAAAGTATTATTTCCTAACGCCGCCGAATCAAAATCGACCACAGGAGCATCAGAAAAATGTACCGAAATCATAGACCCTGTTCGGTTAATGGTATGCACGATTTTATTATCGTTTAACACCTTAGACAGGCCTTTGTGTAAATATGCTGTTTTTTCTTCCAGACGTTTAAAAATCCCGGCATCATCATTTAATTCTGTTAACATAGCCAGACCTGCAGCCATAGCCAAAGGATTTCCACTTAGAGTTCCTGCCTGATATACCGGTCCTAAAGGCGCCAGATAATTCATAATTTCGGCTCGTGCAGCAAAAGCTCCTACCGGAAGTCCACCACCAATAACTTTACCAAAACATACAATATCTGCTTTTACATTAAATAATTCCTGAGCACCACCTTTTGCCAGACGAAATCCTGTCATAACCTCATCAAAAATGAGTAAAATATTATGAGCATCACAAAGTAATCTCAATGCCTCCAGAAAACCTTCTTTTGGAGGAACGCAGCCCATATTTCCGGCAACCGGTTCTAAAATAATACAGGCTATTTCACCTGCATTTGCTTCTACGATATCCTTTACATTGGCAATGTCATTATATTTTGCCAGCAAAGTATCCTTGGCCGTACCCTGTGTTACACCCGGGCTGTTTGGACTACCAAAAGTAACGGCTCCACTACCGGCCTGAATTAAAAAACTATCACTGTGCCCATGGTAACAACCGGCAAACTTAATAATCTTATCTTTTTTTGTATACCCTCTGGCCAGTCGCACTGCACTCATACAGGCTTCAGTTCCCGAATTTACAAATCTGATTTTATCTATGTTTGGCACCATAGACACCGCCAGTCTGGCTATTTCGGTTTCTATAGCTGTAGGTGTACCAAAAGAAGTTCCTAGTTTTGTTTTTTCTATAACGGCATCAACTACCGGTTTATGAGCGTGCCCAAGGATCATAGGTCCCCAGGAATTTATATAATCTATGTAAGAATTTCCATCTTCATCTATTAAATAAGCCCCTTTAGCTTCCTTTACAAAAACAGGAGTTCCTCCTACCGCTTTAAATGCTCTAACCGGAGAATTTACCCCTCCGGGAATTACGTGTTCTGCTTCGGAAAATAATGCACTACTACGCGTATAATTCATATAAATTTAAATTTATAATGGTGTAACATACAACTCCTGTCCTACAGAAATCGTATTATCTGTTAAACCATTAATTTGTTGAAGTTCTTTTACGGAAAGGTTATAACGTCTGGAAATAGAATACAGCGTATCGCCTTTTCTAACAAAGTGAATATCACGATTTTTAGCTACAGTCTGAAAAGACTTCCCTGTAACTTCCGAATCGTATTTATATAACTGATATCGCTCGATTAAAGCAATTAATTTTTCAGGATACTTACGATCTGTGGCATACCCCGCAGCACGTAAACCTTTCGCCCAGCCCTTATAATCGTGTACATCCAGATGAAATAAATTAGCATAACGCGAACGTTCGGTTAAAAATAAAGAATGATCTCTAAACGAATATTTTGCATCTACATACTTTCGAAAACACTCCTGATTTTTATCGTCGTCGTGATAAATTCTGGCTCCGGTCCAGTCATGACATTTAATTCCGAAATGATTATTAGCCTCTACAGCCAGACGCCCGCGTCCGGAACCCGATTCCAGGATACCCTGAGCCAACGTTATACTGGCCGGAATATTATAAAAACGCATTTCTTCAATAGCAATTCCACTATAAACGGCTACATAATCTTCTATGCTATTAATACGTTTTGGCACTACTGTTTCCTGTGTTTCTGCCGGTGTATCTTTATGTTCTACAACAGCTTTAGAAGGCTGATGCTTTCGCTGAACATGTTCTGTTTTTGATTTATGGGTATATCGTTTTGATTTATGCTTGCTGGATCCGCAACTAAACAGGACTCCCGCTAATAAAATTACTACAATAAGGTGTTTCATTCACTTAGTTAATTAATGGCAAATTCTTTTTTTGTAATTGGGCATTCATACCAGCAATACCTTGTAATCCTCCGGTATGAATCATTAATATGTTTGACCCTTCGGGAAAATATCCCGAATGTATTAAATCCATAACGCCAAACATTACCTTTCCCGTATACACAGGATCTAAAGGAATGCCATACTGTGCTTTAAAATGGTTTATAAACTGAATTAAGTCTGTATTAACCTTGGCATAGCCTCCAAAATGGTAATCTGTAATGAGTTCCCAATTTGTTTTGCTGGCAAATTTACTAATATTGTTTTGTAAAAAATCACCTTTTAACGCCGGAAATCCTAAAACGGTCTGATGCTCTGCACTACTATTGATAAGTCCCGAAATAGTTCCTCCGGTTCCCACAGCACAACATATATAGTTAAACGCAGCATCCTGAGGGGTTAAAATATGCTCGCAGCCCATTACTGCAAGACTGTTAGTACCGCCTTCCGGTACTAAATAAAAATCACCAAAAGCATCCTGTAAATCGCATAAAAATTCGTCCGTTTCCTTTAATCGGTA
Organism: Formosa sp. S-31; assembly: GCF_051172795.1. Taxonomy (NCBI): domain Bacteria; kingdom Pseudomonadati; phylum Bacteroidota; class Flavobacteriia; order Flavobacteriales; family Flavobacteriaceae; genus Formosa; species Formosa sp. S-31. The sequence continues at coordinate 20,404 of NZ_JAENDK010000006.1, forward strand.
ATCCTCTCGGGTAACAAATTTAAACTGCATACCGCAGGAGGCGGCAAATTTAAGCGTGGGATTTAAATTAGTTTCCAAAGCTAGTTCTTCACCCCGGATAATCCCGATGGTCTTTAAACCTGAAGCTTTACCGGCATAAGCCACAGCCGCAATGTGATTAGAAAATGCACCGCCAAAGGTGAGCAACGTACTGTAATTTTTAGTTTTAGCTTTTAGCACATTATAATACAGCTTTCTGTATTTATTCCCGCTAACAAATTCATGCAGTAAATCTTCACGTTTAACCGATAAGCTAATGTTTCGATTGGAATCTAAAACGATAGGTTGATTAACTATTTGTGGATGATCTTCAGAAAATAGCATAAATGCCGGTTAAAATAAACTTGAGATACAAAAGTAACAGAAATAAAAGGAGCTACCACATTTTTTCAGATACAAATCATCTGAAATTTCAGAAGGGATTATAACTTTAAACATACTTTAAAAACGAAAACCGGGATCTTTCTTTAAGATAACTCAATTGATTTTCGCAGGCGTATGCTTCTCGCTCAAACGAAATATTGCGATATGCCAAATCCCAGTTTCTGTACTGTATAAAACGGAAGGCAAACTCAATACCATACCAGATATAAAACAGCACTATAAAAAGTTCTAATTGCTGTTTCAAATGAATACGTTCATGATGAATCAGCACAGCATTCCCACTTAAATCTTTATGTTTTAACACGATAAACGGATACAAAGTAATCCCCTGATAGCCTTTTGGCAACACATATTTCGAAATTAAAATCATATAATATGCTTCTCAAAAATCAATCCAAATTACACTATATTTGCGAAAGATGAAAAAAATTATACCTGTAGAAGAAGGCGATTATTATTTAACGCCGGAAGGGTATCGCTGTTTTACAGCGCAATACCACCTTAAAAGAGGATACTGCTGTAAAAGCGGATGCAGACATTGCCCTTATGGTTACGACAAAAAAACCGATACTTTTAAAAAATAAACGTGGACAATCTTTTAATGACATATCGAATTAAAGTAGCGAATACCCACCACCGCGTGGATATTCGTTATCCGTAGTGCTTTTTAATTTTTATCCAATTAAAACCTGATGGACTCTAAGCCGTCATCATATTAAAAAGCATTTACATTTAATTTAAAAATCATGACATTTAAAGAACAAATTCTGGAAGGTATTCCTAACATTTTACCTCAACCACAAGCCTTCGACACCTCTATAAACCATGCGCCAAAGCGTAAAAACATATTAACCGCCGAAGAAAAGAGACTGGCTTTACGTAATGCCCTTAGGTATTTCGATGCGTCTCAGCACGCAGAACTTATTGAAGAATTTAAAGCAGAATTAGAAACCTACGGCCGTATTTACATGTATCGCCTTAGGCCTGCTTATAAAATGTATGCCCGCCCTTTAGCTGACTATCCTGCCAAAAGCAAACAGGCAGCCGCTATCATGCTCATGATTCAGAATAATCTGGATTACGCTGTAGCTCAGCATCCGCATGAGTTAATAACCTATGGTGGAAACGGCGCTGTTTTTTCTAACTGGGCGCAATACCGCTTAACCATGAAATATCTCGCCGAGATGAACGACGAGCAGACTCTGGTTATGTATTCGGGCCACCCGATGGGATTATTCCCTTCTCATAAAGATGCACCTCGTGTTGTGGTTACCAATGGTATGATGATTCCTAATTATTCCAAACCGGACGACTGGGAGAAATTTAATGCCTTAGGCGTAACGCAATACGGACAAATGACTGCCGGAAGTTATATGTATATCGGTCCGCAGGGTATCGTTCACGGTACAACTATTACGGTATTAAATGGTTTCAGAAAAATTAAAAAATCACCTAAAGGCCATATTTTCGTCACCTCTGGTTTAGGAGGGATGTCTGGCGCACAACCAAAGGCCGGTAATATTTCAGGCTGTATTACGGTTTGTGCCGAAGTAAACGAAAAAGCAGTACACACGCGCCATTCTCAAGGTTGGGTAGACGAAGTAATTTCCGATGTAAACACTTTGGTTACTCGGATAAAAGAAGCACAGGCCAATCAGGAAACGGTTTCAATCGCCTACCATGGGAACGTAGTTGATGTATGGGAAACTTTCGACAAAGAACAAATTCAAATCGATTTGGGAAGCGACCAGACTTCCTTACACAATCCGTGGGCCGGCGGATATTACCCGGTTGGCGTTGGGTTTGATGAAGCCAACACTATGATGGCTGAAAACCCCGAATTATTTAAAGAAAAAGTTCAGGAAACCCTGCGCCGTCATGCAGAAGCCATAAACAAACACACGGCAAAAGGCACATATTTCTTCGATTATGGTAATGCCTTTTTACTGGAAGCTTCGCGTGCAGGAGCCGATATTATGGCAGATAACGGGATTGATTTCAAATACCCGAGTTATGTTCAGGACATTATGGGACCAATGTGTTTTGACTATGGTTTCGGACCATTCCGCTGGGTATGTACTTCGGGAAAACCTGAAGATTTAGCAAAAACCGACGCTATAGCTTGTAAGGTTTTAGAGACAATTAAGACCAATTCTCCAAAAAAAATTCAGCAGCAAATGGCTGATAACATTCAATGGATTAAAGGCGCGCAGGAAAACAAACTGGTTGTCGGATCTCAGGCACGTATTTTATATGCCGATGCTGAAGGACGTATGAAAATTGCAGAAGCCTTTAATGAAGCCATTAAAAACGGAGACATTGGCGAAGTGGTTCTGGGACGTGATCATCACGATGTATCAGGTACCGATTCGCCATACCGGGAAACCTCCAACATCTATGACGGCTCGCGTTTTACGGCCGACATGGCCATACACAATGTAATTGGAGACAGTTTTAGAGGCGCAACCTGGGTGAGTATTCACAACGGTGGCGGCGTTGGCTGGGGCGAAGTTATTAACGGCGGATTTGGTATGGTTCTTGATGGTACTAAAGATGCTTCCAGACGTTTAAAATCTATGCTGTTCTGGGATGTAAACAACGGTATTGCCAGACGCAGCTGGGCCAGAAACGAAGAAGCTGTATTTGCTATTAAACGTGCTATGGAAGCAGAACCAAACCTTAAAGTTACGCTTCCAAACCAGGTTGACGACAACTTAATTAACGCTATTTAGTATATTTATACAAAGAACCACTAAACCTTTTACCTATGAAAAAATCACTTTACATGTTACCTGTTTTACTCCTGCTTTTTGTAGTGAGTTCCTGTAGTTCTGTAAAAGTAGCATCTGACTACGACAAGGAAGCTTCGTTTAACGATTACAAAACCTTTGCCTTTTACAAAACCGGTATCGATAAGGCTGAAATAAGCGATTTAGACAAACGTCGCATTTTAAGAGCCATCGAATCAGAATTAATAGCGAAGGGCATGGTAAAATCGGAGAATCCTGATTTACTAGTCAGTATTTTTACTAAATCCAGAGAACAGATAAATGTTTATAATAACAATTACGGCTGGGGGCCTTATGGTTATGGCTGGGGCTGGAGTCCATGGTACTATGGTAATTACGGCACATCTGTATCGCGTTCTACCGAAGGCACCTTATTTGTAGACCTTATAGACGCTAATAAAAAAGAACTTATCTGGCAGGGTGTTGGTACAGGTTATTTAACACAGGACATGAACAAGAAGGACGAACGTATTTCTGAGTTCGTAAATAAAATTCTGGCTAATTATCCGCCGGAAATGAAATAAAAATTGCTATAAGAAAGAGAAAAGAAAAGGGAGCCCAAATGGGTTCCCTTTTTAATTTACATTTATCTCTAAGGCCTGTTTTTATAGGCTTTCCATTTACAGGGGATTTGTTTTTATCGGGTGCTTATATGTATTTTTGCACTATGAACGAAAATCAATTTCCGGCACATCTTCCTGAAGATGAGCTTCAGGTAAATTTAAGGATATCTATTGAAGCTGTAAAACAGGATATCGATTCCATTTCAAATTCCATTCAGGCTTTCGAGGATGTGTTAAGACAACACCTGTCAGAATATATTATAGAAGCTCAGGAACTCACAGTACTATACAAAGCACAAAAGCGAGCTAAAAAAGACAAGAGATTAGCTCAAAAACGCCGAGGCAAAAATTACAAAGCTCCTACAGGATTACAAACCACTAAAGACGAAACACCCGAAGCAACACCTGAAGACCAGAGTAACATTCAGTTAAAAAAACAGCTGTATCGCGAAGCGATGCTACAGGTGCATCCGGACAAATTTAGTTTATCCCCAAACGAACAGGATTCCGCCACCGAGTTAACCGCACAGCTTATTCACATTTACAAAAACGATACACTGGAGGCTTTAAAAACGTTCCACGCCCAATTATTTTCAGAAACTTTAGGTTTACCACTTGCTGCAACTGAAACTGCTGCTTCATTAAGTAAAACTGAGGCTTTACAACTTACATTACAACAATTACGTAAAGAACTGGAGGCTTTAAAAAAAGCTCAACTGTATCACATCCTGTCAAACTACGAGAACCCACTTCATTTTGCAGATGAACTCATAGTATACTACAAAGACAAAATAGAAAAACTAAAAAAACGTACCAGAACAAAAAACATGAGGTAAAACAGTGCTATACAACATAATAATAGTAAATTAGGTCTTCAAGGCTATAATCAAAACACCGCTATTATTATGAAAAAATTCTACCTTTCTCTAGTTGCACTTCTAGTTTTCACGAGTTTGAGTCAGGCTCAGAATATTCGACTCAACCTTTACGGCGCATATTCATTTGCAGATCGATTTGACTCCTACTACGATTATAACGATTACTACGATGGAAAAATTAAAGACGGATTTCAATGGGGTGCTGGTGTTGAATACATGAGCAGACCTAATACCGGCATCGAATTAATTTACATACGACAAGACACCGATGCACCGACCTATTATTTAGCAGATGGTTATTTTGCTAATGAACGGTTTACCATTTTCGAGTTAGGCATTAATTATATCATGCTGGGCGCAAATCAATATTTTAAAACTTCGGGGGCTCCTATAGAAGGCTTTATTGGTGTAAGTGGAGGAACCATGATAGCCAATATAGACAACCCGGACAACGGAAACAGCGAGGGCACTACAAAATTTGCCTGGGGCGCCAAACTGGGAGGCACCTACTGGTTAAGTCCTAACTTAGGCATAAAAGCTCAGGCACAATTATTGTCTGCTGTACAGGCCATGGGTGGCGGATTTTATTTCAGCGGCTATGGCCCTTCTGCCGGATTAAGCAGCTATTCTACGATTTACCAGTTTAGCTTAGGCGGTGGATTAGTTTTTAAAATATACTAAAAGCATCCCTAAAACATTAAAAATACAGACATTAAAACGCATCCTTAAATCTATATTTGTTTGGTTTTTAATGTCTGTATTTCGATGCTTCACTAATCCGTTATTTTAAATAAAATACTTATAAGTCATTTTTCTTAAATTCAGCATCAGTCAGGGTTTTCATGAAAGCGACTATGCTTTCCTGTTCTTCTTTTGTTAGCTGCAAATGATCAAAAGGTAAGGTTTGATAGTCTTCGACTATACCAATACCCTGGCCTCCACCTCGGTTATAAAAATCGACTACATCTTCCAAAGTTTCATAAACTCCATTATGCATATACGGTGCTGTTTTTTCAATATTTCTTACCGTTGGCGTTTTAAAAAAATACTTCTTTTGATGCGTTTTAAACACATTATACCTCCCCAGATCTTTACTTATTACAGCATGTATCGTATCGTTTTGTTCGGGAACACCCAGTAACTCCATTTCGGTATCGTTATAATTTGGCGGCACTGTACCATTAAATAATGGCGGAAAATGACAGGTGGCACAAACAGCTTTTCCCATAAATAAATTGAACCCTTCTTTTTCCTCCTGAGTTAGAGTATGTTCCAGTCCATTGATATTATTATCGAACTTAGAGTCAAATCCATTTAAGGTGCGAATGTAAGACGCTATAGCATGCCTCACATTATAATCCACTCGTTTATTATGATACAATTCTGCCATTAACAGTTTATATTCCGGATGTTTCAAAACACGACCGGCAATAGAATCCATTGACAAGTTAAACTCGTCGTGATTTTCTGCGACACCAACCACCTGTCCTTCCAGGCTTCCGGATCTGCCATCCATAAAAAACGATTGCTGATAAGATGCATACGTCAGCGTTGGAGAATTTCTGGTCTGCCCAGGAGCGATTTTAACCCCATCTGTAAAGGCCTTCTCTTTTATATGGCAGGTTGCACAGGCCATGGTATTATCTTTAGATAATAATTTATCATTAAATAATAATTTCCCGAATGCAGCCTTCGCTTTAAGATTTAGGGTATCGCTTTTATAATCTGTAAAATAAAAACCATTAATGGTATTAGTGCCAAAAAGCGATGTTGCTACATTAGACACCGCCATTTCGAATGGAAATGCAACGGTCCAGTCCTCCTGAATGTCCAGCAATAATTTTAATTGTTTGTCGGTATGATTCCGGATAAAATTATAACGATCGAAGCTATCAAAATCATGTTGTAATGCGGCTATAGCAGCTTCAAAAGCTGTTTGCAAATTATGAAATACAGCTTCCGAGGAAAAGTTTTCTTTATACAAATCTACCAGATACATTAACGTTTTATAAGCGTACTGACTCTCTGATAAAGATTGCCCAAGTACAGGAGAATCAAATCCGGTAATTCCCGTCGTTGCTATTCTAATAATCTGATTTCTTATTAACCAGATAATATGATAATCTTTAAAATTAATAAGCGTATTCCCTTTTATTAATTTAAGTCGGCTGCTGGTCATTGCCACAGTCTGATCTATAAGACTTGCATCTAGATGATCCTCATGAAGTAATTCTTCTATCGCCTGAAACCCAAAAGGCGACCTGATTTTAATATCGGTAGCATCTTCTTCATCCACCTGAAGAATATTAGGTGCATTAAGCGATTTGTAATTGCTTTGGTCTGCAAAAGCAAGAATAGGCTCCACCGTTTTAAAATGGTAGCGGGCTTTTTTATAGGCTTCTATTTTATCAGAAACACTGTTTAAAGTTGAAATAGAATCGAGAGCGCTAATACTATGCGCTAATTCCGAAGTAAAAAATGCATGGATGTGTTCGTTAGCTGATAAAGTATGATTTACAGTTTCCGGCTGCTCTTTACATCCCATGAGCGTTAAAAGCAAAAGACATATACGTAACGTATATGCCTTAGCTTTCATAAATACTATGTTATTCATGTAATAGGTCTTAATCTTAGCGCTCCAAGCCTGTAATTTTAAATAAAACAGAACCTTCGTTAGTTGCAGTTGAACCTTCTAAAACCGAGTTTGCTTTAGGATCTGTAAAGTAAGTGCCTTCCGGAGCTTCCCAACCGTGGTTTTGAGTCATAACAAGGAACGTATTCTCGCCGTTTTTAACTACATCGGTAACATCGATCATTCCAGTAATTTCCCAGGCAGAAGCAGTTGTACCATATCCTAAAGACTCTGCATTTACCTGATCACACTCTAAAACGGTTTTAAGCTCTCCTGTTGAAAGATTATACTGATACATCTTAGCGAATCCGCTAATTGCAGAATTAAGTGAAGCATATCCGTTTGGATCTTCCTGGATATACGCATAGTTTTCAGTCACTAAAATGTTATCAGGAGAGTGGAATCCATCGGCTTTACCACCAACGATATCTCCATCTAAAACACAGGTGATTTTTGCTGGCCCCGTAGGATCATTTTCGTTTAATTCTACTTTATAAACACGTCCTAAAAGACTTCCTTTTCCAACTAAATCTGATTTATAACGTCCAGTAACACAAAAATAGATTTCTCTCTGGTTAGCAGCAGAACCACGTCTCCAGTCGATATCTTCCAGTCTTGAGAAGCCCATAACACCTTTTGCTTTAGCTTCGGCATCTAATAAATCGATTTGAGTTTCTTCCAACTCCACAAATTCGGCATCGTATGCTGTCCCTTCAACCATCTGAGCTTCAAAATCGATACCGGCACTTGTTACTTTTAAACCGTATAATTTCCCGTCATCGAAGTTACCACGGCTACCTACATACATTCCTAATTGTCCTGAAGGCACTGAATTATCAGAATGGTCATCGCCAATAAACACAACGGTTTTTCCCGGATATGCATCTTTACCAATTGGCACGGCATTTTCTGTAGACCACTGTCCTAATTTTGGTAACATGATAGCAGAATCTGCATTTTCGGCAGACTTATATGGGTTAGTAGCAAATACTCCTTTAGAAGAACCTCCCCACTCACCTCCTGAAAGGTATAACGGACCAAAACCATGCTCCTCCGGAGTAATTAAAGTCCCTGAACACTGTGCTGTAAATGCCGTTGCAAAAGCGTTTACGATATATTCACCATGCATGGGTTGTAAGTCCGAATTCATTTTAATTCGAGCTATAGAATAATCTCCTTCAATATTATTTATTAAAGTAAAACTACCGTCATTTTCGGCTAATAAGCCAGCTCCGTCAGCTAAAGAACCATATACAAAATCCGGGGTGCTTTCCAGTTTATCTTCAGAAGATAAAATTGGTGTTACATCGATAGACGAAAATGCACTCGTGGTTTTTAACAGATTTGGCGTTTTAGAAGCTGTTAACGGAATTAATTCAGCAACGGTAAGATCTTCACCGTCTTCGCCGTCTTCGCCATCGACACCATCTTTTCCGTCAACGCCGTTAATACCGTCTTTTCCATCTTCCACATCGCAACTTACTACTAATGTACTGGATGCTGTAAGGACAAATGATACTAGAAATATTCTAATAATTTTGTTCATGATTTTTAAGTTTTTAATTGATTAATTGTTGTCTGCAAATCTATCATCAAGGCCTTACAAGCCTGTTACCTTAGTAAGGTAGTTTGGTTAATTTATTGCCAAGCTAAGGTTACCTGTATTATCTTAACATTACCCGGCAAAGCGAATTACAGCGACAATGTTAACCCGGAATTAAGGCCAGAGTTTGAGTACTAAAAACTTAAGTATCGGGAAGACTTTTATAGCCGTGCTGAACCATATAAAAAAACCTACGGTGAACGCGATAAAAACATGCGGAGGTTTTACCTAAAACATGCGGTGCATTTTAGTAAAAGATGCGGTCGTTTTTTTTCATGGCTATTTATCAATCTAAACACATAAAAAAATCCCGATGCTCAGGCATCGGGATTTATAGAATATTAAAGCTTTTCCGCTTACATATTTCGTCGGTATTGTCCGCCAACCTCAAACAAAGCTTCAGTTATTTGTCCTAAGGAACACACCTTACAGACTTCCATTAAAATCTCAAAAATGTTGGCATTGTTTATGGCCTGATGTTGTAAATCTTTTAACAGTTGTGTGGTATCATGACCTTTATGAAGATTTTCCAGGGTTTTAATCTGGAATTGTTTTTCGTCCTCGGTAGCGCGAATCACTTCTTTCGGCACTACAGTTGGAGACCCTTTAGAACTTAAAAACGTATTTACTCCTATAATCGGGAAATCACCATTGTGTTTCAGCGTTTCGTAATACAAACTTTCTTCCTGTATTTTACTACGCTGGTACATGGTTTCCATAGCCCCAAGCACACCACCACGTTCTGTTATACGATCGAATTCCATTAATACAGCCTCTTCTACAAGATCTGTTAGTTCTTCAATAATGAATGATCCCTGAATTGGATTTTCATTTTTAGCAAGACCTAACTCCTTATTAATAATAAGCTGAATAGCCATGGCGCGACGCACCGACTCCTCGGTTGGTGTTGTAATCGCTTCGTCGTAGGCGTTAGTATGCAATGAGTTACAGTTATCGTAAATAGCATACAGTGCCTGCAGCGTTGTACGTATATCGTTAAAATCTATTTCCTGGGCATGTAAACTACGCCCGGACGTCTGAATGTGATATTTTAACATCTGCGCTCTGGCATTTGCACCATATTTATGCTTTAAGGCCTTAGCCCAGATTTTACGTGCTACACGGCCGATTACAGCATATTCCGGATCGATACCATTCGAGAAAAAGAAGGATAAGTTAGGTCCGAACTTATTAATATCCATACCGCGACTTAAGTAATACTCTACATACGTAAATCCGTTGGATAAGGTTAAAGCCAATTGCGTAATCGGGTTGGCTCCTGCTTCGGCTATATGGTAACCAGAAATCGAAACCGAATAGAAGTTACGCACATTATTTTCTATAAAATATTCCTGAACATCGCCCATTAAACGCAAAGCAAACTCCGTTGAAAAGATACACGTGTTCTGCGCCTGATCTTCCTTAAGAATATCGGCCTGCACCGTTCCTCTAACCTGTGCTATAGTTTTGGTTTTTATATCCTGATACACCTCTGATGGCAGCACCTGATCTCCTGTTACACCAAGTAGCATTAATCCTAACCCATCATTACCTTCCGGTAAATCACCATTGTATTGAGGACGGTCTACTCCCTTTTCTTTGTAAATAGCCTCTATTTTCGCTTCAACTTCAGCTTCTAATCCGTTAGCTTTAATGTACAACTCACATTGCTGATCGATAGCGGCATTCATAAAAAAGCCAAGTAACATAGGAGCCGGTCCGTTAATTGTCATACTCACCGAAGTCATGACATCAGCCAGATTGAAGCCTGAATACAATTTTTTGGCATCGTCCAGGCAACAGATACTAACACCTGCATTTCCAATTTTTCCGTAAATATCCGGACGAACATCAGGATCATTACCATAAAGAGTTACACTATCAAACGCGGTGGATAAACGTTTAGCCGGTAAGCCCGCACTAACGTAATGGAATCTGCGGTTGGTGCGTTCCGGTCCGCCTTCTCCGGCAAACATTCTGGCAGGATCTTCTCCCGTGCGTTTAAACGGATATAATCCTGAAGTGTACGGAAATTCTCCCGGCACATTTTCCTGTAAACACCAGCGTAAAATATCGCCCCAGGCCTGATATTTAGGTAACGCTACCTTTGGAATCTGCAAATGCGACAGGGACTCGCTATGCGTTGCTATTTTAATTTCTTTATCGCGCACTTTAAAACTATACACCGGATTTTTATAGGTATTTACTTTGTCTTCCCAGCCAATAAGAACTTCCCAGTTATACGGATCTAAATTCAGTTTTACTTTTTCGAACTGAGCCACCAATAGCTTTACAAACGGTACATCCTCTTCCTTAACTTGTTTTACAAGCTCATCCTGATTTAAACCTGTCTTAGAAATTTCAACTTTTGACTCAGTTAACGTTTCTATGGTTTTATAAATACCGTATAGTTTTTGAGCCACAATAACCTGCTCGTCTGCTTTTTTATCGTAAGCTCTGTTATTTTCGGCAATCTCTGACAAGTATCGTGTTCTGGCCGGAGGAATAACAAATACCTTCTCGCTCATCTCTTCGGTAATTTCGAAGGTAGATTCCAGATTCGCTTCTGTTTTCTTAACTAAAGTATCAAGCACCGCCTTATACAAGGTATTCATTCCCGGGTCGTTAAACTGAGAGGCAATAGTACCAAATACCGGCATAGTATCGGGATTCTCATTCCACAGACTATGGTTACGCTGATATTGCTTTTTCACATCGCGTAAGGCATCTAAAGCCCCGCGCTTATCAAATTTATTTATCGCTACCAGATCGGCGAAATCAAGCATATCGATTTTCTCCAGCTGCGTAGCTGCACCAAATTCCGGTGTCATTACATATAACGACACATCGCTGTGTTCTATAATTTCGGTATCGCTTTGCCCGATACCTGAAGTTTCTAATATTATTAAATCGTAGTGAGCCGCTTTTAATACTTCAACCGCTTCGTTAACGTATTTAGATAGCGCAAGATTTGACTGTCGTGTTGCCAGACTACGCATATAAACTCTAGGGTTATTAATGGCATTCATACGAATACGATCGCCTAAAAGCGCCCCTCCGGTTTTACGCTTGGAAGGATCTACAGAGATAATTCCGACTGTTTTATCTGGAAAATCCAACAGAAAACGTCTTACTAATTCATCGACTAAAGATGACTTTCCGGCACCTCCTGTTCCCGTAATCCCCAGTACTGGCGTTTTAGAATCTTCGTTCTTTTTATGCACCAGTGCTAAAGTTTCTTTGGCGACTTCGGGGAAATTCTCGGCCGAAGAAATTAAACGTGCTATATCTTTTGGGTTCTTTTGTTCTAATTGGTCTGCTTTAACACATAAGGTATCACCTATTGCAAAATCGGATTGTTTAACCAAATCGTTAATCATCCCCTGGAGTCCCAATTCTCTACCATCGTCTGGCGAATAGATTCTGGTAATACCATAATCCATAAGTTCTTTAATTTCAGAAGGCAGAATAACACCGCCACCGCCACCAAAAATCTTGATGTGTCCGGCACCTTTTTCGTTCAACAAGTCGTACATATATTTAAAATACTCATTGTGTCCGCCTTGATATGAAGTTAAACAAATGGCATTGGCATCTTCCTGAATAGCTGTATTCACAACTTCTTCCACACTTCGGTCATGACCTAAGTGAATTACTTCCACCCCGGTGGACTGAATAATTCGACGCATGATATTGATTGACGCATCGTGACCATCAAAAAGAGAAGCTGCAGTTACTATTCGTACCTTATAAGTAGGTTTATAGGGAGTTATTTGTTCCATTATTAAAAAAAATCAATTTTAAAGCGCTGCAATTTACGGATAATTCAAAAAAATCCACTATCTAACTTAATTTATCTAAAAGACAACTGATTAGCAGTCACGTCCGATTTTCTGTTTATTTTTAATCGCTTTATGAAATAACTGATTATGAACAAAATCACACTTATGATGCACTGCAAAGACCAGCCAGGAATTATTGCAGCCGTATCTAATTTTATTGCAGATAACCAGGGTAATATTGTTTACATAGATCAGCATGTGGATCGGGAACAAAACATTTTCTTCATGCGACTGGAAAGCGAATTTGAAAACGCCGATTTTAATCTGGAGCAATTAAAGACCGCTTTTAAAACAACACTTGTACAGGAATTTAAGATGAAATGGCGTATTTATACCGCTGAAGTAAAACCGCGAATGGCCATTTTTGTTTCTAAATACGACCATTGCCTTTACGACATTTTAGGCCGTTATAATGCCGGCGAACTACATACTGAAATCCCGTTTATTTTAAGTAATCATCTGGACTTAAAACCTATAGCAGACAGTTACAATATTCCGTTTTATCATGTTCCTGTAACCAAAGACACGAAAGCTGAAGCCGAAGCCAGACAACTGGAATTACTAAAAGAACACCAGATTGATTTTATAGTGCTGGCACGCTATATGCAGATTATATCCAGCAAATTAATTGAAGAATATCCTAATAAAATTATTAACATCCACCATTCGTTTTTACCAGCATTTGTGGGCGCCAAACCATACCATTCAGCCTACAAACGCGGCGTTAAAATTATAGGAGCTACCAGCCATTACGTCACTGAGGATCTTGATGCCGGCCCGATTATAGAACAGGATGTCGCTCGTGTTTCACACACCCATGCCATTACCGATTTAATCGCTAAAGGCCGAGATCTGGAGAAAATCGTTTTGGCTACAGCCATTAAACTACACATTAACAGAAAAGTTATGGTGTATAACAATAAGACTTTAATTTTCTATTGATTAATTATGGTGTTCAGCACTTAATGCTTTAAGAATAAAGTTTTTCTCTAAAGGATTATAATTATGATCTAAATATAAATCGCGCAGCGTCTGTATAAGTAATTCGCCTTTCTGGTTTACCAAACCTCGTTTTTGCAGACGCACTTGCTGCAGATTTTTATACCATACAGAAAACAGTAACGCATTTATTTTTATGTTATTCATATAATCCCGCGTAAGCTGAATCACGAAACTTTTAATATAACTGGTTAGCAACAGCGGCATTTTAACCCAGTGCAAATAAGCATGATATAGATACTGCTTAATCTCCAGCGAAGATTCTAAAGAAATAATTTTAAAATTATGCTCAGAACTGCCATGAATGGCATGAAACAAACCAAAGGCCTTACAAATAAAATCACGCATATCTACACTCGACAGATAATAGATATCCAGCCCCATATTTGTGTTTATAATAGTGACCTCCTGTTTTATCGTATTTCTTATAAAAGTCGTTAAGTTTTCTATCTCTTTATAAGACAAAAGCAATTGCCTTTTACTCCCTTTGGAATAAATAAAAACCGCCCTGAATTTCACTTGATCTGAGTCCAAAATCCTACATTTAAAATTACACTTGCTCCTACAGGTTTTTCATTATGTCTTTATATTTAACATTAAAACACTGACAATTAATCAATTTAAAGCTAATATTATAAAAAACCATTAAAAATATAGATTAAATTTTATCAATTTAAAAATTTTTAACAATTAAGCACTTCATTATAAATTAATTGAACATTAAAGTTTAGGTAACACAAAAACCACTATTCCTACGGATATTTGTACCGTAAATGATGAGTCATTCTCATAAACATTCTATTTGAAGTAATTAGTTAGTTAGGAATTAGTGAAGACAGTCTAGTGGTTTGGACTGTCTTTTTTTATTTATTCCTTGAAACCTCAAAATAAAAAGCCATCAGTTTACGATTTTCTTTGTAAGATATTACACTACTTTTGCCGAAAAAGTAACAATGAAAAAAACGATTATTTCCCTTTCTCTTTTAATAAGCCTTAGCAGTTGTGCAGATTTACAACACGTGGTTAACCAGATCCCAACAAACACTACAAATGGTATTTCCCTGACCAATGCAGATATTGCTGCCGGTTTGCGTGAAGCTTTAAATCTGGGCATAGAAAAACAAGTTTCTAATCTGACACAAACGGATGGCTTTTACAAGAACGAGTTGGTTAAAATTGTATTACCGGAAGAATTGCAGCAAGTAGACAAGGCACTGCGAAAAATAGGATTGGGTAATTTAGCTGATGAAGGCATTAAAGCCCTAAACAGAGCTGCCGAAGATGCCGTTAAGGAAGCAACTCCCATTTTTGTAGACGCCGTAAAAGGTATTACGTTTAATGATGCCAAAGCTATACTTTTAGGAAACAACACTGCAGCCACCGACTATTTAACAGCTAAAACAGAAACACAATTATACACAAAATTCAACCCCGTAATACAGCAGTCGTTTAGTAAAGTTGGAGCAGACAAAATCTGGAATACCTTAATTACTAAATACAATAATATCCCGTTTACTACTAAGGTAAACCCGGATCTTACAGATTATGTAACCGATGAGGCTCTTGAAGGCGTTTATACTATGATTGCCGTTGAAGAACAAACCATCCGTGAATCGGTATCCGAACGCTCTACCGAACTTTTGAAACGCGTATTTGCTTTACAGGATTAGTGTAAGTAAATAAATACATACTAAACAAAAAAGCGATTCGACATTCCGAATCGCTTTTTTTTTGAAAAATTTATGAATTTAGGCTTTTAAGTTTCATTTTTTTTAGTGTATATTTAAAACACTAAGTTTCAATAAGATGGACCGAGAAAACAGAATAAAAAGAAATCAGCAAAGACTCAATAAACGCTACAAGCAGCTTATTGAACAAGCTTACAATTTCCGGCAAACGGATTCTGCCATGAGCGATATTTCAGAATATCAAGCGATAAAATTACTCAACAAAATTAACCGCTTAAAATATTTAAACAGGAACGAAGTCAACCTTCCTATAACATAAATATTATCATTTTTTTAACTATTCCCACTCTCTTTTTGGCACGATTATTACATATATCTTGTTATAACTATAAAATACAAGAATATGAATTCCCAATTTGACAATAAAAGAAGAGTAAATAAATTTTTAAGACTAGAAGAATTACAACGTTTATACAGAAGCTTTATAGAAGAAGCATACAATATCATGCACACAGACTGCAGCGATAGTGATTATTTATATTTTGAAGCGTATAAATTAAAAAGACAAATGGTGCCTGTAAAGGCTAATAATGAAACTGATTTTCACGCAAACTTTTAAAATAGGCGAACGCTTTTAACAGACGCGAGCCATACCAGGAAAACATTTCGCCATCTACCAAAATAATTTTTGAGGCGGGGCAATGTAATTCCATTTCAGTTTTATGAACAGTTTTAAAAGGAAAAGGCTCACTCGATAATAATATATAATCGGGTGATACTTTATTTACAGACGCCAGATCTACTTCGGGATATCGTTCCAGATTCCCGTATACATTTTCCAGTTTATTAAGCTGTAACACATAATTAATAAACGTCTGGTTTGCTGCGACCATCCAGGGCGACTTCCAGATAAAATACGCTACCCGTTTTACAGGCTTATCGCAAATAAAACGTTCAAAGTCCTGTTTTTGATAAACCAAATCGTCAATAATTTGTTTAGCCCGCTCCAAAACACTGAAAAGGGCTCCATACATTGTTATAAGCTCAAGACTATCTTCGAAAGTATAAACATCAGAGATATGAATTGGAGCAATCCCATCTAACTCCTCTATACCAGCTTTAGAATTTTCCTCTTTATTACATAGTATAATATCAGGCTTTAATGCCAGAACAGCCTCTACATTCACTTGCTTTGTACCACCAACTACTTTAGCTGAAGTTCGGATACCTTCGGGATGAATACAAAACTTAGTAACACCTACAAGTTTATCCTCCAGTCCCAGATCACATAGCAATTCCGTCTGGCTCGGTACCAAAGACACAATACGCTCAGGAACTCTATTTAATAGAATACTGCGTTTTAACTGATCTGTAAAGCTCTGCACAACTTTTAGTTATTGCGCATCCAATATAGCTTCCATCTCCTGTTGTAACACTTTAGCATTCTTTGCTGCAGCTTCTGCAAAATCCTGTCCGTTAGACGCATAAATAATACCTCGTGACGAATTGATTAAAAGGCCTACATTAGCTGTCATTCCGTATTTACAGACGTCCTGTAAACTTCCACCTTGCGCTCCTACCCCCGGAACCAGCAAAAAGCTTTCTGGAATAATCTGTCTGATTTCGGACAAATATTCTGCCTTTGTTGCTCCAACCACATACATCAGATTTTCGGCATTGTTCCAGTGTTTTGAAGTTTCCAGAACATGTTTATAAACTTCCTTACCGTCAATTAATTTGGTCTGAAAATCGAAAGCCCCCTGGTTCGATGTTAAAGCCAGGATAATGGTGTGCTTATCTTTAAAGGCTAAAAATGGTTCTACCGAATCTTTACCCATATATGGTGCTACCGTAACACTGTCAAAAGCCAGATCTTCAAAAAATGCTTTTGCATACATGCTACTGGTATTACCAATATCACCACGTTTGGCATCTGCAATAGTAAAAATCTCCGGATGGTTTTCGTTTAAATAGTTTATTGTTTTCTCTAAAGCTTTCCAACCTTTCAATCCGTAGGCTTCAAAAAAAGCAATATTCGGTTTATAGGCCACACATAAATGGTGTGTTGCATCTATAATTGCTTTGTTAAATTCGAATATAGGGTCTTCGGTTTCTAATAAATGCTTCGGAATTTTATTTAAATCGACATCCAAACCAATGGCTAAAAAGGATTTCTTTAATCGGATTTGTTCTATAAGTTGGGCAGTAGTCACTGTATTCTTAAATTTAATTTATATGAAAATATTACAATAAAAAAGCCTCTTTACGAGGCTGATTTGTTTTAAATGACATCGTCACTAGCTTTTAACTTTTCTGTGTTTTCGGCTAATTGCAATTCATCTATTATTTTTTGAATATCACCATTAACAATGTTTGATAAATCGTAAAGCGTAAGACCAATTCGGTGATCTGTTACACGCCCCTGCGGATAGTTGTAGGTTCTAATCTTAGCAGATCGGTCTCCCGAAGTTACCATAGACCCACGTTTAGCAGCATCTTCTTCCTGCTTTTTCGCTAATTCTAAATCGTATAAACGCGAACGTAATACTCGGAAGGCTTTCTCTTTATTTTTATGCTGCGATTTCTGATCCTGACACTGCGCCACTAAACCTGTTGGAATGTGCGTTAAACGCACCGCTGAATACGTCGTGTTTACAGACTGCCCTCCGGGACCTGAAGAACAGAAATAGTCTATACGTACATCTTTTGGATTAATCTCAATATCAAACTCTTCGGCTTCCGGAAATACCATTACCGTAGCGGCACTGGTATGCACACGCCCCTGAGTTTCTGTTTGTGGTACACGCTGTACACGGTGTACTCCGGCTTCAAACTTTAAAGTCCCGTAAACTTCTTCTCCCGAAACTTCAAACTGAATTTCTTTAAAACCGCCGTTTGTACCTTCACTAAAGTCAACTGTACTTACATTCCAGCCTTTACTTTCGCAATATTTGGTATACATTCTAAATAAGTCACCTGCAAAAATACTGGCTTCATCTCCACCAGTTCCCGCACGTAATTCCACAACCGCATTTTTAGAATCTTCAGGATCTTTTGGGATAAGCATAAACTTAATCTCATCTTCCAGTTTCGGAATTTTTGCTTTAGCTTCTTCATATTGCATTCTGGCCATTTCCACCATTTCGGCATCACTTCCATCGGCAATAATTTCCTGAGCTTCGGTTATATTATCGTTAAGTTCTATATACTCCTGACGCTTATCTACAAGAGCTTTAAGATCTTTATATTCTTTATTTAATTGTACATAACGCTTCTGATCGGATATAATATCGGGTTGGATAATTAAATCGCTAACCTCATCGAAACGTTGCTTTACTATTTGTAACTTATCTAACATCTACATTAAAATTGTGGTGCAAAAATACGATAATTTATGAATACGCCACATCAATATTACAGACATAATTTCAGGACCTCTGCAATGTAAAGTGGTCTGTTACTGTTCTTCCTCTAAAAGTAATTCCTTCTCGAAAGGCAATACAGCAAATGCAGTTAAAAGCCCTAAGCCGATAACATAAAAAAATCGGGTTGGATAGTAAAATAAAGGCATTCCTAAATAGTAAGAAATAGCGGCAAATAAATTGGAAACCACCAAAGCGAAAACAAACAACATGCAGTAGGTAGACTGGGTTGAATTATAACGGAAATTATAATTTCCTACAAGAACCAGTAAGCCTAACAAAACAAGGGAATACAGATAATACACATAACGATGTAAATCGTTATTCAAAGTTATAGCCATTAATCCTATAAGCTCGTAAAACATATAAGCGCTTATCGAAACTAATACAACAAAAATGGCAACTATTCTTTTCTTTACACTACTGAGTTTGAATTTAGGAAACAAGTAAAATCCGATTAACAGATATCCTATAGTAGCGGCAACCGAAGTTAAATTATTATAAATCAATTCGTCGTAACGGATTACAAACATATCTGATACAAAAAAGCTTAACAAGGCATAAAACAACAGACGTTTTTTAATTCCACCATAAAAGGAAAATACCAGCAGAAAAATAAAGGATGTTACGCTTCTTGAAACTCTGAATTGTTCGAGCGAATATTGATATACCGTAAATAAATTTACAGCAATCAAAAGTGTTGTAATAAGTAGTAAACTCTTTTTTTTGGTTAACATTTGGGTTGGGGCAACGTTAAACTGTTATAAATTTAACAAATCTTAATTGTATCGACACCAATACCTTACACTTTTTACATAAAAAAAAGGGGGCTATTATAGACGCCCCCTTTCTTCCATTTTATTTTATCCACATTTAGAAGACCCACAATCCTGACATGTTAAACAACCTTCCTGATAAATTAATTTATCTGAATTACAGTTTGAACATGTTCCCTTGGCTTTAGTTCCATCTTCTACATATCGTTTTAATGCGCGTCCTACACCATTTTTCCAGGTATTGATAGATTCGCTGTCTAATTGTAAACTGTTAATTAAATCTACAATTTTATCTATAGGCATACCATGACGTAAAGTACTTGATATTAATTTAGCATAGTTCCAGAATTCCGGATCGAATTTATGAGACAGTCCTTCGATAGTCGTTTTATATCCTCTTTTATTCTCGTACTGGAAATCGTAACGCGTACTACCGTCTTCGTTTTTATTCTTAATGATAAATCCGTTGGTAACCCATCTTGGAATTAAAATACCATCCTCGTCATCCGACAGTCCGGTAAAAATCTCGTAAGGCTTACCATCGATTAAACCAATAAAGGCAATCCATTTTTCTTTGTTATTCTGGAAACGCACTACATCGGCATCTAAAGTTTCAGGACGTTTCGTCGGGAAAGTGGTCAACATTTCATGTTGCTCTTCTTCCTTTTTCTCGTCGTTAGAGATTAAAACTCCGGAACGCGAACCGTCGCGATACACAGTCACTCCCTTACAACCTACTTCCCAGGCTTTTAAATACAATTCTCCAACTAAGTCTTCGTTTACATCGGCCGGTAAGTTAATAGTAACACTAATAGAGTGATCTACCCATTTTTGTACAGCACCCTGCATAGTTACTTTACTTAACCAGTCTACATCGTTCGACGTCGCTTTGTAATACGGCGATTGTTTAATTAAATCGTCTATTTCTGCCTGCGAGTAATTTTTGGTTATATCCAGACCATTAACTTCCATCCATTGTTTAAAACGGTGGTGGAATACCACATACTCTTCCCAAGAATCTCCAACCTCATCTACAAAATCAACACGAACATTCTTATCGTTAGGGTTTACTTTACGTCTGCGTTTATATACCGGCATAAACACTGGTTCTATACCAGAACTGGTTTGCGTCATTAAACTGGTGGTTCCTGTAGGCGCAATAGTTAACAAAGCAATGTTACGTCGTCCGTATTCCAGCATGTCGTAATACAACTTGCTATCAGCTTCTTTTAAACGGTTAATAAACGGGTTGTTTTTTTCGCGCTCTGCATCGAACACACCAAAAGCTCCACGGTCTTTAGCTGTATACACAGAAGCGCGATACGCTTCGATAGCTAATTTTTTATGAACCTCAACAGAAAAAGCATTTCCCTCTTCACTTCCGTACTGAATACCTAAAGCTGCAAGCATATCTCCTTCTGCCGTAATACCAATACCTGTACGTCTACCTTCCTGTGCTTTACGTTGAATGTTTAACCATAAATTACGTTCTGTAGCTTTTACTTCATCTAATTCCGGATCAGCATCTATTTTAGCAAGAATACCATCAATTTTCTCTAATTCAAGATCGATAATATCATCCATTATACGCTGTGCAACTGCAACATGTTTTGCAAACAACTCAAAATTAAAGCTCGCTTTATCTGTAAATGGTTCTTCGACATAAGAAAACAAGTTCATAGCCAATAAACGACAAGAATCGTACGGACATAAAGGAATTTCTCCACAAGGGTTCGTAGATACCGTTTTATAACCTAGGTCGGCGTAACAATCTGGCACAGACTCATTAATTATCGTGTCCCAGAATAAAATACCTGGTTCTGCTGATTTCCAGGCATTGTGTACTATCTTTTTCCAAACACCATTAGCATCTATAGTTCTTGTAAACTTAGGCTCTTTGCTGAAAATAGGGTATTTCTGAACGTATTCTGACCCTGATTTTACCGCCTTCATAAACTCATCATCGATACGTACAGATACGTTAGCTCCTGTAACCTTACCCTGCTCTAATTTAGCATCGATAAAATCTAAAGAATCCGGATGATTGATAGAAACCGATAACATTAATGCACCACGACGACCATCCTGCGCAACTTCACGTGTAGAATTAGAATAACGCTCCATGAAAGGCACTATCCCCGTTGAAGTTAAAGCCGAATTTTTTACAGGCGACCCCTTAGGTCTTATATGCGATAAATCATGTCCAACACCTCCACGACGTTTCATCAGCTGCACCTGCTCCTGATCGATCTTCATTATACCCCCATAAGAATCAGACTCACCATTATTACCAATAACAAAACAATTAGAAAGTGACGCAATCTGGAATGGGTTACCTATACCGGCCATAGGACTTCCCTGAGGCACGATATATTTAAAGTCTTTAATTAAGTCGAAAATCTCCTGCTCCGATAACGGATTTGGATATCTTGCTTCAATTCTTGCTATTTCTTTTGCAATTCTTACATGCATATCGTCTGGCGATTGCTCGTAAATATTCCCGTCGGAATCTTTCAAAGCGTATTTATTTAACCAAACTCTTGCGGCTAAATCATCTCCTTTAAAATAATTTAAAGAGGCTTCAAAAGCTTCGTCTTGCGTGTAAGTTTTTCGAGGGATTTCTAAGGCGTCTACTTTCATGGAGTTGCTGTTTTTTTGTTGTTACTAGATTAGTTTGAAGACAACAAATATACATAAGAAGCAACAAGAAACAAGCTATGCAAAATCAAAAAGTTTTCAACAAAAACAGTTAATTTATTGATTTTTAGATATTTAAAAATTTATCAACACAAAAAAGTTGACAAATTATTTAAGTTTATTTAATATTGATTTTTAGAAATCTACTACCACTCCAATACCTAACAGTTGGCGCCACTGCACTTTAGCTCCACGTTGCTCGTATTCGTCTTCCTCTTCATTTATCACGACCTGATTTTTAACATCATTATCGTATTTAAGGTGAGATCCTAATGATGCCTTTACAAAGTTATTCACTTTAAAATCGAAATAGATTTCCCAATCCACATCTATATTTCCAAAGCTGTTTAAATAATCGGTATATAAACTGGCTGTACTTTTTACTTTAATATTTTTAAGCACTTCCATTTCGTAAGAATTGGTTATCAGTATCCCTAATTCTTCCCGCACATTATCACCTTTTTTAATTAAATTACCATCTGCGTCGTAAACAGCCGGTGTAACCCCAAATGCTCCGGCATTAGCCAGTGTTTCATCCAGAACAAAAGTAGCTTTATACGTTAATGGAGAAAAATAGAACGACAATTCCTTAATATTTTTTCCATATTCCATTCCACCCCCGAAGAACATATATCCCGGAGCCAAGAATTTAGAAATAGGTTTAGAAGTATCCGGATAGCTATATCCATTTGCAAATTGTGTTTTAAAATTGAAACGCGCCGAATAGTACCATTTTGACGATTCCGATTTTTTATAGCCCAGTGTTGAATTCACTTCAAACAAATCATCGGTTTTCTTTAGCGGCTGACTTTCCTGCTGGTTTATACCATATCTTGTATTTAAGGTATTGTTCCAGATAAAATCTTTATAGGTATAAGACAACGAAGATGCGAGATTTAGAATGGCTGAAATGGAATTACTACCCCCTGAACTCCAGTTTACGAAAGACACTTCATTTAAGTCTAAACCTGCTTTATTCTTTTGTTCCCAAACCGGTACTATTTCCTTTTCAGGCTTTGCTTTCTTTTGAATATATAAAGAATCGGGTTGTGCAAAAACACCATGCACGACTAGACAAAAAAGAATACTCAGGTAAAACTTCATGCTAATTACTCGTAATTAAACTCCCCGAACTCACTTTTAATGGTCAGGCTTTTGGTTTCGGCAGCTTCTACCCTTCCTACGATTTTGGCATCAACATTAAATGATTTGGATATAGCAATAATATCTTCGGCCACTTCGGGCTTTACATACAGCTCCATACGATGTCCGCAATTAAACACCTGATACATTTCTCTCCACTCGGTTTTAGACTGCTCTTGAATAAGTTTGAATAACGGCGGAATCGGGAATAAATTATCTTTAATGATATGAAATTGATCTACGAAATGTAAAATTTTGGTTTGAGCTCCACCTGAACAATGGACCATACCATGCACATCGGCCTTATTGTATTTTGATAAAATCGCTTTAATAATCGGCGCATAAGTACGCGTTGGAGACAAAACCAGTTTCCCTGCATCTATAGGCGAATCTTCTACGGCATCGGTAAGTTTCATTCCCCCTGAATACACAAGATCCTTTGGTACAGCGGCATCAAAACTTTCAGGGAATTTTTCCGCTAAATAATTATGAAACACATCATGTCGCGCTGAAGTTAAACCATTACTTCCCATACCGCCATTATAAGACTTCTCGTAAGTAGCCTGACCAAAAGATTCCAGTCCAACAATTACATCTCCAGCCTGAATATTGGCATTATCTATAACATCCTCACGTTTCATTCTGGCAGTAACTGTAGAGTCTACAATAATAGTTCGCACCAGATCTCCCACATCTGCTGTTTCGCCTCCCGTAGAATGAATGGTAACCCCAAATTGCTTTAACTCTTCAATTAATTCTTCAGTACCATTAATAATAGCCGAAAGCACTTCTCCTGGAATAAGATTTTTATTTCTCCCGATAGTTGACGACAACATTATATTATCGGTAGCTCCAACACACAATAAATCATCTATATTCATTATTAAGGCATCCTGAGCAATACCTTTCCAAACAGACAAATCTCCGGTTTCTTTCCAATACATATAAGCCAGAGCACTTTTTGTTCCCGCGCCATCGGCATGCATTATTAAACAGTAAGCGTCATCCTGAGACAAATAATCCGGTACTATTTTACAAAATGCTTTAGGGAACAAGCCTTTATCTATATTTTTAATAGCATTATGAACATCTGACTTTGAGGCTGAAACACCTCTTTGTGCGTAGCGCTTACTAACTTCTTGACTCATCTGAATGTAATATAATTTTGATTTGCAAAAGTAAGCAATGTAATTCAGTTTTCTGAGATATTTTGGACTAAAATCACAAACAAATACACCTCCAAGATTCTATTACTTAAAATAAAATCCTGAAGATATATTAATAGTGTTCCCCACCCTTACACAAGGGCGTTCGTCTTTAATTTAATACTTTCTAGGGAGAATTTTGAACAAGCACCGTTGGCTCATTAACAGACCCGTTTTCTGCAGTTCCTTCGGACGAATCAGATTTCGCCTGAGAAAACAGAAAGGTAGCAATTAAGAGCAACAGCACACTTACAATGAGCCGTTTCATAATTAAATTGTATAGATTAATAGCGTTATAAATATATCAAAAAAAATGTTAACTACGTAAGCATCAAACTCATAAAAATCACAAACACTAACAGTTTTCGACAAGTCACCTTTTATGCAGATTAAGTGTATTTTTCCTTTTCTAACCACCCTGTTTTATGTAAGATTTTTCATCAAAAAAAATCTTACAGGCTACCGCGTAAATTTGCAATACTAATTCTTATGTCAACGTTTCCTAAATAAAAAAGCAAGAGCCGGGAATTTCCCGGCTCTTGCTTTTACTATATTATTATAGACGCTGTTTTATTTAGTAAACAGCAACTCGCGATACTTAGTTAAAGGCCACAACTCATCATCTACCAAAAGTTCCAGCTTATCGCAGTGATACCTTATATCATCAAAAAACGGCTTTACCTTATTACAGTAACCCAATGCTTTTTTCTCTAAATCAGATTCACGATTAACCGCTTTTCTGGTTTCAATCATTTTTGTCACATTAGAATTTATCCCTTCAATACGCTGTGAGATTTCCTCGATTATAGCCAACTGTTCTTTACCTACAGTTTTAAAATTTGCTCCAAACACCTCTTTTAATCCTTTTACATTCTCAATAAGAATGTTCTGATATTTTACAGCCGTAGGAACCACATGATTTCTGGCAATATCACCTAAAACCCGGGCTTCAATCTGAATGCGGTGCACGTAATCTTCCATTTCGATCTCGTAACGCGCTACAGCTTCTTTGGTATTCATAACGCCTAAATCTTCAAACAATTTTAAATTAGATTTAGACACACGCACCTTTAAAGCCTCCGGAGTAGTTTTATTATTGCTTAAACCACGCTTTTTTGCTTCCTTCTCCCAATCTTCACTATATCCGTTACCTTCAAAAAGGATACTTTTAGACTTCTTAATATAGTCGCGCAACACATTAAAAATGGCATCATCTTTTTTCATGTCTTTTTTATCTATAAGCGCATCAACCTCATCTTTAAAATCTATAAGTTGTTTGGCTAATATGGTATTTAGAACCGTCATAGGGTTAGCACAATTAGCTTTAGATCCTACGGCTCTGAATTCGAATTTATTCCCCGTGAATGCAAATGGAGAAGTTCTGTTTCTATCGGTATTATCCAAAAGGATTTCAGGAATTTTACCAACAACATTAAGCTTAAGTTCTGTTTTTTCTTCAGGAGACAATTTACCACTGGTTACATTTTGAAGTTCCTCTAAAACAGAGCTTAACTGCTGCCCAATAAACACCGAAATTATGGCTGGTGGCGCTTCGTTAGCCCCGAGCCTGTGATCGTTACTTGCCGATGCTATCGCTGCTCTTAATAACTCCTCATGCTCCTTAACAGCTTTAATAGTATTTATAAAAAAGGTAAGAAACTGCAGATTGCTCATTGGTGTTTTACCCGGCCCTAAAAGATTCACTCCAGTATCGGTACTCAAGCTCCAGTTATTATGTTTCCCTGAACCATTTACTCCTGCAAAAGGCTTTTCATGAAACAGCACCTTAAAATTATGCCGTTCAGCTATTTTTTCCATCAGGTCCATTAATAAGGAGTTGTGGTCTACAGCTAAATTAGCCTCCTCAAAAATAGGCGCCAGTTCAAATTGATTTGGAGCCACCTCATTATGACGTGTTTTTACCGGAATCCCCAATAACATACATTCATGCTCCAGATCTCTCATAAAAGACATTGCGCGATTAGGAATCGTTCCGAAATAATGATCGTCAAGCTGCTGTCCCTTTGCCGGAGAATGACCTAACATAGTACGCCCGGTTAAAACAATGTCCGGACGCGAAGCCACCAAGGCTTTATCGATTAAAAAATACTCTTGTTCCCACCCCAGGGAAGCATTAACTTTTTTTACATTTTTATCGAAATATTTACACACGGCCACCGCTGCTGTATCTACTGCCTGTAAAGCCCTTAATAAAGGCGTTTTATAATCTAATGCCTCTCCTGTGTAAGACACAAACACGGTAGGAATACATAATGTAGTACCATATATAAATGCTGGCGAAGTCGGGTCCCACGCCGTATACCCACGCGCCTCGAACGTATTACGGATTCCCCCGTTCGGAAAACTGGAAGCATCCGGTTCCTGTTGCACCAAAGCGCCACCTTCAAATTTCTCTATAGCCATACCATCGCCTAAAGTCTCAAAAAAAGCATCATGCTTTTCTGCTGTCGCTCCTGTTAAAGGCTGAAACCAGTGTGTATAATGCGTCGCCCCTTTAGAAATAGCCCATTCTTTCATGGCATTTGAAATATGATCGGCCACCAAACGATCGATTTTCGATCCTTTATTAATAGCGTCCATCACTTCATTATACGCAGACTTTGTTAGGTATTGCCTCATGTTATTTTCGTTAAAAACATGAGCCCCAAATATAGAAGACCGCCTCTCTTTTTCTTCAATAAACACAGGAACTCTGTTCAATGTTTGCTTCAGGGCATGAAATCTTAGTATAGCCATATTTAAATTTATTTTTCTTAAATTTATTTGCAAATATATAAATCGAATCCCGTAGTTCTTACACAAAAAACAAATACCCCTAAAAAATCGGGGGGTCGACTAATAATTTCACAAAAATAAGGAATCACCCCTACTATTATTTATGGTTACTCAAAAATTACTTTATATTTGCTTCCGACATTAATAACTATTATTTAACACAATATTATGAGTAAATCAAAACTTGAGTACATTTGGCTAGATGGATACTACCCTACTCAAAACATGAGAAGTAAAACCAAAGTTGAAGATGATTTTAGTGGAAAATTAGAGGACTGTCCAGTTTGGTCTTTCGACGGAAGTTCGACTAAGCAAGCTGAAGGTGGATCTTCTGACTGTTTATTAAAGCCTGTAGCAATCTATCCAGATCCTGCTAGAAAAGATGGTTATTTAGTAATGACAGAAGTTTTAAATCCTGATGGTACTCCTCACGTTTCTAACGGTAGAGCAACTATTGATGACGAAGATGATGACTTCTGGTTTGGTTTTGAGCAAGAGTATTTCATCATGGATACTAAAACACAATTACCTTTAGGATTCCCTGTTGGTGGTTACCCAAAACCTCAAGGTATGTACTACTGTTCTGTTGGTGGTTTAAACACTCACGGTAGATCATTAGTTGAAGAGCATGCTGACTTATGTATTGCTGCTGGATTAAACTTTGAAGGTATTAACCAGGAAGTTGCTTGTGGACAATGGGAATTCCAATTATTTGCTAAAGGTGCAAAACAAGCCGGTGACGAAATCTGGGTTGCCAGATATTTACTAGACCGCTTAACTGAAAAATACGGATATTATATTGAGTACCATCCAAAACCATTAGGAAAAGATATGGATTGGAATGGATCTGGTATGCACGCTAACTTCTCTAACTCTGTATTACGTACTTGTGGAGATAAAGCGACTTACGAAAAAATCTGTGAAGCTTTCCGTCCGGTAGTTAAAGAACACATTGCTGTATACGGTGAGTTTAACGATCAACGTTTAACTGGATTACACGAAACTGCTTCTATCAACGATTTCTCTTACGGTGTATCTGACCGTGGAGCTTCAATCCGTATTCCAATTGCAACTGTAGAAAGAGGATACAAAGGATGGTTAGAAGACAGACGTCCTGCTTCTAACGGAGACCCTTATAAAATTGCTGCCAGAATTATCAAAACTGTTAAGTCTGCAAAAATTTAATTATCTTATTATTCCAGATATCACAAAAAAGCCTGAAATTAATTTCAGGCTTTTTTATGGCTTTTATTTATACAGAAAGAAATTCTGAACCGACCGACTAAAACGTTTAGACCCTATTTATATAAAAGTGGTATAAACAAATACGAGATAGGCGATAAAAATAACAGCCCCTTTTACGCGGTTTAATTCAAATCGTTTTGGAATAAATACTAAGGGAATCAGAATCGCTGCAAAGCCAATCATCCAGAATGCATCTGTAGTTAAAATCTCCTTGCTTTTTACTGCTATGGGCTGAATCATTGCTGTTAAGCCTAAAACCGAAGATATATTAAAGATATTAGAGCCAATTAAATTCCCAAGAGAAATGGCCTTTTCCTGTTTCAGCGCTGCGATTACAGAAGCAGCAAGTTCCGGAATACTAGTACCTATCGCTACCATGGTCACGGAAATTACACGCTCACTAACCCCTAGAGACACCGCCATTTCTTTCGCTCCGAAAACCAGCCACTCACTTCCAAAATAAAGCGCTGCCGCCCCGATAAGCAACCAGAAAGACACTCTAAAATTTGTAGTCCCTTGCAAATTATCATCCACATCATCAACCGAAGACAAATCTTCTTTGGCTGCACCTTTAATTAAAAGAAACAAAAAGATAATCAGCGACACAAACAATACCAGACCTTCAGCAAAAGACAACTCATTTCCGCTTTTCAAAAAGAAATAGAGCACCACTGACAGTAACATCATAACCGGCCAGTTTAATTTATAAAAGCCTTTATCTACCACCAAAGGAGAAATCATAGCCGTAACGCCTAACACCAGACCTATATTTGCAATATTGGAACCGATGACATTTCCCAAAGCAATATCGGAAGAACCTTCAAGAGCGGCCTGTAAGCTTACCAGAAGTTCCGGAGCCGAAGTCGCAAACGAAACCACAGTCATTCCAATTACCAGTTTGGAAATATTCAATTTAAAGGACAATGCCACAGAGGACCGAACCAAAAACTCACCCCCAACTACTAATAACATTAATCCCAACATCACCCAAAGTAAACTCATAGCTATTTAATTTTATGCGAATATACTTAAGAAAAAACAATTCTATATACCGATTCCTGCTTCTGTACCTAATTTAAAAAACTAAAATTTTAGTTAAATAACTACAAATATAGTTTGTCAACTAAAAAATTAGTTATATTTGAATCATGACAAATAAATCTTAAGCGGTTATGCAAAAACTCACCAATAAAGAAGAAGAAATCATGCACATTTTATGGAAGCTTGAAAAAGCTTTCGTTAAAGATGTTCTTCAGGAAATTAAGGAAGACAAACCTCATTACAATACCTTATCCACCATCATTAGAAATTTAGAAGAGAAAGGTTATGTGGGGTATACCGCTTTTGGAAAAACCCACCAATACTACCCTATTGTTACAAAAGAAGCCTACAGAAAAGGATTTATGAATACAGCTATCGAGCATTTTTTCAACAATTCTTACAAAAATGTAGTGTCCTTTTTTGCGAAAGAAGAAAAAATTAGCGTGGAAGAATTAAAGGATATTATAAACATTATAGAACAAAACAAATAATATGGACTATCTATTAAAAGGCAGCGGCCTTATTGCACTCTTTTATCTGTTTTATATGTTATGGCTTCAAAAAGAGACCTTTTTTAATGCCAACCGCTGGTTTTTGCTTTCTGGTTTAGCCTTATCCATTGGTATGCCTTTAGTCGTAATTCCAATCTATATCGAAGCCGCTTCTCCAATTTTAAATTTATCGGCTTTTAAAGTAATAGCACAACCTGACAGCAGCTATACATTTTCTGTTATGGAGGTGCTTTTTATAATATACTGTTTAGGTGTTTTGTTTTTTAGCCTTCGTTTTATATTAGAACTAAATGCCTTAAAAAATTTCATCAAGAATCAGGAACTAAATCGACATGGCAGATTTCAAATCGCTAAAACCAAAGAAAACCTAGCGCCGTTTTCTTTCTTTAACTGGATCTTTTATCACCCGAACACCTTTACAAAAGATGAGCTCATTCACATCATAAATCACGAAAAAGTACACGCCCGACAATTGCACTCGATCGATATTTTAGTTGCGAAAATTGCAACTATTGTCTTCTGGTTTAATCCATTTATCTGGTTTTATAAAAAAGCATTAATCCAAAATCTGGAATTTATAGCAGACGGTAATGCGTCGGAGGAAAGTAAATGCACTAAAACCTACCAAAACTTACTTTTAAAAACAAGTCTGCCAGCTCATCAACTGGCATTAACCAATAACTTTTACAATTCATTAATCAAAAAACGAATCATTATGTTACACAAATCAAACTCCAGTACCATTAACCAGTTTAAGTACCTTTTTATCGTTCCGCTACTAGCTGCCTTTTTAATGAGTTTTAATACCAAAACGGTATACAAAACTCCGGCAAACACGCCACACTTTACCTCTGAAAAAATCGGTGAGTTTACAGCGGTTATTACTAAAGACGATACCGATGCGCAACTGGACGCCATTATCAGTTCCTTCCAAAGTCAAAACGTAACTTTAAAGATTAAACACGTAAAAAGAAACTCTAACAACGAAATCACAAAAATTTCCATCGAAGCCAAGTCAGAAACCAGCACTGTTAAATTCAATTCCGATTCAGATAATCCTATTGATCCTATTAAAATTTCTTTTAACAGTAGCACTCAAAATCTTCAGATATTTTCTGCAAAGCAAAACTCAGATATTGTATTCACATCCTCTAAAAATGCCAACATAGTTAATACTGATAGCGACAATGCTTTTGTGATACATACCAGCGATGGTAGTAATAGTTTTGTTATTAAAAAAACGGGAGAAGACGACAAAGACCACAATGTTATGTTTATAAGCGAAGACGGTAAAACCACTCACGTTACCAGTACAACAGACGAGGTTAAATGGGAATACAAAACAGAAGACACTCTATCCAATACCATTAATACTACAGTAGAAAAACACATCTTTCGTGTAAAAAGCGATGACGACAAAACACCGATTTTTATTGTAGATGGCAAACGAATTTCCAAGGCCGAAATGGAAGCCATTGATCCAGATAATATAGAATTTATTAATGTCTATAAAGGAGATAAGGCAACCGAAAAATACGGTGAAGATGCTAAAGATGGTGTAGTGGATATTACACTAAAAAAATAACCCCAAGAAACCAACCAGAAACAAAACAGCCAACAAATGAAAGTTTCCTTTGTTGGCTGTTTTGTTATTTCAATTCGGCTTAATATTTAAGTACCGAGCCTATGCTGTAAGGTTTCAGTTTTTCTCCTCCTTTTAAAAATTCCAGTTCCATAATAAAATTGCATTGCACAATTTCTCCACCAAGACGCTCCACAAGTCGGCAAACGGCTTCGGCAGTTCCTCCGGTTGCCAGTACATCGTCGTGAATTAAAATGCGGTCACCTTTGGTAATGGCATCTTCATGTATTTCCAGTATATCGGTTCCATACTCAAGCGCATAGGTTTCCGACAATGTTTTATACGGTAATTTCCCGGGCTTTCTTACTGGAATAAATCCTGCATTTAATTTCTGAGCCAGTAAGGTTCCAAAGAAAAACCCTCGGGCTTCCATCCCCACCACTTTATCTATTTTAGCGCCGCCTAACTGATAAAGTAAAGCATCCAGGCACATGGTTGTAGCTTTGGCATCGTTTAACAACGGTGTTAAATCTTTAAATACGATTCCTGGTTTTGGAAAATCAAGAATATCTCTAATATACGTTTCTATTGCATCCATATATCAAATATAAAAAAAGGCTTTCAAAATTCAGCAGCAGATTTTTAGCAATGTCCTGATTCTGATAATATATTCCATATTTTTGTGACGCTGAATTTTAATTATGAAAACTTTAAACCTGATATTCCTTTCCATAATCGTCTCTATCGGACTTCAAAGCCGTGCACAACAAACTGATTTTACCCTGAAAGAAGGCGATTTATTATTTCAGGATAGCGATTGCGGTCCCTTTTGCGATGCTATAGAAGCCGTAACCCAAAGTATTAACAATTATAATTTATCGCATGTTGGTTTGGTTATGCAGGATCCTAATGGCGACTTAAAAGTTATGGAAGCAATTTCTGAAGGTGTTGTATTAACTCCTCTAGACTCGTTTTTAAACCGCAGTTTCGACAACAAACACCAACCTAAGGTTATCGTGGGCCGATTAAAACCAAAGTATAAAAACCTTATTCCCGGTGCCATTGCATTTATCCATTCTAAAATGAATGCCGAATACGACGACGTTTTTAATATCGATAACGATAAATATTACTGTTCAGAACTGATTCATCTGGCTTTTAAATCGGCTAACAATAACACGGCTATTTTCGAAGTACAGCCCATGACTTATAAAGAGCCAGGCACCAACACTACGTTTAAAATCTGGCAAAAATATTTTGATGATTTAAAAGCCGACATCCCCGAAGGCAAACCTGGATTGAATCCCGGAGGCATGTCAAAATCATCATTTATAGCTATAGTACATCAATACGGAGCACCCAGCAAACGCCTTTCCGATTAGCTGCCATGAGAGGAAGTAATTGAATAATTTAAAACTAAAAAACAGTCATTATGAAATCAGAAATAGTTCCTTGTTTATGGTTTAACAACACTGCAAAAGCAGCTGTAACATATTATACTTCGATTTTTAACAACTCGGAAATTACTTCTGAAAACGATACAATTATTCAGTTTAAAATTAATGGAAAACGGTTTATGACCTTAAATGGCGGGCCTCATTATACCATAAACGAATCCATTTCGTTCTTTGTGTACTGTGGCTCCGAAGCCGAAATAGAGCGTCTGTTCACAGCCTTAAGTCAGGACGGGACGATTTTAATGCCACTTCAGGAATACCCATGGAGTAAAAAATATGCCTGGGTTAAAGATAAATTCGGGGTGTCCTGGCAGTTGGATGTAGACCCGATTAATTCCAGCCAAACCATAGTTCCGGCCTTATTATTTGCTAATTCCAAATTTAAACAGGTTAAACCGGCGGCCTCGTTTTACCAAAACATATTCCCGAATTCCATGACTTTAATGGAAGTCACTTACGACGAAGTCATTGAAAACATACCCAAAAACACCGTACTTTTTACCCAGTTTAAACTCAATGGTAATATTTTTAATGTTATGAGCAGCCATGAACCACATGCTTTCGATTTTAACGGCGGGATTTCTTTTGTGATGACCTGCGACACTCAGGAAGAGATAGATTTCTACTGGAACCAACTACTTACAGGTGGAGGTCAGGAATTACAATGCGGATGGCTTAAAGATAAATTCGGAATTCACTGGCAAATAGTACCGTCTGTTTTGGCGTCCTTAATGTCTGATCCAGAACGCTCCGGTCGAGTAACTGCAGCCTTTTTAAAAATGAAAAAGTTTGATATCGAAACCTTATTCCAGGCTTAAATACCAAACTTATTCCTTATAAACTTAAAATATAACGGCCTTTATTTTTCCGACTGTAATTTTAAAACGGCCGATTTTAATCCTTTTCCTTTTACTTCCAGAGCGATTTCTCCAACTGTTTTAGTAGACTGTACCAGCACCACAAGTTTTCCGCTAAACAACTTCATTGTCGGTAAATGAAATTGTTCCAGTGAAGTTGCATCCCCGTTACAGGCAGCTCTGTAAACGCCTTTTCCCTTTACTTTAAATTGCAGCTGATTTGTGGCCGTCGGGCACGGAATTCCATTTTTATCCACTACAGAAACCTCAACATATGCCAGATCCTTACCATCGGCTTTTATAATTTTTCTATCAGGATTCAACACCAGCTGATACGGTTTCCCGGCAGTATGAATTTCCTTTGTTTCAGCTTCAGTTCCATTGTCATTAAAAGCAACAACTTTAATTGTTCCCGGCTCGTATTTTACATCCATCCACATTAATCGGTATCGGTTTTGCGGGGTACTGTTATTCTTTTTTTGAATCCCCATACTTTTCCCGTTTACAAACAATTCCGCACTATTATAACTCGTGTAAACAAATACAGGGGTTACTTCACCTTCACGTCCCTCCCAGTTCCAGTGCGGCAAAACATGTAAGGTATTTTCTTTAGTATTCCAGCGACTGCGATATAAATAATAACGATCTTTAGGTAAGCCGGCAAGATCAGAAATTCCGAAATACGAACTTCTGGACGGCCACATATTATCGTAAGGTGTCGGCTCTCCTAAATAATCAAATCCGGTCCATACAAACTCACCGATTACCCAGGGCTTATCATCCTGCAATACAAAATCTTCATCGGGCACATTAGACCAGCTACAGGCTTCCAGATCGTAAGACGAGCTCTGAAAATCGGGATATTGCTTTTCTTTTTCCTGAACCACCGGGAATTTATATATCCCTCTGGAGCTTACCGTAGAAGCTGTTTCTGAACCAAGAATAAAACCCTGTGGAAATTTCTCGTACGCTTCTTCGTATAAATGCACGCGGTAGTTTAAGCCCGGAACATCAAGTAAAGCTCCAAATCCCGACTCCATAACCGCTTTCACCTGATCCATACCAACAGTTACCGGCCGTGTTGGGTCTTCACGATGAAAAATATCCTGTAACCATTTGGCGCGTTTTACACCTTCTGCTCCCCATTGGTCCGGCACTTCATTACCCGAACTCCACATGACAATACAAGGATGGTTTCGCGTGGCATGCACTAAATTTACAATATCCTTTTCGGCATAATCATCAAAAAAACGATGGTATCCGTTCTCTACTTTTGGCTTTTTCCATTCGTCAAAACTTTCTGCTAAAAACAGGAAGCCCATTTCGTCGCATAATTCAAGTTGCTCCAGCGACGGCATATTATGCGAACTTCTAATGGCATTAGCTCCCATATCCTTTAAAATTGTGAGTTGCCGGCGTAAAGCTGATGTATTAATAGCTGTCCCAATTGGTCCTAAATCGTGATGCAAACACACCCCTTTAAATTTTGTGACTTCGCCATTCAAACGGAAACCATGTGCTGCATCGTAATCTATGGTACGAATACCAAAGCGCGTAGTAAGCTCGTCTTTTAAAACATCGTTAACAAACACCTGAGATAATGCGGTGTACAAATACGGATGTTCCGGACTCCATAAATTCGGAACTTCTACTTTAATATTCTGATCGAATTCCTTACCGTATTGCGTTTCCGATACCGATTGTCCCACTTCTTTTTTATCAGCATCGTAAATAGTCGTTTTTAGTACAATCTGCTCTCCGGACACCTTAGTTTTTATATTCACCCGAGCGACTTCTTTAGTGACGTAAGGCGTAGTGACGTAAGTCCCCCATTGATCGATGCTTTCCTGATTTTTAACAATTAGAGACACATTTCGATAAATCCCGGCTCCGGGATACCAGCGCGAGGAAAATTCCGGATTAGACGCCTGAACCGCTAAAGTATTCTCGCCCTGCTTTAAATCATCAGAAATATCGAAATAGAAATAACTGTAGCCGTACTTCCACTCCCCTATTTTCTTGCCGTTTAAATACACCTGCGGCTCACTCATAACGCCTTCGAACAGTAAAATTACCTTTTTACCCGCTTCAAATTGTGGTACTGTAAATGTATTTCTGTACCAGGCCGTCCCTATAAACGGCAAAGCTCCGGTACGCCCCGTTTTTTCGGTGGCTACCTTTTCATTATTCTGTGTAATGGCCACCGTTTGCTTATCGATTTCCTTATCAAACGGACCGTAAATGGCCCAGTCGTGAGGTACAGTTACCTCTTCCCATTGGGCATCGTTAAATGCAATCTGGTACGCCTCATTATTTATTCCTTTTTTAAACTTCCAGCCGTCTTCAAGTGTTATTACCGAACGGGTTTGCGATAGTCCAATAAGAGATACAAAAACCAGGAACATCAAAGTAAAAAACTGCTTCATGAATACTTGTTTTATGAATTGTAAAGATACGCATTACACCACGAAACACCTTAATAAAGATGCCACGGCTTTTCTGTACTAATTTAAGTTTTAACTGTTCCTATCTTTTGGTAACTTAGTAACACCCAACATATAAAACACAATACAATTAATTTAAATAAATTATGAGCACCAAAAAAATTGCACTTATAACTGGTGGTAGCCGCGGATTAGGCCGGGACATGGCGCTTAAAATAGCTAAAAAAGACATTCATGTGCTTTTAACCTACCACACGAATAAAACAGCTGCCGAAACTGTGGTTGCTGAAATCCAACAACAGAGTGGTTCCGCAAAAGCATTTCAATTAGACACGAGTAGGATTGAACAATTTGATTCTTTTTTTAATACTGTTTCGGAATATTTGCGCTCTGAATTCAACTCAAAATCTTTTCACTACCTGATTAATAATGCCGGAACCGGACTTTATCAGCCTTTTGAAAAAACTACCGAAGCCCAGTTCGACGACATGTTTAACATCCATTTAAAAGGGGTATATTTTTTAACACAAAAAGCGGTGCCTTATCTCGCAGACGGCGGCAGTATAATTAATATTTCTTCCGGCTTAGCACGATTTACTTTTCCAAACTCTTCGGCTTATGCTGTTATGAAAGGTGCTATCGATGTATTTACACGCTATCTGGCAAAGGAGCTGGGAACAAGAAAAATAAGAGCTAACGTTGTGGCTCCCGGCGCAATCGCTACCGATTTTGGGAACGGAGAAAACAAAACCAATGAAGTTAAAAGACAGCTGGTAGCTAATGTTACCGCATTAGGACGCGTGGGCGAACCCGAAGATATTGGTGGTATCGTTGCATTTTTATGTACCGAGGACGCTAAATGGATTAATGGTCAGCGTATAGAAGCCACTGGAGGCTGTATGTTGTAAAACAAACAAATACCAAAAAACATCATGGAAAAAATAACAATACAAAGTCTTATTTCCGGAGACAAAAAAAACATCTGGAACTATTACACGGCACCCGAGCACATTATAAACTGGAACTTTGCATCGCCAGACTGGTGTTGTCCCTATGCCGAAAATGATTTAAAAATTGGAGGCACTTATAAAGCACGTATGGAAGCTAAGGATGGCAGCCAGGGTTTCGATTTTATATGCACCTACAGAAAACTGATTCCTGAAGAATCGTTCTGTTATGTTATGGAAAACAGCCGGGAAGTTACAGTAGATTTCCATCGTGTAGATAAACAAACTCAAGTGACTATTACTTTCGATCCTGAAACAGAACACGATTTAGAACTGCAGCGCCAGGGCTGGCAGGCTATACTTAATAATTTTAAAAGTTACGCAGAACAACAACAACAACAACAACAACAACAACAACAATGAAACCCAAATAGACCCTAATTAACTAAAAATCAAATAATCACCCAATTAAATTGTGTTTTAAAATCAGTTTTAATGAGATTTTTTCATGCAGAAAACTAAAAGGTTTTCCATGAAAAATCAAATTAGTTTCCATTCATTATTGTACCATATTTTTATATCGAGTTTAATTTGTTAATACTGTAAAACAAACTGCTTAAATCACAATACATTTCAGTAAAAGTTCTTTTTCCTGTCTCCTTAGTTTCAAACTCATATTCGTCGATTATTGAATTGTAACCAATTACAAATACTTCTAATTTAAAAGTTTCTTTAAGTCTGTTATGTTCCTGCTTTTCAAATACTTGTTCGGTCTCAATCCCCTTAATAGGTTTTCCATTTTTTAAATATATAACCCGGGTTACAGTCCCTTTTTCTCCACTGATTTCTTCAATTATTTTCCGAACACAATTATTTTGTCTCCAAACTTTAACTTCTCCCTGATCATCAGTGTTTTGGTTCATAAATTCATTCCAGCTAACATGAGACAATTCATAATTACCCAGATTTTGTTCAATTACATGTATTTCCTTTTCTATTTCTGAAAATTTTAATTCTTGTCCATGAGAAAAATAATTAAGGAATAAAAAAAAGATAAAAGAGTAAAGTTTTTTCATGTTTATATAAGGCATGTAAGTTAAAAATCAATCATTTTCGTGTTTAAACTATTTAAGTAACAAAAAGTGACAACAAATAAATAAATCCTGATAATACAATGATTGGAATACATATTAAAATTAACGAGTGTTTTATGAATAATTTAAAACTCAACACAATTAGTCCAATTATCACAAAAGGATAACTATTTATCAAAATAAAAAAAAGAAAAGTAAGAAACAGGTATTCCGGGTTGTCAAACATAAAAATTGAACCAAAAAAGATTATCGGCCAAATTGATACAGTCACTAAAGTAGAATAATTTAAGATTCTAATCGACCAGGGCAATTCAGGTCTATTAAATATTATCGGTAATGTTTTATTTTTCAATTCTTAGCTATTTTAAAATCGTATTACTTAATCTTCAATTTCTTTTTAAAATTCACTATTAAATACAACGTAAAACACCAACACGTTTCTCTGCTACTCCCCAAAATTTTTCTTTTTCTTCCTTTTCCCAAAAAGTCGTTTAAAGAAGCCATCCCGTTTTTCAGGGTTACAATCCAGAGCTTCTAATACGGCATCCGACGGGGTTTCAAACTTTGCTCGGGTTATACTATTATAATTTCTATCCTGATTTAGCTGCGTTAAAAAATTAGCTACTATAGGCAGTGCTGAATTTGCACCCTGCCCGATACTGGTCGAGCTAAAACCAATATTATAATTATCATTCCCGACCCAAGCCCCCATAACCAGATTTGGCGTTACGCCCATAAACCAGCCATCTTTATTATCCTGAGTCGTACCTGTTTTGCCAGCCATATCGTTTTGCAAATTATAAGTTGACCTTATCCGTTTAGCGGTCCCCTCATTCACCGTCGACTGCATAAATGCAATCATGGTTTCTCTGGTAAAATCAGAATAAGCCGGTGGCTGTGGGGACCTGGATTTATGCTGGTATAAAACCTTCCCCGATTTATCTTCAATTTTTTCGATACAATACGGAACAGCCGGTCTCCCCTCATTTACAAAAGAGGTATAAGCTGTAGTAAGTTCTAATAAGGATAATTCTGCTGTTCCTAGAGCCAGGGATGGCACTTCAGGCAATTCAGACACTATCCCCATGTCACGGGCCTGTTGTATTACCGGTTGTATCCCTACCTGTTCCAGTACTTTTACAGCGATAGTGTTTACCGAATGACTTAAGGCTTTTTCCAAAGAATAATTCATATACGGATCGACTTCATCTTTTGAAGCATTAGAGGGCGTCCAGCCTTCCTGATTGGCATACGTCACCTCTTTTACTGAAAAATAAGTACATGGATCCATCCCCGATTCTATGGCCGTTGTATAAACTATAGGTTTAAATGTAGATCCCACCTGACGTTTTCCCATACTAACATGGTCGAACTTAAAGTGCTCAAAATTAATACCGCCCACATAAGCCTGCACAGCCCCTGAATGCGGATTTACAGCCACAAAACCAGAGTTTAAATATTTTATATAGTGTTTTAAACTATCTATAGTGGATGCTAACATTAAAGTATCCCCTTCATAAGTAAATAAAGGGCGCTTAATTTTTACTTTCAAAGAATCCAGAATCTGCGATTCAGAAAGCGACTTTTGCTTTAGTTTTTTGTATTGTGGCAGCGCCTTAACCTGTTCAGATATCAGTTGTGTATTGCGTTCCCAAGGGGCATTATTACCATAGCCCTTTTCAAACTGACGTTGAAGGTTCTGCATATGCGCCGTCATAGCCTGTTCGGCATAGTCCTGCATACTATAATCCAGAGTTGTCGTTATTTTCAAACCATCTTTATACAAATTATAAGTGCTACCTCCGGAGGTATTTAAACTATCCAGCACTTTTGTAACCTGTTGGCGTATCAACTCCCTGAAATAAGGCCCCACTCCTTCGTTATACGAAAACTTATGATAGTCTATAGTTAACGGCTGATTGCTTACCTCTAGTCTTGTTGCTTCGTCCAGATAGCCATATTTTACCATTTGCTGTAATACCACATCGCGTCTTAACTGACTGCGCTCAGGAAACAATCTTGGGTTATAACTATGATTCGCTTTTAAAGTCCCCACCAAGGTTGCAGCCTCAGACAAATCGAGCGCACTGGTCGTGGTATTAAAAAAACGCTGCGCGGCACTTTCTATGCCAAAGGTATTTTCACTAAACGGCACTGTATTAAGATACAGGGCAATAATATCATCTTTCCCATACACCTGTTCTATACGCCTAGCAATAATCATTTCCTTAATCTTATTAACCGGTAATGAAAACGGACCATAATGTTTTCTTCCGAATAAATTTTTCGCCAGTTGTTGTGTTATCGTACTACCTCCTCCTGCCGAATCGTCCTGAAGCAACAGACTTTTAAAGAATACCCTAAAAAAACTTTGATAATCTATCCCGCTGTGCTCGTAAAACCGGGCATCTTCTGTAGCTACTAATCCTTGAACCAGATAATCTGGAATATCTTTAAAGCTGATAATCTGCCGGTCGAAAATAAAATATTTGCCCAGAAGTTTATCATGACTGTCTAACACCACACTAGCCTCGGCCTGTTGTAATTCGGCCAACTCTTTTTTGCTCGGGATTTTCCCCAAAAGCCCAATATAAATACTGCCAATAAAAGCAATGAACACTAAAACCAGAATGCCAATCCATTTAAGAAGCACTGTTTTCCAGTTACCAGCCTTGTTTCGAGTCTGTTTTTTCAATTTTAAGTTTTAAAAATGAGAGGCGTAATTTACAAGATTTGCAGAAAAGAACATAATGCCCTTTTTATTAAAAATGAAAGCCTTACTAAAGGATGAATCAAGCATCCTCCCTGACAACAACAAACGAACTCTACCATTTAAAAGTCTACCTATTAAAAATATGGTATAGATAATCTCCAATTATGTAACTTAAAAATTAAGCTAAAAACTGAATATGCTATTTATTTGCACTCCAGTTTTCATAACAGCTATCCAGGAAAGCCTGTCCTTTAGCTACATACTCTTCTGTAAAAACGGTAAAGTGGTCTCCAGGAAAGTACTCAATTTCTATTGCTGTATTGGCATGTAATTTTTCTAACTCTCCTTCCAGTAACTCTACAGCACTATTTAACTTAAAATTATCTGCCGTCCCAACCGAAATCCTCATTTTATTAGAAATAAGTGGCTTATAAAATTCCCAATTATGTCTAAGCTGATACGAAATATCATATCGCCTAAAAAGCTCCCTGGCAGTTTCATTATCTATGGCACCCGTTGTAGAATTAACCAGTCGTCTAATCTGGTTATTTTTATCGCGGGAACTGAATACAGCATCGAATGAATGAAACTGTTCTCCCCGATCTATTACTTTTTCTATGCCGTACAAATCCTTACCACTTACTATAGGAAATCGCCCTGCCAGCATTAAATCGTACAGCAGCATACCTTTTTCACTATAAAATTTATTAGAATCCTCGTAAAT
Organism: Formosa sp. S-31; assembly: GCF_051172795.1. Taxonomy (NCBI): domain Bacteria; kingdom Pseudomonadati; phylum Bacteroidota; class Flavobacteriia; order Flavobacteriales; family Flavobacteriaceae; genus Formosa; species Formosa sp. S-31. The sequence goes on from NZ_JAENDK010000006.1 coordinate 62,476, forward strand.
ATTCGAACCCTGCCAATTTCTAAAGTCTACCTGATCTGGTGCACTCGACCAGCACCCGGAAAAAGTTTCCGGATATTGCATCTGAAGCCATAGCACTGTCCAGCCTCCACTACTATGACCAAATAAAAACCGAGCATCTTTTGTGCGATACTTTTTTGATAACTCAGGAATAAATTCCTTAACCAAAGCATTTCCCCAGGGGCCATTTATATCGCTGTTGGCATATACAGAATGTCCCTCCTTACAATTGCCATCCAGATAAACCACAATTGCCGGTTCATTATTTAATTTATGAAATACATACTTACCCTTGCCGGAATGTAATTTATAATTCGCACCATATCCAAAAACCGAAAATATCACCGGATACGAAACATCAGACGCATCATAGCCTTCTGGTAATTGAACTGCACCGGAAATATAGGTATCTTCATTATGAAATGAACTTAATAGCGATGACCTTAACTTTAACTCTTTTAACTGATTGGTTTCGCTAAAGGGTATATCATTAACGATTTCTGTACATACCAGTTCAAAAACTTTATCAAAGCGTTTGTCAAAAGTCACTTTTATAGGCTTAGAATACAAATTACCGGGGCTATTGGCCATATACTGTCCCCCTAAATTTCTATCAAAAACAGCTTGTACATAATAATCTCCGCGTTCTATATTAGATAATTCAGCAGGGTAAAATATCGAAGTATCATCGAAAACAACCTGTTCATTCGGTTTTAAATTAGTAACCTCTACCCTGTAAACCGGAGGTAATTCAATAGGTAAAAATGCCGCTTTCGGGTTTGGGTTTTCCTTAGATAAATACAAAACTACGCTACCACTAAAGGCATCCTTTATCTGGTCGCCCGCATAGGACACCTTAATTTGTTGTGCACAAATTGTAAAACTTAAAAGCAAAAGCAGGAATACTGGAAAATACGTTTTCATAAGGTATGTATTGAAACAATTGGTTGGTTAATAAATGGATTTCAGAAAAATGCTTCAACATAATGTCAAAGCAATACAAGATACTAAAATCAAAAGAATTTTATCAACATCTCATCTAAGCACATATTAAACACAAATTCTAAACACAATAACAACTATTTAAACAAGTTTTATCGCTTTCTCAAACAAGATGATTATTATTTTTTACCGCTTTTTACAGAAGCCTGAAATTTTACAGCTGGTATCCTTAAAAAAATTTAAACTAAAGCTATGAAACAGCCTTTCTTTGGTGTACCCCAAAAATATAAACCATTAATAATCAGTAGTAAGCTTTTTTTTTTAGTAATTTTAGTGGACTATTAATCACAACCCACCATTATTATGAAAAAAAGCTTGTTTGTTCTGATGCTTGGATTCCTATCCCTGCTTACAGCGTGTAAAGACACCCCTAAAGAAACACCTGCAGCTGAAGACACTCCGGCCGAAGAAGCCGCTATCGCAACACCAAGTGTACCAACCAATCCTTTAAAAAATGTGTATTGGGGAGACCAGCACTTACACACTGCTTGGTCTGCCGATGCTGGAGCCGTAGGGACCCGCTTAGGGCCAGAAGGGGCCTTACGTTTTGCCCGAGGTGAAGAAGTCATCAGTGCCACCAAGCAAAAAGCAAAATTAAATCGTCCCTTGGACTGGTTGGCCATTACAGACCATTCCGATGGTGCTGGGGTAATTACTGCCGTTATCGAGGGAGATGAAGCCGTTATGGGCGACCCAATCGTGGCCCAATATCATGCCGATATGGAAGCTGGAGGTGAAAAAGCTGCAGCTGTAATGATGGACCTTATCAACCGTCAATCCAATAATAACCTGCCGCCTGTATTCACTGATCCTGCTTTTGCAAAATCGGTATGGCTAAAAAATATAGATATTGTAGAAAAGTTCAACGATCCAGGTAAATTCACTGCCTTTATTGCCTACGAATACTCTTCTAACTATGGAGGAGGAAACAACCTGCACCGGAACGTCATTTATCGCGATGGCGGAGACATTGCCAAACAATTTAGTCCTATGACAACCTTCGATTCGGAAAACCCGGAAGATCTTTGGAAATGGATGGCAAACTTCGAAGAAAAAACAGGTGGCTCCCTATTGGCCATTCCGCATAACGGAAACCTATCAAACGGACTCATGTTTAAAACCACCGCTTTCGATGGGTCTCCACTCACCAAGGAACTGGCCACCATGCGCAACAAATATGAAGTGCTTTACGAAATCACCCAAGGAAAAGGCACCAGTGAAACCCACCCCATTTTATCGCCCAACGACGAGTTTGCTAATTTTGAAATCTGGGACAAAGGGAATCTTGTAATGGTACCTAAATCCAAAGACATGCTCCAAACCGAATACGCCAGAAAAGCCTTAAAGGATGGTTTAATGCTGGAGAGCAAACTTGGCGTGAACCCTTTTAAATACGGTTTTGTTGGTGGTACCGACTCCCACACTTCCCTTACGACAGCTGAGGAAGACAATTATTGGGGAAAATATGCCTCTTCTGAACCCAGTGCCGAACGTTGGTCTGAAAAAGCATTAGACTTCCCATCTGGATTTGTGCGTGGGTGGCAGTTGGGTGCTTCAGGATATACCGGTGTTTGGGCCGAATCCAACACCAGGGAGTCCCTATGGGACGCCATGAAACGCAAAGAAACCTATGCCTCTACCGGCCCTAGAATAACCGTACGCTTTTTTGGAGGTTTCAACTATACCGATGCCGATATGGCCGATGCCAACAGTGTTCAAATTGGCTACGACAAAGGCGTGCCTATGGGTGGCAATCTAAAAGCAGCACCAGAAGGTAAGGCTCCTACTTTTTTAATTCATGCAGTTAAAGACCCTACCAGCGGGAATCTAGACCGCATACAGGTTATTAAAGGCTGGCTGGATGCCAGCGGCAATACCCACGAAAAAATCTATAATGTGGTTTGGGGCGATGCGAACAAGCGCCAATTGGATGCCAAAGGCAACCTGCCACCTGTAGGCAAAACTGTAGACATAAAAAATGCCTCATGGGAAAATACTATTGGGGCTACCGAATTGAAAACTTTTTGGAAAGATCCCGAGTTTGACCCATCGTTGAAAGCTTTCTACTATGTAAGGGTTTTAGAAATTCCAACCCCACGTTGGACAACCTTCGACATGAAGCGTTACAATATTACCATGACAGACGATGTACCACGTACCATACAGGAACGCGCCTATACATCGCCAATCTGGTATAACCCATAATCAATTGAAATAAGTTGCTTTATTAAAATAAAACCATTTTTTATGAAATCTATTTTTTTTAGCCTTATGTTCTCCGTGACTTTCTTCGTTGGCTGCAAAGACACTCCAAAAGAAGACACCACAACCGACAATACTCCTGCTGAAAAAGAAGCTATAACACCTAGAGTGACTAGCAATTCACTAAAAGATGTATACTGGGGAGACACTCATAATCACACTGGCAACTCCTTTGACGTGTTCTTATTTGGAACACCCAATTCAACACCTGAAATTGCTTACCGATTTGCAAAAGGAGAAGAAGTTGAAAGCCCTACCACGGGCAAACCCTGGAAATTAAGCAAACCTCTAGATTTCCTTGTGGTGGCCGACCACTCCGAGTTAATAGGCTCTATTCCATTAATGTATGAAAACACAACGGGTATTTCAGACACAAAAACCGGAAAAGCTTTCTTAGCAATCGCTCCCAACAAATCGGAAGAGAACATGCAAAAAATATACGATATCCTAAATTATGCTGCGTTCGACCAACCCAACGATGCCAATCTCGGCGCTAAAGATTTAGTCAACGACATTGGAGGCAACAAAGTAAAAGAAGCTTGGACACGCTATGTAGAAACAGCCGAAAAGCACAACAATCCAGGAAAATTCACCACACTCATAGGTTGGGAATGGTCTTCCAATAACAGTGGCGCCAACCTGCACAGAGTGGTTTTTATGCCTCAAGGTGGCGATGTGGCCAAACAGTTTATTCCATATAGTGCTCTAGATAGTGACAACCCTGAAGATCTTTGGGCCTGGCTGGAGACCACGAGTCAAAAAACAGGTGCCGAATTTGTAGCCATCCCCCATAACCCCAATATTAGTTTGGGATTGATGTTTGCTGAAACCCGTTTAAACGGAAAACCTATTGATAAGGCATATGCAGATGCTCGAATGAAGTGGGAGCGTTCTGTAGAGATTACCCAAATTAAAGGAGATTCTGAAGCTCACCCAGCCTTGTCACCTAATGATGAGTTTGCCGATTTTGAAACCTATGATTTTGCTTTAACACCAGATGGCACACGACCTGCCCCAACCAAAGCAGACTATGTCCGCTCTGGACTGAAAACCGGATTGGAACTTGAAAAGAAAATTGGAGCCAACCCTTATAAAATTGGATTTGTGGGCAGCTCCGATTCCCATACAGGAATGTCTGCCATTGAAGAAACCAACTTTGCTGGTAAAGGCCAACATGATTCCGAACCCAAAAAACGTGCTCACCCTACAGGCATTGGGTCTTCCAAAGGCTGGGATATGGGCGCTGCTGGATGGGTAGGCGTTTGGGCCGAAAGCAATACGCGCCAGAGCATTGTGGATGCCTTTCAACGTAAAGAAGTCTATGCTACCACAGGGCCACGCATCACCTTACGTGTGTTTGGCAGCTATAATTTTGCTGAAAACGACCTGAATGCAGATATGGTAAAAACAGGCTATGACAAAGGGGTTCCTATGGGTGGCGATTTAAATAAAACTGCCAATGGTGCGGCTCCTGGATTTTTGATATCCGCATTAAAAGACCCTGACGGCGCCAATTTGGATAGGATTCAAGTGGTTAAAGGCTGGTTAAAAGCCGATGGCACAGCTGAAGAAAAAATATATGATGTCGCCTTATCCGACGGCAGAACAGACGGTAAGCAAAAAGTAGGCAACACTGTAGACCTAAAAACAGGAAAATACACCAATTCCATTGGAGATACCGAACTAAAAGTATTTTGGAAAGATCCAGATTTCAACCCTAGCCAAGGTGCCTTTTATTATGTGAGAGTTCTGGAAATCCCAACTCCAAGATATTCTTTATACGATGCTATTGAACTGGGTATTGATGTAAAAGAAACAAATCATCCCGCAACCATTCAAGAACGCATCTATAGTTCGCCAATCTGGTATAACCCAAACTAAATTGAAAACGTTTTATTTCAAAATTAAAACCAATTATTATGAAGTCATTAATATTAAGTACCGTGCTGTCCATCATGTTTTTGGTAGCATGCAAGAATGACCAAAAAAGCAGTAGCGACAAAAGTGTTATTGAGAAAATTGATTCTACTTTAGTTGAAACAACCATTAAGGAAAACCCTAATAAAGATGCATATTTTGGCAACCTACACGTACACACTAGCTGGTCCTTTGATGGTTACACCAATGGTTCTGTAACCACTCCAGATGACGCCTACCGTTGGGCAAAAGGAGAGGCCATTCCTGGCGGCGGCGGAGGCGGCGATTTACAAATAAAAGTACCTTTAGACTGGTACGCCGTATCCGATCATGCCGAATATATGGGGGTCTTTAAAAAAATGGAAGACCCCGAAAGTCCTTTTAGTAAACTCCCCATCGCAAAAAGAATTACCTCAGATGATGCTTCGGAATCCTTTGCAGCCTTTGCTGAAGTATTGGATGGCATGAACAAGGGAGTGCCTCAAGATGAATTGACTGATGCCGATTTAGCCAAATCTCTTTGGAAAGAAATCATTGCCATTGGCGATAAGCACAATGAGCCAGGAAAGTTTACCACATTTTCTGCCTTTGAATGGACCTCAGCACCAAATAACCGCAATCTTCATAGAGTTGTATTGTTTGGAGACAATTCCAACATCCCAAGCCTTCCCTATTCGGTGTTTGATTCTGCAAAACCTGAAGATTTATGGACTTATATGGAAAACGCCAGAAAAAAAGGCGCTACTTTATTGGCAGTTCCCCATAATGGAAATGCTAGTGACGGTATGATGTTTGAATTGGTGGATTCTGAAGACAATGCCATAACCAAAGCCTATAGTGAAACTCGTATGAGAAATGAACCCTTATATGAAATCACTCAAATTAAAGGAACCTCTGAAGTGCATCCAGACCTGAGCCCTAATGACGAATTTGCCAATTTTGAATTATGGGACTACACGCTTTCTGCGATTACGGAACGTCCTAAAAACCGAAAAGGAAGCTACTTAAGAGAAGCCTATAAAGATGGATTAAAGCTAGACAGTAAAGGTGCGGGTAATCCTTTTAAATATGGGGTCATTGGAGATTCAGATACTCACAACTCGGCATCCAGTATAGAAGAAGATAATTACACTGGGAAATTTGGTATGGAAAACAACCCAGAGCACCGTCTTGAAGGAATTCCGGGAAATAAAGAGGCCAGTAACCAACAAATACGAGAATTTAGCTCAGGAGGATTGGCAGGTGTTTGGGCAGAAGCAAATACCAGGGAATCCATTTTTGAAGCTTTGAAAAGAAAAGAAACATTTGGAACTTCCGGTCCTCGTATGAAAGTGCGTTTTTTTGGCGGTTATAGTTATACCGAAGACTTATTAGGTCAAAACAATTGGTTAAAAACGGCTTACGAGAGCGGTGTACCAATGGGAAGTGATTTAAAACTATCTAATGGAAAGGCGCCTTCCTTTGTGATTCATGCAGTAAAAGAAGCCGATGGCGCTAATCTTGATCGTATTCAAGTTATAAAAGGTTGGTTAGATGCCAATGGCAAAACCCATGAAAAAATATACAATGTTGCCATGTCGGATGGAAGAACGGCAGATAGCAACGGTAATGTTACTGCTGTAGGAAATACAGTAGACATTAAAAACGCCTCATATACCAACGACATTGGAGCTACTGAATTAAAAACCGTTTGGACCGATCCTGATTTTGACGCGCAACAATATGCCTTTTATTATGTAAGAGTTCTGGAAATTCCGACGCCGCGCTGGAGTACTTACGATGCCAAAACATTAGGAATAGAACCACGAAAAGATCTTCCAACGAGCATTCAGGAACGTGCCTGGAGCAGCCCGATATGGTATAACCCAAACTAATTATATGAAACGACTTATTAAAGAACCCCTGATCCATTTTTTTCTGTTAGGCACCCTACTGTTTGTGCTTTACAATCAAGTAAACAAAAACGACACCGAGCAGGATATCATTGTTGACAATGCCGATGTTGAACATATGGCCGAACTCTGGCGCATGCAGTGGCAAAGGCCTCCAACCTCAGAAGAATTAGAAGGTCTAATCGACAAATACGTCAACCAGGAAGTTCTTTACCGGGAAGCGCTTAAGATGAATCTGGACCATAACGACGAGATTGTAAAACGGAGACTCGCTCAGAAAATGGAATTTCTCGGTCAGGATTTGTCAGGTATGATGGCTCCTGCTTCCGACGAGAATCTGAAAGCCTATTTTGAAGATCATAAAAAAGACTTCACGACACCCTATCGTTACACCTTATATCAGGTGATTTTCACAGCTGATAATCACTCAAATCCTGTGGAACAAGCCAAAGCGGTATTAAAAGAGTATGGCGCTTCCGACGTTCAGGGTATGCAGGGTAAAGGCGATACTTTCCTTTTGGATTATGCCTTAGAGGGCACCGATGCCTTTTACCTGAACCGCGAATTCGGAGCACATTTTACCAAACAACTGGAAACCTTAGCTACTGGCCAATGGGTAGGACCTATTGCATCGGGTTATGGCGTGCATCTGGTGTATATTGCATCTAAAAACGAACCTGAAATTCCGGCTTTTGAAACAGTAAAAGATGCTGTACAACGCGATTACGAATACAAGATAGAACAGGAAAGCCAGGAAGCTATCCTTAAAGCGCTTAAAGACAATTATAAGGTCCGCATTACTGCAGACAATCTTGAAAAAGCCACGACTAAAGAACTGGCACAAAACCAATAGCTATGACACGTATATATAACATATTCCTGTTCGCTTTTGTGCTATTGTGTTCAACAATGGTTAAGGCACACGAAATCAGACCCGCCTATTTACAAATAGTCCAGCAGGACGAAACCCATTATCAGATTTTATGGAAAGTCCCGGCTATGGGCGATATGGTACTAAAAATTTACCCAAGCTTCGAAGATGGTTTTCAGCTTCAGGAAACCGGATTGGCAAGACCTGTAAGTGGTGCTATGATACACAATTATACCTTAATCGGAAACCGCCAGCTGGAAGGCAGTCGAATTGAAATTGTAAACCTCAACAAAACCATGGTAGACGTTCTGGTTAACGTGACCTATCTTAATGGTGAAAAAATTTCTCTGATGTTGCACCCAGACAGCGCATCGACATTATTACCCGGAAAAAGCAGCAAATGGCAGGTTGCAAAAACGTATACGCTGTTAGGAGTTGAACACATTCTTCTGGGCTTTGACCATCTTTTGTTTGTTCTGGCCTTAATTATAATAACGGTAGGATTTAAAAAATTATTGAAGACTATTACCGCTTTCACTCTGGCCCACAGTATTACCTTAAGTTTTTCTGCTTTAGGTTTAGCCAGTTTACCTGGTCCGCCCGTAGAAGCAGTTATCGCTTTAAGTATTGTTTTTCTGGCCTTAGAAATACTGAAACTTCAACAAGGTAAACCGACACTTACCAGTGAAAAACCCTGGTTGGTCGCTTTTGTTTTTGGATTATTGCATGGGTTTGGATTCGCCGGCGCTTTAACCGACATCGGACTGCCACAAACAGAAATTCCATTAGCTCTGGCCACATTTAATATTGGTGTAGAACTGGGACAGATCCTTTTCGTCTTAGCTGTAGTCGCCATCGGGTACCTTATAAAATCGGTTATTCCTAAAAAAGGCTGGATTCCTAAAGTATTACCGTACGGTATTGGTTCTGTGGCCATGTTCTGGACGATTGAACGCGTTATAGGTTTTTGGGGATAGTTATAGTACAAATATTATATGAATGGAAAAATAATTTTAAGAAGTTGAATTCAATTACTCCCTATAAAATCATATTGAATATAGACGTTTTTTTGCAGTAAGCATAAAAAGGAGCTAAACTTAAAAAAGTTAAACTTTCAATTTCCAGTTACACATTTTTCAGCAAAAGTATCTCTTAAATCATTTTAATGTTAACTAAGAATATCAAAAATAATTGCACACAATACCCCTGTAACCATAAACAGGTACATCAGTACTATAAAAACATTTAAGCGTCCTGTTATTTCTTTTGTAAAAGGAGATTCTTCTTGTTTAATATATTTTGGCCTATACTCTTTTATAGAAATACCTTTATATGATGTGTAAAGCCTATACCACTTATAAACAAAAAACATTGCAGATAACATGCATATAAATAAAACAATAGGGCCTAAAACTTTAATCATAATTTAATTATTGGCTAATTTGTTTAATATTTTTTTTGAGTCATCTCTCATTGTAATTCTTCAAACTAATTTTAACAACCTGACACTAAATTAGTTTTAAGTTTATGGTCTCCAAATTAGTTTGAATACACTCCTTTTTAAATCAAATCAATTCATATTTTATGATAGTCCTAAAACAATAAATCCTTGCTAATCTTAAAGATTGCAAGGATTTATAATAATTTAGTATTTCTACTTGTGACCGCGCCAGGATTCAAACCTGGAACCTCTTGAGCCGTAATCAAGTGCGCTATTCAGTTGCGCCACGCGGCCGATTTTGTGGGTGCAAATATAGGAGATTATTCCGTTTACACAAAATATTTTTCAATAGATATTTAAAAAATTTTCAAAGGAAATTCCAAAACGCACTTAACCCACTACAAATCAGTATTTTTATGAATTGTAAATATTTCCATTAAACGATTTCTGCACTTAATCCCGCTTGTAAAAGTTTGTAACAACGCGGTTCCAAATCGTTATAAGGTCCTGTTTTTACCGTACACTTACCCTTATAATGCACTATAATAGAACACTGCTCGGCTTGTTCCGGCGTGTGATCGCAGGCATAAATTAAAGTGTCGATAACATGGTCGAAGGTATTTACCTCATCGTTATAAAGTATAATTTCGTTTTCCTTCTGCTCCTTGGTTTCAACGAGAACCTCTTCTAATACTTTTTCTTTCGTACTCATTTTCAATCGTTTTGATACTACTAATTTAAAAATTTTAATGCAACCCAATTGTTACGTTCTAATTTTTCGCTTAGTTTTAACATATGTTTTCTACATTCTTCTTCTATAACAGGGATATCGTCGTTATAAAAGCCACTTAAAAACAACATTCCATTGTTATTTAACGCCTTAGCATACGTTTTAATATCATTAAGCAGAATGTTTCGGTTAATATTCGCAATAATGACATCATAAGACTTCCCCTCTAATAATGCAGCATCACCTTCGTAAACCGAAATGTGTTTACAGTTATTGCGCTCTACATTTTCCAGACTGTTTAAATAACACCAGTTATCAATATCTATGGCATCTAACTGTGTTGCGCCTTTCATTTCGGCCAGGATCGCTAATACACCTGTTCCGCAGCCCATATCTAAAACCGATTTATTAGCCATATCATTTTTTAGAATATGCTGAATCATCATATGCGTGGTTTCATGATGCCCGGTACCGAAACTCATTTTAGGTTCTATAATAATATCGTACTCCGTATCGAATTTATCGTGAAACGGAGCGCGAACAGCACACTGGTCGTCTACAACTATAGGACTGAAATTCTTTTCCCACTCCTCATTCCAGTTGGTTTGCTCAATTTCATCGAAAGTGTAAGAAATATCAAATTCATCTGAATTTAAGATTTGTATATCGTCTAAAATGTGCTCGTTCCATTCGTCTTTTTGAATATACGCCGTTACTCCCTCTTCGGTTTCCACAAAACTCTCAAAGCCCGCAAAGCCTAACTCTGCAATCAAAATCTCTACACCCGGTTGTAATGGCTGTACTTTAAAATAATATCCTAAATAAATCATGTTTGACATATAATCAAGTTTTAATCCTTTTCTAAATGCGTAACCTCTTAAAAACATATAAGCTGAATAAAAACATTCAGCTTATATAAAAAAGGTTACAAAACCTCTGTATTAATTAAATTAACGTTTTTTAAAACGCGTTAACAATAGCAAAAAAGTCTTCTGCATTTAATGCAGCACCTCCAATTAAACCACCATCAACATCTGGTTTAGAGAAAATTTCTTTTGCATTATTGGGCTTAACACTTCCACCATAAAGAATAGAAACGCTGTCGGCAACTTCTGCTCCGTATTTATCGGCTAAAGTTTTTCTAATGAAAGCATGCATATCCTGAGCCTGCTCCGGACTTGCAGTTTCTCCAGTACCGATTGCCCATACCGGCTCATACGCTAATACGATATTTTTAAAAGCAGCTGCATCTAAATGAAATAAGGCATTTTTAATTTGATCGCCCACTACGGTTTCATGATTATCCGATTTTCTATCGGCTAATTCTTCTCCGAAACAAAAAATTACGCGCATATCCTTAGCTAAGGCTGCATCTACTTTTTTTGCTAATATCTCATCTGTTTCGTTGAAATAAGCACGACGCTCGCTATGCCCTAAAATTACGGTAGTAATACCAACACTTTTTAACATGCTTGCACTAACTTCTCCTGTGTAAGCTCCGTTTTCTGCAAAATGCATATTCTGAGCTGCAACTTCAATATCCGATCCTTTTAATGCATTATAGGCAGCCCAAAGATTAGTAAATGGCGGCGCTACCATAACCTCTGCATCAGAAGATATTGTCTGACCTTTTAAAGCCGTTATTAAAGTTTCAGTTTGCGCTAAGTCGTTATTCATTTTCCAGTTACCTGCAACGATATTTTTTCTCATAATGTTATGTGTTTAAACGTTTTTATTGAAGTTTTACTTTTGGATCTAACCAAGCATAAATTATATCTACAAAAATATTGATAATTATGAAAAGAAGCGCTATAATTAACACCGAACCCATAATTACCGGCAAATCTAAAGTGTTTAGCGCATTAACTATTTCTTTCCCTAAACCATTCCAGCCAAATACATACTCTACAAACACAGCACCAGCAAGCATTGAGGCAAACCACCCGGAAATTGCAGTCACTACAGGATTCAAAGCATTTTTAACCGCATGATTCTTTATTATGTTAAATTCACTCAATCCTTTGGCCCTTGCCGTACGAATATAATCCTGATTAAGCACCTCCAAAAGCGAATTTCGCATTAACTGGATAACCACTGCGAGTGGACGAATACCTAGAACCACAGCCGGCAGCAGTAAGTTTTTCCATTTTATATGCATGGCTTCCCCAAAATCATCCAGCTCGTATAAACTCCCGGTCATCTCCAGATTAGTATAGTTATGGAACACGTAGCCAAAACACCAGGCAAATAGAATAGCGCTGAAAAATGAAGGCACACTCATCCCTACCGTACTAATCAACTGAATGGTTTTATCCAGTACCGTATTTTTATATAAAGCAGAAATAATACCAAAAATAACACCTAAAATAATAGCTATAACGATAGCACTAACGGCCAGAACAAAAGTATTGGGCAAGGTTTCTGCCAATACAGCACTTACCTTTTTCCCTTGTTTAGTGAAAGACTCTCTTAAATACGGCCATTTTACAGCTAGGTTATAATGTCCCAGTGAAATAAACGGCGTACCGTGATATTTATCTTGATTAAAATAGGTATAGTCTTGCTCATATACAGAATGTAAAGAAAGTGGAGATAAATCGTTTACATAATAAAAATACTGCGTACTTAAAGGTTTATCGAAACCGTATTTTTGTTTGATAACAGCCAGTTGTTCGCTGTCTTCATTCTGGCCCAGCATCATTTGTGCCGGATCGCCGGGTAACACATTAAATAAAAAAAATATTACAGTTACCACACCAAACAAGGTTAATAACGCATAAACTAATTTATTTAATATGTATTGTATCACAGGCTTAATTCACTTTACTTAGATTCAGGCTATCTACATCGTTCCAATGTACTTTCTGAGTTACGGTTCCTTTATTCAAGATTAAAATACCAGGATTAGATCGAACTATGGTTTTTAGAGCCGTTTCATCGGTAAAATAAAAATCGAAATTATAGCCGTAAGTTTCTCTTGCTTTTTGCTGTTCTTCTTCGCCTGAAGCAGTTAAGCCTATAACCTTATATCCATTTTCCAAAGCTTTATCCGATAGGTTCTTTAAAGCTTTTAATCCCAGACTTTCCGATTTATTTAAGTTGTAAGCTACTAATAACACTACATGGTCGTCGTGTAAAATGGCTTCGGTAAAATCTTCTCCGTCTCGTTCAATAGTAAAATCGTGTATCGGTGCTTCGTATCCGGGATTAATGACTTCGGTATCGACACTTACAAAATCACCTTTTACTGAAGGATATGAACCTTTTGTTGTAATGACCTGCTCTTCTCCGTTTACATTGAATTTCCATTTGTAATCTATATCGGCCTTAGGAGCATCTTCCGGCACAATCATATTCTCCCATAAATTAGCACCTACTTTATACGGTCTGAAATCTTTTACCGGTAAATGCATCAGTACATGATAAGCCAGTCCTAAACACCCAACAAAACTCAACAGAGAAACCATGGTTAATCCAAATCGGCTGAACCATGGTTTAATATGCTTAACTCCGAAAAACAAAACGAGAATCAGCACTAAAAGCACCACATCTTTAGAGAACGACTGCCATGGGGTTAATTTTACTGCATCTCCAAAACACCCACAGTCGGTCACTTTATTAAAATAGGCCGAATAGAACGTTAAGAAAGTAAAGAAAACAATCATTAACAGTAAGCTCCAGACTGTAAATTTTGGCTTATACCCTATAAGTAAAAACACGCCTAAAAGCACCTCGAACACGACAACTATAACAGAGATCATTAAAGCATAAGGCTCTAAAAACGTTAAATTAAGTACCGCTGCACTAAAATATTCTTCTAGTTTAAAGGAAAATCCTATAGGGTCGTTTAATTTTATTAAACCTGAAATGATAAATAATACACCTACAAAAATCCGACTTAAATTCACTATAGCTTTCATGTAATGGGGAGAACTTTATTTTTTTAAATTATTTGGCTTCTAAATGGATTAAGGCAAAAACCGCATAATTAATCATATCCTGATAATTCGCATCTATACCTTCGCTTACCAGCGTTTTTCCTTTATTGTCTTCAATCTGTTTTACGCGCAATAGTTTCTGTAAAATTAAATCGGTAAGCGAACTTACACGCATATCGCGCCAGGCCTCGCCGTAGTCATGATTTTTATTCATCATAAGCTCCTTAGTTTCGGCTATTTTTTCGTCGTAAAGATCTGTTGCTTCAACAGTAGTAAGATCCGGCTGATTGGCAATACCTTTTTCAATCTGTATCAATGCCATAATGCAATAGTTTATTACTCCTATAAACTCACTCACCTCACCTTCCTCTACTTTCTGCACTTCATTTTCCTGTAAACCACGAATGCGCTGTACTTTTATAAAAATCTGATCGGTTAAAGACGGTAGTCTTAAAATACGCCACGCACAACCATAATCCTTCATTTTATTAATAAACAAACTTCTACACATGGTTATTACAGCATCGTATTGTTTTGAGGTATCTTGCATAAATTGATATGAATTTTGCGTAAATTTCGCATAAATTAATTGATTTGCAAACTTAAACCATTCCTAATACCGTTTTGACAAAAACTATAAACTGCAAAGGACAACTTATTAATCTTGCTACTCCTCACGTTATGGGGATTTTAAACCTTACGCCCGACTCGTTTTACGACGGAGGAAGCTATAAAAATGAAGCTGACATTCTAAAACAGGTGGAGCTTATGCTTCAACAAGGCGCTACATTTATTGATGTTGGCGCCTACAGTTCCAGACCAGATGCCGAACATGTGAGTGAAGCAGAAGAACTGAAACGCATTTTACCTGTAGTGGAATTACTGGTAAAAACATTCCCAGACATTTTACTATCTATTGATACGTTCAGGAGTACTATTGCCAAAGCCTGTATTGAAGCCGGTGCCGCTTTAATTAATGATATTTCTGCCGGACATCTGGACGACAATATGCTGAAAATTGTTGGACAGCTAAAAGTTCCATATATCATGATGCATATGCGTGGCACTCCACAAACCATGCAACAGCACACTTCGTACAAGGATTTAACCCAAGACATCTTATTCTATTTTTCTGAGCGTATCGCTCAGGCGCGAGCACATGGTATTATAGATTGTATAATCGATCCCGGATTTGGTTTTTCTAAAACTACCGCCCAAAACTTCGAGTTACTTAACAAACTCGAATTACTGCAATTTACCGAATTACCCCTTTTGGTTGGTGTGTCCAGAAAATCGATGATTTATAAAACCTTAAATATTTCGGCTAAAGAAGCCCTTAATGGTACAAGCGTAATTAACACGATTAGTTTACAAAAAGGAGCGTCTATATTAAGAGTACACGATGTTAAAGAAGCTATGGAATGTATTTCCTTACTAAATGCCTTAAATGCTTAATATGAGACTTACCGCCCTTTTGTTTGTTTTCTTGTTAAGCTTTAGTTGTTCCAATGAAAAAGAATTACAACTCGCCAAGATAACACATTCCGAAATCACAAAAATAACCGATGTGTCTCCAGCCTATATTTTTTATAATCCGTCAGAACCGGATAGCCTGGAACTTAACCGTAAAAACCTAATTAGTACAACCAACTGGTTGGTTAACATAGATAAGCGACTTACTTTAAAACAGCTTATATCTACCCTTATGTTTTTACAGGAAAAAAAAGAAAATGCCTCACATAAAAACAAAAGCTCTAAAAATTATTTCACAGGCTTTAATCCGAAAGATAAAACGCTGCGTTTTTTAGACTTTACAACAACCCGTTTCCATCTGGATACAACAGCCGAATCGTATAAAAAAGACCATAATCCGGAAGCTGAAATAATAAACATTTCAGAAAACACGATTCAGATATCGAATAAAAACTATACCGAGTCCGAATTAATCAACGCTCTGAATTCCTCGACTGAAAAAGACTTAAAATACATTCTGAATTTTCACAGTCGGCTAACGTTTCAGGAGTACTTAAAATTTAAAGATGCATTGCTAAGCGTTAAGCATTCATCCGTTTTTATAGATCAAAACGAATTTATATATTAAGTGATTTTGCTACATTTACAAAAACATCTGCCCTTTGGAAATCTTTAGTGACCTTTTAAAATTTACTTTAATCGATTTAATCGATGTCTTTTTAGTGGCTTTGCTGCTTTACTATGTTTACAAACTGGTAAAAGGTACGGTAGCTATTAATATCTTCATTGGAATTGTAATCATCTACATCATCTGGAAAATCACCGAAGCCATTCACATGCAACTACTAAGTAACATTCTTGGTGGCTTTATCAGTGTAGGTATGTTTGCTTTAATTGTTGTATTTCAGCAAGAGCTTAGAAAATTTTTATTGATGATAGGCTCGACTAATTTCAACAAAAATGGCCAGTTGTTTAAGCAGCTTAAATTTTTAAAAACCGAAACCAACGACCTGTCAAATTCCATTGTTGAAACTGTAATTGCCGCCTGTACTAAAATGGCAGCGACCCACACCGGAGCTTTAATTGTTTTTGAACGCAATAATAATCTGGATTTTCTGGCACGTACCGGAGACGAAATGAACATTACGGTAACCCAACCCATTATAGAAAGTATTTTCTTTAAAAACAGCCCTTTGCATGATGGCGCTATAATAATTTCAAAAAATATCATTAAAGCCACACGCGTAATACTTCCGGTGAATAACGACAAGAATTTACCACAACGTTTCGGATTACGACACAGAGCAGCTGTGGGCGTCTGCGAAAAAACGGATGCACTGGCTCTTGTTGTAAGTGAGGAAACCGGACAAATTTCCTATTTCAAAAATGGTGAATTTGTATCTTACGACGATTTAACAGACCTAATTACTATGATAAAAGACGACTTGATTTAAGTCGTCAGTTCTTTCATAAACTGCACTTCGTAAAGATTACGATAATAGCCGTTTTCTTTTTTAAGAAGTTCTTTATGCGAACCTTGCTCTACAATTTCTCCCGAATCCATAACTATAATTTTATCGGCTTTTTTAATCGTCGCCAGACGGTGAGCAATAACAATAGAAGTTCTGCCTTTCGTTATTTTATCGGTTGCATTTTGTATGAGCTGTTCCGAATGCGAATCTACCGATGAAGTCGCTTCATCTAAAACCAGTATACTCGGATTGGTAACATAAGCACGCAGAAATGAAATTAACTGGCGCTGTCCAGAGGACAACATTACCCCGCGCTCCTTAACATTATAATGATACCCGTTTGGCAAACTACTAATAAAATCGTGAACGCCTATTTCCTTAGCAGCTCGCACCACTTGCTCTTCAGAAATCTCCGGATGATTTAAAGTTATATTATTAAAAATGGTATCGGCAAACAAAAACACATCCTGTAATACCACTGCTATCTGCGCTCTTAACGACGCCAGAGTAAAGGTTTTAATATCTACATGATCTATTTCTATAACCCCATTATCTATTTCGTAAAAACGACTTAATAAATTAATAATGGTCGATTTTCCAGCTCCGGTTGCACCAACGATAGCCACGGTTTGCCCGGCTTTCACTTCTAAAGAAATATCCTTGAGTACTACTTCGTCTTTCACATAACTGAATCTTACATTTTTAAAGGAAATATCCCCTTTAAAATGAGCTGCCTCCAGTTGACCGTTATTATCGATATGCGAGGTTGTATCTAAAATTTTAAACACCCGGTTGGCAGCCACCATTCCCATCTGGAAGGTATTAAACTTATCAGCGATTTGTCGTAATGGCCTGAATAACATCGGAATCATCATAACAAAAGCGGTTAAATCTCCTAATGAAGAACTTTCGCGCACAACAACATCCAGGCCACCATACCAGGCCACAAGACCTATGGTAATAGAAGTAGACAGTTCAGCAATAGGGAAGAATATCGAGTTATACCAAACCGTTTTTAACCATCCTTTTTTATGGCGTTCATTTATAACTTTAAACTTCTTGTATTCTATATCCTCACGAGTAAATAACTGCAGAATTTTCATTCCTGTTACCCGCTCCTGAACAAACGAATTTAAATTGGAAACTTCAGTACGAACTTCTTCGAAAGCCTTCTTCATATATTTTTGAAATACCCTTGTTGCATATAACACCACTGGTAACATTAAAAACACGATAAAACTTAATTTCCAGTTCATATAAACCATAAAACCGGCCACAACGATCATGGTTAAGGCATCTCTAAAAATCATAAACAGGCCTTCTCCGAAAATATCGGCAATACGTTCCATATCGGTTACCGCACGGGTGATAAGTAACCCTACAGACGAATTATCATAATACTTCATCTTAAACGTAAGCATATGATTAAACAGCTTGACACGAATATCGCGAACCACACTTTGTCCCAGCCATCCGGAATAAAAAATAAAAATAAGCTGAAAAACGACCTCGAACACCAGCAAGCCAACCATAAATAACACGTAAGGCAAAAATCCTTCAACAGTTTTAGTTGCGATATTGTTATCTATGGCCTGCTGAAGAATATAAGGTCTTAATGCTCCAGAAATAGCCAATAAAATAACGGAGATAAAAACACCTATAAAAACCCTGTTGTACGGTTTTATATATTTAAGCAGACGCTTAAACAAATTAATATTTACACTGTTATTTTGAGTTTTGTTATCCATTTAAATATATCGATTCAGGATATTCTACTTTAGTTAAATACAGTCCCTGCGCCGGAACTGAATAGCCCGCTTCACTTCTGTTTTTCGAAGAAATAATACGATGTAAGTCTTCTATTTGCAACTTGCCAATGCCTATATTTATTAAGGTCCCCACTATTGCTCTGACCATATTTCTTAAAAAACGGTCTGCAGTAATGGTAAAATGCAATTCGTCTTTCACAACCGAAAAACCTGCTTGCTTTATATCGCAATTATAGGTTTTCACATCGGTATTACTTTTAGAAAAACATTGAAAATCCCTGTATTCCAGTAATATTCCGGAAGCCGTATTCATTTTATCAATATCCAATTTAGGTTTTAAGTAATAGGCTTCTTCAAAATTAAACACATTTTTTTCCAAGGCTATACGGTACAAATACGATCTGCTTACCGCATCAAACCGTGTATGCGCTTCGGGCTGAACTCTAAAAACACGATGTATAGCGATATCTTTTGGCAAAAACGCATTAAGCTTATACGTCAGCTGAGCTTCATTTAACAATGATTCTGTATCAAAATGGGCAAACATCTGCGAAGCATGAACTCCGGCATCGGTACGCCCAGCCCCTACAATACTCGTTGGCGCCTTTAAAAGCAACGATAATCCCTTTTCAATCACTTCCTGTACCGAAATGGCATTTGGCTGATTTTGCCAACCGTGATACGCTTTTCCGTTATAAGAAAGTTCTAAAAAATATCTCAAGAAATGTCTTAATTTTGTTAATCAAGCTACAAAGATAATCAGTTTTAGTAGTTTCAACTCACAATATTCTCTTAATGACAAAAATACTCTTGCTCTCGGACACCCACGGTTACATGGACGATGATATTTTAAAACATGTAAAACAAGCAGATGAAGTCTGGCATGCCGGCGACATTGGCAACCTATCGGTTACCGATAAAATAAAAGCATTGAAACCCTTACGTGGTGTATACGGCAATATAGACGACGCAAAAGTGAGACAGGAATTCCCGGAACACAACAGGTTTATGTGCGAAGACGTTGATGTCTGGATTACGCATATTGGAGGCTACCCTAACCGGTATAATATTAGAGTTAAAGATGAAATTTACGACCGGCCGCCTAAACTTTTTATCTGTGGCCATTCGCATATTTTAAAAGTGATGCCCGATAAAAAACTGAATTTATTACATATGAATCCCGGTGCCGTTGGCATCCATGGTTTTCATAAAGTACGTACCATGTTACGATTTAAAATAGAAGGAAAAGAAATTAAAGACTTAGAAGTTATAGAGTTTAATAAACGCTAAAAAATAAAAACCCGAAGCACAACCTTCGGGTTTTTTACACGCACTAATACTACTAAGATGTTAGGTTTAACGTAATCGATCTACAGATTTTACAAGATCTTCATCCTTTTTAATGGCTTTATTAGCTAACACTAATAATACGATAGAAATTATAGGAAGAAACATCCCAATACCTTTCTCTGAAACCTGAGTTTCTCCAGATAAATTTAGAGATTGATACACGAAAAATCCTAGTAAAATAAAGTTTAATATGATGTTAAGACGACACAAAACAAATTGCGTCTGTCTGTTTTTAAACAAAAATATAGTTACTAAAGATAACAGGCCCGATCCTAAGAACAAGGCTAAATACAAAATATTATCAGCAGCAAATACCAAAGCGTCTTCTGCATTTTTCCACAGATTAAATACATAAATTAATCCGCAAGATACTAAAGCTGCTAATATCAAATATATGGTTTGTATACGTTGTATCATCGGTTTTTTTCAAACTTGAGCACAAAAATAGCAGTTTCTTTGAGAACATTTATATAAATTATTAAAATAAAAGTCGTATAATTGCAATAACAAACTACAACACTCTTGGTTTTAGCTTGTTAATTCTTCCAGAATAAGATAAATTTTTCTTCTAGAATATCATCATTTAAAATATAACTCAAATATTCAATTGAACATCAATGTTTGAAATCACGCAATTAAAAGAGATGAAACTTCCTGAACTACAGGAAATTGCTAAAAAATTAAATGTTCCCAAGTTTCGCTCCCTAAAAAAACTCGATCTTGTATATCAGATATTAGATCAACAGGCTGCCAACCCAAAAGCCGTAATCGAAGCTAAAACGGAAACAACATCAGAGGCTACCGAGACGAAACCTAAGGTTGAAGCTGCTCCTAAGCCAAAACGTGAACGCGTAAAAAAACGCATTCCTGCCAAACCTGTAACTTCAAGCAACACTCCCGAAGCAACAACTACAGAAAGCAAAACAGAATCTGAGCCTCAAAATAAAAACACGCCTAAAGAGCGCAAACAGCCTCAGAAGCAAAAACCACAAAAACAAGCCATTAATCCGGTAAACGAAGATAAAACTGCTGCTCCGGTAAAAGAGGATAAAGGAAATCCTAACCAGAACAATCAGCAAAATCGCCAGAAAAAGGATCATCAGAAAAAAGATTCCGGCAACCAGAAACAGCATTCAAAAAACAACAATAACGGTAACCAAAACCCTAACAATGCCAATAACGGCAACAAAGATACGCGTAACCGTTATAGAGAACCAGAGTTTGAATTTGATGCCATTATTGAAAGTGAAGGTGTACTGGACATTATGCAGGATGGCTACGGCTTTTTAAGATCTTCAGACTACAATTATCTTTCTTCTCCAGATGATATTTATGTATCTCAATCTCAAATTCGTTTATTCGGATTAAAAACAGGAGATACTGTACTTGGAAACGTAAGACCTCCTAAAGAAGGTGAAAAATATTTCCCTTTAATTAAGGTTAATAAAATTAATGGTCTGGATCCTCAGGTGGTTAGAGACCGTGTATCTTTCGAGCATTTAACACCGTTATTCCCGAAAGAAAAATTTAATATCGCTGAAAAACAAAGCACCATATCTACTAGAATTATGGACTTATTCAGCCCGATAGGTAAAGGTCAACGTGGTATGATTGTGTCTCAGCCAAAGACCGGTAAAACCATGTTGTTAAAAGATATAGCAAATGCTATTGCAGCAAACCATCCGGAAGTATATCAGATTATTTTATTAATTGACGAACGTCCTGAAGAAGTTACAGACATGCAGCGTCATGTACGTGGCGAAGTTGTTGCGTCTACTTTCGACAAGGAAGCTCACGAGCATGTTAAAATTGCCAATATCGTATTAGAGAAAGCTAAACGCCTTGTAGAATGTGGTCATGATGTTGTAATCCTCCTAGACTCTATTACACGTCTGGCACGAGCTTATAACACGGTACAACCGGCATCGGGTAAAATTTTAAGTGGTGGTGTAGATGCCAACGCACTACATAAACCAAAACGTTTCTTTGGTGCAGCTCGTAATATTGAAAAAGGAGGATCTTTATCTATTATAGCTACTGCACTTACAGATACCGGTTCTAAAATGGACGAGGTTATTTTTGAAGAATTTAAAGGAACCGGTAACATGGAACTTCAGTTAGACAGACGTATTGCCAACCGAAGAATATTCCCGGCTATCGATTTAATTTCATCTAGTACCCGTCGCGACGATTTACTGTTAGACGACAATACCATTCAACGCATGTGGATTATGCGCAAATATCTTGCAGACATGAATCCTGTAGAAGCTATGGAGTTTATCAACGAACGCTTCAAACAAACCAGAAATAACGAAGAGTTTTTAATTTCCATGAATAGTTAATTAAAAGCAACATTCAAAATACAAAAAGGCTATCTGATTTTTCAGGTAGCTTTTTTTTAACCGGATATTTCGTAAAAGCCAGAATTTAAATCTATATAAAATCGCGCTTTTTTATACTTTTATAACATGAAAATACAAGATTTACATCACCTGTTTTTAGCGTGTAATGCGGTTTGTACAGATACCAGAACGCTTCAAAAAAATGATATATTTTTTGCTCTAAGTGGCGAAAATTTTAATGGCAATACTTTTGCTGAAAAAGCTATTGAAAGCGGAGCAAAATATGCTGTTATAGATCAAGCTGAATACAAAACTTCCGAAAAAACTATTCTGGTAGAAAATGTACTGGAAACCCTTCAGGCTTTAGCTTCCTTTAACCGTACCTACCTGAACATTCCAATTATAGCCTTAACAGGGAGCAATGGAAAAACAACCACCAAAGAGTTAATTAATGCTGTTTTATCGACAACGTATAAAACCACTGCTACCACAGGCAATTTAAACAACCATATCGGCGTCCCGCTTACCTTATTGTCCATGACTAAAAACACGGAAATAGGTATCGTGGAAATGGGTGCAAACCATTTAAAGGAAATTGATTTTTTATGCCAGATTGCACAACCTAACTACGGTTACATTACCAATTTTGGTAAAGCTCATCTGGAAGGTTTTGGTAGCCTCGAAGGGGTTGTTCTGGGTAAAACAGAGCTATATCGTTATTTAGGACAGCATAATGGCATGGCATTTATTAATGTCAATGATTCGAAACAAGTAGAACAAGCCAAAGGTTTAGATCAGTATACTTTTGGAAAAGAGGATACCGAGGCAAATGCAAAAATTGACTTAAAATCAGCAGACCCATTAGTTGTTTGCACCTATAACGATTTGACCATTAAAAGCAATTTAATCGGGATTTATAACTTCAATAATATCTCTGCGGCTATTGCCATAGGTCAATATTTTAAAGTAAAGCCAAAAGGCATTCAGAAAGCTATAGAACTTTACAATCCTAAAAACAACAGATCGCAGATAATTCAAAAAGAAAATCAGCAAATCATACTCGACGCCTATAACGCAAATCCGACAAGTATGAAAGCTGCTCTGGAAAGTTTCTCCAGTTTAAAAGCAACTTCTAAGATTGCCATTATTGGAGATATGTTCGAATTGGGTAAAGAGGCAGACAAGGAACATCAGGACATTAGCAATTTAGCTATAGCATTAAATATAGACCAGATTATTACCATAGGGCATCATTTTGCCAAGAGCACTATTAATTCAGAGAAACTGATAAATTTCAACACTTTTGAAGATTTCAGCAGTGCAATTCACAACTTACACTTAAAGGAAGCCACCTTGCTTATTAAGGCTTCACGCGGCATGAAACTGGAACGCATTTTAGATCTTTTATAAAACAGAAAAGATAATAAACTAAAAAAGGCTTCTCATAAAGAGAAGCCTTTTTTAATACTGTGGGCGCGAAGGGATTCGAACCCCTGACCCCTTGGGTGTAAACCAAGTGCTCTGAACCAACTGAGCTACGCGCCC
>NZ_JAENDK010000006.1:86546-86697 GCF_051172795.1 Formosa sp. S-31
TGACTGCAATTTTATTTTGATTCCCTAACGGAAACCTTGATTAAAACCACAAAAACTTTTTTTTGAAAAGTTTTTGTGGGCGCGAAGGGATTCGAACCCCTGACCCCTTGGGTGTAAACCAAGTGCTCTGAACCAACTGAGCTACGCGCCC
>NZ_JAENDK010000006.1:86821-86980 GCF_051172795.1 Formosa sp. S-31
TTTCCTGACGGAAACCCTGATTAAAACCACAAAAAAACTTCTCTGTTTTGAGAAGTTCTTGTGGGCGCGAAGGGATTCGAACCCCTGACCCCTTGGGTGTAAACCAAGTGCTCTGAACCAACTGAGCTACGCGCCCTTGCAATCGGTGTGCAAATATAA
>NZ_JAENDK010000006.1:87034-174272 GCF_051172795.1 Formosa sp. S-31
GCAGATTTTGAATCTACAAAAACTTTTTTTGACTTTTTTAAATTATTTCGGCCACAACAAAAGTGCTGCCACCAACGTAAATAAAATCGTTTTGAGAAGCGTTTTTCAACGCCTCATTATACGCCTCATTTACAGAACCATAAGATTCCCCTTGAAATCCGCTAGCATTACATACAGTTTTTAACGCCACGGCATCCAATCCTCTTGGAACATCCGGTTTACAAAAATAATACATGGCATTTTTAGGTAAAAGTGGTAAAATGGTAGTAATATCTTTATCGTTTACCACACCAAAAACCATATGCAGTTGCTCAAACTCTTCCTGTTTTAACTGCTGCATCACTTCTGTTAAACCTTCAGTATTGTGTGCTGTATCGCAAACCACCTTCGGACATTGATTTAACACCTGCCAACGCCCTTTTAAACCAGTATTCCCTACAACCTGCATTAATCCTGATGCAATAGTCTTATCAGAAATGTTATATCCCAGCAAACGAAGCTCCTTTACAGTCTGTAAAACAGTCCTGATATTTTTCTTCTGATAGGAACCAATCATATCACTTGGCAAGGCTTCTTTAATCTGCTGATCGGCAAAACTTATTTTAGCATCATTTTTTTCTGCTAAATCTTTAAAAACCGATTCGGTTTCTGTCTGCGTTTCTCCTATAACCACAGGAATTCCAGGTTTTATAATACCTCCCTTTTCGGCCGCTATAGCTTCTAAAGTTGTACCTAAAAACTGCGTATGGTCTAAACCAATATTGGTAATTACAGAAACTTCAGGTGTTATAATATTCGTAGAGTCCAGACGTCCTCCCAACCCCACTTCAATAACAGCAATATCGACTGCCTCATTCCTGAAATATTCGAAAGCCATCCCTACAGTCATTTCAAAAAAAGAAAGGGAATTACTTTCGAAAAAGCCCTTATGCCCTTCTATAAATTTTACAACGAACTCTTGAGAAACTTCTTTTCCGTTTATTTTAATACGTTCTCTGAAATCTTTTAAATGGGGTGATGTATACAAGCCAACCTTATAACCCGCTTCCTGAAGTACAGAAGCCAGCATATGACTGGTAGAGCCCTTTCCATTTGTCCCAGCTACATGAATACTTTTAAATCCCTGTTCAGGATGATTCAAATAAGCGGCAAGTTTAATGGTGTTTGACAAATCTTTTTTAAAGGCCGATTGCCCCTGGCGCTGATACATGGGAAGTTGGGTAAACATCCATTGTAAAGTCTCCTGATATGTCATAATTATTGCCCTAAACTAAAATCGATACTCACAAAACCAATTTGTCTGGCCGGTGCATTGGGATCCGGACGCCATTTATGAGACATGGCAATCTTTTTGGCGGGCTCTAACAAACACGAACTATTATTCTCTGTTCCTTTTACTCCCGGAACCGCCTTAATAACTTGTCCCTGTCTATTCACTTCTATTTGAACGACCACCAAACCAGATTCATTACAATCCTGCTTAATAGTATTAAAAGTTGCTTTTCCACGTCCGTTTAAACCATAACCAACACCACCACTACCGGAACCTGCGCCGCCGAAATAGCTTGCTGCGTAAGGATTCCCGTCTAACTGCCCTTTATCTCCTACAGTATTATCATCGCCTTCACTACCTTTGGCCGTACCATCCGATTTACTCACACCTCCTATTAAAGCGTCCAGTTTTTTCTTCTTTTCAGCCTTTTCCCGTTGTTCTTTAGCAATACGTTCGGCCTCTGCCTTAGCTTTGGCTTCCGCTTCGGCCTTGGCTTTATTCTCGGCGTCGCGCTTCGCTTTGGCTTCTGCGTCCTTCTGTTTTTTAATAGCAATTTCCTCGCTATTATCATCGGTAAGCACTTGTTCTTTGGGCTGAGCTGCCTGGGCTGCAACCGGCTCAACCTTTTCAGGTTCAACGACCTCATCAGGCACTTTATTCACCTTTACAGGCTCTGATTTAATAGGCTCATTTGGCTGTTTATTTCCACTACCAAAATCGGTAGATCCAAAATTAACAGCCACGCCATATTCCTCCGGAGGATCCATATATGGTGGCCCCACAACAAACAATAACAATAATAAAATGACGGCTATAAGAAAGGTTAATTTCGCCGAATTCCGTTCGTGTTTTGTTTGTAAATATTTCATAGTCTTAATTTGGTCTTACCGCCAAAATAACTTTAAACTTATTTCTATTTGCAATATCCATCACTTTAACCACATGCTCTACAGGTACAGACTCTTCTGCACGTAAAACAATAGTCGGCTTAGACTCTTTAGCCAATCGCGTTTTAAGTTCGTGTTCCAAAACACTTTCTCCAACGCGCTTTTGATCGATATAATAAGTCAGGTCTTTCTTTATACTTACCGCTATAGTCTGCTTGTTTTCGGTTTTCCCACTGGCTTTTGGCAACAACACATCAATTGCATTAGTAGTTACCAGTGTAGAAGCCAGCATAAAAAAGATAAGCAGAAGGAAAACAATATCCGTCATAGACGACATATTGAATTCCGGCGTCACTTTATTTCTTCCTCTGATCTTCATATTAAACAGGCTCGTTTAAGTGATCTAAAAATTCTAACGAATTAGATTCCATTTGATACACTACTTTGTCTGTTTTAACTACCAGATGGTTATAGGTCATATAAGCCACGATACCAACAATAAGTCCGGCAACCGTAGTCGTCATAGCAGTATAAAGTCCATCGGCAAGTAATTTAATATCAATTTGTCCACCAGAATTAGCGATTTCGAAAATAGATAAAATCATACCTATTACAGTCCCCAGGAAACCAATCATTGGAGCAGCACCCGAAATTGTCGCCAGAATACTAACATTCTTTTCCAAACCGTAAACTTCAAGACGGCCAGCATTTTCTATAGCCGTATTAATATCTTCCAAAGGTTTCCCTATACGCGTAATTCCTTTTGCAATTAATCGAGATACCGGAGAATTAACCTGAGCACATAACATTTGTGCGGAATCAATTTTACCATGACTTACATGGTCTTTTATCTGATTCATGAAATTACTATCAATCTGAGATGCAGCTTTAATGGCAAACAAGCGTTCAAAATAAATATAAACGGCTGCAATTAATAACAGGAATAAAATTCCGATAATAACCTGACCGGCTACACCTCCACTGCTGATTAATTCGATAATGGAAAGCGTCTTTTTTACCGGCTCGTCGGTAACAACTTCTAAACCTTCAGAAGTATCTTGAAATAGGGCAAATAACATAGGTTTTTAATTGATTTACTGATTAAACAATATAACGTTAATTTTTTAGGTTAAGTATAACAATATTAAAATAAGGTTCGGGTTACCATAAATGCAGCAGATCCTACCAGGAATCCTACTAAAGCCAACCACGAGATTTTCTTTAAATACCAGAAAAAGTCTATTTTTTCCATCCCCATAGCAACTACACCAGCTGCAGAACCAATGATTAACATACTACCTCCCGTTCCTGCAGAATAGGCTATAAAATGCCACAACTCATTATCCATAGGCTCTGAGAACATTCCTAAACTCGCTGCTACCAAAGGTACATTATCAATTACCGCAGATCCAACACCCAGTAATAAAATCACTAAATCGGAAACGCCTTCTTCTCCTAATTCGGTTCCTAATCGTGGCATGGTTCCTTTTAAAGAAGATGCCAAATCGAATAAAATACCTAAAGACTCTAAAGCGGCTACAGCCATTAAAATCCCTAAGAAAAATAAGATACTTGGTAACTCAATTTTAGACAGGGACTCATGTACCGGACTGTGATGCCCGTGTGTATCATTATCTTCAGTTTCAATATCTGAAATCGAAAACTTAGATGATGTATAAACTTCAGCAAAAACAGCTACAACCCCAAGTGCTAACATCATACCTACATACGGAGGTAAATGGGTTACACTTTTAAAAATAGGCACAGAAACGATTCCTGCTAAACCTAAATACAACATTCTGGCACCATATTTACTTTTAGATTTTTCTTCATCTTCATCCGAAGACTCTAAATCACCTTTAAATGCCGGCATAAAAGACGCTATTAAAGATGGCACAAACATACATAAGAACGATGGAGCTAATAAATACCCAATTAAGTGTCCTGTAGTAACTTTTTTACCAATCCATAACATGGTTGTAGTTACGTCTCCAATTGGAGACCAGGCTCCACCAGCGTTGGCAGCGATAATAATAAGCCCCGCGTACCACATACGCACATCGCGATCTTTTACAATTTTTTGAAGTATGGAAATTAATACAATAGTGGCTGTTAAGTTATCGATTATAGCAGATAGTATAAACGCTAAGAAACTGAACACCCATAATATTTTACGCTTGCTTTTCGTCTTTACAAAACTTTTAATTGTTGAAAATCCATCAAAATAATCGATAATTTCTACAATAGTCATAGCTCCTAAAAGGAATACTAAAATTTCGGCTGTTTTCCCTAAATGATGTAACAGGGTTTCTTCCATAAGGTGCAGCTTCTCTTCGTGTGCCAGACCTCCAAACGTTTCTAAAAGGGCATGCTGACCAGAATCGAACCACTGCGTAAAACTATCTAACCCTAAAGCTATAGCGGCCCAGCAAATAGCCATCATTACCAATGCCGGGATAAGTTTATCAATTTTTAAAGTGTGCTCTAAAGTAATGGCCAGATAACCCACCACGAACACTAAAATAATTACAAGTTCCATGTGTTTTTAATTAAATAAGTTGATTTAGTGCAATTTGAAATGCAGTATTACTAATATGTGTTTTAGATTGATTCTTTTCGTAAATATTAAGCAATGCTTTTTTAATTACATCTGAGGTATCATTGAAAATAGCGTCGTCGGTCATTTGTACGCGGCGTTCCATAAAATAGGCAAACACCCTGGCCATACCGCAATTGGAGATAAAATCAGGAATTAAACTAATCTGATTATCGGTGTACTCCATAATTGGCCCAAAAAATATTTCTTTATCTGCAAACGGCACGTTGGCACCGCAGGTAATAAGTTCCAGTCCATTACCAATCATGCTGTCTATCTGGTCTTTCGTTACCAATCTGGATGCAGCACAAGGCGCGAACACTTCGGTTTTAAGTGCCCAAATCGTTTTATTTATTTCATCAAAAGGAATAAGATCTTTACTTTGTAAGGTATTCCCCTTTTTAGCAAGATAAAGTGAAGTAATATCTTCAAAAGAGAATCCGGATTCATTAATTAACCCTCCTGCACTGTCGATAAGTCCAACCACTTTAGCACCCATTTGTGCGAAGTAAAACGCAGCTGCAGCACCAACATTACCAAAGCCCTGAACCACTACGCGTTTACCTTTGATACTTTCGTTATGTATATCGTAAAAATGTTTAGCCGCAACAGCTACGCCGTAACCTGTAATCATATCGGCTACAGTATATTTTTTTCTAATATCGGGAGAATATTTTGGGTCTTCAAGTACTTTTATAACCCCGTGTCTAAGCTGACCTATTCTGTTAATTTTATCGGCTTCGGTGGGTTTAAAATGACCATTGAATACGCCTTCCTGAGGATGCCACACCCCACTTTCTTCTGTAATAGGAATAACTTCGTGAATTTCATCTACATTTAAATCTCCTCCTGTACCGTAGTAACTTTTCAATAACGGAGATACAGCCTTGTACCAGCGCTCTAAAACGCCCTTTTTTCGAGGGTCACTCGGATCGAAATTGATCCCTGATTTTGCACCACCAATAGCAGGTCCTGATACGGTAAATTTTATTTCCATCGTTTTCGCTAACGATAAAACTTCATTCATATCCAGGCCTTTTCTCATACGAGTTCCGCCACCTGCTGCACCACCTCTAAGCGAATTAATTACCGTCCATCCTTCTGCTTCCGTCTCTGGGTCTTTCCAGTTAAACACTATTTCCGGCTGCTTATTTTCGTACTTCTGAAGTAGTTCTTTCATCTAGGTTTTTAAATTGAATCAACAAATATAAAAAACTAAAAATCCCTTGAAATTAAATTCTTAATTATTTTTAGGCCTGTAAACATATCCTGACGAATGATCTTTACGTGCGCCGGTTACACTCATTAAACAATTCACTTCACCACGTAAACGTAAGATTCCCAGCAAACCAAAAATTAGCGCTTCCTTAAATTCTACAATATTGGCATCAGGAATTTCCACGGTACATCCTGACAAGGCTTTAATACGTTCTATTAAAAATTTGTTGTATGCACCACCTCCGGTAACCAGCATTGTTGTCGCTTTGGTGTGCGGCACTACCTTAGATATTTGCACAGCCACATGCTCTACAACAGTTCGCAACACATCTGCTGTTTCTAAATTAAATGTATCTATTAAAGGAAAAACATGTCCCATCACCCACTCCAATCCTAAGGATTTCGGATAAGTTTCTCCGTAGAATTCCAGTGCATTTAACTGCTCCAACAACTCTTGCTGAATTTGTCCTTTTTGCGCCAGTTTACCATCACGATCGAAAGACACACCTAAAGGCTTTACATAATGATTTAATACAATATTAACCGGACAGATATCGAAAGCAACCCGCTTACCATACAATTCAGTAGACACATTTGCAAAACCTCCAAGATTTAAACAGTAGTTGTAATCAGAAAACAGCAATGCGTCCCCGATAGGCACCAAAGGCGCCCCTTGTCCGCCCAGAGCTACATCATCGACTCTGAAATCGCAAACCACAGTTTCATTAATTAAAGTCGCTAATTGTGGCAGATTACCGATTTGCAGGGTTAAACCATTTTCGGGATCATGAAGCGCCGTGTGCCCATGCGAACACACGGCATCGATAGATTTTATATTGTGTTTCGTTATAAACTCCTGGATTACACCAGCTAAATACACCGTATATTCTTCGTTTATCTTTTCTAAATCAGATTTTGATCGGCCTACCAGATGCTGTAAAACATCTAACCAGGCTTTATTATAAGGTTGTGTTTCTGCATAAACAATATCAAAATCCCAACCGGAAGACTTTGTAAATGAAGCGTATACCAAATCAATTCCGTCCAAAGAAGTTCCCGACATTACTCCTACTACCCTATATTCATTTTTTAGCATATTATATTATTTTTACACATACTATTGAATATTTAATAATTTACACCTATATTTGGTATCATTTTTTAAAAATTCAACAATTACTTTTTACAATTATGGATTTTAATCTAACAGAAGAACATATTATGATTCGCGACGCGGCTCGCGATTTTGCACAAACCGAATTACTTCCAGGTGTTATAGAACGCGATAATAAACAAGAATTCCCAAAAGAACAAATAAAAAAAATGGGAGAGCTTGGTTTTCTTGGCATGATGGTAGACCCCAAATACGGAGGAAGTGGATTAGATACCATCTCATATGTACTGGCCATGGAAGAAATCTCTAAAATCGATGCCTCTGCCTCTGTGGTAATGTCTGTTAATAATTCTTTGGTATGCTGGGGACTTGAGCACTATGGAAATGAAGAGCAAAAACAAAAATACCTAACTAAATTAGCTTCAGGCGAATCTCTAGGGGCTTTTTGTTTAAGTGAACCGGAAGCAGGTAGTGATGCTACTTCTCAAAAAACCACAGCTATAGAAAAAGACGACCACTACCTTTTAAACGGTACTAAAAACTGGATTACCAATGGTAGAACAGCCGATTTTTATATCGTAATCGCGCAAACCCATATCGACAAAAAACATAAAGGTATTAACGCTTTTATTGTAGAAAAAGGCTGGAAAGGATTTGACGTAGGCCCTAAAGAGGATAAATTAGGCATTCGCGGAAGCGACACGCATTCCTTACAGTTTAACGATGTAAAAGTCCCTAAGGAAAACCGGATTGGAGAAGACGGGTTCGGGTTTAAATTCGCCATGAAATCTTTAGCAGGAGGAAGAATAGGCATAGCTTCTCAGGCCTTAGGTATAGCATCTGGAGCCTACGAACTGGCTTTAAAATATTCTAAAGAACGTAAAGCTTTTGGTACCGAAATATGCAACCATCAAGCTATTGCTTTTAAACTTGCCGATATGGCTACACAAATAGAAGCCGCACGTCATTTATGTATGAAAGCTGCCTGGGATAAAGACCAGCAAAATGATTACACGATGTCTGGCGCTATGGCTAAACTATATGCCTCGCAGGTTGCCATGGACACCACAGTAGAAGCAGTACAAATACATGGGGGTAATGGTTTCGTTAAAGAATACCACGTAGAGCGTTTAATGCGCGATGCAAAAATCACTCAAATTTACGAGGGCACCTCAGAAATTCAAAAAATTGTTATCTCCCGAGGCCTTATAGACAAGTAACACACACAAACATCTCTATATTTTAAAAGTCTAACTCTAAATTGGTTAGACTTTTTTATACCTTAAGGTTTTAATATTTAATCCGACTTAACTAAAAAACATAATGAAAACGTCTCTACCTCCTGTTTTACTTGCATTAATCCTGTTCATTATTTGCAGCTGCGAACACAAAGCACAAACCAACCCTAAACAGGACGCCGTAATGCATGCCACGCCTGTTGAAGTTCCTGTAACTAACAACGAAGCCCGCGCTTATTTTGCCAGTGGCTGCTTTTGGTGTGTAGAACCCATTTATGAAAGTGTTATTGGTGTGAAAGAAGTAATTTCCGGCTATTCTGGAGGACATACCGAAAACCCGAGTTATGAAGACAGCAACACCGGACAAACTGGTCATGCAGAAACCATAGAAGTTATTTACAATCCTAATATAGTTGATTTTGCCACTTTAGTGGATGTTTATTTTGGTTCTCAGGATCCGACACAAGTAAACGGACAAGGCCCTGATCGTGGCTCGCAATACCGTTCTATTATTTTTTATCAGAACGATTTACAACGTAGTATAGCCGAAGCAAAAAAAGCTGTATTATCTAAGAAACTAGGAAAGCCGGTTGCTGCAGAAATTTACCCATTCCAAAAATTCTGGAAAGCCGAAGACTACCACCAGGACTATAAAAAACGCAACCCGAACAATCCCTATATAAAAAATATTTCAAACCCGAGATACGATAAATTTAAAACGCAATTTCACGAAATCCTTAAAGATAGTGCAAATTAAAGCTATCAAATTTGAAATTTTAATACTCCTTTAACATCTACCCCCTGAAAGTCAACCGTATATACTATATTAAAATATTCCGCGTTATGCGTCTATATATATGATGAACGCTTCAGCTGCAACACAACTGAAGCGTTTTTGTTTTTATAATCTCATGTTAATAGATATTCCTACCTTCCTTTGTTGATTTTAAATTTATATTTTTGTTAGGAACGCTAAAAAATCTAACAACATTGTCTAACTACCAAGCAGGTCTCGAATTTGCAGTAATTCAGGACCAAAACGATCCACTGGCAACATTCCGCGAGCAATTTCATATCCCTAAGGATAAAGACGGTAAACCACTTATTTATCTTACAGGAAACTCTTTGGGTTTACAACCAAAATCTACAAAGCACTATATTAATCAGGAACTTGAAGACTGGGCTAATTTAGGTGTAGATGGCCATACTCACGCTAAAAACCCCTGGTTACCATATCATGAATTTTTAACCGAAACCATGGCAGAAATCGTAGGAGCCAAACCTATAGAAGTTGTAGTTATGAATACACTTACAGCCAATCTGCATTTTATGATGGCGTCCTTCTATAAGCCAACCAAAACCCGGTATAAAATTTTAATTGAAGCCGATGCCTTTCCTTCAGACAAATATGCCGTTGAATCTCAATTGCGACATCATGGTTTCGACGACAAAGAGGGGCTTATATTATGGAAAGCACCTGAAGGGCAAGAACTTCTTAATTATGAAGATTTAGATTCTATACTTAAAACACAGGGCCACGAAATAGCATTAATATTACTTGGCGGGATTAATTATTATACCGGCCAGTTTCTAGATTTAAAACGCATTACCAATGTCGGGCACCAACACGGTTGTATAGTAGGTTTCGACTGTGCACATGGCGCAGGAAATGTAAAACTAAATTTACACGATAGCGGTGCCGATTTTGCTGTATGGTGTACCTATAAATATTTAAATTCGGGTCCGGGAAGTCTCGCCGGATGCTTTGTTCACGAACGGCATGCATACAACAAAAAACTAAACCGATTTACTGGTTGGTGGAGTCATAATAAACAAACTCGTTTTAATATGCGTCACGAATTTGATGTACTTCCAGGCGCAGAAGGCTGGCAACTAAGCAACCCTCCTATTTTATCTATGGCTGCTATTAAAGCTTCACTGGATATTTTTAAGGCGGCAGGCATGGAAGCGCTGACTGAAAAATCGAAAAAATTAACAGGCTATTTTGAATTTTTATTAGAGCAGCTAAACAATAAAAACATCAAAATTATCACGCCTAAAAACCCTGAAGAACGTGGCTGCCAATTATCCATTCAGGTTAAAAATGCCAACAAAGCTTTATTCGACAAATTAACGCAGGCCGGAGTTATAAGCGACTGGAGAGAGCCCGATGTTATTCGCTGTGCTCCGGTCCCACTCTACAATTCTTTTCAGGATGTGTATTATATGGTAGAAAAACTTAAAGCCTTACTGAATGACTAAGCAGAATCACATAATCATTATAGGAGCAGGATTGTGTGGCTCTTTATTAGCATTACGTCTTGGACAACGCGGTTATAAAGTAACAATGTATGAAAAGCGGCCCGATTTAAGAACGACCGACATTAGTGCAGGACGATCTATAAACCTGGCGTTTTCTAACCGAGGAATTAAAGCCATTAACCTGGTTGGACTTCAGGAAGTAGTAAAAAAACTATGCATCCCCATGAAAGGACGTATGCTACACGATAAAGAAGGTAACACCGTTTTTTCTGCGTATAGCGGCAAAGAAAATGAATATATTAATTCCGTTTCTCGAACAGATTTAAATGCCTTATTACTGGATGAAGCCGAAAAACTACCCAACGTCACCATTTATTTCAATCATAAATGTAAGTCGGTCGATTTTGAAAACAACATTGTTCACCTCTATCACTACGACACTAAATCGGATATCTCGGTTTCTGCCGATGTTATCTTTGGCACAGACGGTGCTGGTTCTGCTCTAAGAAAAAGTTATTATCTGGGTAAAAAATTCCTGTTCAGTTTTTCTCAAAACTACCTCAGCCACGGCTATAAAGAATTAACCATTCCAGCAACAGAAACCGGAGATTTCAAAGCATTTAAAAATGCACTTCACATCTGGGGAAGAGATGCTTTTATGCTTATTGCCCTTCCAAATCTGGATGGCAGTTTTACAGTGACTTTATTTTTAAGTTATGATGAAGGCGACTATAATTTTAACAATTTAACGACTAAGGAACGGGTTTTAGAATTTTTCAACACGTATTTTAAAGATGCGCTGGAACTCATGCCCAATCTGGCTAACGATTTCTTCGACAATCCAACCTCACCTTTAGGCACTGTAAAATGTTCACCCTGGCACTATAAAGGCAATACGTTATTAATGGGAGATGCTGCCCACGCTATTGTGCCGTTTTACGGACAAGGCATGAATGCTTCTTTTGAAGACGTAACCGTTCTCGATCAGGTTTTAAATGAAAATCACGTATCTTGGGAAGCTATTTTCAAAGCTTTTGAAAAGCAGCGTAAACAAAATACAGATGCCATTGCTGATCTGGCAATAGATAACTTTCACGAAATGAAAGGTCATGTAAACAATCCGGTTTTTCGGGAAAAACGTCATATAGAAATGGCATTGGAAAAGCAATTCCCTAACGACTATGCCTCTAAATATTCCCTGGTTACGTTTAACGAAAACATAGGATATTATGAAGCCATGACCCGGGGGCGCGCTCAGGACAAGGCCCTTTTAAACATGCTTACCGGCAAAGAGATAACTACAGAAGACGATTTAAACAGTATCTTGAAAAAGGTAAAAACCGAAACACAACATATTTTAAACGAAGACCGAATTGCCAAAACACTTCAATAACAAAATGTAATATTATGAGTTCAGGAAAAGTAATAGCAGGTAAAGCCACACCTCGCGGCGCCTATCCCCACATAAAACGTGTTGGCGATTTTATATTTGTATCGGGAACAAGCTCTCGACGTGCAGACAATAGTTTTGAAGGCGTGGATATCATTGACAACATGGGAACTAAACGACTGGATATTTACAAGCAAACCAAAGCGGTAATAGAAAATATCCAATCCATTTTAGCTGTCGAAAATGCTACTTTAGAAGATGTAGTAGACGTCACTACCTTTCTGGTAAATATGAATGACTTTGCAGGATACAATATTGCATACGGCGAATTTTTCAGTAAGGAAAATGGCCCTACCCGCACCACAGTGGCTGTTCATCAGTTACCTCATCCCGATCTTGTGGTAGAGATAAAGGTCATGGCTTATAAAAAACAAGACTAAAATTTAAATAACGAAATACAATTATCATGTTAACCATTCAAAATTTTATAAACGGTGACTTTGTAGACCCAATTTCCGATGAATGGATTGACAATTACTGTCCGGCGAACGGATTTGTTTACGGAAAAATACCGGATTCAAATAAAAACGATGTCCAGAATGCTTATTTAGCCGCCAGCAAAGCCTTCTCGACCTGGTCTAAAACTACACTGGAAGAACGCAGCAATATCCTCTTAAAAATTTCAGAATTACTGGAAGCTAATTTAGAACACTTTGCCAAAGCAGAAAGTAAAGACAACGGAAAACCTGTAAAACTTGCAGCTAGTATAGATATACCGCGTGCTGCAAGTAATTTTCGTTTTTTCGCTCATGCCATCACGCAATTTTCCAGCGAAAGCCACGACAGCATTGGTTTCAATGCTACAAATTACACTTTACGGCAACCGCTTGGTGTGGTAGGTTGCATTTCGCCCTGGAATTTACCTTTATATTTATTTACATGGAAAATTGCACCAGCTATTGCTGCAGGCAATTGCGTTGTTGCTAAACCAAGCGAGATTACTCCGGTAACAGCATATCTATTGGGAGATATCTGTAATGCAGCCGGACTTCCAAAAGGGGTTTTAAATATCATACATGGTAAAGGAGAATCAACTGGTCAAGCCATAATAGAACATCCCGAAATTAAAGCTATCTCGTTTACAGGCGGCACCTCAACAGGGGCTCATATTGCCAGAACGGCAGCTCCGATGTTTAAGAAACTATCTCTGGAACTGGGTGGCAAAAATCCGAATATCATTTTTGCCGATTGCGACTACGACGATATGTTAAATACAACTGTGCGGTCGTCATTTTCCAATCAGGGGCAAATTTGTCTTTGCGGCAGTCGCATATATGTAGAAGCCAAAATTTATGAACAATTTAAAACTGATTTCATAGCTAAAGTTAAAGCCTTGAAAGTAGGCCCTCCAAATTTAGACGATACAGATATTGGCGCCTTAGTTTCTAAACCGCATATGGAAAAGGTACTCCAGTATATAAACATCGCCAAACAGGAAAATGGCACTGTTCTATGTGGTGGCAATCAGGTGAAACCTGAAAATCACGAACAAGGTTACTATTTAGAGCCAACCGTAATTGAAGTCTCTTCCAACCTTTGTCGGGTAAATCAGGAAGAAATCTTTGGACCTGTAGTAACAGTCATGTCTTTTGAAACAGAAACGGAAGCCTTACAATTAGCCAACGCAGTAAAATATGGACTTTCAGCTACGCTATGGACTAACAACCTAAAGCGCTGCATGCGTTTTAGCCAGGAATTACAAACCGGAATTGTTTGGGTAAATACCTGGATGATACGCGACTTACGCACACCCTTTGGAGGAGCAAAAGCCTCTGGTGTTGGTCGGGAAGGTGGATTTGAAGCCCTGCGCTTTTTTACAGAACCTAAAAATGTATGTATAAAATATTAATACTATAAATGGATTTAAACCTAAACAATAAATACGCTTTAGTATGTGGCAGCACAGCCGGCATAGGAAAAGCTACCGCTATACTACTCGCTAAGGAAGGAGCTAAAGTCACTTTAATAGCAAGGAATGAAACTAAATTAAAACAAACCTTGGCCGAGCTGCCTTCAGCCCAAAATCACGATTATATTGTGGCTGATTTTTCCAATCCGGAACTCTTAAAAACCAAGATTTCAGATTATATCAACAACAACCACGGTTTTCACATTTTAATTAACAATACCGGAGGGCCTAAAAGCGGCCCTGTTTTTTCTGCAAATCTGGAAGAATTTGAAAGTGCATTTACCAATCATTTAAAATGTAACCATATCCTTACTCAGACTCTAGGGCCTTTTATGAAAACCGAGCATTACGGAAGAATTATTAATGTTATTTCGACTTCGGTGAAACAACCTTTAGACGGTCTGGGAGTTAGTAATACCATCCGTGGCGCAGTAGCCAGTTGGAGCAAGACCCTAGCTAACGAATTAGGACCGTTTGGAATTACTGTAAACAATGTGTTACCCGGAGCGACCGCAACCGACAGACTTGCTGACATAATTAAAAATAAAGCTAATAGCACTGAAGCTAATGAAGACCAAATCGCCACGGCCATGAAAAATTCCATTCCCGCCAGACGATTCGCGCAACCCGAAGAGACAGCTGCTGCCATAACCTTTTTAGCCAGTGACCGCGCCGCCTATATAAATGGAATAAACCTGCCGGTAGATGGTGGACGCACCAAATGTTTGTAAAATGAAAACTTTAGCCGCTATTGTTATAATACTCTGCAGTTCGAATTTGTTTGCTCAGCTGCAGATTAAAAATTACACCAATGCAGATTTGAGCGAGCAACAAACTGTAGAACAGGTTGTAAACTGGATTCAGTACGACCAGCACGAAAATATTTATCCGCATATTATAAGACCCGATGTAGTAGATAAAGCCTATTTAAATATTGAATCGGGATACCTGAACAAAACGTATCCTAAAAACGATATCACATCGCAGAGTACAACTCAGGTAAAAGACGAGACTACCATAGTCTGGTATGAGCGCAATATTTTTAAAGAACGTAAAAAAGGCTTGAAACAAGTCTATCAGATTTATGTTGCTATAGATATGAGTAAACCAAATTTCGAAATTCTTGATTTATTCTTAAGAAAAGGCAAACAAATAAAGCATAGAACATATCAGTAAAATTGAGTTTTTACGTAACTTTAAGTCAATAACAAACCAATACTAATAACGCGTAAGGGACTGTCGCGGCATCCTTTTTTATTTGCTTTAGCTATAAAAAAGATACAGCAAAAGGCCCGGCCATTTTTACAAAAAAATGGATACGCAAAAAAACCATTACTTATGAGCAACCTAGTCTCTCCTTTAAATTTTAAAGCCTGGATTGAAGAACACAGACATTTATTAAAACCTCCAGTAGGCAATAAAGTAGTCTGGAAAGACGGCGATTTTATTGTTATGGTAGTTGGCGGCCCAAATAACCGAAAAGATTATCATTATAATGAAACTCCCGAATTTTTCTATCAGGTGGAAGGTGATATTGTTCTAAAAATTATAGATAATGGAGCACCTAAAGATGTACACATTAAAGAAGGAGACATTTATTTACTCCCTCCAAAAGTACCTCACTCTCCTCAGCGTGGAGCAAATACTGTAGGTCTTGTTATTGAATACAAACGTCCGGAAGGAATGAAAGACGCCTTAGTATGGTTTTGCGAAAACTGTACTACAAAATTATACGAAGAAGATTTTACCGTAAAAAACATAGAAACAGATATGCCTAAAATTTTCGACAAATATTACAGCGATGAGGCCAAGCGTACCTGCCCGAACTGTGGTACTGTAATGCAAGCACCAAAACCTGTTAAAATTAAGCACTAAGCCACCTACAAATGACACGAAAACTTCGTATAAACGGGCATTCTCACCTATTGCCGTACCCGGAAGAAATTCCGCAGTTTATGAAAGACAAAGGTATTTTCTGGGTAGACAAGGATAGAAAATTCATGCTACAAAAGGACTGGAGCAGACCCGTAACCGATTCCAGTTTTTTTCTAGATGAAAAATTAGCCTGGATGGAACGCTATAAATTAGACCATGCTGTGGTTTTAAATTTATCACAGTTATATGGTAACGGACTGCGCGTTGAGGAAATGAAAAAGGCATTGCGGTTTCAAAACGATTTTAACGCAAGAATCCAGCACGATCATCCCAATAAATTCACTTGCGGATTTGTTGTACATCCCGGATTTGTTCGTGGTGCATTATGGGAGATTGAACGCTGCGTAGAAGAATTAGGACTTCAGTTATTATGTTTGCCAACACACTATATGGATACCATAGGCACCTGGCGATGCATTTTTGATGAAGAAAACGAACCTATTTTTGAACTGGCAAGCCAGTACAACCTTGCTGTTGAAATTCACCCTTACGACGGCGAGAAATTTATAAAACTGGAAAACACCTCGTGGCGCTTTCACTTAATCTGGATGTTGGCTCAATGTGCCGATGCCTACCATTTTTTAACATTAAATGGCTATCAGGAAAAATTTCCAAATATGAGAACCTGTTTTGCCCATGGTGGACAATTGGCACAAATTAATTTAGGCAGACGAATACAGGGATTTGATGGCAGACCCGATTTATTTGAAGGCAAACATCACCCGAGAAAAGCCGTTGGCCATAAAAACATATTCTTCGACACTTTAGTTCACGATACAGGCTCTTTAAAACTATTAGTAGAAAACCAGGGCGCAAAACAGGTTATCATGGGCCTGGACGACCCTTACCCACTTGGTGAAATGGAAAGCATAAAACAGTCGTCTTATCCCGGAAAAATATTAGATTTGGCCATTGAACGTGAAATCATAACACCAGCTGAATACGATGCCATTTGGCAAGACAATGTAATTCGCTGGTTGTGTGGCGATGATGAAAACGCAAAACAAAAGTTAATAAACAGAATTTTAGGCTAATGCACTTTATTCCGGAAGAATTGGACAACTATGTGGTAAAACACAGCGAAGACGAACCTGAGTTATTACAAAAATTAACCCGGGAAACCTACCAAAAAATACTACAGCCACGCATGTTAAGTGGTCATTATCAGGGCCGCATTTTAAGCATGTTATCTAAGTTGATACGCCCTAAAACCATACTTGAAATAGGCACATACACCGGATATTCTGCCTTATGCCTTGCCGAAGGTCTTCAAAAAGACGGCGTTTTACACACCATTGATATAAATGAGGAACTTTACGATTTTCAACGTAAATATTTTGATGCTTCAGAATACGGACATCAAATTAAACAGCATCTAGGTCCTGCGTTAAATATTATTCCTACGCTTGACACTACATTTGATTTAATTTTTATGGATGCCGATAAAGATAATTACATCAACTATTTTCATCAGATAATAGACAAATTAAACCCTGGCGGTATTATTTTATCGGATAATGTTTTGTGGAGTGGAAAAGTTATCGAGCCATTAAATCCGAAAGACGAGACCACTAAAATAGTATTGGAATACAATACACTTTTAAAAGAAGACGACCGCATAGAAACCGTTTTACTCTCCATTCGAGATGGTCTTACAATAAGTCGTAAAAAATAAATTTTACATATTTCGTCTTACAGACCCGGTAAATTCTTCTAAATCGTCTTTAACCTGATTCAGTTCTTTCTGGACATCTTTAGCAACAGAAGTATCTAAACCGGAATTATTTGCGCTTT
Organism: Formosa sp. S-31; assembly: GCF_051172795.1. NCBI lineage: Bacteria > Pseudomonadati > Bacteroidota > Flavobacteriia > Flavobacteriales > Flavobacteriaceae > Formosa > Formosa sp. S-31. The sequence continues at coordinate 104,711 of NZ_JAENDK010000006.1, forward strand.
TGGTGATTTCACTTTTAAGGTCGTTAGTCGCATTTTTAATCTGACTAATGCCCTTACCTAAACCACGCGCTATTTCCGGCACTTTATCGGCACCAAATACCATAACTACTATAAATAGTACAAATATAATTTCGGCGCTGCTAATGAATAAAAACATAGAATCTAAATATAACAAGACAAATATACTAAGTGTTTAGTTACAAAAAACAAAAAGCCGACTATAAAAGTCGGCTTTAACACTATTTTTAAGAGTTCCTTAGTTAGATTGCTCTTTAAATTTATCGAACTCACTTTGCTGAACCTGTTTTGGCCATGAGTTGTTAGAGGTATCAATATCTGCTGTTTCCATATTAGGATCTACTGTTATAGCAACAATTTCCTTATCTGAAGCTACAGACTTACTTACTTCCTTATCGTTTAATCTCCAGATTTGTGCCGGATATGTTTCTGTTTTCGAAGTACCATCGGCATATTTATATTCCACAATGATAGGCATAACCAGTCCTCCCGGTTTTTCGAAAGTAACGTTATAGAAATACTTTGGCTCTTTTAAGGTTTTACGCTCTTCTTCGGTAAAGTTATCCATCATATACTCTTTTAAAGTAGGCGAATTCTCTACAGCATTTCCGTTTTTCAATTTCTCGTTGTATTCTTCCGTACCTTCTTCAACCATATAAACTAAAGGAGGTAAATCGCTAACTTTCATTCCGTATTGCTTAGCTAAATCTTTAGTATACTGGTTAATTTCTGAAGACACATAATACTTTTTAACCTCTTTAACTCCCATATCTACATAGTCTGTAGTATAGAACCAACCTCTCCAATACCAGTCTAAATCGAAGGCAGAAGCATCTTCCATAGTTCTGAAGAAATCTTCTGGAGTCGGGTGTTTAAACATCCAACGGTGGGTATACTCTTTAAAAGCATAATCAAATAACTCCTCTCCCATTACAGTTTCTCTTAAAATATTTAAAGCTGTAGCTGGTTTGCCGTATGCATTTGCTCCAAAATTATAAGTATTTAAACCTTTAGTCATGATAGGTGCAATGTGATCCTGATCGCCTGACATGTAAGGAATAATTTTTGGTGCTGGTCCGCGTCTTGACGGATATGCCGTTTGTCCTGCAGATAACACATCTGGATGTGCCTTACCAAAATCCTGCTCTGCAATGTATTGTAAAAACGTATTTAAACCTTCATCCATCCAGGTCCACTGACGCTCATCACTATTCACAATCATTGGGAAAAAGTTATGACCAACCTCGTGAATAATTACACTTACCATTCCGAATTTTACACGATCGCTGTAAGTTCCGTCTTTTTCAGGACGACCGTAATTCCAGCAAATCATAGGATATTCCATACCCTGATTTTTCGCATGTACAGAAATAGCTTTATGATAAGGGTAGTCGAAAGTCATACGAGAATACGATGTTAAAGTTCCGGCAACCGCTTTAGTAGACCACTCTTCCCATAACGGGTTTCCTTCTTTAGGATAAAGTGATACTGCCATTACATCTTTATTTCCGATTTTAACAGCCATCATGTCCCAGATGAATTTTCTTGACGTAGCAAAACCGAAATCACGTACATTCTCTGCGTACATTTTCCAGGTCTTTGTGTCTTTGCTAAACGATTTTTCTGCAGCTTCAGCCTCTTCCTGAGTCACAATTACTACCGGTTTGTCGTAAGATTTTTTAGCTTTCTCGTAACGCTTCATCATTTCTTTAGAGAAAATCTCTTTTCTGTTGGTAAGTTTTCCTGTACCATCTAAGATATGATCTGCAGGCACAGTAATATTTACTTCGAAGTTTCCGAATGGTAAAGCAAACTCATCACGTCCCCAGAACTGAGAATTTTGCCAACCTTCCACATCGTTGTAAACGGCCATTCTTGGATAAAACTGAGCTATAACATAAGCTCTGTTACCGTCTTCAGGAAAATATTCATATCCTGAACGCCCTCTTCCGTTTACGTGGTCATTAATATTGTACCACCATTTTATAGAGAAAGAATATTTATCTCCAGGTTTTAATGGTTGCGGTAACTCCACACGCATCATAGTTCTGTTAATAGTATGCGCTAACGGTTTTCCACTGGTATCGGTAACCGCCATGATATTGAATCCACCATCAAATGGTTCTTGCATATAAGACGACACAAATTGAGCTGGTTGTTGCGCTGGCGTTACTCCTCCTCCTTGTATTAAAGGCGTTTTAGAGTCTTTAGCACGCATATTCTGATCTAACTGTACCCAAAGGTATTTTAATACATCCGGAGAATTGTTAGAATAGGTAATGGTTTCGAAACCTGATATTTTAGCATCTTTATCATCTAAAGTGATGTCCATTTTATAATCGGCCTGCTGTTGATAGTAAGCAGAACCAGGTGCTCCAGACGCTGTTCTGTACATGTTTGGGGTTGCAAACTCATCGTACAACTGTTTAAATTTGTTGTTGTTTATGTGCCCTGGTTTTCGCTCCGGTTGTGGTTGTTCCTGAGCCATTGTACCGACCGAAACAAAAACAGCCGATAGGAAAAGATACTTCAGTTTTTTCATAGTAATGTTGTTAGTAAATATAATAAGGGTTGAAAATTAAACTTTTTTCACAGCTATATTCAGATTTAATCAAAATTTAACACTCCTTTATCATTTTGATACGTTAGCATTAGACTTTTCTTGGTGTTATTTATATTCAGTCTAATCATATTCTGCTGTTCCTGATATAAATCCATTAACACCTGATTGGTAATTTCTATAGTGTCCACAGTAGCTACATTGGTAATTTCTATATAACAGATTGCTATATCGTCGTCGTATTCCTTTCCTAAAACATTTAAATTTACCGGCGCACCGTTAATTTTTATTTGAATTTTCTCTTTAAGATATTTTTTAAGGTAAAAATCGACCTGAGGATTTTCATCCTTAACAGCCAGTGTGATGCTTTTGTCGAAACGTGTACGTATAAGTTTTTCTAAATCGTCTATAAAAATGCGGCTTATAATCTGAACAGATTTTTGTTTAGGCACAAATTCTATTTCGGTAATGCTTACGTAATATTTATGCGCCGTTGTAAATGCCACAAGTGGCAATACGAACGTAAGAAGAATAATTTTAAGGGATTTCATAAATTCATGTTGATTCGCAAATGTAACAATTTTACGATGCACTTAACATTTCGACACTTTTTTAATCAGTTTTTTGATTTTCAATATACTGTATATACTTTTCATTTAAAAATATCAGAATTTCGATATCGCTTTTGTTTTTACAACGATTCATAAAAAGCGGATCATCTGCACAGAAATAATAAAAATCCATTTTATACGTATCGCCTAAAGGGTGTTCTGTAAAAAAATCGTGAGACAATCGTGCTTTAATATTATGTATTAAATCGTCTTTTCTCTCGAGTGCAATATGTTGTTTAAGCATTTTGGTTCTGCCTGTTATAGCGTTGATTATGGGATTTAAAGGCACTATGCCACCTCCAGTAGTAGCTTCATGTAAACGTCGTTCTGGTTGTGTTTTTTGCTTCCCCATATATCCCTGTATCCCAACATCGTAAAAATTAATATCGGGCCGAGCAGTAGAATTCTGAACATCTGAAAACAAATTCCCCGTAAGCACCTTACCCACAATAACTTCACTAAGTGTATTGACATGCTCTACCATCTCGACATCCAAAACCTTTGAAGCAAATATTGCTGGGTTAACAATAACCTCTAAAGTAGTGTACTGGATGGCACTAAATACAATAGTATCGTTAAGCCTGGCTTCAATAACGAACTCCCCGAATCTATTAGATACCGTAAACCTTTGAGATGTCTTATTTATTATATGAATATTCTCGATATCGTCATCGCCAGAAATCGTTCCTTTAATTTCAATTGATTGACCAGACATTAAAACGGGAAAGCCCAAAAACAGGAATACGAATACCCTTAAACACACACTATTGATTTAAAAAGGCTTTACTTTCTTCAGACAAAAATTCTAACAATTCCAATTCGTTACCAGATTTATAAAGTTCAGGATTAACTCCTTTTTCATCGATATAGTCTATAAAATCATCGACTCTATCCCCCGGAATACCAAAATTATCAGCTATGAATGTCTGCGAATAGACACCACGTATTCCAAAGGTTTCATTCGTTTTTCGGATGGCAGCTTCCTGTTTCGTTTCCTTCTTACCAAATAAAGGTTTTATTAACCAATTAGTAATTTTAACCAAATCGGCACCATTATAATATTCGCCTTCTCTAAGAATTGTATTATCTACTTGAGTATGGTAATCGGCCGAAAATTCGTAAGCTGTAATATCGCCGAAAGCCAAATTAATGGATTCCAGATCCGGACTAAAGGTTTTAATTTTCCCTAAATCTTCATGCAAATCCCCTGTTAAACCATACGGAAAAATTACAACTTCGTTTAACCTGTTTATATGCTCCACAAGAAACACTGTTAACTGTTTCGATTTCATAACATCCTCATCTATCTTTACATTTATCGTTTCAAATTGAAGCGCATGAAATTCTAATTCATCAAAAAGTCCCATTTCCAGTTCAAAATACCCTTTTTCATCAGTCACCGTACCTTTATTGGTAGACTGGTTAAACACAGTAACGCCTTCAGCATTTTCTGCATTTACAACCACTATATTACCTTTAACCAGAACGCGACCAACATCCTGTGCCAACAATACGTTACAGGAAACTAAAATAAAACAGAATAAAATAAAATTTTTCATGAGGGATAATTTGCAATAAAGTTAATCACTATCTCGTACAGGCAATCCTACAAGCATTTAAATTTTTGTTAAAAGCAGGTATTACCTAAATTTACAACAAATATTCGATTATGAAAAACATGATTATTGCAAGTACCTCCACCCTTTTTGAAGGAGATTATCTGGACTACCTGCTACCACATTTGAAAGTTCTGTTTAAAGAGGCCTCTACCATTTTATTTATTCCTTATGCCAGACCCGGCGGTATAAGCCATGACGAATACACCAATAAGGCAGCTGGAGCATTTAGCATAATAGATAAAAAAGTAATTGGTATTCACACCTTTACTTCGCCGATTGAAGCCCTAAATGAAGCTCAAGGCGTTTTTGTTGGAGGAGGAAATACATTTGTATTGGTTAAACAATTATACGACCATAAGCTTATACCCGAATTACAAAACAAAATTAAAGACGGCATGCCGTATTTAGGCACCAGTGCCGGGAGTAATATTTGTGGATTGACCATGAACACCACCAATGACATGCCTATAGTTTACCCGCCAAGTTTTAAAACACTCGGCTGCGTTCCGTTTAATTTAAATCCGCATTATTTAGATCCGGACACTTCGAGCACACATATGGGAGAAACACGCGAAACACGAATCAATGAATTTTTATTTTATAACACGCAACCCGTTGTTGGTTTAAGAGAAGGCAGCTGGCTTGAAGTTAAAGGTAATTCTATAGTATTAAAAGGCACCTTGTCAGCCAGAATTTTTGAATACAATAAACCTCCCTATGAAATGGAACCTGAAACAGCACTAAGCCATCTGAAATAAAAAAAGCTTCATCATACGATGAAGCATTTTTTGAGCGGGAGACCGGGTTCGAACCGGCGACATTCAGCTTGGAAGGCTGACGCTCTACCAACTGAGCTACTCCCGCAATTCTGATGCAAATATAGGTAAACTATTTAATCTTTTCCAAGAAAAAAATACAGATTTTTGATCCAAAACAGTTAAACCTACACTAACATATTCATTGTAAAATCTTTAGATTTAAAAATATTTTCAAAAAAATTCAAGATTTAGAATATCCCTGATTCAAAAACGGATTATCATTACTTTTTTAAGGATTGAAACAGGAGTTCTGAACTAAAAATTTTAAGATCTATCTTAAGAATTTGAGATTTTTAATTAAACCATTAAAATCTTACATTTAAACAGAACATAACAACCCATTTAAAATTTCAACCTTATACAACCTTTATGATTAAACCCTACTCTTTATTTGCATTTTTAACTCTATTCTCCATTTTAAGTGTTTTTTCAAGTAACACTTTAACAGAAGAGGAACGCTGGCAAAACCACGCTAAAAACACAGAAATTATCCGAGATAATTTCGGAGTTCCTCACATTTATGGCAAAACAGATGCAGACGCTGTTTTCGGACTATTATATGCACAGTGCGAAGACGATTTTAACCGTGTAGAACACAATTATATCTGGGCGATAGGACGCCTGGCCGAAATTGAAGGTGAAAAATCGCTGTACAGCGATTTGAGAGCCCGGCTATATATGTCTCAATCCGAAGCCGAAAAAAAATTTAACGAGAGCCCGGAATGGTTAAAACAATTATGTATAGCCTTTGCCGATGGCATAAACTACTATCTGTACACACACCCGGAAGTAAAACCAAAACTTTTAACCCGATTTGAACCCTGGATGCCTATGTATTTCAGCGAAGGGTCTATAGGAGGTGACATCGAGCGTGTTTCCATAAAAAAAATAAAAGCGTTTTACGAAAACGGCACTGAACTCCCGAAACTGGAAGCCGAAAAATTAAAACTACTTACGGAGATGGCAGAGCCAAAAGGCTCGAACGGCATCGCTATTTCAGGAGATTTAACTGCTTCAGGCGCGCCGCTATTACTTATAAATCCACATACCTCATTTTATTTCAGAGGCGAAGTTCATATGGTTAGCGAAGAAGGTCTGAATGCCTACGGCGCTGTAACCTGGGGACAGTTTTTCGTATACCAGGGTTTTAATGAGCATACAGGCTGGATGCATACCTCATCGGATGTTGACGTGATAGATGAATTTAAGGAAACCGTAGTTAAAAGAAATTCCAGACTATTTTACCAATATGGAAATACGCTTAAACCGGTAGACTCTGCCCTAGTCACTTTACATTATAAGGATGGAAAAGAAGTCAAGCAAAAAAACTTTACCACATATAAAACGCACCATGGCCCTATTACCCATTTAGAGGATGGACAATGGACAGCTTCCGCCATTATGTGGTATCCAGTTAACGCCCTAAAACAATCCTTTATCAGAACAAAACAAAGTGACTACGAAGGATTTAGAGACATGATGGATATAAAAACCAACTCCTCTAACAATACGGTTTACGCCGACTCACAGGGAAACATTGCTTATTTTCACGGTAATTTTATACCGAAACGCGATACTCAATTCGATTATCGGTTTCCGGTGGACGGCAGCAATCCTAAAACCGACTGGAATGGTTTGCATTCAGTAGATGAAAATATTCTATTATTAAATCCAAAAAATGGATGGATTCAAAATTGTAATTCCACACCTTATACTGCAGCCTTGAATTACAGTCCGAAGAAAACCGATTACCCGGCTTACATGTCACGAGATCATGAAAACTTCAGAGGTGTACATGCTATATCTCTGTTAAAAGACACTAAAGATTTTACCTTAGACAAACTCATTACCTTAGCTTACGATCCCTACCTCCCGGCTTTTAAAGTTTTAATTCCCGGACTTATTGAAGCCTACAAACAATCTGAACACAAAGAATTATTGAAAGCTCCCATTGATGTACTAAGTAAGTGGGATTACACCACTTCTACTGAATCCGTTGCCATGAGTCTGGCAAACTACTATGGTAGAATGTATTTTAAGGAAGTCCAACGCCCATCAGGCTTAAGCACTATGGAACTCCTTGCTTACTGGGGCCATAATTCCCCATTGGAGGAACGCCTGAAGATTTTCGAACTTGCTGTAGAAAAACTACACAACGATTTTGGATCCTGGGAAGTACCTTGGGGAGACATAAACAGATACCAACGAATAAACGGAGATATTTATCAGGCTTTCGACGACAATAAACCAAGTATCGCAATAGGTTACGCATCCGGCACCTGGGGTGCTTTGGCTGCTTATGGCGCAAACTACACTAATAACACTAAAAAAATATACGGCACTCGTGGCAATAGTTTTGTTGCCGTAGTAGAATTTGGCGACAAAGTAAAAGCCAAAAGCTTATTAGCTGGTGGCCAGAGCGGAGACCCAGATTCACCTCATTTCTCAGATCAGGAAAAACTATATCAAAATTGTCAGTTTAAAACGGTTCCCTATTATAAGGAAGATGTTTTAAAACGGGCTAAAAGCCAATATCACCCTGGAGAAAAACTTAAATAAAAGAAAAACGGCCTCAGAACTTATTCTGAGGCCGTTTTTAACATATAATATTTTAAATATAATTAGAGTTTCATTGTCACTCCAATTGAAGGGAACACTGATAAGGCTCCTCCAGATATTTCGGCATAAATACCCCATTTATCATTCCAGAACCAGCGACCTCCAACTTGTAATCCGAAATCCAAATCGCTGTCGTGTCTGTCATTATTAGGAAGATAAATACCGTACCCTAAATTAGCACCTCCGTAAAAATCCCAGGCACTATTTGTAATTCCAAATAAATTATCGAAATAGTAATTGGCTTTTACCCCTAAAGTTAACCAGTCAAAATCGATATCTGCACCTGCTCCCGGAGCAATAGTTATATTTTTATGTACAGGGATTTCGTAGTTTAAACCTACCAGACCAAAGTTAATTTCACTTCTTGCCTGACCAAAAACATTTGCTGCACAGAACAGTAGTGCGAACACAAATAATATCGTTACTTTTTTCATAATTAATTGATTAATTGATTAATTGATTACTAACAAATGTAATTATTTTTTTTATCACATTTAAAATTAGGCTTAACTCTATTCGCATTTTTACGAATTTTCACGTAAAACATTACTTACGCCTTAAATAATGAAATCACAGAAAAACAGCTTTCAAAACATTAGTATAATTAGTCTTTAATTTTCATTTAAAATGCGATATCTGATACTCTTGTTGATAAAATTTGTCTTGACTTTTAACCTGTAAAATATGTGCTAAATTAATTACCTTTGACCTCTATGCAGAAAAAGATAAACATACAGAATAAAAAAGCGCGTTTTTTATACGAAATCCTTGACACATACATGGCTGGGATTGTTCTTTCCGGAACAGAGATAAAATCGATTAGAAACAGTAAGGCTTCTATTGCAGAAAGCTTTTGCGAATTTAACGATAAGGGCGAATTATTTGTAGTTAACATGACGGTTGAAGAATACAAATACGGTACCCATTACAATCACAGACCAAAAGCCGAACGCAAACTTTTATTAAATAAACGCGAACTTAAAAAGCTGGAAAAAGAAGTAAAAAACAGTGGTCTAACCATAGTGCCTCTACGCCTATTTATTAATGAAAACGGCTATGCCAAACTGGATATCGCCCTTGCAAAGGGTAAAAAACTTTACGACAAACGCGAAACGATAAAAGATCGCGACAACAAACGTAATTTAGATCGTGTTAAAAAAATATACAAATAAACTACTAATCATTACAACCTGTAAACTCATGAAAGCTCAGTTCAGACTTCTATTTGTAACCTTATCATTCATTATTTTTTCCTGTGGAGTTTCAGAAGATATAACTACACAAACCCGAAACGATGTTGGTTTTGAAGTTAATTTATTAGACCGCTCTAACGATACTTATAAAGTTACGGTTACACCTCCGGCATTAAATGCCAGCAATAACATTTTCCAGTTCGCTTCTACCGCTCCAGGCACCTATCAGGTTATGGATATGGGACGCTATGTACATGAGTTTAAAGCGTTCGATAAAGGCGGAAATGAAATACCATCGTCTCAAATTACTACCAACCAATTCGAATTAACATCACCGGAGAAAATCTCAAAAATTGAATACCAGATTGCAGAAACCTGGGATACTCCTGTTACCGAAAATAATATTTACCTGATGTGTGGTACGTCTATCGAAAACGACCATACTCTAATAAACGGACAGGCAGTATTCGGCTATTTTAAAGGAAAACAAGACAGCCCTATAGTTATAAAATTAGAGTATCCAGATACCTGGAGTATTGGGACTGCCCTAACAAAAACCGCGGAAAACACCTATTATGCCGAGGATTTCGATAAGGTGGTAGATTCGCCAATATTACTAGGTAATTTAACCAAGGCTTCTATGGATGTTGAGGGTACTAATGTAGATATTTACACGTACTCTAAAACGGGGTTAATCCAGTCTGAACAGATTTTAGAATCCATGAAAAACATGTTATTGTCTGCCAGCGGATTTCTACATGGCTTGCCAGTAAAAAACTACACATTTTTATTTCATTTCGAGGATATAACCAACGGAGCCTGGGAACATTCTTATAGCTCGGAGTACGTTTACAAAGAAGATAACTGGAATAATATTGAACCTGAAATTATTGAAACTGCAGCTCACGAATTTTTCCATGTGGTAACGCCATTAAACATTCACAGCGAAATTGTAGATCAGTTTAATTTTATTACTCCGGTCCCTTCAAGACATTTATGGTTATACGAAGGCACTACAGAATGGGCTGCCCATATGATGTTATTCCGTGCCGGACAAAAATCGATAGAAGACTATTTTAAAACGCTGGAAAAAAAGATTATTATAAGCACAAAATACTTCGACACGTCATTAAGCCTTTTAGATCTTTCCCTGACTTCGTATACCGCTGCCGGACAAAAACAATACGGTAATATTTATATGAAAGGCGCCTTGGTTGCAGGATTATTAGACATAAAACTCTTAGAGTTATCTGATGGTAAAACAGGCTACATCGATATTATTAATATGCTGGCAAAAAAATACGGTCCTAATAAGCCGTTTGACGACGCTAGCTTTTTCGATGTTTTTGTAAAAGAGACTTATCCGGAGATTCAGGCTTTCATAGAAAACTACATAAAAGCAGCTAATCCGTTACCTATAAAAGACTATTATGTAAAAATTGGCGTTGATTATAACGAAGACAGCAACACCTTTTCGCTTATGCCTTCACCAACTGCGGAACAATTGAAATTAAGAGAAAAATGGATGCAACCTATTAGCATACAATAAACAATATGAAGCACATCATTTTTATACTACTTTTTTCACTGTGCGTTAACAGTTTTGTTTATGCACAAAAAAAAGATGAGGAAGTTAAAATACAAAGTACAGATTATACGCCTTTGGTTAAATCTCTGGAATCGACTATTGGCACCTTATATCTTGTAATTTCGGGAGACAAAAAAGAAAAGCGCGACTGGGATTTGTTTACCTTTTTATTTAAACCGGATGCCAAATTAATTACTACCGGTGTGGATTTTGAAAATAAAACCCAGGCCAAATACATGACGCCAAAAGAGTATGTAAAAACATCGAAAGGCTGGATGACTAAAAACGGATTTCATGAAAAGGAAATAAACCGCATTGTAAAGAGTTACGGTAACATTACACATGTTTTTAGCACCTTCGAAGCCTACCATTCTGAAGATGACAACCAACCCTTTATGAAAGGTATTAACAGTATTCAATTAATGAATGACGGGAACCGCTGGTGGATTCTGAATTTACTCTGGACTAACGAAGATCCGGAAAACCCTATCCCAGCGGAATTTTTACAAAAAGACCTGGATTATTAATTTTTATCTTCCAGCAACGGCACAAATCTGAATTCTCCAAATTCGTGTTTTTCGAATTCCTTAGGACCTTTTCTAATAAAAAGTGTCATAATCTGTACCTCATCGCCTACCGGGATAACTAAACGCCCGCCAACTTTTAACTGACTTAAGAGCGGAGTTGGTACATACGGTGCCCCTGCCGTAACTATAATACCGTCGAAAGGGGCTTCATCAGGCATGCCTTTATACCCATCTCCAAAAATTAATTTTATAGGTCGGTAACCTAGCTTAGGTAAAAACTTACTGGTTTTTTTAAATAATTCCTGCTGACGTTCAATACTGTAAACTTTGGCTCCAAGTTCACATAAAACAGCGGTCTGATAGCCACTACCAGTACCTATTTCCAGTATTTTTGCATTTGGTGTTATATTTAACAGTTCCGTTTGAAAAGCCACGGTATAAGGTTGAGAAATGGTTTGGTCGGCAGCAATAGGAAAAGCTTTATCTTGATAGGCGTGATCTAAAAAACTAGAATCCATAAATAAATGTCTCGGAATTCGACCTATAGTATTTAAAACGTTAGGGTTAGAAATGCCTTTGTTTTTAATTGTATTTACCAATTGTTGACGAAGTCCCTGATGTTTAAAAGTATCTTTCAAGTGTAAGCGTTTTGTGAGTTTAGTAGAAATTGTTAGTGCTGCAAAAGTAAATCTTTTTTTAAATTTTAATTGGCATTTAAAACACAGAAAAAATCTTATTTTTGTTAAAAACCCTTACACAATGTTAAAAGCTGCAGTACTTGGTGCCGGTCACCTAGGAAAGATTCATTTAAGACTTTTAAAGCAATCAGATAAATATGAGTTAGTTGGATTTTATGATGCTAATCAGGAAAACGCCAAAAAGGTAGAAGCTGAATTTGGCTATAAATATTTCGACAATATAGACGATTTAATTGATGCCGCAGATGTTATAGACATTGTAACTCCTACCCTTTCTCATTACGAATGTGCAAAAAAAGTCATTGCTAAAGGCAAACACATTTTTATAGAAAAACCCATAACAAACACCGTTGAAGAAGCAGAAGCCCTTAGAACCTTGGTGGCTGAACATGGTGTTAAAGGACAGGTAGGTCATGTAGAGCGTTTTAATCCGGCATTTAACGCCGTAAAGGATTTACTGCATAACCCGATGTTTATAGAATGTCATCGTCTTGCCGAATTTAATCCAAGAGGTACAGATGTGCCTGTGGTTTTAGACTTAATGATTCACGACATAGATATTATCCTTAGCGTAGTACAATCTAAAGTAAAACATGTTAGTGCCAGCGGTGTGTCGGTAATTAGCGACACTCCAGATATTGCTAACGCCAGAATAGAATTTGTAAACGGTTGTGTAGCCAACCTAACAGCCAGTAGAATTTCATTAAAAAACATGCGTAAAACAAGGTTTTTTCAGAAAGACGCTTATATCTCGGTAGACTTTCTAGAAAAAAAATGTGAGGTAGTAAAAATGAAAGATGCTCCGGAACATCCGGGTGATTTTGACATGATTTTACAAAATGCAGAAGGCGTTAAAAAACAGATTTATTTTGCCAACCCACAAATTCACAATAACAACGCCATATTAGACGAATTAGAATCGTTTGCAGATGCTATAAATACTGATACCAAACCAGTAGTAACCTTACACGATGGTACAGAAGCATTACGCGTTGCCAATATGATAATTACTCAATTTTAAACAAACAACAAACTACTATTTATATACCGAATGCAGATAACCACTGCACTCGCAATTACATTTTAAACCATGAAAAATATTGCAGTTATAGGTGCTGGAACTATGGGTAATGGCATTGCTCATACTTTTGCACAAAACGGATTTAAAGTAAATTTAATTGACATTAGTGAAGCATCTTTAGAAAAAGGGCTGGAAACCATATCTAGAAATCTCGACCGGATGATAGCCAAAGCTGTCATTTCTGAAGACCAGAAAAAAGACACCTTAAACAACATTAACACTTTTACAGCAATACCCGAAGGTGTTAAAACGGTTGATTTAGTGGTAGAAGCAGCTACAGAAAACACAACCTTAAAGATTAAAATATTTGAGCAGTTAGATGCCGCATGTCAGCCACATACCATATTAGCTACAAATACCTCATCTATTTCAATTACCCAAATTGCCGCTGTTACCCAACGCCCTGAACTGGTAATAGGTATGCATTTCATGAATCCGGTGCCATTAATGAAATTAGTGGAAATTATTCGCGGGTATAATACCAGCGATGCTGTTACCAAAACCATTATGGACTTATCTAAAACCTTAGGAAAAGTCCCTGTGGAGGTTAATGACTACCCCGGATTTGTTGCCAACAGGATTTTAATGCCCATGTTAAACGAATCTATAGAAACACTATACAATGGCGTTGCCGGTGTTGAAGAAATCGACACAGTAATGAAACTGGGGATGGCACATCCTATGGGACCTTTACAATTGGCAGATTTTATAGGTTTAGATGTTTGCTTATCAATTCTAAACGTGATGTATGACGGATTTAAAAATCCGAAATACGCCCCTTGCCCGCTATTGGTAAACATGGTAAGAGCCGGTAAATTAGGTGTAAAATCAGGAGAAGGTTTTTACGATTATTCCGAAAGCAGAAAAGCCGAAACTGTTGCCAAACAATTTAAAAAGTAATACTATTCATGGCCGACATTCTTCCTTTTAAAGCAGTACGCCCTACTAGGGATAAAGTTGGCCTTGTTGCTTCGCGCTCTTACGACACTTACAGTAAAAAAGAACGAGAAACCAGATTAACAAACAATCCGTTTTCGTTTTTACATATCGTAAATCCAGGCTATAAATTCCAGAAAGATATATCCGGAAAGGAAAGATATAGTTTGGTAAGAAACAGATATCTCGAATTTAAGGAAGATCAGGTGTTTATTCAAGACGAAGTGCCACTGTTTTATGTTTATAAAATTACAGACAGAGAAAAAAACTCTTATAGTGGCATAATTGCTGCGGCAAGTGCCGAAGACTACGAAAATAATGTTATTAAAAAACACGAAAGTACGATTGCTTTCCGCGAGATTGTTTTTAAAGAATACTTAAAAACGGTTGGCTTTAATGCCGAACCCGTATTATTAACACATCCAGATAATGCCGACTTACAGCATATAATAAATCAGGTACAGGACAATCGAGCAGAATACGAATTTACCACAACCTATCGCGATACGCATATGCTATGGCCTGTAACTAACGAAATACTCATAGCTCAGATTCAAGCCATTTTCAGGGAAATACCTTCTATTTATATTGCAGATGGTCATCATCGCTGTGCATCTTCCTATCTCTTGTATCAGGATGAAAAATCCAGTACACCAGATCACACTTCTCCAGAAAGTTACAAGTATTTTATGGCATATTTAATTCCAGAGTCGGCCTTACGAATACATGAGTTTAACAGACTGGTTACTGATTTAAATGGTTTAAGCAAGGAAGAATTTCTTATAAAACTGGACACAAAGTTCCGTATAGAAAATCGTGGTCAGCACCCTTATAAACCTTCTAAAAAACATCATTTCAGTATGTATTTAGATGGTGAATTTTACTCTTTATTTTTAAGAAAAACCGTTTTCCCTTTAACAACATCATTAGAAAAACTGGATGCCTATATCCTGTATAAATTCATTTTACACCCCATTCTGGGCATTAACGATTTAAGAACCGACAAACGGATCTCTTATGCCAATGGAAAAAAAGAATTTATCTACATAAAAAACCAGATAGACCAAGGGCACTTTAAAGTCGGTTTTGGCATGCTGCCAGCCACTGTAGAAGAAATGAAAAAAATTGCGGACGAAGGTCTTCAAATGCCCCCAAAAAGCACCTATATAGAACCAAAATTACGAAGTGGCATAACCATTTACGAATTTTAAAACACTATAATTTTTAATATTATGTCTATTCAAAATCAGTTAAACACCATAAAATCGGCATTACCGCAGCAGGTTACTTTAGTTGCCGTATCAAAAACCAAACCTGTAAGTGATATTCTTGAAGCCTATAATGCGGGACAACGCATTTTTGGAGAGAACAAAATTCAGGAAATGGCCGAAAAACACGAGCAACTTCCAAAGGATATAGAATGGCATATGATTGGACATGTGCAGCGTAACAAAGTAAAATACATGGCTTCCTTTGTGAATTTAATTCATGGTGTTGACAATGAAAAACTATTGGTAGAAATTAACAAACAAGCCTTAAAACATAAGCGGATTATTAACTGTCTTTTACAGATTAAAATTGCCGATGAAGACTCTAAATTCGGAATGTCTGAACACGAAGCTACTACCCTGTTACAATCTGAAGTCTTTGCTTCGTTAAAAAATATTAATATTGTGGGACTTATGGGCATGGCTACATTTACCGATAACGAATCTCAAATAAAAGCTGAATTTACCCAATTAAAAACTATCTTTAACACCATAAGTGCCTTAAAAGAAACCACGGAAGATTTTAAAATTATATCCATGGGAATGAGCGGCGATTATGAATTGGCTATAGCATGCGGCAGCACCATGGTGCGTATTGGCAGCAGCATATTTGGAGCCAGAAATTATTAATTTTTTAGGGAGTATTATTTACGCAATATTAGACATAGAAACTACCGGCGGTAAATTTAATGAAGAAGGAATTACCGAAATTGCCATTTACAGATACGATGGTCACCAGGTAGTAGACCAGTTTATTTCACTTGTAAATCCGGAAAAGGAAATCCAACCTTTTGTTGTTAACCTTACAGGTATTAACAACAATATGCTAAAAAATGCACCTAAATTTTACGAGGTTGCCAAACGCATAATTGAAATTACCGAAGATTGTATTATTGTAGCTCATAACGCAGAATTCGATTATCGCATTTTAAGAACAGAATTTAAACGCCTGGGCTACGATTACAAAAGAAAAACACTTTGCACAGTAGAACTGTCTAAGAGTCTTATTCCAGACCAGGCCTCTTACAGTTTAGGTAAATTAGTACGCTCTCTTGGTATACCAGTGGCAGACAGACATCGCGCTAACGGAGATGCAATGGCTACAGTAAAACTCTTTAAGTTACTCCAAACCAAAGACACCTCTAAGCAAATTATTTTATCATCTATAAAAGAAGGGCATACACCTAAAAAATTACAATCTAAACACATCGATATTATAGAAACACTACCTGCAGTTACAGGAGTATATTACATACATAAAGAAAACGGTGATATTATTTACATAGGAAAAAGCCGAAACATTAAACGTCGCGTTAATCAGCATTTTACAGCGACGAATTCAAAATCAAAAAAAATTCAGTTGCATGTTACTCATGTTACTTATGAAGAAACAGGTAGCGAACTTGTCGCCCTCTTAAAGGAAATTGAGGAAATAAAACGATTAAACCCTATCTATAACCGTTCCAGAAAACGTAAAAATTACACCCACGCTCTTTATGCCTTTAAGGACGACAAAGACTACCTTAATTTAAAAGTAGATAATGCCGACGGACGCAAACATGCCATTACCACTTTTGCAAATTACCAAAGTGGAAAGTATTTTTTAGAACAGGCTGTAGAGCAATATCATTTATGCTTAAAACTTACCGGTTTAACTAAACCGGAGCATGCCTGTTTTAATTATAACATAAAAACCTGTTACGGGGCGTGTATAGAAGAAGAAACGCCTGAAGAATACAACCTGCGCGTACAGGAACTTATTGATAAAAACAGTTACGAGCATCAGGATATGTTAATTATAGATCACGGTCGCGATATCGACGAGCGCAGCGCCATCTACATAAAAAACGGCGTGTTTCAAGGTCTTGGTTTCTTCAATTTAAACTATCAGATCACCAATTTAAAAGTGTTGGAATCCATAATTACACAAATGGAAAACAACAGAGACATACAACATGTTATACAAAGCTATTTAAGGAAACATAAACGACTAAAAATAATAAAACTACCATAACAATTAACCTAACCAAATGAAAACCCAACTAATTAACCTACTCCTTTTTTTAACCTGTTTTTCCACCTTTTCTCAATCTTTCAACAGCCAGGAGTTTAAAGTAAGTCGAGGTGATTTAGAAACCAACGTATTTACTAAAGACTCTACTGCCAACGCAATAGTCCTTTACGAATACGGCGACAGTTATATTGATGCAGAAGATTTCAACTTAAAAACCGAATATAAAAGGAAGGTCAAAATCCTTAATAAAAACGGTTTCGATTATGCAACCATTATTATTCCTTTGTACAACAAAGAATATGTTAAAGAGATCCAGGCGACTACTTACAATTTAAAAAACAACATGATAAGTTCGTCCAGGCTTGATAAAAAGGACATTTATTACGAAGAAAAGCCAAACAACTACACTTATGTTAAATTTACTTTGCCAAACGTACAGGAAGGTAGTGTAATTACGCTAAGCTATAGGCTATCTTCGCCTTACATTTTTAAATACCACGAATGGTTTTTTCAGGAAGATATTCCTAAATTATATAGCGAATACGATACTAGTATTCCCGGAATCTACCATTACAATATTAAATTGGTAGGCCCATACGAATTACATTCTAACGATTCTAAAATAGTAAAAAACTGTCTGTCAAACGGAAGAGGCGCCTATGCCGACTGTGCAAAAACGAAATTTGTAATGAAAGACATTCCCGCCTTTATAGAGGAAGATTACATAACCAGTAAATCGAATTATATTTCCAGAATCGATTTCGAATTAAAGACTGTAAATCGATTTGATGGCAGTGTCGATCAAGTAACAAAAACCTGGGAATCTGTAGATCACGAGCTTAAAACAGACAAAAGTATAGGCTCTCAAATTAGAAAATCAGTTAAACCCGAAGACTTATTATCTGCTGAAATTATTAATGAAAAGGATCCTCTAAAAAAAGCAAAAGCCATCTATGCCTATGTACAGGACAATTACAAATGGGATGGAGACTATAAAATCTTCAGTGATGTTTCTATTAAAGACCTGATTAAAACGAAATCTGGCAATGTATCCAGTATAAATATATTACTGAACAGCCTGCTGGAAGAATGCGGAATTGAATCAAACCCTGTTTTATTGTCAACAAGAGAAAATGGTTTTCCTACAAAATTACACCCGGTAATTTCAGATTTCAATTATCTTATAGTACAGACCAAAATAGGTGGAAAAACCTACAAACTGGATGCTACAGAATCACACCTGCCTTTTGGCAGTTTACCTTTCCGTTGTTTAAACGGTTATGGCCGAAAAATAGATTTTAAAGCTGGTAGTGAATGGGTAGACATAGAGGTTGATAAACCTTCAGTTATCAATCATAGATTGGATATGGAAATAAAAGGAGACAGCGCCATTACCAAAGTAAATTCTATCAGAACCGGTTATTATGCTATAGGTCAGAAAAAAGAATATTTAGACAATAAAGAAGCATACAAGAAAAGCGTACAGGATGCTTATCCGTCACTTGAAATTTTAGACCACACCATTACAGAAGAAGACCGCAACAAAGAGAGCTTTACCGAAGACCTTAAGTTTTTAACAACACTGGAACCGCTAAGTAAAAACGAAGCAGGCACTACACAAAAAACCATTTACTTAAACCCTGTATTATTTAAATTTTTCAAATCGAACCCTTTCCAGCTTCAGGAGCGTAATTACCCAATAGATTTCGGATATAAAATTATTTATTCCTATACCATTAAAATAAACACTAAAGGTTATACCGTTTCTGAAATACCACAGAATGTGAATTATGCCCTGCCTAACGGCAAAGGAGGTCTTATTTATAACATAACCCAATCTGATGACGACCTTATCATCTATTTAAAATTCAACTTTAAAGAACCAATGTACTCCTCGGGGTACTACGAAAGTTTAAAGCAACTTGCCAGCGAATTGGTTAACATTCAAAATAATTCGCTTATAGTTTTAAACTCTGAAGTTTCAATATAGTTTATTACTTTTGAGTTAATGAGCACTACCAAATCAAATACATCATGGAAAGACAAACTCCATGAAATAATTTACGAAGCCGATACGCCTGCCGGTAAACTATTCGATTTGGTATTGCTCGTTGTTATTATTGCCAGTATTATTCTGGTTATGCTGGAAAGCGTAAAAGCAATAGATTTAAAATATCATACTATTTTAGATACTGCCGAATGGGCCATTACCATACTGTTTACTATAGAATATATAGCAAGAATTATTACAGTAAAAAGGCCTTTTAGCTATATATTTAGTTTTTATGGTATTATAGATTTACTTTCTACCATTCCAAAATACATTTCTCTTATTTTTGCGGGAACACATGCATTAATAGCCCTACGAGCATTACGATTATTACGTATTTTCAGAATTTTAAAATTGGGGCGCTTTCTGGGGGCATCCAATAATCTGGTAGCAGCTCTTAAAGCTAGTCGGGCTAAAATTTCGGTTTTCTTATTTGCTGTAATCATCTTATCCATCATTTTAGGAACCATAATGTATATGGTAGAAGGTGAAGACAATGGTTTTTCCAATATTCCCAAGAGTGTGTACTGGTGTATAGTTACCCTTACTACAGTAGGATTCGGAGATATAGCTCCACAAACACCCTTAGGACAATTTATTGCTGCGATTGTTATGGTTTTAGGATATGGCATTATAGCTGTACCCACAGGAATCGTATCTGCCGAATATACTAGTCAGAATAAAAAATCTGAAACGGATAATACAAAAGATAAAACCATACATTTAAACTCACAATCCTGCCCTAATTGTCTGCGAAGTGACCACCGAGATGGTTCTAAATTTTGTTATCATTGCGGAGAAACGCTATAAATTAAGTTATAATTGAAAACACCTGTACTTATTTCTATTGTAGGACCAACAGCTATTGGTAAAACCGCACTAAGCATTAAACTTGCTAATTATTTCAACACTGAAATAATCTCTGCCGATTCCAGACAATTTTTCAGAGAGATGCAAATTGGTACAGCTGCACCAACGCCTTCTGAACTATCGCAGGCACAGCACCACTTTATACATCATAAATCGATCACTGACAACTATAATGTAGGAGCGTTTGAAAAAGACGCCTTAGAACGTCTGGAAACCCTATATAAAACATACAATAAAGTTATTATGGTAGGTGGCTCCGGTTTATATGTCGACGCCGTTACCAAAGGGCTGGACGATTTCCCTGAAGTTGACCCCAATATTAGAATAGATTTAAACGCCAGATTGGAACAACACGGATTAACAGATTTACAAAATCAATTAAAAATCTTAGACCCAAATAGCTTTAAATCTATTGCAATAGATAATCCCCACCGCGTAATCCGTGCTCTGGAAATTTGTCTTGGCACAGGACAAGCTTACAGTTCTTTTTTAAACCAAAAAGAAAACAAAAGACCTTTTAAAACCATTACTTTAGGCCTGACTGCAGATCGAGAAATAATTTACGATCGTATAAACAGACGTGTAGATATTATGATGGAAGAAGGTTTGCTTAACGAAGTAAGACAATTACTACCCTACAAAGAACATAATGCTCTAAATACGGTTGGGTACAAGGAATTGTTTAACTATCTGGACGGCACCTGGACTTTAGATTTTGCTATTTCAGAAATCAAGAAAAACTCAAGACGTTTTGCCAAGCGACAACTCACCTGGTTTAAAAGAGACAAAAGTATTTTGTGGTTTGACTATTTAACTGATAATAAGAAAATTATTGCAGAAATCTCCAATCAACTGATATAAAACAATTTCATCGAAATAAAAAAATTCACTTTACATATCTCCTCGTATTTCATTAATTTAAAGTAATAATTGACTCCCTTACTAACTAAGTTAAAAACAATCGACTATGCTCACAGAGGTTCGAAAAAAATCGTTTTGGCTGCTAGATACTTTTAAAGGGAGAAAAGTAAAAGCTCATTTTGATAATATTTCGATGGTTATCGAAAATTTTCAAAATCCTGAGTCTAGATTATATCGTGAAAACAAACTTAATTCAATTTTAAATCACGCTATCTCTAGCACTCCGTTTTATCAGCAATTTAAAAATTATAATTCCCTACAGGATTTTCCTGTTATTAACAAAAACAAAGTACGAGATAACTTCGAGTCATTTAAATCGACTTCCTTTATAGACAAAAAAAATACAGCCGTATTTACCAGCGGATCTACAGGTACACCTTTTAAACTCCTTTTAAATAGCGATAAAATAAACCGTAGAACAGCAGATGCCATATATTTTGCTAAAATTGCCGGTTATGAAATTGGTTCCAAACTATACTATATGAAGGTATGGAACGACATTAATAAAAAAAGTTCCTTAAAACTCTGGCAAGAAAATATAGTCCCGTATAGTGTTTACCGGTATACCGATAAAGATTTTGAAGCATTAATACAGGAATTAAAGGATGATAAGGCCGATAAAAGCCTTATTGGCTTTGCCTCTACTTTTGAACTTCTGTGCAATTACTTAGACAAAATAAAATCACCTTCACTAAATGAGTGTAATGTAAAATCTATTATAGCAAACTCCGATGCGCTATCAACCTACACAAAAAACACCATGGAAAAATATTTTGGAATTCCAACAATTTCAAGGTACTCCAACATTGAAAACGGTATTCTTGCTCAACAGTCTCTAGAAGGTGGTGAAAATTTTGATATAAACTGGGCAAGTTTTTATATAGAAATATTGGATTTAAATAACGATATTCCGGCAAAGTATGGTGAATTAGGTCGCGTTGTAATTACAGATTTACATAATTATAGCATGCCCTTAATCCGTTATGACAATGGAGACATTGCTGTGATGGATAAAAATCCGAAAGGTGAAAATCATGCCCCTGTATTTACGCAAATTAGTGGCCGTAAAGCAGACACCATATATAATACTTGCGGTCACCCTATTACCTCTTATGTTGTGACTCCAAACATGTGGAAATACAGAGAATTAAAACAATTTCAATTTGAACAATACGGGCATAAAGATTATAAGTTTAAACTTAATCCTATTAAAAATTTTACTAAAGAAAAGGAAATAATAGAAGAATTCAAGGGGTATTTAGGAGAAGATGCGAATATCTCTTTAGAATATGTAAATGAAATTCCTTTATTGTCTTCAGGAAAAAGGAGCTTAATAATTAACACGTATCATACTAAATAAGAAAAGCCAAAATAATTTTAATTTATTTCGGCTTTTAAAAAATACAACACTTAATTTATATATTAAGAATTTGGATTAACTACTAATCTAAATCCTTCACCGTGAATATTGAGTATTTCTACTTTTTCATCGGCTTTTAAATACTTTCTTAATTTAGCAATATATACATCCATACTTCTAGATGTAAAATAATTATCGTCTCTCCAGATTTTGGTTAAAGCCAGTTCTCTTGGCATCAAATCGTTTTCATGAAGAGCTAATAAACGTAATAATTCGTTTTCTTTTGGCGATAATTTTATTGGTTCTTCATCTCTAAATCTTAAAAATCTCAATTTCGAGTTTAAATCGAAGTCCCCTATTTTAAATTCAAATTGTTTACTATCTGTTACCGTTTCTGAGGCTTTACGCTGAATTATAGCATTAATTTTCATAAGTAACACTTCACTATCAAACGGTTTATTTAAATAATCATCCGCCCCTACTTTATACCCTTTTAAAACATCTTCTTTCATAGCTTTTGCTGTTAAGAAGATAATAGGCACTTCCGTGTTTTTTTCACGAATTTCCTTAGCCAGAGTAAAACCATCCTTATAAGGCATCATGACATCCAGAATACAAAGATCGAAATCGTCCTTTTTAAACTTTTCGAAGCCTTCCATTCCATTTTTTGCATGGGTAACGACATAATCGTTCATGGTTAAATAATCCTTTAATACGGTTCCAAAGTTTGGATCGTCTTCTACTAGTAAAATTTTCTTATGTTGTTCGCTCATAACTTTATGATATTAATGGAAGTTTAACAATAAATGTGCTCCCTTTTCCTTTCTCACTTTCCACTGAAATGTGCCCCTGATGATCGTCCACAATTCGTTTTACATAAGCAAGGCCAAGACCATGACCTTTTACATTATGTATGTTTCCGGTGTGTTCTCTGTAAAATTTTTCAAAAACTCGTTTTTGGGCCGCTTTACTCATTCCGCTACCCTGATCTTTTATTTTTAATAAAATATTGTTCCCTACATTTTCGGTATATACATCTATTTTAGGTGCATCCGGAGAATATTTTATCGCATTGTCTAATATATTCACTATAACATTAGTAAAGTGCGTATCGCTGGCAAGAACCGATGTCTTATCGGCATCGAGATGTAAATTAATAAATCCCTGACGGTCCTCCACTATAAGCGCAACATGAGTGACTGCATCTTCTATTAAATCGTGCAGTTTTACTCTGTCTTTACTTATGTTTAATTCATTCTTTTCCAGTTTAGATATTCTTAATACGTTTTCTACATGCGCATGCATACGCTTGTTTTCGTCTTTAATCATATTAAGATAACGCATTACTTTTTCCCTGTCATCAATAACCTTAGGATTTTTAATGGCATCCAAAGCGAGATTAATTGTAGCTATTGGTGTCTTAAACTCATGCGTCATATTATTAATGAAATCCGTTTTAATTTCAGAAATTTTACGTTGCTTAATTAATTGCAGCAAAGCACTTGTATAAGCGACTATAATAATAGATGTAAAAATTATAGACAGAATAGTCATTCCAATAACCGAAGACATTATAAATTGTTTTCGCTGAGGAAAATTAACCAGCAATCTAAAATTATTCTGACTGTTTTCATTCTGAAAAATAGGCACACTAAAGGTTTTATCATCCTTTAATTCGAATCCATCACTTTGCACTTTAGTTGCCAGATCGTTGCTATAAATAGCAAATTCGTAATCGATATCTATATTATCTTCATGAAGTTTCTTGGTTAACAAGCGTTTTATATCTTCATTTTTAACACGCTTATAAATAGGTGTTCTACTTGTTAACACTTTAAATGCTTCTTCAAAACTTTGTTTTTCAGCCTCGTTAAACCGACCAATTTTAGAAATACTAAGTACCGGATTTACATTTACTTTATTTTCTAAGATGCTTTTATTACTGTAAACTTTAGTCTCAGATTTACTAATAATACGTTTGATATTAATACTATCTAAACCTATGTCAAAGATCGATGATGACAATTTGTAATTCTCTTCTAAAATACCACTTCGGTAAAACAAAGTTTCGTTGGTACTTTCGTTTTGCTGATTAAAAAACAGCTGTGTAATGGCAACTGTATCGGCTTCCTTTTTCTGATCAACTAAGCGTTGAAATTTTTTGAAATAGGTATTTAATTCTCTTTGCTCTATGTCCTGAGACACATAACTCAACGCTTTCTTTACGTTAAAGTTAAATTGCTCCTCTTCATTCTTAACAGAATCACTAATGTAACGTGCTTGTACAAAGATAATTCCTACAAGAGACAAGCTCATTAACAGCACCAAAACAAAGAATAACTTTTTGCTCATCGTTCAAAATTAACATTTTAACATTTAGCTTTTTTAACATTTAACCTTACATTAACAAATTTGTTAAAATTTGCTAATTACCCTATTTTATTAAGGATAGTCTTATGAATTTTGGCTACTTGAAGTTTCATATGTTCTAAAGTATCATTCACTATAACATAATCTGATAAAGCAATTCTCTTAACATCGGGCCATTGTTTTTTCATAATTGCCTCTATTTTTTCTACAGTGGTTTTGTCTCTTTTTAACAGACGCTTAATTCTGGTGGCTTTGTCTAAGGTTACGGTAATAATAATATCGCAGCCTATATTAGCTTTACTCTCAAATAGTATAGCCGATTCTTTAATCACATATGGAGCATCTTGCCTGTTTACCCAATCTTTAAAATGCTGAGCTACTCTAGGGTGAATAATAGCATTCATCTGGTGCAGTAAAGTATCATCATTAAATATTTTATCTGCAATAAACGGCCTGTTAAGTTCCCCGTTCAAATAGGTGTCAGGTCCGAATAACTGGGTTAGTAAGTTTTTTATTTCCTGAGATTCAACCATCAGCTTTTTTGCTTCTACATCTGAAATATAAAGCGGAATGCCATAGGCGTGAAACGCTTTGGCCACGGTAGTTTTTCCACTTCCAATCCCTCCTGTTAAACCAACTATTTTCATTCTGAAATGATAAACTCTATTTTTTGCTGCTTAATTTTAGACCCTTTGATATTCTCCGGAGCCTTAACAATTTCAGGAACCATATAAGATTGATTCTCTTTATGTTTATTATAATCGCATTCTACCTTAAAGTCTTTAGCAGAAATGGCTTTAAAGTTTTTTAAACTGGTATAATATAACACGGTAACCGTCTTAGGGTAATATTTTAAGGTGATATTTTTTGGCACATTAGTTACAGTTACAGGAATATTAAACGATCCCTCAGTAAACTTGTCTACCTGAGCTTTTAACTTCACTTTTTTACTGGAGAACTGTAAGAGTTCACTGTCTTCCGGAAACTCCAAATCCAATGACTGATTTAAATCAAAATGAACATCCTGTAACTCTAACGGCACCGTTTTTATCTGTTTTAAACTCGATACTGATTTCTCAGGTCCAATAATAGTAATGGTGTCCGGAGTAATTTTAAAACCATCCAAGACATCATATCCCGCGCTAAACGTTATATTTTTTTGTAAAATAACTGGGATTTTTCTGGTATCGTTTACATCGTAATAAAACCGAATCGTATCGGGTAAAATACTTATTAATTCAACTTCCTTATCAAACTGTCTGCTTATGTTTGAAAAAGACGATCTTTTATTCCAAACCAAAGTTGAATCGTTTAAGTCGTCATGATTATTATAATCCAAAACCAATTTTGGATTCGTCAAATAGTATTTTAAAAACTTGAAGCCATAAGTCTTTAAGGTAATATTTAACTTCGGACTACTATCGTTTAAAATGACATATGTTTCCGGCAGATTCGTTAATTTAACTGTAAACGGAATGGTATTGGTAATGGTTCTGGATAATTTATTTAATATTAAAATGGTAAATGATAGCAAAAGAAACAAGGTAAAGACATTTATCTTTTTACTTTTTACGAATTTTAAAAATTTAGATTTTAACTCCTTTATCATAACCGTTTAAAAAATAATTCAGGATAAGCTTTCTCAGCCTGTTTTTTAATTAGGTGAACAGTAAAATACGATGAAATAAAACCATATCCATATCCAAAAAACTGAATGATTATTGCTGGAATTGCCAAAAATGCTACAGTTAAATTTCTGTTTGTACTCAAAGCTAACAAGAATGCTAGCAAAAAGTACAACATATAGCAGATAAAAAACCAGTTAAACTGAAAAAAACCTGCTATAATGGAAACTATAAATCCCATAGAAAACAAAAAAGGAAACCAATAGGTTAATTTAGCTGTTTGCGGATGCCACAAATTTAAAATAGGACGCACCAGTCCAAATTTATAGACCTGTTTATAAAACTTAGACCACGAAATCCGGCGTTTATGATAAACTATGGCCTCAGGTATCAGTTTGGTTTTAAAACCGAGATTCCACAAGCGAATGGATAAATCCGGATCTTCTCCTGGGTGGATGGTTCCGAACCCTTTAGAGGCTTCAAAAGCCCTTTTAGACAAACCCATATTAAAACTGCGAGGCTGAAATTTTCCTATCTGGTGTTTATTGCCTCGTATTCCTCCTGTAGTGATAAACGAGGTCATGGAAAAATTAATTGCCTTTTGTAGATTTGTAAACGACTGATCGGCTGCATCTGGCCCTCCAAAACAATCTACAAAATCGGCACTTAAACTGGTATCTACTTCATTCAAATAATTTGAAGGTAAAACACAATCGGAATCCAGAATAATAAAATAATTGCCTTTGGCGTTCTGCATTCCATAATTTCTGGAATCTCCTGGACCGGAATTTCCCTTGTAATAATACGAGATATTCAAACGATCTTTAAACGAATCGACTATAGGTCCAGATGACAAATCCGACCCATCTTCTACAATAACAATTTCGTATTCCAAATTTGTATTTAGATTAACAAAACTAGTTAAAAGTTCCTGGGTTTCATCGGGACGATTATATACCGGAATAATAAACGAATAGTATAATGCCATAGCACAAATGTAACCAAATACAGCATATACAAAGATTATAAGTTTGTATATTTTTCGCTATTTCACATCGAAAACCATTAATTTTATTTTGAGTTTAAAGTGTTTAATCGGGCTTTCGCATGCGCACTTTCGGGATAGTATTCTGTGTTTTTTAGAAGTAGAGCCTTTGCCTGATCAATAAGGTCCTGACGCAAACAAACCGTTGCCAAAGTATCTAATAGCCATTCTTCTGGTATAACTGAATATCCCAAATTTTCAGACACCGATTTATAATGTCCTTCTATCAACTCAGGTGTTTTCATTAACTGTTTTACCGGCAACTTATAGCCTTCAAATACAAAACGTAAAGCATCATATTCGGCGGGGACAACCATACTACCATGGTCTTCGTTCTGATAAACAGAAAAACGATACCTCCATGAAGCTTGGTCTGAAAACTCTGAAAGCTTTTCATTAGCCTTTAAATTTGCGTTATGATGCTTTACTCCAGCGCCTGCATCAGTTGCTTTGGCCAATATTAGTGTTTTACCTTTATACCTATTATCCTGCAAATTCTGATTCATTTGGTTTAAAACAATTTCATTATCCCACCATAGGCTTGGATCCAAAGCAATATAAGCATTATATCGTTCCGGATGATTCACAAAGGTGTTCATTACAGCCAAACCTCCAAATGAATGACCTATTAATATTGAAAACTCGTTTGTGCGGTAGGTCTTATTAATTAGAGGTTTTAACTCATCTTCTATGTAATGCATGAAGACGCCATTGCCTCCACTGGTTGAAAAATCTGCCCGCTTCCAGTCTGCCGGAGTTTTCATGGTTGTTGGTGTTAGTTCTTTAGTACGATCTTTTTGCTGTATTCCAACCATAATCATTTCTGGCATATTTGCATACACCCCTCCAGACAATCTGTTACGCAATGCTACCAAAGTTTCAAAATGAGAATCGCCATCAAAAAAATAACACACCGGATACGTTTTTTTAGCATAAACCGTATCGTTGTAATGCTTAGGTAAACTCACCCAAAATTCCCGGCTTTCATTTAATACTTGTGATTCTAAAAAATATTTTTCACCAATTAGAATGGATTCCTGACCATAATGAACTGTAACATTAATTATTAATAGCACGAGAAAAATAAATGGTTTTTTCCCTATAGATTTTATAGACATATTTTTATGTTTTTATTTTTTTTAATCGAATACAAATATATAGATTTGCATTAATTTTATTTAGACTTATTTAAAATAATGTATTTTAGACTGCAATTTTTACTACTTTTTCTACTAGCTTATACCGTATTTGCACAAGAAAACAAAATACAAGGTGTCGTTACAGATGAAACCGGTTCTCCCCTTATTAATGTAGTTGTGTACAACCAAAAAACTTCAGAAAGCAGTTTTACTAATGAGCAGGGAAAATTTGAACTTTCAGCAGAACCCGGTAGTCATGCTTTAATTTTTACCATGGTTGGTTTTATTAAACAGAACAGAGAAGTAATTGTAAAAAATCAGTCCTTGGCTTCCTTACAAATTATCCTAAAACCAGACCCTTCATTCGCCTTAAATGACGTCCTTATTTTAGGAAAATCTAGTGTAAGACAGGTTGAAGAAACCGGATTTAACGTTGTAGCTATTGACGCCAAAGCTTTTCATAATTCTGCTGTAGATTTAACTAAAGTTTTGGAACAGGCTCCTGGAGTAAAAATACAACAGGAAGGTGGATTGGGCTCCCGAACTAATGTATCTATTAATGGACTTAGCGGACGACATGTTCGTTTTTTTATAGATGGCATGCCTATGGACGCGATGAGTTCAGCATTTCAAATCAATAATTTACCTGTAAATTTAGCTGACCGTATAGAGGTCTATAAAGGTGTAGTTCCTGTTAATTTCGGATCGGATGCACTTGGAGGGGCCATTAATATTGTCACTAAAAAAACTCCGGGAAGATATATAGATGCCTCTTACTCCTTTGGTTCGTTTAACACACATCAAACCTTTATTAATACAGGTTATACTTCAAAATCAGGTTTTACAGTACAGCTATCCGCCTTCCAGAACTATTCAGATAACGACTACTATGTCGATGCCACCATAAAAGATTTTGAAACTAACTTATTATCTAAAACCCCTCAACGAGTAAGACGTTTCCACGACATGTATCGCAACGAAACCCTAATTTCTAAAATAGGAGTGGTTAACAAAACCTTTGCCGATCAACTTCTATTTGGATTCACGCTTGGTAAAGAATACGATCAGATTCAGCACCCTGCTTATTTAAATCTGGCTTTTGGAGAAAAATACTATACTTCAAATATTGTTATGCCTTCGATTATGTATAACAAAAAGAATTTGTTTACCGGTGGCCTAGACTTTAACCTTGCTGCCAATTACAACTTTGGAGGAGGACATAATGTTGATGTATCTGATAAAGAATACAATTGGTTAGGCAATTGGATATACTCTAAATCTCCTGGGGAAGCTCAGTATTCAGACTATATATACAACGACCATAATGGTACTGTTAATGCAAATTTAAACTATAGCCTTACTGCAAACCACAGGTTTACAATAAATAATGTTAGCAACTTTTTTTCGAGACAAGGCGATGAACGTGTAGTTGAAGACGATTATATGAATGAAGAACCTCGTACCAATAACCGAAATATTTTAGGTATCAGTTTTAATAGTGACCTTAACGACAAGTTTAGTGTTTCAATATTTGGTAAAATGTATCATTATAAAGCTTCTGCTTATCTGGATTTATCAAACCAAAACGGTATAGACAATTTCCAAACAGTTACCAAAAAAGACACCAAATACGGCTATGGTACAACAGCAACTTACTTTTTAGGCCATTACTGGCAACTAAAAGCAAATTACGAGCTAACCTGCAGACTACCGGTTAGTAATGAATTATTTGGAGAAGTGTTTGGATTCTATTTAGCTAATTTCGATTTAAGGCCCGAAACCAGTCAGAACATAAATATAGGATTTAATTTCAACTATCCTTTTAAGCAAACCCATGTGTTTAGTACAGATGTAAATTTGTTTTATCGCAGAACAACAGATTTTATAAGACTGAATGTAAATTATTCTCAAGGTGAAGGCTCTTATGTCAATACCGAACTTGTAAAAACTCCTGGAATTGATGCCGAATTGCGCTATTCATACAGCGACAGGTTTAAGATTGGAGCTAGTGTTTCATATTTAAAACCGCAAAATTTCACAAAGGGTACCACCTATTATAAATCCATTTTACCCAATCAGCCCACATTTTTCTCTAATCTGGATGCTACGTATTTTATTAAAGACTTATGGTTAAATCAAAGTCAACTTGGCTTAAGCTACAACTTACAATTTGTAGATGAATTTCTGTACGATTATAGTACCTATCAAGCAGCGAACAGAGCATCTGTTCCTACCCAATTCAGCCACGATATATTTTTAACCTATTCCTGGAAAAACGGTAAGTACAATATGTCTGTAGATTGTAAAAATATATTCGACACTAAATTATATGACAATTTCAGTCTGCAAAAGCCAGGGCGCAGATTCTCACTTAAATTCCGATACTATTTTAATAAACTTTAAATAAATACAAATTCTAAATACTATGAAAACAAGAAAATTATTTTTAAATACTTTAATCACATCCACTCTGATATCTTCGGTTGCTTGCTCTAGCGATGACGATAATAATAACAGCGAAACCGGTGAACAAGCTACCAGTAAATATGTGGTTGCTGCTACTTCTGGCGATAACGATTATTTAGTTGGAGGTTCAGAAATATCTGCTTCTGCAATATACGATGCTACAGCTTCAACAGCCATTCAGTCTCCAGGAGACAGAACCTGGACATTTTATAACGACGATGTTGTTTACGGTTTTCTTTACAACCAGACCGATGCCGGCACAACCTCTTCTTATATTTTAGATGAAACTGGAAACATCGTAAAACGCAACGAACTGGCATTGGAAGTATCCATTCATACTCGAGGTGAAGTTAATGACCATTTAATTTTAGCCTATTCAGATCGTTTGAGATCTACAGACAAGCATTTTGGCTACTTCTACAAAGTTAATCCTGAAACTGATGCTTCTGAGTTCTTCACAGTAGACAACATGAATCTTTTAGAAGAAGGTGAAACAGCTTATTACACCGATATTGCAGAATATCAGAATCATTTAATCGTGGGTGCAAGATCTCTTAATTCAAGCAGTTTTTCTTCAAACTACTACAATAACACTTATATTATTGTTTTCAATTCAGATTTCACTGTTAAGCAAGTAATTAAAGATACCGGACGCACAGGTTTTGTTGCAGGACAATGGCGTTCACAAGGAGAAACGGGGCTTGAAGTTATCGATAACGGAGACCTTTATGTATTCTCATCCGGACAAACCAATTATGCCGATGCAGATGCAGTTACCGTTCCTTCCGGGGTTTTACGTATAAACGATGGTAACTGGGAGTTTGATAACGATTATTTCTTTGATATTACACAAGCTTCGAGCGGACATAATTTATTCAGAACTTATTATTTGGGCGGAACTACTTTTGTAGTAAGTATGTATCCTGGAAGTAACAGCAATGCGACTTTTGGAACAGATGCCGATCGTTTTGCTGTAATCGATGTGGCTACCCAAACCTTTAACTGGGTAACTGGCTTCCCAACAGCTCAAGGCATAGAAAACGATCCTTTCTCAATCGAAACACCTTTTATAGACAAAGACAACAAACAATTAGTAGTTCCTGTAACGACATCTGGTAACCAAAATTATTTATATATTATCAACCCAGAAACAGCACAAGCTAGTCAATCATCACAAGTTACTGCCGAAGGTATTAAAGCTGTAGGGATTTTAGAATACAAGAAATAGTCCCTTATTACCACTCATATAATACTCAAAATTGAGCTCCAATACTTTCGTATTGGAGCCTTTTTTATTGTTGAAATAATATTTAATCAAAAAAAATACCCTCAGAAAATTCTGAGGGTATTTGCTATATAAAAAAATTAAGTCCTATTTCTCTTCGTTAGCAACAAAAGCATCCATAACCTCTGCACTAACTCCCATATTACTAAAACCACCATCATTGTAAAGGTTTTGTAAAGTAACACGTCTTGTTAAATCACTAAACATAGCTACTGTATAATTCGCACAATCTAAGGCTGTAGCATTACCAAGAGGCGACATTTTATCGGCATAAGCAATAAAACCGTCGAAACCTTTTACACCCTGCCCAGCAGTTGTTGGTGTTGGCGATTGTGAAATAGTATTTACTCTTACTGTTTTTTCTTTCCCGAAGAAATATCCAAAACTACGAGCTATACTTTCTAAATACGCCTTATTATCGGCCATATCGTTATAGTCTGGGAATACACGTTGCGCAGCCATATAAGATAGAGCTACTATACTTCCCCACTCATTCATCGCGTCTTTTTGAAATAAAGTCTGCATTACTTTATGAAAAGATACCGCTGAAACATCCCAGCCTTTCCCCATCCACTCATGGTTTAAGTCGGTATAATGTCTTCCTTTTCTAACATTTACAGACATACCAATAGAATGCAATACAAAATCTATTTTTCCGCCTAAAATCTCCATAGATTTATCTACTAGATTCGCTAAATCTTCCATAGAAGTAGCATCTGCAGGGATAATTTGAGATCCTGTTTTTTCTGCCAATTCGTTAATTTGTCCCATACGCATAGCAATTGGTGCGTTAGTTAACACAAATTCTCCGCCTTCTTCATGAACACGTTCAGCAGTTTTCCAAGCAATAGAGTTTTCGTCTAAAGCTCCAAAAATAATTCCTTTTTTTCCCTTTAATAAATTATATGACATTCCGGTTAATTTTTATTAAGTTGATTTATATGCTATTAATTTGAATGCAAAGATACTACTAATTCAACAATTGTTTAGCATGTGCTAAAGCAGAACTTGATAATTCTAATCCGCCCAGCATTTGCGCTATTTCCACTACCCGATCTTCTCCGGATAATTCAATTAAATTAGATGTTGTTATCTGATTTACATCCTCTTTATAAACTTTTAAATGTGAATCGCCTTTGGCTGCTACCTGAGGTAAATGGGTAATAGCAAAGACCTGCATATTTTTACTCATTTGCTTCATTATACCTCCCATTTTGTTTGAAACTTCCCCAGAAACACCTGTATCTATTTCATCGAACATTATGGTTGGCAATTGCATATATTTAGACAGTACTGCTTTAATAGCAAGCATTATTCTGGATAATTCACCTCCAGAAGCCGCTTTATTTAAAGCTTTAAAACTACCGCCTTTATTGGCTGAAAACAGAAATTGAAGTACATCTTTACCATTTTCAAAATAGCCCTCGTCCAATGTAAGCGTTATATTAAACTGAGCATTTGGCATACCCAATTCCTGCAAGTACGCTTCCAGCTGTAATTTAAGATCTGGAATAATAGCTTGCCTTTTTTCGTGGATTTGCTTTCCTAAGCTATCCAGAACAGCAGTTTCTGCTGCAATCTGGTCTTGTAGTTTCTTAATATTTTTATCCAGATTTTCGGTAACACTCACTTTATCCTCTAATGAGTTCTGAATTTGAATAAGTTCTGTAATATCTGTAGCTAAATGTTTCTTTAATAAATTCTGAAGTAATTGCAAACGATTATTTACCTGCTCCAAACGATTTGGATCAGCTTCTAGAGCATCTTCAGACGCTTCTATTTCTGAAAAAATATCGTAAAGTTCTATTAAACTGCTATCTATTCGATTATATAATTCTTTATAATTCGCAGAAAACGACGCTATTTTACTAAAGCTCGCTTTTACCTCTGTCAAAATAGACAAAGCTCCTATTTGCTCGTCGTTTAACAGCTGATGCGATGCTACAATTTTTTCTTTAATAGCTTCTATATTGTCCAGCGTTTCATATTCCTCCTCTAAAGACTCCAACTCACCATCAACCAGTTTTGCTTCGATAAGTTCCTGTAATAAAAACGAATTATATTCGTGCTCTTTATTGGCTTCTGCCTGAAAATCACTTAGTTTTTTTAATTCCTTTTTAAACTGCTTGTAAGACTTTAAATGGGCTGAATAATCTAACAATTCCTGTTCTACACCTGCCAAGGCATCAATAACCTGAAACTGAAATTCATCATCAGTCATCTTTAAAGTTTGATGTTGTGAATGGATATCTATTAAACGCTCGCCCAATATTTGCAAGCTACTTAAAGTAACCGGCGTATCGTTTACAAAAGCCCGCGATTTTCCTGAAGGTAAAATTTCTCTGCGTATAATAGTCTGCTCCTCAAAATCTAAATCTTCCTGATCGAAAACCGATTTTAAATTATATCTGGCAATATCGAATACAGCTTCTATAACACACTTTTGACTATCGTCTTTTAAGGATGACAAGTCTGCGCGCTTTCCTAAAATTAAGGATAAGGCTCCAAGCAAGATAGATTTTCCTGCTCCGGTTTCTCCTGTAATAATCGTAAACCCTCCTTTGAAATTCGCCTGAAGATCATCAATTAAGGCATAGTTTTTTATAGATAAGGCTGTAAGCAAATTAAGAAGCTTTAAATTAAAGACCCCAAAGATAATTGAGATTTAATTTGTAATCAAACTAAAACTTGATATTTCTCCATTTACTGGAATAGGTTGGAGCAACGGTATTTAAAACATCAATTAATTCAGACACATTCACATTTGGTCCGTCAGAAAATATATCTTCTATTTCATCGCTTTTGGCATCGAAAAACACTCGTGCCAAAAAAGAATTTGGTCGGCGGTTATGCATCGTTGAAAACAAGTCCAAAGCACTTTCTATCTGTTGTTTTCCGCGCTTTACATCTTCACTCATCTGGTCTAAGCCATTACGATGATATCGATACATTACCTGTCTGAACTCTTTAAACGTAGGAGACATTAAATTATCTGTCAACATAAATCGGGTTTGCAAGCCGTCTTCTAGTTTCCAGCCTTTATAGCTTTCCTGCTGCGAATAATTTACAATAGTTTGGGCCTGTTTTAAAAACGCATCACCACCATTCTGCTCAAAGGTATCGGCATCCAAGCCTATAATCATATAGACATGAAACGCAAGTACCGAAATAAGATTGGATTGAAATTGTGTTGTACTAAAGTTTAAATTCTGATATTCCACATATCTGAATGTAAAATCCTTATCGTTAAAATTATAAACCGGAGTACTATAAGACGAGCCATAAACCGGTCTGGAAGACTGTACCTGCAACGTCGCCTTAAACACATCACTGGAATAATCCTGAACCGTAATAACCATACTGCAGTTAATACGCTCGTCAATTTTAAACCCTCGGTTAGTCCATTGCGTATTATTAATAAACTCTGTTAGTTGCTTTTCTAAAGTCTTAAATACCTGTACATTTTCATTTCCTGTTAGCTGGGCGTTAACCACAACATTACAATTAAGTTCCTGACCGAAGGCTACAGAAACGATGCTAAAAAAAAGTACGATAAATACGTTACGCATGGAGTTTATTTATAATTTGGGTTAAAAGATCTTGAGCCACTTCTGCCTTTGGTTTTAAATCGCATGACGTAATATTGTCAAATTCATCAATAAACGTTACTTTATTGGTATCTGATTTAAAACCGGCCCCCTTATCTTTTAATGAATTTAAAACTATTAAATTTAAATGTTTACGTTTTAATTTGTCTTTGGCATGTTCCAGTTCGTTATTGGTCTCTAAGGCAAACCCTACTAAAAACTGATGAGTTTTAATATCTCCCAGAGAAGCCAGTATATCCTTAGTTTTTTCCAACTCTAGAGTTAACGTACTTCCTGCCTTTTTTATTTTCTGACTGGCCACATTTTTGGGTCTGTAGTCGGCAACAGCTGCCGACAAGATTGCCACATCAACCTGATTAAAATAGGCGTGTGCGGCATCATACATTTCCTGTGCACTAATAACAGGAATTAATTTAACCCTGCTATGATCAAGCTTTTCGTTTGTTGGCCCCGATATTAAAACAACCTCAGCTCCAAGATTTGCTGCTGCTTTGGCTATTTCAAATCCCATTTTCCCGCTGGAATGATTTCCTATAAAACGGACAGGATCTATAGCCTCGTAAGTTGGCCCGGCAGTTATCATTATTTTTTTACCGTATAAAGGTAATTGCCCTAAAATATGTTGTTCTATAAATGCAACAATATCTTCCGGTTCGGCCATACGTCCTTCTCCTACCAAGCCACTTGCTAATTCACCGCTTGTTGCCGGAATCATAATATTACCAAATCCCTGTAGTATATCAAAAGAGGATTTTGTTGATGGATGCTTGTACATATCCAAGTCCATTGCCGGAGCAAAATATACCGGACATTTAGCAGAAAGGTAGGTTGCTAACAATAAATTATCGCAGGTACCATGTGCCATTTTAGACATGGTATTCGCTGTAGCCGGTGCAACAATCATTAAATCGGCCCAAAGCCCGAGTTCTACATGACTGTTCCATTCTGCATTATCGTCATCTTCATTAAAAAATGAAGATTCTACCGGATGTTTTGAAAGCGTAGATAAGGTTAAGGGGGTAATAAAATCTTTAGAAGCAGGTGTCATAACTACTTTTACGTCTGCACCTGCTTTTATAAATAACCTTACTAATGAAGCTGTCTTATAAGCAGCAATACCAGCACTAATGCCAAGAAGTATATTTTTGCCACTTAATATAGACATAGTATATGTTTTACTGAGCGTCTTCCTCTGTGTTTCTGTAATACACTTTATTATCTAACCACTCTTGTACCGCTAAAGCATGTGGTTTAGGTAATTTTTCGTAAAATTTAGACACTTCAATTTGCTCTTTATTTTCGAAGATTTCTTCTAAACTGTCGTTATAAGTAGCAAACTCTTCTAATTTCTCAATTAACTCCTTTTTAATTTCGGTGTTAATCTGGTCTGCTCTTCTAGAAATAATTGAAATTGCTTCATAAATATTTCCTGTAGGTTCATCTACTTTATTTCTGTTATACGTAATTGTATTTACAGGAGCATTGATTTTCTTTAAATCCATTATATTAACTTTTAGTGCTATAATTTTTTAACTCTTCAACTAAATCGTTATGCATATTGTCTACACTTGCCGTGTATTGCGAATCGGCATAACCTTTTTTAAATGTTTTATAATAATCTTCTGCGGCTACAAGGCGTTCTTCCTTTAGGTACTCCACACTGTTCATTGCCAATTTATAAGCAGCATCTAACCGGTAGTACATAGCGTCTTCTCTATATACAGAGCCCGGAAATTCGAACATAAAATTGTCGAACGATTTTATAGAAGATTTATAATCTGATATTGTATTGTATTGCTTTGCGATTTCGAACGCTTTCTTCTCTAATTTGGTGTCCAGTTCTTTAATATATCCATTCGCTTCTCCAATATACTGCGATTTAGGGAATGCATTAATAAACAACTGTAATTTTTCTATAGCCTCCTTGGTTTCTGTCTGGTCTTTACTGTAAACCGGAGACAACATATAGTAACTTTTCGCACTTAAAAACGAGGCTTCTTCCAGTTTTTCACTCTTTGGATAAGAATCCGCAAAACGTTCAAACTGATAACCTGCTACGTAATAATCTTTCATCTCGTAGTAGGTTTGAGAATACATAAACATTAACTTTTCAGCTTGTGGCTTCCCTCTGTAACTCGGTACAATCTGAGAAAACAATCTGTTGGCTTTCGCAGCTTTGCCCTCATTATAAAGGTCTTCACCCATTTTAAATTTCAAACCAATATCTTCCGATTTTAAGGCCTTTTGATATTCGCTACACGAACTTAATAAAACAGATGCTGTAAGTATGTATAAAAATTTCCTCATAGTTTTTAAACAGAATGCAAAAATAAGCTATTCTAATTGATTTTAAAAATAATATTTTTATGCTAAAATAATGGTTGTAATAAGGTTATAATTAGGTTTAAGTAATTTTTAACTTTTACAAAAGTCCATAAAAAAACAGGCATGAATTTACTGTTTTTTTCATGCCTGTTTTAAAAAAATTAAAGAGTTTCTACAAACGCTTTAATTTTATCTTTTAATCCGGATGTTGCTTCTACCAATGGCAATCTAACCGAAGCATTGCACAAACCTAAAGCTTCGAAAACGGCTTTTATTCCCGCCGGATTATTTTCTTCAAATATATATCCGATAACATCCATTAAAGTATAATGAATCGCATAAGCTTCTTTGGCTTTACCTTCTAAACCTAACTGAATCATTTTTGAAAACTGAGCTGGAATGGCCTGACCAATTACAGAAATTACACCAGCCCCACCTGCTAAAACAACACCTAAAGCTAAATCATCATCCCCAGAGATAATTAAAAAGTCTTCCGGTTTATTTTTAAGTAGCTTTAAATACTGACCAATATTGTTACCTGCCTCTTTTACCGCAACTATATTTTTAAAATCGTTAGCTAGCCTAAGCGTGGTTTCAGGTAACATATTAGAAGCTGTTCTTCCTGGCACATTGTATAAAATTACAGAAACAGGACAAGCTTCTGCCACAGCTTTGAAGTGCTGATAAACGCCTTCTTGAGTTGGTTTACTATAATAAGGAGATACAGAAAGGATAGCTTCAAATGCACTTAAATCTGTGTTTTTAATTTCTTCTACAACCTGTGCTGTATTATTACCACCAATACCTAAAACCATAGGCACTCGCCCATTATTAGCTGCCGATACCGTAGCAATTATAGCCTGTTTTTCTTCCTTAGTAACAGTAACACTCTCTCCTGTAGTCCCCATTATAACTAAATAATTGGTACCATTTTCAATATTAAAATTAACAATGTTTGTTAATGCATCATGATCTACACTTAGATCGTTCTTAAAAGGGGTTACAAGAGCAACTCCCGTACCCATTAATTTACTGTTCATCTCTTTTTAAATTCGTTTTAATATACTTAGGTATTTTAAAAGCTCACTTTTAAACACCTCAAAAGCTTTGGAATCTGTTGCTATAATCAGATCGTTAAGCTTTGGTTCCTCCTGTAAAACACCAATTTTAAACTTTGCCTCAGACATTGCTGTAAGTAACTTTAAATGCAAATCGTCTTTAAAATAATAGCTTATTAAAGCATCGAAAGGCGTATTTAAAAAGGCTTTTAATTCGGCAGTTTTTATTTGTCCTTTCCAGTCAAAATCATCTTCTGAAAATACCGGACAAAGACCTTGCTCATAATCTTTCGCTGTATTAAAGGCAACAACTTTAAACTTTACCGAATTAATTTTTAAGGTTTTAGATAAATTTTCTAAGGTCTCAACTTGTGAAATTTCGCTATAATCCAGAATAACCCCCAAACTTTCAATAGGTTTGGAATTATCTGTCAAGACACGGTTTTCTAACAATTTATTAAAATACTTTTTAATAGATTTTTCCTTAAAACCTTTTAAAATCATTTATCTTTAAACTTTGGTGCAAAGGTAGCAAAAACTATAACCTTACCTTATTAAATTTTACAAGTTTAATTATGAATTTTAAACACCTTATTTTTGGCTTTTTAGCCCTTACTTTTCTCGGTTGTAAGTCTGATAAATTCAAATTAGTTAAAATTGAAGGCAATCAGATAGAAATAAGTGATTCTCTGAAACTCGACCAGGATCTCAGTGACTTTATTAAGCCTTATCACGATCACTTAAAAAAAGAATTAGATAGTGTTTTAGCCTATTCTCCACAAACCTATACAAAAGACGACGGCGAATACAATACTGCTATTGGAAACTTAATTGCAGATATTATTTACGAAGAAGGCAATCCTGTTTTTAAAAGTAGAACCGGACATGATATAGATTTGGTTATTCTGAACCACGGAAGCATTAGAGCCCCGATTTCTAAAGGTAATATTACCCTAAGCACCGCATACGAAATCATGCCTTTTGAAAACAACATTGTTGTAGTTGCTGTTAAGGGAAAAAATATTATTGATGCCACAAGGTATTTAAGTAAATCGAAAAAAGCCCATCCTATATCTAAATTAAAACTTGCTATTAACAGCAATCAAGACATACTTGAAGCCTCAATAAATGGCAAAAATATAGATCAGGAAAAGACATATTATGTCGCTACAAACGACTATTTATACAATGGCGGAGACCATATGACGTTTTTTAAACCAAACGACTCTGCCTATATCCTACATT
Source organism: Formosa sp. S-31 (assembly GCF_051172795.1). Classification (NCBI taxonomy): domain Bacteria; kingdom Pseudomonadati; phylum Bacteroidota; class Flavobacteriia; order Flavobacteriales; family Flavobacteriaceae; genus Formosa; species Formosa sp. S-31. The sequence continues at coordinate 145,628 of NZ_JAENDK010000006.1, forward strand.
ATAAAGTAAGGAATGCCATGATAGATTACTTTACCAAGGCAGATACTATAAATCCGGTTATAGACAACAGATTTATTAAAATCAATTAATACGAAAAACCATGAAACGTAGAGCTTTTTTACAATCGACAACAGCAGCTACTTCATTATTAGCCTTAGGCGGACTAGGATTATCTTCTTTCGCTACAGCCTCATCCACAAAAAAGATTACCATACTACACACCAACGATGTCCACAGCCATATAGATCCGTTTTTACCAACCGATGGCACCAATGCTAATAAAGGTGGTGTAGCCCGTAGAGCTACATTAATAGATACTATCCGAAAAGAAAACCCTAACACATTGCTTCTGGATGCCGGAGATATTTTCCAGGGCACCCCGTACTTTAATTTTTATGGCGGCGAATTGGAGTTTAAACTCATGAGTAAATTAAAATATGATGCGGCCACTATTGGCAATCATGATTTTGACAATGGTATAGATGGTTTATATGCGCAACTTCCACATGCAGACTTTCCGTTTTTAATTGCCAATTACGATTTTTCAAATACCATAATGGACACGCACACGAAGCCTTACAAAGTATTTGTAAAGGACGGAATAAAAATAGGTGTTTTTGGAGTTGGTATTCAACTGGAAGGTTTAGTTGATCCCGCTTTATACAAAGAAACGGTTTATCGTGACCCAATAGAAACGGCTCAGGACATGAGCCGCGTCTTAAAAGAACAGGAACAATGCGATTTAGTCATTTGCTTGTCTCATTTAGGATACAATTACAGCTACCCGGACAAACCAAGCGATTTAAAAATGGCAGCTGCTACAAAAGACATTGATCTTATTATTGGAGGACACACGCATACTTTTTTAACAAAACCTACAGTAGTTAAAAATAGTATTGGAGAAAACATGCTTGTAAATCAAGTAGGATGCTACGGTATTAATCTGGGAAGAATAGATTTCTATTTCGATACTGATAAAAACAAAGCTGCAAACGGAAAATCAATTATTGTATAAAAAAAGCGTCTGTAATCAAGACTTTACATGCACCGTTTTTAGCCTGGGCATAACCCCAATAACAACCGACTCATAGAAAAAGAGGAAGGCACACACAAAGAATGCGTAACCTAAAATATTTAGCAGAGACACTTCAGCTACATAAAAAAAGGCATATTGGATAAGCTCTGAAAACACTAAACAAGTTGCTCCTACAAAAAGCAACAACGCTTTTTTGTTATCTCTGTATAAATAATTTAAAAATGCAAACGTGAGCACAAACAACACCACGGTATTGTAGATAAACTCAAACATTATAGACATTCCACTTAAATCCAGGCTTACAATAGAATATAAAACATAGAGCAAATAACAGTTTAAACTAAACAATATCAACAGGGTAAACTTAAACTCTTTTAGCACATATCTTAAATTCAACCGGTTTAACAAGCCCAGAACAAAACATAAATACGCAATTAAATACAGAAGATTTCCCAGATAATACTCAAAATTCACGGGCAAGTACGGACCTACAAATGTTAGCAACTCCGAGACAGAAAACAAAACCAAAAATAACGTAAAAAGTGTTTTACGTCTGTTAATACTAACAAAATACCAAACCGTAATACTAGGAACTATTAAAGCCTTAACCATTGCCGCTGCATAATGGTCATACTTCATTTCTAAAAACACAAACAGGACGCTAAGCGCAATTATAAATCCCATTAGAAACTGTGTCTTCCTCATTTTAATATTTAGTTAGATTGTTAAAATATTAATAATCGTTCAAATATTAAAATGTTTTATCAATTTTCCAAAGATTTAAATATTCTCAAAAATTAAAAACTTAATTTATCATTTCAAGAAATTCCCCCTCTGTTAATAGGGTAATTCCTAATTGTTCTGCTTTTTTTAGTTTACTTGGTCCCATTTTATCTCCCGCCACAACATAACTTGTTTTAGAAGAAATCGAACTACCAACTTTTCCTCCGTTATCTTCTATCAGTTTTTTTAACTCATCTCTGGACACAGAAGTAAATACACCCGAAACCACAAAAGTGTTTCCTGCCAAAACATCGGATTGATTTGCCAGATCCTCCTCAGAAACTTCTAGTTGCACTCCAAAATGTTTCAAACGTTCTATAATCAGTTTGTTTGGTTCTGAATCAAAAAACTCCACGACACTTTTTGCTATCTTAACCCCTATTTCATCTACATTCACTAATGTATCTTCCGAAGCCTGAGCTATAGCATCTATAAATTTAAAATGTTTCACCAGTTTTTTTGCTACAGTTTCTCCTACATATCGAATTCCCAAAGCATATAACACCCGTTCGAATGGCACTTGCTTAGATTGCTCTATACCATTAATAAGATTCTCTGCACTTTTCTCGGCCATACGCTCCAAAGGCAACACATCGGTTTTACTCAACTCATATAAATCGGAATAATTTTTAATTAAGCCCGCGTTAACCAGCAAAGCAACAGTTTCTCCTCCCAGCCCTTCTATATCCATGGCCTTTCGGGAAATATAATGTTGAATTCTTCCTATTATCTGTGGTTTACACCCGTTATAATTCGGGCAATAATGCTGTGCCTCACCTTCCTGCCTTACCAATTCGGTATGACATTCAGGGCAATGGGTTATATATTGAGTTGGAACCGAATTTTGTGGACGCTGAGACAAATCCACCGCAATAATTTTTGGTATAATCTCCCCTCCTTTCTCCACAAAAACCTCATCACCTTCACGTATATCCAGCTTAGCAATCTGATCGGCATTATGCAAAGAAGCACGCTTTACCGTGGTTCCCGCCAATTCTACCGGCTCTAAATTTGCAACCGGCGTAATCGCTCCGGTACGACCAACCTGATAGGTAATTTCTTTAAGACGCGTTGACACCTGTTCGGCTTTAAACTTATAAGCAATAGCCCAACGCGGCGCCTTCGCCGTGTACCCTAACTCTTCCTGTTGTTGTAAACTATTAACCTTTACAACAACTCCATCGGTTTCATACGGCAGATTATGCCTGTTTACATCCCAATAAGCAATAAACTCAAAAACCTCTTCTATTGAGTGTACTAATTTAGCAGCCGAAGGCACTTTAAACCCCCAGTTTCTGGCTTTCTGCAAACCTTCTATCTGCGACTGAATATTTAAATCTCTACCAGTTATATTATAAAGTAAACATTCTAACGGACGTTTAGCAACCTCGCTACTATCCTGAAGCTTTAAACTTCCCGAAGCTGTATTTCTTGGATTTCTATAAGGCTCTTCACCGATTTCGATACGCTCCTCGTTCATTTTATTAAATCCTTCGAAAGGCAATATAATCTCCCCACGGATATCAAACTTATCAGGATACTCTCCTTTTAACTGCAATGGCACAGACTTAATAGTCTTAATATTTGTAGTTACCTCATCTCCCTGAACACCATCTCCTCGAGTAACTGCTTTTACAAGCTGACCATTTTCGTAAGTCAGACTAATTGAAGCCCCATCATACTTTAATTCACAGGTATACGACACCTCTCCATCTATAGCTTTTTTAACCCGTTGTTCCCAGGCCAGAAGATCTTCCTTAGAATAGGAGTTATCCAGAGAATACATACGATAATCGTGCACTACTGTATTAAACTTTTTAGTTACCTCACCACCTACACGCTGAGTTGGAGAATTAGGATCGGCAAACTCCGGATGCTTCGCTTCCAGCTCCTGAAGCGTATTCAGCTTCATATCGAATTCAAAATCGCTTATTTCACTCTCATCTAAAACATAATACTTGTAATTGTATTCGTTTAATTCGTCACGCAATTGCTTAATCTGAGCTTCAATATTCATACTTACAGTCGTTCTTTATTTAACCATTTAGGAGCCGGTAAAGGCTTGTAATTATTCATCTTTTCCAATAATCCGTCTATTGTATCATCAACAACAACGGCGTCTAAATTTTCCTGTTTTAAAAACCCACGAGAAACCATTGTTTTACAATAGTCAAGCAAATGATCAAAAAAACCATTTACATTTAAAATCCCAATAGGCTTGGTATGCAGACCTAATTGCCCCCAGGTAGTGATTTCAAAAAATTCGTCCATAGTTCCAAATCCACCTGGCAAGACCATAAACCCATCTGACTTTTCATACATAATAACTTTACGTTTATGCATATTATCTGTAACAATTAACTCTGTTACATCTGGATTAACAATTTCCTTAGTCATTAAAAACTCAGGAATAACACCTATAATGCCACCTTTATTATCGGTTACACCCCGGGCAACCTCGCCCATGATTCCTAGTTTTGAAGCCCCATACACCAAGTCGATTTTCCTTTTAGCAAAAGTCTGTCCTAACAAATAAGCTTCATTTATTATGTCTGGATCATGTCCTTTACTCGAACCACAAAAAACAGCTACAGATTTCATATTTTATTTATTCCTTTTATCATTCTATGTTTTTTAAACATATCCCGCTTTAATTCTACATCTTTAAAATTATGAGCAATCAGCAAAGCTACCATTTCTTCCCCTAAAAACTCATTGATTTCGAAAAACAACATTCCATTAACCACTAAATTTCGTTCGGCCAGTTGCGTTATTGCATTATAAAATATAAGTGGTTCCTGATCTTCGACAAACAAAGCCAAATGTGGTTCATACTCCAACACATTAGCTCGCATAAGTGCCTTTTCCTGCACACGAACGTATGGCGGATTAGACACTATTATATCGAATGGCAAAGTAAAGTCTTCAATAATAGTAGGGTCTACTGTTAAAATATCGGCATGAATAAAATGCACCTCTACATTATTCAACTCAGCATTTTGCTCAGCCACTTTAATTGCTTCCTTACTTACATCTACTCCAAAAACTTCGGCCTCCTTAAAATGTTTTGCCAAAGCAATAGCAATACACCCACTACCTGTACCAATATCTAAAATACGCAGCGAAGCCTTATTATTTTCTCTCTGCGAATCTATAATCCAGCTTACCAGTTCTTCAGTTTCAGGTCTGGGAATTAACACTGATGAATTCACATTAAATTCCATTCCGAAAAACTCTGTAGTTTTTAATATATACTGAATAGGTACATGCTGATTTAAAGATTCCAGATCCAGAAACAATGTATTTGCTTGCTCTTCAGACACTGTCATTTCTGGCTCCAAAGCCAGTTTTATTCGTTTTATATTAAAATATTTGCCGCATAACAACCAAAAGAAATGATTTACTTCCTCTCTGCCGTAATGAGCATCTAAAGTATCATGGAACTTATTTTGAATATCTTTTAATCTCATAATTCTTTTATCATCCACACGTTACAGGAATAATGTCCGGTTTCTCCCATTGGAGCATCTAAATTTTTAAATCCTGTTTTTCTGTAAAGTTTTGTAGCATCTACCATATAAGGCAAAGTTTCAAGATAGCATTTTTTATACCCTAAATCCTTAGCCTTTTGCAAGCAGGTTTCCATCATAAATGAACCTACACCCAGCCCTCTCGCCTCCTTTAAAAAGTACATCTTCTGCAATTCGCAGGTATCCCTCTCTCCCTTTAAAGGTCCAACTCCGGCGCCACCAACAATCCGTCCTTGTTTTAGCACCACAAAATATATCGATTTTGAGCTATTATAAGCACTAAACATATCATTCAAGGCTAAATCCTCGTATGCCGTACCTACTTTTGGCGCTCCCGATTCCACTAAAACTTCACGAATGACATCTGCGACCTGCTGATTATCTTGAGTTTGAATTTCTCTTATCTCGAAATGGCTCATCCCCATTTTTAATGTTATTTTTGTGAGGTGAAGATACATGAAAAATACATAAATCGCTGTATAGAAATTGCCAAAAACGGATTGGGAACGACAAGACCAAACCCTATGGTAGGCTGCGTTATTGTGTTAAATAACACAATAATCGGAGAAGGTTTTACCAGCGCATACGGCGGACCACACGCAGAGGTTAACGCCATTCAGTCTGTTACAAATAAATCTCTTTTAAAAGACGCTACCCTTTACGTTACACTGGAGCCCTGTTCGCATTTTGGAAAAACACCACCGTGCAGCGATCTTATTATAAAACATAAAATCCCTAAAATTATTATCGGCACTATAGACGACAATTCTTTGGTTGCCGGCCAGGGCATAAAAAAACTGGAAACCTCGGGCTGCGAGGTACTGGTCGGTATCTTAGAACAAGAATGTAAACAGCTACACAAACGCTTTTTTACCTTTCATAATAAAAAGCGCCCTTATATCATTTTAAAATGGGCCGAATCTGCCGACGGATTTATTGCTCCAAAAACAAAAAACGAACAAAAACCCGTTTGGATCACCAATACATTTTCACGGCAATTAGTGCACAAATGGCGTACCGAAGAACAAGCCATTTTAGTGGGTGGTAACACCGTTCTACAAGATAACCCTTCATTAACAGCAAGAGACTGGAAAGGATTAAACCCCACAAGAATAGTAATAGATAAACATAATAATTTACCTGAGAACAACGCCGTTTTTAATAAAGAAGCAGAAACATTACTTTTAAGCTCAAAGCAAATAGATTTCTCTAAACCTTTAGCGCGACAAATATGCAATACGCTGCATTCTAAAAACATTACCTCTGTAATTATTGAAGGCGGCGCAAAGACCCTGCAATATTTTATAAATGAAAATCTGTGGGATGAAGCCCGAGTATTTTATAGCACCAACATTTTTAACGAAGGCACTAAAGCGCCAGAACTTAAAGGAGCATTGCAATCAGAAAACAGAATATTAAACGACACTTTAAAATATTTCACAAATGATTAATACCATAATTTTCGATTTTGGAGACGTTTTTATCAATCTTGATAAAATAGGAGCACTAGAAAACGCCTTGACTCATTTTAAGCTGAAACATTTTCCTAAAGAAATGATTCATATTAACGAACAATACGAAATGGGCTTAATCAGTAACGAGGTTTTCATTTCATATTACGAAACAACCTATCCTGATGTTGACAGGGAAAAGATATTGGAAATATGGAATTCCATTTTAAAAGATTTTCCACATCACCGATTAGAATTCCTTAAAGCCTTAGCTAAAAGCAAAAAATACAAACTTATTTTATTGAGCAACACTAACGATATACACATCGAATTTGTAAAAAGTTACGTGCCTTTTTTCAATGAATTTAAAAGTTATTTTGACGTTTTCTATTTATCACACGAAATTAACCTAAGAAAACCAAATGCCGACATTTACGAATTTGTTCTAAACCAAAACAACCTAAAAGCAGAAGAAACTCTTTTTATAGACGACACAACAGAAAATACGGATGCTGCTGAAAAATTAGGAATCCATACCTGGAATATAAATCCAAAAACCGAAGACGTAACAAGGCTTTTCGAGACAAAAAAACACTTATTCAATTAAACTTTTGGAAGAAAAAGACACTTATAAAACTATTGAAACCCCCTCTGAAGAAACCCTGTTTAAAGAAAAAAACAGCAAATTTTTCGGGTATGCATTTCCCGTAACCACGGAAGATGACATAAAATTCCATTTAGACGAAATTAAAAAGCAACACCATTCAGCAAGGCACTGGTGCTACGCTTACCAGTTAGGAACAGAATCTATAACCTATCGAGCTAACGATGATGGTGAACCTAACAATTCAGCCGGAATGCCTATTTACGGACAAATTCAATCTTTCGACGTCACAAACATACTAGTAATTGTGGTTAGATATTTTGGAGGCGTTAAATTAGGCGTTGGCGGACTTATAAGTGCATACAAAACTTCGGCCCAACTGAGTCTGGAAGCTTCAAAAATTATAGAGCGCACTATTAACAAAACATTCCTTATTATTTACGATTACAAAAACATGAATAAGGTAATGCGCATAATCAAGGAGAAAAACATAAACATAACCAATCAGAAATTAGAATTGCATTGCGAATTAACAATTTCGGTCAGAAAAAATGAAGCCGAAGCAGTTTTTAACAGTTTTGACAACCTATTCGAAGTCGAAATAAAAGAGGTGTAAGATTACTCAGGCATCAGATCTAAAATAGATTTCGGACACCGAATAGGACGTTTCGTATTCATATCCATAAAAGCTAAAACTGTATTTGCCAAAACGATCAATTCACCTGCTTCATTTGTAATTTCGAAGTCAAAATCGATACGCACTCCAGGTTTTTTTTTCAATATAGTTTTTACTGTCAAAACATCATCATAAAACGCTGATTTTTTGTAATTTAAACTCATAGAAACCACTGGCAACATTATCCCTTGCTCTTCCATTTCTTTGTAAGATATCCCCAGAGCCCTGAGCCACTCAGTCCGCGCCAACTCTAGGTATAGCGCATAATTTCCGTGATGAACCACGCCCATCTGGTCAGTTTCACCATATCGCACTCTTATTTGTATTTCGTCGAATTTCATAATAAAGTTTAAATATTTTTTTGTAGCTTCGGAAACGTGTTAAACATGGGAAAAAAAATCTAAAAATTCAATAGCACCACGTTTTTTTTTTAAGATATTTGTTCACATATTTGTCACACCAATAACCGGGGGATAATTTCATTTTTCTCTTACAACTTTTACTAACAAAAATCTTACAAAAAATAATGAGTGTAACTGCGCAATCGGTATGGAATAATTGTCTAGAATTCATAAAAGATAACATTCAACCGCAAGCATACAAAACCTGGTTTGAACCTATTGTCGCAGTAAAGTTAACGGACAACGCTTTAAGCATTCAAGTACCAAGTAAATTTTTCTATGAGTGGCTGGAAGAGCACTATGTTAAAATTTTAAAAGTAGCATTAACCAAGGAATTAGGAGCAAAAGCCAAACTGGTTTACATTATTAAAATGGAAAACACCTATGGCAACAAACAACCTTTTACAGAAAAGATCCCTAGTTCCAGCCGCACACCTGTAAAACCTCAGGATGTTGACATTCCTTTAAACAACAAAAATCCAGAATTACGCAATCCGTTTATAATTCCTGGAATTAGAAATGTTAAAATTGAGTCTCAACTTAACCCTAATTATAGTTTCGACAACTTCTTAGAAGGCGATTCTAACCGATTAGCACGAAGCGCGGGCTTAGCTGTTGCAGCTAAACCGGGAGGCACCTCTTTTAACCCGTTGTTAATATTTGGAGGTGTTGGATTAGGTAAAACACATTTAGCACATGCTATTGGAGTTGAAATTAAAGATAAATATCCTGAAAAAACGGTACTTTATATTTCTGCTGAAAAATTCACGCAACAATATATAGACTCGGTAAAAAAGAATAATCGTAATGATTTTATTCATTTTTATCAGATTATTGACGTATTAATTATAGACGACGTTCAATTCCTTTCTGGAAAGTCAGGAACTCAGGATGTGTTTTTCCATATTTTTAACCACCTGCACCAAAACGGAAAACAAGTGATTTTAACGAGTGACAAAGCTCCTGTTGACATGCAAGACATTGAGCAGCGTTTATTATCTCGTTTTAAATGGGGACTTTCTGCAGAATTGCAAAGCCCGGATTACGAAACCAGAATTTCTATATTAAACAATAAGCTATATAGAGATGGTGTAGAGATGCCTGAAGACATTATTGATTATGTTGCTAAAAACATAAAAACTAATGTTAGAGAACTAGAAGGCGCCATTATTTCGCTAATCGCTCAATCGTCATTCAACAAAAAGGAAATAACTTTAGACCTTGCTAAACAGATTGTAGAGAAATTTGTTAAAAACACAAAACGCGAAGTTTCTATAGATTATATCCAGAAGGTCGTATCAGACTATTTCCAGATGAATGTAGATACACTACAATCTAAAACAAGAAAACGCCATATTGTACAAGCCAGACAATTAGCAATGTTCTTTGCTAAGAAATATACTAAAGCCTCACTGGCAAGTATTGGTTCGCAAATAGGAAAAAGAGATCACGCTACTGTACTTCATGCCTGTAAAACTGTAGACAATTTACAAACTACAGATAAGCAGTTTAAAAAGTACGTAGAAGACATTACCAAAAAATTATCGGTTTAAAACATCTAGATTATGACTAAAATACTCATGGTTTGCCTTGGAAATATTTGTAGATCTCCATTGGCTGAAGGTATTTTACGTTCTAAATTACCCTATGAAGATTTCGTCATAGATTCAGCCGGAACCAGCAGCTACCATATCGGATCTAATCCGGATAAGCGTTCTGTTAGTGTTGCCCGCAAATACGGTATTAATATTTCGAACCTAATGGGGCGACAATTTACAATCAACGATTTTGATGAATTCGATATTATTTACGCTATGGACACTTCTAATTTCCGAGACATTATTCATCTAGCGCGAACCGAAGACGACAAAACCAAAGTTAAGCTTATTTTAAACGAAATTTATCCGAATCAGAATTACGATGTTCCCGACCCATATTACGGAGGTGACCACGGATTTGAAAACGTTTATAAAATGCTAGACGAAGCCTGTTCTGTAATAGCAGAGCAATTCAATTAATTCTTTTTTTTTACTGAACTTATCATGACGACTCCAGGAAAACTATACTTAATACCAACAACTCTGGGCGACAACGAACCCCTAGAAGTTCTTCCCATATCAGTAAAACACACCATAGAACAACTCGATACTTTTATCGTTGAAAACGAAAAGACTGCTCGTAGATTTATAAAGAAAATCTGCCCGGAAAAACCACAACCCAGTTTAAATATTTTCGTTTTAAACAAATTCACAGAAGCCAGTGAATTACCTGAATTTCTTGAACCTTGCCTAAAAGGAACACATGTTGGACTACTTTCCGAAGCCGGATGCCCTAGTGTAGCCGATCCCGGATCGGACGTTGTTAAAATCGCACATTTAAAAAACATACAGGTTGTTCCTCTTGTAGGTCCTTCATCAATTCTGCTTGCACTTATGAGCTCAGGAATGAATGGACAAGGCTTTACATTTAACGGCTACCTACCTATAGACAAGAATGAAAGAAAAACTGAATTAAAGCGATTAGAACGTTTATCTTTCGACTATAATCAATCTCAGATCTTTATTGAAACCCCATACCGCAACAATAAAATGCTGGAAGATATCTGTAATATTTTAGGAAATACCACTTCAGTTTGTGTAGCCTGCGACATAACCTTACCAACCGAATTTATAAAAACAAAAACGGTTTCAGAATGGCGTAAAAACAAAGAAGACCTTCATAAAAGGCCTTCTATATTTATTATTCATAAAAATTAACACTAAACTTTTTCTGCAATTTTGGCTTTTGCCTGCTTGTTAGGCTTTACAAACGAAGTATCGTAACCCGAGAATTTTTTAAGATAGTACTCTATAGTTGTACCATATGCGTCTTCAAAACCATTCTGACCATTACTACGCAGGTATTTTTTAACACTTCCAGGTCCGGATAAATGCGCTGCTGCCAGTATCCCTGATTCTGTAATTAAAATACCATTGATTTTTTTACCTACAAAACGCTTAATATCACGGCGCAATATCCACTTGTTACGTTCTGCATTTGCTAGAAAAGCTCTCTCCTGTAGCTCTGGGTTATTTAAAAAATGTACCGGATTATGTATTCCAATCATTTTTAAAGTCTCTTTGCTAAACTGATATTTCCCTAAATACCCTAAAGTATTCACCGTAAAATAATCGCCTCTGGACTCTTTAAAGCCAACAGCCTCCTTAAACCCAATGAACGATTTCCCCAGATAAGGCGAAAACACTTTAGCAACTTCTGCCTCTATAGCCTCTTCTTCTAAATTTTCGTTGTCAACGTCTTGCGCGTTAACCGTATAATTTAAAGCTAGTCCCTGGGTTGAATACGCTTTTACATTTACTTGATCTTCTGAAGAAAATGAAAAGAATGCCAAAGAACATATTGCAAGAATTCCAAATAAATAACTTCCAATATTTTTTATCATAACTATAAATTTCATTAAGTCCGAAAACGATTTTCTAACTTAAAAATTTGAGCTTGCAAATATACATCTTTTTTCATTAATCTGAAAACTAATCGATTAACATCAAAAAAGCTCCTTTACACGCCTAGTTACGTACAAGTTAACGGCTTTATAAGTAGTTTAACTTAGTATGTTTTTGACAGAAAAAACCTACTTTATGAATTATAAAAACGTTAATTTTAACCAAATTTAACGGATTCCCTGACGATTTAAATAGTTTTGATACGCCCTTGCATTGGCATTATGTTGACTTAAATTTTTGGCAAACCTATGAAAACCTAAACGCTCGGCATCGGCGGCGAAATAATAATAATCATGTTTCTCCGGATTTAAAACGGCATCGATAGCCGATATATCCGGCATAGCAATAGGCCCCGGAGGTAAGCCTGTATTTAAATACGTATTATACGGAGATTTAATAGTTTTATGCTTATTAAGCACACGCTTAATTACGGTATCTTGGTATTCCGGCAATTGATAAGCCGCAAATTTTAATGTAGGATCGGCTTGAAGCAACATCCCCACTTTTAATCGATTTAAATATACCCCAGCAATACGAGGTTGCTCAGAGGCTTGCTTAGACTCCTCATGCACTATAGAAGCCAAGGTCATCACCTCATTTTGTGTTAAATTGAGAGCTTCCGCTTTTTCAGTCCGGCTTTTATTCCAGAACTTTTTATACTCAATCAACATTCTATCTCTAAACTGTTCTCCTGAGGTATTCCAGAAAAACTCATAACTATTAGGAATAAACACACCCAGGTTTGTAGTAGTTGAAAAACCGTTAGCCTCTAAAAATTCAGGATCGTTAATTGCCTGAATTAAGGCCAGACTATCAGCTTCTATTTGTTGTCCAATACGTCCCGCTAGACTATTTACAGACATCTGATTATTAAAAGCCACTGTAATCGGAATATTTTTACTTCGTATAGAATTTATAATATCATTATTATTCATCCCCTTTTTAATTGCAAACTTCCCGGCTTTTAAATGTGTAGTATATTGTTTTCGTTCTGCCAAAGCATCAAACTTACCTATATCTTTCAACAAGGGTTTAAGCTGCTCTCTCACGTCCTGATAACCAGCCCCGGTAGGCACATATATATAAGCTACATCATTATTAAATGAAGTATTAGGTTTAAACATAACAGAATACACATAGTGCGCAAAAAATGCAGCAACTACAAGTCCTAATAGCGCAATGGCTACAATTATTTTTTTAATATACATTATTCGTTTATACGTTGAAAAAGTAATTCGTTTTTATACACTCCATTTACAAGATTCCACGCCTGCTTAACGCCTACCTCCTGAAAACCGAGTTTTTTAAAAAGATTTATACTATGAATATTTTCTTCGGCAATATTACAATACACTTGATTAAGCTGTAACTGCTTAAAACAATACTCCACTAAAAGCGACAAAGCTTCCGCTCCAAATCCTTTTGATCTGTTAGTGTGATTCTGAATTAAAATACCAACCCCTGCGCGCCTGTTTTTAAAATCAAAATCGAATATATCTATCAGGCCAATGGTTTCGCTTTTTAAAGTGCTTATTACTAATCGTAATTGCTTAACTTCAAAAATATCTTTGTGGGCATGTTCTAAATATTCTTTTATTAAATACCGAGAATAGGGTGTTTGCGTATGACTCAGCTCCCAGATCGATTCATCATTCTCCACTTGATAGACAAATTCTAAATCTTCAGGCTCGAGAGCCCTCAAATAAACCTGTTCACCTCGCAATGTTACCATGCTACTTCGCCTTTAAACACCTGTTTTGCCGGACCTATTAACCATACATTATTATATTTACCGTCTTGGGCATTAAATGCAACTCTTAGTTCGCCTCCTTCTACATTAAGGTTCACCGTATTTGCATTAGTTTCGCCAAGCGCATGCATAGCAAGTGCCACTGCCGTTACACCTGTACCACAGGATAACGTTTCATCTTCAACACCACGCTCATAAGTACGCACTCTAAAAGTATCTGCCCCCTGTTTCTGAACAAAATTCACATTAGTCCCTTCGCTAAAGTATGGCGCTCCGGTTCTTATATTACGTCCTATCGTTTTAATATCGAAACTTTCAATATTCTCTTCAAATTGCACATGATGAGGAGATCCGGTATTTAAAAACACATAATTATCATGTTTCTGAATATCGGCGACATCCTGCATTTGCAATTTTACCAGTCCCTCTTCGAAAACCACATAATGCATACCGTCTATAGCCTCGAACGAACCTTTATCACCAATAATTCCCAAATCTTTTGCAAATTGAGAGATACAACGTCCACCATTACCACACATGGTACTTTCATTACCATCAGCATTAAAATAAACCATTCTAAAATCGGCTTCAGGATGATTTTCCAGAAGGATTAATCCATCTCCACCTATCCCAAACCGTCTGTCACATAAGAAATTAACACGTTTCACATCTGTCTTATCGAATGTATTTGAACGATTATCAATCATTACAAAATCATTCCCTGTTCCCTGGTATTTATAAAAAGTCTGTTTCATAATTGCTTGCAAATATAACAATATAATACCGTTTATCTGCGTTGTTAAAAGTCCTTAAACAAGACGTTAAAAATCGTTAAACTCGAACCAATCATTCTAAAAAATCCTAATTTTAGAATAAAGTATTACAAACTAAATTAATATATAGATGAAAAAGATTTTAACCCTAGTATTCGTATCTGCTTTAGGAGGTGCTTTAACATTGGGCTCCTACAAAATGTTTTTAGAACAAGATAATGCTTTAGTAATTACAAAAACAGAGCCAACTATTTCCAGTTACATCCCAACCTCTAACGTTTCGTCTGCCAATAATATTTTAAATGCCCCCGATTTTACCAAGGCTGCTGAAAACACAGTACACACCGTTGTACACGTTAAAAACATGGCCATGGTATCCGGCCAGATGACCTTCGAAGATTTGTTTTACGGTCGTCGACCTATGCAACCACAAGTGGGTACTGGTTCGGGAGTAATTATTTCGCCTGACGGTTATATTATAACCAATAACCATGTAATTGATGGCGCTCAGGCCCTTTCGGTTACACTTAACAATAATAAGGAATATGACGCTAAAGTTATTGGATCCGATGATAAGACAGATATAGCTTTATTAAAAATTGAAGTAGACGAAGAACTACCTTATACCACATTTGGAGACAGCGATCAGGCCAAAATCGGTGAATGGGTTCTTGCCGTTGGTAACCCTTTCAATTTAACTTCTACAGTTACTGCCGGAATTATTAGTGCAAAATCGAGAGATTTAACCGGACAAAGTTACCAATCCTTTATTCAGACAGATGCAGCAGTAAATCCAGGGAACTCAGGGGGAGCTTTGGTAAATGCCAATGGCGATTTAATAGGAATAAACACTGCTATTTCATCTCAAACCGGATCATATATCGGTTATTCATTTGCGGTTCCGAGTAATATTGCGAGAAAAGTTATTGAAGATATCATGGAATACGGTAATGTTCAAAATGGAATTTTAGGAGTTACCGGAGGGGCTTTAAATAACGATTATGCCGAGAAATTAAACTTAAGTGAAACTGAAGGATTTTATGTAGACTCTGTAGAAGAAGGTTCTGGTGCTGACAAAGCCGGAATTAAACACGGGGATATTATTAAGAAAATAGACCAGGTTAGCATTACTAAATTCTCAGACTTACGAGGGCATTTAAACACAAAACGCCCGGACGATGTGGTAAATGTAACCCTGCTGAGAGACGGAAAAACAAAAGAAGTTCCTGTTACTTTAATTAAAAATCAAACGCTTACCATGCCACTTGTTGGTGTGATAAAAAACACCAGCAAAGAAGATTTAAAGAAATTTAACCTTAATAATGGTGTAAAAATCATCAGATTAAACGAACAATACGAAACTTACTGGAAGCGTAATGGTATTACTCCCGGGAATATTATTACTGCAATAGACGGTCAGAAAGTTAAAAATGTAGACGACGTTCAGAATATTATGAGGAATAAATCACCTTACGAACCCTTACAAATTGAATTAATAAACGAAAAAGGTGAAAAAGAACGTTATAATTTTAGATAAACATTAAACATTTTTCAACAAAAACAGACAAACCCTTTAGGAATTCCTAAAGGGTTTATTTTTTCAAAAAAAAGCTACGAAAACGTTTGAAATAAATTATTTTTGCGCAAATTTTAAACAACACACTAAATAATTAGACAATGAGTTTTATCGAAACTTATGAAAAAGAATTAGCTTTTCAAGCCGACCGAAGAAGAGCTACTGTAGAATTTATTAAAATTGTTAGCGACCTGTGGTACGACAAGGCTATCGAATTGGTTTTATTTAGAAATCAGTTAATTGACCGCAACGTAAGTCAAATTCTGAACCTCCATGAATACGCAGGGGAATTTGTAGGAAAACCAATTTCCATATTCGATTCTGTAGAAATTGCACAGGCCATTAAAACACTCGATTTACCTCCGGCCAAACTGGATATTGGTAAATTAACTTACGAGTTTCAATTAGACGACCAAAAGCACAGCAATGCCATGGCTTTTGTTGCTCAAAAACTGAAGCATGCCAGCAAATTCGAATCGATTAAACCTAAAGATGTCGTGCTTTATGGATTTGGTAGAATAGGACGATTGGTAGCCCGTGAACTTATGACCAGAACAGGATCAGGAAATCAACTACGTCTAAGAGCTATCGTTACCAGAGGAAAAATAGACCAGACTGTTTTAGAAAAAAGAGCCTCCTTGCTTAGAAACGATTCTGTTCATGGAGAGTTTTCCGGAAATGTAATTGCAGACGCTAAAAACAACGCTTTAATAATTAACGGAACTACAGTTAAAATTATTTCTGCCAACAATCCGGAAGATATTGATTACACTGCATACGGCATTAACAATGCTTTGGTAATTGATAATACAGGTGTTTTCAGAGATAAGGAAGCCTTGAACAGACACCTTACTTCGAAAGGAGTTGATAAAGTTTTACTTACCGCTCCAGGAAAAGGTGTTCCAAATATTGTGCATGGGGTAAATCACTTAGAATATGATCCAAACACGGTTAATATATTTTCAGCAGCATCCTGCACAACCAATGCCATCACTCCTATTTTAAAGGCTATTCAGGATAAATACGGTATTGAAAGTGGGCATTTGGAAACCATTCATGCCTATACTAACGACCAGAATTTAGTCGATAATTTTCATAGCAAATACCGCAGAGGCCGTGCTGCTGCCCTAAACATGGTAATAACAGAAACCGGTGCCGGAAAAGCTGTTGCAAAGGCCCTGCCTACTCTGGAAGGCAAATTAACATCGAACGCCATTAGAGTACCTGTTCCGAATGGCTCTTTAGCGATACTTAATCTGGAACTTCAGACGGAAACAACTGTAAATGCTATTAATGATATTATAAAAGAAAGTGCTTTGGTTGGCCCTTTAGTAGAGCAGATTAAATATGAAATGAGCGACGAATTAGTTTCCAGCGATATTGTTGGTAGTTCAGCACCTTCAATCTTCGACAGTAAAGCAACAATTACAAGTGCTAACGGAAAAAATGCAATTTTATACATCTGGTACGATAACGAGTATGGCTATAGTCATCAAGTAGTTAGACTTGCAAAACACATCGCCAAAGTAAGAAGATTCACCTATTATTAATAGACCGTAATCCAAAAATATTTTTTTTACGTATATATAGAGACCTCACTTTTGTGAGGTTTTTTGCTAATTAAACTGATTTACTTAAATAGCTTTTTTCTATTTTCGTAAAATTCTTAACCCAAATTAAACTAGACAAAATGACTCTACTAAAATCTTTAACATTAACCTTATTTACAGGTCTGCTCTCAATTTCGATGAACGCACAGTCAGATCCCGAAGATAAACTTTCGTTAAATGATGGTTCTTTAGACAATCAGTTTGAATATGTAATCCAGAAATCTAATAATTATCAGGATTATAAAGTCGTAAAAAAATCATGGTTATACGCACTTAAGTCTCATACCTTAGATTCGTTAAAAGCCGTTCATAAAGAATTATCGGAGACACAAATTAATGTAGACCAGCAAGCCAACGAAATCGGGACTTTAAAATCTAATTTAAGTGAAACCCAAAACACTTTAGATTTAACAAATAAGGAAAAAGACAGCATGCAATTTTTAGGCTTACAGTTAAGCAAACAAAGCTATAACACCTTTATCTGGTCTGTTATTGGCGGTCTATTAGTTTGTTTATTATTCTTTATCTATAAATTTAAAAATAGTAATACCGTTACCAAAGAAGCAAAAAGAATGCTGGCAGAGATTGAAGAAGAATTCGAGGAGCACAGACAAACAGCTTTAAAGCGAGAACAAAAAGTAAGACGTCAATTACAGGACGAACTTAATAAACAAAAAGCGAGTGTATAATTAATTTCATATCCATAATATTTAACACTTGTAAAAAGTCTATACAGCAATGTATAGGCTTTTTTTCTTTCCAAGAACAATTTACAAAGTTTAATAACTTCCATATTTAGCCATTTCTTCGCATCTTTGCGCTTTGTAACAAACAGAGCTATGCGTATAGATATTATTACGGTGTTGCCAGAATTATTAGAAAGCCCTTTTAACGCTTCTATATTAAAACGTGCCATCGAAGCGAATCTCGTAGAGGTTCATTTTCACAATTTAAGAGATTATACAAGTGACAATTATAAAACCGTAGACGATTATCAGTTTGGAGGTGGCGCTGGTATGGTTATGCTCATTGAACCTATTGACAAATGCATTTCTAAATTAAAGTCTGAACGCACTTACGACGAAGTTATTTATATGACTCCGGATGGAGAGACCTTAAATCAGGGGATCGCTAATGCTTTATCGCTTAAAGAAAACCTAATTATACTATGCGGGCACTACAAAGGCGTTGACCAACGGGTGCGCGATATGTTTGTAACTAAAGAAATCTCAATAGGCGATTATGTGCTTTCGGGAGGTGAACTTGGTGCTGCTGTCCTGTCGGACGCCATTATTAGATTAATACCAGGAGTTTTAGGAAATGAGACTTCGGCTTTAACCGATTCGTTTCAGGACAATTTATTAGCTCCCCCAATTTATACGCGACCACGAGAATACAAAGGCTTAAAAGTACCCGATGTCTTATTTAGCGGCAACTTCCCTAAAATCGAAGAATGGCGTGAAAATCAAGCCCTTGAACGTACTAAAATAAGACGTCCTGACCTTCTTGACAATTAATTATTTTTACCAGTACTATTGTAATTAATAAAAAAATCGTTATTTTTGCAGCCAATTTCGAACCAACCTCTGGCGAAAATCGTGAATGTTGCTTTGATATAACTATAATTAATATAAAAAGATATGGAATCTTTAATAAAATTTGTACAAGACGAATTTGTAACAAAAAAGGAATTTCCACAATTCGGAGCCGGAGACACAATTACTGTGTACTACGAAATTAGAGAAGGTGAAAAAGTACGTACTCAGTTTTTTAGAGGGGTAGTTATTCAAAAAAGAGGAACAGGTACTTCTGAAACATTTACAATCAGAAAAATGTCTGGAACTGTAGGTGTAGAGCGTATTTTCCCAATTAACATGCCTGCTTTACAAAAGATTGAAGTAAACAAAAGAGGTAAAGTACGTAGAGCTCGTATTTTCTACTTTAGAGGTCTTACTGGTAAAAAAGCTAGAATTAAAGAAAGAAGACGCTAGTATTTTTACAACGCATATAATTAAAAGTCCTGAAATAAATTCAGGACTTTTTTTATGAACAAAAGTGAACAAAACAAGTTTATAACCTGTTGACATTTAAAATGTTAAATTCATTGATTTTTCCTTAATGTTTTCTTATCTTAGCATAACAATTAATACTTCAAATATCATTTGTGTATTAAACGTTCTTTTTAGAATTGTTTTTAAGATTAGATTACCTGTTTAAGTAAAAATAATCATGAAGTTTAAATATTAGCATAAGTTGTATGGCAACAAATATTTTAAACTAAAAGTTTTCGAATGTATATAGATACGAAGTTAGATATAGAAAGAAAACAATGTTTTATACTGTGTTTGTATTAACAAAACAAGAATTAAATCATCACAAAAACAATTCACAGAAACATTTTAGTAGCAAGTAAATACATTTTGAAAGTTACAGAAAAAAATGTTTCAATTTTGAAATGGGATTGTTTTAATGAAAACAAGTAAGATGTATTTCCGAACGTAATTAGCAATTATGCTAATAAATTTAAAACACTGTTTCAGAGAAAGCCATGTCAGAATAGTATAACTATCTTGATATGGCTTTTATGTTTTTATTCACTGTATGGTGTATTCAAATTGGAAACCTTGATAGAAGATTGTTCTCCATCACTAACAGTTAAAACAAGCCTATAATCCTCATTGTTTTCTGGAATATTTATTTTTAGGTAAGGTAAATTCCCAACAGGTTGTATCGCTAAATAATTACCATAAGCATCACATTTAACCAATTCCCATTCATAACTAAATTGTTTATTCTTATAACCTGGAACCCAGAGTTGACTTTCGTCCTGAATAAAGGCATGATACGTTAAGACTCTGTTAGAATGTGTTACCTTTGTTGGCTTAAGAATATTACAGTGAATACTACTTCCTGAACTTATTGATGATTTTGATTTTGGCGTTATTAAATTTTGAAGCTGAAAAAATCCTTTTTTATACCTGTTTTTTCTATCTATCAGGCCTTCGAAAGCGATATTATTTATGCCTTGCTGATCCTGCCAAAAAGATACGAAAAACGGAATATCATCTTTTACAAATTCATCCTGCGCTAATACTTCTACAGGAATTTCAGAAAACACATAAGGTATAGATTCCTTTTCCAGCCCTTCTAAATTCACTTTTAACGCTATGGAATCCTTTACCTTCAGTCCTATGTAATCGAGATTAGGCATAATCTTTTCAATACTTCTGGCATGTAAGTTAGTTAAGTTATTCGATTTTAAATCTAAAATAACAGGTCTTGAAGCATCTATACGTTTTATATCTTCAATTAATCCACCAAGCCAATTAAGGTAGGCCTGCTTCTGGATTAACAATTCCGGTTTATAATAAAAAGTCCCCAAATCAGATAACACATCGTTTTGCAGATTCCAAGCTATTATTTGGCTTTTTTCCTTATAACGTCTAACTTTATGCAATATATTTTGTTGAATTTCCTTCAGTAATAAAGTATCTTTAATAAAGTCCATCTGCACTGGAAGATTAAAACCATAACACACTTTTATTCCAAATTCTTCACTTATATTTAAAACATTCCTGTCATATACTGAATTTTCTTTAAACTTTATCACATTTATACCTACATTGGACATAGTTGAGAAATCATGGACAAGCGTCCTTCTATCTAAAACAAAAAAATCTTCTTTCCAGTTTTCTCCTTTTTTAAAATTAACCCCATGAACATTTTTCAAACTTATAGCCCCAGATGAATGTGGCTTTTCTAAATGATTTTTCGATTTTATAATAGCATTAGTAATTAATAAATCTCTTTCCCTATCATTTTCTAAATCATGAGGTATTACTGAGTTTACAGACTCTTTTTCTGTCGATCGAACAGCCAGATACTTAATTTTATTGAAATTAAAACGACGTTCATCTTTTAAGTAGTCTTCATACAAACTAAAATCTTCAGCTTTAAAAGAATGTTCTAGCCCCGTTTTATTTGCGACCTTCCAATTAAACCGTTCCGGTGAATTAAATCCATCCGGCATATTATTATCTACGTCCGAATTAAAATAAACTATTGCTTTAATTTCATCAAATTCATGTTTTAAACAAGTATAAGCTTCTTTAAACCATTCATCCTGATTTCCATCCCCCCTTAAGGAACCGAATTCTGAAATTATTATTGGAGTCTTTGGCAATTTGATTATTTCGTTATGAAAAGAATCGTATAATTCTTTAAAACTTGCCCAGCCGGCAGCTTCTTTATCTGAAGCATAGTTTAGTATATTAACACCAATCCAGTCTACAACATCTTCTCCCGGGTAATAAGCAGCTACATGCTCAGCTCTCCAAGGATTCCAAATCCAAACAACATTTTGAACGCCATTTGCTTTAAAAATATCATAAACATGCCTCCAGGCCTCAATAAACACTTCCGATGCCTGTTTCCTTTCATCAAACCAAGGATAAAACGGGTTATCAAATTCGTGAGCAAATCTTAAAAAAACTGGTCTTTTCAGGGATTTAAACTGAATTGCAGACGCCTTTAAATACGCATCAAAATACCCCTCGTTTACCAAATCAAAAACATGCTTATTTTCATTTAAATCTTGTTCCTCATAATTATTCCAAGGTTCCCAGGTAATCATGGGAACAGCATTCATCTGATATACAGAATCCATGACTTTAGAAGAAAACACAAATTCTTTATCCGGATTCCATGCATAATAAAAAGAAGCAATACTTAATTTTTCATCTATAACATCAGCAAATTCATTTATTCCATGAACTGTTGTAATCCCATTATCTACCTTTGGAGAAAATACACCTAAATATTTAATTTCCTTCTGTACAGGTTCTGCCAAAGCTATTCCGTTTTGCTTTATTTCTTCCTTTTGATAGTGTAAAAAACTACTTATTACAACGGTTAAAAGAAGCATCAGTAAAGCCGTTTTCTTTCCTACTCCATAAAAAAGCTGTCTTATAAATTCCTTTTTCGAAAAAACAAACGCGTTCAAATAATCTGCAAACTTATACATCCTGCGTTTTTCATAAGCAAATACTAAAGTAAACAGCATAATCAAAGCATTCCAAAAGGCGAATCCTGCCATTGCAATCGAGTACGGCGTAAAATCTTTCGCTAAACCATAGTATATCGCACTTAAGGATAACAAAAAAACTATAATATTAGGAAGCACAACTTTAAAATGAGTTCTTTCAAAATCTGATTTTTCAGTTGGCAGATAAACTAAATTTTTACCAATTACATTATATATTACTCCAATTACATATACCCACCATGTGCATTGAAATAAAATTCCTCCCAATAAATGTAAACCACGTTCACTTTTATGAATCACCCAATTTTGGACAGATAATCTTATAGCTATAAAACTTACTAATATGGGCGCCACATGTAAAAGAAACTCAACAAGATCTGCCCGATAAGGTGATATAGAAAAATTTAATGAAATTATTGGAATTAGTAACCATATAAAAAATGCTATTCCAGAAAAATAGTGAAATGGTAATATACCATAATGAATTTTTTGCCTCCAGGTAAATTTCTTAAATAATTTAGGATACACTTTTAAAAGGAGTTCGAGAGTACCTTTAGACCATTTTAATTGTTGCTGATAATAAGATGTTAACGTAGCCGGCACTAAGCCCTTAGTTAGTGACTTTGGTAAATAAATTGATCTCCACCCTTGAGCATGGAGTCTCATAGCGGTGTGCAAATCTTCAGACAACCCTGAAGCATGACCTCCAATAGAATCTAACGCTTCTCTTCTAAATACACAGTTAGCCCCAATAGCATTTACTGTCCCATAACTATTCATTCCCATCATTAATGGACCGTAAAAATGAAACGTCTGTTGAGCCGCTCCTTTGGCTACCTTAGATTCATTAACATTATAATAAGCCTGAACCGTTTGTACAAAACCAATACTATCATCAGCAAAATAAGGAATAACTTCATCAAGAAAGTTCTCATCCGGAATATGATCGGGATCAAGAATCAAGCACAATTCCCCTTTAGCCTGTTGTAATGCATTATTAATATTCCCGGCTTTAGCATCAA
Source organism: Formosa sp. S-31 (assembly GCF_051172795.1). Taxonomy (NCBI): domain Bacteria; kingdom Pseudomonadati; phylum Bacteroidota; class Flavobacteriia; order Flavobacteriales; family Flavobacteriaceae; genus Formosa; species Formosa sp. S-31. The sequence continues at coordinate 169,387 of NZ_JAENDK010000006.1, forward strand.
CTCTATTTGTTCTTGTAACATGAACTATATTGTGTTTCTTACAAAATGCCTTTAACTCAGGATGGTTAGCTTCATCACACAAATAGGTTGTATGCGGATATTTTATTTTTACTATCGCCAGTAAAGTCTCTGTTACCATTTCTATAGGCTCTCCTGGAAAATACGTTGTAAACACATCTACTGTTAAAGGTTTCCATACTTTTGGTTTTTCAGGAATAGAAATATTCCAATAGTGATACCACATATAAATAATCCTGAATACATCGTATACAAGCAGAACAAAAATGAGCCAGTATAAGGTACTATTACCAACAAAGTCAGGAGATAAAAACCAAATAAAAAAGCTTAAAACACTTATCATACCGATAAGTATCATTATCCTTAATTTAATAAGCTGCAGCCTTGTAGGCGGACCAAACACAAGTGAATCGTTCATTTTTAATTAAGTATATAGAATGGGACATTGGCTGTTGAGAAATTATTTTGTTTATCATAAACATTTACAAATAACCTATAGGGCCCTTCCTCTTCGGGCATTTTAAATTCAATTTTACTTCCGGGGATAGATTTAATAAGAATGGGGTTATTATAAAGGGAATCAAACTTTTCTTCCTGATCTCCCCAGCCCTCCTTACACAAAACCCATTTAAATTTAAGATCTGAATTTTGATGAGCCCCCAAATTCAATTCGGCTTTACCAATATGATTAGGTTTATAAATATGATTTGTAAACTTTCCATTACCATTTAGTTCAAGATCTAATATTTGTGGAGGAATACTATCTTTAGACTCCTGCTTTGTCCACACAGATTTTAAGCTATAGAACGTTTCCGAGGTTCTTCCTTCCTCATTAAAAATATTAAACCAGGTTGGAGTACCTTCAACTTTATCTCCCCAATAAAATACCAGGCTACCCAAAGCGTTTTTATCGGGCTCTATATAACTTTTATACAGATCAGTATATACTTTTGCCTTTTCTGTACTATTTAGTTCTACCAAAGACTCCCAGGTATTTCTATCCTCTTCCCAAGGACCATGGATACCCCATTCACTAAAGAAATAAGGTTTCAAATTCAGTAAATATGAAAATTTCGACACTATTGGATCAACATCTGGTAAACTTCCAAACACATTAAACCCCATCAAATCTATATTATGTGCATATAAATAAATTCCTAAAATCTGAGTTTTAGTTGTACTACAAATGGTTGTAGAAACCGGGTGATTCGGATCTAACTCATGAATAATATCAATGAGATTATTATAAGTTTTAATAAATCTATTCTTAAAAAAGACTAAAGGAAAATCGACCTCATTTCCCAAACTCCAAAACAATAAAGCAGGATGATCTTTAATTCTGTTTACCAAAGACCTAACCTCTACCTCCATACTATCGGTAAAAGTTTTGGAATCGTAATAATGATATTTAGGAGAATACGGAGGTATAGGAATATCTACAATTACCGCTATATTATGTTTATAAGCCTCATCTAAAACCCCTTGTATATTGGTTGTATCATAAACGCGTAAAGTATTTCCTCCAATTTCAGCTAATTCTTTTATGTGAGATCTCCCTGAAGCTCCTTTAATATAAAAGGGTTTTCCGTTTCGAAAGAGCTGTGGACCATCCTTACCTTGACTTAGATAAACGGTTTTAGTAGTATCTACTTTACTTGTATTTTTTATTCTGAGATAAAATAAAAACCCTACAGCCAGGCATATTACAAAAAGTAACAGATAAAGGGCGCGTTTTAACATAGCTAATCATTTGTTAAACAATCACCTATTAAATTATAATTAATTTAAAACTGTTAGTAATCTATTTGTCATATTACTTAAATATTAGTTAAAATGAATAAATTTCAACATCATCTCGATAAATAGAACCATCTTCAATTTAACTTCTATTAATTTTGAAGTATTCAATATCATTAATACTATTTTACATAGTAAGAGTTCATGCTGTAAAACATAAACTATTTATTTTCAATTAAATTATTAACAGATAACAGGGGAAACTCTTTTAGTTACAGTAAATTTCCTAGCAAAAAAACTTATCTAATTTTGTATATTTGCTATCCGCGAAAAATACCGTATATTCTTCGCCCAAAAAAAAAATTATAAAACAATCTAAAATGGCAATCAGTTCTAAAATTATTTACACAAAAACCGATGAAGCTCCGGCTTTGGCAACTTACTCTTTTTTACCTATTGTTAAGGCCTTTTTAAGTCCTTCTAACATAAATATCGAAACCAGAGATATATCATTAGCAGGAAGAATTATTGCTACATTTCCAGACTTTTTAACCAAAGAACAACAATTACCAGATGCTTTAGCTGAATTAGGTGAATTAGCGAAAAAACCTGAAGCCAACATCATTAAACTTCCAAATATAAGTGCCTCTATTCCTCAGTTAAAAGCGGCTATCAAAGAATTACAAAATCAGGGATACGATTTACCAAATTATCCGGATGAACCGAAAACTCAGGCTGAAAAAGAAATTAAAGGCAGATACGATAAAATTAAGGGTAGTGCTGTAAACCCTGTTTTACGTGAAGGAAACTCCGACCGTAGAGCTCCTAAAGCAGTAAAAAATTACGCAAAAAAGAATCCTCATACTATGGGAGCATGGTCAGCCGATTCTAAAACGCATGTTGCTACTATGACAGCTGGAGATTTCGCTCATAACGAAAAATCTGTAACTGTAAAAGACGCGACAACTGTTAGTATACAATTTGAAGATGCTTCAGGAGCTAAAACAGTACTTAAAGATAATTTAAACTTATTATCCGGTGAAATTATCGATGCTACTGTTATGAGTAAAAAAGCATTATTAAACTTTTTGGAAGCTCAGATTAAGGATGCTAAAAAACAAGATGTATTACTATCATTGCACATGAAAGCCACTATGATGAAGGTGTCAGATCCTATCATATTTGGCCATGCCGTTCGTGTATTCTTTAAAGACCTTTTTGCGAAACACGCAGAAACTTTCGAAAAAATAGGATTTGACCCTAATAATGGTTTCGGAAACCTATTAAGCAATTTAGACACACTGTCTGCAGATAAAAAAGAAGAAATATTAAAAGATATCGATGAAGCCTTTAAAAACGGACCAGCCTTAGCTATGGTTGACTCCGACAAGGGCATAACAAATCTTCACGTACCTAGCGATATTATTATTGATGCTTCTATGCCAGCCATGATTCGTACTTCTGGGCAAATGTGGAATGCTGCAGGAAAACAACAGGATACGAAAGCAGTAATACCAGACAGTAGTTATGCTGGAATTTATGAGGCTACTATAGATTTTTGTAAAGAACACGGCGCTTTCGACCCAACTACCATGGGAACTGTTCCAAACGTTGGTTTAATGGCTCAAAAAGCAGAAGAATACGGATCGCACGACAAAACTTTCGAAATGAGTGCTGATGGTATTGTACGTGTAATAGATACTAACAACAACGTTTTAATTGAACACCCTGTTGAAGCAGGTGATATCTGGAGAATGTGTCAGGTTAAAGATGCGCCTATTCAGGACTGGATTAAACTGGCAGTTAGCAGAGCAAGAGCTACCGATACTCCAACTGTATTTTGGTTAGACCAAAACAGAGCTCATGACGCCGAATTAATTAAAAAGGTTGAAGCGTATTTACCAGACCATGACACATCTGGATTAGAAATTAAAATATTAGCTCCAAAGGACGCTACAAAATATACTTTAGAACGCATTAAAGAAGGTAAAGACACCATTTCAGTAACTGGTAATGTCTTAAGAGATTACTTAACAGACTTGTTTCCTATTTTAGAATTAGGTACTAGTGCTAAAATGTTATCCATTGTTCCTTTAATGAATGGCGGAGGGTTGTTCGAAACCGGTGCCGGAGGATCAGCTCCTAAGCACGTACAACAATTCCTGGAAGAAAATCACTTACGTTGGGATTCCTTAGGAGAATTTTTAGCATTAGCCGTTTCATTAGAACATTTATCAGAAACGACTAAAAACGAAAAAGCTTTAATTTTAGCTGAAACTTTAGATGTCGCAACAGGAAAATTCCTTGATAATGGAAAATCTCCTTCTCGTAAAGCCGGAGAAATTGACAACCGTGGTAGTCACTTCTATTTAGCACTTTATTGGGCAGAAGCATTAGCAAATCAAACTAAAGATGAAGCTTTACAAGCTATTTTTAAAGATGTTGCTAAAGCATTGGCTGAAAATGAATCTAAAATTGCCGCAGAATTAATAGACATTCAGGGATCACCGGTCAATATAGGAGGATATTATGAGCCTGACGAGACTTTAACCTCTCAAGCCATGAGACCTAGTACGACTTTAAATGCTATTTTAGAAAACATTTCTAAAGCAATTGCATAATAAAAATTAATATGTTTAAAAAGGGCTCAATCATTGAGCCCTTTTTTTATATCCAATAAACAATACATCAAATTCATATCTTTGCACTATGGAATTTCATAGAACAACAGAAGCAGATTCTAAATACTCCAATTTAGAACATATGTCGATTAATGACCTGCTTATTAATATTAACAACGAAGACAAAACTGTACCACTTGCCGTGGAACAAACGTTACCACAGATAAGTCTATTAATTGAACAGATTGTAAATAAATTGAAGGATGGTGGTCGTCTCTTTTACATGGGAGCCGGAACAAGCGGGAGATTAGGAATTGTAGACGCCTCAGAATGTCCTCCTACATTCGGAGTTTCTCCTGATATTGTAATAGGATTGATTGCTGGAGGTGATAACGCAATAAGAAATGCCGTAGAATTCGCAGAAGATTCAACCACACAAGGCTGGATAGACTTAAAAGCACGTGATATTTCCACTAAAGATGTGGTTATAGGAATTGCCGCCTCGGGAAC
>NZ_JAENDK010000007.1:0-48420 GCF_051172795.1 Formosa sp. S-31
AACTTATTTCTTTTCTTTACTCCCAAACCTTCCGTCTGAAAGCGGGTGCAAATATACAACCCTTTTTTTATTCCTCACAAGCTTTTTTTGATATTTTTTTTCTTTCGAAAATTTCAATCTTAAACTCCTGTAAATGAACGTCCGCTTACTCTTTCTCTACATCCATCCTGCCGTAAGCGGGTGCAAATATACCACCCTTTTTCCTTAACTAACAAACTTTTTAACGCCTTTTTTATAAAATATTTTTAGCATAGCTTATAATCAAACAGTTAAGTAAAAAGAAAGTTTAAACACAAGGCTGCGATGCCAAAAATCAGTCATAACTATAAGTCTTATTAAAAGATCAGCTCACTAAAATCTATTGGAGTCTATATATATATTCTAAGCTTCATTTTGACTTAAAAACGTACTTGCCACCTGTAAACTTCTTAAAGTGCCTTGTTTTTTAGACTGGTGTTTCTCCATTCTGGACAGAATAGACTGAAGCGTTGTTAAAGCCTTTACTATATAAGGACCTTTATTAAGCATGATGCACTCTGTTCGCACAGACATTGCTGCATCGGTAATTTCTGCTCTGGACGCCACACCTTTCTTGGCAAGACTTTCCAAAACCTGAGTCGCCCAAATATTAGGAATAAGTGCAGCCTCGCAAAACCACATAATTTCTTCCTGAACTTCAGACAATCGTTCCACTCCTAACTCCACTGCCAAATCACCCCGTGCAGTCATCACACCTACATTTGAACTTTCCATAGCCTTAAATAAAAGATGAGGCAAATTGTAAAACGCTTCATTATTCTCTATTTTCAAAACTATTCCCATATCTGCTCTTCCTCGTTTTTGCAATTCCTGCTGTAAAGCTTTTACATCGACAGACTGTCGCACAAAAGAAAAACCTACTACATCGGCGTGTTTACAAATAAAATCGAGATTGGAAATATCTTCGTTGGTAAGAGATGGCAAGTTTAAATGTGTATCCGGCAGATTAATTCCCTTTTCCTTTTTTAGTTTTTTACCATTAGGTCCTGCATTTAAAATACGAATGACCAAACCCGACTTTTTTTTCTTCCCTACTACTCCTTCTATTTTACCATCATCAAACAAAATAGAATCGCCCTCCTTTGCATCTTCTATAATTTGCGGTAATGTACAGGATATTGCAGCGACATACTTCTTTAATTTACCTGGCTTTAATTTCGAGAGTTCCGAAAGTAGCAATATACTATCGCCTTCCTGAAGTCGAACATCATTCACTTCTTCTTCTATTGACTGACTAAAAATCTGATCGGTTCTGATTTTTGGCCCGGACAAATCCATATAAATAGTACAGGGCTTATTTAATTCTACACTGGCTTTTTGTAATTCAGAAATCATGGAAGCCCAAACTTTCTGAGTATCGTGAGAACAGTTTATCCTGGCTATATTCATTCCTGCATTTAGTAAACCAGATAAAAATGTGGCATCTGCCCCATCTGACGGCAAGGTTACCATGACTCCCTGTTTTCCTATATGCTCTCCAAGTAGCCTAACTGTATTTTGCCGGAGTATTTCGGCACTGCTCTTATAATTGATAGGATGCTCTCCAAAATCATATTCCCCTTTAAAGTCCATATGAAAGTGAGCACTTAATAAATACAGTATATTTTCGATATTCGCCAGCACATGACGTTCAGCATGACTTAAAGAACTAATCCCTAAATTGGTTAATTCACTTTGAATTTCGGTAAGATCGTAAGTCCGAAACTTTAAATACCTTAAAAAATTTAAAGCACTATACTTATAATTATTATGAATTTTAGCCAAAAGCTCCTGATGTTCTTCTTCAACTTTTAACAATGCTTCGCGAATTACCAGAAGTCTGTTTACAATTTTTAGTTTAGGAATCATCATAACCTTAAATACCTTTTAATTCATATTATAAAATTAAACATCGTTAATGAATTTTTGAATGAAAACACCAACAAACTTTACAATACAATTAAAACACCTCTACTTTAACCAAAGCAGCAATACTATTTAAATTAGCCGAACACAACATAGAGATCTCTTCTAAGTGTTTTAAACAAAATAACTCCCCTTCCCGTAACAACACCTCTTTATCTGCAAGACCTATATTCAGCTCTCCTTTGTAGAGATAAATAAACATCTCTGAATATTCAGCCTCTAAATTTAACTCTTGCTTTTCTTCCGCATTTAATAAAACAGCACTAAGCTCTACCTTGGTATTTGCGGTAGTCATTACATTAAAATCGACACAAACACCTTTTGAATGTGTTTCCCAATCCCCACTAAATTGATCAACAACTCCCGAATTCAACACCTTGTTATGATGTCCAATATGTTCTAATTCCATTTGCCCTTCCAAAACCAGTAATTGCCGAAAAACACCAGGTAAAGCCGTAAAAACGGAAGTGTTTACTGCTACCGTAGCCGTACTTAATCTGAATTTGAAATCTAATTTTCCGTATTCTGATTCCAGCGGATAAATATAAAGTTCCGTGGTTTCTCCGCCACTCCATTTCTTCGTATTAAAACTCTTAGGTGATAATATCTGATAATTCATTTACCTCTGATATTTACATTAGGTATACAGCTAAAGCATTTAAAACTTACTTAAATCGAATTAACTTCCGGATAATACTCTATTGGAAAAACACAGGAGTTTGCTATAAAACATAAATCTCCAGCTTTTTTATGCAGTGCTTTCGCTGTTTCAACATCCTTTGGATTTTCAATTGTAACTTCTGGTTTTAGAATAACCTTGCTAAACGCTCCACTGCCATCATTATGCAATTCCAAAATACCTTCGGGACAATCGCTATAATTCACTACAATTATTCCGGCTAATTCACACACATATAAATACGACATAAAATGACAGGAAGATAAGGCTGCCAATAATAATTCTTCCGGGTTAAATTTTGAACCATCTCCTTTAAAACGCTTTTCAGCCGAAATTTCAAGACGCTTCCCTTTCTCTAAAAATACCTGATGTGTTTTTAAAGCCCCTCCCGAGGCCTTTTGTCTTTGTGCCTCCTCTAAGCTCCATGAGTTCTTCAATTTAAAAGTAAATGTTGCTTCCATAATTAACCTTTCGATCATTTAATACCTCACCCTAATGCACATTTAAAACATAAATCTTAAAAATCATAATAATCATACCAACAAGACCTCCAACAAGAGCTCCATTAAGACGAATATATTGCAAATCTTCACCGACTTTAGCTTCAATCTGATTTACCAGCTCCACATTAGACAGTTTGCCCAGACTTTCTGCTACTAACTCCCCTATTTTATGATGATTTTTATCTATTAACTGCAATAAAGTAGACTTTAACCAGGCATCTGTTCGTTCCAATTTAGACTGATCGTTATACAATGCAACTAACATGGTATTAATTTTTTCCTTTAAGAACAGGGTATTATCATTTTCCTCTTCAAAAATCTGTTCATGAATAATCATTTTTAATCGGGTTAAAGCTCTGCCTACCATTCCTGAATCGACCAAACGTAACAAAAACTGTTCTCCAAAAAGATTCACATCATCAATAGCTTTATCGTTGCCGGAAGTCAGTCGCTCTCCATACTCGTATAATTGACGATCTAAAGCCTGAATAATTTTATGCTCGGCAGGCGCCTCCTGAATATCCAGTACCAACTGATATAATTGTTCCTGAATACCTTCGGCAATACGTTGGGGTTTTATTGCTCCAAAAATCTGACCGGCTCCAACCAAAAAACCTTTTAATGCGGAACCTTCCTTTTGTTTCCCTACCTGTATCTTAACTTCTGATATTAAAAACTCCAAAGTTGCAGGCTCAGCAATTTTATCTTTTAGCACATCCAAAAACACATTAATTATTCCATAGTGATCTTTTTCTGACACCGTTTGCTTTAATAATGTTCCAAGTGGCTCAGCCAGATTATTTCCCCTACAGGCTGGCCGTACAAGATCTTCCAAACCAGCAACAACATTTGGGGCATCTATTTTATCCAGTAAAACTTCCAGTTCTGGTTTTAAAGTTTGCCTAATCGATTCCAGGTTCTTTTCATCCATTAAATATCCTACTATAGGTTTTGCCAACGACACACCCGAAATTTTATCGTTAATCATCTCCTTAGAGAGCCATTCGTTATTTACCAGATCAACAATACCTGCAGAAAGTTTTTCTCGGCTTTTTACTATTATATTGGTATGTTTCTTAACATAAGGAATAGGAATTTCCTGAAACAAGGCACGAACAGCAAACCAGTCGGCTACACCTCCAACAACAGCCGCTTCAAACCCAGCTAACAATATTTCCAGGGCAGCGCCTTCGTACAAGTGAAGTTTTTTTAAAACCAGGCCCGTAACCATAAAACAAAAGGCAATAGCCAAAGACCGGTTTCCTAATTTATTTTTTTTCATCCTGACTGAATTTCAATACCAAGGTCATAAAAAATAATGACATCCCTTAATCTTTTCACAATAAATATTACATGTATCAACTATGTTTTTAAATGCTAAAACAAGGAACACAGCACTTTAAAACATTAAACCAGCATCTTATACAGGCTTTAACAGAGTTTCAAAAATAGATTATCTATTTTTACTAGAACAAACTAAAACTACATGACACCAAACAATATAATATCTAATGCCATTTTAGATCGGCTACCTAAGCATTTACTGCAATATATAAAACCCCAGAATTACGAAGACTACACCTTCATAAACCAGGCTGTATGGCGATATGTTATGCGTAAAAATGTAGATTACCTGAGTTCTGTAGCACACAGCTCGTATCTGGTAGGTTTAAAACAAACCGGCATTTCTATAGATAACATACCAAATATGTACGGTATGAATCGTATTTTACAAGAAATTGGCTGGGCTGCCGTGGCTGTGGATGGATTTATACCTCCCAATGCCTTTATGGAATTTCAGGCGTATAATGTTCTGGTTATTGCCAGCGACATCAGACAGTTGGAACATATTGAATACACTCCTGCTCCTGATATCATTCATGAAGGTGCCGGACACGCTCCTATAATTGCCAACCCGGAATATGCCGAATATTTAAGACGATTCGGAGAAATAGGCTGTAAAGCAATTTCTTCTGCAAAGGACTACGAATTATATGAAGCCGTAAGACTACTTTCCATACTAAAAGAAGCGCCGAATACCCCGGAAGCTGATATTGAAAATGCAGAAAAACAGGTCGAATTCTTACAAGAGAATATGGGAGCCCCCAGTGAAATGGCTTTAATTAGAAACTTACACTGGTGGACGGTGGAATACGGACTTATCGGCACCTTAGAACATCCTAAAATTTATGGTGCCGGACTATTGTCTTCTATTGGCGAAAGTGCGTGGTGTATGACCGACAAAGTAAAAAAACTACCATATACAATAGAAGCCCTTCATCAAAATTTCGATATTACAAAACCTCAACCTCAACTATTTGTCACCCCCGATTTTGCTCATTTAAGTCTGGTTTTAGAAGAATTCGCCAACACCATGGCCTTAAGAACGGGCGGATTAAAAGGTCTGAAAAAACTTATTGCCTCGAAAGCTTTAGGAACCATCGAACTTAGTACCGGCATACAGATTTCAGGAATTTTCAATCAGGTAATAGAGGCCAATAACGAAGCTATATATTTTCAAACTACGGGAAACACTGCACTAGCCAACCGTGAAAAAGAACTCGTGGGACATGGTATTAAAAATCACCCTAATGGTTTTGGCTCTCCTATTGGAAAACTAAAAGGAATCAATCTGGCTATTGAAGACATGAGCCCGCGCGACCTGAGAGCTTATAATATTTATGAAGGAGAAATAGTTACTTTAGAATTTGAAAACAACCTTAAAGTTTGCGGAGAAATTATAACCGGAAAACGTAATCTACAGGGAAAAATCATTTTAATCTGTTTTAAAAACTGCACCGTAACTCACAATAACACTGTTTTATTCACTCCTGAAATGGGACATTACGATATGGTTGTGGGCAAATCTATAGTATCTGCTTTTTCCGGACCTTCAGATTATAACAGCTTTAACTTAATAACACATAAACTCACTCAGGAAACTATTAAAATAAAAAAAACAGAAACCACACTGGCTTTAGAGAAGCTCTATCAAAAAGTTCGTGACTACCGTGAAGGTAAAACAGAAAACCTGGATTTTTTAGCGCTGCAAAAAAACCTAATTGAAAATCACCCGCAGGACTGGTTACTTACGCTGGAACTTTACGAATTAGCGCACCGTGATGAGTTGACAGAAATACAAGAGCTATTATTGAAACACTTATCAAGCTTAAAACAAATTCGTCCAGAAGTTGCGCATTTAATTCAGAATGGACTGGATATTGTTAATAAACCTATAGAAGTATAAAAAACTATACCTTATACTTACTAAGGATACTTTTGGTAAAATCGCTTAACACTAGTTTGCCACTAATTTTAGCACGTTCTAAAAGCAACTGATCCCAGTGTTCGGTATTTTGCCACATTACAGCTTTCATAGCTTTAACAGCCTCCGGATTGTAAGTACTTAATTTTTCGGCAAGGTCTTTAGCTTCTATATCCAGTTCCGTTTTGGTCTGGACAACCTTAGCAAAAAGACCTTTCTCTAATGCCCATTGCGCACTAAAAAAGGATTCAGCATTAATCGTCATTTCAGACATGGCAGACACACCTATCTTTCTACTCACTGCCGGTTCTATAACAAACGGCCCGATACCAATACTTAATTCACTTAATTTTACAGCAGCAAAAGTTGTGGCCAGACAATAATCTGAAGCTGCTGCAATACCAACACCTCCGCCCACTGCTTTTCCCTGAACTTTACAAATTATAAACTTAGGGCAGGCTCTCATGGCATTAATAACTTTAGCAAACCCAGAGAAAAACTTCAAGCCTTCAGTTTCATCGTTAATTACTATTAACTCATTAAAGCTCGCTCCGGCACAGAACGTTCTATCTCCACCACTTTGTAAAACAATAACGTTTACTGAATCATTTTCACCACAAGCTTTAATTTCGGATTCTAACTTTGAAAGCAGCTTACCTGGTAAAGCATTATGAGATGGATTGTAAAATGTGATATTGGCTACACCGTTTTCTACAGTATGTTTTACGTAAGATTGGTCCATGAATTCTGATATAATAATTCAAAATCGAAGATACAGTTTTTTTTAAGTTGAGCACTTCACGGCTTTCTTTTTCCTTTTAAAACTCGTATTTTTATAAAAAAAGTCATGGGTTTACTGGATTTCATGTTTAGAAGGCAGCGGAGAGATATAATGGACTTTAAATCTAGAGGCGCTATTATCTTAGATGTCCGTACCAAAAAGGAGTACAACGAAGGGCATATTTTAGGCTCAGAAAATATTCCTGTAAACGATTTACAGGAACACGTTAAAACTTTAAGAACAACAAAAAAACCATTTATTGTATGCTGTGGCAGTGGTGTTCGCTCTGCCAAGGCCGTAAAATATTTACTAATAAACGGCATTGAAGCGACCAATGGCGGCAGTTACCAATCTTTAAAAAAACTATTATAATTTTAAACTATCTAACACCTGTTCTGAAGTTATCTGTGTATTGTTGTACGTTAAAGTCCACCCTAACGAATTCGTTAAAATATAAAATTTTGACAATTCACTAATCAACCTGTTTTTAGCATTCTTTTTAATATCCGAAGCTTCAACCTTTTTCATTAAAGATGCTTTTACTTTATTCTTTATAGTATTGTAATCCTTGGCTTCGAACTGATTTAAAAAATCGGCCTGAATATCGTAATATTCAAATTCCGGGTTAATTTTAATTTCTTCCGTTGGTATATAGGTAATATTAAGGGTTTTAGTGTGTTCATCCAGATTGTATTCAATTTTACTTAAATCATACCCTACAGTAACATCTGCATTGACTACCACAAGTGCTTTTTTTTCGGCTGTCACTAAATATGGAAAGACTTCTTTCGAATCCTTATAGGTAAACACTTCACTAAAATGTCCTTCAGTGACCACAAGTTTTCCTACGTTTTTAATTTGCTTTTGAATGAGCATCGAATTTTCCAGAAGTTCTGATGAATTCGACGGCTTAGAATTACAATACCTGGCAGTAAAAAGTACAACAATTACTAAAACGAGAAGATAAATGAGTCTGCGCATCTTAAAATGTATTTTAACTAAAGATATTAAAATTGATGCACTCTTGTTAAAATCAGAGCATTAAAAAAGCATCAACTTCTGTGATACCTTAGCGTAATTCACAGCCACTGATGCTTCTTAAACAGATTGATTAATAGCTATTCAAATTTAAAATAAATTAAATAGTTTGCGGTTTATTTTAGATGATTAACACAAATATCTGATTAACCGAAAATTATATTCAGAATTTAAAGAAAATGATTACGAATTAAACATCATAAAAGGAAACTGCGATTTAACCGCAGCAATTTTCTTATTCAATTTAACAAGAAAATCCTTATGTTTTTCCGATGTTTCATTAAAAGGTCTGTGTTGTAATCCCCTTTGAATGCCATCTACCGTTTTCATTATCGATTTGGTTGAAGACGCTAACCAGGTTGAACCGAATTTCTCCCAGATATAATCAATAGCAATTTGATTGGGATGAATTAAATCTGCTTCATAAAATCGATAATCCCGAAGTTCATCCATCATGATTTCAAAAGAAGGGAAATAAAAACAATTTTCAGTTTTACGTTCTTCCAACACCCTATGAATAGCTGTCAGTAAATGCGATTTACTTCTGGTATTCTCTACCATTCCATCTTTTACATGGCGAATAGGTGACACCGTAAAAATAAAACTAGCTTCCGGGTTCACGGCCTTAATTTTATTCAATACAGCTTTTAAAGCGTCTGCTATTTCCTCAACTGACAATAAGCTCTTAGAAAATTGCTTTTGCGGCACTTTATGGCAATTAGCCACATAAACTTGTTCTTTTAAATGCTTGTAAGCCCAGGCTGTGCCTAACGTTATAATTATATGCGATGCGTTTTTTAAACCGGTTTGAGTTTTAGTAATCCCTGAATTTAAACGACTCAGTACTTCGGTCTTAGATACCGCACTTAATTTGGAATGCGCATCGTAGCACTGCCAGATATCATTGTATAAAAACACATCATTTTCTTCATACTGTTTCCCTTCTAAAGCATGAGACACCAGTCGTTCTATAGCTTTAGGTTGAAATAATACACCAAAAGGATTTTGAAGATTCTGAAACTTAAAATAATTTAATTTCTCACCAATATTTTCTACAAAGCAAGACCCCAGTAATACAATATTCGAATTGTAATCTATTTGATGGTCAGGTTGCTGTTGAAAAGGAATTTCGGTGAGAAATTTCATTTTGAATTACTTTTTCGTAATATAGTCTTTCGCCGCAGTTAAAGCTTCTGCTATTCCTGCTGGATTTTTTCCCCCTGCAGTAGCGAAAAATGGCTGACCGCCACCGCCGCCCTGGATAAATTTACCCAATTCGCGAACAACCTGTCCGGCATTTAGATTATGACTGGCCACCAAATCTTTAGACACATAACAAGACAATAAGGCTTTTCCGTTTTGCTCTGTTCCAAAAATTAGGAAAGCATTTTCCAAAGCGCCACCCAGTTCGAAAGATAAGTCTTTAATTCCGGCGGCATCTAAATCGATTTGTTTCGCTAAAAACTGTATGCCTTCAATTGTCTCCACTTCACTTTTTAAGCCAGCTTTAATCTGGCCTGCTTTCTCTTTAAGTAAACTTTCTACCTGTTTTTTCAAACTGGCGTTTTCTTCCTGAAGGGTTTTAACCGCTTTTATAGGTTCCTGCGCATTGTTAAGCAGTTCCTTTATTTCGAAATACACTTTACTGTTTTCGTTGTAAAAATCTTTAACCGCTTCATTCGTAATCGCTTCAATTCTTCTTATTCCCGAAGCAACAGCGCTTTCAGATACAATTTTAAATTGCCAGATATCTGCAGTGTTTTCCACATGCGTACCACCACAAAGCTCTATGGAATTCCCAAATCGGATAGCACGAACTGTGTCGCCGTATTTTTCTCCAAAAAGCGCCATTGCGCCTTCGTCTATAGCTTGTTGCATAGGAATATTGCGTTGCTCCTGCAAAGGTAATTTTCCTTCTATACGCGCATTTACAAAGTTTTCTATATCTTCTAATTCTTCCTGAGTCACTTTTGAAAAATGAGAAAAATCGAATCTTAAGTTTTTAGAATGTACTGCAGAGCCTTTCTGCTCCACATGTTCTCCAAGAATTTCTCGTAACGCCTGATGCAATAAATGTGTTGCTGTATGATTACAAGCCGTTTTAAAACGTTGTCTCTGGTCGACACCTACTTTTAGTACTGCATCTAAATCAGCCGGTAATTCTTTTACCAGATGTATTATAACATTGTTCTCTTTCTTAGTATCTAAAATATAGTTTACATCGCCATTAGGAGATTCAATATACCCCTTGTCTCCGACTTGCCCTCCGCCTTCCGGATAAAATGGTGTGATATTAAATACCAATTGATACATGGTACCATCCTTTTTAGATACAACTTTTCTGTAACGTACAATTTTAACATTAACTTCCAGTGTATCGTAACCAACAAATTCCTCCTCTGCATCTTCTATCAAAACGGTCCAGTCGTCTGTAGACATTTCACTGGCAGATCGCGATCTCGATTTTTGTTTCTGCATTTCAGTCTGAAAACCAGCTTCGTCCAACTGAAATCCTTTTTCTCGTAAAATTAACGAAGTTAAATCGATAGGAAAACCATAAGTATCATATAGCTCGAAAGCTTTTTCTCCAGAGATCATCTTAGTCGAAGCGTTTTCTACGATGCCATTTAAAAGTATTAAGCCCTGATCTAAAGTTCTTAAAAACGAAGCTTCTTCTTCTTTAATTACATTTTGGATTAGTTGTTTTTGCGATTTCAATTCCGGAAAAGCGTCTCCCATTTTATCGCTTAACACATTTACTAGTCTGTAAATAAATGGTTCCTTTTCATTTAAAAATGTAAACCCGTAACGTACGGCACGACGCAGAATTCTACGAATGACATATCCTGCTCCGGTATTACTTGGCAACTGTCCATCTGCAATAGAAAATGATACGGCACGAACATGATCTGAAATAACACGAATGGCAACATCTACTTTTTCGTCTTTTCCGTATTTGGTTTTAGAAATGGCTTCAATCTCACGAATTATCGGTGTAAACACATCGGTATCGTAATTTGACTGTACACCTTGAAGTACCATACATAAACGCTCGAATCCCATACCCGTATCAATATGCTTATTTGGTAACACTTCAAGGCTGGAATCGGCCTTACGGTTATACTGCATAAATACCAAATTCCAGATTTCTACCACCTGTGGATGATCGGAATTTACCAGACTTTTTCCTGATACTTTGGCTTTTTCTTCAGCCGAACGAATATCGACATGAATTTCGCTACAAGGTCCGCATGGTCCCTGATCTCCCATTTCCCAGAAATTATCCTTCTTATTTCCCATAAGTATACGGTCTTCCGGCACAATCGCCTTCCAAATATCGTACGCTTCCTGGTCCATAGGTGTACCGTCTTTCTCATCACCTTCAAAGACAGTTACGTATAAAATATCTTTATCTATACCATAAACTTGGGTTAATAACTCCCAGCACCAGCTAATGGCTTCCTTTTTAAAATAATCGCCAAAGCTCCAGTTTCCTAACATCTCAAACAGCGTATGATGATAGGTATCATAACCAACTTCTTCAAGATCATTATGTTTCCCGGAAACGCGTAAACATTTTTGAGTATCGGTTAAACGCGTGTTTTTAGGCTCTGCATTCCCTAAAAAATACTCCTTAAATGGTGCCATACCAGAATTGACAAACATAAGCGTCGGGTCGTTTTTAAGTACCATAGGTGCCGATGGCACAATGGTATGACCTTTACTTTTAAAAAATTCTAAATATTTAGAGCGTATATCCTGCGATTTCATAATGATGTAACAAACTGTTTTAAAAAGCGTCTAAACTGAAGCGCTTATAGTATTAAATTTGAGTGCAAATATATTGTTAAATTAAGGTACTTGATAAGCAAGCTTAAAAATATTCTTGTTTGTTTTATAAATTTGTAAAAGAAATATTTTTGTAGGTTTGCCAAAGAGCCCGTTCTTACAAAGGGTTTCTCACTAATTAATTGCAAAAATAGTATAAATTAAATAATGACTAAGGTTAAATATTATTATGATCCCGAAACGCTTTCCTACAGAAAAATAGAGCGTAAAAAAAGGAGAACATTTAAATATGCGTTGTTTTTTTTAACAGCTGCAGCCTTATTTGGATTTATAACCGTTTTTATCACCAGTCAGTACGTAGAGTCCCCAAAGGAAAAGGCTCTGAAACGCGAATTGGCAAATATGCAGATACAATACGACATGCTAAACAAAAAAATGGACGAAGCTTCGGAAGTTTTAGCGAGTATTGAACATCGGGACAACAACATTTACCGGGTATATTTTGAAGCCAACCCTATACCGGAAGAGCAGCGCAAAGCTGGATTTGGTGGAATTAATCGTTACAAAGACCTGGAAGGATACGACAATTCCAAGCTGATTATAGCCAGTAATAAACGATTAGATATTTTACAGAAGCAAATTGTAGTGCAGTCTAAATCGCTTGATGAGATTGCAAAACTGGCAGAAGACAAAGAAAAACTTCTGGCTGCCATTCCAGCCATACAACCTGTAAGTAATGAAGAATTAACACGTATTGCATCTGGTTACGGCTACCGAACGGACCCGTTTACCAAGGCTCGAAAATTTCATTACGGCATGGACTTTACCGCTCCAAGAGGGACACCAATTTATGCCACTGGCGACGGAAAAGTAATTCGCGCAGACAATCGTTCTACAGGTTACGGAAACCATATTAGAATTGACCACGGTTACGGTTATGTGAGTTTGTATGCGCATCTTTACAAATACAACGTTAAAAAAAATCAGAAAGTAAAACGCGGTGATCTTATCGGATTCGTGGGCAGCACAGGACGTTCTCAAGGTCCGCATCTGCATTACGAGATTTTTAAAGACGATAAACGCATTAACCCAACTAATTTTTATTACGGCAGTTTAACCCCGGAAGAATACAACAGCTTGTTAGAAAAAGCTTCTCTTGAAAATCAATCTTTAGACTAATGCATTTAGATCTCCCTGAAAAACGATATTACGGTATAGGCGAAGTCGCCAAAGCTTTTAACGTAAATGCTTCATTAATTCGATTCTGGGAGAAAGAATTCGATGTATTAAAACCTAAAAAAAATGCCAAAGGCAACAGAAAGTTTACTCCCGAAGACATTAAAAACCTGAAATTAATTTACCATTTGGTAAAAGAACGAGGTTTTACGCTCGACGGCGCAAAAATCCATTTAAAGGAAGAAAAACAGAAAACTTTAAGTAACTTTGATATAATCAATAAACTCGAAGAGATTAAGAACCAACTTATTAAAATTAAAAATCAACTTTAAAAACTACCGATTATGAAAAAATGGCTAATTCCGGTAATCATTATTGCCGTTGTTTTATTTGGTCTGTACAGATGGGGTGTTGGATTTAACAATACAGCTGTAAGACTTAACGAAAACGTAAGTGAAGCTTGGGGGAATGTACAAACATCCTATCAGCGAAGAAACGATTTAATTGGTAATCTGGTAAAAACAGTACAAGGAGCAGCCGACTTTGAAAGATCGACTTTAACCGAAGTTATCGAAGCGCGAGCAAAAGCCACTGCTACCACTATAAATCCAGAGAATATTACTCCAGAACAGTTACAGCAATTTAACGAAGCTCAGGGCGGCTTAAGCAGTGCTCTGTCGCGTTTACTGGTTTCAGTAGAACGGTATCCCGACCTTAAAGCCAATCAAAATTTCCTGAAACTTCAGGATGAATTAACTAGCACGGAAAACACAATACAAACTGCTCGTGTCAGGTATAATGAGGCTATAAAACCATACAATAACCACATAAAAACCTTCCCGAATTCTATATTGGCTGGCATTCTAAACTTTGAATCCAAACCGTATTTCGATTCGGAAGCCGGAGCAGAAAAGCCTGTAGACGTAGACTTCGATTTTAAATAAGATTATGAATTTTAAAGTAGAACATTTTCTTAGTAAAAAGGAAGAAAACGAGATTGTAGACGCCATTCGTATGGCAGAAAGCAAAACGTCCGGGGAAATCCGTATCCATATAGAAGGGAGCGCTTCCATAGATCCTTACGAGCGTGCTATGGAAGTCTTTCACATTCTAAAAATGGACAACACGAAACTAAGAAATGGTGTATTGATTTATGTTGCCGTCGAAGATAAAACCTTTGTCATTTACGGCGACAAAGGCATCAACGATGTGGTCCCAGACAACTTCTGGGATGCGACTAAAGACATTATACAATCGCACTTTAAACAAGGCCATTTTAAAGAAGGCTTAATTGAAGGTGTGC
Organism: Formosa sp. S-31; assembly: GCF_051172795.1. Classification (NCBI taxonomy): domain Bacteria; kingdom Pseudomonadati; phylum Bacteroidota; class Flavobacteriia; order Flavobacteriales; family Flavobacteriaceae; genus Formosa; species Formosa sp. S-31. The sequence goes on from NZ_JAENDK010000007.1 coordinate 14,479, forward strand.
TTCGCGCGGGAAAGGAATTAGAGTCCAATTTCCCATGGGATGCCAGCAATTTAAACGAGTTACCTAACGATATATCAAAAGGATAATTTTGTATAAAGTAAAACACATCTGGTTAATAGTAACCTGCACTATAGCGTTATGTTTTTCCCAAATCACTATCGCTCAATTTGACATTCCCGACAAACCGGAATTTCAAACCAGTGTGTACGATTATATAAATTTATTGACACCTATTGAGAAAAGTGCTCTTGAAGACAAACTTGTAAAATACTCAGACACTACATCCACTCAAATCGTAATAGCTATTATAGCAACAACCAAAGGCGAAAACATAGGTCTGTTAGCCCCTAAATGGGCTCAGGATTGGGGTATAGGTCAAGCCAAAGAAGATAATGGCGTTTTTGTGCTTTTAGCCAAAGAAGACAGAAAAATATGGATTGCTCCTGGGTATGGTGTTGAACATAAACTTACGGCCGGAATAGTAGGCGAAATGACAAGACAAGTTATTATTCCTGAATTTAAAACCGGAAATTATTACGAAGGACTTAACAAAGGAACCGATGCTATTTTTCAGCTTTTAATGGGAGAATATCAAGGGACAAGAAAATCTGCTCAGGATGATGGATTACCTGCAGGGCTTGTACTTTTCATGATTATTATGTTTCTTATTTTCTTAATAGCCATATCCAAAAACAAACGCGGCGGTGGCGGCGGAAGCGGCGGGCATCGCAGAGGACCAAGTATATGGGACGCTATAATTTTAAGTAATATGGGACGCGGCAGCTATGGTGGCGGTTTTGGAGGAAGTTCCGGAGGCGGCTTTGGAGGCGGTGGTGGTTTCGGAGGAGGCTTCGGCGGTGGATTTGGTGGCGGCGGCTTTAGCGGTGGCGGTGCCGGAGGAAGCTGGTAATCCCCCAAATTCAATCATACTAAGCTATCTTGTAAGATAGTGATTCATGCAACCTATCACACCTATACTTTTTTAATTACTCTCCTAAAGTACTTTTTAATAAGCTTTGTTTTTAGCGTCTATAAAAAATCACTTCGACTCTTTTAATTTTCCTCTATCACATTTTATTTTAGCTCTAAACATCAGGGAAAATTTATACAGCCCTCCTGTTTTCATAAACACCTTATTTTCAACCATTATCTTTTCTAATTGCCATTTTTTTATATACATTTAAAACAAAAAAGGCTATAATTCTATTCCTGTCAATACCCTGTTTATAAATATTGACAGTGGTTTTATACTCCTAACCGAAGACGCTTCTTCATTCGTTTTAAATTGTTATTTTATGAAAAAGTACTACAAATTTATTTTAAGTCTCCTCATTTTCTGCACGATTCTATTTATAAAACCTTTGTCTTGGATTGCCCATACTTTCAACCTTGATCTGGCCATGATTTTAGATCAAAGAAATAATTTCCTTATAGCAAGTGGTGCATGGGTAGTTATTGAAGTCTTGAAAAAATTTAAAAGGCGTTTTCTGAACCACTATGATATTACGGTAGAAAACAATTTACAGTCCCGTAAAGTACATACGCAAATAGACATCTTAGAAAAAATAGCCATTTTCATAATTATCATGGTAGCTGTGGGACTTATTTTATTGTCTTTTGAAAGTATTAAAAAGTTTGGCATGGGACTATTTGCTTCTGCGGGAGTTGCGGGTATCATCCTTGGTTTGTCGGCCCAAAAGGTGGTTGGAGCTTTACTCGCCGGAATACAGATTGCCATAACTCAGCCCTTCCGGATAGAAGACGCCGTTGTTGTTGAAGGTGAATGGGGATGGATTGAAGAAATTAATTTAACATATGTTGTAGTACGATTATGGGATAAAAGACGCCTAGTATTACCAGCGTCGTATTTCCTGGAAAAACCATTTCAAAACTGGACCAGAACCAGTGCCGATATTATTGGGACCGTTTTTCTTTACACTGATTATACCGTGCCATTTGATGCCTTACGTACCGAACTTACAAAACAGTTGGAAAACACACCGCTGTGGGACAAAAAAGTAAATGTGCTTCAGGTAACAGACACGACTGAATCTACGGTTGAAATACGTATTCTGGTGAGTGCTAAAAACTCGCCTACCGCCTGGGATTTACGAGTACATATTCGGGAAAAGATGGTAGATTTTATTAAAAATAATTATCCGGAAAGCCTACCAAAAACCCGTGTTACCTTAAAAGAACAACAGGAAAAATTAGCTTCTTAAATCGCTAGTTGTTGGTATTTGGAGGAAACCCCGACAGTAACTTTTCTGTTAAAGCTTGAAATGTTTTTAGTTTCTTTTCGGGAGTTGTATTCGAGGAGATTTGAAACTCAGCCTCTGCCTGCCAGAACAACCCGACTTCCTCCGGATCCACAAATTCCACCAGTAATTTATGAACTCTTTGGTTCTGGTCTAATGGTATACCAAACGAGATTCCTCCACCTATATTTCCTCCACTGCCACCAATACCTACACCAACCGTATTTCTGGAATCCGACTCCATGCGTATTCCCGATACATTAATTAAAAAATCCGGCGATTCCGATTTATAAAAACCTTTAGTTTCTAAACCGGAATCTAAGGCCTGTATTAGTCGCTTAATATCCAGATCACTCATTCCTCCCTGAATTCCGGAATAATAATTATATGTTTTATAATTCTGAAAATTGACATTACGATCATAATCATGAACCACATTAACCGAAGTACAGCCATACAGAACTAAAATTACTAAAACAACAGTGACACCTTTCATAAACGTAGTTTTACATTTTTATCATAATTTAAATTCTCAATGATCTTATTACTTTTAAAAACGTAAGATTCTCATGAAATACTTTGAGGTCTCACTCAAGAGACAATTACTTAAATTTACAAAATTACGGCCATAAAAAAAGAAGCCTTATAGGGCTTCTTTTAAATACTTTGTAGAGAAAACACGTTTAATCGTTAAGCATTTTCCATAATTTATCCTTTAATTCTGTAATGCCCTGCTGAGCAACCGACGAAATAAAAACATACTCTACCGGTAAGCTTTTATCCAGTTCGGCTTTAAGTTCTGCTTTTAATTCATCATCTAACATATCGCATTTAGAAATTGCTATTAAACGGTCCTTATCCAGCATTTCAGGATTATAGCGTCTTAGCTCATCAAGCAAAATTTCGTATTGTTTTGTAATATCTTCTGCATCGGCTGGAATTAAAAACAACAATGTCGAGTTTCGCTCAATATGTCTCAAAAAGTAATACCCCAAGCCTTTTCCTTCGGCAGCACCTTCAATAATTCCAGGAATATCTGCCATTACAAAAGTTTGAAAATCGCGGTATTTTACAATTCCCAAATTTGGTTTCAGAGTTGTGAACTCGTAATCTGCAATTTTAGGTTTAGCAGAAGTCACCACAGACAACAAGGTAGACTTTCCTGCATTAGGAAAACCAACAAGTCCTACATCGGCCAGAAGTTTAAGTTCTAAAGTGATATCCTTTTCTTCAAGCGGCATTCCCGGCTGCGCATAGCGCGGGGTTTGATTCGTTGCCGTTTTAAAATGCCAGTTTCCACGACCACCTAAACCACCTTTACAGATAATACGCTCATCCTGATCTTCGGTAATTTCAAAAAGTACGGCATTAGTTTCTGTGTCGCGTACTACCGTTCCTAAAGGTACTTCGAGATAAACATCTTCACCATCGGCACCCGTACTACGCCCGCTACTACCATGCTCTCCATGTCCGGCACGTAAATGACGCTTAAACTTTAAATGGTAAAGCGTCCATAAATTTGGGTTTCCCTTGATAATAACATGACCTCCTCGACCACCATCACCACCATCCGGACCTCCTTTTGCTATATATTTTTCACGATGTAAATGAGCAGATCCTTTACCCCCGTTACCAGACGTAACATGAATCTTAACATAATCTACAAAATTCCCCTCAGTCATTGTTTTATTGTTTTATACTCGCTTGGAGCATTTTATTTTTTTAATTCCAGGATAATCGAAATCCTTATCTACTTTGTCTGTCCCTATTAAAATACGTATTATTCAACATGGAATAGGTCACAGACTTTACCTAAAGATATTTACTTTAAAAACCATACCAAAACATACTGTTCTGATATGGTTTTTAAGCTATCACTCTAATTTAGAGCGTCCTAAAATCTAGGCGTAATTTTTATAATGTATCGATAACTGCACTTAAACGTTCTGTAATCTCTTCTATAGAACCTACCCCGTTTACGCCAAAATATTTATTTTGACCTGCGTAATAATCTTTTAAAATTGCTGTTTTCTTGTAATATTCTTTAATACGGTTTGCAATAATACTTTCGTCTGCATCATCACTTCTACCACTGGTTTTTCCGCGTTCTAATAAACGATCAATTAAAATCTGATCTTCCACCTCAAGAGCGATCATGGCACTAATTTCAGAATCTTTAGACTGCATTAAAGCATCTAAAGCAGCTGCCTGAGCGTCTGTACGTGGGAACCCGTCAAAAATAAATCCGTTTGCTGCGGCATTTTTTTCTACCTCTGCACTTAACATATCAATAGTCACTTCATCCGGAACCAATTCGCCTTTATCCATATAAGACTTAGCTAGCATTCCCAAAGCTGTTTCATTTTTAATATTAAAGCGAAACACATCGCCTGTAGAAATGTGTACTAAATTGTATTTTTCTTTTAAGAAATTTGCTTGTGTTCCTTTTCCAGCACCTGGAGGTCCAAATAGGACTAAATTTGTCATATGTTGAGTTGTTTTAATTTGATATACTTCCGGCAAATCACGTCCTAACCCGTCGTAATCCAAGCCGTATCCCACAATAAATTTATCGGGAATTTCTATACCTACATAATGCAGTTTAAAATCGCGTTTGTAGGCTGTTGGTTTAAAAAATAAAGTTGCAATGCTTAAAGACTTAACCTTTTCATTCTTAAAAATGCGGTGTACTTCGGCAAGTGTTCTTCCCGAATCGATAATATCTTCTAAAATAATTACTGTACGTCCTGTTAAATCCTGAGTTAACCCTATTAATCGCTGAATATCCTCTGTAGATTTCACACCTTCATAAGACGCCAGTTTAATAAAAGTTACCTCGCATGGGTTTGGATATTTTTTTACAAAATCGCTTACAATCATAAACGATCCGTTTAAAATCCCTACAAAAACAGGAATCTCGTCAGCAAAATCTACTGCGATCTGATCTACCATTTTTTGTAAGGCTTCGTCTATTTGTTTCGCAGAAATAAACGGCTTAAAAAATTTGTCATGAAGTTTAATCATAATTAAGACAACCTGTTTTTGTTAATTCTGTGCAAAGATAAACATTTGCATTCTATTATCTAATTTCAGAAAAAGGTTTTCAGTGTATTGATTCCTAAAATTGCAAATAAATTTGATATTAAAATGTATTTTTGCAGGGTCTAAAAACACAGTACAAACAAGAATTACATGAATTACTTTTCTTCAAATTTTAAATTAGGAATCCTTGGCGGTGGTCAATTAGGAAAAATGCTGCTTACAGAAACGCGAAAATTCGACATATACACCTCTGTATTAGACCCGAGTACTGAAGCACCTTGTAAAGTTGGAAGTAACGAATTTCACCTGGGTGATTTAATGGATTACGACACCGTTTACAATTTTGGAAAACAGGTTGATGTGTTAACCATAGAAATTGAGAATGTAAATGTTAATGCGCTTGAAGCTCTGGAAAAAGAGGGTATAAAAGTATTTCCAGCCTCTAAAACATTACGCACCATTCAGAATAAAGCAAAACAGAAATTGTTTTATGTAGATCACGACATACCTACAGCTCCTTTTTCCAGATTTGCTTACACCATAGAAATTAAAGACGCCATTTCTAACGGCGGCCTTGAGTTACCTTTCGTTTGGAAAAGTGCTCAATTTGGTTACGATGGCACAGGGGTAAAAATCGTTCGCGAAATTTCCGATTTAGATAGCCTTCCTAATGTAGAATGTATTGCAGAAACCCTGGTTCCTTTTAAAAACGAATTATCTGTAATTGTTGCCCGCAACCCTTCGGGAGACATAAAAACGTATCCTGTGGTTGAAATGGAATTTCACCCGGAAGCCAATCAGGTGGAATATGTAATTTGTCCGGCAAGGATAGACGAAGCCGTGGCGAAAAAAGCTACCGATGTAGCTCTAAAAGTAGCTAAAGCGTTCAATCATGTTGGTTTACTGGCGGTGGAAATGTTCCAGACTAAAAATGATGACATTTTAGTTAACGAAGTGGCTCCAAGACCTCACAATTCAGGACACCAGAGTATCGAAGCCAGTTATACATCGCAATTCGAACAACATTTAAGATCTGTTTTAGATTTGCCACTGGGAAGTACAGCCAATAAAACTAATGGTATTATGGTAAACCTTGTTGGTGCCGAAGGTCATTCTGGTGATGTAATTTATAAAAATATAGAATCTATTATGGCTATGGAAGGTGTTACGCCTCATATTTACGGCAAAAAACAAACCCGACCATTCCGAAAAATGGGACATGTAACCATAGTAAATGAAGATATGGCCGAAGCCCGAAAAATTGCTGAAAACGTTAAAAAAAGCATAGAAGTAATTACAAACAAAAACTAATATCCCGGTAGAATATACCAGTGAAAAAAACAACATATTATGAGTAAAGTAGGTGTAATTATGGGAAGTAAGAGCGACCTTCCTGTAATGCAAGATGCCATAGACATCTTAAAAGGTTTTGATATAGAAGTAGAAGTAGATATAGTATCTGCACATCGTACTCCGGAAAAATTATTCGATTACAGTAAAAATGCCCATACTCGTGGTATTTCTGTTATTGTTGCCGGCGCTGGTGGTGCAGCACATTTACCAGGTATGGTAGCTTCACTTTCTCCTCTTCCTGTAATTGGAGTTCCTGTAAAAAGCAGTAATTCTATAGACGGCTGGGATTCTGTATTATCTATTTTACAAATGCCAGGAGGTGTTCCTGTTGCCACGGTTGCGCTAAACGGAGCAAAAAACGCAGGAATTCTGGCGGCACAAATTATTGGAAGTTCAGACAAATGTGTATTGGATAAAATAATACTCTATAAAGAAGGTCTTAAAGCTAAAGTTATAGAATCAGCAAAAGACTTGTAAAAACAAAAAAGCCTCGAGGATTCGAGGCTTTTTTTCGCTATTAATCAATAAATTTTTTCAGAGTAACCAGCTCTTTTATGAAAAAAATCTTGGCAAAGATATACCAATAATTAAATTTACCATAAAAAAAATGTTTATTTAACATTTAATTATACAAAATTACTATTCAGTATGAATATTTTACAACAAACATTCAGCACAACATATCAGTCAGCCCCCTTTAATGCTATAAAAAACGAAGATTTTCTTCCGGCAATCACTCAATTAATTGAAGATACTAAAGCAGAGATAGATAGCATTACTTCAAACCCCGAATCGGCAACTTTCGAAAATACAATTGAGGCATTAGAGTTTACCGGTCAGCAATTAGATCGGGTAACTAGTATATTTTTCAATCTTAATTCGGCAGAAACCAATGATGAAATTCAAAAAATAGCTCAGGAAGTATCTCCTCTCCTATCTGAATTTGGAAATGACATAACTCTTAATGCCGAACTGTTTAAGCGCGTCAAGGCGGTTTACGACATAAAAGACACTTTAGATTTAAATGAAGAGCAAAGCATGCTTTTAGAAAAAAAGTATAAAAGCTTTTCCAGAAACGGTGCCAATTTACCGGAAGACAAAAAAACGATACTTAGAACTCTGGATAAAGAACTGAGTAAGCTAAAATTAAGTTTTGGAGAAAATGTTCTGGCTGAAACCAATGCCTTCGAGATGCATATTACCGAGGAAGATGATTTAACTGGTCTTCCTGAAGGGGCAAAAGAAGCAGCAAGACAACTGGCAGAATCTAAAGACAAGGAGGGTTGGTTAATTACTCTGGATTACCCGAGCTATATTCCGTTTATGACTTATGCTGAAAATCGGGAATTACGTAAAAAACTGGCTATTGCATTCGGTAAAAAAGGATTCCACAACGATAAATTAGACAATCAGGATATCGTTTTACAAATTGCTAAAAAAAGACATGAACGTGCCAATTTACTGGGCTACAAAACACATGCCGATTTCGTTCTTGAAGAACGTATGGCCAAAACTCCAGATACTGTTCTTAATTTCTTAAACGATTTGCTGGACAAAGCAAAACCTGCCGCTTTAAAAGAATTTAAAACCCTGGAAGCTTTTGCAAAAGAACTTGATAACATCGACCAGCTTGAAAAATGGGATTCGGCTTATTATGCTGAAAAACTAAAGCAAAAGTTATTCGATCTGGATGATGAAAAGCTAAAACCTTATTTTAAATTAGAACATGTAATCGCTGGCGCATTTACCATCGCAGAAAAACTGTACGGTCTGCATTTTGAAGAAATAGACACCATAGACAAATATCATCCGGAAGTTTTAACCTATAAAGTAACCGATAGCGATGGCCAGTTGGTTGCTGTTTATTATGCCGACTTTTTCCCAAGACCGGGAAAACGCAATGGTGCCTGGATGACGGTTTACAAACCTCAGTTTATTAAAAACGGAGACAATAGCCGTCCGCACATTTCCATAGTTTGCAACTTTACCAAGCCGACTAAAAGTAAGCCTTCGCTTTTAACCTTTAACGAGGTTACAACACTGTTCCATGAATTTGGTCATGCGTTACATGGCATGCTTGCCAACACGACCTATCCTAGCCTTTCCGGAACAAGTGTATACTGGGATTTTGTAGAACTGCCAAGTCAGGTAATGGAAAACTGGTGTTATGAAAAAGATGCCTTAGAGCTTTTTGCCAGACATTACGAAACAGGAGAACTCATTCCTATGGAACTGGTTTCTAAAATAAAAGAATCGGCGACCTTTAATGAGGGTATGCAAACCCTGCGTCAGATAAGTTTTGGACTGCTGGATATGAGCTGGCATGGTCAGGATCCTTCAGCTATAACCAATGTAAAAGCACAGGAATTAAAGGCTTTCGAAAGCACAAAATTATATCCTGATGTTGCAGAAAACTGTATGAGTACTTCTTTTTCTCATATTTTCCAGGGTGGTTATTCTTCTGGCTATTACAGTTACAAATGGGCTGAAGTACTGGATGCCGATGCTTTTGAATATTTTAAAGAACAAGGTATTTTCAATAAAGACGTTGCAACAAAGTTTAAAACATACGTTTTATCTCAAGGCGGCACTGTAGACCCGATGACTTTATATAAAAAATTCAGAGGAAAAGAACCGCAACCGGAAGCGTTATTAAAACGCGCCGGATTGATTAAATAATAATCTCAAGCCCCTCTTTTCTTTATGACTATGAGGGGCTTTTTCATAGAAAACCTTACAATGACTTTAATATTTTAATGAAATAGTTTTACTACTTTTATATAAGAACTTCATATTAAGGTTTATGTCTAACCATAAAATTGATGCATCTCAATGGGTAGATCGCTATTCCGACTACCTGTACAACTATACCATTTCCAGAGTCAGCGATGTAGAAGTTGCTAAAGATCTGGTTCAGGACACCTTCTTTGCGGGCTTAAAATCGATGAAAAATTTTAAAGGGGAAGCCAGTGAACGCACCTGGCTTATTTCTATTTTAAAACGAAAAATCATAGATTATTATCGTAAGATTAATTCTAAAAAAGGACAGGCCGAAATTAGAATTTCCTATAGTAGTCCGAATGAAGACGACGGCGACTGGCTGGAAGAACAGGTAGAAGACACCAGCTACAGAAATGCCGAATTTAATTTAGAAAATACGGAACTGAGTGAAGCCATATATAACTGTCTTGAAAAACTCCCTGAAAAACAAGCCCGCGTTTTTAAAATGAAAACCATAGAAGATTACGACACCGAGGTTATTTGTAATGAATTAAATATTACCCCGTCTAATCTTTGGGTAATAATCCATAGAGCCCGGACAGCCTTAGCAATCTGTCTCGAAAAAAACTGGTTTTAATTATGAGTAAATTTTTAATGTCCTGCAGACAAGCTACAACCATTTGTAATAAATCGCAATACAGTGAATCCTCCTTTTGGGAACGCTTTAGATTGAAAATTCACTTAATAGTCTGTGCTCATTGTAAAGACCGAACAGAGCAAAACCATAAACTTACCCAAACTATTAAAAAATCGAATATCGTGTGTTTAGATGCCTCTACTAAACAAGATATGCGTGAAAATTTAAAACGGGAAATGGAAAACACCCGGCTATTAAGCTAGCAGATATACTTCTAAAAACAACCAGAAAATCGGAATACCTTCAACCCAGAACGCAGTATAAATATCGCTTTGCTCCCGGCGACTAAATAGAGTAAACAGTATTAAAACAAAAGAGACCAGTAATAAAATTATAATTTGCCTTCCTTCTATTTCCGATTTAAAAAACTCCATAAAAAAGAATAACAAACACAATAACACCCCGAGCATCTTAGTGCGCTTCACCCCTATTTTCTGAGGAATGGTTCCCAGTTTTAAACTATCGTATTTTAAATCACGTAATTCAAACGGCAACATTAAAGCCAGTATAAACACGAAGCGTTGCACACAGGTTACTAACACGTCATTGGTAAACTCGTAATGCTCGTTAATCAATGGTAATAATACAGTTACACCAGACCAAACCAGAGCAATAACATACACTTTTAAGCCACTGATACTTCTTAAATTATTTTGTTTATCCACAAAAAAGCGTTTGGGTAAAAAAGGAATAGCATACATAAACGTAATGGCTCCAAAACCAGCAATTATTAATATGGTTGTGGTCTCCAGCTGAAAGGCATAAAAGAACATGAGAATGAAACAGATTAAAGAAAAAAACTGAATCGCTTTTAACCAGTTTGCCAGTTGTCTTCTATGAAATTTTGCCAGCCCAAAATATTTAACAAAATTATAACCCGTTATCGAGGCATAAAAAATGAAATAAAGTACAGCTTTATCAAATGGCAAATCAAATTTAATAAGCGTAATCCACGATAAGGCAAGAACGGCTAAAGCCACGTGAACACTACTATTGAGGTAAAATTTAAAAAGTCGTTTTACTAAGCGCATTAAACAAAAATAGGCAAACTTACTTTAACACTAATACTTAGCAAAAATCTTTAGCCTTTCATACTAATAAAACATACTAAATTATGTACTTTTGCGCCGCAAATCACAATTAAATATTTAATGAACACAAATGCTTTCTCACTGCGTCATATAGGTCCTAGACAAGCGGACCAAGACCAAATGTTACAAACTATTGGTGTAGACAGTTTAGACCAGCTTATTTACGAGACTTTACCAGATGGTATACGCTTACAAAAGCCGCTTAATCTTGAAGCGCCGATGAGTGAGCACGAGTACTTAACTCACATTCATGAGTTATCTAATAAAAATAAATTATTCAAATCGTATATCGGATTAGGATATCATCCAACTATTTTACCAGCTGTTATTCAGCGTAATATTTTAGAAAATCCAGGATGGTATACTGCCTATACCCCATATCAGGCCGAAATAGCTCAAGGGCGTTTAGAAGCTTTATTAAATTTCCAGACTATGGTTACCGACTTAACCGGAATGGAAATTGCAAACGCATCGCTTTTAGATGAAAGTACTGCTGCTGCTGAAGCCATGAGCTTATTATTTGCCGTTAGAAGCAGAGATCAGAAAAAAAACAAGGTGAACAAATTCTTTGTTTCTGATGCTATTTTACCACAAACACTGGCGCTATTAGAAAGCCGTTCAAACCCAATCGGTATAGAATTAGTTGTAGGTGAAGAAGCCAGCTTCAATTTTGGTTCAGATTTCTTTGGTGCTATTTTACAGTACCCAGGTAAGGACGGTGCCATTACAGATATTAAAAGCTTTATTGAAAATGCTAATGCAGCCGATATTAAAGTAGCCGTTGCTGCAGATATCTTAAGTTTAGTTAAACTTGAAGCTCCTGGAAAATTTGGAGCAGATGTGGTAGTTGGAACAACGCAACGTTTTGGTATTCCAATGGGGTACGGTGGACCACATGCTGCATACTTTGCTACTAAAGAAGCTTACAAACGTGATTTACCTGGCCGTATTATTGGTGTAACCAAAGATATGAACGGAAACCGTGCTTTACGTATGGCCCTACAAACACGCGAGCAGCATATTAAACGTGATAAGGCAACCTCTAACATTTGTACTGCTCAGGTATTACTTGCCGTTATGGCAGGAATGTATGCCGTATATCACGGACCTAAAGGTTTAGAGTTTATTGCAAGTACAGTGCATAATAATGCATCAGCCCTTTCTGAAGGCTTAAAAACCTTAGGATTTGAGCAACTAAACAATAACTTCTTCGACACTTTAAAAGTTGAAGCAGATGCAGAAAAAGTAAAAGCTATCGCTGAAGCTAAAGAAATCAACTTCTTCTACCCTGATGCGAATACCGTTACTATTTCAATAAACGAAACCACTTCTGTTTCCGATCTTAATGCAATCCTTTCTATTTTTGCTGAAGTCGCGCAAAAAGAAACTATCGTTATTGAAACTGTTGCAGAGGTAAACAATATCAATACTGAATTACAACGTACTTCTGAATTTTTAACTACAGAAGTATTTAACACGCATCATTCAGAAACTGAATTAATGCGTTATATCAAAATGCTTGAGCGTAAAGATTTATCATTAAATCACTCGATGATTTCTTTAGGATCATGTACTATGAAACTTAATGCGGCTTCAGAAATGTTACCTTTAAGCTGGGCTAACTGGGGAAGTATTCACCCTTTTGTTCCTGTAGAACAAGCTGAAGGTTACCAAACCGTATTAAAAGCTTTAGAAGATCAGTTAACCGAAATTACCGGATTTGCAGCAACGTCTTTACAACCAAACTCTGGTGCTCAGGGCGAGTACGCCGGATTAATGGTTATTAAAGCGTACCACGAATCTCGTGGCGATCATCACAGAAACATCTGTTTAATTCCTTCTTCTGCCCATGGAACCAATCCTGCAAGTGCGGTTATGGCCGGAATGAAAGTGGTTGTAACAAAATCTACTGCCGAAGGAAATATAGATGTTGAAGATTTACGTGAGAAAGCGGAGCTACACAAGGATAACTTATCGTGTTTAATGGTAACATACCCATCTACTCACGGAGTTTACGAATCTGCCATTAAGGAAATCACGAAAATCATTCATGATAACGGCGGACAGGTTTATATGGACGGTGCCAACATGAATGCTCAGGTAGGTTTAACAAATCCAGGAAATATTGGTGCAGACGTGTGTCACTTAAACTTACACAAAACGTTTGCTATTCCTCACGGTGGTGGAGGTCCTGGTGTTGGTCCTATTTGTGTGGCTAAACAATTAGTTCCGTTTTTACCAGGAAACCCGGTAATTAAAACCGGTGGCGAACAGGCTATTAAAGCTATTTCTGCCGCTCCGTTCGGATCGTCTTTAGTGTGTTTAATCTCTTACGGATACATTAAAATGTTAGGCGCTCAAGGCTTATTAGATGCTACCAGAACAGCAATCTTAAATGCCAACTATATTAAAACCCGTTTACAAGGCCACTTCGACACCTTATATTCAGGAGAATGTGGACGTGCTGCACACGAAATGATTGTAGACTGTCGTCCGTTTAAAGCTAACGGAATTGAAGTAACAGACATTGCAAAACGTTTAATGGATTACGGTTTCCACGCTCCTACAGTATCATTCCCTGTAGCCGGAACCTTAATGATTGAACCTACCGAAAGTGAAAGCAAACAGGAAATGGATCGTTTTTGCGACGCTTTAATTTCTATCAGACAAGAAATTGACAACGCCGATAAAGACGACACCAATAATGTACTGAAAAATGCACCGCATACTTTAGATATGTTAACAGCTTCCAACTGGGATTTCCCATATTCAAGAGAAGCTGCCGCTTATCCTTTGGAGTATGTTAAGGATAATAAATTCTGGCCTTCAGTAAGACGAGTAGATGACGCCTTTGGAGACCGAAATTTAATCTGTACCTGTGCGCCAATAGAAGATTATATAGAAGCCTAATTACGGTGTTGAACATCGTAAAATAGGTAGCATAAAACATTGCCTTTATAGTTATTGTTCTTATCTTGAAAACGATAAAACATGCTATAAAGGCAATTTCTTTTTTATGAACATAAAAATCACAGGAACAGGAAGTTACATCCCTCCAGTTGTTAAAACCAACGCAGGATTTAAAGACTACACATTTTTAAACAATGACGGTTCTAAATTTGAAAATGACAATACTGTCATTATTGAAAAATTTAAGGCCATTACCGGCATTTCTGAACGTCGGTATGTAGGCCCCGAAATTTCCTCCTCAGACATCGGTTTTTTTGCTGCCGAAAAAGCCATTAACGATGCCAATATAGATCCTGAAACTTTAGACTATATTATTTTTGCCCATAACTTTGGAGATGTTAAACACAACTCTATTCAAAGCGATATTCTTCCAGGCCTCGCTTCACGTGTAAAACACCTCCTTCGTATAAAAAACCCGAAATGTGTAGCCTACGATATTTTATTTGGCTGTCCGGGCTGGATAGAAGGTGTTATTCAGGCTCAGGCCTTTATCAAAGCGGGAATCGCAAAAAAATGTCTGGTTATCGGTTCGGAAACCTTGTCCAGAGTTATTGATATTCACGATCGTGATGCCATGATTTTTTCTGATGGAGCCGGCGCTACTATAATAGAAGCAACAGACCAGACCGGAGGCATTTTAGCCCACGAAACTGCCAGTTACACTTACGACGAAGCTTTTTATTTATACTACGGAAAAACCAACAATAAGGCGGTAGACAGCGAAACGCGATACATTAAAATGGAAGGCCGTAAAATTTACGAATTTGGCTTAAAACACGTCCCTAGCGCCATGAAAAGCGCTTTAGATGCCTCAGGAGAAGACATTTCAGCTGTCAAAAAAATATTTATTCATCAGGCTAACGAAAAAATGGATGAAGCCATTTTAAAGCGTTTTTATCGCTTATATCGTACCGAAATTCCGGAACACATTATGCCTATGAGTATAAACAAACTTGGAAATAGCTCGGTGGCCACCGTGCCGACTTTACTCGACCTGGTTAGACATAATAAATTGGAAAACCATGAGTTAAACCAAGGGGATGTTATTATATTTGCAAGCGTTGGTGCCGGCATGCACATAAATGCCATAATTTACAAATATTAAAAACACCCTTAAGCCGGGTTTTAACATGTACGAAAGTCATTTTCCGCATAAGCGGTATAAACATACTATTGAATTTTTAGAGCAACACATCCCTACCGGATCCCAGATTTTAGATTTAGGGGTTGTAAACCCCTTTACCGAAATTATGGAAAACCACGGCTATAAAGTTAAAAACACCACTGGTGAAGATCTCGACATCGACACCAGTGCTATAGAAAACTCTGACGATGAAATAGTAACGGCTTTCGAAATTTTTGAACATCTGCTCTCCCCTTTTACAGTTTTAAAAGCTATTAAAGCTAAAAAGCTGGTGGCCAGTGTACCGTTAAAACTTTGGTTTGCGAGTGCCTACAGAAGTAAAACAGATATGCGCGATCGTCATTATCACGAATTTGAGGACTGGCAATTCGACTGGCTTTTAGAAAAAACAGGATGGCAGATTAAGGCCCGACATAAATGGACCAACCCCACTAAAAAACTTGGAATAAGACCACTTTTAAGACAATTTACTCCTCGCTACTATATTGTATATGCCGAAAGAGTGTAACTTTGATCTTTAAAAATTCTATTTTTGAAATTCTATATTGTTATACCCGCCCATAACGAAGCCGATTCCATTGCATTAACTATAGAGTCGCTTATTGCTCAAACGATAACACCTACAAAACTTGTAATTGTAAACGACCATTCTACCGACGCTACGGGGGACATCGTTTCTTCTTACATGCAGAATCACCCATGGATTTCTTTAATAAATGTAAAATCTGAAGACAAACATTTACCGGGATCTAAAATTATTAATGCATTCTACAAAGGCTTAAATGCGCTGGATGAAGACTACGACATAATCTGTAAGTTTGATGCCGATCTTATCTTTCCAGCGAATTACTTAGAGACCATAGCCGACCATTTTAATGCCAACCCCAAACTGGGAATGGCAGCGGGATTTTGCTATATTAAACAAAACGACAACTGGGTTTTGGAAGGACTTACCAATAAAGATCATATCAGAGGCGCTCTAAAATCCTATAGAAAACAATGTTTTTCAGATATAGGCCAGTTAAAACCCGCCATGGGCTGGGACACGATAGACGAATTATTAGCCAAATTTTACCATTGGGATATTCTTACTGATGAATCTTTACACGTAAAACACCTGAAACCTACAGGAGCGAGTTACAATAAAAGCTCCAAATACATGCAAGGCGAAGCCATGTATAGAATGCGGTATGGTTTTACTATTACAGCTATCTCTGCGTTAAAACTTGCCTTAAAAAAGAAAAATATTTCTCTGTTTAAAGATTATATGACGGGGTATTTTAAAGCCAGAACCAATAAAACAGAAGCTTTAGTTACTAAAGAGCAAGGCATTTTTATACGCAAACTCAGATGGCAGGGCATGCTACAAAAATTTAAAGCATAAAAAAACACCTAAGCCTTCGCTTAGGTGTTTTTTTAAGGCACTCTAATAATTTATTGTAAACTCGCCAAACTCGATTTAAGAGTTTCTATTTTAGCTAAAGCGTCGGCTTCCTTTTTACGTTCATTGGCAATTACCTGTTCCGGTGCTCCATTAACAAAACGTTCGTTAGATAGTTTTTTCTGCACAGATTTTAAGAACCCTTCAGTATAATTTAATTCTTCTGAAAGCTTTTTAATTTCAGCTTCCACATCTATAGCCCCTGCCATAGGAATAAAATATTCATTAGATTTTACTCTGAACGTTAATGCGCCTTCTACAGCTTCATTTACGTAATTAATACCTTCTAAATTCCCCAGCTTGATAATTACCTCATCAAAAGCTGTAGACACTTTATCATTGTTAATTACAGAAAAACCAATAGCGTCTTTAAACGAAATATTCTTTTCTTTTCTAATAGTACGAATTCCGGAAACTACTTCAGATGCAAATTCAAATTCAGTAATTAAAGTCTTATTTACTTCGTTTTGCTCCGGCCATTTAGAAACGATTAAGGCGTCTTCAGGCGAACGCTCTGTAATATGCTGCCAGATTTCTTCTGTTAAGAATGGCATAAACGGATGCAAAATTCTCAGATTATTTTCTAATAAACCTATTACAGCAGCAAAAGTTGTTTTATCGATTGGCTGCTCGTATCCCGGTTTTACCATTTCCAGTAACCAGGAACAGAAATCGTTCCAGATTAATTTATAGGTTTCCATTAACGCATCACTAATACGATATTTACTGTAATGGTCTTCTATTACCCCCAAAGTTTCCTGAAACTTTGCTTCGTACCAGGCTATTGCAATTTTAGAAGCTTTAGGCTGCTCGATATCTGCAACCTGCCATCCGTTAATCAATCGAAACGCATTCCATACTTTATTTCCAAAGCCTTTTCCTTGCTGGCAAAGGGCTTCATCAAACATTAAATCATTACCTGCAGCACTACTTAACAGTAAACCTACACGAACACCATCGGCACCAAAATCTTCAATTAATTTTAGAGCATCCGGAGAGTTCCCTAAAGACTTACTCATTTTTCGACGTTGCTTATCGCGAACAAGCCCTGTAAGGTATACATTATTAAATGGTCTTTCCCCCTTATACTCATACCCGGCAATAATCATTCTGGCTACCCAGAAGAATAAAATATCCGGTCCGGTAACTAAATCATTCGTCGGATAGTAATATTTAATTTCTTCATTCTCAGGATTGCGAATACCGTCGAAAACACTCATTGGCCATAACCAAGATGAGAACCAGGTATCTAAAGCATCTGTTTCCTGACGCAAGTCACTAGTTGTTAGTTGCTGGTTGTTAGTTTTTTGTTTTGCCAAAACCAAAGCCTCTTCGAGGCTTTCAGCGACTACAAAATCTTCTTTCCCGTCGCCATAGTAGTAAGCAGGGATTTGTTGTCCCCATAATAACTGACGTGAAATATTCCAATCGCGGATGTTTTCCATCCAGTGACGGTAGGTATTTTCGAATTTCTTTGGGAATAACTGAATTTCTGAATCTTCACCTAAAACCGCTTCTATAGCAGGTTTTACCAATTCGTCCATTTTCAAGAACCACTGGTCACTTAAACGTGGTTCGATAACGGCTTTTGTACGCTCAGAGGTTCCTACTTTATTTACATGAACTTCAGTTTTTACTAAAGCGCCAATTTCTTCCAGTTCCTTTGTAATAGCCTTTCTAACCTCAAAACGATCTTGACCTTCGTAATGTAATCCGTAACTGTTTAAAGTCGCATCTTCGTTGAAGATATCAACAACCTCAAGATTATGCTTATCACCTAAAACCTTATCATTTTCATCGTGAGCTGGTGTTACCTTTAAACACCCTGTTCCGAATTCAACATCTACATACTCATCCTCAATCATCGGGATAACGCGACCACAAATTGGCACAATCGCCTTTTTACCTTTTAAGTGTGTAAAGCGCTCATCGGTTGGATTGATACAGATAGCGGTATCTCCAAAAATAGTTTCTGGACGCGTGGTTGCAATGGTTAACGTATCGTCGCTACCTTCAATTTTATAATTTAGGTAATAAAGATTCCCCTGCTTTTCTTCGTAGATTACTTCCTCATCAGACAAGGTTGTTTTTGCTTCCGGATCCCAGTTTACCATACGGTAACCACGGTAAATCAGCCCCTTGTTATACAAGTCAACAAACACTTTTATTACGGCTTCCGACATATCGTCGTCCATCGTAAACTTGGTTCTATCCCAGTCGCAGGAACATCCTAATTTTTTAAGCTGCTCTAATATTACTCCGCCATACTCATGCGTCCAGTCCCAGGCATGCTTTAAAAATTCATCGCGCGATAAATCATTTTTGTCAATACCCTGCTCTTTTAATTTAGCTACAACTTTAGCTTCGGTAGCAATTGAGGCATGGTCTGTCCCTGGTACCCAACATGCATTTTTTCCTTGTAAACGCGCACGACGAATAAGTACATCCTGAATCGTATTATTAAGCATATGCCCCATATGCAACACACCAGTAACATTTGGAGGTGGTATTACTATGGTATATGGTTCTCTTTCGTCTGGTGTTGAATGAAAATAATTATGTTTCATCCAGTAGTTGTACCATTTACTTTCTACAGTATTTGCATCGTATTTTGAAGGAATATCAATCTGCATAATTTATTTTAAATCTTTTATAACTTTAAATGAAAAGCGCTTTTATTATAAAGACTTTATTATCTTTACACTAAAGCTACTACCCACTTTGGAATAGTT
Organism: Formosa sp. S-31; assembly: GCF_051172795.1. NCBI lineage: Bacteria > Pseudomonadati > Bacteroidota > Flavobacteriia > Flavobacteriales > Flavobacteriaceae > Formosa > Formosa sp. S-31. The sequence goes on from NZ_JAENDK010000007.1 coordinate 33,928, forward strand.
TTTGAATATAAACATGCAAAAGTACTTATATTTATTTTTGAAGTGAAATTATATTGGGTATTTCTAGGATGAAACAGATTAAATGAACGTTAGGTTAAACTGCAATTCATCTAATATTTTTGCATATTGTCTGAAAAGTCTTTAGGTTTACATTAAAAATTAAAACATAACAAGATGAAACAACTTATCACTATTTTATTTATCGGATTAATAAGTTTCTCAATCCAAGCACAAGACAAAGTCGCTAAAATTAAATTTAAATCGGAAACCATTGATTATGGAACGATTGAAAAAGGCGCCAATGGTGTTCGGGTTTTTGAATTTACCAATACAGGTGATGCTCCATTAATCGTATCTAAGGTTACATCTAGTTGTGGTTGTACGGTTCCTAAAAAACCAGATGCTCCAATTTTACCAGGTGAAACCGGACAGATTGAAGTAAAATACGACACGAACAGAGTTATGCCTATTAGAAAAACAATTACTGTAATTTCTAATGCTGACACACCAACAGTGGCTTTAAAAATTAAAGGTGAAGTAATTGACCCTAGCAAAGCTCAGGTTATGGAAAAAAAAACTAAAAGCGTTGTAGAACAATAAATTTAAATTGCTTTTAAACATATTAGAAACCCCTTAAATAAATTTTAAGGGGTTTTTATTTTAATGGCGATTCCAAACGAAATTTATAATGAGACTCGAACCCGTTTCTATCTACCTCCATTTTTATTTCTTCACCTTCTTCACCATAAAACAATTCCATTATTTCCTGAAGTTTATAACTGGAAGCGTCTCTGTTATTCACTTTTATAACCACATCGCCCACTAATAACCCTACGCGTTTAGCCGGGGAATCCTCCCGCAATTCTACAATTACAAACGCAGGTTTTACCATCATATTATATTCTGGGGTACTCCCAAAATCAATCTTGATATTGTTATCCGAAATTTGTCTTAAAAACTCCATAGTAGACTCCGCTACCAACTGTACACCGTGATGTTCCAGTTCAATTCCACTCATATTATAACGAAATGGCTTTTTAAAATATCGGTTTCGCTTTAAGGTCAGTTTAGCCTTTCTATAGTCAACAATCATATTAAAACGCATGAGAACATTTCCTGCGATACTTCCATTTCTATCCTTAAATTTTTTAGCCATAAACACATCGCTCGAATCGGGGTAAGCCACATTTACATTCTCAAACGAAAAGCCCTTTAATTTTAAAGCGTCTATCTTGGACCGTTTTCCATATACACTACCACTTAATCCATGACCTAAAAAGTCTATAAAGTACTCCGAATTGGCATGTAACCCCAGATTTTTATTTTCGAACAACCACAATGCATCACTACCTCCTGAATCTATCAGCAGTTTTACTGGAATAAAATTTCCATCGACCTGAACTTCCAAATTCAAATACGGTTTATTGTTGTAAAATTCCAGATTTAAAGTTTCGCAGTCCCGACATGCTTTATAATCGTAATATTCTGGATCGAACAATTTAATATACTTGGCACTATAATTAATTTCGACTACAAAATCCTTAAACAGATCATACCCAATTATCCCGTGTATTGGCACTCCAAGTTTAGGCGTAAAATTAATACTGGAATCGTAAATAGCATAGAGATCCTGATTAGAGGACACCGCCTCCCCTATTTTAAACGTATTGTTTTTAGATTTTAAGGCTTCAAACGCATCGCCTTCTCCCAAACCTCTCAAAAAAAATGCTTCTGTATTTCTAATCTGGAGCGTATCTTCTTCATTAAAAAACCCAAACACTATGGGTTTAGCCACTCCGGTATCTAAAAGAAAAGACAAGTCCACACCGTTAACTTCAACAGGTAATACGATGAGATTATTAATAAGTTTAAATTTAATTTTATCGGATTTCTGGTGATCCGGGAGTCTAAATTTATTCTGTGCATATCCCCATTGAAAACAACATAAAACAACAAATAAAATGTAAGCCGGCAGTTTCACTTGAATTCGAGATTAAAATTTAAAATCAACAGTATTTATTTAATAAATTAAGAATACCATTACTATTTCATGATATAATTTACTAATTCTTAAAATACACTAACATTAATTTACAACAATTTATTTACACTCTATTTTTATAATCAAGTTTTAAGAAAAATTCAAGAATATTTTTGCAACTTTGCGCTTTAAAAATTTCAAAATGCCTAAAATATCCAATAAAGGGCTTGCTATGCCCGAATCTCCTATTCGTAAATTGGTTCCTTTTTCTGAACAAGCTTATAAAGCAGGTAAAAAGGTGTACCATTTAAATATTGGTCAGCCAGATATTAAAACTCCGGAAGTTGCACTAGAGGCTGTAAAAAACAATACCTTAAAAACTTTAGAGTATTCAAGATCTGAAGGATCTGAACAGTATAGAACTAAAATTGCCAACTATTATAAAAACCATAATATAGAGGTATCTCATTCTGATATTATCGTTACAACTGGTGGTAGTGAGGCTTTATTATTTGCCTTTGGAAGTATAATGGATGTTGATGATGAAGTTATTATTCCAGAACCATTTTATGCTAACTACAATGGGTTTTCAACAGCTTCGGGAGTTAAAGTTGTTCCTGTAATTTCTAAAATTGAAGACAATTTTGCCTTACCTCCTATTTCGGAATTTGAAAAATTAATCACACCTAAAACAAAGGCTATTTTAATTTGTAATCCTGGTAATCCTACCGGATATTTATACTCGGAAGAAGAAATCCAGCAATTAGCCGCTTTAGTTAAAAAACACGATTTATTTGTTATAGCAGACGAAGTATACAGAGAGTTTGCTTACGATGGAGTTAAACACCATTCCATAATGTCTGTTCCTGGTTTAGAAGAAAATGCCATAATGATTGATTCTGTATCTAAGCGTTACAGTATGTGTGGTGCTCGTATTGGTTGTTTGGTTTCTAAAAACAAGGAAGTAATCAGTACAGCATTAAAATTTGCTCAGGCTCGTTTAAGCCCGCCTACCTTAGCTCAAATTGCTAGTGAAGCTGCCTTAGATACGCCGCAAAGCTATTTTGATGAAGTAAGTACAGAATATGTAGACAGACGTAACACCTTAATAGAAGAATTAAATAAAATTGAAGGTGTTAAAGTTGGAGCGCCAAAAGGAGCGTTTTACTGTATCGCGGAATTACCTATAAAAAATTCTGATGCCTTTGCTCAGTGGTTATTAGAATCGTTCGATGTAGACGGAGAAACTGTGATGGTAGCTCCTGCGGGAGGGTTTTATTCAACACCAGGTGTAGGATTAAATCAGATAAGAATAGCTTACGTCTTAAATAAACCAAGTTTAATTAAAGCGGTAAACATTTTAAAAGAAGCCTTAAAAGTATATAAAGACTAGTGCAGATTCAGCATAACATAGCTTTAAAACCTTATAATACCTTCGGAATAGATGCCGTAGCCAAACACTTTGTTGCGGTATCTACTCTCGAAGATTTAGTAGCTGTTTTACATTTAGAACAGTACCCTGAAATTTTTATTTTAGGTGGTGGCAGCAATATCCTGCTTACCAAAGACCTGGATACTCTGGTTGTTCTTAACCAAATTAAAGGTATTGAGATTGTATCAGAATCCGATAATGAGGTCATAGTAAAAGCCAATGCTGGAGAAAACTGGCACAATTTTGTCTTGTGGTGTCTGGATCAGGATTTTGGCGGACTGGAAAACTTATCGCTTATTCCTGGAAATGTTGGTACGTCTCCAATTCAGAATATCGGTGCTTATGGTGTCGAATTGAAAGATGTTTTCTACTCATGCGAAGCCCTAAACCTACAAACAAAAAAAATTGAAACCTTTAACAATGCAGACTGTAAATTTGGGTATAGAAACTCCATATTTAAACATGAAGCCAAAGGTAAATATATTATTACAAGTGTGTCGTTTAGACTCAGTAAAACCAACCACACACTGCACACCAATTACGGTGCTATTACTTCTGAACTTGAATCATTAGGCGTAAGCAATCCTACTATTCAGGATGTTTCAAAAGCTGTAATTAATATAAGAAACAGCAAATTACCAAATCCTAAAGATATGGGTAACAGTGGAAGTTTTTTTAAAAACCCTGTCATTTCCACTCAGGAATACAACGCGCTATTAGCACAGTTCCCAGAAGCTCCCTGCTATAAGGTTTCAGATAACGAAGTCAAGGTCCCTGCCGGCTGGCTCATAGAAAAAGCAGGATTTAAAGGCAAAAATATGGGACAATACGGAGTGCACAAAAATCAGGCACTGGTATTAGTAAATTACGGAAATGCCAAAGGTGAAGACATTTTTAAATTCTCTCAATTAATTCAAAAAACCATACTTCGCATATTCAATATCCATATCGAATCAGAAGTAAATATATTATAATAGCAATAATTTAGCTAACTTTGGTTAAGGACTATTGATTTAACGACACTAACTAAACCCTTTAATTTTGATTGCACCTATAGAACAGGAAATCGTCGGGCTTTTAAAGCACGGCAATAAAAAAGCAATGGGCTTACTGTATCAGCATTATGCTGACACACTGCTTGGTGTTATATCGAAAGTGATTTCCGATGAGGATTTAGCACAGGACGTCCTTCAGGAAAGTTTTATAAAAGTCTGGAAAAAATCAAAAACTTACGACCCGAGTAAAGCCAAGTTATTTACCTGGTTATATCGCATTGCCTATAATACAGCGATTGACAAAGTAAGATCTGTATCTAATAAAGATACAAAGGAAGTCCAGATTGAAGTTTCTCACGTATATAAGTTATCGGCAGAAGGCTTAAATCAGGATGTGATGGATATCCGAAAACACCTTCAGTCTATCGACCCCAAGTACCAAATAGTACTAAATGCACTCTTTTTTGAGGGTATGACACAACAGGAAGCAAGCGAAGAACTAGACATTCCGCTTGGGACTATAAAATCGAGATTGAAAATTGGACTTCGAGAATTAAAAAAAATCTACGATCCAAAATAAATTAATGTTATGAATGAAAAAATTACTTTATTTTTAAATTCTGACCTGTTAGAAAATTATCTGATAGGAGCGACTTCTAAAAAAGAAGCAGAATTAGTAGAGACCTATATTTCTAAGTATCCAGAAGTAGAACACGCTTACAACACCTTACAACATAATTTAGAAATTGTATCTAAATATCATGCTGTTGAAGCGCCAGCATCTGTATTAGAAAATGTTTACAACGCTATTGCCGAAGAGACCGAAGACACTCCTGTTTTACCTTTAAAAGTAAAAACAAGACGAAGAGCGGTATTCTTAAGATACACCTCAATCGCTGCGAGTTTAATCGCAGTGATATTTGCCGGTGCCTCATCGATATTTTACATCCAGAATCAGGAATTAAAAGAAGAGAACCAAGTGGTTGTCGATGAAATTTTTGATTTGCGTAGTGATATTGACATGAATAACAAAAAACTGGATGAATTGATGGCACAGTTTAAACAACTGAACAATCCTGAAACTCAGAAATATGTTATAAAAGGCAATAACAGAGCGAAGAATTTAAAAACTGTAGCTTACATTAACCCTAAAGAAAAAACATCGATGATAGATGTGGTTTCTTTACCACAATTACCAAAAGAGCAATGTTACCAGATTTGGGCAGAATTAGAAGGTAAAATGGTAAACCTGGGAATACTGGATGAAGCAGACAGACAGTTAAGGGCAATACCTTACACCGAAAATGCTTTAGGGCTTAATATTACCATAGAGCCTAAAGGAGGAAATACTAATGCGTCTTTAGAGAATTCGGTAGCCGAAATTTCCTTAAAAAGCAGAGATTAAATCAACTAAAAATTCTAACACATTTTAAAGCCTCAATGTTCCAATACATTGAGGCTTTTTTTAGTTTGAGCTGAAAAAATTAAATTTTATAAATCCTACTATTTCGGAAACAATAGCACCAATCCTCCTCTAATTCCCCAGTCGCCAGTGGTTCCGCCTCCATAGAGAATTCTTGGACCTAACAGCAACTGAGCCATTTGAGAGCCTATGGTAATAACTTTAGACCCTACAATATTAATTGCTCCACTACTCGCGTCTGCCTCCCAATTTTGTGTAAATTCTGTATTTAATGCTAAAGCATAGCCTCCTGCAAAGTTACGCGCAATAAAAGGCTGAATAAATGTTGAACTAACATCAGAACGGTCACTATCCCCTGCCACAGACCAAACATGATTTATAAGTCCACCTACAGTAAAACTACCTAGCTGTTTAAGAGCAACTGCCGTTGGCCCTATTCCAAACTTCTTGGTTCCTAATAAATCATCGGTAGCCGTAGGCACTAAAAGCACTGGTCCGGCTCCCCAAATCAGTCCACCCGCAGTTGGTGCTTTAGGAGAAAAAAATGCACTAACAACAGCATCGCTTAATCCCGTCTGCGTTCCACTATTACCATAAACATCATGCTGGCTTATAAAAGGCAGTACAACACGAGCAATTAAATTCCAGTCCTCGCTAATCCCTATAGGTATTACCGGCTGAATATTTAAGGTAAAACGTGTTCCGTCTTCCGGATCGAAACCAAAATCCATATTACCCTGAAACGGCACACTAATTAAACTGGCTACAGGGTTTTGGAGTTGCTTGGCTAAAGCATCGGCTTCACTTGCCGGAGTAGCTGTTTCTTCCTGAGAATAGCTAAAATTAGAAAACAGTAAAACAGCTGGAAAAATTAAAAGGCGAAAAAATCTTTTCATAATGTGTTGTTGGTTTTAATGAAAAATAGCAGATACAAGATACAATTTTCCGTGTACAAATATATTAGTGTCCCCATAAAACTTTAATATACAAAGTACAACGGATAAAATTGATTTTAAAACCCAAATCCTAACGCAAAAGCTACCCGCAATCCATCAGATGAATTAAACAGTCCGATATTTGCAGAAAATAACCCGGCTCCATTGGCAAACAATCCGCCTCCATAAGAATTATGCCATGTATCAGAATCCTCATGAGAAGCCCAGACCCGACCATAATCAAAACTACCGTACGCTCCTATTTTTAATGGTAGAACAGGTGTTTTTAAATTACTAAAGCTATAGCGTACATCGCTATTTTGATAGAAGGCGGAATGCCCTGTGAAACGCTGATTTCGATACCCTCTTAAACCATCTTCTCCACCGATGGCAGCTGCCTGGTAAAATTCGTAATCATCACCTGTGTTTACCTGCCCCTTAATTGTAGAAGCCAAAACCAAACGTCCGCTGTAATTTAATTTATGTACTAGTGACATTTTAGGTATTATATAGCCATGCCCTCTGTTAGCGGTGTCTAAATTCTTAGTATAACCTAAATCTAACTGAAATAATAACCCTGTAGTCGGATATGCTTTATTATCATAGTTTGAGAAATGATAAGCCGCATTAACATTTCCAAACTGTACTTCTTCAAAAATATAATGTGGTAATAATGCCCCGTTATCCTGAACAAATCGATTTGATGATTTATGAACTTCCACAGTTTCAAAATCCAGACCCAATTGTATTTTACTTCCTCTGTTTGAATTCCACACCAAAGATGGAGATATGTTAAACGACCGTACTTTTACCCGATTATAATCCAGCCCAAATTCATCATCAAAATTTGAAGTTTCATTGCCATAGCCGAAAAAATTAAGCGTGTAATTCGGACTTTGGAATCCGACTTCAATCAATAGATTTAATCGCCCTAAAACATGTGCAAACTCGCCGGCATACAATAATTCAAAACCATTTGTTGCAAAATAATAAGCCCCTTTAACTTTATGCTGACTGGTAAACGGATTTCTCTCAAATCCATAAGTTGTGTAGGTTTCTGCCAATCCTAATTTAAATCCGTCATCGGGATTCGCTCCTAGAATAGGAACTAATTGATTCGTATTATTTTTTAATTTTTTGTAGTTGTAAACGTTGGTTTCATAATCATCTGTAAGCTTAATTTTTGCATGTCCCGCCTCACTAAAATCGTTTGCTTTTGTTTTATAATCGTAAATCTTAACATTCTTCCCCTTTTCCACATTATAGTCATCCTTATTCTGTCCACCGATTAAACGAATTTTAATTTTACGGCTTTTTCCCTTGATAACAAACGTATCATCATCGTCTAAACCATAAATCCAGATTTCTTGCGTTTGATTCGGGTTATAAACTCTATGATGAAACCTATCCTTAACGGTGTCATCTTTTTTCCTGAGCACCGATACTTCAACCGTCCCATCTTCAAAACTTTCAACCTCAATAAAATCGTCTTTGTTTGTCCCGGTAATAACAGCAAATTTATTTACGAGTTTAAAATATCTATCGGAAATAGTCTGCAAATTACTTCTTCGCGATTTCAATAAATTTTTCATTTTTACTACCGTAGAATCCTGAACTTCTTTCGGTAATTCTAAAAAGGCTGCGTCTATAACCGAATCTGTGATGTGTTGTTGAATATATTTTACCTGAGCATCCCAAACTGTTTTATCGATATCGGTTAAAAATGCCATATCTAAAGGATAGGGTTCCATGTTTACTCCTTTTACATCCTTTAAATCCGGTGCGTACTTACGAAGAACACGCGCTGCCGGAATAAGCGTTACTCCAGCACTTAACATAACACCCTCGGACATCATTGAAAACGCCTGATCCCGATCTCTGGGTAAAGCCTTATAAACTGTTTTACCATTTTCCTTAAAAGCCATCCAACGCCATTGATCGTGATGCCTGTCCCAATCACCAATAAGCATATCGAACAACCTAGATCTCATAAAATTTTCCTGATCTACGGCAATATCCTCATCAGAATGGATCTCTTCTATCAAATCCAGCGTACTTATTATTTCTCCTGTAAAATTATTTCCCCCTAAGTACAAATGACCATCGGATGCATGTTCTTCAAACAAATACAACTCATTACCAAAAGTATCATTAAACTGTTGCAATGCATTCTGCTTGGGGATATAATACAACTTCGGATTTAGATGATAGATGCCTGTAGCATCGGATAAAGTACCTATTACCAAAGGCGCATAAGGATGTGCTCCAGTAAAAACATCTTTAACTAAAGCCTCGGTCTCGGTATTATCAAATTGTCCTTCTACATATTGGTCTCCAAATACAGCTGCCTGAATATATTGCGTAGCACTTTTATTAACAGCACGCATTACATATTGTCTTCCCTGGGCATCCTCCAGTCGCAACGATCGGGATTGAGTACCTCCTCCTTTCCGCACTGGTTTTAAACCGCCATACAAAGTATCCAGATTTACCGTTTTAGCCGTAACAGGTTTACTATAATACGTCCTAAATCGTTCTCCCCACAACATCTTGTAAAAAGGAGATTTAGTAGTTTCTTCCTTAGAATACACTGAAGCTTCAATGGAATCTAAAAATTGCTCGGGATAATTAATTAATGGTTTCTTTTTTAAAGTATTAATATCTTTTCTAAACACTACAGCATTAGACTCTGCCTCCACAAATTGCACGTCTGAAGTCTGATCTTTATAAACATTTAATACCGCAAATCCATTTGCTCCCAGACCAAACTGTTCTGCACCTCTGGGTCTTACCCCCGTAGTTTTAGATCCCGAACCGCTAACAATTTGCGTAAGATTGTCCGATTGTATAAACTGTAAATTATGCTCATGACCCGATAAAAATATTACATTGTCATTTTCCTGTGCTGCCGCAATTACGTGCTTTCGTAAGTCATTGTAAAACCAGTTGGACAAATCGGCGTTAGATACACCCGTTGTAGTTCGCAAAATATTTTTAACAGTTCCTAAAACAGGAACAGGTTTCATGTGTTCCTTAAACGTATACTGCCCTCCATGCGGCCCGTTAGTAAACATAGGATGATGAATAGCGACCAGCGTGGTTTTCCCTCTAGCCTTTTTAATTTCGCTCCTAAATTCATCTAAAAAGCGATCTCTAGTTTTTATTCCACATTTATCATTAATCGCGGGCTGCTTATTCCAATTGGTAATATACCATTGCGAATCGACCAGTAGCAGCACCACTTTTTCATTAATTTTTATTCTCTCTATTGCACAGCCATTTTCCGGCTTAAAGGTGTTTTTACCCAGAACATCTTCTACCATTTGTTCTTGCCGTTTTAAACCTTTGATACCACTATACCAATCATGATTTCCCGGTACAAAAAAAACACGACCCGGAAATGTTCTGGCCACATCAAGTTGTACTTTTAAAGCTTCTTTAGCTGCCTCATGTCCTTTTTCTTCCTTGGCAGGAAATCCCTTGGGGTAAATATTATCACCTAAAAAGAAAAGAAAATCATGTTTATCGGCATTCTTAAAATACTCCTGCATGGCCAATAGAGCTTTAGGAGCATTATTTTTATCAGGTTTACCGGCATCACCAACCAAAAACAAATTAACAGTTTCCTTATTTATGTTAAGCAGTTCCTGTTTTAGTGGTTTAGGCTGAATAGACTTAAATGTTGCACAGGAATAACTAAAAGTAAATACAATTAATAGTAATATTTTCTTCATTTACCGACCGTGTGTATTAATGAGAACGCTCTAAATCTGCTATAGAAAACAAGGTCTCCTCTCTTTGAAGATTCTGGTTAATTTCTGCCCGTATAGCCTTTATCCCGCTGGCACCCTGCAATTCTTCCAGTTCTACGATTTCAACAGTATTTCCGATGTAATTTTTAGACTGCAAAAATTCAAAATAATTAAGATACTCCTGCTCTATTTCATTACTGGCATATACCACACATAATTTATGAGGTTGTGTTAAACGTTCGTTCGTCCCCTTAATGAAAGCTTTATCAATACGTTTTTTAATCATTTCATAGCGCACGTTATAAGCCCCATCTACATCAAAATGTTTTTCATCTATACGATAGCGAATCGTTAAAGGCCCTTCGTACACGAGAATTAAAGAGGCTACATCTAAAGACACTAATAATTCCTTTTGCTGTTCGTAATACATGGCCTCCATTTCGCACATAACCTGCAACTGCCACAACCTAAGATTATATAAAACTGAAGGATGATAATTACCGTGTTCGGCTATAGACTGCCCCACATACATGTTGTGTTCAATACCATCTGTTTTGAATTTTTCAAAATAATGAGGAAAAATAGTTTGAGCCTGTTCCTGTTTTTTATCCAGAAAATTCCCCAGTTTCGTATTAATTAAATTTAAAGTATCATCGTAGTTCTTTCGGGCCACATACAAAGAATGAGATTCCGGATCCAGCGCTTTTAAAAAGGCATTTACCGCTGGCGTTTCTTGCTCACTTTTATCGAGATGCCTAAACAAAGGCAAAATTTTCTTATCAAAAAATAAATGAATTTCCTGCTCCGTGGAACTATGAAATTCAGCCTTTAATTCAAATACATGTTTATCTATCAAATAAATAAGTTGCTCATAAAAAGGCATTCTATCGTTTTGCAATAACTCCTGTAACGCTAATTTAGCATCTTCCAAAGCCTGATTGAGATCTGATTTAATGGCATGGTTTCTAGCCTCCGAAGACCCTACCACATCTATCTGGCCATATAATGGCTGTACATTTTCAAACACAATTTCTTTGAAATTTGCCGACTTTCCAAGATTCCTGTTCTGAATATATGCGCTTGCTTCCTCTACGAAACGCCATTGAACTGCCGGATGAATTGAAGTACATTCATTTTGAATTACCGCACTAATTTCATTTTCATATTCCGTAATGGAACGTCTCGAATAACTCATAATAAAAGGCATAATAGTATCCAGTTTCACCATATTAATGGCGTTTAACTGATTAACCTTATATGCAGCCAATTCGATAATAAACTTAAGGTCTCCATCTATTTTAACAGGGAGTAAAATGACACTTTTTAAATTTTTAGCCAGTAAGGTCTTACTTAATTTATTACCATTATTTTTCTTATAATACCGTTCTACATTCGAAATTACCGTAGGGACGTGATCTTTAAATAATTGTTTATAAATATGCTTACAGGCATAATTATTACAAGATAAAGTGTCGTTTTTATTTATACTTAATGTACCTAAACCCTTTTCGAATGGTAAAGACAGTTTATTTCCATCCACTTTATAACTGCCGACCTGTAAATCGTGAATTCCGAAAATCTTTCTAAGGTCTTGGATAATATTTTGAAATACTTCCTTTCCGGGTTGAATTAAATGGGATTTAAATTCATCTATTTGATGATCCAAAGTAACATCAATCATATTTAAAATTCCAAAACCTTCAATCGTCCAGGAATTCTCAGGAAAATAATGATTCCACACATTCAAATCATGTGCATTAGTTAGTAATTCATCCAGAATGTCGGGTGTTATTTCAATGGCATTTTCATTAGGATACATTTCCATAAAGTCCGCATTAAACGTCACCCTGTAACTTTTTAAATTTCCGGAACCGTCATCCAGATTTAAATGTTTTGGTCGCCCAAAATCTACATTAAAACCATAATACTCATTTAAGATTATGGCATAAGTCATTAAATTTATAGACTCATCCGAATCTTTGAATAGTTTTTGAAAGACTTCCGAAGTATCGGATGTTGTATTAGCATTAATTTGTTTAAACCGATTGGAAATATAAAAACTCTGGTTAGAGTATGGATATACTGCTGCCTTAATTTCATTGTCTGTTAAAACAGATGGGAACAAAAAAGACATAATCTGATCTATCTCTTTGGTGTATGCATTAAAACCTTCAGGCGTGGAAGTCCCGGAAATCAAAACTGGATTTGCTTCTAAAATTTCAAGTACAAATTTAGCCTGCATCTGCTCCATCACATTCTCTGAATGCAGTAAGGTCGTGTACCGTTCCTTTAAAAAACGAAAAGAAATTATAGGTTTAAACGGCCCTGTTCCTAATTGTCCCATACTGTATCTATTTTATGTTTGCCAAAAAGTTATAACTCACTAAAAATGAAAGTGCAGAAACAATAATACCAATCATAAAAACGGTATATGTTATTCGTAACAATCTATACTTACGTTCCAATACTAAACCCAGAAAATATAAATCTTTAGTGAGCGAATTATATAAGGTATCCTCATTTTCGATCAAGTAGTCGATACCCCATTCAAAATCTTGCAAAGACATTTTATAAAAGTTACCAAAGAATAAAATATTAGTAGTTTTATTTTTTATCATATCCCGAATGGCAGATGCTTCCAGATTTTTATCGTTAGAGACATTGGGCCGCGTTGATAGTACAGATAAAATTACCGAAGCCACGCTAAAAAGCATTAATATAAGTGTAGGGTATACCAGAAAGCTATTTGAAGCATTATCCAGTTTAGGTACCAGATTAGACAGCGCTACAGAAATTATAATGGCATTTACAGACAATAAAATATTTGCTTTTGTATCTGCAATAGCACTCAACTCAATGTGGTTTTTTAACACCACTCTAAACATCGTATCTACCCCACGTCCAGACTTTTTATTTTTAATCTTGTTGGCCTGTTTTTCCTCTAGCTTCGCCAATTTCTGTTTTAAATCAAACACATTAATTTCTTTAAGCGGCTCCCATTTGCTTTTAGCAAAATCGGTATAAAACTTTTGGTTGCATAGAAAAGTAACATTTTGCTTTAGCCAGTCTAATTCTGAAATGTCCTGTTCCTTTTTATACTTTATTTCCAGTCGCAACTGCTCTGAAGTTTCTGAGAACGATGGTAGTGCAACATGGCTGCAATCGGCATCTTTAATAATTTTCTCTAAATGCGTTTTAGGCGGCACACCAACTTTTGTTGCTAAAATCAGTTGTTCTACTTCAGCAATTTCCTGTTCCGGCATTGCTCTATTACCCAAAAAATCACGCGCAATTTTGGCGCCTATTTCTTCATTATTCTCATCCTGGTCTATATATCCGCAATCATGAAACCAGGCAGCTAACGTTAATAGAAAAACATCTTGTTCACTACAGTTTTCAAACTTTACTAACTCTTCAATAGCATCAACAACCCGTTGTGTATGCTCTATATTATGATAAAAATTTTTGGGCGATAGTTTCTCCTCAAACAATTTACGCACAAAACCTTCGGCTTCCGCCAGTAATACGTCTTTCATAGATTAAATATAGTCAAATTTACACTGAAAACCGCTCACATTACTTTGAACCGGAATTAATCCAGCCTTAGGTAAAAACCTAAAAAGCCCTTCAGAAATCAGATTCTAAAGGGCTTTTATTTTTAAGTTTTCAGTTTAAACCTTATTTAAACTTTGAAATACCTTCATTCAACCAGGTTTTATACTCGGCTACATCTGGTGTATAACCTACTGGCTCGATTAAGGTATTTTCCTTATGATCCATGATAACATAGAATGGCTGAGAGTTTGCTTTATATCTGCTTGCCTGTAAGTCGCTCCACGTATCACCGAAATCTTTCATAAACTTACCCGGACGGGAAGCATATTCTACTTTCATATCTTCCGGTAGTTCCTTTTTATCGTCTACATAAAGTGAGATCAACACAACATCGTTCTTTAAAATATTCAGGATTTCTGG
>NZ_JAENDK010000007.1:48527-226070 GCF_051172795.1 Formosa sp. S-31
GGGTAAGGCCTCATGGCTATCTGAAGCTACGCCTCCTCCTGAATTTTTATAACCTACACCGTATGGTGATTCACTATAGTTTGGTGGTGGAGGGAATGCACTTATTAAGTTTAAAGGCGCTCCCCAAAGTCCCGGAATCATATATATTGTAAAGGTTAAGGTGATAAGTCCTAAACTTAAACGCCCTACTGAAATATGTGTTAATGGTGAATCGTGTGGTAAATGTATCTTTCCGAATAAATAGAAGGCCAAAGCTCCAAACACAGCAATCCAGATTGCGATAAACACTTCGCGCTCTAAAATATGCCATTGCATAATGTAATCGGCATTCGATAAGAATTTAAAAGCTAAAGCAAGTTCTAAGAATCCTAAAACTACTTTTACGGTATTTAACCAGCCTCCTGATTTTGGTAAAGAGTTTAACCAACCCGGGAAGGCTGCAAATAAAGCGAATGGCAAAGCAATTGCTAAAGAGAAGCCCAACATTCCAACAATTGGAGCAATTCCTCCTTTAGACGCCTCTTCTACTAATAAAGTTCCAACAATAGGTCCGGTACAAGAGAACGATACAATGGCTAAGGCCAGAGCCATAAAGAAGATTCCGATTAATCCGCCACGGTCGGCCTGAGAATCTACTTTGTTTGCCCAGGAGTTTGGTAACATAATCTCGAATGCCCCTAAGAAAGACACTGCAAACACCACCAGTAAAATAAAGAAAATGATATTAAACCATGGGTTGGCTGCCAGAGCATTTAAGGCATCGGCTCCAAAAATTCCGGTTACTGCAGTTCCTAAAAGCACATAAATCACAATAATACAAAGTCCGTAAATCACGGCATTTTTAATCCCTATGGCTTTGTTTTTACTCTGCTTGGTAAAAAAGCTTACCGTCATAGGAATCATAGGAAACACGCAAGGTGTTAACAAGGCTGCAAACCCGGATAAAAAGGCGATAAAGAAAATACTAAACAGCCCTCTGTTATCGGCTTCTTTATCTTCCTTTTCGATAGTGTGAACTGTCGCTTGGTCTTTTGATGTTTCAGCAGAAGCTACCGCAGCAGCTGAAACAGTGCCACTTTGTTCAAGATTAAAAGTTAAATCTACTTCGGTAGGTGGTAAACAACGTGTGTCGTCGCAAACCATATATTCCACAAATCCGGAAATTCTTTTAACTCCCGGAGCTACCTGAACTTTCTGCCTAAACGTCGCTTTAACTTCGAAGAACTTAATCTTCATATTAAATACAGGATCATCAACTGTATGGCCTTCTTCTTCGGAAGTATTCCCGACAATTTGTATTCCTTCCTGACTATCATCATAGGTAAAAGTAGTTGCAATCGGACCGTCGGCAGGAACAGTCTGCGAATATAAATGCCAGCCAGATTCGATGGTGGCTACAGTAACTAAATTGTATTCAGTATCCGAAACCATTTCAACAGATGTTGTCCACTTTACAGGTTCTAAAATTTGTGAATTTACAGTACCGAAGGCGACAAAAAATAATGCTATTAGTAATTGTTTCATGTTTTGTTTAAGTATTTAAAAACGGGTTATCGATAAAACAACCCGTTTATTCATCTTTCCTAATTCGCAGTGTGACTAATTCTAAATCAGAAAGACATTATCTATTCCAAAGGAGTTCCGTCTTCCTTCAAAGACCCCGATTTAATAATAATTAAGTTATTTAAATCAATGTGCTTTTTAATGGCTTGATTTACTTCTTCCAGAGTAACGGCTTCCACATCCTTCGGAAACTGCTCAAGATAATCCGGAGACAAACCACGTTCTAACACACTTAGAAGTGCTCTTGCCATACCAGACGTAGTAGCCATTCCAACTTTATAACTTCCTGTAATATTATTTTTTCTAGCTTGTAATTCATCCGCTGTAACGCCTTCATTCACCCACTTTTTCAGCTGCACCATAGTAGCATCTAACCCTTTTTCAAATAAAGACGGGTTAAACGTAGCATCTACCAACCAATAACCACCTCTTTTATTATCTCCGGCATGGCTTGCAGAAATTCCATAAGTTAAACCATCATTATCACGAACGGTTTGCATTAATCTTCCGGAAAATCCACCACCTAAAATGCTTGTACCTAAATAAAATGGTAAATATTCAGCATCATTTCGCTCTATGCCTGTATACTGTCCGATGTACATTTGTGCACTTGGCTTTTTTGGAATGGTAATTACTTTGGTTTTCCCCTCTCCTTTAACAGGTGCCTTAAAATCAGCTTTCTCCACTACACCTTTGTTCCAGCCTTTAAAATTTTGCTTTAAAGCATTGTACAATTCCTTAGTATTCACATCTCCAACTGCAACCAAATGCATATCTGCTAAACCAAAATATGTTTTATGAAATGCTTTTAAGTCTTCAAGAGTAAGAGCTTCAATGTTCTTTATAGAAGTCTCTATATCTGTTCTGTAATTAGGGTGGTCTTTAGGATAAATTGCTTCTAACAAAGCAATAGTTCCCTGTGTTCCTGGATCAGTCAACCCTCGTTTAAGTCCGTTTATACTCTGCTGTTTTAATAAATCAAACTCTTTCTCATCGAATAAAGGCAGGCGTAATTCTTCTGCAAGTAAAGCTACTACTGTATCTAAATCTTCAGTTAAACATTTAAATCGAATAGTTACTGTATTTGCATTAGAAGACAGACTAATATTAGTACCTAATTTTTCCAGTTTTTCAGAAAACTGAAACTTATTGTGTTTCGTTGTTCCTTTACTAAGCATGCCTACAGTAAAATCCGGAATCAGTTCATTTTTATGCGTATTTCTAAAAGCTTCAATTGAAAAACTAGCCGCAACATTAACGAAACCTTTAGCACCCGTTTTTGCAGTTACCACATCGATTCCGACAACGTCCTTTCTTGTAAACTTTTCTCCTGAAGCAGACGATTGTATGGTCTCGTACCCCGAAGTAAAGTTTTCTCTCCCTGAAACTGTTTGATTACTGTGACTCCCAGTATTCTCCGGGTGTCTGTAATAGTATTTACTATCATAATCTGCGGTAAACTTAGAAACTTCGTCTTTAGTTTCTGAACTTCCTCCATCTTCATTTGCAGGGATAAAATACCCCGTAGTACTTTGGTTTTCCTCTAGATACGTGTTTGCTACACGTTTAACATCAGCTGCAGTAACCTTGGATAAGCGTTCGGAAGCCGTTACATAATCGGTCCAGTCTCCTCCGGCAATGGCTTCGGTTAAATCCCCGGCAATACTACCGGAACCATCTCTTGACAAAATAGTATTAGCGTTTAATTTTGATACAATTCTATCGACATCTTCCTGAGCTACACCCTCTGATTTTATGGTTTCCACCATGGCTAACATCTGCGTAGAAATGGCTTCTATATCCTTATCCGGCGTAAGTCCCAAAGCAATGGTAAATAATCCTACCTCCTGAAAATTTGAGGCGTTAGCATAACCATTATTCGCAATTCCTGTATCTACAAACGTTTTATTAATCACAGAAGATGTTCCACTTCCCAAAATCTGACCTAATACCTGAAGTGCAGGTAAATCGTCATGCATTCGTCCCGGTATTTTATAGGCTATGTTTACTAAAGCCTGTTGTCCCGTTTTTTTAATGATTAAACGTCTGGGACCAAATTGTTCCGGCTCGGTGGTATAGGGTTGTGGCATGCTATGCGGTGCTTTTGTAATAGGCCCAAAATACTTATCAACCAGATTAAAAACCTCATCTTTTTTAAAATCTCCAATAATAGTTAATGTCGCATTATCCGGCCAGTAATACGTATTATAAAAATCTCTTAATACCTCTATTGGCATATTTTCGATATCCGAACGCCAGCCAATTGTTGAGTGGTGATACGGATGAGCCATATAAGCTGTGGCCCAGATTTCCTTATTTAACAAACTGCCGGGACTGTTTTCTCCCCGTTCAAATTCATTTCGAACCACTGTCATTTCAGAATCCTTATCCTCTTTTAACAATAAGGAGTTACGCATTCTATCGGCTTCGATATGCAGCGCCAGTTCTATTTTGTCGCTAGGAATCGTTTCGTAATAATTAGTACGATCGTTCCAGGTTGTAGCGTTCATCTGTGCACCAATACCCTGTAAAACAGCAAAAATACTATTCCCATTTTTCTTGTTAAAGGTTGGGGTTCCTTTAAAATTTAAATGCTCCAGTAAATGTGTTGATCCGGTATTTCCAGGAACTTCGTGTTTAGACCCTACCCGATAAACCACCTGAACGGTGACAACGGGAGCGGAATTATCCTGTACTAAAAGGACATTCATGCCGCTGGGTTCGTACATAAATTCCTCAACGCCTCCCAGCGTTTTAATCTTTTTAAATTTTGCGGTGTAATCCTGAGCCTTCATTGCTGAAGACGCCATAACTGTTAAAACAACAGCAGCTAATTTGATATACTTTTTTACCATTTGAAATTGGGCTTATTAATTAGTTATTATTCCCTATTAAGACTGATTGTTATGTATTTACAACTAATAAGAAAATGTTAAAATTTTACAAAAAAACACAACACAAACTCAAAATACTCACTATCAATAATTTGCATTATTTTAATTGATCTGACACCAAAACCTGATCAACATATTTAAACTAATTTCACAATAACGAATTTAAGCCCAAAAGCAGAGGATTTCTCCAATCCTTCTCTTATTAAAACACCTTACATCTATAAAAGTAATCACATTCCTCTTTTTTATGCAACAAGTTGCAATTCACCAAAAAAGACTGCATTTCAACGTTTTAATTCAAATCACAACTATTAAGTGTTTAATTTACACTAAATAGTTTTTGCTCGTTTCTACTAAAACTTAATTCAAAGTACATTTCGTTACACTTCATGTTCTGGCAGTAATCTGTCCCGCTCTTCCTGTAGTTAACCAACCAAAAGGTCTAGTTAATAGCATAATTAGTCGATTAAAATTTTAACCAACCAATTATAAATTCATTTGCTATGAAAAAAATCGCTATGCTATTAATCGTAATGTATTCCGGGCTAAGCCAGGTGCTAACTGCACAAAGCTATCCAGAAGCAGGAACATTTTACTCTTACAATTTTAAAGATGGTTCTGTATTACCTCAGGACACGTCTTTCAGGTACGATACTGTGGAATCTACTGATGGATACCTAACCTTGAATTCAGGAACCGGACAACAGTTCTGGTTCCATAGTAGTGGTCATGGTATTTATATATATAATGACAATTATTTTGAATTAGATGTCGCTGGAGATGCAGATATTACCTTTTTAACTTGTGCTTATGCACCAGCGGATGGCCAATTTACAATTACTGATACTTCCAATACCGTGCTCGGTGTTATTTCTGGAACTAATAACGGAAATTCGGGAGAAGGCACTAGTGTTTATAGTTACGAAGGAGAGGCCACAACACTCACCGTTACATATTCCTCCACATCAGGCAGTGGATATGCATACTTACACGGTGTAACTATTGATAACATTTTAGAGGTCAGTGCCGAACCAGGAACAACTTACGATTTCGATTTTACAGATGGCTCTGTAGTTCCAACAGATAGCAGTATAAATTATAATCAAATAGCATCTAACGATGGTATCCTAAATATTAAAAGCGGTTCTGGTGGTACATTCAGGTTCAACGATACTACTCACGGATTAAGCTTAAAGGATGGTAATCTTTTCGAAATGGTAGTCGCCGGAAATGCCGTATTCTCTTTTTCAGTTTGTGAATACAGCGCTTCGGATGCGATTCTTACCTTTAAAGATGAATCCGGAACGGAAATAGGTAATATCCCTGCCTATTCTGCTAATGATGGAGAGATTATGACTTATGAATATACTGGAGATGCCGGAACTATTACCGTTACATTATCTGCCAGTAGCGCCATATATATGCATAACCTGAGTATAGAAAATGAAAGTGATAGTATCGTCACTGCCGAATCAGGTGAAACTTACACTTATAATTTTACAGACGGCTCTGTAGTTCCAACAGATAACAGTATAAATTATGACCAAATCAATTCTGAAGATCAAATACTTTATCTAAAAAAAGGAACAGGTAACACCTTTAAGTTTAATGATACAACCCACGGGCTAAGTCTAAAAAACGGCAATTATTTTGAATTAGTTGTTACAGATAATGCTATTATTTCCTTCACAGTCTGTGCATACAGCTCTACCGACGCTATACTCTCCTTTACAGATGAAAATGGCTTAGAAATAGGTGATTTACCAGCTTATTCATCTACTGACGGAGAAATAATTAACTTCATATATTCAGGATCACCAGGAACAGTAACTGCCACTTTAACAGCAGGAGGCTCCATTTACATGCATCAAGTTAGCATTGCAAATTCAGCCATTTCTAACGGTCTCATTGATGTCTGGGATTTTGGAGCAGAACAATTAGATTCAAATAGCTATAACAACCAGTTATCAGAAACCATTATAAACTCCTGGTATGATGGTATCTCTGAAGTAACAACTCAGGTAAATCTACCGTCATTTACCGCTGGTGCTTTATCTTTTACAACTGGCTCCAGTGATAGATTAAGAACCACAAATACCAATTTAACACGTTGGGATAATGAATTAGGCAATTCAGATGCTTTTACCGGACGCCTATACATCAACAATAATTCGGGTTCTAGCTACTTTAATTTAAACCTAAACGAAGATGATGAAGTTACAATTTGGGCGCTCTCGCAATATGCCACTGGGAAATTAAAATTTGAATATCAATCTGATACCAGCATCCAAAATGACGAAGCCGACCTCTCTGACTCTGTTTCGCAGCTCGATTTTGTAGCCAGCACACCTGGCACCTATAAAATATACGACAGTCAGGATAAACCCAGTTTTTATAGAATTCAGGTTAAACCTGCTGAGTACACTACTATTTCTGGAACTATAGATCTCACGGAAGCGGCTAATATCTCTTCAGACTACCAAATAGCATTCACCAATAGCTTCGGAAAATCATGGGTTACCACGAATGCATCAGGCACTTATAATGTTTCAGTTCCTTTAGGTTACACATATGATATAAATCTATTAGATGCCAATGGCTTTATTATAACAAACGAAACTTCCATTACTACCAGTGAAACGTCTCAAGAAAAAGATCTTATTATTCAAGGGATTAACCTTAATATATTAAGTGGAACTATCCTGGGCCTAGACACGGACATTTCCAGTCTAAATTTAATTTTTACCCCAGAATCAGAAACTGCGTATTTCCCAATAGCAGAAATTAATTTAGAAGAAAACACTTACACTGTACAATTAGAACCTAGTCTGAATTATACCATTTCTACTGAGGGTGTGAATGATTATAATTTAGATACAAATCTTATCAATCTCAGCGAAGACACGGCCTTAGATATTTCTTTTACTTTAAAACCACTTTGGAATGTTTCATTAAACCTAACAGGGATAGACTTAAATACATACACAGACCTCACGTATAGCTTTACTAACATAAACGAACCGGATTACACTTATACTTTTACAGACCCATCTAATATACAATTGAGAGATGGTACTTATCAGGTTCATGTAAACGGATTAGAACTTACTCCTATAGAATTAGAAGAAACCCCAGATTTAACAGTTTCAGCATCTGATACTAATATTACACTCAACTTCGTACCTGTTAAAACCTGGACTTTCGGAACAGATGAAATTTTAGAAGGAAGCACAAGTTACAGAGGCTTACTTTTTACTGGCTCTCTTTACAATCAGCTACCTAAAATCCATCTTTTAGCACAGACAGGTAGTACAATATCCGTTCCCATATCTCCTGGAGAAAAATTAAATGTTTCTTATTATTATGCCGCCGATTTCTATTTTAATGATGAAATTACACATATTACAACCAATAGCGGTTCCACTTCAACAGAAGAAATAGCTACCTTTATTTATACCGGAACAACCGAAGGAACTGTGGACATAAACATAGATGCTACCACATATTTTACTCAAATTACTGTAGAACCTTATATACCGTTAACAACAGAACTTACGGTAGGTACTGATAAGGATTTTCAAACCATTAATGAAGCTCTAGACATGGTCGCTACTATGGCCAGAACCGAAAATGAACGAATTACGATATTGATAGATCCTGGTAATTACGAAGAAATGCTGGTTATAAATTTACCTAATATCACACTAAAAAATGCGTCACCTACCCCTAGTACAAATCTAACCAACAAAGGTGTTGATATCGATCCAAATGCCGTACGGATTACATCGTATTACGGACATGGCTATAATTATTACAGTCAGGATGAAAACAACAAGTGGAGTTCCACCGCTTTAGCAAACAGTAAATTAAACGGAAGTGCCAGTAATATTAACGATGGTGCTGGTACTACAGATGGCTCTTTTTGGAATGCAACCGTTGTGATTTCAGGAGATGGATTTATAGCTGAGCACATTATTATTGAAAATTCGTTCAACCAATATATTTCTCAAAAAGAATCTGAAGATATTTTAGAATTAGCAGATGGCAATAAAGGCATACGCCCTACCGAGGTCGGAAATACAGAGGTACAGGACAGAAGTTTTGTAGAACGTGCTGCTGCAATTGCTATTACCAATAATACAGATAAGGTGATTTTAAACCAATGTAGAATTGTTGGACGTCAGGACACGTTTTACGGAGGAAGAAACGCAAGAGTTGTTATTTACAAAGGCGCTGTAATGGGGGCTGTAGATTACATTTTTGGAGGAATGACCGCTGTGTTCTACAAAACAAATTTAATTATGAATACCAGTGACAACAGTAGTGACCGCACCTACTTTACTGCAGCACAACAATCCAGTGGTATGCGAGGATATTTAATGTATGAATGCCTAGTAAAGTCTACTATACCTGGTGAAGAAACAGCCTCTGAAAACAGCTCTAAACCTGGATTTTTTGGTCGTCCTTGGGCTGCTGAAACCAGTGAAGTTGTGTTTTACAATACAACCGTAGAAACTTCTGGTTTTCCTGGATATGAAGGGTTGTCTCTAATAGACCCCGAAGGTTGGAAAAACTCTTTGGGTGGTGAATCTGAATTTATGTATGAATACGGTACTATCGAAAATTCAGGCATAGACAATAGCAGTTCCAGAGCGTCTTGGTCTACCATTTTATCTGAACCTGTTTTATTCGATGGTACAGCAATAACCCCATTAAATTTTACTAAAGGAGATGACAATTGGGATCCACTAACGGCATTAATGACAGACACTACACCTCCAACAATCACACTTATAGGTGATAATCCTCAAATCATCGAATTAGGATCTGAATACACTGAACTTGGTGCTACAGCTGTAGACGTTGTTGACGGTGATATTTCTGAAGCGATTACTATAGACTCCTCTAACTTTAATCCATATGCTATTGGAGATTATTTAGTAACCTACAACGTGAGTGATGCTGCTGGAAATATTGCTGTAACTGTAGAACGCACCGTTACTGTACAATACACACCAGATATTCCTGATTTGGCAGATAGTTCTGATACAGGTGTCTCTAATACAGATAATATTACCAACATCAAATCTCCAACCCTAATTGGCAATGTATCAGCTCTAAATGCAGGAAAAACCATTGAAATTGTAAGTAATGAATTGGTTATAGGAACAGGTATAGCCGAAATAGATGGAACATATGAAATACCTATAACCGAAGAACTCTCAGATGGTGTTTATAATTTAAGTGTACATCTCTTATCTGAAGATACAACAACTGAGAACTCGCTCCCCTTAGAGATTCATATCGAAACCATCTCCCCGATTATCACACTGCTTGGTGAAAACCCATTAAATCTATACGAAGGCGAAATTTACTCCGAACCAGGAGTTACAGCTTCAGACTTACCTGATACTGACCTTACAGCCCAAATTGTTATAAATAAAGAAACTTTAAATACGGACATATTGGGAACCTATAGTATTACTTACAACGTCGTGGATATAGCTGGAAATATTGCCCAGGAAGTAACCAGAACCGTAAACGTAATTCCTGTTCCCGACACAAATATTCCGGTGATCACACTGCTAGGTGAAACCTCTATGGATATTTACCAATACGAAAATTTTCAAGATCCGGGTGCTACAGCTGCAGATGATACCGATGGAGATATTACTGATCTCATAGCAATTGCCGGAGATATTGTAGACTCCAATATTCTGGGAACTTATGTTATAACCTACAATGTTAGTGACAGTGCCAATAACCGGGCCCAGGAAATGACCAGAACCGTAAACGTCATTCCTGTTCCCGACACCACTATTCCGGTGATCATATTGCTAGGTGAAACCTCTATGGATATTTACCAATACGAAAATTTTCAAGATCCGGGTGCTACAGCTGCAGATGATACCGATGGAGATATTACTGATCTCATAGCAATTGCCGGAGATATTGTAGACTCCAATATTCTGGGAACTTATGTTATAACCTACAATGTTAGTGACAGTGCCAATAACCCGGCCCAGGAAATGACCAGAACTGTAAACGTCATTCCTGTTCCAGACACCACTATTCCGGTGATCACATTGCTAGGTGAAACCTCTATGGATATTTACCAGTTCGAAAATTTTCAAGACCCGGGTGCTACAGCTTCAGATGATACCGATGGGGATATTACTGATCTCATAGCAATTGCCGGAGATATTGTAGACTCCAACATTCTGGGAACTTATGTTATAACCTACAATGTTAGTGATAGTGCCAATAATCCGGCCCAGGAAGTGACCAGAACTGTAAACGTCATTCCTGTTCCCGATCAAATTATTCCGGTGATCACACTGCTAGGGGAAACCACTATGGATATTTACCAGTTCGAAAATTTTCAAGATCCGGGGGCTACAGCTTCAGATGATACCGATGGAGATATTACTGAACTCATTGCAATTGCCGGAGATATTGTAGACTCCAATATTCTGGGAACTTATGTCATAACATACAATGTTAGTGACAACGCCAATAACCCGGCCCAGGAAGTCACCAGAACCGTAAACGTCATTCCTGTTCCGCCCACACTTGAAATTAAGGATATTGTTTTAATAGGAGCTACCAATAATGAAACACTTGGAACAATCACAGATAATAAAATATTCAGTACCCAGGACTTACCCGAAGACATGAGACTAAGCGTTGAAGTTTCAACAACTACTGATGTTGAAAGTGTAAGAATGGTCCTTTCTGGAGCTAAATCTAAACTTCGAAATGAAAGCTACTTACCTTATACTTTGTATGGATATAAATCATTAGGATATTCCAGCAGTAAATTTTACACTGGTGAATATACACTTACTATTACTACCTATTCAGAAAATAACCAATCTGGTATTTCAGGTCCCCCTGTTACCTTATCCTTCAAAATTATCGAAGGTGCTGTTCCTCTTGATCTAGACGAAGATGGATTTACCGACGATATTGATTGCGATGA
Source organism: Formosa sp. S-31 (assembly GCF_051172795.1). Classification (NCBI taxonomy): domain Bacteria; kingdom Pseudomonadati; phylum Bacteroidota; class Flavobacteriia; order Flavobacteriales; family Flavobacteriaceae; genus Formosa; species Formosa sp. S-31. The sequence goes on from NZ_JAENDK010000007.1 coordinate 59,967, forward strand.
TTCCAATCCTTTAATTTTTCCAGGAGCTAACGAACTCTGCGATGGTATTGACAATAACTGTAATGGCGAAATTGATGAAGGTTTTACAAAAACAATTTACTACGTCGATAATGACAATGATGGCTTTGGTGATCCTAAAAGCGGAACTTTACTTTGTGAACCTGTAACGGGATACGTTCTAGACTATACTGATTGTAATGATAGTAATCCAGAGATATATCCAAATGCTATCGAAATATGTGATGGCATAGATAACAATTGTGATGGCATAATAGATGAAGGATTTACAAAAACAATGTATTACGCCGACAATGATAGAGATGGCTTTGGTGATCCTGAAAACGAAACTTTACTTTGTGAACCTGTAATAGGGTACGTTCTGAACCATACTGATTGTGATGATAATAATCCTGAAATATATCCAGGCGCTATTGAAATCTGCGATGGTATAGATAACAATTGTGATGGTATAATAGATGAAGGATTTACAAAAACAATTTACTACGCCGACAATGACAAGGATGGGTTTGGTGACCCCGAAAGTGGAATTTTACTTTGTGAACCAGTAACAGGGTACGTTCTGGACAATACCGATTGTAACGACAACAATGCCAGCATAAACCCTAATGCATCAGAAATTTGCGATGGTATAGACAATAATTGCGACGGATTAATTGATAGCGAAGATAGTAACAGCAATTGTGAGTCTCAATTTACTGTCTTAAATGCAAACCTCATCGATGCAGAAAATCAGCTATCTTTAGGTCCGCTATATAATGGACGGGTTATCAGCACTACCGAACTCCCTTCCACTATGAAATTAAGTATCGAAGTCTTTGTAACAAGCGATGTAGAGAGTACCCGTATGGTTTTAGCTGGGGCTAAATCGAAACTTAGAAATGAAAACAGTCCGCCATATACCTTGTATGGTTATAAAAATGGCAGATATTCCAGTAGTCAGTTTTATATTGGAAATTATACTTTAACGATCTATACCTTCTCCCAAAACAATCAGGAAGGTACTCAGGGAACTCCTAAAACCATATCCTTTCAAATCGTAGATAATGATTTAGTAAATATTGACAACGATAATGACGGCTATTCCGCAGATGAGGACTGTGACGACTTAAATGCCTTAATTTATCCAGGAGCCGAAGAAATATGTGATGGCCTTGATAATAACTGCGATGGACAGATTGACGAAGGCTATACTCCTAGCATATTTTATGCCGACTTAGACGGCGATGGTTATGGTGATTTATTCGCGGCTACCGAGCTATGCTCTCCGACTAACGGTTATGTTTCAAATGCACTAGATTGTAATGACCAAAATAATTCAATTCATCCAGAAGCTCAAGAGATTTGCGATGGCATAGACAACAACTGTAATGGTATTATTGATGAAGGATTTGAAAAAAGCACCTATTTTGCAGACAACGACGGTGACGGGTTTGGAGATCCTGAATCCGCTGTCGATTTATGTGTACCTTGGACTGGCTACGTTTCTAATAGTTTAGATTGTGATGACTCGAATGCTTCAGTACATCCTAATGCCATCGAAATATGTGATGGTATTGATAATAATTGTGATGGATTAATAGATGCTGAAGACAGTAATTCTGACTGTTCCGGAAAACTAAATATATTAAGCCTCGAATTAATCGATACGAAAAACAATAGTTCTTTAGGTTCCTTAACAGATGGCCTGCAAATAGACATTAATACTCTGCCTAATTTGTATTTAAGTGTTCAGGCATTTACTACCGAAGATGTGGAAAGTGTAAGATTTGAAATGTCCGGATCGAAATCAAAACTCAGAAATGAAAGCCATCTCCCTTACACTTTATATGGTTATAAAAATAACGGATATTCAGGTAGTAAGTTCCGATTAGGGACTTATTATTTAACGGTTACCCCATATTCTCAAAATAATCAATCTGGAATTTCAGGCACACCTTATATAATAACTTTTGAAATTATAGACACACAAACAACAACATCAAGAGTTATTCCTGAAGACAATTACGAAGCTCCACTAAAAACTGAAACAATTAGTGAATTTGAATTCTCTCCAAACCCGTTTAAAACCTATATCAATATGGATCTACCTTCCAGCTATCACAACGCTCCCGTAGAAGTCCATATTTTCGACCTCAACGGCAGGTCTGTTTATTATAAACGCTTTCCCGGTACAACCCAAGAATTGCATATCGACAATCTGAATAAGCTGGAAATGGGTCCTTATATTTTCAGAATTCAGAATTTACTCTCTGGAGAATTGATTAATAAGCAATTAATCAAGTTTTAAAACTTGTAGTTTTAAAACTGAAGGCCGAAACTTAAGTTTCGGCCTTTTTATTTCATTAAAAACCCACACTTAAAACCTGTATATCACCACCTTACCAAACAGACCTACAAACTAAAACGAATAATTTCCACCGAAACTTCTACTCAAAATACCACCTCAAAACAAAATTATTAACTAAATTAGAGATTCAATTTTTACGCTAAAAATCAATATTATGAAGTGGAAAGGCCAAAGACAAAGTTCTAACGTAGAAGACCGCCGTGGACAAGGCGGCTCAGGAGGTTTGGGCAGATTAAGTCCAATGTTATTAATTCCACTTATAAAACTACTCTTTTCCAAAGCCGGCCTTGTTATAGTAGGTATTATACTTGTCATTTCCCTTATTACGGGCACCAATCCGCTGAGTTTTATTGGTCAGTTATTTACAGGAAGCCCGGTTCAAACGGAATCCTCAGCACCGTATCAAGGTTCTGCCAAAGAAGAAGAACTGGCCGATTTTAGCGCTACCATTCTGGCAAGCACCGAAGATGTATGGAGTCGTTTAATTCAAAATTATCGCAAGCCTACCATGGTATTATTTACCGGAGCGGTAGCCTCTGCCTGTGGAACAGCATCCAGCGCCACCGGACCGTTTTACTGTCCTGGCGACGAAAAGTTATATTTAGACCTTAGTTTTTTCGACGAAATGGAACGGCAATTAAATGCTCCCGGAGATTTTGCTCAGGCCTATGTTATAGCGCATGAAGTGGGGCACCATGTTCAAAAGCTTATGGGGATAACGGACCAGATGAACCAACTACGTTCGCAAATGAGTCAGACCGAATACAATAAATATTCCGTTCGTCTGGAACTACAGGCTGATTTTCTAGCTGGAGTCTGGGCGCATCATTCTCAGCAAATGACCCAAATGATGGAAACCGGCGACCTTCAGGAGGCCCTTAACGCTGCCTTTGCCATTGGGGACGATCGTCTGCAAAAACAGTCTACTGGTCATGTGGTTCCTGACTCCTTTACTCACGGGACTTCCGAGCAACGTATCCGCTGGTTTAAAAAAGGGTTTGAAACCGGCGATGTAAATCAAGGAGACACTTTTAACGCAAATCCGCTTTAAAAAATCAAATCCACAATATTTCAAAGACCACCAAATTTTGGTGGTCTTTCTGTTTTTAATACAATTACATCTGCCTTTCTTCTACTTTAAAACATTTAATCTCATTTCATTATTAACACAGTTTACACCTAAAAAACTTTCATAATTCAAATAGAATAATGAATTTTACAACGCTTAAAAAGTAAACATCAGACTATGGCTAATGAAATCATTTTATTAAATATTTCCGGACAGGATAAACCAGGATTAACCTCAAGTTTAACAGGCGTTTTAGCGCAATATGGCGCCAAAATTCTGGATATTGGTCAGGCAAATATTCACGATACTTTATCCTTAGGTATCCTGTTTAAAACCAAATCCGGATCAAAATCCGCCGCAGTTTTAAAAGATTTACTTTTTAAAGCTTACGAACTGGGCATTAGTGCCAAATTCACCCCTATTACAAACGACAACTACGAAAACTGGGTTGCCCTTCAAGGTAAAGACCGTTATATCGTAACCATTCTGGGCGAACGCCTTTCTGCAGTACAGATATCTGCAGTAACCAAAGTGATTGCCGATAAAAATCTGAACATTGACTCTATAACGCGACTTACAGGGCGTTTATCCTTAATAAAAGAAGAAGAATATCCCAGAGCTTCCATCCAGCTTTCCATTCGTGGAGGGATAGATAGTAAAGAAGATTTAACTGCTAAATTCATGGATATTTCCAGAGAATTGAATGTAGATATTGCTTTTCAGGAAGATAATATTTACCGTAGAAACCGACGTCTGGTATGTTTTGACATGGATTCGACTTTAATTCAAACCGAAGTTATCGATGAGCTGGCTGAATTAGCCGGTGTTGGAAAAGAAGTTAAAGCCATTACTGAATCAGCTATGCAAGGCGAAATCGACTTTAACGAAAGTTTTGAACGCCGTATGAAGCTCCTAAAAGGCCTTAGTGAAGATGTGCTTCATAACGTAGCGATTAATCTGCCTATTACCAAAGGTGCCCATCGTTTAATAAACACCTTAAAAAGTTACGGCTTTAAAACGGCTATACTTTCTGGAGGATTTACTTATTTCGGCCACTACCTTCAAAAGGAACTGGGTATCGATTATGTATTTGCCAACCAGCTGGAAATTAAAGATGGAGCCCTTACAGGCGGCTATTTAGGTGAAATTGTAGACGGAAACAAAAAAGCCGAATATCTAAAAGAAATCGCTAAAAAAGAAGGTATAGATATCAGTCAGACTATTGCAGTTGGTGATGGCGCTAACGATTTACCAATGCTTAATTTAGCGGGACTGGGTATTGCTTTCCATGCCAAACCTACGGTTAAAGAAAATGCTCAAAGTTCAATTTCAAGTATCGGTCTGGATGGTGTGTTATACCTTTTAGGATACCACGACAGACATATCGATCTGATCGAATAGTTTTAGCCTATTACTTTAGTTTACTGACTAATATTTAGTAATTATTCAACTGTAATTCTTTTCGTTTTTTTCTTAAATTGATATCAAACTATTTAAGGATGAAAACGGAAAAAGAAAAAATGATGGCAGGAGAACCTTACGATGCCCATTGTGAGGAAATGATTGCTATCAGAACACGGGTAAAACGCATATTGCACAAATTAAATGTAACAGAGTATTATTCCGATAATTTTAAAGACACGATGAACGAACTGTGTCCTAACTCTGCTAAAAACATCCACTTAGAACCACCCTTTTACTGCGATTATGGTGAAAATATTTTCGCCGAAGATGATGTGTTTATTAATTTTGGAGCTGTAATTCTGGATGGCGCAAAAGTCACCATTGGCCGAAAAACCCTGATAGCTCCCGGAGTGCATATTTACACCGCAAGGCACCCATTAAATATTGAAGAGCGCAGAGTCTGGGAAGACTGTTTACCTGTAACAATCGGAGAAGAATGCTGGATTGGGGGTCATGCCACCATTTGCCCGGGAGTAACAATTGGAGATCGCGCCGTTATTGGGGCCGGTGCCGTTGTTACCAAAGACATTCCTGCCGATACCCTCGCTGTAGGCAATCCTGCCAGAGTAGTAAAAACACTAAATACCTGATACATTCAACACCAAATATTAATAACAAAGCCCTGCAACATAAATGCTGCAAGGCTTTGAACTAAATAGCTAATGGATATAAAAATAGTTATTTAACTTTTGCTACCGCCAGTTCTCTGGTTAACCATCCTCTTTTTCCTGCCGTTGCAATGGCATAAGGCGTAATCCAGAATAAACCGAAAGTGTATAGTATGCTATAAGAATACGCCCATAAGGATTCTTCTAGATTGTATCGTTTTGAATAAAAGAAGGCTGAAAAACTAGATATAATTAAAATACTTAACAGCGATGAACTTACAAATAATATCGGGTGAACAGCCACAAAATACAGCATAAATAATACCAGAGGATAACTCATAATAATTTTAAGCGACTGGTTAATAAATAATAATCGTGTACCTGCTTTATGATCTTCTCTAAAATCTTTAAACACATATTTAGTCATCGCCAGATTCTCACGTACATTACTTCTACCCCATCTGATAAACATCTTATAAAGTCCCTTATAGCTTTCTGGTACTTTAGTAAAAGCGTAAGCATTTCTTTGGAACACTACATGAGACCCTTGCTTTAAGATCATGTTTGTCATAGCACGATCCTCTCCAATATCAGAAGGCTGCCCCATAAACGTTTGATTTATCCATTCTTCCAGACAAGCAAACACCGAAGTTCTTCTGTAAGCCGCTAATGCTCCAGGGGTACATAGTACAGAGTTTAATGAACTCTCTGCAGATCTTGCAAATTCAAAACTCATAACAAAACTCACGTTTAACATTTTTGGTAAAATAGCTTTTTCGTTGTTTAATACACGAATATTCCCAGCTACAGCACCACATTGCTCGTTCGTTACAAACGGACTTACCAGATTTCTTAACGTATCTGTATTTACTACCGAGTCACTGTCTACGGTTACAAATACATCTCCGGTTCCTAAATGAAAACCTCTGTATAAGGCATGACGCTTACCTTTATTTTCAGGCTGCTGAAAAATCTCTACGCGATCTCCCAATACATTCTTAGCTTCTTTCATCCAATACCAGGTATCATCCTTACTACCATCATCTATGGCTAATAATTGTAATTTCTCTTCAGGGTATTCGCTTTCGGCTAAACTCATTAAAGTGTCAAATACCAATTTACCTTCGTTATAAGCAGGCACGATTACCGTACAGCTTGGAAGTTCTTCATCGCTTACAGAACTTACAGGTTTATATTTAAAATACAGATATAATTTATATAAGAAGAACCCTGCATGAAAGGCGAATAAAATGGTTCCTATTACAAAGAAGGCATAACCGATGGTTGAATTCATACGTTCGAAATTAAATTTCTCAAACTCATGTTGAAGAGCAAAAACGGTAATTGCGCCACCCAGCATTAATAAAAATGTTCCTAATAACACCAAAGTATTAACCCGGCTTGATTTATCTTTTGAGATTTCATTCTCTTTTTGAAATAAGGCAGGAAATAAACCTGCAAAATTCAAGTTATTTTTTGTTGTTTTTAATTGATTAGAAGTGATTGATTGACTTTTCATATCTGCAATACTTTTTATTTTCATTTTTCTGGTAAACCATTTTACCATCCCACTGTTCGGTAATGTATTAAGCAAGTCACATGCCAACACCGAAACTTCTTTATTTACAACACATTAGACCACAACCCCGTTTTTCACATGTGTAATATTTACACAAAAACAGGATAATCAGCGTCACTTAATTACACAATGTGTACGGGTATACAATTTGAAATAGAAAACATCTGTTTAGATACATTCGATTGCATTGGTTATCTTAGAGGAAAATGCCACTTCGACTAATGATGTTCAGCTTAAAAACACAACCTCTTATTTTTTTCTGCTTTTTGATAAGCTATAGCATTTTTTCTCAAACCTTTGAAGGCACTGTTCTGGATAATAATACCGGAATACCATTGGAGGGTGCCAACCTGTATATAACATCTTTAAAAACCGGAGCAAGCACTAATACCAAAGGGCAATTTAAGATCTCTATTCCATCACACATTTCTCAAACCGATAGCATACTTTGCTCGCATTTGGGGTATTACCCCAAAACCATCAGTTATTCCGATTTTGAACAACAAAAATCCATCATACAATTACAACCTAAAATCGAATCACTTAAAACAATACAACTTACAGGATCAAAACACTTATTCAGCAGTTTACCTTTTAAACAGCTGCAAGCTATGCCCGAAGCCGTATCGGCTTTTGGTTCTACTCGAATTGATAATAAAATATATGTGGTAGGCGGAGATGCTTCCGTAGTAGATCAGGTTGTTCAAAGTGCCCTGCACAATACAAGTAATAACGCCAGAGCCTCTCTTTCAGATCTTATGAAGGATCTTAGATACGATTCCACCTGGGAATCGTTTTCGACAGTACTACAGATTTATGACATCGCTTCTAACAGCTGGACTACATCGGACCTTAAACTAAGAAAACGCGCCTACCAAACCGTTGAGCATTTCAATAACCAGCTGTATATTTTTGGAGGCATCAGACTTTCCACTAACCATAAATTGCAGTATCTGGATGATAAAATTGAAGTAATAGATATAGTAAACAACACGAAACTTATAGACGATACTAATCCACATCAGACAGCAAATGCTGCTTCTTTTCGGTATCAGAATAAAATAATAGTTCTGGGTGGTTCTACTAAAATAAGTCCCAATGGTAAAAAAACATTTACCGACGCTGCGCATTTATACAATCTGGAAACAGGTTACTGGTACGCTTTAAAAAACATGCCAGAAGCAAAAGCAAGCCAAGGGGTTTTAATAAAAAACATTATTTATCTAATTGGTGGAAATAACGGAAAGCCCTTAGCGCATATTGACACTTATAATATTAATACTGGAAACTGGCAGCATATGGGCGACACCGTTAATGCCATGGAGGCTCCCGCTGTAACAGCAAACGAGCACATGATATACATTTATGATAAAGGACAGTTAATCACTTTCAACACGTTAACTACCATTTTAAACTGTTACAACATCAATTTAACTCAGAAGCAGTGCGCGCTATATTGTTGCGAAAACCACCTGTATCTTATAGGAGGATTTACCGAAAATAACTTTTTACAAAGCCCTTCTGCACAGGTATACAGTATAGACATTGATGAATTTTTAAATACAAAAATTAAGGCTAGTAAGCATCTGGAAAATCCTTAAGATAAAAAAAATGAAAAAACATATTTTCTTAACAATTAGCATTCTATATTGCTTTATTTTATCTGCCCAAGTACAGGAATATAAAAGTCTGGACACTTCTAACCCTATAACTTTACTGGAAAACAAAATTGTTTACAAGCAGGACACCATAACCTTAGGACCTCTTTCTTTTTTTATCGACGGGCAACTTTCAGACGACCAAACCGCAAGTTCGCCCTATATATTCAATTCGGTAAACGAAGCTGTAAAGCATCTAAAAGACGGAACCGAAACATCACCAATGGTATTGCATATTGCACCTTATGTGTACTGGATAGACAATCCCGACGATCCTGAAATAAGAATTCCTGAAATAGGAAATATACCTTATGGCCTGAAAATTAAATGCGACTGGCTTAAATTTAACGGACTTACAGAAAACCCTGAACACGTGGTTCTGGCCTGTAACCGTGGACAAACACTTGGAGCAAAGGGTAACTTTACAATGCTTCATATAGATGGTGACGGAACAGCCTCCGAAAATATAACTTTTGGAAACTACTGCAATGTTGATTTAGTATATCCTTTAAAACCGGATTTCAACAGAAAAAAAAGAGGTTCGGCAATAGTACAGGCGCAACTTATTATATGTAATGGTGATAAAATTTATGCCCGAAACACCCACTTTATTAGTCGACTGAATCTTTGTCCCTTTGTTGGTGCTAAACGTGTGTTTTTTAACAATTGCCATTTCGAATCTACCGATGATGCCTTGAGCGGAACAGCGGTATATAAAAACTCCAGCTTTGAATTCTACAGTTCAAAACCCTTTTATCATACAACTGGCACTGGTGCCATTTTTTTAAACTGTAATATTCGTGTATTAACCAAAGGCCCCCAATACTTTACGAAAGCCAATGGCCAGCTGGCTGTGGTAGACACTAAATTTACCGGGAATGACATCACATATCTGGGGTGGTGTGATGAAATAAATCCCACGACTAAAAATTATCAGCTCAACAACACACTGAATAATCAGTCAATTTTTATAGATCAGGAACACCCAAAAACAACCGTGAACCTAGAGAACACAGCTACATTAAATGCGTATAAATTTATTTATCAGGGTAAAACAATTTACAACACCTACAATTTACTAAGAGGCGAAGACGACTGGGATCCGGAGCACATTAAACCACTGGTGTTAAAAGCTGAAAAAGATTTAAATATTTCCTTAACCGACTTACCAACACAGTTAAAAATCACACTGAACCAGGCTACTTTAGAAACCAATAGAGACCGTTTAAAACTCACTGCTGAATTATTCAAATTTGGAAACATTCCGGCGAGCACAGAACCAATAATCTGGTACATTCCAGAATCTGACAAATCATTTCTTCTCTTAAACCCCAGTGAAACCGGAACGAGTTGCTTCATTATACCCCAAAATTTCACCGATTTTAAAAAAGAGGTTTGTATCACTGCCAAAACTGCTTCCGGCCTCCAGGCTGCTTGTATAATAACGGTTAACCCCAGTAAACTGTCTCCTCCTAAGTTTGAAAACTCACCTACAATAGAATTATATTCTGATTCTGGCACAGTTGAAGTTGATTACCTTTTTAAGGATTTTCAATATACAGACCAATCTCAAATTACCTGGTACAGGTGCCTAGATTCGAAAGGCAGCAACCCATTGAAAATTGCCGTAAGTCGATTAAATCAACCACTAAATTCTTATCAGTTAACAGGTGCCGATATCGGGAAATATATTATGGTAACTGTACATCCTAAACATCAACGTTCAGATTATGGTTCGCCGCAATCTTTCGTATTTGAAAAACCAATAACAGAAAAGAATATAAAAGAAAACCCTAACCTGCTTTTCACCGATTTTAAAACCGTTCCTGCAGAGAATCAAACTAAAATTATTCCCGGAATGTGGACCTTTTCTCCTTTGAATAACGAAAATGCAACACCCGGAAGCGAAACTAAAAATGCTTGGACCTATAAAATGGGAAGTCAGGGGTCTAAAAATCAATATGGTCTATTACAAACCGGACGAACAGCCTCTATGAGTTATACGCCAGAAAATAAAATTGTATCCCCATTAAAACTGACACTGGAAGTATCACCATTTAAAACTGCTGGACAGGGATTTAGCGTAGCGCCGCTTTATATGGATATTGTTATAAACTTCGACCCGAACACAAAATCAGGTTATGGTTTGCGATTCATTCGAACTTCAAAACACGGTAATGCGGTAGATTGTTATTTTGTGTCCTATAAAAACAATGTTACTAAAGCCATTTCGGAACCAGTAACCACAAGCTGTTTTAGAACGCCTTGCCAAATCGTACTGGAACAAAATGGAAACACTTTAAAAGCTCAAGCTGAATGTCTTGAAGATTACCCTAAAAACGGTTACCCGGATTACATTTTACCCAAAATAGACATAGAAACCGAAATACCCCCATTGCCTTTTAATAGCTTTGGCATAGAATACAACGGCGGAAGCAGCACGATGATTAATTATATTAAGGCAGAAGCAGAAGGTATAAACTTTAGGCCGAAATAGATTTTTTAAACTGCAAAGGCGTCATAAGTTCAAGTTTTTTAAATTGACGATTAAAATAACTGATATTATTAAATCCGGTCTTAAATGCAATATCCGATACTCTAAAATCTTTACTCTCTTTAATAAGTTTTTTAGAAAATTTAATTTTCTCGGCGTTTATGTAATCTATAGGAGAAACCCCTAAAGTACTTTTAAACTTTTTATGAAAGTGGGAGGTGCTCATACAGGCCTTTTCTGCAAGAATATCAACGGTAATATCCTTGTTGGTAAGGTTATCCTTTATAAACTTTATAACCATACCAATTCTATTATCGTCTAAAACCAGATCTGTTTCATTCAGTAATATAGATTTGGCACGCGTTTGTAACAGACGGACAATGAGTTCCTGAATCATAAAATCCAGAAGCAAGTCTTTAGACCGGTTATTGTTTGTAAAAGTAACCACCAAGCGTTCAATCAATTGATTGATTTGCGGATTATTAATTAAATGATTGGCAGTACTATCGATAGACCAGGTATTATTTTCATTTTCTATTTGTACGTGCTCATTAAACCGGGAAACAACTGCTTTAATTTTAGATTCTTCTATACCCAAAGCCAGACATTTGGTAGGATTTGTAAAACTAGCCAGAGGAAAATCAATCACCATTTTTTTATAACTAGGCATAACCACAGACTCCCCTGGATAAAAGTCGAAGGCTGGCAGACCTTCAATATGCATAATTTTCTTTCCTGAAAGCATACTGGCGATAACAGGAAATCCAAATTGTAACTCCACTTTTTCTGCAAAATCATGAGTTTCAAAAATATTCAGTTCTGCCCAATCAGCATGATATGTCGTCCTGTTTTCTACCAAAGTTGTCAGGGTTCTTCGGCTGTTATGTCGTGTTAAAAGATGACTCATATTCAATAACTCAAAAAATAATACCGGTAAATTCTTCAATAATAGAATTGTACTAAAATATAATATTTCTGTTCAATTTTTTAACAATTTAACAAAATAACTTTACATAAAATGAATATTAAAAAATATTATAGCTAAAAAAATAAATATAACTCAGCAATCAATTTTATTTAACCTAGTACTTAACTTAAAAAATTCAGAACATTATGGGCTATTCAAAACCAAAATTTAAAGCTTCCTATGGTAATTTTATAAACGGAAAATTTGTAGAACCAATAGGTGGAGAATATTTCGAAAACACGTCTCCTATAGACAACAGTCTTATTGCAAAATATCCGAGATCGCAAAAAGAAGATGTCGAATTGGCTGTAGATGCCGCCAATGCCGCAAAAACCAGTTGGGCAATTACTTCAGCAACAGAACGCGCTACATTACTAAACAAAGTGGCCGATATTATTGAAGCTAATCTGGAAGAATTTGCTTTGGTAGAAACCTGTGATAACGGGAAACCGATACGTGAAACCTTAAATGCCGATGTCCCATTATCTGTAGACCACTGGCGCTATTTTGCCGCTTGCATACGCGCAGAAGAAGGCTCTGCTACAGAATTAGATGCTAATACGCTCTCCATGAATATTAAGGAGCCTTTGGGGGTAATCGGACAAATAATACCGTGGAATTTCCCACTGCTTATGTTGTCCTGGAAGCTACCTCCGGCACTGGCCACAGGAAATTGTGTCGTGCTAAAACCTGCAGAGCAAACACCGTCCTCAGCGACACTTTTAATGGAAAAAATTGCAGATGTATTTCCTCCCGGCGTAGTTAATGTGGTTCATGGTTTTGGACCTGAAGCAGGAAAACCATTAGCCTCCAGTTCTAAAGTCGACAAGGTTGCTTTTACAGGAGAAACTACTACAGGACAGTTAATAATGCAGTACGCCTCTAAAAATTTAAATCCGGTAACTATGGAACTCGGCGGAAAATCACCAAACATATTCTTTAATAGTGTAATGGATGCAGATGATGCCTATCTGGACAAAGCCATAGAAGGAGCGGTTTTATTTGCATTTAATCAGGGCGAAGTTTGTACCTGCCCTTCCCGACTTCTCGTTCAGGAAGATATTTATGATGCCTTTATGAAACGCGTTATAGAACGTACAGAAGCAATAGTACAAAATAATCCGTATGATGTAAACACCATGGTTGGTGCTCAGGCATCGAACGACCAGTACGAAAAAATACAATCCTATTTACACATCGGAAAAGAAGAAGGTGCTAAAGTGCTTTGTGGCGGTGAAGCCAATACTGCGGGTGATTTGGCTAAAGGCTATTTTATTAAACCTACCATTTTAGAAGGTCATAATAAAATGAGAGTCTTTCAGGAAGAAATATTTGGTCCGGTAGTTTGTGTCACCAAATTTAAAGATGAAGCTGAAGCTATTGAAATTGCAAACGACACATTATATGGTCTAGGTGCTGGTGTCTGGACCCGAGATGCGCACCAGCTTTACCAGATTCCGCGTGCTATAAAAGCAGGACGTGTCTGGGTGAATTGTTACCATGCTTATCCTGCCCATGCGCCTTTTGGTGGCTATAAAAAATCTGGATTCGGTAGAGAAAATCACCTGATGATGCTTAGCCATTATAGACAAACCAAAAATATGTTAATCTCTTACGATAAAAATAAATTAGGTTTCTTTTAGTAGTTTAGTTAGTAGTAATTAAGGCTGAGCGTTTATCTACCTCAGCCTTTTTTCAATAAAAAAACAATTATGGAACGTATAGCGATTACGGCACCGGCAGCCGACATAGTAAAACAATTAAAACAGAAACATGGCGACCTGATTTTTCATCAAAGCGGTGGTTGTTGTGATGGTTCCTCGCCTATGATTTTCGAAAAGGAAGACATGTATTTAGACGACAGCGATATTCTGTTAGGTCACCTGGAAGGTGTAGCATTTTACATGAATAAAGACCAGTTTGACTATTGGAAACACACACATTTAACTGTAGATATTACACCGGGGCGTGGCTCCAGTTTTTCTCTGGAAATCCCTTTAGGCCTGCGATTCATTATTCATTCTAGATTACTAACAGACGAAGAAAACAACATTTTAAACCCTTGATAATATTATAATTTACGAACGCTCTGTATATTTTTTCATTTCGTCGGTAACAGAAACCAGGGCCTGATGCCAGGCTGTTCCCATTTTTTCGGTATACAAATCTCCCAGCTGTTCTTTTATAGTTTCCATTAAACACTCTAAAACTATAGGATAATGCTCCTCTCGAACACCATATCGATAATGATTTTTTCCTAAAGTTTTTAATCCCAGTTCCAGATATTCGGGTCTGCTCATAGAATACACAATACTGCCAAGCATATGCGTTAAGAGTCTGCCCTGCGCTTTCATATTATGCTTAAAAAGGGCTTTAATTTCTACTGATTTTTCAAATACTCTATCGTAAAACCTGGTTACAAATTCATCTTCATTACGCAATAAATAATCCAGAGAGTGTTGTAACTCCAACTGAATATCCATATCGTGAAACCCGAGTAACTCAAAAATTTTAGTGAGATGTTCATGCCCCTGCAACTGAATTTCAAATTCTCGTCCTATATTTAAAGTTTCAGGGTTAAAACTTTTTAAAATAGCTTCAGAAATCAAAATATTCGTACCAACAGCTTTATTATAATCCTGAATTCTGCTGGTGGTATTTACCGGGTCGCCTACTACTGCAAACTGTTTATATTTTGGATGCCCCAGATTTCCAATAAATGCCCTGCCAAAATTAATGCCGATACCTATTTTAATTTCGGTATCAAAATCCACTAATTCAAACTTATTTAAACGTTCCACCGCATATTGCATGCCCAAAGCAGCTCTAACGGCATCGCTACAGGTTTTATGTTTAATCCCCCCGGATACGCCGAATAACCCAATAATTTCATCGCCGGCATACTGATAAATCACCCCATTATTAAACAATATAGGATCGCCTAAAACCGTATAAAACCGATTTAAAATATGTGCGGTATCGAAAGTTTTATTTTCCAGTGCTATTTTAGTAAATCCCCTGATATCGCAAAACAAAAACGCTATTGCCCGCTCATCGGCTGTATGATCTAAAAGTGTCTCTAATTGTAATTTATTAATTTCTGCACTATTCCACACCAGCCGCTGAATTGCAACGTCGCCTTGAATGTAACTCTGACAAGCCAAACGAATGGTTGGATCCCATTTACGTAATTGTGCGGTTTCCTGTTCTTTTTGTGTTCTGGGAGACACGTTTTCTAACCCGGTAATAACGCGCACTCTGCACGTAGTACAGTACCCATTACCACCACACTCATGCATATGAGGAATCTGATTCATAATGGAACAGTCTAAAAGCGTCCCCTCAGGGTCTGTTACAGACACTTTTTCATTAATTCCGGTATAGGTTACGGTTGAAAAATTTTGATGATCCATATCCAATTGTAATGCGCTCTCATAAAGTTAAAAAAATTACATCATAACACCTATAACTAACTGTATAAGAAAAACTTTACTTTTATTCTAAACAAAAAATTAAAACAATTTTCATTATCTTTAAGTCTATTTAATTTTAAACCATTAAAACGCTATTAATTATGAATTTAAAACTTACCAGTTTGAGTTTATGCCTGTTGTTAACCACAGCGGTCTTAGCACAAAAAAAACCCAACATTTTAGTAATTTGGGGAGACGATGTGGGGTGGCAAAACTTAAGTGCCTATGGAATGGGTACTATGGGTTACACCACACCTAATATTGACAAAATTGGAAACGAAGGTATTAAATTTACCGACCATTATGCGCAGCCCAGCTGTACTGCGGGTAGAGCTTCATTTATTACAGGACAATATCCTATACGAAGCGGTATGACTACGGTTGGTCAGCCAGGAGATGCTTTAGGTTTGCAAGCAGCTTCACCTTGTCTGGCAGAAGTACTGAAGGCTGAAGGCTACGCAACCGGGCATTTTGGTAAAAACCACCTTGGCGATCGTAACGAACACTTACCTACTGCCCACGGCTTCGACGAATTCTACGGTAACCTGTACCACTTAAACACTCAGGAAGAATCAGAACAACGCGATTACCAAAACTTTGCTAAAGCCTATTCCGGAAATCTGGAAGATTACGAAAAGAAATTTGGTACCCGTGGTGTAATTCACTCCTGGGCAACAACAAAAATGGACAATACCGAAGATCCTAGATTTGGAGTTGTTGGAAAACAACGCATTGAAGACACAGGGCCATTGACTCAGGAACGTATGAAGAATTTCGATGCTGCTGAAGTGATTCCTAAAGCCGAAGACTTTATGAAAAAAGCCAAAGCCGATGGCAAACCATTTTTTGTGTGGTTAAACACCAGTAGAATGCACCTTTATACTCGCCTAAATGATACCTGGCGTTATGCTGCTGAAAATTATACATCGGAAGTCGATTTATATGGTAGTGGTATGATGCAGCATGACCATGATGTTGGTTTGATATTAGACTTTTTAGAAGCCAACGGTCTGGATGAAAACACCATTATCTGGTATTCTACCGATAATGGCCCAGAGCACAATTCCTGGCCACATGGTGGAACAACGCCTTTTAGAGGTGAAAAAATGGGAACTACAGAAGGAGGAGTTAGAGTACCGAGTATGATTAAGTGGCCCGGTGTTCTACAGGCCGGACAAGTAAAAAATGGGATTCAGGCACATATGGACATGTTTACCTCTTTAGCTGCTGCAGCAGGTGTTTCAGACGTTTCTGCTGATTTAATGAAATCTAAAAAACAATATATTGACGGGGTAAACAACCTGCCATATTGGAAAGGACAATCCGACAAGTCGGCCAGAGATATGTTCTACTATTATTACGAAAGCAAACTAAATGCTGTTAGAATGGGACCGTGGAAATTCCATTTTATCTATAAAGAAACCTATTACGGCACTGCAGAAGCCAGAACAGCTCCTTTAATTTTTAACTTAAGAATGGATCCGTTTGAAAGTTACGACACGGAAGATGCCTACGGACACCTTATGCAAAAGGTTTCCTGGTTAATGGCTCCTATGGGTGAACAGATGAACGCTCATATTAAAACCTTAATTGATTATCCTCCTGTACAAGGCGGTAAGAGTTTTGATATGTCTTCGGTTATGGATGCGGTTGTTAAAAAAGGACACGACTAAGCTATTATAACATCTATAAATAAACACGGGCTGAAAATTAATTTTCAGCCCGTGTTTATTTTGTTCATTACTTGTATTCGCAGTAAGAACTACCTTTTGTCTTTAACTTTACAGTTACTTAAATCGTCTGTAATTATTAATTTTAATTCCACCTGCTTTTAAATCGAACATTAAACTATATAAACCAAAAAAGGTCCGATTCATATAAATAAAATGCTTAGAACCACGATTGGCATTATATTTTCGTAACTGTGTATTTTTAGAATATTTTTCTCCCAAATCGGCAATCTTTCCAAAAAATTCGGCATCAGAAAAATCGAATTGTTCCTGATGCAAAGGCTGCGTAAATAAACTTAACATTTCGTGAAACATAGCCGTAAAAAATGACACCTCATCTTCGGAATCGTCTGACCTTAAAATTTCCAGTTCGTATAACTTTTCTTTAAAATGTTCTGGGTTATTTAAATTAGTTTGAAGAACCAGATCAAAATAAGGGATATAAAAATCTTCCGGGATGTGTTTCATGCAGCCAAAATCCAAAGCAATTAAATCACCTCTTTGCGAGACTAAAAAATTACCCGGATGCGGATCGGCATGTACTTTTTTTAATTGATGAATCTGAAACATGTAAAAATCCCAAAGCGTCTGTCCCAATTGATTAGCACGTTTCTGATTGATATTATGAGCTGCAAATTCAGATAAATGCTCACCTTCCATAAAATCCATAGTAATAATACGCTCCGAAGATAATGCCTCATAATATTCAGGAAATTTTAAATGCGGAATGCCTTTACAGGCCTCAGAGATTTCCCGGCTTTGTTTTACTTCTAAAACATAATCGGTTTCTTCCATTAGTTTATTTTCAATCTCCTTAAAATATTTCTCGGAACCTTCACCTTTAATATTAAACATACTCATCGCTATTGGTTTTACCATAGCCAAATCTGATGCTATACTATCTGCTACTCCCGGATATTGAATTTTTACTGCTAATTTTTTTCCGTCTTTTTCTGCAACATGCACCTGTCCGATACTTGCTGCATTAACAGAATTTAAATCAAACGAATCAAACAAATCCTGAGGTTGCTTTCCAAAATACTTTTTAAACGTTTTTAAAACAAGAGGTGGTGATAAAGGCGGCACAGAAAACTGAGCTAAAGAAAATTTTTCAACGTAAGCTTGTGGCATTATACTTTTCTCCATACTTAACATCTGGGCCACTTTTAAAGCACTTCCTTTTAATTGCTTTAATCCATCATAAATATCAGAGGCATTATTCTGGTTGAGCT
The DNA here is from genome assembly GCF_051172795.1 of Formosa sp. S-31. Lineage (NCBI taxonomy): Bacteria > Pseudomonadati > Bacteroidota > Flavobacteriia > Flavobacteriales > Flavobacteriaceae > Formosa > Formosa sp. S-31. Next base: position 78,609 of record NZ_JAENDK010000007.1, read on the forward strand.
TTTCTTTTGCTTCAATCTCCGTTTTTGTAATTTTATCGCCGTAATATTTAATGTAATTAACCCCAATTTTAGCTCCTGTAGATACTAATTTTGAAGCGCGTTCTATTTTAGACACAGGAATTTTATTAATCGCTTTCATATAATTCCTATTGCATTTGGACCTTTTCCTTAAACAAAAACTTACCAAAATCAATCAGACTTTTTAAAGGCGTTATATCTAAAACATCGAAACTTGCATTAACCGATTTCTCTATAAATACATCTGTCTTTTCAAAACCTGGAGACTCGTCTTCCATCCAAAATTTTAAAGTTAATAATAACTGTACCCAGGCACCTTCCTTAAGCCCTTGCTTTTGAATTTTATCTAACTGCTCCTGATTAGTTTCCAATACCTCTATCTCTAAGCTGTCTATAAAATTGATAAACTCCTGTCGTAACTGCTTTAGGCTTTGTAAATTTTTAAGTACATTTTTATGATTCTGCAATGCAAACATTACATAACTTCTATTGGCTGTTAGGTTTTCAAAGAAAGTAAAATAGAAGCTTAATAATTTATTTCTCGAATCGAAAGACTGATAATCTGTACTCGAATTTAAAACCGCTAACGTATTATCGAAAAAAGTTTTAAATACAACAGCTTCTAAGGCCTGAAAAGTACCGAAAAACTCATAAAACTTTTGCTCTTCAAAATTGTTCTGTTTAGCAAACGCATAAACCGTTTTTGGTTGTTCATTAAATTCCAGAACATAATCCATATAGAATGAAATCAAATCTTCTTTTGTTATATTCTTTTTCTTTGGCATAACATTACATTTATTTTATACAACGCTTTTTTATAAAAATACAATGGATAATGCTTTTAAATTCGTAAACTATAGTTATTTAAGAAGAAATTAACGCTGTAAAATTATTACACTTAAAAACTCAGCGTCCTTACAATTGTTAAAACGCTATAACAAGTTTTAATTTACCCAGAACAGGTCAGATTAATTGTTAATCCCCGATTCTTAACTATTCAGGATATATGAATTGTTTAATAGACTCCATGGAAAGCTCTGGATTAGCCCCCTTTTCCTGAGCCACCAATGCACCAACGGCACAGGCAAAATTAATAGCTGACTGCGGAGCTTCTCCTGATAACAATTTTGTAATTAATGATGCTAAAAAAGAGTCCCCTGACCCAACGGTATCTTTAACTTTAATACGATAACCACTATTGTAATAAAACTTTTGATTGTACCATAATACAGCTCCGTATCTCCCTTTGGTTACACAAACATGTTCGGTTTTAGTAACTCTTGAAATAAATGTGATATTTTGCTCTATAGAATTATACTTAGACCCCAGCATATCTGCAATGAAATACAATTCTTCATCATTCATTTTTATAAAATCGGCCTTTTCTATCAATTCCAAAAGTACGGTTTTGGAATAATGTGGAAAACGCAGGTTAACGTCAAAAACCTTAAAACACTTTAATTCTAAAAGGTTGAATAACGTCGTTCTTGAAACTGGACTTCTTGCTGCTAAGCTTCCATAAAAAAAAGCATCTACTTTACTGGCTACAAATTTTAATTTGGGAGAATCAGGAATAAAGTCCCAGGCCACAGGGTTTAAAATAGTATAAGTCGCCACGCCAAGGTTATCCAGATTTACTAAAACTTCTCCCGTTTTATAGACCTCATCGGAGCTTACAAACGCTGTATTAACTCCCATATGATCCATATAATGCAATAGCTCCTCTCCCTTTTTATCCCGTCCAACCCGACTAACCATATAAACTTGATTATTAAAAGAAGATAAACGAGAAGCCATATTCAAAGGTGCTCCTCCAATATTTTGATACTCTGGAAAAACATCCCACAACACCTCGCCAAAACACATAAAATTCATCTTTTCTTTCATTTGGAATCAAAAAAAGCAGGAATAAATTCCTGCTTTTTAAAGATAATAATTTATAGTGATACGCTTAGCTTACATCACAAACCAGTTTTTAACTTTAGTAATAATTTCCGTATCTTTAGAATTGTGTTCAAACTCATTATTAGCCTTGTTATAAGTATAATCTTCACCCCAAACCTCATGGTTTTCAGCCACCTGTTTAATGGCGTCACAAATAAATAAAGCTTCTTCATTAGTTGTAATTGGATGTAATGATAAACGCACCCAACCTGGCTTTTCGGTTAAGTCTTTTTCATTTAAATTATTTACCAGATTCTGAGAGCTTGCTTTATCGTATTCAAATAAATAGTGTCCATAAGTACTGGCACAAGACCAGCCTCCACGCACCTGAATTCCGAAACGATCATTAAGTAAACGTACAATTAAATTATAATGCACATTCTTAATTCCGAAAGAAATACACCCTATACGTTTTACTTCTGTACAACCAAGAATAAATAAATTAGGAATCTGTTTTAATTCTTCAAAACATAAGTTTAATAATTCGTCTTCACGATCGGCTATTTTCCGGGTATTCATTTTTTCTTTTAAACGAATAGCCAAAGCGGTACGCATAACCTGCAAAAAACCAGGTGTACCACCGTCTTCTTTAACTTCTATATCTTTAAAATATGCATAGTCTCCCCAAGGGTTAGTCCATTGTACATTTCCACCTCCTGGTACATCCGGACATTTTGCTTTATATAATTCTTTATTAAAAACTAAAACACCACAGGTTCCTGGTCCACCTAAAAATTTATGAGGCGAAAAGAAAATAGCATCAAGTCTGGCTTCCGAATCTTCAGGGTGCATATCAATATCTACATAAGGCGCAGACGCCGCAAAATCGACAAAACAATAACCGCCATGCTGGTGCATAATTTTAGCCAGCTCCTGGTACGGAGAAATAATACCGGTTACGTTAGAACAGGCTGTAAACGATCCTATTTTAACTGTTCTTTTTTTATAACACTCTAATGCCTTTTTTAAATTATCCGGACAGATTAACTGATTGTCGTTACCTTCCAGAATAACCACATCGGCTATAGTCTCCATCCAAGGCACATGATTAGAATGGTGTTCCATATGAGAAATAAACACCACCGGTCTTTCATGCTCAGGTAAGCTTTCCTTTTTAATTTTTGCATCCGGGAAACGGAAACCGATAATTCTTTGAAAATGTGCTAAAACACCAGTCATTCCAGTATTTGCGGTAATAAGCACATCATTTTCATCGGCATTCACATGCTCCTTTATAATGCTTCTTGCATGTCTGTACGCGTAGGTAGAAGCCTTTCCTGTTTCACTTGAAAACGAATGTGTATTAGCTACCATCGGACCAATTTCCCGCTGCATAGTATCTTCTATTGGCTGATACAATCTTCCGCTCGCAATCCAATCGGCGTACAATAATTTTTGCTCACCACAAACACTTTTAAAATTATGATTACTCCCTATTACGTGTTTAGAAAATTCTTGAAAATAATGTTCTAATTCTGTACTAGATTGTATCGTTTTTGTGTCGTTCACGTTTTCGTTCATTATTAAGGCGCTTTTTAAAATTTCGCCAAAATTAAGCTTAGTATTCGAGTTTACTAATTAATATCACATATTTTTTGCAAAAATTAACACTCGTAAACGCATTTAAAAGGCAAAAAACTGGTTTATCATGAAATTTTAAAGAAAGCGTCTTAAACCCTTGTAAATTGATAGGATTTGTTCTGAGATAGTTTCCATAAAATAATCATGAAAACGGATTAAAGCACATAAAAACAAATTGAATTTAGCACTACTGCTAATTTGGTGGGTATATAAAAAACTAAATCCTACCTGAGAGATTGGTATTAAAACCAATGTGCAAGTAGGATGAAGTTACTAACTAAACTAACTAAACCGTTATTCCCTTAACCTATTAGAAATAACAATATGTAGAATGACATGTATTGTAAGTATTATGCTATTAATCTTATCTATGAAGAATTATGCCATTCTTAGTATATATACGGTTTGAACTTCCTTATGGATTTTTAAAATAGTAAAAAATTAAAGTTTTTTTGCTTCTTCCCAGAACACATCCATTTCGGCCAATGTCATATCCTTTAAAGCCAGATTTTTAGACGCTGCCTTGGCTTCGAGATATTCGAATCTTTTTTTGAATTTTTTATTGGTACGCTCCAGAGCATTTTCGGGATTCACCTTTAAAAAGCGTGCGTAATTGACTAAAGAGAATAACACATCTCCGAATTCACTTTCTATTTTTTCCTGATGTCCTGCATCGACTTCCTCTTTTAATTCCTGAAGTTCCTCTTCAACTTTTTCCCAGACCTGATGTGGTTCTTCCCAGTCAAAACCAACTCCAGCTACTTTATCCTGAATTCGACTGGCTTTTACTAAAGCAGGCAAACTATTAGGCACGCCCTGCAACACACTTTTATTGCCTTCCTTTAACTTTAAATTCTCCCAGTTTCGTTTTACATCCTCTTCGTTTTCAACCTTGACATCTCCATATATATGCGGATGGCGCTCTACGAGTTTATCGCAGATGGAATGACAGACATCAGCAATATCGAAATCATTGGTTTCGCTTCCTATTTTGGCATAAAAAACAATATGTAACAACACATCTCCCAGTTCTTTTTTAATTTCCTGTAAATCGTTATCTAAAATTGCATCACCCAGTTCGTAAGTTTCTTCGATTGTTAAATGACGTAAGGATTCCATGGTTTGTTTTTTATCCCACGGACATTGCTCGCGTAATTCATCCATAATGGTTAATAATCTATCGAAGGCTTGTAATTGTTGTGCTCTGGTTGTCATAATTTAAAATGGAGTTTATATGTATTGCTAAGGTATTAAAAAACAAAAGTCCAACCTTTTGAGCTGGACTTTAAAATCTGATGTTTTTTTTGAATTTATTCTTCTTCTTTTGAAACCTCTTCAGTTACTTCTTCCTGAGTCTCTGCTTCAAAAGTTAACAAATCGTTTTTATGCAGTAAATTGTACCACTGAATTACTTTTTTAATGTCACTCGCATAAACACGATCTTCATCATAATCTGGTAATACTTCAAAGAAGTATTCTTCCAGTTTATCTTTACTGTCTTTATGACTGATACTTGTTTCAGCTCCATTCTCTTTCTCTGAAATGGCTTTAAATACATTTTTTAAAGGCACTTCTTCTGTAAGCGTATAAATAGCAATTTCACTTAAAACACTAACGTTATGATTCATATTTACAGACATTCTTTTGTTGTCTAACAAAGATTCTGCAATAAACCCGTTACGTGTTTGCATTACTAATTTATATAATCCTGGTTTCCCCGAAATGGCTAATACTTTATCTAAGCTCATAAGTTAATTTTTAAAGATGGCAAATATCTTATGTTTGCCAGTGTTAAACAAATATTATCGTCTCTTTTTTTGGTTAGGAAAACGCATTTTGTAGTCTACTTTAATCTTCCCTTTAGAGATGTTATCCAAGCGTCCTTTTATTAATCGTTTTTTAAGTGACGACAGTTTTTCTGTAAATAAAATCCCTTCTATATGATCGTATTCATGCTGGATAACACGCGCTATTAATCCGTCGTAAGTTTCTACATGAGTTTCAAAATTTTCGTCCTGATACTCTATGGTTATTGTTGGTTTTCTAAACACGTCTTCGCGCACATCCGGAATACTTAAACAACCTTCGTTAAAGCCCCACTCATCGCCAGTCTCTTCTACAATTTTAGCATTTATAAATACTTTTTTAAAGTCCTTTAATTCCGCCTGTTCTTCTGCACTTAAATCTTCATCTTCGGCAAACGGAGATGCATCAATAACAAACAAGCGAATCGCTAAACCAATCTGTGGTGCGGCCAATCCTACCCCATACGCATTATACATTGTCTCGAACATATTATCTAAAAGCTCGTCTAATTTCGGATAATTTGTATCGATTTCCTGACCTACTTTTTTTAATACAGGATCGCCATAGGCTATAATTGGTAAAATCATTTTTGTAAGTTGTAAATTTTTGAAATGCAAAAGTACAATTCTTATGCCGAAATGCCTATAATAAAAAAAACTCCTTCGAAAAGGAGTTTTAATTTTGGTTAAGGAAAAATATTTTTAGCAGGTTACTTTGTCATTTATAATTGTAAACAAGTCTACAGTACACTTAATTTTAGAATTAACTTTATAATTAATCTGTTCTCTTTTTTTGCTCACTACTGCATCTGTAGGGTTTGCATTTATTAATAAAACTTCTTGTTTCTCTGCGGTACAAACTTGTTTAACTGAAACTTCTGATCGTTTTAAATCATTTTTAATGTTTTTCTCTTCCTGAGCATTGCCTTTAGTACATCCGAATGCTGCAAAAACAAAAAACAACATTAACACATTAATTTTCATCACCTTAGTTCTATTTTACATCAAATATAATCTGCTGTATTGGTAATGGTAAAATTTTTAGGTCAACCTTATTTATTTTTCGATAAAGGGTTAAAATTGAAAGAAAAAGTTATATTTCTACCCCTATTTCGAGTACAAAAAACTTTGTAAAATCAGGGTTGCACTAATTTCATCGACTAATGCTTTGTTTTTTCGCTGCTTCTTTTTTAAACCACTATCTATCATGGTCTGAAAGGCCATTTTAGAAGTAAAACGCTCATCTACCCTATGTACAGGCAGGTCTGGAAAAGTATCAGAAAGTGTTTTTAAAAACGGAATTATTAAAGCCTCACTTTCAGACGCTGTAGCATCCATCTGCTTTGGCTCGCCAACTACAAAGCATTCTACCTTTTCTTTTGCGATATAATCTTTTAAAAACGGTATCAGTTCTTTGGTTGGTACCGTAGTTAACCCCGAAGCGATAATCTGCAACTCATCGGTTACTGCTAGCCCTGTTCTTACTTTACCAAAATCTATTGCCAGTATACGTGCCATAGTAGAATTTTATTTTGCAAAGTTACTATTAACTATTGTAATAGATTCTATAAATAAAGATTTAAGTATTTTTTATGGAAACCGTTTTAAGGAGATAAATTATAAAAGTATCTTTGCCAAAAATTTAAAATTTACAATGAAAGAATTACAATCTATTATAGAGCAAGCCTGGGAAAACAGAGCGTTGTTATCTGAAAATAACACTATTGAAACTATTAGAAAAGTAATTTCTCTTTTAGATGCCGGAGAATTACGCGTTGCAGAACCAACCGAAAATGGCTGGCAGGTAAACGAATGGGTAAAAAAAGCCGTAGTCTTATACTTCCCTATTCAAAAAATGGAAACCATAGAATGTGGTCCGTTAGAATTCCACGATAAAATTCCATTAAAAACCGGATACGCAGAAAAAGGTATTCGTGTTGTTCCTCATGCAGTAGCACGTCATGGTGCTTACATTTCTGCAGGAACTATTTTAATGCCTAGCTATGTAAATATTGGTGCTTATGTTGATGAAGGTACTATGGTAGACACCTGGGCTACTGTTGGAAGCTGTGCACAAATTGGTAAAAACGTTCACTTATCTGGTGGCGTTGGTATTGGTGGCGTATTAGAACCGTTACAAGCTGCTCCTGTAATTATTGAAGATAACGTATTTGTTGGATCTCGTTGTATCGTTGTAGAAGGTGTACACGTTGAAAAAGAAGCGGTATTAGGTGCTAATGTAGTATTAACTATGAGTACTAAAATTATAGACGTTACTGGTGACGCCCCTGTTGAAATGAAAGGTCGTGTTCCTGCTCGTTCAGTTGTAATTCCTGGAAGCTACACTAAAAAATTCGCTGCTGGAGAATATCAGGTACCTTGTGCTTTAATCATTGGAAAGCGTAAAGAAAGTACAGATAAGAAAACTTCATTAAATGACGCACTTCGTGATAACGATGTTGCCGTTTAAATAAAAAAATATAAATATTGACTACCTTGAGTATTTTTATCAAGGTAGTCAATTTAATTCAAACTATGAAGCTTACAGAAATTCCCTCTTCGATATTTAAAAGTATTAAACTTACTTTAAAACCAGTAAAAGCATTTAATGAAGGTACCAAAGAAAGAATCCCTGTATTTGTATCTCTTACAACAATTCCTTCTAGAATAAAAACTCTTCATATTACAATTAGGAGTTTACTAAATCAAAATGTATTACCTGAAAAAATTATTCTTTGGCTTAATAATAGCTTCATAAACAATATTCCACCACAATTAGAAAAACTAATTGGAAGCACTTTTGAAATTAAATTTTCTCCATATACATTTTCACATAGAAAATTAATTCATAGTATTGAAAACTTTCCTGATAAAATAATTATTACTTGTGATGATGATTTAATTTATCACCCAAACAGTTTACACCAATTATACCATGAACACCTTAAAAATCCAGAAGTTATAATTGGTAACCGTTGCAGAAAAATGAGTTTTGATAATAATGGCAAACCACTACCATATTTACAATGGCCATTTATAGAAAAAACAACTCCTGGCGAAAAATTATTAATGCCTGTTGGGGCTTTTTTAGTTTTATATCCTCCAAATGTATTAGACAAAAGGTTTAATGATGTAGAATTAATAAACAAATTATCTCCTAAAAGCGATGATTTATGGTTTAAAACTACCGCACTATTAAATAACACATTAAGTATAACTCCTGAAAAAGTTGCTCCCGAACCTGTTCCTATTATTGGATCACAAAAAATATCTTTAAAAAGTGTAAATAACAAACTAGATTACAAACGCGTTCAATGGGAACAAATAATAAAATACTTTAATTTTAAGTTTGAAAATTAAGGCTTCAATATCCCAAAATCTGTCCATTTTCTTTTTTCGCTTTTTGTGGTAGATCGAATGGCTAAATTTTTATTGATAGATTCCTGATTTTTATACCCTCGTGGATGGTCTAAATGCAAACAAATAGCACTGTATCGTATTTGTTTTGATTTTATACCTAAATTGAATAAACGTTCACCTAATTCACGATCCTGACCACCATACTGCATACGTTCATCAAAACCATTAACCGCCAAAATATCAGACTTCCAACCTGAAGCATTATGCCCATTCCAACTGGCATTGGTTGGGGTTAGTTTATTCAATAATTTCTCCTTTATTCCAGAAGTTGTTAACTTATTATTTTTGAATGATGATTTTAATCCTTGAGATTTTAACCATGATAACTTAAAGCAATCCTGAGACAGAATATCTTCTTTTGTTATAGCTTCAGAAATTGACAATGGCAACATAAAATACCCACCTGAAAGAAAATACCCTTGTTCTTTATTGTCGATATGTACCTGAACATAATCTTCTCTGGCAAGACAATCACCATCGCTCATTAAAATATAATCGGCATTACATTTTACAATGGCCTTGTTTAATATTTGAGATTTTTGAAAGCCATTATCCTCATGCCAGACATGTATAATTGGATAAAGCACTTTCTTTTGCATTCGCTCGATTAAATCGAAGGTTGGTTGTTTCGAACCATCATCGGCTATAACAATTTCAAAACCTTTAAACCTTTGTGCTTCATAACTCCATAGCACTTTTTCTAACCATGCTTCAGAGTTGTAAGTACTAATGATTATTGAAATTTCAGGTTTACTATTTATATTTTTTGATTCCAAACTTAGTTATCTTGTATTTATTTGTTTTAGTCGCTTTACGAATCGCTTGATTAAGCTTTATCGCTTCGTCATTTTTATAGGGTCTATCGTGATGCAAATGTACACAAATGGCACTATATCGTATCTGTTTAAATTTAATTCCACAATTCATTAAGCGTTCGCCAATCTCTCTGTCTTCCCCTCTATACAGCATACGCTCATCAAAACCATTAACATTAAGTACATCCTGTTTCCTTCCTGAAACATTCATTCCTTCGAAGGTCGCTTTCGTTGGTGTAAACGTATTTAGAAGCTAGGCTTTTCGTTCAGAGGCTGTTAACTTATTCGTTTTAAATATTTTTTAAGTCCGCGTTCCAAAAGCCAATTTAAATGAAAACAATTATATTTTTCAATATCTTCCTTTGAAATTGCATTTGAAATCTGTTGCGGAAGTTTAAAATAACCACCAGATAAAAAAGTTTTAGGCTTACGTAATTTCAAATGCGTTTCTACAAAATCATTTCGTGGAATACAATCACCATCGGTAAAAATAAGATAATCTGAAGCCATTTTTAAAATGGCTTTATTTAGAATTTGAGATTTCTGAAATCCCTGATCCTCCTGCCAGACGTGAATTATCGTGTAACTCAAATCTTTACGTAAACGTTCTAATACGTCAAAAGTAGGTTGTTTTGAGCCATCGTCTGCAATAACAATTTCAAACGCTTTAAAGGCCTGAGCCTCATAACTCCAAAGCACCCAGCCAGCCAGGCTTCAGAATTATACGTACTTATTATTATCGAAATCTCTGGTCTTTCCATTTTCAATTCTCAACTTCTTGTTATGAAATTTAACAATACCCATCTGAGCAGATATCAGTTATAAACCTACATTTAATGGTATAAACTTATTTAAAAACTCTGCCCTAAAAGAAAAAAATAACATTATTTTAAGTTTATCTCTATGTATCTAATAATATTTTTTTTTAGTTCCTTTAAACAAAGGGAAGTATTTCTGAAGTGGTTTCTTATTACCATTACATTTATTGTTAGCTAAAGCATTTTATTTTCATTTAAAACCTCGATTATTTTACAATTCTATTTAGTTTTGCCTGAAATATGGAAAAACTAACAGCCCTAATACCCGCCGGAAACGAAATTCATAACATTGAAGCCGTTATAAAATCTGTCGATTTTGCCGATGAAATTCTGGTGGCCGACAGTTACAGTACCGACGGCACTTACGACAAGGCCTGTAAATTGGCCACTAAGGTAATTAGACGGGAATATCAATATTCTGCATCACAAAAAAACTGGGCCATTCCTCAAGCCAAACACCAATGGATTTTATTGGTTGATGCTGACGAACGCGTAACTCCGGAGCTTAAGGCTGAAATTATAAACATTCTTAAAAATCCACCTGAAGATAATACGGTCGCCTATTGGATAGGTCGAAAAAATCACTTTATGGGGGAGCATGTGCGCTTTAGCGGATGGCATAACGATAAAGTAATCCGCCTTTTTAAAAGGGATTTCTGCACATATGAAGATAAACACGTACATGCCGAAATTAAAGTTAACGGACAGGTTGGCCAGTTACAAAACAAGTTTTACCATAACACCTATACATCTTTCGATCACTATTTAGAAAAAATGAATCGTTATGCCTGGTGGCAAGCGAAAGATTACGATAAAAAAACCGGAAAACTCACCCCATACCACCTGGTTTTAAAACCTTTCTGGGGTTTCTTTAAACACTACGTTATTCAAGGCGGTTTCAGAGATGGTATGGTAGGCCTGACTATAGGTTATATACAAGGCTATGTTATTTTTATGCGATATGTAAAGCTTTGGCTGCTACGCAAAGGAAGAATTTAAATGCTATCAGAAACTGATACCAGACATTTATTTAATTTTAATTTAACACCTACTAAGTAATCTTCTTACATTGAAGTTTTGATATTTTTACCACACCGGTGACTTAAAATATTAAAAACAGCATGTTCTCTCATTTTTTAATTACACGCTTTAACCTAAGAAAAGAAGATTGGAAAACCAATAAGAACAGAGTTGAAGTGCTTACCGATGAATGGCATCGTAACAGGTTTAAGTTATTTACCAATTTTTGTGTACCGAGTGTAGCGAGCCAGACTAATACAAATTTTACGTGGCTGGTATTTTTCGACAAGAGTACAACACCGGAGTTTAAAGTCCTAATCTCTGAAATTGAGTCTCAACTCCCAAACTTTAAACCGCTGTTTATTGATGGCATGTCTGCCTTTTTACCTGAAATCAAAAAACAGGTGCAAAACTGCAAATCCGATTATATTATTACTTCGCGTTTAGATAACGACGACTGTATATCTAAACATTATATAAACAGCATACAAGCCAAATTTAAACACCAGGATTTCATGGCTCTGGATTATATAAATGGCTACACTATGCAAACTTCAACAGATATGCGTATAGGAAAGCGTCTACATCAGTTTAATCCGTTTTTAAGTTTAATTGAAAAGAATAATTCCCCAAAAACTATTTGGAGTATGAATCATGCCGACTGGAAACGGGAAGCTTCTATTTTACAAATAAAAGACGAGCCAATGTGGTGCTCTGTTATTCACAGCGAAAATAAAGTCAATGAATTTGTAGGTTATGGATTGGTAAATATTAACCAGTTTTTAAAAAATTTGAGTTGTCCCGAACAATAAAACATCAATTAAACACCAATCTGCAGCCCGAAGCGGCATGGCGCTTTACAAGCATTTTAAATTACTGGAATTCAAAATGGAATTTTCATTTTAAAACCCTGAAAAAAAACTTAGGCTTTTACAACTGATACGCTCTTTTACTTCTTCCAGAATTTCAATTTCTTTTTCAATCGCTTTTTGCGCTGAAATTTTTCCTGAAACTCCTGAGTATATGTCCACATAGCATCAAAAACTTTCTTTGGATCTTCCCCAGAACACTTAGCATACTCATCACTCATAGTTTTCACCATAGATTCCTGTTTGGTTAAACGCTCAAAATTTCTCATTCGCTTGTCAAAATCCATAGGTCCAAACTCCATTCTATTTAAATCTACCAGAAAATACTCGTAACCTTCTCCTACCTTTTTAATCAAAGTATTACCTGGTGAATGATCTAAAAAATGAATTTGTTCCTGGTGTAACCTGTAAGTAAATCTTGTAAAACCTCGGAGAATATTTTCATGATCGGGATAATTTAAATTATGACTGAGCTCCCTGTAAGTCAAATCAACATCCAGATGTTCACTAACATAAAAACTATGTTTAAACAACAACGGATTTGAAGACTCGTAATACGCAATAGGTTCTGGTGTTCCAATACCACGATTCTTTAAGACATTTGCATATTCGAAAGAGCGCTGCGCTTTACTTTTTCTAAAGAATTTATATGCTATTTGATTAACCAGATTAGGCACTTTAAACGACTTAATATTTATTTGCTTGCCGTTTAACGGAAATAATTTAATAGTATTTCGGGGTTGGTTACCAAACACTTCTCCAGAATTTGAAAACTGACTGATAAACTGATCTATCTCTTTTTGATAGTCTTTATACGCCTCTTGAAATGTCTTTGTCATGTGGCGAAATTACGTTATTTTAAGTAATGTTTACAGGAAATTTTAAAACAACCTGAAACATGTTTATTTATAAATATGCTAAATACTCAATAAACGACAGTACCTTTGCATTACTGAAACTTTGAAATTATAAGGCCCTGCCAGTTTTCAAAATAAGACTATATACTAACTTAAAATTTAAAAGAAATATCCCATGAGTATTTCAAAATTTATAAAACGGAACTTAACTTCTTTTCAAAGATCTAAACAGAAAAAGAAAGTCATTTCCACGATTTACAATACTGAACAAAAAAATGAAGATGTAATAAATATTCATCGAATAGATGAAAACAATGTAGGTGATTTTTTTTGTGCTCCACATTTATATTTCGATGAATTGAAAGGAAAATCTCTGGATATTTTTGACTACAAAAGCACCGACCAATCTGTTTCTGATAATTTTATCAATTCAGTTTCAAATAACAGTCTTATTATTGGTGGAGGTGGTCTATTGAACCGCGGTAGCTTTGCCCAACAATTAAAAGTATTCGAAAACTTATCGGCAAAAGGAAAGAAAACAGTACTTTGGGGCGTTGGTCATAATGAAAAAGACCAAAGCAGATTCGGCAAAGTAAATTCTTATAATATTGCCACCGATAAATTTGGAATGGTTGGCGTTAGAGATTTCAGTACAAAAAACACCTGGGTACCTTGTGTGAGTTGTTTACATCCTATTTTTGACACGCCATATTCGGTTTCTCAGGAAACCGGAATTATTTTCCACAAAAAAACGATTAAAGACAAAACGCTTTTAAAAAAACTTAAAGAATACCCTTCTACTTCTAACACCACTAATTTAGACGATATGATTTCCTTTATCGGTAAATCGGAAACTATAGTTACAGACAGTTATCACGCTATGTACTGGTCTATGTTGCTTGGTAAAAAAGTAATTGCTATTCCTAATTCATCCAATTTTTACGATTTTAAATACCAACCTGTTTTCTCTTCATTTAATGATTTCGATACCCAATTAAAAAATACACAATCGTATACCGGATTATTAGAAGAATGTAGAGAGATTAATCTTAAATTTGCAGAAACTGTTTTTAATTATTTAAATCTGTAATGCAAAAGGAAGTTACCAACGCTTTAAACGTTTTAAAACAAGGCGGACTTATATTATATCCCACCGATACGGTTTGGGGAATTGGTTGCGATGCAAGTAACCCGGAAGCCGTTAAAAAAGTTTTCGAGTTAAAACAACGCGAAGACAGTAAAGCTCTTATTTGTCTGGTTGCCGACGACAGAATGCTAAAAAAATACATCAAAAAAATTCCAGATGCAGCTTATAGTATTCTCGATATTTCGGAAGACCCTATAACTATAATATACGACGAACCTCAAAATCTGGCGCAAAATCTAATTGCCGAAGACAACACTATTGCCATCCGTATCCCTAACGATGATTTCTGCTTTCAGTTAATGCGTCGTTTTAATGGCGCTATAGTCTCTACCTCAGCAAATATAAGCGGACAACCTACGCCTAAATCCTTTAAAGAAATAGCACCAGAGATTTTAAAAGGTGTAGACTATGTCGTAAATTTGCACCACGAAAAAAAGAACGGTAAACCATCGTCTATTATTAAATTAAGTAACGATGGTATTGTAAAAGTTATACGAGAGTAACATCTCAAATTTCAGATACAGAATCTTAAGACACAAACCTCTTGGATTTTGAATTTTGAGTATTGGAATTTCATCAATGAATTACAAAGCAGCATTACAAAACCCTGTATTTAAAATCATTTCGCAATCGGCTAAAGAACTTCAGTTAGACAGCTATGTTATTGGAGGCTTTGTTCGCGATTATATTTTAGAACGCGGTACAGCAAAAGATATAGATATAGTAGCCATAGGCAGTGGTATAGAACTTGCTAAGCAGGTGGCAAACAACTTACCTACAAAACCTAAAGTTCAGGTATTTAAAACCTATGGTACTGCAATGTTACGCTATAACGACATCGAAATAGAATTTGTTGGAGCCAGAAAAGAGTCTTATCAGGAAGATAGCCGAAACCCTATTGTGGAAGACGGCACTTTGGAAGATGACCAGAACCGTCGCGATTTCACCATAAATGCGCTTGCTTTAGATTTAAATGAAGACCGTTTTGGAGTTGTGCTCGATCCATTTAACGGTTTAGCAGATCTGGATAATGCAATCATTCGAACGCCTTTAAATCCGGATATTACTTACAGTGATGATCCGCTACGAATGATGCGTGCCATTCGCTTTGCCACACAGCTTAATTTTAAAATTGAAGACGAATCGTTAAAGGCTATTACACGTAATAACGATCGTATAAAAATAATTACCAAGGAGCGCATAGTCGTAGAATTAAACAAAATTTTAGAGAGCACAACGCCATCTATTGGCTTTTTACTTTTGGAACAAACCGGGCTTTTAAAATATATTTTACCCGAACTAACCGCATTAAAAGGGATTGATGAAGTTGAAGGTCAGCGCCATAAAGACAATTTTTACCACACCCTGGAAGTGGTAGATAACATTGCAGAGCACACCGATAATTTATGGTTAAGATGGGCTGCTTTATTACACGATATAGGAAAAGCACCTACCAAAAAATTCAATAAAAAAGTAGGTTGGACATTCCACGGTCACGAGTTTGAAGGTTCAAAAATGACATATCGCTTATTTAAACGATTAAAAATGCCATTAAATGACAAAATGAAATTTGTTCAGAAAATGGTGCTTATGAGTTCACGCCCTATAGTTTTAGCTCAGGACATAGTTACCGATTCGGCTGTAAGACGTTTAATTTTCGATGCAGGAGATGCCGTAGAAGATTTAATGACGCTTTGTGAAGCCGACATTACAACTAAAAACCCGAAGAAATTCAAGAAATACCACAACAATTTTAAGATTGTAAGAGATAAAATTGTTGAAGTTGAAGAACGCGACCATGTGCGTAATTTCCAACCTCCTATTACAGGCGAAGAAATTATGCAAACTTTCAACTTAAAGCCATCCAGAGAAATCGGTATTATAAAAGACAGTATTAAAGAGGCTATTCTGGAAGGTGATATACCAAACGAATATGAGGCCGCATTCGAACTTATGTTAAAAGAAGGAAAACGTCTTGGTTTACAAGTTGTTTCCTAATCCCCCACTATTAAAGCTATGAAAACAAAAGACAATAAGAAGGTTATTTACTGGTTATTAACGGGTTGTTTTTTAATTTTTATCATGGTAATTGTTGGTGGTATTACACGACTTACAGACTCCGGACTTTCAATTTCCAACTATAAATTAATTACCGGAACCATTCCGCCCATAGGAGAAGCAGAATGGCAGGAAGCTTTTAAGCTTTATCAGCAACATCCTGAGTTTAAACATTACAATTCACATTTCACGTTAGAGGATTTTAAGAGCATTTACTTCTGGGAATGGTTACACCGCCTGATAGGTAGAGTTATCGGTCTGGTATTCTTCTTCCCGTTTGTGTATTTTTTAGTGACCAAACAACTCACCAAATCCACAATAAAAAAGAGTATTATCCTTATGGGCTTAGGTGCTTTTCAAGGATTTTTGGGCTGGTACATGGTAAAAAGCGGATTGGTAGACATGCCCGATGTAAGCCATTTTAGATTGGCTGCGCACCTTACAACAGCATTTTTAACTTTTGCAGCCACACTATGGGTGGCACTGGATTTAATTTACCCCGAACACAAACCGGCAAACATTAAATTTCGAAATATTACTATCGTAGCTTATATTGCTTTAATAGTTCAAATCATTTACGGTGCCTTTGTTGCAGGACTAAAAGCCGGTTTAGTGCATAACCACTGGCCTTTAATGAACGAAGGCAAATTTATACACGAGTCGGCCTACATTGTGGAACCGTTTTATAAAAACTGGATAGAGAACCCTAGCGGCATACAATTTATACATCGCACATTCGCTTATGTCGTAGTATTTTTAATTGTGATGCTTTGGTATAAAGCAAGAAAAACTACACTTACGAGTCAACAAAAACAAGGTGTTAATTTACTTGTCGTCCTGGTTGGAGTTCAGTTTTTACTTGGAGTTTTAACCTTATTGTTTTACGTCCCTATCTGGTTGGGCGTACTACATCAGGTAGGCGCTTTTTTCCTGTTAAGCACCATGACATTTACCCTGCACCGCTTTAGCAAATAAGTATAAAATAGTATATTTGCGCTTTAAAATTTCAGCATGATTTACAGATTTAGAGTTATCCTAGACAACGATACCGAAGACGATGTTTTCCGCGATTTAGAAATCCGAAACACCGATACTTTAGAAGATTTACACAATGTAATTACCCAGTCTTTTGGGTTTGATGGTGCTGAAATGGCTTCATTTTACATGAGTGACGACCAATGGAATCAAGGTGAAGAATTTTCTCTGTTTGATTTAAGTGACGGTCTGGACGATGTAAGACTAATGAACGAAACTACATTAGACAGTATTCTAGATGAAAACCAGACCAAATTAATTTACGTTTACGATTTCTTTAGCATGTGGACATTTTTCGTGGAACTTGCCGAGATTGTAGACGAAATTGAAGGTGTGGACTACCCCAACCTTATGTTTGTTCACGGTCAAATTCCAGAACAGGCACCGGAAAAATCATTTGAAGCTGAAGACGAATTTGATGAATTCAACGATTTTGGTGACGACGAACTGGATTTTGATGATTACGACCAGATGGGCTTTGACGAAAACTGGAATTAAGAAAAACTCTTCATATTAACATCTTCGTAATTACGCTTAACAAAATCTAAAGCGTACTTTAAAATTTCCCCCATACTCGTACTATGCTTTATATGCATATCGTGAGTATAATTATAGATATCTAAAGCGAGTTGCTCAATATTTTCAGGTGTAGAAATAGTGTCGTATTTCATACAATGAATTAATTTAGTAAGTCGCTTTTGGTAACTTATAGCCCTCTTCGCTATAATGGAGCGTTCCTCTACCTTATACTGATCAATGGAGGCTTTGGTAATTTTATCCCTTACAAGATTAACCATAGTATTGTTTTCCTTAAAAAACTGAGGTCTGTAAATATTAAATTTCCCTTCGTAAGATTGCTGATCGAAATCTATTGCCCTGATTTTATACACCACATGATCGAAATCATGGGTTGGCACCACTACGTAATTGTAAGATCTCATATCTCCCAATAGCCGAATCATACAACGTTCGTTAAACTTAACAAACTCCTTAGCTATCTGAGATTTTTCTGAAGGCAAACAAAAAGGAAGCATATTCTTTATAAACTCGTCCCCTGGGATTCCTGCAATATGTTCCTCGATTAAAGTATCCTTATACACCAAAAAGTTAAGGCTGTTGGGCGATAACATATGTTCCAGCTCCAATCCGTAAATACGGGAAGAGTCGGCTTTTTTAACATAAAAATGTGTATAGTTATCGTTCAGCGTATTTCTGACTTTTATTCGAAAAGGCTTGGAATTTCCGAAAGTACAAAAGTCAATATGGTCTACACTCAAATACTGAAATATGTTTTCATTACCATCGGATACCAGATTGGAATAGACGCGTTTTAAACACAAATCTATTTCTTCGCGTTCAAACTCACTGTAATACACACGCAACCAAAGCGTATCTTCATCATCTTTATCATACACCACGATAGAACCTTGAAAGCGCAGTAAATCTTCATAAAAAATAGGTAACTTAAAGTTCCTGTTATATTCAGATAAATACTTATTTAATCTCGGGGTTATTGGGTAAGCGGGTTTCTTTTTTGAAATCTTTAAATCATCCATAGCCAAAATATTACTCAAATTTAAGCTTTTATTTCTTAGCTTGTAACAAATTTGATGCCGAGTCGTCATACTTGCATAACTAAAACTCATCCAATTTTGGAATCTATTTTAACCATTAACAATCTCACTAAAAAATTTGGTCCATTAACCGCCGTAAACAACCTATCATTTACTATAAACAAAGGCAATGTATATGGTATTCTGGGACCTAATGGCAGTGGAAAATCTACTACACTGGGCATTGTTTTAAATGTCGTGAATAAAACTTCCGGAAGTTTTAACTGGTTCGATGGCACTCTTAGTACTCATGAAGCTTTAAAAAAAGTCGGAGCCATTATAGAGCGTCCAAATTTTTATCCCTACATGACAGCAGAGCAAAACCTTAAGCTGGTATGTAAAATTAAAGGTATTGAATTTAGTAAAATAGATGAAAAACTTACGATCGTTGGTTTACAGGAACGTAAAAACAGCAAGTTCGAAACTTATTCTTTAGGGATGAAACAACGATTAGCTATTGCTTCTGCCCTTCTAAACGATCCGGAAATTTTAATTTTAGACGAACCAACAAACGGTTTGGATCCTCAGGGTATCCATCAGATTCGTGAAATTATAAAGCAAATTGCTAAAACAGGCACCACTATTCTATTAGCATCTCATTTGCTGGATGAAGTTGAAAAAGTCTGCTCGCATGTTGTTGTGTTGCGAAAAGGTGTTAATCTCTATTCGGGACGTGTTGACGAAATGATTTCAAGTCACGGGTTTTTAGAATTAAAATCAAATAACACTTCGGAGCTTATTGAGAGTTTGAAAGACAATCCGAAATTTGGAAGTATTTCTGAAGAACAAGATGTCATTCGAGTGTTTTTAAATGAACCTATGGAGGCATCGGAATTCAATGCGCTCATGTTTCAAAAAGGAATCGTTTTATCCCATCTGGTTAAACGCAAACAAAGTCTAGAAGAGCAATTTTTACAACTAACCGATAATAATTAAGAAAAACCAATATGTTACGACTTTTAAATTTAGAACTTCAGAAACTTCTACTTAACAGGGCCAGTAAAATATTGATTTTTATTTCTTTTATTTTACCGTTTACTGTACTTATTTTATCCTCTATAAAAATTAACTTCTTCGGTCTTTTCACCTTAGAACTGGGTGAATTAGGCATATTTAATTTTCCTATAATCTGGCATATTACCACGTTTTTTGCTTCTCAGTTCAAATTTTTCTTTGCAATAGTAGTAGTGAGCATGATAGGAAATGAATATAGCAACAAAACCATAAAGCAAAATTTAATAGACGGCTTAAGCAAAAAGGAATTTATACTCTCTAAATTTTACACCATTGTTTTCTTCTCATTAATTGCAACGGCGTTAATTGGTTTAGCCACATTTTTTATCGGGTTATATTATTCCAGTTATACTGAATTATCGATTATTTTTAGAGAAACCAGCTTTTTACTAGCCTATTTTGTAAAGCTTGTGGGCTTCTTTAGTCTCTGTTTATTTTTGGCTATGCTGGTAAAACGGTCTGCTTTTGCACTTGGAGCACTTTTTGTTTTATTTATTGCAGAATGGATTGCTTTTGGCTTAATGACCTGGCAGTTAAACATGGAGATAGCGGAGAAAATTCAAAGCTTCTTTCCTTTAAAATCCATGTACAATTTAATTAAGCAGCCGTTTCAAAGAGTTATGATTACCAAATTCCCGGAAAAAACAGATATGATGTACGATTATGCAGTACACGCCACAGATGTTTTTATTGTGCTACTTTGGACCGCTATTTTTGTATTTCTATCTTACAAATTATTAAAAAATAGAGATTTATGATATATTTAAGAACTAATAGCCTAGTTCTCAAATATTCATGAAATATACTTTAATAGCGATTGTATGTTTAATTTACAGTTTATCCTACGGTCAATATGAAGCTGCTAACTGGTATTTTGGCGATTATGCAGGTATTCATTTCGACTCCAACAGCGGAAAAGTTTCAGCGCATACAAATGGAAAATTAACGACCAAAGAAGGAGCTTCTTCCATTTCTGATAAAGATGGCAACCTTTTGTTTTATACCGATGGCAGTACCATTTTCACCAAGCACCACACCGTTATGCAAAATGGGACGGGTTTATATGGAGACGTTTCAAGTACTCAGTCGGCTTTAGTTGTACCTTCTCCGAATTCTACGGATATTTTTTATGTATTTACTGTAGACACCCAAATACACCAAGACGACCCCAATTACGGCTTCAATTACTCTGTGGTCGACTTATCTCTTGAAAGCGGTTTAGGATCTGTAACCCTAAAAAATCAAAATCTTCTTTCTCATAGTTCAGAGAAAGTTAGTGCTGTGGTAAAAGATTGCCAGACAAAATCTATCTGGGTGATTACACTTTCTACTGCTGCTGGGATAAACAATAATACTCCGCTTAACACATTTTATGCTTATGAAATTTCCGATACAGAATTAAATACCACACCCGTAACCTCTACTATTAACGCCAGTATAGATGACTCCAGAGGAGCTTTAAAATTTTCCCCTGACGGCACAAAACTCGCTTGTGCAAACATGAGAAGAGGTTTATTTCTATTCGATTTTGATGCAGATACAGGAAAGGTTTCTAATCAAAAATCTCTTAGTATAAAGGATTATAACAGTAACAACCCCTATGGCGTAGCCTTCTCGCCCAACAACCGTTTTCTGTATATTCATGCCTCTAACGATAATAATGGTAATAATGCAGATTTAGCTTCCAGTCATAATTCTGTTTTGGTGCAATATGATTTAGAAGCTGAAGACATTTCAAATTCTCAAATAATTCTTGATAATCAGAACCTTTACCGAGGAGCATTACAACTTGGTCCGGATGGTAAAATATACCGCGCTTTATCTGCGACTTACGATCAGGGGTTACCGTATCTGGGCGTTATAGAAAACCCGAACGCTAAAGGAACGGCTGCAAATTACAAACACAAAGCTATAGACCTGCAAGGAAAACGCTCTACACAGGGCCTGCCGCCTTTTATACAATCTTTTTTTAATCAGAAAATTGACATTATACATGCCAGCGATGGCGTTCCTACAAATCAGCTTTCTATTTGTGAAGGAGAAGAATACATTTTAAAAGCAGATAGCATTGCCAACGCGACCTATTCGTGGACTTTAAATGGAGTTCCTCTCACTAATGCTTCTACTCCATGGACTATGACTGTTAGTACTCCCGGTTTATATAAGGTTCTCATTTCTCCACAAAGCGGCACTATTTGTGATAATCTGGAAGGCGAAGCCCATGTCTCATTATCGAAAATTCCAGTGGCTAATGCACCTTCTGACTTAACAGACATTTGCGATACAAATAACGACAATACAGAAGTTATAGATCTAACTTTACAAAACGCCCAGATTTTAGACACTCAAAACCCAAATCAATTCAGAATTAAATATTTTACAAGTGAATTAAATGCCCTCTCCAATATTGAGGTAATTGCAAGCCCGGAAACATTCCAAACCGAATCTGCTATCCAAACCATTTATGCAAGAATAGAAAATATTGACAATCCGAATTGTTTTGACCTTACAGATTTCAACATTTCACTCATACCCAGCCCCAAATTAGCGACACAAGACATTAATTCCTGCGACGTTAGCTTCCCTTTTAACGATGGTTTAAGTATTTTTAATTTAAATAAAGGCATAGTTTCTTCGGAGGGAGACCTCACGTTTTACGAACAAGACCCTGAGGACAATCCTTCTACCAGTCCAATATCAACACTTTCTCAATTTGAAAATTCAACTCAAGCACAAAGGATTTATGTAAGAGCAACAAATAATAAAACAGGTTGTTACTCTGATGATTCATTTATTTTAAATGCTGTCGATGCCAGCAACCAAACCGAAACACTTTATTTCTGTACCAATTCAGAAATCACATTAAATATTTCAAATTTATCTGCACCTACTACAGGATACTCATATAAATGGTTTAAAAACGGAATAGAAATTTCCAACGCCACGCAATATTACTTTACAACAGATACTATCGGACAATATCAAATAGCTGTTAGGGATAATACAAGTAATTGTGTTGAATTAAAAACCTTTGTAGTTGAAGAATCTGGTCCGGCAATACTCGACAATATTGCGGTTAATGATGTTTCTGCTACCAACACCATTTCCTGTACTGTTACCGGAAAAGGCTCTTATGAATACGCGTTATACTACGGTGAAAAAGAAACTATTGATAAATCCATATATCGCGAATTTCAAAACAATTCTGTTTTCACGCATCTCCATCCGGGAATTTACACTTTAGCAGTTAGAGACATAAAAAATAATTGTGGTACTGCAGAACAAACGGTATACGTCGTAGGCTTTACTAAATATTTCAGTCCGAATGCAGACGGCTACAACGATACTTTCAAAATAGAAGGCGCCAGCGAAACCTTCATGACCAACTCTAAAGTCTATATTTTTGACCGCTTTGGTAAGCTAATAAAAGAAATGACGGCAAACGATGTCAGCTGGGATGGCACCTTTAAAGGCATACCTTTACCACAGGACGATTATTGGTTTTCTGCAACCTTAACAGACGGAAGGAATTACACATCGCACTTTACCTTAAAACGCTAAGTTATTACGTACAACAATCTTATAGGTATTTTGGCGTTATTATAAGGTGATTTACCTAAAAACCATATATTTGTAATTCATAAATTCACCACCCAACCTACTTCGAGTACATTTAAAGAAACAAACTGAACTTTAGTTGTTTATGAAAATACATTTTTACATTGTATGTCTATTTTTATTGATGGGTAAATCTGTATTTTCACAACAAGTTTCCATAAACAATTCCATTGGTTTACAAGATATTATTGAAAATAATTTAATTAATGGCTGTGTAGAAATTTCCAATATAAACTCACCTTATAACGGTAGTGTCATCGGATTGTCGAGTTATGGTTATTTTGAACAAAATAATTCTGGATTCCCATTCGAAAATGGTCTGGTACTCACCACTGGTAATGTAAATTCCATAGGTAGCCCCGAAATTGAGACCAATTTAGATGAAGGCAATCCAAGTTGGGGAACCGACCCCGATTTATCTGCGGTTACAGGAACCAACAATACGCTTAATGCCACCACAATCGAATTTGATTTTGAATCAATCACAAATACCTTAGAGTTTAATTACATTTTAGCCTCAGAAGAATACGGCACCCCCTTTCCTTGTACGCATGCAGATGGATTTGCTTTTTTAATTAAGGAAATCGGTGGTAGTTATAAAAACATTGCCGTATTACCTAATGGTACAGCTGTCAACACAAGTACGGTACAGGGTGGTTATCCAGGTCAATGTCCTCCCTCTAATATCGATTATTTTGATGGTTTAAATTTAGGCGACACCAATTTTAATGGTAGAACGAAAGTATTAACGGCAACTGCAAGTATTAAGCCAAATACCAAATATCACATTAAATTAATTATCGCCGACCAGGGCGATAGTTTTTACGATTCTGCAGTGTTTATACAAGGAAATAGTTTCAATGCTTCTGTGAATCTTGGAGAAGATTTTACAACTTGTATTCCCAAAACTCTAGATGCAGATATAGGTAACCCTAATGCCAGTTATACCTGGTACAAAGATGGTATAATAATTTCTGGAGCAAACAGTCCTAAACTTGCAGTGAATGCTACCGGAACTTATAAGGTTGAAATAGACATTAATTTAAATGGTTTATCCTGCCCGATAGAAGATGAGATTAAAATTCAGTTTAATGATGCTATTTTCATAGATTCTGATTTAGATTTTACCCGATGCGATAACGATGGCAATGGATCTGAAATTTTTGATCTCTCCAATTATAATCAGGATGTAATAGACCAGATTGAAACAGCCATTCAGGATAGCGGCTATAATATATCTTTTCACAATTCACAGCAGGACGCTGAAAGCAACAGCAATCCCATCACTACATCGGTTACAGTTAACTCCGGAAATACAAAGCCCATTTTCACTCGCATATCCGGAAAAGAATTCGACTGTATAGCCTATGTGAAATTCGATCTGGTTGTTAATACCAAACCCAATATTAATACAGATATTGAAGCCTTCCGCTGCGAAGATGATGTAACGTTTAGCCTTAATAGTTTAGACGATCAATTTATAAGCGGAGATTCAAACTTAAAAGTAACCTATCATTATACCAGAGAACAAGCGGAACTCGGTATTAGACCCATAACCGACTCATATAGGAACACAAACCCGGAAGACACATTATACGTTCGTGTAGAAGATGAAAATACTGGCTGTATCAGTTTAACAACCTTGAAGATTTCGGAAATCCCAAGTCCTGATTTTAATACAACTAACAATTCGGTTGTAGCAGGATGTGAAATAACTACCGGCAATGTAAACTTCGATTTAACTGAATCCCTCGATGATATTCTAAATGGGTTAAATCCAAATGATTTTGACATTAGCTACTATTACACCGAAGCAGGAGCCCAAACACAAGATCCTAACGACGAAATTACCGACCCTACAAATTATCTTACCAGTGACCCGGAAATTATTTTCATACGCATTATCCCTAAAAACGGAAGTTGTCCTTCTATAGTTCTGGTTGATGTTTACCCAAACATTTTACTTACTCTGGAATCGGAATTAACAGATTATGCCAACTGTGGTGGATCTACTTTCGACTTGTTTATTATTGCTAACGACATCGTTAAAGGCATAGAAGATATTAAAATTACCTTTTATGAAGATGCTGCCCGAACTATTGAAATTATTAAAACAGATAATTATACCATACCAAATAATGCCACGCGACAAACAATTTATCTGTCTTTAAGTTTAGACAACTGCCCAACACCTGCCGAAGGAAAGTTTGATATTTATGAAGCTGATGCTATGGATTATTACGTTCCTGAAAACTTGCAGCACTGTAGCAACTCGCCAACTATAGACCTGAATGAAATTTCAGATTTAATTGATTATAACGCAAACGGCTACGATATACAATTCTATTTAAATGAAACCGACAGAGACCTTAACACAAACAAGCTCCAACCCTATTTCGATTACGACAAATCTCTGAACGAGATTCAACTTTGGGCCAGAATTACACAAAATATTAAAGACAATATAACCAATGAGGGCGTATGTTTTGACGACATCGATTTTAACATAGAAATTAATACACTCCCTACTGTAGATTTAACTTCTAATAACTTTCAGTACTGTGTTCCCGGAACAACTCAGCTCATTACACTGGACATGGTGATGGACGAACTAAAATCCATTTCCTCTCCGGCCGATGTCATCATTATGTTATATCTAAATCAGGCAGATGCCATAGAAGGGAACTCCAACTTTATTGCAAATCCAGAATCTTTTGAAACTTCATCTGCAACATTATTTAGCCGGGTAAGTAATGCAGACAATAGCTCCTGTGCCCTTATAGACCAGATAAATGTGGAAATTTACAAACAACCAGAATTTTCCGATCAGGACACTTTTTTTGAATGCGGATTAAACACCTTTCTTATCGCCGATATTTCGCCAACAAAACTACTTACCAATTTTTCTTCGGAAATTGACATTAAATTCTATGACAGCGAGCAAGCTTACATTAATGGAGAAGCGCCATACAGCCGAACTAAAAAAATTGATGTTTCTTCCGGCCCTGTAACTATTTTTTGTCTGGCAACAAACGTAAATAACAGAGCCTGCGAAATCTCTAAAACCATAACACTTTCAACAGATAGTTATCCGGAATATTCTGAACCAACCGACTTTTATGTCTGTCTCGAGGTAAATAATATAGATGTTATTTTAGATTTAAATGAAAAAATTGACGAAATAAGTTCTGGTCACTCACGTCCACTGGATATTACGTTTTACGAGACTGTACAAAATGCTGAAATGCGTATCAATCAACTTCCGCTATTATACAGTAATTCCAAGGATCTTTTCGAATTACATGCCAGAATTGAAAACGAGGGCAACACAGATTGTTACGAAATAGTATCTTTTGGAGTCTATTCCGCCCTCATGCCAAACATTTCTAAGGCTACACCTGTTACTGCCTGCGCTACAGACTATTCTGGAGATAACGTAGTATTCGATTTAACTGCAACCAGTTTCGAAATATACGATGTAAGACCAGACGATTTAATTGTAAAATACTTCGAATCTTTAAGCGATATTCCTGAACCTCATATTTTAAGAGCTCCTGACAGTATTACAACAGATATTGATAACCCTGAAGCCTATTTAAAAATCTCTAACACTCAGACAGAAGTTTACCTCGTGGTTATAAATACGGCCACTGGATGTTTTGAAGCTGAGCCTATTGAATTAATAAGTATCCCTCCGCCTCCTACCAAAGATTTAAGTGAATTTCAATTCTGCGAAGATGGCTCGGGAACTATTGATTTAAGTTCTATTAACAACCGTTTGGTTTATAATTTGGAAGACGTCACTATCACCTACTTTTCTAACAATACAGATCCATCTGATAATATTAACCCAGTAGATTCCTTTTACAATTATATTGCAAATGGAGTGTCTTTGTTTGCCCGCATACAAAGTATTGAAACCGGCTGCTACTTTATTAAAGCCTTAACCCTATTTCCGTATTCTACTCCATATGGTCCTGATTTAACTGTAACAGCAAATGCGACATCATTTTTATCGAACAACACAGTAAGTGTTTCTGTAACTGGAGGAAGTGGTGATTACGTTTATAGTATTGACAACGGCACACCACAAGCTTCAAATCAGTTTGAGAACGTAGCTCTGGGTCAGCACAGTATTACCGTAAAAGATATCGCCGGTTGTGCTGAAGGCGAAGTTTTAGTACAGGTAATAGATATCCCGAAATACTTTACACCTAATCACGATGGATTTCACGATACCTGGCACATTATAGGTATAGAAAACCTGCCCGGTACAATGGTATATATTTATGACCGCTTTGGAAAAATTTTAACTACTTTAGAATCGGATGCTCCTGGTTGGGATGGTCTTTATCGCGGTCGGCCAATGCCTACAGACGATTACTGGTATGTAGCCGACATCGTTCAGAACGGAGAAGAATTTCAGGTTAAAGGGCATTTTTCCTTAAAACGATAAGGTTAAAAATTACTTCTACAGTTTATCCTGCCAAAGAAATACATTATTTTTGACCTATGCGATTCAAAATAAAATCAGAGTTCGAACCTACAGGAGATCAGCCTTCTGCTATAAAGCAATTAACAGAAGGCATAAATGCCAATGAAAAATACCAGACACTTTTGGGTGTTACAGGATCGGGTAAAACCTTTACCGTTGCCAATGTAGTACAGGAAGTACAAAAGCCTACTTTAGTATTGGCACATAACAAAACTCTGGCGGCACAGTTGTATTCTGAATTTAAACAATTCTTTCCAGACAATGCGGTAGAATATTTCGTATCCTATTACGACTATTACCAACCGGAGGCCTATATCCCGGTATCCGGAACCTATATCGAAAAGGATTTATCGATTAACGAAGAGATTGAAAAATTACGATTAAGCACCACATCATCACTGTTATCGGGAAGGCGAGATGTTTTAGTTGTCGCTTCAGTTTCCTGCTTATATGGTATTGGAAACCCTGTTGAATTTCAAAAAAACGTGATTTCTCTGGAACGGGATCAGGTTATATCTAGAACTAAATTATTACATCGCTTAGTACAGAGTTTGTATGCCAGAACTGAAGCTGAATTTAACCATGGAAATTTCAGAATAAAAGGCGATACCGTAGATGTGTTTCCTAGTTATGCTGACGATGCTTTCCGAATTCATTTTTTTGGTGATGAAATAGAAGAAATAGAAGCTTTTAATGTTCAGACCAATGAGGTTATTGAAAAATACGACCGTTTAAACATATATCCGGCGAACATGTTTGTAACCTCTCCGGAAGTCCTTCAAAACGCTATTAAAGATATTCAGGATGATTTAGTAAAACAACACGATTACTTTAAAGAGATTGGAAAACATTTAGAAGCCAAGCGACTTAAAGAACGTACTGAATTTGACCTGGAAATGATTAGAGAATTAGGGTATTGTTCTGGTATTGAAAACTATTCAAGATATCTTGATGGCAGACAACCCGGGACACGCCCGTTCTGTTTATTGGATTATTTCCCCGATGATTACTTAATGGTTGTAGACGAAAGCCACGTTACCATTTCTCAGGTTCACGCCATGTATGGTGGAGATCGCAGCAGAAAGGAAAATTTAGTGGATTATGGATTTAGACTCCCTGCTGCAATGGATAACCGTCCTTTAAAATTTGAAGAGTTTGAAGCGCTTCAAAATCAGGTGATTTATGTGAGTGCCACGCCTGCCGATTACGAATTACAAAAAAGCGACGGAATTTATGTGGAACAAGTCATAAGACCAACAGGACTTTTAGATCCGATTATCGAAGTGCGGCCAAGTTTAAATCAAATAGATGATCTAATTGAAGAAATCCAGCTTCGGGTAGAAAAAGATGAACGCACTTTAGTAACGACGTTAACCAAGCGTATGGCAGAAGAATTAACAAAATATCTGGATCGCATACAAGTACGATGCCGTTACATACACAGCGATGTAGATACTCTGGAACGTGTAGAAATTATGCAGGATTTACGAAAAGGCTTGTTTGACGTTTTAGTTGGTGTAAACCTGTTAAGAGAAGGTCTGGATTTACCGGAAGTCTCCTTAGTGGCCATTTTGGATGCGGATAAAGAAGGCTTTCTGAGATCCGCACGATCTTTAACTCAAACTGTAGGACGAGCCGCAAGAAACCTCAACGGAAAAGCTATTATGTATGCTGATAAAATTACAAACAGCATGCAAAAAACCATAGATGAGACGAACTACAGACGAGAGAAACAAATCAATTACAATACTAAACACAATTTAACGCCTAAAGCTCTTAATAAAAACTTGGATAGTGCTCTTGCCAAAAATTCTGTAAGCACTTACCATTACGAAATAGAAGCTAAAAAAGCCGCTGAGCCAGAAAGCGAATACTTATCTAAACCCCAGTTAGAGAAAAAAATAAAAGAAAAACGTAAGCTCATGGAAAATGCTGCCAAAGAACTTGA
The DNA here is from genome assembly GCF_051172795.1 of Formosa sp. S-31. NCBI lineage: Bacteria > Pseudomonadati > Bacteroidota > Flavobacteriia > Flavobacteriales > Flavobacteriaceae > Formosa > Formosa sp. S-31. The sequence goes on from NZ_JAENDK010000007.1 coordinate 108,684, forward strand.
TTTTATGTTAGCCGCAAAATACAGAGACGAAATAAAAAACTATCAGGATAAATTAGACCAGTTAAAGTAGTCTTAATTATACTGAACTTTAAATATGTCAATCAAAACATCTGGAGGTACTATTTTATTAGGAAATCCATCCATTAAATAAAGCACCTTATTTATAGATTCATGACTTAACCCCATTCGTAACCCAAAATCGAATAATTTTATAATATCTTTTTCGGTACGTTGATTGTCTAAATTCATTAAAAGCACCAACCTGTGAAACTGCACGATGCGTTCACTGTATGATTCAACATGCTTGTAAGCGATAGGATGTTTAATTAAATAATCGAAATCTTCCTTTGAAATATCCAATTGCTGAGATACTCCTAAAAGAAAATTATATTCAATGGATTTAATACTTGCATCTGTTTTTGCGAATGCTATCATTTCCGATAACAAACTCAATTTTTCAACACGATTTATCATAAAAGAGGGAGTAAAATTTATAATATCATAAAGTTACCGATAATAGATTTTTTATAATCATGCATAAAATGTATCTTATCGAAAAGTAGTATGTTTTTAATCGGTTATTCCACCGCTTTCATCCAACTTAACACATTAATAATGTGATGATTACAAATATTATTTTAAACTTTTCTAAATAAAAAGCACTAAAAAACAAACACATAAACACCTGAAAAACAATAAGTTAAATCATTTAACAAAATTGATATTTTGAATAAACTTTTAGAGAAAAAACGACAAAAAAATGGCTAATTTTGAAAATTCTCCAAAACGTCAACTGTACTTTTTCTAAAAAGGTTTAAGTTCAACTATTTGGATTATAGAAAAACAGAAGAATTATGACTAATAATGATATTTTAAAAAAATTACGTGTTGCCCATAAACTAAGAGACGAAGATATAGTAAATATCTTAGCCCTTGTAGACTTTAGAATTAGCAAAAGTGAATTGGGCGCATTTTTCAGACGAGAAGACCATCCTAAATATATGGAATGTGGCGACCAGATTCTTCGTAATTTTTTAAACGGGCTGGTAATTCATTTACGAGGGCCAATGCCTAAAAAGGAAACGAAACCTAAAAAAGATAATTTGGAAAAAGATTCCAAGAAATTAAAATCCGGAACCAAAAAGAATTTCAAAAATTCACCATCAAATAAAAAAGCGTCTGACAATTAAGTCAGACGCTTTTTTAAATATTATGATTGCTTAAAATATTAAGCTAAAACTTCCTGTACTTTATCAGCAGCTTCCTGGAATTCAGTAGCACTTAAAACGGCTAATCCGGAATTGTCGATTAATTCTTTAGCAATATCAGCATTTGTTCCTTGTAAACGTACAATAATTGGCACGTTTATGTTACCCATATTTTTATAAGCATCAATAACACCTTGTGCCACACGGTCACAACGTACAATACCACCAAAAATATTAATAAGGATAGCTTTTACGTTAGGATCTTTTAAAATGATTTTAAACGCAGCTTCAACACGAGCAGCATCTGCAGTACCACCAACATCCAAGAAGTTAGCTGGTTCTCCACCTGCCTGCTTAATTAAATCCATCGTTGCCATAGCTAAGCCTGCACCGTTTACCATACATCCCACATTTCCATCTAAATCTACGTAGTTTAATCCTACTTCTTTAGCTTCAACTTCAATAGGGTTTTCTTCTCTTAAATCACGTAAATCTGTGTAATCTTTATGTCTGTAAAGTGCATTATCATCGATAGTTACTTTAGCATCTACAGCTAAAATTTTATTATCACTGGTTTTCAAAACCGGGTTAATTTCAAATAAAGAAGAATCAGACTTTACATAAGCAGTATATAAACTTGTAACGAACTTAGTCATTTCTTTAAATGCATTACCAGACAAACCTAAGTTAAAAGCAATACGTCTGGCCTGAAATGGTAAAATTCCAACTGCAGGATCTACTTCTTCAGTAAAAATTAAATGTGGAGTTTCCTCTGCAACAGTTTCAATATCCATTCCACCTTCTGTAGAATACATAATCATATTACGACCAGTACCACGATTTAATAAAACAGACATATAAAATTCTTCTGTTTCACTTTCTCCAGGATAGTAAACATCTTCGGCAATTAATACCTGGTGTACTTTTTTACCTTCAGCAGAAGTTTGAGGTGTAACAAGGTTCATCCCTATAATTTGACCTGAAAGCGCTTCTACTTCTTGTAAATTTTTGGCAAGTTTAACTCCACCACCTTTTCCACGTCCACCGGCGTGAACCTGAGCTTTAACAACATACCAGCTGGTTCCTGTTTCTGATGTTAAATGTTTTGCAGCTGTAACGGCTTCTTGAGCATTTTGAGCAACAATACCTCTTTGAATACGTACGCCAAAACTACTTAAAATTTCTTTTCCTTGATATTCGTGTAAATTCATTAGTGTCTAAATTTAATGCAAACAAAAGTAAACATCCTATATCGTTTTACCAATATTTTTTCTCATCTATTCCCTGTTTATTATTTAGATGTCCTTTTATTTGATTTTATGACAAATAATACGATTGTAACTAATAAAAACTTCATAAATTTGCGCCGAATTTAATTTAACTAAAAAATGAATAATAACACTTTATTAAAAATTGCAAACGACTTTGGAAGTCCGGTGTATGTGTACGACTCTGAAAAAATAGTGTCTCAATATAAACGTTTAACATCTGCATTTAATAAGGTGAAACAGTTAAAGATAAACTATGCAGTAAAGGCCTTATCGAATATTTCTATACTTAAATTAATGCATACGCTTGGCGCCGGATTAGATACGGTTTCCATTCAGGAAGTGCAGTTAGGTTTAAAAGCCGGATTTGCGCCGGAACAGATTATCTTTACTCCTAACGGAGTGTCTTTAGAAGAAATTGAAATGGCATCTAGTTTAGGTGTACAAATTAATATAGACAACCTTTCTATTTTAGAACAATTTGGAACTAAGCATCCTAAAATACCGGTTTGTATCCGTATAAACCCTCATGTTATGGCTGGTGGTAATGCTAATATTTCTGTTGGTCATATCGATTCAAAATTTGGAATTTCGGTTCACCAGATTCCTCACATTTTACGAATAGTTGAAAACACCAAGATGCACATTAATGGTATACACATGCATACAGGAAGTGATATTCTTGATATAGACGTATTCTTATATGCTAGTGAAATTTTGTTTGACACTGCTAAACATTTTAAAGATTTAGAATTTTTAGATTTCGGTTCAGGATTTAAAGTACCTTATTCTGAAGGTGACATTGAAACCAATATAGAAGAATTTGGTACTAAACTAACCAAACGTTTTAACCAGTTCTGTAAAGAATATGGCAAAGATTTAACTTTAGGTTTTGAACCAGGAAAGTTCTTGGTTAGTGAAGCTGGTAAATTCTTAGCTAAAGTTAATGTGGTTAAGCAAACTACTTCTACTGTTTTTGCTCAGATAGATTCTGGTTTTAATCACTTAATTCGTCCGATGCTTTACGGATCTCAACACGTAATCAAAAACATTTCGAACCCGAAAGGTCGTGAGCGTTTTTATTCAGTAGTGGGTTATATCTGTGAAACTGACACATTTGCGAACAACCGCAGAATAAACGAGATTAACGAAGGTGACATTTTATGTTTCGACAATGCCGGAGCATACTGTTATTCCATGTCTTCAAACTACAACTCTCGTTTCCGCCCTGCCGAAGTGCTTTGGCACAAAGATCAGGCGTTATTAATTAGAGAGCGCGAAACTTTTGACGACATTATTAAAAATCAAGTTGAAGTAACTTTATAACAGTAAAAAAGCGTTAACCGAGGTTAACGCTTTTTTTATGTCTTACCAATTCTATTTCACTAGTTTTTGATTAGATCTGTATTGTAAAAACCTCCCATATTAACTTTTCTACCTTGAGATTGTTCTACAATTAAATTAGCTATTGTATTTAAATTACGGAGTTCACAAATCTGAACTGATAATTTAGATCCAACATATAATTCATGTGTTGAATCTTCCACATATTTTAAGTGTTTCGCAGCTTCCCTTAATTTACTATCAGTACGTACGATTGCCACTAAATCGGACATTATATGCTGTATGGTATTTCTGTAATGCGTAATTAATATTAACTCTTTAGGTTTCGAAGTTCCTTCATCGTTCCAAGCCGGAACATCTACCTCATCCACATTCAAATTATTCTGAACTGATATAATATCATCCGCAATATGGTTTGCATACACCAAAGCCTCCAGTAAAGAATTTGAAGCCAGACGATTGGCCCCATGTAATCCTGTACTGGAACATTCCCCAGCCGCATATAAATTTTTAATTGAAGTCAATCCATTTTTATCGACTTCTATACCTCCACAGGCATAATGGCAAGCTGGCACAACCGGAATCATATGCTTTCTTATATCGATTCCTATCTCCAGGCATTTTTCATTAATATTTGGAAAATGCTTTATAAAAGCGTTATAGTCTAAATGCTTACAATCCAGATATACGTGCCGGTCTCCTGTGGCATTAATTTCATGGTCTATGGCACGTGCAACCACATCGCGCGGGGCAAGTTCGGCACGTTCATCTATATCGAGCATAAAACGTTCGCCTTTCTTATTTCTTAAATAGGCACCAAAACCACGGACTGCTTCTGAAATTAAAAATGACGGACTTTGCTCCGGCTCAAACAAAGCCGTTGGATGAAACTGAACAAATTCCATATCCCTTATCTTTGCCTTGGCCCGACAAGCCATAGCAATACCATCTCCCGTAGCAATTAACGGATTAGTAGTTGAAGCATATACCTGACCGATTCCTCCAGTACATATAATGGTTTTGGCCGCAATATATGGTTCTATAGCGTTGGTTTTCTGATTTAAAATATAGGCCCCGTAACAGCCAATACTTTCTTTCGTATCAACATTTTCACCTAGTTGATGATCTGTAATTAGGTCTATTGCAAAATGGTAAGGCAACAATTTTATATTGGTTAAGCGCGCTACTTGTTTTAACAATGTACGCTCCACCTCCAGCCCGGTAATATCTTTATGATGAATAATTCTGTTAGCTGAATGTCCGCCTTCCTTACCTAAATCAAATTCTCCTTCTTTCCCGTAGTCAAAATCTGCACCCCAGGATAATAATTGATTCATACAGGCTGGCGCCTCTTCGATTACCATTTTTACAACTTCAGGATCGTTGTAGTACTCCCCTGCTATCAAAGTATCTTTAATATGATCTTCAAAAGAATCAAGTTTATCCCAGACTACCGCAATACCTCCCTGAGCATATTTGGTATTCGATTCACTCTCGTTGGCTTTTGTTACTACAAAAACCTCCTTTTCCGGCATCTCCTTTGCCAGGCGAATAGCTGTGGTTAACCCTGCAACTCCAGACCCCAGAATTAAAACGTCTGTTTTAAATGTACTCATGTCTATTTTGATGAAATCTCCAGCATACGCTGAATTGGCAATAAGGCACGTTTCTGAATAGCTTCATCCACATGCACATCCGGTAACTCATACTTCATACAGGTATACAGTTTTTCCAAAGTATTCATTTTCATATAGGCACATTCACTACACGCACAGGTATTATTTTCTTTTGCAGGCGCAGGAATTAAATGCTTATTTGGCACCTCTTTCTGCATTTCATGAAGAATTCCTGCCTCAGTAGCTACAATAAACTCATCTGCAGGACTTTCTTTTACATAATTAATAAGTCCGGCTGTAGACCCCACATATTCGGCTATCTTCAATAAATGTGCTTCCGATTCTGGATGCGCTATGATTCTGGCTTTCGGGTGTTCTTTATGAACCGCCAGTAATTTATCCATAGAAAAAGCTTCATGCACAATACAGGCGCCGTCCCATAATACCATATCGCGTCCTGTTTCCTTTTGTATCCAGGCCCCTAAATTTTTATCCGGTGCAAAAATAATAGGCTGATCTAAAGGCACTGAATCTACAATTTTTCTTGCGTTGGATGACGTCACACATAAATCGCTGATTGCCTTAACTTCTGCCGAAGTATTTACATAAGTGATAACTAAATGGTCTGGATATTTTTTCTTGAATGCTGCCAAATCTTCTGCACTACAAGAATCGGCAAGAGAACAACCTGCTTTTAAGTCGGGTAAGATTACTTTTTTAGATGGATTTAAAATTTTTGCTGTTTCGGCCATAAAATGCACTCCGGCAAATACAATTAAATCTGCATCAGTCTCAGCTGCCTTATAAGACAACCCTAAACTATCTCCTACATAATCTGCTAAATCCTGTATAACAGGCTCCTGATAATAATGCGCCAGAATTACGGCGTTTTTCTCTTCTTTTAACTTTTTGATTTCCGCTACATAATCAATCTCCTGAGCTGTTTCCTTTACAGGAATATATCCCAGCTCCTTTATACTATCTTCTACAAAGTCCATAATTACATTATAAAATAAGCATCAAAAATAATGAATTTTATAACGTTATTTTAATCTTTACTTAAGGTATTTTCCCATTAATAGTCAGGCCTACGTTAAGGATTTAAAATTTAGAAGCATGTGTTTTGATTGCGTTTTATCAAATCAATAATGAAAGTCTTAGTTATTAACAGTCCCCATAAAATGATTTACTTTCGAACTTATTGAATTTCCCGAAGCTCTTCTGTACGCAGCAATTTGTCCGCAATGCCATACAGCATCCTCTATTGGACCGTTTATAGCATTCCAGAATGGCACGGTTTTATCGCCATTAGGACTTCTGAACACCATATTAAACTGCTCCAGATTATCTTCTTTTGATATGATATTTGAAGCTGTTTTTAAATTCTTTAGGGTTTCAGACCTTAACTCCACGTAAGTCATTGGCTTTTTTAAAGTCTCTTTTATGTGTGGAACTTTTAAAGCTGCATCCCGAATTACTGTCGACAAGTCATATATATGCTGAAGGGTTTCCAAAGTAGATCTGCCTTCTTCGTTTAATCTATATTCTAGGTCTTTTGATGTTAAAGCTTCAGAAACCCAGTAGTACCGAAAGCCCAACCCGTCTATTAGACGTGCTGCAACAGTTCCTGCTGTATAATTCTGGGCATACTCCGTAATTTCATAATATGGTAATTCTGAATTTTCCTGTGCTCTCATTGTTGAAAATTGCATGAACAGTATTACGGCAATTAACAGTTTAAATTTCATATTTAAATCCCGTATTTATCAAACATATAGATTAAAGCGGTCATCGAAGCAGCTCCTAATTCTAATTCTCTGCTGTTAATAGCCTCAAACGTGTCGCTCTCGGCATGATGATGATCAAAATAGCGTTGAGAATCTGGCCGCAGACCAACAGTAACATTAGCATTTGTTTTTAATGGTCCCACATCAGCTCCGCCATGCCCTTTCTCAAAATAATGAATTAAATAGGGTTTAAATAATGTCGTCCATGTTGAAACTTTGTCTAAAGTAGAGTCCTGGCAATCAAAAGAGAATCCTCTGGGTGTAAATCCTCCAGAGTCACTTTCTAGAGAAACCACGTGAGTTTCCCCTTTTTCTTTAGCTACTTTAGCATATTCTGTTGCACCGCGCAGCCCGTTTTCTTCGTTCATAAACATTACCACACGAATACTGTGCTTAGGTTTAATGTTTAAAGTTTTAAACAATCTTAAAACCTCCATAGATTGTACAATACCAGCCCCGTCATCGTGTGCTCCGTCTCCCAGATCCCAGGAATCCAGATGCCCCCCTACAATTAAATATTCATTCGGTTTTTCCGAACCTGTAATTTCACCAATAACGTTATACGACTTTACATCCTCTAACTGCTTACAATTTTGTCTAAAATAAAACTTAGCGGTTTTATCAAGAGTTAAAACATGACTTAATAAATCAGCCTGTTTGGTACTAATTGCTGCTGAAGGAATTCGTTTACTCACAGGCAAATCGCCATAAGACATGCTCCCTGTATGTGGTAAATCATCAATTTTCAGACTCATGGATCGCACGATAACACCAACCGCACCATATTTTGCAGCTTCTTCAGCCCCTTTATAGCGCTGATTCACACAATTACCATATGCCCTAAAGGTATCTATTAATTCGACTTCCATAGGGCGGTTATAAAATACTATTTTCCCTTTAATGTTGGCTTCCCCGAGTTTTTCAAGTTCCTCGAAGTTATGAACTTCAACAAGCTCTGCCTTTAATCCCAAAGCCGGTGTTGCCACAGAGCCACCTAAAGCACAAATATTAACTTCTGTAGTTTGTCCACTTGACGATTCAAAATAAGCATACTCTTTTGCTCCCCTTATCCATTTTGGCACCATAACCGGTTGTAACCATACCTTATCCAGTCCTATTTCTTCTAAAGATGCTTTACCCCAGTCTACAGCACGTTGTGCATTTAAAGATCCGGACAAACGTCCTCCTATATTGTTAGACAAATAGTCCAGCCAGTTGTAAGCCTGATGGTCTTGCAGGGCTTTATTATAGATAGTTTTAAACACAGCTTCGTCGGTCTGAGAGAAAACCGAACATGATAAACTTAAGGCTAATGCAGCTATTGTTTTTTTCATGGGGAATATTTGTAAGATTTAAGGCTTAAATATAACAGTATAAACCGTTTTTTAACACAGAACCTGAAATAAATTTATTCGTTTTCCAGTTCAGATTTATATAATTCAAGATTTCGTTTTACGCTTTCTTCCAGTTCCGGTTCTTTTATATCAGTATAGGTTTTCAAAGTTTCATAAAGAATTGTTGCCACTATTAGACGAGCTGTAGGTTTATCATCGGCAGGTATGTTATACCAGCGTGCATGAGGTTTCGAGGTTCTGTTTATCGCATCTTCATAACAGCTTTGATACGCATCCCACAAATCGCGTTCTTTTAAATCGTCTGCAGAAAATTTCCAGTTTTTCTCAGGCTTATTCAAGCGTCTTATAAGTCTGTTTCGCTGTTCTGTTTTAGACAGATTAAGGAAACATTTAAAAATAATGGTACCGTTATCGGCTACATGCTGTTCAAAATTATTTATTTCTCTAAAACGACGTTCCCAAAACGCATCATTTACATCGCTTACCTCATTAATTCCGGGAATGTTTTCATTTAAAATATACTCAGGATGGACACGGGTAACCAAAACATTTTCGTAATGTGTTCTGTTAAAAATACCAAACTTACCTCTGGCCGGCAAACAGATATAATGACGCCACAGATAATCGTGTTTAAGTTCTAAATCGGTTGGCGATTTAAAACTATGAGCTACAATTCCCCGGACATTAAAATCTTTAAAAACTTCCCTTATCAGACTATCCTTACCGGCAGTATCCATACCCTGTAAACACAATAAAACCGAATACTTTCCATGAGCATACATTTTATCCTGAAGTTTCCCCAGTTTCATCCTAACCTTTTCCATTTTCTTCTGAATTTTCCTTGCTGAGGTATTCAGATCAACTTTAGTTTGAAGGTTCTTAATGAATATCTGAGAGTCTATTTCGAAGTCTTTAATTTCAATTTTCTTCATAAGGCATTACATCGGTTTATGTCTTCTAAAGATAGTAAAAACAAAAACGCTTTAAAAAACAGCCTGTTTCTATTTTTTTATTAATTTTATGCTACCTATTCATAACCCCAAATACTATGAAACAACTCTACACTCTTGGTGTGGCCTTACTCTTGTGCACACCTTTTAAAGGATTTTCCCAATGTTCTGATGTTCAATCCGATTTATCGTATGCGTACTCCCATGTTAAAGATGCTTTCGAAGCGAATAATTTAACGCATCTGCAATATTACGCTAATCGATCTTTAAAAGCTTTTGAACGTGCTCAGGACAAATTTAAAACCTGCAAATGCGAAGTGGCTAACAATCTAACTTACGACAATATTGAAACATTGGAAAAAGTAGATCGAGCTAAAACTTTTGAAGACGCCCGTTTTTTTATCAAACGTGCCATTGAAGGCGCTAAAAACACAATGAATGCCTTGGATAAATGTACGGCTGTAGGAGCTTCAGACTTACCATTAGTCAACAACTCTACATCTTTAGCCTCTGCAACACCCTCTGCTCCGATTATAACGTCAAGTTCTGTTAGCAATGATCAACTGAAACTTGCCGAGCAAAAAGAACTGGAATTACGCCAGATTAAACAATTGTTAATCGGGCAAAATAAAGCAATCGTATTATCTAATATTGAAGTGTATAACAAGGCGCTTGAAATCTGTGATTGTAAATCTGAAGTTTTAGATATTACTCAAAACGAAGAAGAAAACGAATTGATATCAAAAAGTATCGACCAGATTAAATCGCATTACTTAAATACATTAAAACAATTAACTGCAAGTTATTTATCGCAGTTAAATCAATGTGCCGATAACGATTAATCTCAATAAAAAAGCCCTTTAATATTTTATTAAAGGGCTTTTTTCATTCTACTACTTAGAGGCGTACAGCTTTACGTCATGCTCTGTAACTTCTGTGTTACTTAAAATAATTAGGCGTTCCACCACATTTCTTAATTCCCGAATATTCCCTGTCCAGTCATAATCCTGAAGCAGACTTACAGCCTTTTTCGAAAATTCCTTTTTACCTATACGCTGTTCTGCAGCTATTTTTCCCGAGAAATAGTCTATTAATAACGGAATATCCTCGCGTCTGTCGTTTAAAGCTGGTACCGGAATTAAAATCACGGCCAATCTATGATACAAATCTTCTCTAAATTTCCCGTCTTCTATTTCCTTTTTTAAATCTTTATTTGTAGCTGCAATTACACGAACATCCACCTTAATATCTTTATCGCTACCTACGCGCTGCACTTTATTTTCCTGTAAAGCCCGTAGCACTTTTGCTTGTGCAGACAAACTCATATCTCCAATCTCATCCAGAAAAATAGTTCCTCCATTAGCAGCTTCAAACTTCCCGGCTCTATCTTTATTTGCACTGGTAAAAGCCCCTTTTACATGACCAAAAAGCTCGCTTTCTATTAATTCGCTTGGAATAGCTGCGCAGTTTACCTCTATCATAGGCCCTTTAGCGCGATCACTTTTCTGATGTAACCAGTGCGCTACTAATTCTTTTCCTGTCCCATTAGACCCCGTTATTAAAACACGGGCCTCGGTAGCGGCAACTTTTTCTATTATGTCTTTTATATTTGAAATGGCTTCGCTTTCTCCTACCATTTCATAATTCTTACTTACCTTGGTTTTCAGAATTTTATTCTGAACTACAAGATCTTTTTTATCTAAGGCATTTCTAACGGTATTTAGTAAACGGTTTAAATCCGGTGGTTTCGATATATAATCGAAAGCACCTAATCTCATTGTCTGCACTGCTGTATCTAAATCGCCATGCCCGGATATCATTACCATTGGTATTTCCGGCTTCACAAGTTTTGCTGCTTCTAAAACCTCAACGCCATCCATTTTAGGCATTTTAATATCACAAAGCACCAGATCGTAATCTTCGTTCTTTATTTTTTCGATTCCAATTAAGCCATCTTCAGCTTCTTCAACCTGATAAGCTTCATTTTCTTCTGTAAGAATTTTAGTCAAAACCCGTCTGATCGCCGCTTCGTCCTCTACTATTAATATTTTTGGCATATAATTTTATTTATACTCTAGTATCTTATTAGCTCTAAAGTAAGAATTTTAAACAAGATTATTCTTTTTTAAATCAGGAGTCGACACCACGTGAATATCGCGTTGCGGAAATGGAATTGCAATATTATGTTCCCTAAACAGTTTATCTATTTTAAATCGCACATCACTTCTCGGGCCTTCCCCCAAAAAACTATCCCGTAAAGTAAATACCACCCTAAAGGTAAGTGCACTGTCTCCAAAATCTAAAAAATGCACTTTAGGTTCAGGGAAATTTAAAATTTCAGGAATGTCTTCTATAGATTTTAGCAGCAAACGTTTTACCAACTGAACATCGCTACCGTAAGCCACACCAACCGTAACAGAATCTCTTGTTTCCTTTCCGTTTTGTGTCCAGTTATACAGGCTGTTCGCCAGAAAAATATGATTAGGAATTATAATAACACGATTATCTATGGTAACTGCCCTGGTCGTTCTTAATTTAATTTCTTCTACACGCCCAACTTTATCTTCAATTTGAATGATATCTCCAACATGTACGGATTGATCTACTAAAATAAAAACACCTGAAATGATATCTTGAATCAAAGTCTGTAAGGCAAGACCTACACCTATTAATAACGCTGCTGAAGCCGCAAAAACTGCGGTAACATTTATTCCTATGGAATGAAATGTTATTAATAATATAATAAGATAAATAATCCAGCTACCATAAGAAAACAACATATCGAACTTTACTTTGTCATCTTCAGGCAGTTTTTTAGAAACAACTTTACTAAAAAATCTAAGTAGTCTTTTAGTTATTATAATTACTATTATTATGACAAATATTCCTTTTACAGAAACAGAAATGTCTTTTGTGATGTGAAATGTATAATTAAGAAAATCCAGAATTTGCTTCATCCCTAATATTTAATCCATTTTATTAATTCTTTATATGTTGGCTTTTTACCATACATTAAAATTCCAACTCGGTAAATCTTGGCGGCAAACCACACGGTGAACAAAAATGTTCCTAACAAAATTAATAAAGACAGTAATTGCTCCCAAATAGAAACACCAAAAGGAATACGCATGAGCATAACTACCGGAGAGGTAAAAGGTAAAAACGAGAATACTGTAGAGACCGTTCCGTGCGGATCTTCTATCACGGTAAAAAACCCAATATACACTGCTAAAATTAACGGCATAAGCAGTGGCAGCACAAATTGCTGCGTATCTGTTTCATTATCTACAGCAGCTCCAATAGCGGCGTACATAGAACTATATAACAAATAACCACCTATGAAAAACAACACAAAAGCCAGAATTAAATTACCCATTGGTAAATTCAGGAAAGCAGTTATGACCGCCTGAGTATTTTCACTCATAGCCTGTCCTTCCATTGTCTGCTGTACTATTTCCTGCTGAGGTGTTTGCATATGTGTTAAATCTATTCCGAAAATTATACTCACTAAAAACATGAGCACTCCTCCCAAAATAATCCAGATTATAAACTGAGTGATTCCAGCCAATGAAGTTCCTATTATTTTACCCAGCATCAACTGAATTGGTTTTACCGATGAAATAATGACTTCGATAACCCTGCTTGTTTTTTCTTCGATAACAGAACGCATTATCATGTTTCCATAAATAATGATAAACATAAATAACAAATATCCGGCAGCCCCACCAAATACCAGTTTTATAATACTTTCTTCTTTAGAAGTAGTTTCCCCGGCGTAATTTTCCTGAAAAATATCAACGTTTATTTTTGAAGATGCTATTTTATCCAGATCTACACCCTCCTGAACCAATTTAACATCGGTTAACGATTTCTCCAGTTTATCTTCTAAATCTGAAATCACAGAAAGAGAAGGAGACTCTTCAGAATAAAACTTTATATGATCTTCCAGATAATTGACATCCAGACTTTTTTCAATATACAACAAACCATAATCTTCCTCAGCCCTTACCAAAACTTTAGCCGCTTCAAGCTCTATCCTGTCTAATATTTTATATTTGGTGGTTTCTGTATCTACAAAAGCATCTTTTACCAAACCGGATTCGTCCAATACAGCAATAGTACGCACCTTTTCGCTATTTACCTGAGACAGGTAAGCCACTACTGCAATTAGTGTAATTAATATAACAGGACTTAAAATAGTCATAACAATAAACGCTTTATTTCTAACCTTAGTTAAATATTCGCGTTTAATAATAAGTGACAGATGATTCATATTAACTATTATTCTTTACGGCTTTTATAAAAATATCGTTAGTACTAGGCAATAATTCAACAAAATGAGATACTTCCCCCTTGGTCGTTAAATAGCTCAATAAGTCGTTTGGTCTTTGACTTTCGTTTAACCGCACATTTAATTTTAACTGTTCGTCTATGGTTTTAAATTGAGCCGGAGATACATTAAAGGATGTAGCTATTTCTTTGTGTAAAGCCTCCACCTCATGTGTTTTTATTCCAATCTCATACGTATTGCTTTTAAACTGGCGCTTAATATCTGTCAATTTTCCATCGAGAATTTTATTCGACTTATTAATTAACGCAATATGGTCGCACAACTCCTCTATAGATTCCATGCGGTGAGTTGAAAAAATTACCGTAGCACCTTCATCTCTCAATCTTAAAATTTCGTCTTTAATTAAATTGGCATTTATAGGATCGAACCCTGAGAAAGGTTCATCAAAGATTAATAATTTTGGCTGATGCAATACGGTAACCACAAACTGTATTTTTTGAGCCATCCCTTTAGATAACTCCTGAATTTTTTTATTCCACCAGTCGCCAATTTCTAAACGATCGAACCAGAAATGCAAGCGTTTTTTAGCCTCAGATTTACTTAAACCCTTTAACTGAGCTAAATACAAAGCCTGCTCCCCTACTTTCATCGATTTATAAAGACCGCGTTCTTCTGGTAAATACCCGATATCCTGTATATGATGGTTCTGTAAAGGCTCGCCATCTAATATAACATGTCCCTGATCTGGAACTGTTATCTGGTTTATAATACGAATTAATGTGGTTTTTCCTGCTCCGTTAGGTCCCAGCAAACCAAAAATACTGCCTTTAGGAACTTGTATAGAGACCTTATTAAGCGCAGTAAATTCACCAAATTTTTTAGAAATGGTATGCGCTTCTAATATGTTGCTCATTCGCGAGTTTAGTTAATTGAGGATGTAAATATATTAAATGTAAACCAACCGTATTAACATAACCAAAAAAAGTGGCTCAAAGCCACTTTTTAACCGATTATTAAATTATGGCATCTCAAAAAAATCCCTAAAAACACAAAACCCACCCTTAAACTTACATTTAAGGGTGGGAAAAAAATTGCTATGAAAAAGAAAAATTATCACTAAAGTCAATTAGTAATATTCCAAATATAATACTTTAAATTAAAAATGCTTTAAAATTTTAATATATTTTTTAAAAAATAACCAAAATCAATTCCTTAAAACATTAAAATCGCAATTCAGAACTAAAACAGACATTGTTTAATACCCTACATAAAAAAAAGCTCCATCGAATACGGTGGAGCTTTTTTTTTTATAATCTACTTAGTTGTTTAAGAAAACATATCTTTTACTTTCTCAAAGAATGACTTATCAGAACTTTCTGGTTTTGGAGAAAAATGGTCATCTTCCTTCATCGCCTCGAAAAATTCCTTTTGTTGCTTACTTAGCGTTTTTGGTGTCCACACATTAACATGTACTAAAAGATCACCTTTTCCATAGCCGTTAATGCTTGGAATTCCTTTTCCGCGTAAGCGTAATATTTTTCCAGATTGCGTCCCTGCCTCAATTTTAATTCGAACCTTACCCGTTACAGTTTCTATTTCTTTAGAAGTTCCTAAAATAGCATCAGGCACGCTAATATATAAATCGAAATGTAAGTTATCGCCTTCTCGTTGTAAACTGTTGTGCTCTTCTTCTTCTATAGCCACCAACAAATCGCCTGCCAAACCATTAGCTCCCGGTGCTTCATTACCTTTACCGGTAACTTTTAACTGCATACCATCTACAACTCCAGCCGGAATTTTAATAGAAACGGTTTCTTCTTTTACAATTAAACCCTGTGCATCTGCATCGTTAGGCTTTTTGTCTATAGTCTGTCCTGAACCACCACAGGCCGTACATGGCGATGCGGTTTGCATACGCCCTAGAATAGTATTTGTAATTCTAGTAACTTGTCCAGATCCATTACACGTAGAACATGTAGTATATGTTGTTCCTTCTGCCTGAACTTTACGTCTTACTTTTACTTTTTTCTCTACGCCGTTTGCAATTTCTTCTAAAGTAAGTTTTACACGAATTCTAAGATTACTTCCTTTGGCACGACGTTGACCGCCACCAAATCCCCCACCAAAGCCTGAGAATCCGCCACCACCGCCAAAAGCGCCGCCAAAAATATCTCCAAACTGACTAAAGATATCGTCCATATTCATATGGCCGCCACCAAATCCGCCACCGCCTTCGAAAGCCTGATGACCAAACTGATCGTAACGCGCCTTCTTATCGGCATCGCTTAACACCTCGTAAGCCTCGGCTGCTTCTTTAAATTTAGTTTCAGCTTCTTTATTATCCGGATTTTTGTCAGGGTGAAATTCAATCGCCTTTTTCCTGTACGCCTTTTTTATTTCTGCTGCAGAAGCGCTTTTACTAACTCCTAAAATTTCGTAATAATCTCTCTTCATAGTGTGTGTCACTTTCGACCTTTAAAAAATGTTTTCGTAATATTTTATTACAAGTACTTATTGTCCGATTACAACTTTAGGGAAACGAATAACCTTATCTCCTAATTTGTAACCTTTTTCAATAACATCTATAATTTTACCTTTTAACTCTTCGCTTGGTGCCGGAATTTGAGTAATTGCCTCGTGATGGTCTGCATTAAAAGCATCTCCTGCGGCAGCTTCAACTTGCTCTAAACCTTTGCCTTTTAAAACGCTTTTAAGTTTATTACTTATTAATTCCACACCCTTTAACAGGTCTTTTTCCTCAGTTTTAGATATTTCAATATAAGCTCTGTCAAAATCGTCCATTACCGGTAAAAGTGCTTTCATAACATCTTCGTTCGCTGTTTTAAACAGCTCTACACGCTCTTTGGAAGTTCGTCTTTTATAATTTTCAAACTCTGCAAATAAACGTAAAAACTTATCTTTTTCCTCTTTAAGTTTTATTTGCAGTTCCTCTTCAGCAGAAACAGTTTCAGTTTCAGCAGCCTGCTCCTCTGCCTGTTCTACTTGCTCTTCTATATTTTCGTTTAGAATGTCTTCCTGATTATCTTTTGTACTCATGTCTTTTTTACTTTAAATAAACACTATCGATGAATGGCAAAAGTACTGCCATGTTTCGATATTTGCCAAAATGTCACAAACATTTTCGATATAAATTTTATATCGGCATACTATTTTATTTATTTTTGAGATTAAACCCTAAAATAAACATTATGAAAAAAGGTCTTTTAACCGTTTTAACAATGGCATGCATTGCTACAACTCAAATTAGCTGCAAAAATGACACCAAAAAAACCGAAGCTACGGCTGCCGAGCCAGTTGCAGTAGCCGATAATACGGCTGTAAAATATAAAATTGACACCGAGAAATCGACAATAGAATGGAAAGGTTTTAAACCTACAGGAACCCATTTTGGCACGATAAAAATTGAAAACGGTGTTTTAAACACAGAGAATGGAGAACTAATAAGTGGTACAGCCCTTATTGACATGAACAGCATAAATGTACTTGATGCTGAAGGTAATATGAAAACCAATCTTGAAGCCCATTTAAAAGGAACTGTTGAAGGAAAAGAAGGCGACTTTTTTAATGTAACGCAATTCCCTAGTGCAGCCTTTGAAATTACTGGTTTAACAAAAGACGAGACCGGTAAGGATATTTTATCTGGCAATCTTGCCTTAAAAGGAATTAAAAAGAACGTTTCGTTTCCGGTGACTATTTCAAAAACAGGAGACCAATTAACTTTGGTGAGCGAACCTTTTACTATAGACAGAACGCAATGGGGTATTAATTTTAAATCGAAATCTGTGTTCGATGACCTTGGAGACAAGTTTATAAACGATGATATAGAATTAAAAATTACGGTTAACGCTATCTAATAACAAATTAAGTATAACCTAAAAAACAAACGGCACCAATGATATTTCAATGGTGCCGTTTTAATTATACTCTTTGCTAACCTTAACTCTAATGCAATTCAAACTATTTTAAAACAAATTGCGCCTGTAAAACGCCCATCCATTTTCTGTCGGTTTGAACATTTAATCCATCTATTTCAGAGAATACAGGACGATGTTCTGCACCTAAAGAGAATTTTACTTTCTGATGTTTTACATACCAGTTCAGGCCGAAACCATAACAATACATCAACTCATCCAAAGCGTCAAAATCGCTTAACTGACCGTTAGCATACATCTGGATATTTTTCCATTGCCCTTTAGATGTATTTTGTCCTAACAATAATCCCATTTGGTAAAACACAGAATTCCCAGTACCTACAGCGGGGAAACCATTTCCTTTTCCGTTAATTTCAGCTACTGAACTATCAAAACCACTTGCCGGATTATCCACACCAATCATTCGAATATAGTCCGGACCTAAATCGTAATTAAAATACCCGACATACCCGGAAAATAATCGTGCAAAAGACGTTTGTATTGGTAAATCCCAGAATACATCGGCAGACCACAATTTCATATCTTTATAAGTCTGCTCTCCTTGCTCGAGTCCTACTAAAGCGTCTTTCTGATATTTAAATCCCAATCCGGCAGACAATAATTTTTTCTCTCCCAGATAAGTTCCTTTAAAATTAGGACTTAAAGCGCGTTCTTTTTCTAAAAAATCGTATTTAAAATATCCTGTGTATTGTAAATTCAACTTATCATATTCAAATTCGTATTTCCCCTCTTCTAAAGCAGGGATGCTGGCTCCGGTATATGAATTTTTATAAGGATCGATGATTCCGACTCTATAATCTAAACGCCCGATATCGCCAAACAAAAACACTCCAGTATTTCTTGTAATGTCATCAGTTCTGTTTAATGTAGGCTGAGCTATCAAAGGTAAATCAATAGCCAACATTGTGGTTGTAGACGGCGCTGTTAATCGGGATAAACCATCCCATGTAGATTTCCCTACAGCCAAATTTATTGCATCTGAAAATTTATAAGTTCCATATACATCCATCTCTTTAATTAGAGGCGATTTTGTAGTAACTTTATTGTAATTATTTTCTCCAAAAATAGCGTAAAACTTAAATCTGTCCCCCACGCTCCAGACAGAACCCAAACGCAACCTTCTAAGCGATAAATCGTAGCTATACGATTTAAAATGTCCATCGTCATCAAGACTTCCCGGATTCCATTGAGTGTAAGCGTACCAAACTTGTCCAGATGCACTTAACGCCAATTTTATATCGGGATTTTCGCTTAACTGCCAGGCTAAATTTCCTTTTTTAGCAACTTTTTTTTCCTGAGCTAAAAGTTTTCCATTCAGAATGAATAAAAAACAAATAAAAACAAGATTTTTTAAGGTTAAAAGATCGAAAAAAAACGCTTTTTGAAGATAGATTTTTAAGTATTGCATTTGGATAATTTAAATTCTAAAACTAAAACGTTTGAAAACGTCTTATTTTCACAAATTGCTGTTTTTCAACAACATAACCAACAAAATTAATACATCGCATGAGACTAATCTATGACTTTTGTCATTATTTCTCCTTAGGATAGGTCGTATCTTTATAGTATAAAAATAATTCGACATGAAAACGATATCCACAATTTTAGTCCCATTTGATTTTTCTGAAGTGGCTACCAATGCTTTGAAGTATGCGGTTCATTTTATTCAAAATGACCCTAATGCAAGAATTATATTGGCACATGTAGTCGAAGGAGATATTTCATTGGAAACCGAAGACAAATTAGAGCAAATTGTAACCCAATACAGTAATTCACTAACAAATCCAATTGTATCAATCATTGCAAAAGGAAAAATAATAGATGCCCTACTTCATTTACAAAGTAAAACTCCTGTAGATTTAGTAATTATGGGAACTTGCCCGGACAAATCCGATTGTCATTTACAATCTAAAACGTCTGATTTTGTTCTTGAAGCCCAATGTCCGGTAATAGTTATTCCTACAGATTACACAAAAATCGATGTTAAGAAAATAGCATTAATTATTGACAAAGAAAAAATTCATAACAACGAAGTATTAAATGTACTTCTTGACGTTTCAAGACGATTTAATGCCATTGTTAGTGTATTAACCATAGTGAAAGAAGACGGCGGTTATGGATATACAGAAAATGATGAGAAGAATGAAAATGATATTATTTATCATTTAGAAAATTTCTACTCACATCATGCCTTTATTGAAGATAAAGATATAGTACATGGCTTATTTAATTATGTTGAAGAAAACGACATAGATCTCGTGGCCATTTTACCAAAAAATCATGCAGAAACCCCTATAACATCACAAGGAAAACTAACAAAAGCCTTGAGTCAGCAAACTAAAATACCATTATTAGCAATAGACCTTTAAAAACAAAAAAGCATGTCTGCATTAGCCCTTAAATTCTGTATGCCATCACCTGTACTAAACCAGCAAAGTTACACATCAAACTTAGCTGTTATGGTAAAAATGCAGATATGCTTTTTTGAAAAACTATCAGACAAATTAATAGCAACAAGGCCTGTAATACTGCCCGTTACAGGCCTATTTTATGCTTTAAAATTAAAAAACAAACGCAAAACCACATATATACCAAACCACTCTGGCAAACATGATATAAGTAAACGACTGATTGATTCGCTGGTTATTCAAGAGGAAAACCTAACATTTAAATAATTACATTATGGAAACAATATTAGAACAACAAAAAGTTCATGATTTAAGACAATATGGTTTTAATGGTGTTAAATTAAAGTGGAATTTACCTCCTGAAGAACTACAAAAAATTACCCTTGATAAAAACATGGGTACAGAAACTGAAAACGGAACTTTATGTGTCAACACCGGAAAATTTACTGGTCGCTCCCCTAAGGATCGTTACTTAGTTAAAGACGATTACACTAAAGATAAAGTATGGTGGGGACGCATAAACAAACCAATTTCTCCCGAGAATTTTGAGTTACTTTATGACGAAATCACAAATTATTTATCTGGCAAGGAACTTTACATCCGTGACGGTTATGTTTGTGCGCATCCGGATTACCAGATGAATGTAAGAACCATTACGGAATACCCTTGGTCTAACTATTTTGTAAAAAACATGTTTTTACAATTTACCAACGAGGAAGATCTGGAAAACTTTGAAGAAGAATGGTTAGTTGTCTGTGCACCTGGATATTTAGCTCCAAACCCAACAGAACTAGGATTAAATGACGGAAATTTTTCCATTTTAAACTTTAGTAAAAAAATTGCATTAATTGGAGGTAGTGCCTATACCGGCGAAATTAAAAAAGGCATCTTTTCTGCCTTAAATTTAATATTACCAATAGAAAAAGACGTATTACCTATGCATTGCTCAGCCAATGTGGGACAAGACGGCGATACAGCTATTTTCTTTGGATTGTCGGGAACAGGAAAAACCACACTGTCTGCAGACCCAAACAGAAAATTAATAGGTGATGATGAACACGGGTGGACAAAAGAAAATATCATTTTTAATTTTGAAGGCGGATGTTATGCCAAGGTTATAGACTTAACCGAGGAGAAAGAACCTGATATTTTTCGAGCCATAAAACCCGGAGCCATGTTAGAAAACATTTGCTTTAAACCGGGCACAAAAGAAGTTGACTTTTCAAACAGTTCCATTACACAAAATACAAGAGTAAGCTATCCTATAAATCATATAGACAACATCGTTAGTCCGTCTTTCGCAGCTAATCCAAAAAACATTTTCTTTTTAACCTGTGATGCCTTTGGTGTTTTACCTCCTGTATCCAAATTAACTCCCGGACAAGCAGCGTATCATTTTATTTCTGGTTACACTGCAAAAGTTGCTGGAACCGAAGCTGGAATAACAGAACCTGTTCCATCATTCTCTGCCTGTTTTGGCGAACCGTTTATGCCGCTTCATCCTGCAAACTATGCAGAAATGTTAAGCGCTAAGATGGTAGAAGCCAATGTAAATGTGTGGTTAATTAATACTGGCTGGAGTGGCGGCCCATATGGTGTTGGTTCGAGAATTAAACTAAAATATACCAGAGCTATGATTACAGCTATCCTTAAAGGTCAGCTGGATAATGTGCTCTATAAAACGCATCCGATTTTCGGCCTGCACATGCCGGAATATTGCCCTGGTGTTCCTACAGAAATATTAGACCCTATAAACACCTGGTTACAAAAAGGAGAATACATAAGTAAATCCATTCAATTAGCACATTCCTTCCACATTAACTTCGACAAGTTTGCAAATCAAGCTTCAGATGAAATTGTTCAAGGAGGTCCACTAATTGATACACATCATACATTAGACGCAAATTTCTGATGTACTTTTTGAATTATTTTTATATAAAGGCTGCCGGGAGGCAGCCTTTTTAACTCTTAGTAAAATAAAAACTGATGTCTTGTAAATTAAGAAAACCAGTTCCAGGTAATTTTTAATCCTTCTGCAACTGTAAATTGAGGTTTATATCCCAACAAAGTCTCTGCTTTAGAAATATCTGCAAGCGAATCGCGAACATCACCTTGTCGTGCCGGTCCGTATTCCGGTTTTAAATTTGAATTTGCTGCCTCTCTCAAAGCATCCCACAATTGATTAACACTGATACGTTCTCCGCAAGCCACGTTAAAAACTTCGTTAGACGCTTCCTTAGGAGCAAAAAAGCTTCTTATATTAGCCTGCACTGCATTATCGACAAAAGTAAAATCGCGAGTTTGCTCCCCATCTCCGTTAATTTTTGCCGATTTATCTTCTTTTAATGCCTGCATAAATAAAGGAATTACCGCTGCATAAGCGCCATTGGGACTCTGTTTAGGACCAAATACATTAAAATAACGTAAACCTATAACATCAGTTCCATAAGTTTTTCCAAAAACATCGGCATATAATTCGTTTACATATTTTGTGACAGCATATGGAGATAATGGTTTCCCTATAACCGATTCTAATTTCGGTAAATTTTTACTATCGCCATAGGTAGAACTCGAGGCCGCATATACCATGCGTTTAACTGAATCGCTGTCTTTTACAGCTACAAGCATATTTAAAAACCCGTTAATATTGGCATTATTAGTTGCTATTGGGTTTTCTATAGAACGCGGAACTGATCCTAAAGCTGCCTGATGACTTACATAGTCCATACCTTTAACCGCTGTTTTACAGGTCTCCAGATCTGTTATATCGCCTTCCAGAAGTTCGAATGCCGGATTAAATTTAAACGCCGACAAATTTTCCTTATATCCATTGGAAAAATTATCCAGTACTCTAACCTTTTTGGCGTTGTATTTAAGCAAATATTCTACAATATTAGAACCAATAAATCCAGCGCCGCCGGTAATTAAAAAACTGGTGTCGGATAAATCGTATGGATGATAAACTGTATCGTACATGGCATTAGTTTTTATAAACGGGCATCGACCGTTTCTTTTGGCAATAAAGACTTAACATCAAATATTACACCATTCTCAGACTTCAACTTCTGAATATCCAGATCCAAAAATTCATTATGTGAAACTGATAAAATCACAGCGTCATAATTTGACTTTAGTTGCTCCTTATCGGTAAGCAATCCTAAACCATATTCATGCTGGACCTCCTCTTCAGACGCCCAGGGATCAAAAACATCAACGTTAACATGATATGTTTTCAATTCCTCTATAATATCTATAACTCTTGAATTTCTGATGTCCGGACAGTTTTCTTTAAAAGTAATTCCTAACACCAACACATTAGAGCCTTTTATTGTAGCACCTTTTTTAATCATTAATTTAACAGTTTCGGTTGCCACATAAGCGCCCATACTGTCATTCATTTTTCGTCCCGCAAGAATAATTTCAGGATTATAACCGGACTCAATAGCCTTTTGTGCCAGATAGTACGGATCTACTCCTATACAATGTCCACCGACAAGACCAGGCGTAAACTTGATAAAATTCCATTTTGTCCCTGCTGCTTCCAAAACCGCTTTGGTATCAATATCAAGAATTCTGAAAATTTTAGATAATTCATTTACGAAAGCTATATTAATATCGCGCTGGGAATTCTCTATCACTTTTGCAGCCTCTGCAACTTTTATTGAAGGCGCTAGATGTGTTCCTGCTGTAATGATAGATTTATATAGTTGATCTACTTTAGTAGCTACTTCAGGTGTGGATCCGGAGGTTACTTTTAATATCTTTGTTACAGTATGCACTTTATCTCCCGGATTTATACGTTCTGGAGAATAGCCCGCAAAGAAATCGGTGTTAAATTTTAATCCAGAATATTCTTCAAGGATTGGAATACAGATATCCTCGGTTACTCCCGGGTAAACTGTAGACTCGTATATAACAATATCTCCCGCCTTTAACACTTTCCCTACGGTTTCACTTGCCTTTAACAAAGGGGTGAAAATAGGTTTATTTAAAGCATCTGTTGGTGTTGGCACCGTTACAATGTAAATATTGCTGTTGTGTAACTCCTTTATATCTGAAGTAACATATAGTCCTGTATCATCCGAATTTGATGGTTTTAAAACCGCTTTCAATTCAGAAGATTCTATTTCTAAGGTTCTATCTAAACCATTATTTAATTCTTCAATACGTTTAGCATTTATATCAAAACCAATAACGGTGTATTTTTTAGCAAATTCTACCGCTAAGGGTAAACCTACATATCCTAATCCAATTATTGTAATTGTATCTTTTTCTCCCATATAAACTGATGAAAAACGTATATTTTAAAAATTCTAATACTCATTTGAATTCATAAGCTTTCAGTAATAAAGCTATTACACACTAAGTACGTATGTTTAAATGTTTTATCCTATTAAATTCGTTTTAAAAAGCGTTTTACTCGACCTATAACACCCTTATTTTTATCCCCATCATGGTACGCATTTCCATAAACACCATAACCATAGCCATAACCGTATCCATAACCATAGCCATACCCGTAATTATGATTTGTTTTATGCTTATAGAAGTTTAAAACAAAGCTAATATTCTTTACCTCTCCCACACGATATTTCGCATTAATTAGAGAAAGCATTCCTTTTTTAGTGTAATCCAGACGCACCATAAACATTGTGGCATCTGCAAATTGTGTTAACTGCAAGGCATCGGTAACCAGACCTAACGGAGGAGTATCTAAAATAATTACATCGTATTCCTTACGTAATTTAGCTATTAGATCGCTAATCACATCACTCATTAATAATTCTGAAGGGTTTGGCGGCACTGGCCCCGAAGGAACCACATCCAGGTTATCAATTTCTGTATGGAACGTTACTTCTTCAAGCTTATTTTCACCTATCAGATAATTTACCATTCCTAAATCATTGGAAATTCCGAAATCACCAAAAATTTTAGGTTTACGCAAATCCAGTCCCAGCAAAATTGTTTTTTTGCCCGACAGGGCATACACCGTAGCCATGTTAATAGACGTGAATGTTTTTCCCTCTCCACTTACTGAAGAAGTAATTAAAATGGTCTTACCTAAATTCTGATCTATTCCCTGACTTTTAAAAATAAACTGTAAACTTGAGCGTATAGATCTGAAAGATTCTGCAACTGCCGATTTAGGTTTTTCATACACCACAAGATTGTTATGATACCTGTATTTTCCAATTAATCCCAAAATAGGAATACGAGATAAGCGTTCCACCTCATCAGAACCATGAATGGTATTATCCAGTAAATAAATTACAAAAATGAAAAACATCGGAATAAAAAATCCCAGCATAAGCGCCATCATGTAATTTAGTGACTTATTCGGTCCTATTAAACCACCTCCTATGTCTTTAGCATCATCTATAGACGTGATGTCCGAAATATTCGCGGCCTTAACGATTGCTGCCTCACTACGTTTCGCCATATAAACATTATAGGCTTCCTGACTGATATCCAGCTTACGCTGAATTTTTAAAAATTGCTGCTGATCTTCTGGCAAATCACTAAGTTTTGCTTCAAGACTAGCCACCTGCCGTGATAAAGTATTTAATTGCAATCTTATGGTGCTTTTTGTAGCATCAATGGTTTCCAACAGCACTTTCTTCTCAGCATTAATTCGCCGATCTAAATCCTTAAACAGATCTGATCCTTCTTTTATGGTATACTCCAGACTTTGTCGTTCTATAGCCAAAGCAGTAATCTTACCAACGCTTTGCTGAATATTAGGCTCTTCTATTCCAACAGAAGACGGTGCAGCGATATTTACATAATTGGTCTTTGTGCGCAAATAATCTTCCAGAGCATTCAAATAATTCAATTTGGTTTGCTCTACCTCTTTCGCCATTTCATACTCCCTTAATCGAGAAGACACCTCCGACATTTCCGCTCCCACATCAAAAACCTTATTCTGTTTTCGAAATGAGTTCATCTCATCAGAAACATCTTTTAAATTAGAATTTACCTGAGCCAGACTACTATCTATAAATTTTATCGTGTTTGTAGCGTACAAATTCTTTCTATACAACTCCGTTTTACTTAAAATCTCGGTTGTTGCATTTAAATAATCTACAATTTTAGCTTTATTATGCCCAGATAATGACAGTTTTAAAACCGAAGAGGATTCCTTAGAAAACGGTCCTGCACTTATCGTGTTTTTGTAGCTATTTACAACCTGATCGAAATTCAAAAACCTAACAAAATACTCCGAATTCTCGACCATATCCTGTCCCGGTTTTACTTCCAAAGTAAAATTCGCAAAAGGCAATTCCACCGGCTCACCAACTTTAAACGCTTTTTCAAAAAGTCCTACAGGAAGGCTTACCCGTTCTGTATGTTTATCGCCATAAAACTGGACGGTTCCCCCTGGATTTTCAAAATTTGCAAAAACCTGATACTGTTGATTATTGAGAAAACGTATTCCCAAAGGAAAACCAAGTAACTGCCCCTTATTTTTATCTATAACAATCCGAAACGGTGCATTCTTGTAAATATCCTCTTTACGGTATTTACCCTCTTTTAAATAATCGATGTAGAACTGTAGTGAATCGACTACTTTCTCGTTATGACTTCGCGTTTGCAAGGTTGTAATCACCTTACCTACTTTACCGGAAACCCCGCCCCAGTTAAACGAAATACTTGTGTTTGCAGTAAAGAAAGGGTTTTGATCGTTTTCTACAGAAATTAACGAATCAAGTCGATAAACATTTTGCTTTCTAACATTTATTAAATAGGCTATAATTAATGCAACTCCAATACTTAATAACACCAGTTTCCAGAGGTTTAAAACCTTAAACAAATAGCCTCGAAAATCGAAGGTCATCCCTCCTGATTCCATTTGCTCCTGATCGTCAATTTCGTATTGAGTCATAAATTACAAGCGATCTATTAATAATAAAATTGTCGTTCCTAAAGTTAAAATGGAAGCGACTGCGGTTAAGGTCTGCATACCTGTTTCTCCTGTCCCCCAGGATTTTTGCGGCAGCGGCTTCACATAAATAATATCGTTTGGCTGAATATAATAATAAGGGGAGTTCATAGCATCCTCCTGCGTAATATCGATATGATGCACTTTTTGTCCTTGCGGGTATTGCCGAATAATCATAACATCTTTCCGATCTCCAACCATAGTAACTTCTCCGGCATTAGCTAAGGCTTCAAAAATATTCACCCGATCCTGAAATAAGGTATTGGTACCCGGAGAGCCTACCTCTCCGCTAACCGTATAACGTAGTCCCGTAAGTTTTACAGTAACAAATATGTTAGCTGTTTCTTTAAACTGTTGCTCCAGCAACTTCTCCTCCAGTATTTTTTCTATTTCCTCGGTTGTATACCCTAAAACACTTACTTTTCCTAAGGCGGGGATTCTAATTTCTCCATGCAAATCCACGGTAAACCCATCAAAATAGGCTCTTTCATTACTATTTGCATTTAACAAAGACTCCCCTATTGGATTGAATATCTGAACGGCATCCTGATCCAGTGCCTTTACTCTAATATTCAAAATATCATAAATCTGAATGCGATAAGGCGATTGTGAAGCTACCACTTTTGCTATGGAATCTGTTTCATTTACTGATGGCTGTAAATACACCATTTCTTTATGAGACACACAGCCGGAAAGAAAAAAACACAAGACTACACAGGTGATTAATAGCGATTTGGTCATGGATGGTTAAAAGTGATTTACTCACAAATATAACTTTTCAGCCGGAATATCAAAACTAATCGTTTACTTTTTGGATATTTGCACAGCAATCTAAAAATACGATCCGTTGAATTATTTAACAGTAGAAAACATATCAAAATCATACGGCGAACTTACTTTGTTCGAAAACCTGTCGTTTAGCATCCATAAAGACCAAAAAGTAGCTTTTGTAGCAAAAAACGGAACAGGAAAAACCTCTATTTTAAATATTCTGGCTGGATTGGATCAGCCTGATTCCGGACAGGTTATTTTTAGAAAAAATATTACCGTTTCATTTCTACCTCAGGAACCAGATTTAGATCCTTCTCTTACAATTGAAGACACTATTTTTAATGCCGATCATGACATTTTAAAAGTGATTAAAAATTACGAGCACGCTTTAAATAATCCTGAAGATACCGATGCTTACCAAAAGGCATTCGAGCAAATGGATCGTTTTAACGCCTGGGATTTCGAAACGCAATACAAGCAGATTCTATCTAAACTAAAACTGGATAATTTCAACCAAAAAGTCAGCACCTTATCCGGAGGGCAGAAAAAACGTCTCGCCCTTGCCAATGCACTCATTAATAAACCGGATTTATTAATTCTGGACGAGCCCACTAACCATCTTGATCTTGAAATGATTGAATGGTTGGAACAGTTTTTTGCTAAAGAAAACATGACACTGTTTATGGTAACTCATGACAGATATTTCCTGGAACGTGTCTGCAATGAAATTATAGAATTAGATCAAGGCGAACTTTACGGTTATAAAGGCAGCTATTCGTATTACCTGGAGAAAAAAGAAGCACGAATAGAACAGGAAGCGGTAGAAACAGGAAAAGCCAAACAACTCTTCAAAAAAGAATTGGAATGGATGCGTCGACAGCCAAAAGCCAGAACGACAAAATCAAAATCACGTATAGACGACTTTCACGATATTAAACAACGAGCACACAAACGCCGTAAGGAACACAAGGTGCAGTTAGAACTTAATATGGAACGCCTTGGCAATAAGATTGTGGAATTACACAATATTAAAAAAGCCTACAAAAATAAAACCATTCTGGATGGATTCTCCTATAATTTTCAACATGGTGAACGCTTAGGAATTATTGGAAAAAACGGCACAGGCAAATCTACTTTTTTAAATATACTCACCCAGACCTCAGCTCCGGATAGCGGAAAAATAACATTGGGAGAAACTGTAAAATTCGGGTATTATACACAAGCAGGAATAGACGTAAAACCCGATCAGAAAGTTATTGATGTCGTAAGGGAATTTGGAGATTATATTCCTTTAAAAAAAGGAAGACAAATTAGTGCCCAGCAACTTCTTGAACGCTTTCTTTTTGACAGAAAAAAACAATACGATTTTGTAGAAAAACTAAGTGGAGGCGAACGCAAACGCCTTTATTTGTGTACTGTTTTAATTCAGAATCCTAATTTCCTGATTTTAGACGAACCTACAAACGATCTGGATATCGTAACCTTAAATGTTCTGGAAGAATTTCTTTTAGACTTTCCTGGATGTCTGGTAGTGGTTACCCACGACCGTTATTTTATGGATAAAATTGTAGACCATCTTTTTGTATTTCGTGGCGAAGGTGTTATAGAAGACTTCCCTGGAAACTATAGTGACTTTAGAGCGTATGAAGATAGTCCCGAAGCTGAACCGGAAACGACAAAGAAAGAAAAGAAAAACTGGAAACAGGATTCAGGTGCTAAACTGTCGTACAATGAGCAGAAGGAATACAACAATATAGAAAGTAAATTAAAATCTCTGGCTTTTGATAAAACAGAACTGGAGGCTAAATTTAATAATCCGGACCTGACTCAGGACCAGATTAACGAATTGTCGTTAAAACTGGAAACGATAATTAAGGACATTGAAGCAAAAGAAGACCGTTGGTTCGAATTGGCTGCAAAACTTGAAGGCGAATAAAATCTGGTTTCAGTGATATATCAAATTCAACAATACTTTCAGTTTCTCTGGCGTTCTTCCAATCAGCATGGTGTTCATTCACCATTCGTTTACAATCTGGTCACTCAATGTTTTTACGACAAAAAAAGATATCCGGAATATAAACAGATAAAAAAGTACAAATCAGAACTGTTAAAAAATAACATCACCTTAAATATTACCGATCTAGGCTCTGGTTCTAAATACACCAAACAAAATCTGAGACAGATTAAATCCATTGCTAAAAATTCAGGGGCTTCAATAAAACAAGCAAAACTATTATTTCGCCTTACGGCTTATTTTAAATTCCAACAAAGCCTAGAACTAGGCACATCCTTAGGCATATCTACTTTAGCTGTTGCTTTAGGCAATAAAAAAGGAACAGTTACCAGCATTGAAGGCTGTCCGGAAGTATCAAAATTTACCAAGGAAACTTTAAATACCAACAACATACAGAACACCTCTATAATTTGTGGTGATTTTAAAACTGTAATCCCTGAATTACCAAAAAGCACCTATGATTTTGTTTTTTTTGATGGTAACCATAACAAAGATGCTACTTTAAGCTATTTTAATTTATTACTCCCGCAAATTCATAACGACACCGTATTTATTTTCGACGATATTTATTGGTCCAAAGACATGACAGATGCCTGGGAGACTATTAAAAATCATCCCATGGTTAGAGTTACTATAGATACCTTTCATTACGGTTTTGTCTTCTTTAGAAAAGAACAGGAAAAAGAACATTTTACCATACGGTTATAGTACAAAAGCTAAAATTTACATTTAGTTAGATTAAAGTATAAAACCTGTAACATTTCCTTTATTAATACGTCTTACTACTAATTAAATTTCCTGTATCTTGCAGCAAGACTAACATAAGTATTACGTATGAGTAACGTTATTGAAATCTCCAATATTATTCGTGATTTTAAACTCGGACAAGAAACTGTTCATGTTTTAAAAGGTATAAATTTAACTATAGAAAAAGGTGATTATATAGCCATAATGGGTCCTTCCGGATCGGGAAAATCCACTTTAATGAATTTATTAGGTTGCTTAGACACACCTACCGGAGGTACTTATATTCTAAATGGAAAAGATGTTAGTAAAATGTCTGATGATGAACTGGCAGATATTAGAAATACCGAAATTGGTTTTGTTTTTCAGACCTTTAATTTACTACCAAGAACTACTGCTATAGATAATGTAGCCCTACCAATGGTCTATGCCGGATATTCAAAATCAGACCGAAACAAACGGGCTGAAGAAGTTTTAACCCAGGTTGGTCTTGCCGATCGTATGGATCACAAACCCAATCAGCTTTCCGGAGGGCAGCGGCAACGCGTTGCTGTAGGTCGGGCACTGGTAAATAACCCATCCATAATTTTAGCCGATGAACCTACAGGAAACCTGGACTCTAAAACTTCGGTAGAAATCATGTCGCTGTTCGACACCATCCATCAACAGGGAAACACAGTAATTTTAGTAACCCATGAAGAAGATATAGCCGAACACGCGCATCGCATTATTAGACTTAGAGATGGCTTGATAGAAAGCGATACCAGAAATACAAAAATGCATGCCCAGCTATAATATCCCCAAAAAAAAATAGAGTATTATGAAAATTTATACTAAAACCGGAGACAAAGGTACTACAGCCTTATTCGGAGGTACCAGAGTTCCAAAACACCATATACGCATAGAAAGTTATGGCACAGTAGATGAGCTAAACTCTTATATTGGCCTTATTCGCGACCAGAGCATCAACGAGAATTATAAAACACTATTAATAACAATCCAGGATCGCTTATTTACCTTAGGAGCCATGCTTGCTACCCCTATGGAAAAGAAAATTCTAAAGAATGGCAAAGAACGCCTTAATATTCCTAAAATTTCAGAAGAGAATATTACGGTTTTAGAAGACGCCATAGACCAAATGAATGACGAATTACCGCCAATGACACACTTTGTTCTACCAGGCGGCCATCAAACTGTGTCATTCTGTCACATTGCACGCTGTGTTTGCCGCAGAGCCGAACGTTTAGCCACTGCTTTAAACGACATTGAACCGGTAGAACCGCAAGTTCTAACCTATTTAAACCGCCTATCTGACTACCTTTTTGTATTGGCACGAAAGTTGACTCATGACCTAAAAGCGGACGAAGTAAAATGGATTCCTGAGAAGCAGTAAAAGATACTAACCGCAACATGGCATTTAGCAACAAGCTTTAAGCCACGTGTTTAACAAAAACACCATGTTCTTTTATTTAATGATGAAATAATTCATTTTTTTCTTGACTTTTTAAACTAAAAAATTATTTTTGCAACAAATTAAAACGAATTACAGATGTATTGGACTTTAGAATTAGCATCTTATTTAAGTGATGCACCTTGGCCAGCGACAAAGGACGAACTTATAGATTACGCAATTAGAACAGGAGCACCTTTAGAAGTTGTTGAGAACCTGCAATCTATTGAAGACGAAGGCGATTCTTATGATTCTATTGAAGAAATCTGGTCAGATTATCCTACTGATGAAGATTACCTCTGGAACGAGGATGAATATTAAAAACATTATATAAAGAAAAGTTAAAAAGTCTCTGCATGAGACTTTTTTTTGTGCTATTCTTTATTAAAAATAACAACAAACCGTATCTTTGAATGCCTTAAAAAATTGCATTTAAAGACCTTAACCATATCGATTAAGTTATATACTTAATATAAAAAAACACATATTCTCATGAATTTTTTAAATTCTGTATTAAAGGTATTTGTTGGTGATAAATCTAAACAAGATGTAAAAGCCATAATGCCTATAGTTAATAAAATTAAATCTTTTGAATCGGCGCTTTCAGCCCTATCTCACGACGAATTAAGAGCTAAAACTACAGCTTTTAAATCGCAGATTGCTGAGGGGAGAAAACCGTTCGAAGATCAGATAGCTCAACTTCTAGAGGAAGCTAACAACACCGACGATATTGACAGGCGTGAAGATATTTATCAGGAAATTGATAAATTGAATGACGATGCTTACGAAGCGACAGAAAAAGTACTTAACGATATTTTACCTGAGGCTTTTGCCGTTGTGAAAGAAACTGCAAAACGTTTTAAAGACAATACTACAATTACAGTTACTGCAAACGCATCCGACCGTGAATTTTCAGGCACCAAAGACTATGTTAGCTTAGAAGACGACAAAGCTATGTGGGCTAATTCCTGGGATGCTGCCGGTAAAGCCATTACCTGGGACATGGTACATTACGATGTTCAGCTAATTGGTGGTATTGCCATGCACCAGGGGAAAATTGCAGAAATGCAAACGGGTGAAGGTAAAACCTTAGTAGCAACACTTCCGGTGTATTTAAATGCCTTGGCTGGTAAAGGGGTACACCTGGTAACAGTAAACGACTATTTAGCAAAACGTGATAGCGCCTGGATGGCTCCTATTTTCGAATTCCACGGTTTAACGATAGACTGTATCGATTATCATCAGCCTAATTCTGATGCGCGTAAAAAAGCATATAACGCAGATATTACTTACGGAACAAATAACGAATTTGGTTTCGATTATTTACGTGATAATATGGCGCACTCCCCTAACGATTTAGTACAACGTCCGCATCATTACGCCATCGTCGATGAGGTTGACTCGGTTTTAGTAGACGACGCGCGAACACCTTTAATTATTTCCGGACCTATTCCACAAGGCGATCGTCACGAATTTAACGAATTGAAACCTAAGGTAGATGACATCGTAGGGATTCAGCGTAAATTTTTAACAGGAGTACTGGCTGAAGCCAAGAAATTAATCGCTGAAGGCGACACTAAAGAAGGTGGTTTCCAATTGCTTCGTGTGTACCGTGGTATACCTAAAAACAAAGCATTAATTAAGTTTTTAAGTGAAGAAGGGATAAAGCAATTGCTTCAAAAAACAGAAAACTTTTACATGCAGGATAACAACCGTGAAATGTCTAAGATAGACGACGCGTTATATTATGTTATCGACGAAAAAAATAATCAGATAGAATTAACCGACAAGGGTGTAGAATATCTATCTGGAAAAGACGATCCTAATTTCTTCGTAATGCCTGAAATTGGAATCGAAATGGCTAAAATTGAAGCTAAAGGATTAAGTCCGGAAGAAGAAGCCAATGAAAAAGAAGACCTGTTCAGAGATTTTGGCATAAAGTCGGAACGTATTCATACCCTTAACCAATTGCTTAAAGCCTATGCTCTTTTCGAAAAGGACATTCAGTATGTGGTTATGGACAATAAGGTTATGATTGTAGACGAGCAGACAGGTCGTATAATGGATGGACGTCGCTATAGTGACGGATTACACCAAGCAATCGAAGCTAAAGAAAATGTAAAGATTGAAGCTGCGACTCAGACGTTTGCAACGGTAACACTTCAGAATTACTTCAGAATGTATCGTAAACTATCTGGTATGACAGGTACCGCGATTACTGAAGCTGGTGAATTCTGGGAAATTTACAAATTAGATGTTGTAGAGATTCCTACCAACCGTCCTATTGCCCGACACGACAGAGAAGATTTGGTTTATAAAACCAAACGTGAAAAATATAATGCCGTAATTGAGGAAGTGACTAAATTATCTCAGGCTGGTCGCCCGGTATTAATTGGTACAACTAATGTTGAGATTAGTGAACTATTAGGAAAAATGCTTAGCATACGTAAAGTTCCTCACAATGTATTAAACGCAAAATTACATAAAAAAGAAGCCGATATTGTTGCTGAAGCTGGTCAACCGGGTCAGGTAACCATTGCAACAAACATGGCTGGTCGTGGTACAGACATTAAATTAACCGATGCCGTTAAAAAGGCTGGAGGTTTAGCTATTATTGGTACAGAACGTCACGATTCGCGTCGTGTTGACCGTCAGTTAAGAGGACGTTCAGGTCGTCAGGGAGATCCTGGTAGTTCTCAGTTCTACGTGTCGTTAGAGGATAACCTTATGCGTTTATTTGGTTCTGAGCGTATTGCTAAAATGATGGATAAAATGGGATTAGAAGAAGGCGAAGTTATTCAGCATTCTATGATTTCAAAATCTATTGAACGTGCACAGAAAAAAGTAGAAGAAAACAACTTTGGTGTGCGTAAGCGTCTATTAGAATATGATGACGTTATGAACGCGCAACGTGAAGTAGTTTACAAACGTCGCCACCATGCTTTATTTGGTGAACGATTAAGTGTAGATTTAGCAAACATGATTTTCGACACCGCCGAAAGTATTGCTGAGACGAATAAAGATGCTAATGACTTCAAAAATTTCGAATTCGAAATAATTCGTTATTTTTCTATGAGCAACCCAATTTCCGAGCAGGAATTCGCTAAATTATCTACTCAGGAAATTGCATCTAAAATTTACACTGCTGCTTTAGACCATTACAAAACTAAAATGGCTAGAAATGCAGAAATTGCATTCCCTATTATTAAAAATGTTTTCGAAAATCAAGGCGATAAATTTAAACGTATAGTAGTCCCTTTTACCGATGGTGTAAAAACACTACAAGTGGTTACCGATTTAGAACAAGCATATAAGAGTGAAGGGAAACAATTAATTACAGATTTTGAAAAGAATATTACTTTGGCCATTATTGACGATGCATGGAAAACGCATTTACGCAAGATGGACGAATTAAAACAATCTGTACAATTAGCGGTTCACGAACAAAAAGATCCTTTACTTATTTATAAATTCGAAGCTTTCGAACTGTTTAAAGGCATGATTACTCAGGTAAACAAGGATGTAATTTCATTCTTATTTAAAGGTGAATTACCTACTGAGGACACCAATGCTATTAGTGAAGCCAGACAACAGGCTCCTAAAAAGGAAAAACTTGAAACGTCTAAAGAAGAAATCCCTAATTTAGATGAACGCGCAGCTCAAAACCGTGCGGCGGGTCAAACGCAACGTCAGCCTGAAGTAGTAGAAACCATAGTGAGAGACAAGCCGAAGATTGGAAGAAACGATCGTGTTACTATAAAAAACATTAGAACCGGCGAAAACAAAACGGTTAAGTTTAAACAGGCAGAACCGCTTTTAGACAAAGGAGAATGGGTAATTACAGAACAGTAATTCACTTCTAAAAAAAGTTATAATTAAAATTAAATCTAGGCTATTCTTTTAGTCTAGATTTTTTTTTGACAGTATCCCAAAAAGTGTAAGTTATAAATCGTAGTTTTCTTAATTAAAGCAGCCTTTAAAATTCAAAGAAGTTCAATTATGTATCAAAAAAAAATCCAGACTATAAACGTATTATAGACCAGACTCCTGACAATTAAACTAAAGAATATATATTACATTACTCCATCAACACCTTACTGTATTTCGCATTTACGATAATAGATTTATTACTAAAAGCATCTCCTATAGAGAAATTAGCCACCTGATCTGTAGCTGTCTTTTTGGGGTGCATAAATTTACTTTGCTTTCCCTGGTATTGTAAATTATAATCGGATTCGGGTAACGAAATTACAGCCGTACTATTTTCTAACACTATACTTAGATTCTGAAAAGTATCTGTTATGTTTTTAATCTTTAGATCTCCAAAACTACCGTTTATAATTGCATTTTCTGTTAAATTCACGACATCAATATTAGAAGAATTCGAATTTAACACCATACGCTTGCAGGATTGTAACTGCGCCTGATCTACAAAATTCAAAACCAGATTTCCCTGATTCCAGTTCGAAATTTCAACAGGAGCATAAGACACATTGATGGAAGTTTTACTTCCATCAATAGTGTTTGCTGTTAATTTAGTATGAGACATCTCTGCATTTAAGTTTTCTACAGCCGATACAAATTGTAATTCCCCGTACTTTACATCGACCTTTAAATTAGCTTTTTTAGGCATGTGAATAATAAGCGTCTTTTTAACACTCGGATTCAATTCACCTCTATTTGTTTTTCTAATAATAACCGATTTTCTGTTTTCATTAGCATGTTCTCTTGCTATACGGCTATGTTCCCTAGCAGCAATCTGTGCATCTCTTTGGCTTTCTCGAGCGACTCTCTGGCTCTCCCGAAGTTCCATTTGCTTTTCTCTAGCTTCCATTTGCTTCTCAAATGATTTACCCCAGGCTTCCATATTTTTTTCAAAATCTTTTCCGAAACTCTCACCAAATTGTTTTCCCCAGGCTTCCATTTTTTCGCCATATTCTTTACCGAATTTTTCACCCCAGGCTTCCATTTCCTTTTCGTAATCACCAAAACCGGATTTCTCAAATTCTTTGGCCCATTTCTTCATTTTTTCCTGATACTCCTTACCATATTTATCCTGATAGGTTTTACTCCACTTATCTAAATAAGCTTCACCCTCCTTTTTATAAGTATCATAGTCAAAATCGAAACTGGATATCCCTTCTGGCAATTCCGGTAACGCCGGCATTTGTGGCATTTCAGGTATATTCGGCATTGGTAACATACCTAGATTAGGAATTGGAGGTAATGGAGGAATTGGCGCGAGTTCAGATTCCAAATCCTTAAGTGCTTCCAAAGAGGCCAAATCATAAAACTCAAGGTTTCCCATATTACCACTCATTCCACTGGAAGTAATGGTTACATAATCATCTGATCCACTAACGTCAACGCGCCATTGCTCCAAAGCTTGTTGCAGCTCTTCCTTACTTAACTTATCACTTTCGATAAAAGCCTCTACTTCTATAATATCCTTATTCCAGGTATCCACTTTAATTGTTGTATAATCAGACTTTAATTTAATCGTAACATTTTTATCAACCTTTAAGGACTGGGAAGCCTTGGTTAATTTTTGTTGTGCCTGTACTCCTAAAGCTATACAACTTATTAAAAGGGCACTAAAAAGCGATTGTATTGATAACTGTTTCATTTTTTAATTGTGTTTACATTGATAATTGTGTCTCGTCTAGTTCCGAACTTAAATCTTTAAGCTGATCGCGAAGACGATACAATAGGTTTAATCGCATTTTTAAATTATCGATTAGGGCATTTACTGTTAATTCACTAGGACCTGATTCTGTTAACTCTAAAGACAAAGCTTTATACTCGTTAGAAAGCACCTCCAAACGTTGAATATAACCATCTATTAATTCCTTATTTTCCGGAGTCAATTCCACCTTAGACAACTCATTATGAATGCTGGCCAGATAATAATCTTCTACTTTTTTAAGATCTGGAGACAAATCGCCTAAAGTTTTCGTTTTTGCAGGTTTTTCTTTAGTTTCAGTATTAACAAGTTCCGGTGTTGGTGCAATAACCTGTGCATTATCCGTTTTAAAATAGTTATACCCGCCAAAACCCAGAGCTATAAACAAAACCACACTTGCCGCAATAGATAACCAGTTAAATTTTGATTTAGGTGATGCTTGTGGCAGTTCATTTTCTAATTTTTCCAGGAATCTGGATTCGTGCCCCTTAGGCAACAGATCAAACCCCGTTTGCTCCTGTTCTTCCTTAAATAATTGTCTAATATCTCGTGCCATAGCGTTTAGATTTTAAAAGGTCCTGCAATTTTACTTTCCCTCTGGATAATTGTGTTCTCGATGCGATTTCGGTAATATTTAAAATTTCTGAAATCTCCTGATGATCATAACCTTCAATTAAATAAAGCATTACAACGTATTTGTACTTTTCTGGTAACTGATCGATTGCTTGCTTTACATCATCTAAGGTGACATCATCTTCGACTTGCCAACTATGGTCATCCTGATTAACCACTTCGAGGTGCACCTCATCCAAAAGATCCATATTTAGTTT
Organism: Formosa sp. S-31; assembly: GCF_051172795.1. Taxonomy (NCBI): domain Bacteria; kingdom Pseudomonadati; phylum Bacteroidota; class Flavobacteriia; order Flavobacteriales; family Flavobacteriaceae; genus Formosa; species Formosa sp. S-31. Next base: position 147,296 of record NZ_JAENDK010000007.1, read on the forward strand.
TTTGGATTTAAGTGAATCAATACAGGTATTAACCACGATACGTTTTAACCACGCGCCAAAAGTAACCTCAGCTTTGTACTGATGCAGTTTTCCGAAAGCTTTAATAAAAGCATCCTGAACCAGATCCTCGGCCTCAGCTGTATTAGAAATAAACCGTCTCGCCACAATATACATGCCCTGGCAGTACTGGTTGTATAACTGCATTTGTGCCTTTCGGTTATTCCGTTTACATTCTTCTACGATATCTATAGAAAATGAATTCACTTATGGTTTATTAAGTTAGTATCCACCTTAAAGACGATGCTTTTTTACAAGTGTTGCAAAAAGTTAAAAAAAATTTATTTTACAGATAACATCTTAAAATATTTATCCGTTTACTTTTTAAGATACTTTTCTTTTAGAGTATCTTTACAGCCTTAAAAATATATGCTATGAATAAATTTTTAAAGTGGGTTATGTTACTGCTTCTTGTGGTTGCCGTTGGAGTATTTTGTTATGCCTATTTTGAAAAAGGAGTGTTTAACAAAGCCTTGTCTCCTAAAGACACTGTTGAATTTAAACTTAACGATTTAAAACTGGAAGTGTTTTACAACAGGCCCTCAAAACGCGATCGTTTAATTTTTGGTGGCCTTGTACCTTTTAACGAAGTCTGGAGGACAGGTGCTAACGAGGCTACTACTTTTGAAACAAATAAAGCTTTAAAGATTGGTAATGATTCCTTACCTAAAGGAAAATATACGTTATGGACCATTCCGAACGACAGCACCTGGCATGTAATGTTTAATAGTAAACAATATCCTTGGGGAGTTGATGAAACCATGAATGCTATGCGAGAACCTGCATTTGACGTTTTAGATTTAACTGTACCTGTAGAACATTTAAATAATACTGTTGAACAATTTACTATCTCGTTCGATAATTCTACAGATAACCTGGCGCTAACCATGGCCTGGGACGATGTTAAAGTCGCTGTTCCATTAAAATAGCTTAGGTCTTAATCATTACTAAATTCAAAAAATATTCTTTTCCTCAAAAAAGAATACATTTGTAGTCTCAAATTATATTTAATGAGTTATCAATTTACCATTATTGTTCCTGTTTTTAATGAAGAAGACAATTTATTACGGGTAGAAACAGAACTATTGGCTTATACTAAAATCGCAACAAAGGCTACCAAAATTTTACTGGTTAACGACGGATCTACAGATAATAGCCAAGCTATAATTGAAACCATTTGCCAGCGTAACCCCGAGTTTAACTTTATCAGCTTTAAACAAAACAGAGGACTGAGTGCAGCCATAAAAGCCGGCTTTGATTACGCAGACACCCCTTTACTAGGATATATTGACTCCGATTTACAAACGGCACCTTCCGATTTTAATTTACTGTTAGCACACATAGAAGATTACGATCTTGTTACCGGTGTTAGAGCAAACAGAAAGGATAAATTTGTAAAAAACATGTCCTCGAAAATCGCCAATGGCATTCGTAGAACCTTTACACATGATGGGATGGATGATACCGGATGCCCTTTAAAAGTTATTAAAACCGATTATGCTAAACGCATTCCAATGTTTAAAGGACTTCACCGCTTTTTACCGGCAATGATTTTATTACAACATGGGAAAATCACACAAATTCCGGTACAGCATTTTCCACGCATTGCAGGACAGGCAAAATTTGGTTTGCGGAATAGATTAATTGGCCCATTAGTAGATTGCTTTGCCTACGTTTGGATGAAGAAAAAATATATTAATTACGAAATAGCGAAACGTAATTAATGAACAACTGGATAATATACAGCATAGGTTTTGTAGCTCAAATCTTATTTTCTTCAAGACTAATTATTCAATGGATTACTTCGGAAAAAGAGCGCAAAGTAATTACTCCCACATTATTCTGGACACTTAGTTTATTCGCTTCATTCCTACTCTTTATATATGGATATTTGCGAGAGGACTTTGCAATTATGCTGGGGCAAGCCTTAACTTACTTTATATATATCCGCAATCTGCAACTTCAAAACCAATGGGAAAAATTCCCCAAATTAATGCAATGGTTCTTATTATTTGTACCTGTTCTTATTGTAATTTACTACTACAATAATAACCGTATAGATATGGCCTTATTATTTAAAAACGAAGACATCCCGATTTGGTTATTAAGCTTAGGCATCATTTCTCAGATTGTATTTACCTTACGTTTTGTTTACCAGTGGCTGTACTCCGAAAGAAAAAAAGAATCAACTTTACCTTTTGGTTTCTGGGCACTAAGCTTAACCGGATCTATCTTAATTTTAATTTATGCTGTTTTACGAAAAGACCCGGTTTTATTTGTTGGCCACATTTTAGGTGCCGTAATTTATAGTCGCAATTTGTTTTTACTAAAAAAATCACGATGATTAAAGTTCTTGAGAAACACCCGGTAATATCCATTTGTATTTTAGTAGCCTTAATGCTACTTCCAAATTTAGATGTTATGCAGGTAACCATAATGGAAGCCCGAAACTTTATAACTGCCCGGGAAATGCTTACCGATCAGCATTGGCTGCTAACGAGTATGAATGGAGAGGCTCGCTACGAAAAACCACCATTACCAACATGGTTATCAGCAATATCCGCAAGTATTTTTGGTATTAACAGTCTTTTTGCCTTACGATTACCTACTGTTTTTATGATTATGATAGTAGGCGTATTTACTTATCGTTTATCGTTCCTTTTACTAAAAAACAATCTGCATAGTTTAATTAATGCCTTTCTGGTTGTAACCTCATTTTACACCATAGGTATTACCGTTGAAGCCCCGTGGGATATTTATACACATGGCTTTATGCTCATTGCCATTTATCACATGTTTCAGTTATTCGATAAAAAAAATAAATACTGGAAACATACTCTGATTGCCGGTATCTGCCTTGGACTTTCTTTTTTAAGTAAAGGCCCTGTTTCTCTTTATGCTTTGTTTTTACCGTTTTTACTGGCTTACGCCTTTACCTATAAATTCAAAAAAATGAGGCCTAAAACTTTCTCTCTTTTTAGTGTCCTAATTTTAATGTGCTGTATTGGTGGCTGGTGGTTTATTTACGTTAGATTACAAGATCCTGCCACATTCGCACTAATTACAGAAAAAGAAACCAGTAATTGGGGAAGTTATAACATTCGTCCATTTTATTATTACTGGAGCTTCTTTACGCAAAGTGGGATATGGACCATTCCAGCATTTATTAGCTTGTTATTTCCTTATTTAAAAAATAAAGTCCGTAACCTTAAAGCATATAAATTCAGTTTTTACTGGACCATTTTCGCAGTTATTCTACTATCTATAATTCCTGAAAAAAAATCGAGATATCTTATGCCGGTCTTAATTCCGTTGGCCATAAATACCGGATTTTACATTGATTATCTGATCCAGCGTTTTAAAACACTTCAAAATAAAAAGGAAACGCTTCCTGTGTACTTTAATTTTGGCCTTTTAGGAGCTATTGGAGTACTTTTTCCTGTTATTGCTTATCTCGGTCTAAAAGACAAATTAAACGGACAATGGGTAGCCTTCGCTTTGGCTTCAGCTGTTTTATTTACTATTGGTAGCTTTATTTTTATTTACTTAAAACGTAAAACCATCAAAGAAGTATTTTTTCTAAGTGTACTTCTTTTTGCAGCTATACTCATGTTTGGCCTTCCGCTATACAAAGCAACTATTCCAGAGAAATATTACGAGATTACGACGCTAAAAAAAGAAGCAGAAAAAGAGGATCTTAAAATTTACAGCTATAATTATGTATCTCCTGAAATGCTCTGGTTATATGGCGATAAAATTCTGAATATCTCTAATGAAAATAAAATTGACTTTCCCGATGAAAAATCGTTTGGGCTATTAACAAACGATTTAAACGAAGAGGAAATGCAGTCCCTAAACGCACATTACAAGGTAGAATTCCAAAAGTCTTTCGATTTAAACACCGGAAAAAAACCAAATAAACGCTTAAAAAACAATTACTACATTCTTACTAAGAAGTAATTCCGCGGCGTTTAATAACGTACAAATACAATTTAAAAAACATAAACCCGGAAATCGCTCCAAAAGTCAGGCCACATAATATATCCAGTGGATAATGTACTCCTACATAAATACGACTGTAGGCCACGATAAAACTCCATCCGATTAAAATGTAAAGGATATATTTAAAATAAGGTCGTAATAATAATCCTCCAAAAATAGCAGCAGCCATAGAGTTAGAGGAATGCCCTGAGAAAAATCCATACCGCCCGCAACGTACAGCTATATATCGCATCTGATCCATTACACCTTCAGCTCGGCACGGTCTTGGTCGCTTTACGGTATGCTTAAAAATATTGGTAATCTGATCAGTAAAAGTAATCATAAGTGCTATTAAAATTACTGCTACAATTAAAGATTGCAAGCCTCTTTTTTTATAAATAAGATAAAGTAATAAGGCATACAAAGGAGCAAACGTAACCTCATGCGTAATACCCAACCACATAAAGTCCCAGGTTGGAGTTCCTAAATTGTTTAAATATAAAAATAGAGCCTTGTCGGATTCAATAAGTTGTTCTAGCATACTCTTACTCTTCGTCGTAACGAGATACCTCTCTATCGTAAAACTCTGAAGCCTCCTGAATTAAACGTTCTGCTTCCAACTCTAATTCCTTTTGGTCCTCCTGAGAAAAATCTTCCAACCATTCCACCTCATCATCTTCTAAATTGATAATAAAGCGCGGAAACTCAGTATGAATCACAAATATAGCGTTTGGCAAGTCAGTATTATCGCCTAAAATAAATTTTGGAAGTTCCATATATTTAATCTTCTTTTTGTAAAATTAATCGTTTTGTTAGATAATTAAATCTAAAATATAGTAAAATCGCAGCCGAAGTCAGTCCGGCTAACAGGCCAAGCCAAATACCAAAACTACCATAAGCATGTTCTTTCCCTAAAAAATAACTAATAGGAAACCCTATTACCCAATAGGCTATAAAGGTTATAAGTGTTGGTACTTTTACATCCTGCAATCCGCGTAAAGCCCCTAAAACCACAACCTGAATACTATCACTAATCTGGAAAATAGCTGCAGCGATAAGTAATTGAGAAGCAATACTAATTACTTCGGAATTATCAGCAAAATTCTTAACATCATCTAAATCGACATATATTTTCGGTAGCTGCGAATGAAGCATTAAAAATAAAAGGGCAAAGCCTATTGCAAACATGGTTGCCATTAAAAAAATGGAAAAAGCAATACGTCTTAATTCCATATACCTTTTTAATCCTTTCTGATTTCCTACTCTAATCATAGAAGCTACACTTAAACCTGTAGCCACCATAAATGTCATTGAAGACAAGTTTAAAGCTATCTGATTTGCCGCCTGAGGATTCTTCCCCAATAAACCACTTAACCAGATGGCTGAAGTAAAAATAGCTACTTCAAAAAACATCTGCATGGCACTCGGCATCCCCAGGTTAATAATGCGTTTAAGCATAAATCCATCTAAAACAAAAAGCTTTATTTGCGATACATAATGCTTGGATTTTTCGGTTACTTTTAAAACCCACCATATAAAACCAACCATTATAAATCGGGAAGCAAGAGTTCCATACGCCGCACCAACAATGCCATATGCCGGCATACCCAATTTTCCAAAAATGAAAATATAATTTAAAACGACATTCACCACATTTCCTATAATTGTAGCGTACATCGGATATTTTGTCATAGACAAGCCATCACTGAATTGTTTAAAAGCCTGAAAAACAATTAAAGGAATTAATGAAAATGCAACAAGATCCAAATACGGTATTGCCAGTTCTACCACCTCTTCAGGCTGCTTCATTAAATACATTAAAGGTTTCGCAAAAAATACTAACAGGAATAACATAATACCTAAAACGGTACACAAAAACAATCCGTGTTTTAATGCAGATTTTCCTTGTTTGAAATTTTTAGCAGCATCGGCCTCAGCAACAAGTGGTGTTATAGCGGTAGAAAAACCAATGCCTAACGACATAGCAATAAACATAAAGCTATTACCTAAAGATACAGCCGCAAGTTCGGCAGTACCTAATTGACCTACCATTATATTATCTACAAAACTAACAAAGGTATGCCCCAGCATACCCAGCATAACAGGTGCTGCCAGTTGCCAGTTGTATTTAAATTCTTTGGTATATTGAGATAGAAGCACGACAAAATATTTGTTGTGCAAAGGTAATTTTTAAAACTGCTTATTACGTAAAGAATTGTATTTTTTTACAATGCAGATACGTGTTGTTTTGAAGCTTTAAATTCGGCTACAATTTCCGAAACAATGTCTTGGACCGATTTTATTTCATGAATAAGCCCGGCAATCTGGCCAATTTCTAATTCACCTTCATCCAAATCGCCTTCAAACATTCCCCGTTTAGAGCGTGCACGCCCGAGTAAAGCGATAAGTTCTTCCTTAGTAGGACATTCTTTATAAAGCGCTTCAACATCATTAAAAAATTTATTTTTAATTAAACGCACTGGCGCCAGTTCTTTTAATGTCAGTTGCGTTTCTCCTTCTTTAGTATTTACAACTGTATTTTTAAAATTAATATGAGCTGAAGACTCATGACTAGCCACAAAACGACTTCCAATTTGCACACCATCGGCACCTAATACCATTGCCGCCAACATGGATTTCCCCGTCGCAATACCTCCTGCTGCTATAAGCGGAATTTGTAACTGCTCTTTTACCATAGGAATTAAAGTAAGTGTTGTCGTTTCTTCTCTTCCATTATGCCCTCCTGCTTCGAAACCTTCGGCAACAACTGCATTTACACCGGCTTCCTGAGCCTTCAAAGCAAACTTCACACTACTAACCACATGAACTACTGTAATCCCGCGTTCCTGTAACCAAGTGGTCCAGGTTTTTGGATTTCCAGCTGAAGTAAATACTATTTTCACATCCTCTTCAACAATGATATTCATAATTTCCTCGATGTTCGGATATAACATCGGGACATTTACTCCAAAAGGTTTATCTGTGGCCTTTTTACATTTCTGTATGTGCTCCCTTAACACTTCGGGATACATAGACCCCGCTCCTATTAAGCCTAAAATTCCGGAATTACTGGCAGCAGAGGCCAAGCGCCATCCACTATTCCAGATCATTCCCGCCTGAATTATGGGATATTGAATATTAAAAAGTGAGGTGATTTTATTGGTCATAATGAAATAAATGGTTAAGCAATTACGCCGGAACCTAACAACTCATCGTCCTGATACCAGGCTACAAACTGTCCTTCGGTTATAGCACTCTGTAAAGCATCGAACTCGACATAAAGTCCGTTTTCCACTTTGTGTAATTTTGCTTTTTGCAATGGTTGACGATAACGAATACGCGCCATAACACTTAAAGTCTCATCCACTTTCAAAGCAAGATCTTCACGTATCCAATGTACTTCTGATTCTTTAACAAAAAGCACCGATTTTAATAAGCCCGGATGATCGTGTCCCTGACCTGTATAAATTACATTTTCAGTAACATCGGTATCTATTACAAACAGAGGTTCTACTGTTCCACCTACTGCCAACCCTTTACGCTGTCCTTTAGTAAAATAATGTGCTCCCTGATGCTTCCCTACAATTTTACCATCTGTAATGGCATATTTTCGTTTAGCAGCGAGATGTTCAAGCTCTTCTATTTTTGACGAAAAAGATTGAAATTCATTCACATATAATTCATTACTCTTATCAACTTCTACAATCACACCTTCTTTAGGTTTTAATTGCTGCTGAAGGAACTCCGGCAATCTCACTTTTCCTATAAAGCACAAACCTTGGGAATCCTTTTTATCTGCCGTAATTAAATCTAATTCTTTAGCAATTTCTCTCACTTCCGGCTTGGTTAATTCTCCAATTGGGAATAAAGATTTAGATAACTGATCCTGAGATAACTGACACAAAAAATACGACTGATCTTTATTTCCATCTACCCCTGCAAGTAACTGATAGATGTCTTCTCCTTCCTTTTCAATAGTTCCTTTTCTGCAATAATGTCCTGTAGCCACATAATCTGCCCCCAGATCAAGCGCTATTTTCATAAAAACATCAAACTTAATTTCGCGATTACATAACACGTCCGGATTAGGAGTTCGACCGTTTTCGTATTCGTTAAACATGTAGTTTACTATACGTTCTTTATATTGCTCGCTTAAATCGACTGTCTGGAACGGAATTCCCAACTTATCTGCCACTAACATGGCATCATTACTATCGTCCAGCCATGGACATTCATCAGAAATGGTTACAGAGTCGTCGTGCCAGTTCTTCATAAACAAGCCAATAACTTCGTAGCCTTGCTGCTGTAATAAATATGCCGCAACACTAGAGTCTACACCGCCAGATAGTCCTACAATTACTCGTTTCATTTTTTAATATTTTGATGCGCCTGATCCGCTTAACTTTTACTTTCCAGGATTTTTACTGTATTGCGTAAAATCCTTTTCTTCATCCAGTTTTCCATCTTTATAATACTTCCAGATACCGTCTTTCCGGTTTTTCTTGTAAGCGCCTTCTGCTAATAAATTCCCGTCTAAGTCGTAATATTTAGAGACTCCTTGCAACTGGTCGTCTTTATACTGAAATTCTTTAAGCACTACTCCCTTTTCGGAAATCCAGGTCGATTTACCATCTAACAGTCCATTTTTGTAATTCGCTCGTTCTGCTATCTGACCATTTTGGTAGTAAATCAACTTTTCTCCATCTAGTTTACCATTAGCATTATAATGTTCGGTAGTCATTATTTTATCGGAATTATTGTGATAGTACACCCAGTCTCCTACATATTTTTTACCATCCATCTGCCCTTTACTAATCACCTTTCCATTGGAAGCTAAAAAGGTAACTTCTGCGATAGTATTATCCTTGTTAAATTCTTTAACTGCAGTTAATACCGATTTTTTATTAATATTTTTATAGAATTTAAAAGTGCCTATTTCCTTTCCATGATCAAATTGACCTTCGTAACGAAGCACTTTAGTATTCTCGAAATTCTTTTTCCAGACACCATGGCGCTTTCCGTTAGCATCTAACTGATTAATTGTTTGGGCCAAAGAAATTGGGGTTATGGCCAATAAAAGTAGGGTAAGTAAATTTTTCATGATTATATAACGGCATTCTAAATTATAAATTGCAAGTAACAAAAAAGCTGCCAAAATTGGCAGCTCCTTATTACTTTTTACGTTTTTGCATTTGCTGTTGTTGTTCTGCCTGCTCCATCATTTCTTTCATTTTCTTCTGAAAACGATTCTCCTTCTTAGGCTTCTTTTTATTCTCCTGAATTTTAGCATGAATTTTATCTTCATCTATAATAACATTCTTAATTACCAGCATAATACCAATAGTAATTAAGTTAGAGATAAAGTAATATAAACTTAATCCCGAAGCGTAATTGTTAAAGAAAATCAACATCATTATCGGTGAAAAATAAATCATATACTTCATCATTTTCCCCATATCTGGCATCCCTTCCTGAGTAGGCTGAGAAGCCACTTGCTGACCAGTTGTCATTCTCATATAAAAGAAGATAGCTACCGAAGCTAAAATCGGGAATAAACTTATATGATCTCCGTAAAACGGTATTTTAAATGGTAATTCAGCAATAGTATCATACGATGATAAATCTTCTGCCCATAAAAAGCTTTTATGTCTTAAATCGAAAGCAGACGGGAAGAACTGGAATAAAGCATAAAACACTGGGATTTGCAACAAACCTGGTAAACAGCCAGCCATAGGACTTGCTCCTGCCTTACTGTAAAGTGCCATGGTTTCCTGTTGCTTTTTCATAGCGTTGTCCTTATACTTTTCGTTAATCTCATTAATTTCTGGCTTTAAAATTTTCATTTTAGCCTGAGATACATACGATTTATAAGTTACCGGAGACATTACTATTCTAACTAAAATAGTCATTACAATAATAGCAACTCCATAAGGTAAAATGCCACTCAAAAAGGCAAATAAAGGCACAAAGACATAGCGGTTAATCCAACCAAAAATCCCCCAACCAAATGGAATACTGTCATCTAAATCGTAACCATATTGATTAAGCACTTTGTTATCTGTTGGTCCAAAATAGAATTTTAAAGGTGCATTTAATTCACCTCCCTGTAATTCTAATGACAGTTTAGAAGCATAAAGCTTGGTGAAGACTGCATCATCATCATCCTTTTGTAGTAAATTCTCTGAAGTTAATTCTACAGATTTAAAAGGATTATCGGTAACCAAAATACTACTAAAAAAGTGCTGTCTGTACGATACCCAGGTAACATCTTCTTCTATGTCATCATCACTACTCGTCGGACTTAATTTACTGATTTTACCACCATCATGCTGATAAGTTAAACGGGTATAACGGTTTTCGTAATCGGCACTTTTATCGCCTCTGTACGTTTTTAATTTCCAGTCTAAATTAACAGCTTGAGCACTATTAAAGACGTCACCTAAACCTTGAGAACGAATGGTAAAGTCCATCATATACTCATCCGGCTTCAATTCATAACGGTATTCTAAAAACTTAGATTCTGACACCTTAAGTTTCATGGAAACCACCGTGTTCTCTCCGTTTTTAGATACTGTTGGCTGAAAATATAAATCCTGTGTATTTAAAATTCTGTTATCTGTTGTTCCAAAATTTATATTGAAAGCCGAGTTATTATCTTTAATTAAGTAAACCGGATTTGCATTATAATCATCGAACTTTTTAAGACGAACCTGAGAAAGATACCCTCCTTTATTGCTAAACTTTAATTCGAACAATTCTGTTTCTACAATTGTTTCGGCATCTGTAGCCGAAGGTAAAGTTGAAGCATATGCAAACGCTCCCAACTTATTTTTTAACTGTACTAATTGTAAAGAATCTGAAGCTGATGTTACAGAAAAATCTTCGCCAGAAGTTACTATGGTTTCTTTTTCTTCTGCAGCTTTTTTTTCTGCTGCAATCTGTTCCTGCTTCGCCTCTTCCTGAGCTTTTAATTCTTCTTCTGTTGGCTTGTTTTGCCAAAGCATAAACATTAAAATACCAAAAATCAGGATAAAACCTATAACCGAATTCAGGTCTAATTTCTTTTCTTCCATCTATTTATAATATAAGTATAACAGGAAATAAAATTTGTTTGTACTTCCAGTAGATTGTTATGTCAAAAAATCAACCAATCTTGACTTTTTGACAATTTGACACTTATTTTTTCTTGTTTTTCAAAGCCGCTTTTACAAAAGCCACAAATAATGGATGTGGATTTGCTACCGTACTTTTATATTCCGGGTGGTATTGTACTCCTACAAACCAAGGATGATCTTTAACTTCTACAATTTCTACAAGATTCGTGTCCGGGTTAACTCCTGTAGCTATCATACCGGCCTTTTCAATCTGGTCTTTATAAGTACTGTTAAATTCGTAACGGTGTCTGTGTCGTTCTTTAATGGTTTCAGACTTGTATACTTTATAAGCAATGCTATCTGGTTTTATACTACAATCCCAGGCACCTAAACGCATAGTCCCACCCATATTAGTTATGGATTTCTGATCTTCCATAATACTAATTACAGGATGTTTGGTTTTGGCATCCATCTCTGTAGAATTTGCTTCTTTAAGTCCTACAACATTTCTGGCAAATTCTATTACTGCCATTTGCATTCCTAAACAAATTCCTAAAAACGGAATATTATTTTCTCTCACAAAACGAACGGCATCAATTTTACCTTCAATTCCACGTTCACCAAATCCAGGAGCTACTAAAACCCCTTGTAAATGGCCAAGTTTTAACTTTACATTTTCTTCATTTATATATTCAGAATGTATAGGCTCTACATTTACTTTTACTTCATTCTCTGCACCTGCATGAATAAAAGCTTCTAAAATAGACTTATATGAATCCTGTAATTCTACATACTTTCCTATTAAACCAATAGTGATTTCTGTTTTCGGATTTTTATGACGCTTTAAAAATTCATTCCATTGGGTTAAATCAGGAGTATGTCCGCTTAAGCCTAGTTTTTTAAGAACAACTTTATCAAGCCCCTGATCCTGCATTAAATTAGGAACATCGTAAATTGTAGACGCATCTATAGACTGGATAACCGCTTCTTCTCTTACATTACAGAATAAAGCTAATTTCTTTCTTAAGTCCTTTGGTAAATTGTGTTCTGTTCTACACACTAAAATATCGGCCTGAACTCCACTCTCCATCAAAGTCTTAACACTGTGCTGCGTTGGTTTTGTCTTTAATTCTCCCGCAGCAGATAAATATGGCACTAAGGTTAAATGAATAACAATACCGTTATCTTCACCTAAATCCCAGCGTAATTGTCTTACTGCTTCTACATAAGGCAGAGATTCAATATCTCCCACAGTTCCTCCTATTTCTGTGATTACGATATCGTAGTCTCCTGATTTACCAAGAATCTGAATACGCTCTTTAATTTCGTCTGTAATATGAGGAATAACCTGTACTGTTTTCCCTAAAAACTCACCACGACGTTCTTTTTCTATAACACTTTGATAAATACGTCCGGTAGTTACATTATTTGCCTGACTGGTAGGCGCATTTAAAAAACGCTCGTAATGCCCTAAATCCAAATCAGTTTCGGCGCCATCATCAGTAACATAACATTCTCCATGTTCGTATGGGTTCAATGTTCCTGGATCTACATTGATATAAGGGTCTAATTTCTGAATCGTAGTTCTGTATCCCTGTGCCTGTAATAATTTTGCCAATGAAGCGGCAATAATTCCTTTTCCTAAAGATGATGTAACCCCTCCGGTTACGAAAATGTACTTTGTAGTCGTTGTCATGATGCGCTTTTAAACGCAGGCAAATTTACAAAGAACTATTGAGAATTAACTAAGGATAGTTATATAAATTCCACATATAAACAATTCTTATTTTTTAACAATTAAAGTAAAATAATAATAAGTTTTGAAAAAGTAAAATCATTAAAACCTGAAGGTCGTTTTATTTGTTTAGCTATTTCGTGGTGAACTAAAATGTTAAATTCAACCATAAAACAGGTATATAGCTGTATCTAACGTCAAATATTAAATCTTGAACAGATAAAATTGAATTCCGCGTTAGCTAACTACTTTTCTTACAACCTCAACTATTTTTGCTTTTTTCAAATTCATAAAAAACCACCTCGCACATCAACAAAGACTCAATAAAACCAAGGTGTTTTAAAGAATCTATTAAAAAATACATTTAAAAATCGAACAAATACTTGTGTAATCGATTACATTTACATAATTTAACCGAAGTTTTTTAACTAAAATTCAACCAAATTCACAATTTAAAAATACAACAAACTAATTATTATCAAAAAAAGCATGAAAAAAAAATTACTTTTTAATTTACTCCTTCTCATTTCCAGCTATGGGTTTGCCCAAACATACAACATGACAACCCCGGAAGGATTTGGTGCTGCAACCACAGGAGGTGGAGACGGCTCCCCAATAATTCTGGTAGATAACTATCAGGATTTCAAAGACGCTTTAGGGCTGTCTAGTCCGCGCACCATAATTGTAAAAGGAACTATAACCATTCCCGAGTACCAATCTATCAGCAAACGTGTGGTAAACAAAACCATTTTAGGGCTTCCCGGAGCGACATTAGAAAACATGTCTCAAACCCAATCAGGATCAGGAATCTTAAATTTATCCAATGGTTCTGAAAATGTAATTATCCGAAACTTGACTTTTAAAGGTCCGGGAGCGTACGACGTAGACGGACGTGATTTATTAACTTCGGAAGGCTGTAATAATTTATGGGTGGACCATTGCGAATTTCAGGATGGCTTAGATGGTAATTTCGATATTAAAAACACTACAGATAATGTAACCGTGTCCTGGTGTAAATTCACCTATCTATTACCACCTAAAGCCGGAGGATCCGGAGGTTCTAACGATCACAGATTTTCAAATCTTGTTGGTTCCAGTAAAACTAATGCTCCAGCCGACGGTCATTTTAGCGTAACCTTCCAGAACTGTTATTGGGCCGATGGTTGTAAAGACCGTATGCCCAGAGCAAGAAATGCAGAGTTACATATTTTAAACTGTTATTACAACACCTCTGTCGACAACGCCAATGCTATCGGTTTAGGAGGAGGTCCTAATAACACAACCTGTTATGTAGAAAATACAAATTTCGATAATATTGAATCCATATTTAAAAGTTACAACGGGAGCGATGGAGGTGTCGTTTATCTTCAATTTGAAAACTGCCTAAACGGAATAAACAACATTGGTAGTGTAGATAAACCATCTTACGAATATACAACCTACAATGTAGAAGATGTTAAAGATGCCGTAACCAGTGAAAGTTGCGGTGCCGGTGCCACATTAATAATAGATGAAGCCGGAACCATTTCATCATCCTGTGATAAATTAAGTATTGAAGACAACGCTATTTTTGCAGTAAAATTCTACCCTACTGTTTTTAGTGAATCACTATTTTTTGAATTACCGACTTCATTTACAGGCAAAACTGTAATTTCTATTTATTCGGTTACTGGAAAACGCGTTTTCGAATTCACTTCCCAACATTCTACACATGAGCCCCAAGAATTACAATTAGGACAACTTAATTCAGGCATGTACTTCTGTAAAGTTCAAAACGGAAATCAATCTAAAGTATATAAAGTCATAAAAAAATAAGGATACATATTCATGTAACCTATCAAACCTATTATTAACCCTTTAAATTTTATTACACTCTAACAAACTAAAAAACAAACTAACACTATCCATCCTAAGCTGTACTAACTACAGCTTAGGATTACATTTAACTAACACAAAAAACAACCAAAATGATTAAAAACAAACTCTTCCTGGGGTTCGTCTTTACTTTATGCTCTGCATTAATGTTTGGACAATTATCTACCCCAATGGAATATGATTTCACTGATGGAATCATAATTCCGGCCGGTCAAAGTCCTGACGGCGTAATTACTTTAGAAGGCAACTATTCCTTCCATTCTGCAAATTATGGATTAAACATGAAAGTAAATGGTGTCATCAAAATAAAAGTTGAAGGCAGTACTACAATAAGTTTTCTGGGATCGAAACATTCCTCACTCGATATGCAAGGTGCTTCAGAAACCGGAACCGATCTTGGCACACAATCTACAACTGTAGTAAATGACCTTGTCGATACATTCGATTTTGAATACAAAGGAACGGCTACAACTTTAATTTTTACATTAGTAGGTTCCGGAACAGATTTATACTTGCCTTCTTTAAAAGTTATTCCGGAAACCACCATTTATGATTTTACCGATAAAAGCATTTTTGATGCCGGACAAAGTGCTGATGGAAAACTAAGCCTAATTGGTTCTATTAATTACCACAGCTCGAATTACGGTTTAGATTTAAAAGCTGGTGGCGAAATCGATATCGCAGTAGATGGCAGTGCTATTGTACGCTTTATCGGTTCGAAACACTCTTCTTTAAGTCTTGAAGGTACAGCTGTTACTCAGGGAGACCTTGGTACTATAAACACGAAAGTTGTTAACGATTTAAGCGACACCTATGAATTTACTTATGTTGGCGGACCAACAACTTTAAAATTTGTTGCAGTAGAACCTGGAACAGATGTGTATTTGCCCGCTTTAGAGGTTTTACCTTACGATGTGGTAATTAACAAAACAGATGTTTGGGATTTTGGAGCAGAACAACTGGATGAAACGCTATACAACAACCAACTTTCTGCAGACATAATTAATGGCTGGTATGATAGCAGTATAACTCCAGGAACCGTGGGCCCGGTTTTACCTTCATCCTTTACCGCAGGAGATTTATCATGGACCGGAGGTTCTAACGACCGCCTGCGTTCAACAAACACTGATTTAACAAGATACGACGAAAATATTTCCGATTCTAACGGGCATACCGGTAGAATATATGTGAATTCTGCAGGAGCTATAGATCGTTATCTGGAATTACAATTAAATGCTGATGATATTGTGACGCTTGCAACAAAAACTGATTCCGGAGGATTATTAACCTTCGAAAACATGGATACCGGTTCGGGGCAAAAAGATGAAGTCGAAATGACCAAGGACTTCGTTGAATTAAAATTCACTGCAAAAGAAACCGGTTCTTATAAAATTTACGATAGCTCAGGAAAACCTAGTTATTACAGAGTTTACAGACAAGCGGCTGAATATATTTCCTTATCAGGACAAGTTGATATTAGTGCTGCAGCCAACATACCAGATGATTATACCATCCAGTTTACAAATGAAGCTGGAAAAACCTGGTCAACCTCAGTTACAAACGACTTGTATAGCATAGATCTTCCCGCAGACAATACCTATATGCTAAGCCTTGGTAATGCCAACGGGTATATCATTACAAACGGAGACACTGTAGAAGTTTCAGAAAACAATAACATCCACGACATCGTCATCTTACAAGTAGATTTATTCGATTTAACAGGAGCAATTTCAGGTATCGACGATATTATTTCAAATCTCGAACTAACTTTTACTCCAGACCCCAATGCTAATAAAATATACACCCCTATTGTTAGTATCGATACAGATGCCAGAACCTATTCTGTAAAACTTGAAGCCGACGTAGAGTATACTATAACGGCAAGTGGAGTTAACGATTTTGAAATCGAAAATAATACAGTCACGATAGGCACTGCTGCTGCTACTAAAGACCTGAATTTTGTAGCAAAACCCGTATATAACATTAGTATAAATGCACCCGATTTAAATAGTGAACAATTAGCAAAACTAAGCTTAACATTTACCAATACCACAGAGGAAAATGCTGTTTATACATTTACCGACATTACGGCTATTTCTCTTCGCAACGGAGTTTATTCTATTTCTTATTCCGGATTAGATGAATATCCAATTGAACTGGCTTTAACGTCTAATCTTACAGTAGAAAACGCAGAGGCCTCAAAGGAATTATCTTTTGTTCCGGTTACAAACTGGAGTTTCGATGATAAAGTCATTTCTAGCGGAGATATGTATTACAAAGGTTTAATGTTTTCGGGATCGGTTAAAAATGAAATTGCCAAAGGCCATCTAGATTTAGGAGCTGACGGAACTATAGCAATTCCTGTAAACTCTAATACAAAAATTATAATTACCTATTATTATGCAGCCAACTTCACTATAGAAAATGGAGACCCAATAATTACCACCAGTGGAAGTACCAGTACCATAGAAACTACTGAGTATATTTATACAGGAGCAGATAATGGTACAGTAACACTAAAAGCTGCAGGAACAACCTATATTACTAATATCTTTATTGAACCTTTTGTTGACTTCGCATCTGAAATCACAGTTGGGACAGATAAAGAGTATCAAACTGTAAATGCAGCCTTAAAGGCCATTGCCAGTATGGTTCGTCCTAATAACGAACGTGTAACTGTTTTAATAGATCCGGGAAACTACGAGGAAATGTTAGTTATTAACACGCCAAATGTAACCCTTAAAAATGCCTCGGCCACTCCTAGCATTGCTGTTTCAAACAAAGGGGTCGATATCGATGCCAACGCCGTTAGAATTACGTCCTATTACGGACACGGTTATAGTTATTACAGTATGGGATCTGACCAGAAATGGCACGAAGATGTTTTAAAAACAAACAAAGAAAACGGTTCAATCTCTTACCAAAATGCCGGTGCCGGAACTACCAATGGATCTTACTGGAATGCCACAGTTGTCATTTCGGCCAACGGATTTGAAGCTGATTCTATTATATTCGAAAACTCCTTTAATCAATATATTTCAAAAAAAGAATCAGAAGACATTTTAGTTTTAATTCCATCAGAAAATAAAGGCACAAGACCTACTACACAAGGTAACACCGATGTCCAGGACAGAAGTTATGTAGAACGTGCAGCAGCTATTGCTGTAACAAATAATACAGACAAAGTACTTCTAATTGGCTGTAAAGTTATTGGTAGGCAAGATACTTTTTATGGAGGCACTAATACCCGTGTTGTCGCTTATAAAGGTGAAATTTTAGGTGCCGTAGATTATATTTTCGGAGGTATGACAGCAGTTTTCTACAAAACCGATCTTGTAATGAATACAAGTGATGTGAGCAGCGATGCTGCATACTTAACTGCTGCGCAACAAGATGGTGGTCGTGGTTATTTAATGTACGAATGTACAGTAACCACTACTGATCCTGGTGTAGAAACAGCTTCGCAATACCGTGCTAAACCTGGCTATTTTGGAAGACCATGGCGACCAACAACAAGTGAAGTTGTATTTTATAACACATCCATCGAAACGTCTAATTATCCGGGGTCTGAAGGATTATCCTTAATAGTACCTGATGGCTGGAGAGATTCTTTAGGAGGTCAATCGGAATTCATGTATGAGTATGGTTCTATGGAAGACTCCGGTGTTGATAATAGCACTAATCGTGTAACATGGTCTACCCTTTTAACAGAACCTGTTTTAAAAGACGGAACAGAAATTACAACCTTAAATTTCACTAAAGGAAATGATGGCTGGGACCCTATAAAAGAATTAAATCAAGCCTTAAGTATAGAAGATGTTACAGCCAACACAAATACGGTAAATATTTCGGCATTTAAAGGAAAACTTCATATTACAAATGTGAAAACAGAAACATCTGTTCAAATTTATAATTTACTTGGGCAGCAAACTTATAGTTTAAAAACTAAAACGGATAGAATTATAGCTATAGATAACGGTATTTGGTTTGTAAAAGCTAAAGATGCAGACGGTACTAAAACCATAAAATTAGTGGCTCACTAATTATATTTTTTCATTTATTTAATTGTTGTTTGAAAGGGAGGTTGAAAATATTCAATCTCCTTTTTTATAGATATATCGTATTATAAACAATTAAATATAACCTTATTGAACTTTCGGGTATTTGTGCCTTATATTACGAATCAAATCTTCAAGACCGTTTAATTTTAACTCGTAAACCATTTGCAATTGATCTCCTAATTTCCCTTTTGGAAAGCCTTTTCCATGATACCAAACCACATAGTGTTCCGGCAAGTCTATAAGGTATCGCTCTTTATATTTACCAAATGGCATTTTTGTATGAGCCAACTCAATTAAAATATCAGTATTAAGCTGATTCATAATTGTTTACAATGAAGATTTAAAGAATTTTACCTGAGACTACTTATTTTACTTCCAATTAAAAGTAATATCGCGTTCGATATCCGGATGTAAACTATAATGAACAGGGCAAGTTCTTGCAGTATGCTCTAGAATTTTTCGGGTTTTATCATCGGCATCAAAAGGAAAACTAAAAACCACTTCTATTTTAGAAATACGTCTTGGATTTGCAGCCATGGTTTTAGTCACTTCAGCTGTAGTTCCTGTCATATCAACTTCCATATCTCTGGCTTTAATCCCCATTACGGTCATCATACAATTTGCCAGCCCAGTAGCCACAGTATCGGTTGGAGAAAAAGCTTCTCCTTTTCCATTATTATCTAAAGGCGCGTCGGTAACAAAACTATTACCTGATTTTAAATGTGTATTTTCCGTACGTAAACCGCCCAGATAAGTTACTTTAGAGGTCATAATTTTTAGTCTTTAACTTCTACAATTTTTAAATCTTCATACTGCAGTAAATATACCGTATCGTTATAAAACCCACCAAAACCTTGCTTTTTATAGGCAAACTTACTTTCTACATATTCGGTTAAAGGGGCTTCACTCACTGAAGCATAAAGGTCTGTTGAAGTTACCAATCGTAATACCACATCCATAGTTACATCGAAACCACGAACAGCTATTTTATTTGGAGTGACACCGTAAGTATTCCTGTAAGCTTTAATAAATCCGTTTTGAAGATCATCATCATAAGACTTGGAAACAGACGCATAATGAAACTTTAAATTAGATAAATGATGATTTGAAACCTCACTTCCCTCAAAAGCCGCATTCATATTCGTTGTCGCCAGCATAATTTGAAAATCTCCGGTGTTTAACGAGTTTAATATACTGGTAACATTCGAAGCATATACTTCGCTTTCGGTTTCTAGAAACACGACATTTTTACCTGGTTTTAAGAGCTTGGCTATATCATCAACTAAAATGTAGTGCGCTTCTTTACCATCTTTATCCTTTCTGGATTGTACTGAAGCCGCCAATGGAAATGCCGATTTTAATTCACTGCTTTGCAACAGCGATTTATTATCAAAAACAAGAATGGTATTCGTTAAAGTATCACGTTCTTTAAAATATCTGATAATTCTCGCCTTAAGCATAGCTTCTGAAGGTCGGGACTGAAACGTGTTTTCTGAACCTTTAACATATTTTGTTATTGGAGAAACAACCGGAATATTATAACGACTTAACTGACTCGAAGTATATTCTACATCGGTTTGAGTTAAAGGTCCGATAACAGCATCCAGTTCTTCAAAATTATTGGCACGCATTAAATCGCTAATGGTACTCGTTTTATTTTCGGTATCGTAAACATCAACCTTAACATTAACCCCTAATTTTTTAAGTGAATCCAGCGCCATGATAACTCCTGAATGAAAATCAAGTGAAAAGTTCAAATAACTATCTTTCTGAATTTGAGCCATTGTTCCTGAAATGGAATCGAAACTAACTCCTTTTAAGCGAAACGGCAACATTACCGCAATATGCTTTTGCATCGGGTAAAATTGTCTTTTAGTCAAATCTGAAGCTACCACAGTTTCATCAGAAATCATTCCAATAACATCGTTATCAACTTTTTTAGGTACTTTAAGCACCATACCGGCTTTTAAACCGCTTTCTGCCAATCCAGGATTTAAAGCTTCAAGCTCATTCTGAGTTAAGCCCAGCTTAACTTTTAAACGATAGAATCCTTCCTTTGGTTGCACTTCGTAGTAATCGAAATTTTCTTCGACAGCCTTTTCCGAAGTTCGGTCAATATTTGGAACTTTAATCGTATCGCCTACCTTCAAAACTTCGCCTAACTCCGGGTTTAAAGCATCTAATTCTTCTATCGTAATTCCGAATTTATAAGCCACACGCCATTTACCTTCTTTTGGCAAAACCACATAATCTTTTGCCACATCCAAGGGTTGATTTACCTCTTCTAAAACCTGTTTTGTTTTATAAACAGGTATTCTGATTTTGGTCCCTTTTTTTAAGGGTTCGGAATACAAAAAGGTATTCTCTCTTTTTATATCATCTGGAGTAACATTGTATTGTTTTGCAATGCTGTAAAGCGTCTCCTTGCGTTTAACGCGATGTGGCTTATACCCTGTCCGTTCTTTAACCGTTGTAATTTCGGCCTGAACTTTAGTTTTAGGAATAATTAAAACCATATTGGGTTTAATTCCATTTTTAGCATCGGGATTTAGCGTATATATATCGTAAACAGATACGAGATAAGTTTTGGCTATATCTTCGATTTTTTCATTCTGCTTAACTTTATGGGTGGTATAATTTTGAGCTAAAACTGACCCTCCAAATGCGATAAGCATTATAAAAACAACTAAAAACTTTTTCATTCAATATGGTTTAATTCGAAAAATAATTGATTTAAAATATGTTTATTCCCACTCGATTGTGGCGGGTGGCTTAGAACTAATATCGTACACTACTCTATTAACGCCTTTTACTTTATTTATTATATCGTTAGACGTTTTTTGTAAGAATTCGTAAGGTAAATTCACCCAGTCTGCCGTCATACCATCGGTACTTTCTACAGCTCTAAGCGCCACACATTTTTCGTAAGTACGCTCATCTCCCATTACTCCTACACTGTTTACCGGTAATAACATCGCTCCTGCTTGCCAAACTTTATCGTAAAGTCCCCATTCTTTTAATCCATTGATGAAAATAGCATCAACTTCCTGAAGAATACGTACTTTCTCTGCTGTGATATCTCCTAAAATACGGATACCTAAACCTGGCCCTGGGAACGGGTGACGCCCTAATAATTCAGGGTCGATACCTAAAGTAGCTCCAACACGTCTCACCTCATCTTTAAAGATAGCTCGTAATGGCTCTACAATTTTTAGTTTCATAAAATCTGGTAAACCACCTACGTTGTGGTGACTCTTAATAGTTGCCGAAGGTCCTCCTGTAGCAGAAACACTCTCGATAACATCTGGATAAATGGTTCCTTGAGCTAACCATTTTACATCGGTTAATTTATGTGCTTCATCATCGAAAACTTCAATAAATGTTTTTCCGATGGCTTTACGCTTTAATTCAGGATCTTCAAGACCTGCCAATGCCGCAAGGAAGCGCTCTGAAGCATCTACTCCTTTTACATTAAGCCCCATACCTTCATACTGATTTAATACGCTTTGGAATTCATTTTTACGTAATAAACCGTTATTTACGAAAATACAGTATAGGTTCTTACCAATAGCTTTATTTAAAAGTACTGCAGCTACAGTAGAATCTACACCACCAGATAACCCAAGTACTACTTTATCGTTTCCAACTTTCTCCTGAATAGCTTCAACAGTTTCATCAATAAATGAATCTGGCGTCCAATCTTGATTTACACCAGCAATATTCACTAAAAAGTTTTCTAATAATTGCTTACCATCTGTTGAGTGATACACCTCTGGGTGGAATTGAATCGCATACGTTGTTTCCCCTTCAATTCGGTAAGCCGCATTGGTTACATCTTTTGTACTAGCTATTAAAACACCATTAGCTGGCAATTCTTTAATAGTATCACTATGGCTCATCCAAACCTGGCTTCCTTCATTAATTCCCGCGAAGAATTCTTCATCAGTTTTAATAAATGATAAATTAGCACGACCATATTCTCTGGTGTCTGAAGGCGCTACATTACCACCTGAAAAATGTGCTAAATACTGCGCTCCGTAACAAACGGCTAACATGGGTTTTACTCCTCTAATACCGTCTAAGTTTGGGTGTAAAGCGTCTTCTCCTCTTACTGAATTTGGACTACCCGAAAGGATAACCGATTTGTAAGATGCTAAATCTTCTGGAATTTTGTTGAATGGATGAATCTCGGAATAAATGTTGAGTTCTCGTACTCGACGTGCAATAAGCTGAGTGTATTGCGATCCGAAGTCTAAAATTAATACCTTATCGTGTTGCATGCGCAAAATTAATATTTATATTTTATTTGTAAAGTCTGAAACAAACTTTATTCCATAGTTTTTAAAATAAGTGCAATATCTTCTTCTGTAGTATCCGGATTGATAAAACAAAAACGGGAAACAGTTTCGAAAGTATCTCCTGTTTTCCATTTTGTAGGCGTCACTAAAGCGAAACCTTTTTTATGATTTTCGTAAGTCCAGTGGGTATAATCTTCCGGTGTCCAACCAATACGTCTGAATAACACACAAGATAAACTTGGATCTCTTACCAATTCAACATTAGGGTGTTCGGTAATTAACTTTCCTGCAATCTGCGCAAGTTCCAATCCACGCTCAACTGCTTGTTTGTAGCGGTCTGTACCATGCATCGCTAACGAAAACCAAAGCGGTAATCCACGAACTCTACGTGTTAACTGTATTTGATAGTCTGTTGGATTAAAACCATGAGCGCCTTCATCCTTAAAAATATCTAAATACGAACCCTGTTGTGAATGCGCATTTTTGGCCAACTCCGGTTGTTTATATAATACAGCACCACAATCGTATGGTGAGAACATCCATTTATGCGGATCGATAGTTATACTATCTGCTTTTTCTATCCCTTTAAATAAGTGTCTTACTGAGTCGGCCGCTAAGGCCCCGCCTCCATAAGCAGCATCGACGTGCAGCCATAAATTCTCGGCTTCACAAATATCGCCAATACCATCTAAATCATCTATAATTCCGGCATTAGTGGTACCTCCAGTCGCCACAACAGCAAATAAACGCTCGCGTTGTGTAGATGTAAGATCATCTATAGTTTCCTGTAAAGCTTCTGCTTCCAGACGATCTTCCGTATCAACTAATAACACATCTAAGTCTGCCACTTTAGCCATGGCTTTAATTGAAGAGTGCGCACCTATAGAAGTTATAATTAAACCGCGTTCATTTTTATGTTCTTCTTTTAAACTTCTCCAGTATTCTCTTGCAGTTACTATAGCCGATAAATTTGCGGCTGTTCCTCCACTGGTAAACACACCAAATGCTCCTTCAGGAAGCCCCGTAAGGGATACGATCCATTTCATGGCTTCATTTTCACAAAATATTCCACCGGCACCTTCCATCCAATATGCACCGTGAATACTGGAAGCCGAAGTTACCAAATCGAACATTACCGCTGCACGTGTTGGCGAAGCGGGTACAAAAGCAAGATTTCTAGGGTGATCTACAGGAACATTCGCTTTCATTAAATGCTTTTTCCAAAGGTTAAAAGCATTTTCCCCTCCTATTCCTTTAGGCGTAATCGTTTCGCCTACCAAAGCCTTTAATTCTTCGGCCTTTTTAGGCTTACCTATTTTGCGTTCTGATGAAGAAATTCGTTCTATGGCATATTTCATGACATCCATTGTCATTTCTACCAAGTCAAAATCTACTTTATGCATTTATGTTACAGATTTAGTATTAAAAATTCTTGTTTTAGAGGCTGCAAATTTAACACTAACTGTTCAATTAATTGGTCTCCAAACTCAAGATATAATTCAGAAAAATTAACAGCGCGTTCCTGTAAACTCTGGTTTGGAAATAATTGATTTTGCAAATCGGTCATACGCGACACCTGATCTGCCAACTTCTTCTTCTGTGCCTTTAATAGTCTTTTCTCTAAATGCTCTAAACCTTTGATTTGCTTGCGCTCCTGCGCCCCAACAGCCCCTTTAAAACTAGGGTCTGTTTCTTCAGCCAAGGCATACATTGCTTCAAACTGCGCTCTTAAATGTTCCTTCTGTTTAGAAAAGTCGATATCTATATTAGAAATTTTACGCACCTTTTTGTTAATAAAAGCATCCCGTTTTAAAAACAAATCGCGATTAGAAATCTCTAATCGGTCTAATTTATGTGTTTGTTGCTCCGTTTTTATTAAAACTGAATTTCTTAAGAGCAGTATTGGAAAAGTAACATCAACTGTATTAAAATACCCCTTTAGCTGTAACCAGTAGGCTAATTCTCCCCCTCCGCCTATGTAACACAAATTAGGCAAAATGACTTCCTGATATAAAGGCCGCATAATAACATTTGGAGAAAAACGCTCCGGAAAATTTTCTATTTCTTTTAAAACGGCATCTTTAGTAAAGCTTAAATCTGAATTAACCACTTTGTAAACTTCACCATCCAGAACAATACGTTCCCGCTTATTTTTAATCAGATAGAACAAATTAATCTCTCGAGGATTAACCTGAATATTATAGTCGGCATCTGGAATTTCTGAAAGTTGCGCGTTAGTTTTTGAAACTTCCTGAGAAGAAATTTGGGTAAGTATCTCCTGCTTGATATACGGAATAAACATTCGTTTTAAATCCCTGTTATTCGCATCTACAATAACTAAACCGTATTTTGAAAACAAGGCATTAGCTAAAAACTTTGTGGCATCGGCTAAATTCTCATGCTTTAAGTAAGCATTCGTAAACAGTTGTCTTAAGGTTTCAGCAGATTTACCTGGACCCAATTCTTTTGAAAACAACTCGAACACTGCATCCAGCCCTTCGGTATTCAATTCACCAACAGCCCCATCAGCATTTTTGTGCCACTGAATCTTCTTTCCCTTAAAATTAAAATAATTGATTTCATCAAAATCATGATCCTCGGTTGCCATCCAGTACACCGGAACAAAATGATATTCGGGGTATGTATCCTTTAATGTTTTCGCGAGATTTATTGTGGAAATTATTTTATATAAAAAATAAAGTGGGCCGGTAAACAAATTTAACTGATGCCCTGTTGTTATTGTAAAGGTATTTGCCTCTTGCAAAGCTTCAATATTATACCGGGTGGTTTCAGACATTTCAAAACCCTGATATTGCGCTTTCAAAACATCGGCCAGAATAGCTCTTTTCTCAGAAGTTTTACTCCACTGCTCCTGCTTTTCTTCAATCTGAGTTTTAAAGGCTTCTAAAGATGGAAACCTGTTATAAAAGGGTTTTAACGCTTGTTTTTCTTCTAAATAATCACAGATAAGTTGTGAAAAATAATGAGTGTCTTTAAACGGAATACAGTCTGTCGGCATAGTTACTTTTCAATTCTGATGTAAATATACAGCACTAAACAGTTTTAAGTCCTAAATTTTAGTTAATTCATATTCAATTTATATCTTTATTTTTATGACCTAAACTAACACTATGCACAAATTATTTGTTTTTATAATGAGCCTTTTTTGCTGCTCAATTGCCTCATTCGCACAAGAATTAAAGTCTCCTAAAGACTATTTAGGTTACGAATTAGGCACCCAATTTTCCAAACACCATCAGGTTGTAGATTACTTTAAACATGCCAACTTAGAAATGCCAGACAATATAAAACTGGAACAATATGGAACTACTTACGAGCGCCGCCCTTTGTACTTAGCTTTTATATCTTCTGCAGACAACATAAAAAATCTTGAACGTATTAGAGAAAACAACCTAAAAAACACAGGGATTCTAGAAGGCAATTCAAACACTAAAGATATAACTATAGTCTGGTTGAGTTACAATGTACACGGCAATGAAGCATCCAGTTCTGAAGCTGCGATGAACACGCTTTACAACTTACTTACCGAAAAACAGGAATGGTTAAAAAATACTGTGGTAATAATAGACCCCTGCATGAATCCTGATGGTCGCGACCGCTACGTGAACTGGTTTAACCAAACGGCAAGCATGCCATATAATATAGACCAGCAAGCCAGAGAACATGCCGAAGACTGGCCCGGAGGAAGACCAAACCATTACCTGTTTGATTTAAACAGAGACTGGGCCTGGGCCTCCCAAATTGAAAGTCAATCTCGTTTAAAAGTTTATAACAAATGGCTGCCGCATATTCATGTAGATTTTCATGAACAAGGCATAAATGATCCGTATTATTTTGCCCCTGCAGCAGAACCTTCACATGAACTTATAAGTGACTGGCAAAAAGAATTCCAGACAGCTATCGGGAAGAATAATGCCCAATATTTTGACACCAACGGATGGCTTTATTTTACAAAAGAGCGTTTTGATTTACTATACCCGAGTTATGGAGACACTTATCCTACATTTATGGGAGCCATAGGAATGACTTACGAACAGGCCGGTCATGGACGTGGAGGCTTAGGAATTATGACTGATGAAGGCTCTGTATTAACCTTAAAAGACCGAATTGCACATCATACTACAACCGGATTATCTACCGTAGAAATGGCCTCAAAAAATGCCACTCAAATAAACTCGGAATTCCAAAATTTCTTTAACCCAACAGACCTAAAATATAAAAGTTTTGTACTTAGTGGAGATCGAGATAAAATTGAAAGCTTAAAATCGCTATTAAAACAACACGACATTTCATTTTACCAAAGTAATTCCTCAAAAGTAAATGGTTACAATTATACTAAAGGAGACAAATACACGAAAACCATTTCTGATTCCGATTTAATTGTGAGCACCAACCAGCCTAAAGGAAAAATGGTTCAAGTCTTATTTGAGCCAAATGTTAAACTGAAAGATTCTCTTACATATGATATTACTGCCTGGAGTATTCCTTTTGCTTATGGCCTGGATGCTACAGCCAGTACAAAACTAATAGCTGAAAAACCTGCTTCGCCTAAGAGTTTAGATCTACCAAAAGCAGACAATTCGGCTCCAGCTTATATGGCTAAATGGAATCATATTTCCGATGCCCAGTTTTTAGCTGATTTGTTAGCCCAGAATATTAAGGTTAGGTTTACAGAAAAACCCATTGAAATTAATGCCACCGAGCATATGTACGAGAGAGGTTCATTAATTATTCTTAGGGGAGATAATAAAAGCGTTTCAGATTTTGATGATATAATAATCGCTTCTGCTAAAAAATTCAATAAGAATCCGAGTCCTATAAACAGTGGGTTCTCTAAATCTGGACCCGATTTTGGTTCTCCGGATGTAAAGTTTATACACAGCCCAAAAATTGCAGTGCTAGCAGGCACACCCACCTCTTCATTAAGTTATGGTGAAATCTGGCACTTTTTCGAACAACAGTTACATTATCCCATAACTTCCTTACAAACTAAAAATTTAAAACATTACGAGCTTAATAAATACAATACCCTAATAGTGCCGGATGGAAATTATAAAACTTCTTTGGACAGTACGGCTTTAAATACTTTACACAACTGGATTAAAAAAGGAGGAAAAATTATCGCGATAGACGGTGCTCTTAAGAGTTTCGCAAACCAAAAAGGATTTGGACTTAAAACTAAGAAAACAAAAGACTCAACCACTGTGGCAAAAAAACTGATTCCTTATGCCGACAGAGAACGGGAAAGCCTGAAAAAAATGATTACAGGAGCCATTTTTGAAACGGCAACAGACAATACACACCCACTTGCCTTCGGTTACAAAAAAGACTATTACACCTTAAAACTTGGCAAAGATTCTTACGATTTACTCGAAGACGGATATAATGTTTCCTATATTGGAGAATCTCCCAAAAATATTTCCGGATTTAGCGGAACGGATACTCTAAAACCTTTAAAAAATTCTTTAGTTTTTGGAGAAGAACGTATTGAAAAAGGGAGTATTATATATATGGTAGACAATGTTTTGTTTCGAAGTTTCTGGGAGAACGGGAAACTGTTTTTTGCAAACGCATTATTTCTTGTAAACAATAATTCACCTTCTTTATAACAAAAAAAGCAGAATCTAAAATTCTGCTTTTTTTATATTCTAATTTTTAGATTAACTAACTACTTCTGCATACAAATCGAAATCGGCTGCATCGGTTATTTTAACAGTTGCAAACTCTCCGGTTTTCAAATAAGCGGTAGAAGCATCAATAAGTACTTCATTATCGACATCTGGAGAATCAAATTCAGTACGTCCAACAAAATAATTACCTTCCTTTCGGTCGATAACCACCTTAAATTCCTGACCAATTTTTTCCTGATTTAATTCCCAAGAAATCTGCGATTGGATTTCCATAATTTCATTAGCACGCTCCTGTTTCACTTCCTCCGGCACATCATCTTCTAAAGTATACGCATGCGTATTTTCCTCGTGCGAGTAAGTAAAACATCCTAAACGCTCAAAACGCATATCCTGCACCCATTGCTTTAAAGTCTGATAATCTTCTTCTGTTTCTCCTGGATATCCCACAATAAGTGTAGTACGAATAGTCATTCCCGGCACTGCTTTTCTGAATTCCTGAAGCAACTTTGTGGTTTTTTCCTGAGTAGTACCACGACGCATACTTTTTAAAATACGATCGGAAATATGCTGTAATGGAATATCTAAATAATTACATACTTTAGACTCACGATTCATTACTTCCAGAACATCCATTGGAAACCCTGTTGGGAATGCATAATGTAAACGAATCCATTCAATACCTTCCACCTTAACTAAGGCTTCCAATAACTCAGCCAGATTGCGCTTTTTATATAAATCTAATCCATAATACGTTAAATCCTGAGCTATAAGAATTAATTCCTTAACTCCATTAGACGCCAGTTTTTCAGCTTCAACCACCAATTCTTCGATTGGAGTCGATTTATGCTTACCACGCATTAAAGGAATAGCACAGAAACTACATGGACGATCGCAACCTTCTGCAATTTTTAAATATGCATAGTTTTTAGGAGTGGTAGTTAAACGCTCCCCTATTAATTCATGTCTGTAATCAGCTCCTAAAGCTTTAAGTAAACCAGGCAATTCTGTAGTTCCAAAATACTGATCTACATTCGGAATTTCTTTTTCTAAATCCGGCTTATAGCGTTCAGACAAACAACCAGTCACAAATACTTTATCAACTTCGCCTTCTTCTTTTTTCTGCATGAATTCCAAAATGGTATTCACGCTTTCTTCCTTGGCGTTATTTATGAATCCACAGGTATTAATCACTACAATATTCCCCTCTTCTTCATGCACAACGTCTTTACCACTGGCTTTAAGTTGCCCCATTAACACTTCGCTATCGTAAACATTTTTACTACAACCCAGAGTTACAACGTTGATTTTATTCTTTTTACGTGATTTTGTTCTCATATCAAAAATTCAGAGTGCAAAGATACGGAATGATTTAAGAATGCAATATGACTTTAAGAAAATAAAAAATGCCTTGAAAACATTTAGTCTTCAAGGCATCTATTTAAATTATATCGTTTCTGTTTATTTAAAGAAAGAATCTACAAATTCGTATTTATTAAACACCTGGAGGTCGTTAATCCCTTCTCCTACACCAATATATTTTACCGGTATTTTAAACTGATCGCTGATACCAATAACAACTCCACCTTTAGCTGTACCGTCTAATTTGGTTACCGCTAATGAAGTTACTTCGGTAGCTGCGGTAAATTGTTTGGCCTGCTCAAAAGCATTCTGCCCCGTAGAACCATCGAGTACTAACAGAACATCGTGCGGCGCATCTCCAATTACTTTTTGCATAACGCGTTTAACCTTGGTTAACTCGTTCATTAAATTGATTTTATTATGCAAACGTCCGGCTGTATCTATAATAATTACATCTGCATCCTGAGACACACCAGATTGAAGTGCATCAAAAGCTACCGATGCAGGATCACTCCCCATAGCTTGTTTTACAATAGGAACTTCCACTCGGTCAGCCCAAACCTGTAGCTGGTCTATAGCGGCTGCCCTAAATGTATCGGCAGCACCAAGCACAACTTTTAAACCTTGCTTTTTAAACTGATATGCCAGCTTTCCTATTGTGGTCGTTTTACCAACACCATTAACACCAACAACCATTAACACATAAGGCGTCTTAGCACCATTGGCTTGTGGAGCCAACTTTGGAATAGTATATTCTGTTTCTTCGCCAGAATTCGTTTCAGATAATAAGCCGGCTATTTCTTCACGAAGAATCAGATTTAATTCTTCTGTTCCTAAATATTTATCGCGAGCTACACGTTCTTCAATACGTTCTATGACCTTTAATGTTGTATTTACACCAACATCGCTGGACACTAAAATTTCTTCTAAGTTATCTAAAACATCATCATCTACTTTAGATTTTCCGGCAACTGCCTTACTTAGCTTATCGAAAAAAGTGGCTTTAGATTTTTCAAGACCTTTATCTAATGTTTCCTTTTTTTCTGAAGAAAATATTTTTTTAAAAAAGCTCATCGATTATTATTTAGTTTTTTGTTTTACACAGATAATCTCCTATCTATATAAAACAAATCATTTAAAGAGTTTCGCCCAAATTTATCGTTAAACAAAACGACAAAAGGCTTCTATTTTAAATGTAAATATAAAACAAAAGCCGCTTTCAAAATTGAAAGCAGCTTAAATATCTTAAGTATTGATAAAAAATATAATTATTTTTTATTCAAGAAGTCGTTTACTTGCTCAGGTGTCATGATTGCTTCAACAAAAGTATAAGCTCCAGTCTTATCAGACTTAACCATTTTAATAGCTTTTGTTAATCTTTTAGACCCTGTTTGTAATGATGCTACTGCTTTCTTTGCCATGACTCAATTATTTTATTTCTTTATGAATAGTCATTCTCTTTAAGATAGGATTGAATTTTTTAATTTCCATTCTATCCGGAGTATTCTTCTTATTCTTTGTAGTAATATATCTAGAAGTTCCCGCCATTCCAGATTCTTTGTGCTCTGTACACTCTAATATTACTTGAACTCTGTTACCTTTCTTTGCCATTATTCTATAATTTTAAAAGTGGCTTATTTTAAAAACCCTTTAGATTTAGCTTCTTTTATAGCAGCAGAAATCCCTATTTTGTTAATAGTTTTTAATGCTGAAGTAGATACTTTTAAAGTTACCCACTTATCTTCTTCTGGAATGTAAAAACGCTTTTTAACTAAATTCGCATCAAACTTGCGCTTAGTTTTGTTCATAGCGTGAGACACGTTGTTTCCTACCATTGCCTTCTTACCTGTAAGTTCACAAACTCTTGACATTCTTTCTAAACTTTAAATGTTGTTATTTCAAAACGAGGTGCAAATATACAAATTCTTTGCTTTATAACAATTTAAATGTTATCTATTTTTAAAAATTTCTTTCTGAAGTAATTCTAAGGCTTTATTTACCGCCTTATTTATCACTTTTATACGATGATTTCCCAAATTAAATTTTTCAGAATACACACCTTTTTTAGAGGCTATTGCAATGAATACGGTTCCTAATTCTTCTTTATCATCTCCAGCTGTAGGCCCTGCATTTCCGGTTGTAGCAATAGCGTAATCTGTTTTAAACAACTGCAGTGCTTGATTAGCCATTGCCTCGGCAACAGAGGCACTTACCACTCCGTGCGTTTCAATAAGGGCCTGCGGAATTTTCAAAACCTCAATTTTAGCCTGAGTTGCATAACTCACCACACTACCTTTAAAAAACTGAGATGCGCCAGCATGAGCTGTAAACTGCTCGGCAATTTTTCCTCCGGTACAACTTTCTGCTGTGGCTAAAGTTTTACCGTCTTTAGCTAATAATTTTCCGATTTGCTCTTCCAGAGAATTCTCTTCACCTTCAACACCAACAAAAATGTCTTGTATTTGTGGCATTAAAAGCTGCTCTTGTCTATCCATTTCCTTCAGGATAGCTTCTTTATCCATTCCCTTTGCAGACAACCTCAGCCTTACTTTCCCTAAATTTGGCAAATATGCCAGTTTTATAGGTCCGGGTAAAGCCTCCTCCCAGACTTCCAGGCGTTCGGCCAATGCACTTTCTCCCAGACCGTATGTAACGTAAGTTTTATGTACAATAAACGGACATTTGAATTTCTGTCGAAGCTCAGGAATTACCGTATCATCAATAAGCGCTTTCATTTCGAATGGCACACCTGGCAAAGACACAAAAACTTTACCATTATTTTCTATCCACATCCCAGGAGCTGTTCCATACTCATTATGTAACACTTTAGCTTTAGAGGGTACTAAAGCCTGATTTCTGTTTAATTGCGAAATAGGATTGGACGAATATCTTGCAAAGATACCTTCTACATGCTCTAAAACTCTAGTATCTTCCTGTAATGTATCGTTAAAATACTCTGCAATGGTATGCTTAGTAATATCGTCTTTTGTTGGTCCTAAACCTCCTGTTATAATAATAATGTCAGCATGATTCTCAGCTGCTTTTAAAGTCTGCAAAATATGCTCTTTATCATCCTGAACAGAAGTAATCTGAAATACCGAAACACCTATTCTGTTTAAAGCCTTGGCTATGTAAGCCGAATTTGTATCGATAATTTGGCCGATAAGAATTTCATCGCCAATAGTAATAATTTCTGCCTGCATTATTCTAAATCAAAGTCCGATTTAATCTCAGAAACCGCTTTTTCAATAGCTGTAACCACCTTTTCAAAACTAGTAGTTATATCTAAATCTGTTTTTTCAAACTTACCCCAGTCCTGAATTTCGATAACATCATCTAATACGCCGAGTTCAAACAAATCGACAGTTGGTTTCAATTTATGGGCTATTTGATAGGAATTATTGTAGTCCTTAGTCTTTACAGCATCAATTAAAAGATTCAGGTCTTCGGGCACTTCTTCAATAAAAGTCATGGCTAACGCTTTAACAAAATCCTCATCATTATCAGCCAGTTCTCTCACTCTATACAACTTGTAATGTCGTTCCATAATTATTTTACAGTTATTGAAAACATCTGTTTATCTTCTATAAATCCTTGAAGTATATCATTTGGAGCTACGGGACCTACTCCAGCAGGCGTACCTGTAAAGATAATATCTCCTATCTTTAAAGTGAAATATTTCGAAACACATTCTATCAACTCATCGATTTTCCAGAGCATGTGACTTGTATTTCCGTTTTGGACAGTATTTTCGTTCTTTTTTAATGAAAAATTAATGTTATTTAAATCTGAAAACTGTTCTTTCGACAACCATTTACCTATAACAGCCGCTCCATCGAAAGATTTAGCCTTTTCCCAGGGCAATCCTTTTGCTTTTAATTTTGCTTGCAAATCTCTTGCCGTAAAATCAATTCCCAAGCCAATTTCATCATAATATTTATGAGCAAATTTTTTATCTATGTATTTTCCTACTTTATTAATCTTAACTAAAACCTCCACTTCATAATGCACATCTTCGGAAAAATCAGGAATAAAGAACGGTTGCTTTTTTAGTAAAATTGCGGTGTCCGGCTTTAAGAATACAACCGGATCTTCCGGTTTTTCATTTTCCAGTTCAGCAATATGCTCGGTATAATTCCTACCTATACAAATAAGTTTCATTGTAAATAACTTAAATTAATTCAACTTATTATTAAAACTTCTTAATTTAATTGCTGTAAGCACTTTTTTGGTATAAAGCGGAAAATCTGCATTTAACAACCACCCAAAGTATCCCGGCTCGTCATTTAACACATCTACTACTTTTTTGTTTTTATGTTTTCCGAAAGAAAAGCACTCCTCTCCTTCCTTATTAAACACTATAAAACCTGCAAAATCGGCAAACTGCTTTCTAGTACTGAATTCTGACAGGAACTTAGTACTGTTTTCCAGCTCCTCGTATTTCTCTACCTGCGCTTTTAAAACTTCATAAGTTGCCAAAGTATCGGCTGCTGCACTATGAGCATTTTCCAGATTCTTATCACAATAAAATTTATACGCAGCGCTTAAGGTACGTTGTTCCATTTTATGAAAAATAGTCTGAACATCTACTGTTAAGGTATTTTTCATGTCAAAATCGATTTCGGCTCTTAACATTTCTTCAGCTAAAAGCGGAATATCAAAACGATTAGAATTAAACCCTCCCAGATCTGAATCCTTAATCATATTGTAAATTTCTTTTGCCAGGGTTTTAAATGTAGGAGCATCGGCCACATCGGCATCTGAAATACCATGAATCTCTGAAACTTCCTTAGGAATGGGCATTTCCGGATTTACCAACCAGGTTTTAGACTCTTCCTTTCCATCTGGATACACTTTTAAAATAGCAATTTCTACAATTCTGTCTTTGGAAATATTAACCCCTGTTGTTTCCAGGTCGAAAAAACAAATGGGCTTTTTTAGATTAAGGCTCATCAAATTATTATTTTTTAAGGATGCTAATTTACTAAATGTAATTGGGCTAAAATATAAAACCCAACTGAAATCAGTTGGGTTCACATTATATTAACAATTTGTACTTAGATTTCTCGATTACTATCCCAGGCCTCAAGATAGTCTTTAACAGCTTTCACAAACTGTCCGCCTAAAGCACCATTCACTACACGATGATCGTAAGAATGAGACAGGAACATTCTATAACGTATTCCAATAAAATCGCCTTCTGGTGTTTCTACTACTGCTGGCACCTTACGAATAGCACCTAAAGCAAGTATTCCAACCTGAGGCTGATTAATAATAGGTGTCCCCATAATACTACCAAAAGTCCCTACATTAGTTACAGTGTAAGTTCCTCCCTGAATATCGTCTGGTTTTAATTTATTTTGTCTTGCTCTGTTTGCCAGATCATTTACTTTTTTAGTCATTCCAACTAAATTTAACTGATCAGCATTTTTTATAACCGGTACAATTAAATTACCATCAGGTAAAGCCGCTGCCATCCCCAGATTAATATTCTTCTTTTTAATAATGGTATCCCCTTGCAAAGAAATATTCATTAAAGGAAAATCTCTTAAAGCCTTAGCAATAGCCTCCATAAAAATTGGAGTAAAAGTTAAATTCTCGCCTTCACGTTTATAAAACGCATCTTTAACCTTTTTGCGCCAGTTCCAGATATTTGTAACATCTGCTTCAATAAAACTTTGAACATGAGCTGATGTTTGAACTGATTCAACCATATGATGAGCAATTAATTTACCCATTCTACTCATTTCTATAATTTCATCCTCGCCTGAAGCTACCACCGGAGCTACTTCTGATTTAACCGGAGTGGATTTAGCAACTTCTTTTACTTCTGATTGCTGCCCTTGAACAGAAGCAGTTGGTTTCGAACTTCTGCTACTTAAATAATTCAGAATATCATTTTTAGTAACTCTCCCGTCTTTACCTGTCCCTAAAATAGCATCTAACTCTTCCTGTCCTACACCTTCTTCTTTTGCTATATTTTTGACTAAAGGAGAATAAAAACGGTCTTCATTAGAAACAATAGCCGAACTAACAGTTTCTTTTGCCTGGCTAACGGTATTTTCAACTTCTTCTACTTTAGCATCTTCTTCCGGCTGAGCCTCTTCATTTGAGGTTTCCGCTGTAGTCTCACTAGCTTCACCTTCTGTTTCTATTATTGCTATAGTTTGTCCTACCTGTACAACATCATCTGCACTGAACAATTTTTCGATTAATACACCTTCAACATCACTTGGCACTTCACTATCTACCTTATCGGTAGCAATTTCCAATACCGCTTCATCCGCTTCAATAGTATCTCCGACCTCTTTTAACCATGATGTTATTGTCGCTTCTGCAACACTTTCTCCCATTTTTGGTAATTTCAGCTCTACTTTTGCCATATTCTTAATAAAAAGATGTTAATTAATTATTGCTTGCGAAATTAATAAAAAAAACCACATTTTAGCAAATTATATTCAATGAAATATTCAGAATACAAAACTGTATTTTTTAAATTGAAGTCTTAAAATTTTATAATTTCTCCTCTAGAAACTGCATTATCGCTTCCTAAAGCAAAGTTAGCATTATAAGGAATAATTCTAAAGGTTAAGGACTTTTTAAATCCGTTTTTTTTAAGAAATTCGACAATTTCTTTAAAAGTCAACACATTACAATCCAGAATATATTGTTGAAATTCATTAATATTTAAAACCGTATTAACGACTTGAACCGGTTTTTCCATCTTCAACAACAACTTTTCCATACTTCTATTGGAAACAATAACAACTGAGTCGACTTTTACGGGAGTTATTTTAGGCTGAAGATTTAACAGGATTAAACTTTTTATTGCCAGGTTAACACATACATCCTGCAACCTATTAAGCTTAAAATGCTTTTTATAAAAAATACGCATAGCGCCGTTAAAACGCTTTGCATATACTCGATTTCTTAAGGTACTTTCTCCTTTATAATGAATTACTGTAGTGTCTCCAAAATAAAAATTATTAAACCCCGCCTTTAAAATTTTATAGGATAAATCTACATCTTCACCATACATAAAATAATCTTCATCCAGTCCACCCACGGCCAGATATACAGCTTTAGGCATAAGCATAAATGCCCCTACAAGAACATCCACTTTAGAAATGTCTTCTTCTCTTATGTGATTAGCATAATACAGTGATGGATTACCAAAAATCTTATTAATAGCAACTTTAGGTGTTGGCACATTACGTTTACTCTCAGGTAAAAATCTTCCAGCCCCATCTATTAACTGGCAACCTATAGCTCCTAAATACGATTGCTCATCGGCAAATTTCAAAATTTTAGTAAAAGTATCTTCTGCGACTACCGTATCCGGATTTAAAAGACAAACATATTCCCCTTGCGCCTGTGCTACACCAATATTATTTCCTTTTGAAAACCCTGAATTTTCTTTGTTTGCAATTAGCAGAACCTCTGGAAACAATTGTTTAACCATTGCACAACTATCATCGGTGGAACAATTATCTACAACTATAATTTCTGAATCAATATCCTTAAGCGCAGCAACGACACTTCGCAGACACAATTCCAAAAAGTAACGCACATTATAGTTTAAAATGACTATAGAAAGTTTCAAACCGAATTAAGATTTTAAGGAACTTACAAAAGGAATACGATTTAAAATACTGCGGCCTAAAGTAACCTCATCCGCATACTCTAACTCATCACCAACCGATATACCTCTGGCTATAGTGGAAGTCACCACATCAAAATCCTGTATTTGTTTGTAAATGTAAAAGTTTGTAGTATCGCCTTCCATTGTAGAGCTCAACGCAAAAATTAACTCTTTAACGCGTCCCTCTTTTACTTTATTTATTAAAGGTAATATGTTTAAATCGTGAGGACCGATACCATCCATTGGCGAAATTTTTCCTCCAAGAACATGATACAACCCCTTAAAAGAACTTGTATTTTCAATAGCCATAACATCGCGAATATCTTCTACCACGCAAATAATGTCGTCCTGACGTCTTGGATTGGAACAGATTTCGCATAATTCGTTATCGCTAATATTATTACACGATTTACAGAATTTAATTTCCGTTCTCATATTAAGTAATGCCTGCGCCAATTGAATGGTTTGAGATTCTGGCTGTCTTAACAAATGAAGCACTAAACGCAAGGCAGTTCGCTTACCAACTCCTGGTAATTGCGACATTTCTTTTACCGCCTTTTCAAGTAATTTTGAAGAAAATTCCATAGGCTTCAAATTTACAATTTTAGTTTTAAGAATTGTTCATATCCCATTCTAATTTGTATTTTGGACTGCGAAAACTAACTTATGAGCGCGTCACAAATTATTTTACTTATCGCCGCCTATTTTGGGCTTTTAATTTTAATTTCTTATTTCACCGGAAAAAAAAGCGACAACAGTGCATTTTTCCAAGGGAACAAACAATCGCCATGGTACGTTGTAGCTTTTGGAATGATTGGAGCCTCGCTTTCGGGAGTTACTTTTATTTCCGTTCCTGGCTGGATTGAAGCTTCTCAATTTAGTTACATGCAGGTGGTTTTTGGATATATTATAGGCTACCTAGTTATTGGCACCATATTACTACCGCTTTATTACCGTTTAAATTTAACTTCAATTTATACTTATTTAGAAGAACGGTTTGGTAATTACGCTTATAAAACAGGCGCTTCTTTCTTTTTGATTTCCAGAATCGTAGGAGCTAGTTTCAGATTGTTTTTAGTTGCCAATGTACTTCAAATTATTCTGTTTGATGATTTAGGTATTCAATTCTGGCAAACAGTGACCATAACAGTATTACTCATCTGGCTTTACACGTTTAAATCTGGTATAAAAACCATAGTATGGACCGACACGCTTCAAACACTTTTTATGCTTACAGCTGTTGGTGTAGCCATTTATTCAGTTAGTCAGGATATAAATCTTAATGGCAAAACGGCATTAAATTTTGTTTTAGATAGTGATTTATCCAGAATGTTCTTTTTCGACGATTTTAAAACAGCCGATTACTTCTGGAAACAATTTATTTCCGGTGCTTTTATAGCCATAGTCATGACCGGTTTAGATCAGGATATGATGCAAAAAAACCTGACCTGTAAAACCCTAAAAGATGCACAAAAAAACATGTTTTGGTTTACCATAGTTTTAACCATTACAAATTTCGTTTTTTTAAGTCTTGGACTATTATTAACTGTTTACGCCAAACAAAATGGAATAGATGCCCATAAAGACGATTTATTCCCGGTATTAGCCAAAGAACACCTAGGTATTGGGGTCTTTATTTTCTTTTTACTGGGATTAATTGCAGCAGCTTACAGTAGTGCAGATAGTGCTTTAACATCTTTAACCACATCTTTTAGCATCGATATTTTAGACATAGAAAAAAAACACGATAAACCTACGCAGGTAAAAATCAGAAAACGCATTCACGTCCTTATTTCCTTACTCTTAATTCTGGTAATAATTGTTTTTAAATATATTATAAAGGATGAAAGCGTAATTGCCAAACTATTTGTTTTTGCGGGTTACACTTACGGTCCGCTTTTAGGACTTTACAGTTTTGGGTTATTTACCAAATGGGCTATAAAAGACAAAATGGTTCCATTTATTGCGGTATTATCTCCAATCCTCTCCTATATTATTAGCCTGAACAGTTTAAAATGGTTTGGATTTGAATTTGGATTCTTTATTTTAATTTTAAACGGGGCATTAACCTTTTTAGGTTTAATACTGATTCGTAGAAAGCAACACTAAAGTACAAGCTACTTCATATTGAATATGATGTTTTGCTAACACCTCATAAAATTCCGGATTTTCGGTACCTGGATTAAAGATGACACGTTTTGGTTTTAAATGTATTATGTAATTATAAAAGGCCTCCTGCCGTTTAGGATTTAGATACAACGTTACTGTATGCACATCTGCAAATAGCCTTAAATTTGTTTCTATACTTACGCCTTCAACTTCTCCTTTTCTCAAACCAATAGCATAAGTAGGTTGTCCTGACTGAACTAATTTACGAATTGCCATATTAGAATATCGTGCGGGATTTAAAGAAGCACCCAAGACCAAGGTTGATTTTTTCATAGCTTAAAAATGTTAAGACAGTCAAATTTATGTAACAAAACAGAATTTAGAAAGTCCTTATTATATCAATCAAAACAAACGAACACTAAAATATTCAAAATATTAAAAACCATCTATTTTGTTAAGTTAACAATTTTAAAACTCCATTTTAAATAATGATGGTTAGTGTTAAAAATGAGAGTTTTAATCAAGGAAACCCGGTATTTTACATCCCGGGTTTCTATTTTTTCGACTAAAAGTGTTAAAATTCGTTAAATACTGTAAATCAAAGCAATAGAAAAAGACAAATTTTCGTTAACTTTAAGTATAACATTAAGCGATATATTATTTTTTTATTTGAATTAGTCTTCTTACCAAAATTGTGTACTCGCAATCCAATGTTAGTTTAAGGATTGATTATTAGCATATAAAAAAAGCCAAAACATCTGTTTTGGCTTTTTTGTTTCATTTAAGTTTTACCATTTAATTATAGCACTACCCCAGGTAAATCCACTACCAAAGGCAGCTAAAACAACTGTATCTCCTTCTTTTATTTTCCCCTGCTCCCACGCTTCTGTTAGTGCAATTGGAATAGATGCCGCAGTCGTGTTTCCATATTTCATAATATTATTAAACACCTGACTATTGTCCAGTTTAAATTTATTTTGAATAAACTGAGCTATTCTTAAATTGGCCTGATGCGGAATTAACATATCAATATCCTGTGCAGTCAGATTATTAGCACCAAGGCCTTCCATAATAACCTCACTAAATCGAACTACTGCATTTTTAAATACATATTGACCGTTCATATATGGATAATAACTTTCATCATTTGGGTCATTATCCTTCAAAATATCATCTACCCAACGTGTACCCATTCCAGGAGCAAGTAAAGCTAATTCTTCGGCGTGTTCTCCTTCGGAATGCAAATGTGTAGACAAAATTCCTTTCGACGAATCCTCACTCCTACTTAAAACAGCCGCTCCAGCGCCGTCTCCAAAAATCACAGAAACTCCGCGACCTCTTGTGGTTTTATCCAAGCCTTTAGAATGTAACTCTGAACCAATAACCAATATATTTTTGTACATACCTGTTTTTATAAACTGGTCTGCTACAGAAAGGCCGTATATAAAGCCGGAGCATTGATTCCTAACATCTATAGCGCCAACAGTTTTTATTCCCAAAGCCTTTTGAACCTGTACTCCGGGACCTGGAAAATAATAATCTGGACTCAAGGTGGCAAACACAATAAAATCGATATCATCTTTATCTATTCCTGCACGTTCAATTGCTATTTTTGCAGCCTTTATGCCCATAACGGAAGTAGTATCTCCCGATTCTGAAGTTACCCAACGGCGTTCTTTAATACCGGTTCGTTCCTGAATCCAC
The DNA here is from genome assembly GCF_051172795.1 of Formosa sp. S-31. Taxonomy (NCBI): domain Bacteria; kingdom Pseudomonadati; phylum Bacteroidota; class Flavobacteriia; order Flavobacteriales; family Flavobacteriaceae; genus Formosa; species Formosa sp. S-31. The sequence goes on from NZ_JAENDK010000007.1 coordinate 188,862, forward strand.
TCATCATTAGTATCCATTATTTTCGACAAATCATCGTTTGTCACCACATTGTCCGGCACATAATACCCGAGACCGGTAATTTTTGAATTGTACATAAATTTTATTGTTATGAAGATTTCTCTACCTCTTTTTTGAAATATTCTCAGTAGAATAATCAAATTTAAACATTTTAGCCGTAATAGTTTTCTAAATACACATTGGATTATTTAAAAAATTCGGCCAGCGATTTTCTCTACTTTATCGATTTCATTATTTCCATCCAATGCCACTTTGTCACCTTTTCATCCTTGGTATTTTTTTTGTCTATCTAAAGTCAAGAAATAAATCATTTTTAAAAATATACATATTATGGCAAAAGGAAGTATTAATGTTTCGGTAGAGAATATCTTTCCATTAATTAAAAAGTTCCTGTACAGCGATCACGAAATCTTTTTACGTGAATTAATTAGTAACGGAACAGATGCAACTTTAAAACTAAAACACCTTACAAGTATTGGTGAAGCCACAGTAGAATATGGCGACCCTAAAATTGAAGTTAAAATAGATAAAGAGAATAAAAAACTTCATATTATAGATCAGGGATTAGGAATGACAGCTGAAGAAGTTGAAAAATACATTAATCAGGTTGCCTTTTCGGGAGCTGAAGAATTTTTAGATAAATATAAAGACTCTGCTAAAGACTCTGGAATTATTGGTCATTTTGGTTTAGGTTTCTATTCTGCCTTTATGGTAGCTGATAAAGTTGAGATTATTACAAAATCTTACAAAGATGAACCTGCTGCACACTGGACCTGCGATGGCTCTCCTGAGTTTAGTCTCGAAACTTCAGACAAAACAGAAAGAGGTACTGAAATAATTCTTCATATCGCAGAAGACTCTACAGAGTTTTTAGAAGAGTCACGTATAAGTAGCCTACTTTCTAAATACAATAAATTCATGCCTATTCCAATTAAATTTGGAACCAAGGAAATCAACGATCCTGAGCATGAACCTGCTACGATTACAGATAAAGACGGTAAAGAAACTAAAGAACCTCAGCGTAAAATAACTGTAGACAATATTATAAATAACCCTAACCCAGCATGGACCAAACAACCTGCTGATTTAGAAACTGAAGATTACCAGAATTTCTACAGAGAGTTATACCCAATGCAGTTTGAGGAGCCTCTATTCCACATCCATTTAAATGTAGATTATCCTTTCAATCTAACCGGAATTTTATACTTCCCTAAGATGACAAACGATATGAGCATTCAAAAAGATAAAATTCAACTATACCAGAATCAGGTATTCGTTACAGATAATGTGGAAGGTATAGTTCCTGAATTTTTAACTATGCTAAGAGGTGTTATAGATTCTCCTGACATTCCGTTAAATGTATCGCGTTCCTATTTACAGGCGGACGGTGCAGTTAAGAAAATTTCATCTTATATCACAAGAAAAGTTGCCGATAAATTAAAATCGTTATTCAACAATAACCGTGAAGATTTTGAAGCTAAATGGAACGATATTAAAATTGTTATCGAATACGGAATGTTGTCTGAAGATAAATTCTTCGACAAAGCAGAAGCTTTCGCACTTTACCCAACCGTAGATGGCAAGTACTACACTTACGAAGAGTTAACAAATAAAATAAAAGAAAACCAAACCGATAAAGATGGTAAACTTGTTATTTTATACGCTTCTAACGAAGACGCTCAACACAGTTATATAGAAGAAGCTAAGGCAAAAGATTATGAAGTCTTATTGCTAGACTCTCCTATTGTTTCTCACTTAATGCAAAAACTTGAAGGGACTAAGGAAAACATTACATTCTCACGCGTTGACGCAGATCACATTGACAACTTAATTAAAAAGGAAGACACCAAAATCTCTAAATTAAGTGAAGATGAGAAAAAGAAACTGGAAGACGTATTAAAGGAAACTATTCCTTCAGATAAATTTATGGTTCAGTTAGAAACAATGGATAGTGAAGCCTCTCCGTTTATAATAACGCAACCGGAATTTATGCGTCGAATGAAAGAGATGCAACAAACCGGAGGCGGAGGAATGTTTGGTATGGGTAATATGCCGGAAATTTATAATCTGGTAGTTAATACAAATGCTCCTTTAGTATCAGATATTTTAAATACTGAAGCTAAAGAAGATCAGACAAGATTAATAAAACAAAGTTTAGATTTAGCACGTTTATCTCAGGGCTTATTAAAAGGTGAAGAACTGACAAACTTCATCAAGAGAAGTTACAGCATGATAAAATAACACGCTGAATAACATAAATCAACAAATGACCGTTTATCTAAAAACGGTCATTTTTTTTGCCTAAAACACTGAAAAAGACTAACTTCAATTTACAACATAAGCTTAATCAAAATTTTTCAAATCACCTAAAACCACTCAGTCATGAAAAAAACTACGCTTTATTTAACCTTAATTCTGGTTATTTCATTTACAAATCAGATATATTCACAAACCGATTTCGTAACAGGTTTATCTTCTCCTGTAGGTATATTATTAGATGAAAACGAGCTTTACATTGTAGAAAATGAAGCTGGAAAAATATCTAAAATTGATATTACTCAAGAAAGCCCAACACCTGTTGATGTTGTTTCAGGCCTGTCTGGTCCGGCAAGACTTGCCAAATACGGCAACGAATTGTACATCTCTGATTTTGTGGGGGACAAAATTTACAAAATAGACCTAACGGAGTCCTCTCCCTCCTTAACAACAGTTCTTTCTGAATTACAGGGTCCCGATGGAATAGCAATTTATAATAACGAACTGTATTTTACACAGGTGTATGATGGCACTTTATCAAAAATTGATCTAACTAGCGAAACTCCAACAATTGTCGAAGTAGACAATAACCTAACTGGTCCAAAAGACATTTTTGTTTATGAAAATTACCTTTATATTAGTGAATATAATGGAGATAGGATTTCCAGATTTAACCTAACAAGAACAGATGCCGTTCATGATAATGTTATTACAAACCTAGAATCTTGTACCGGTATCTATGTAAAAAACGACAACTTATTTATTACTCTAAGAAATTTAAATAAAATATCTAAAGCCAATATTTCTGGCACGAATCCAGTTGCTAATGATTTTTTATTAAATATTAACGACGGCGTAGGGATTGCAATTAATAATGATGGAACCGAAATGTACATTTCATCTTATGCCGACAATAAAATCATTAAATATACAGATGCCAATTTAGGTATTGAAAACAATGCAATTCAAAAAAATATTAGCATTTCACCTAATCCTGCTACAAGTTATATCTACTTAAATAATTTATCTTCAGTTGAACCGTACACTCTATTAAACCTTCAAGGACAAATTATTCAAGAAAGTTCTCTGCAGCCTAATCAAAATTTAAATATTGAACATTTAAATCCGGGATTATACTTTCTAAAAACAAATCTTCAAACTTTAAAGTTTATAAAAAAGTAATACACTAGATAAAACCTCAAAACAGTATACTCTATTCTGTTTAACACCCAAAAAGCTAATATTAATATTAGCTTTTTTTTTGAATAAATATTTCCTAAATAATTCAATACCCCCATACGAACAACCTTTTCCTTAATTTGAAACTCATAAAGAAATAAATATAAAAACAAGACTATTTCTATTTCAAACAGAAAACATTTTTAACATTTCCCTTACTTTACTTTGATAAAACACTGAAATAGACTACTTTAAAATTCACAAACCAATAACACAACCTTTTTTAACTAACCAAAATTAACTGTAACATGAGACGATTTCTCCTTAATGTCTTAATCATCCTCTTATTTTTTTCATTTCAAAGAATACTTGCTCAAACAGATTTAATTACAAACATATCCTCTCCAGTTGGAATTTTGCTGTATCAGGAGCAATTATACTTTGCAGAGAATTTGGAAGGAAAAATATTGAAAATTGACATTAATTCCGATTCAGCAACTCCTATTGAAGTAGCTTCGGGATTATCTAAACCAGCCAGATTAACTCTAAAAGACAACTATTTATACGTAAGCGAATTTGGAGGAGGAAAGATTTCTAAATTAAATATTGGCGTAGAAAAACCAACTGTAAAAACCATCACTTCTCAATTAGATCGTCCTGATGGCTTATTAATTTATAACAATTACTTATACTTTACAGATTATGGCACAGGAATTTTATATAAAAAAAATATTGAAAATAACTCCCTGCCAATAATTGTAATTGAAGGATTAAAGGGCCCTAGAGATATTAAATTATATAAAAATGAATTATACATCAGCGAATCTAGTAAAGGGGTTATTTCTAAAATAAATTTAGACAATGCCTCCCAATCTTATAAAGTTGTAATTTCAAACATTGAATCTTGTTCTGGGTTTTTAATCAGAAACGATCACTTATTTGTTACCCAAAGGTATTTAAATAAAATATTAAAAATCAACATTAATAATCTTAACACCGAAACAATCCTTTCGAATATTAAAGAGTGTGTAGCGCTTGAAATTAATCAAGAAGAGACAGAACTATACATAGCTTCTTATGCAGACAATAAAATAATTAAGTATTACGATGCTAAATTAAGTATAGAAGACAAACCCTTCGAAAAAAAACTTCTTTTATACCCCAATCCTGTACAAAGCCAAATTCAGTTTAAAAACTTATCCAACCTAACAGCTTATAAATTATTCAATATTCAAGGGCAACAAATAAGTAAAGGTGAATTACTTCCAAAACAAACACTAAATGTAAATTTCTTAAACCCAGGGCTCTATTTCTTAAAAACAGAATCTGAAACCTTTAGATTCATAAAACAATAAGATTTCAAGGCACAAAAAAGCCCCTCGAACTTTTAAAAGTTCGAGGGGCTTTAACGACTAATTCAAATAAAACTTCTATTTAATCATATTAAATTGAGGATTTAATATATTTTAATCTAAATAAGAAACTAGTAATAGTTCGTTATTTTGAACTGCTTTATCAACATCTACGGTAACAGTAGATAATACATTAAAGAATTTACGTCCGTCTGCACGTTTTAAAACAACAGTTTTGTTTCCATTATTTTCTTTAACTTTTACTACTTGAACTTGAACTCCTGCTAAACTATTATAGTTTACAATCGCTCCTCGTTTTAATAAAAAGTTCTTTTGAGGAAATTTAACAGCTGAATATGTTACAGCACTAGGTGCTCCCAATGTAGCAACATCACCTACATTTACTAAAACCGGATTTGTATTCTCTGCTTTTAAGTTTAATCCAAAAACTACCAATACCGCAAAAATCAAAACTTTTTTCATACAAAAAATATTAAATTATTATTATTCTCTTTTTACATTGCAAAAATAACACATATTACTACTCTGAAAAAATTAGAATTCATAATTAATTATTAAAAATTCAAGGGATTTTTCGGCAGTTTTTTACTACAACGTTTTCTTTTAATGTATTAGAGTAAAAGTTTTAAAAATTTATGTTAATTTTATGATACTAACCCATTTTAAACAAACACCTTATGAAGAAAACATTACTTTTAGTTTTTCTAGGATTAGTTATTCTTGGTTCAGCTTATATCGCATTTTTATACTACGTACCATATAGCTCTGGTACACGATCTGGAGAGTTAATAAAAATCAGTAAAAAAGGGGTCATTATTAAAACCTGGGAAGGTGAGATTAGTCAAGGTATTAGTGGTGCCCAGATTTTTGCTTTTTCTGTTTTGGATAAAGACGAAAATGTTATTGAAAAATTAAACGAACTACAAGGACAATATGTTAAACTAAAATATATAGAGCGTTACAAAACCTTTATGATTTGGGGAGACACACGATATTTTGTTACTGAAGTTGTTCCTGACAAATCCCCTCATATTGACAGACGATAAGGACTTGTTAATTCCTACTTATAGAAAGCAAATGCATTAGGTTGCTAATTGAATTTTAGTTAACTTTATGTCAAACTGCATTCAAGATTATGAAGTCGCTTATTCAAAAATTAAAATTCCATAAACATGAAGATGTTTTAATACTTAATGAGCCCGACGACTTCCAACCACTCGTATCTGAGTTGGATGCCACAATAATTTCTTCACTAATAAAAACATCAAGCATTTCTTGCGCCTTATTGTTTATTACATCAAAAAAGCAACTCATTACGCAAATGTTAACGCTTTTCCCTAAACTAAAAGATGATTCTGTTTTATGGATAGCATATCCCAGTAAAACTTCTAAAGCCGAAATTTTGGAATTGTATAATCATGAAGCCTGGGACGAATTAATAGATTACAGATTACAACCTATACGACAAATTGAATTAAATGATGACTGGAATGCCTTACGCTTTAGAAAAATTGAATATCTAAAACTATAATTTTCAAATTCTCGTTCTAAGAATTAACCTATCTTTACCTTGAATAATTTAACATGGTAAAAGACCTATTACAATCCATTGAAATTTTCCTAAAAGGCTCTAGTTTTAATCGTGGACTGATTTTAACCTTAGCGGCAATAGTCCCTTTAATTACATTTCACTATTTAAATTTATTTGCTTTTGCGCCTTCTATTGCTGTAGGAGTATTTTTAAATGCACCAAGTGATATTCCCGGAAGTTTTAAACGCAAAATCTTGGGTATCTTATATAGTATTTTAATTACTATGTTAACTACAGCCCTAATCTTTTTAAGTAAACCTTACCTTGTACTTTTAATTATTGTAATTGCTATTTTATCATTTTGTATTTCGATAATATCAGCCTACGGATTCAGAGCTTCACTTATTTCATTTTCCGGATTACTGGCTATTGTTCTGGCATTAGCGATTCAAAAAGAAACACTCTCAGAAATCTTAATCCATGTCGGTTTAATTGGCGTAGGTGGTTTATGGTATTTAGGATTATCCTTGCTCTTCTACTGGATTTTCCCGAAAAAAGACGATGATCAGTTACTTTCGGATGTGCTTCATTTAACCGGAGAATACCTTAGTACCAGAGCCCTGCTACTTACCCAAAATAAAAATCGAAGTAAACTTCAGAAAGAACTGTTTAAATTACAAACACAGATAAGCGATAAACATGAAACGCTTCGCGAAATACTATTAGCGGAACGTAAACGCTCAGGGCGCTCCCATTTCGATGAAAAACGTGTGCTCATTTTTACTTCCATCATCGATATTTTTGAATTAGCTCTGGCTAACACCTTAGATTATAATAAAATTGACTCCGTATTTGATTCAAAATCTGACTTTTTAAAGCCTTTTCGGGAGTTTAATTTAATCTTGGGAAACCACTTAAAAAAGTTATCCCGAGCCGTTATAACAAGAGACCCGATTCCTGATAAAAATGAATTATTAAAAGCATACTCAAATCTTGAAAAAGGGATTACAGATTATGTTGAACATATTGGATTACCAAAAGCTCGAGAAGGTGCCATGATGTTACACAACCTCGCCGACTATCAAGAGCAATTATTAGAAGAAACTCGTTCTATACGACGAGCACTGGCTAATGTGAAAATCGATTCAAAATTATCGCTAAAGAGTAAGGAAGCGGCACAGTTTATTACGCAGGAAGAATATTCGCCTTCTATAATTATTCAGAATTTAAGTTTTAATTCTCCTATTTTCAGACATTCTTTACGATTAACTGTTGCTATTATTTTAGCATTTGCTTTAGGTAAACTTTTCGATATTAAAAATGCTTATTGGATTATACTCACTTTAATAGTTATTATGAGACCGAATTACGGTTTAACTAAGGAACGAACTATTAATCGTATAATAGGGACTATTATTGGAGCTGTTATAGCAATAGCAATTATAATGATTACTAAAAATGTAGTTGTATATAGCGTTTTGGCCGCACTATCTTTACTCTTTGCATTTGCTTTAATTCAGGAAAATTACAGAATCGGAGCTTTATTTATTACACTCCACATTATTTTTCTGTACGCACTACTCTATCCTGACTCTCTATCGGTTGTAAAATTCAGAGTGATTGATACATTTATAGGTGCCGCTCTTGCCTTGCTAACGACTTATTTTTTGTGGCCAAACTGGGAGTTAAACAACCTAAGCCAGTCACTTAAATCGGTTATAGACCATAACAAATCATATTTACTGGCAACACAAGCGTTATACCACAAAAAATCAGCCACAGCTTTAGAATACAAAAAACCCCGAAAAGATGCATTTTTAGCTATTAGTAATTTAAACGCAGCATTTCAGCGCATTACTCAAGACCCTAAGTCTAAGCAAAAAGAATTAGCCCTTATTTATAAAATTGTAACACTTAACAACACGCTATTAGCAGCTATTGCTTCTATGGGTAGCTTTATAAAAAATCACAAGACCACCGAGGCCTCGACTCATTTCGACGATTTTGTTAAATACATAGAGTTAAATCTTGAAGCTTCATCTGCCATGTTGGGTAATAATTTTAATACAACTAAAGAAAATCAGCCTGACATTTCATCTGCACAATCTAAATTACTTAATTCTTACACCTCCTTATCTGAAGCTCGAAACAAAGAACTAAACGCAGGTGTTACAGATATTACCCCAGAAACTTTAAATTATTTACAAGAGGCTCATTTAATTTATAATCAGCTTACCTGGCTCAAAACCTTATCAGACAATCTTAAAAATTCGACTAAAAAATATGTCGATATTTTCAATTAGCACAAAATAAGCTTCTGCTCATTCCTTTTACATTATCTTTGCACTTATAAATTTCGAAGGCTTATGTCATTTAAAGACTTAAAATTAAACCGTCCACTGTTAAGAGCTGTTGCTGAAGCAGGATACGACAACCCTACTTTAATTCAGGAAAAAACCATTCCTGCTGTTTTAGACCAAAAAGACGTAATTGCATCTGCTCAAACCGGTACAGGAAAAACTGCCGCCTTCGCTTTACCTATTTTACAATTACTTTTCGATTTTCAGGACGCCCCTAAAAGAGGAAAAAAAATAAAAGCTTTAATTGTTAGTCCTACCCGAGAATTGGCTATCCAGATTGAAGAAAATTTTAAAATTTACAGCAAATACACCAACTTAAGAAGTACAGTTATTTTTGGTGGAGCCCCTATAGAACCTCAAATAGATGTCCTTAAAAAAGGTGTAGACATTTTAATTGCAACTCCTGGAAGATTACTCGATTTACATAAACAAGACGTTGTTAATTTAGATTATATACAAACTCTGGTGCTAGATGAAGCGGACCTTATGCTGGACATGGGGTTTCTGGACGATGTAAAAAAGATTGAACGTTTATGTCCGCAAGACAAACAAATTTTGTTGTTCTCAGCAACCATGCCTTTTAAGGTAGAACAACTGGCCAATACAATTTTAAAAACGCCAATCAGGATTGAAGTTTCACCAACTTCATCGGCTGCAAAAAGCGTCTCACAAGTATTGTATTATGTTCCGAAAAGAAATAAAATAGAATTGTGTTTACATTTACTTAGAAACACAATAAAAGGGAATATAATCATTTTTCGACGCACAAAATTTGGAGTCGACAAACTGGAAAAAACTCTATTAAAAAACGGTTATAAAGTTGAAAGTTTTCATGGCGACAAATCTCAAACCGACCGACAAGATGCTCTGAACAGATTTAAAAATAACGAAGTTAATATTTTAATAGCTACAGATGTTGCCGCCAGAGGGATTGATATCACAGACCTTGATGCTGTAATAAATTTCGATATGCCAAACGTTCCAGAAACCTATGTCCACAGAATAGGTCGTACCGGAAGAGCTGGTAAAACCGGAATGTCTTATTCCTTATGCTCTGCTGATGAGAAAGCGTATATTAAAACGATTCAGCAACTTATTCAAAGAGAAATTGCTGTAGAGCAAGACCACCCTTATCCTTTAGACCCCAAGGCAAAACCCGAAGTTCACAAATCAAAAAAAACAGGAAGCAAACACAAAAAAGGAAGAAAATCAGAAGGATCTAAAAAGAAGAAAAAAAGATGGTATTAAGCAATTTTATTCCACAGGAAAATTAAAATACTGATCTTTAAAAGGTTCATTTCGTAATGTAAAATGCCACCATTCTTTACTATAGCTCCTGAAACCATGTTTTTGCATGACATTTTGCAATAACTGCCTGTTTTGTTTTTGAACAGGTGTTAAATTGTCATATTCAACCCAGGAAGGTTCTCCAAAAAAATCGTAGTTAGATCCCATATCAACAGGAGCTCCTGTTTTCAAATCAGCCAAAGTTAAATCTACGGTGCTCCCGCTACTGTGTCTGGATTTAGATGCGATATATCCATCTCTAAACAAATAACGCTTATCAACATCCGGATAAAAATAAGGCTTCATAATCGTATCATTCAATTTCTTTGCCCATGTTATAAAATGATTAACAGCCTCCTGAGGACGATAAGCATCATAAATTCTTAGCGATAGATTCTTAGACTGTAATTCCTTCTGAACTGCTTTTAACGCCTCTGCTGTTTTAACAGTAACAATACCGACAGCTTTGTTATAACCGTGAATTGGAGTCCCTACAAAATTATAATCTGTGCAATAACGCAATTCTAATTGAATTGTAGAGTCTACATTATTAATATAAACAAAACCATTTGGTAACTGAGAAAAACCCTGATAACCAATAAATAGTAGTAAAAAAATCAGCTTAAATTTCATATATAAATTGTTATGAGCTAATTTAGAGAAAATAAATTGTCTTATGACGTATCCTTGGCATTTATACCTAATGGCCTCTTTCTATATCATGGCTGGAATTTTACATTTTATACAACCAAAAATGTACAAACGAATTATGCCAAATTACTTACCCAAACATGATTTACTAATTGGATTAAGTGGGGTTTCTGAAATGATTCTTGGTTTTACCGTTTGTATGCCTCCATTTAAAAATTTTTCTATATATGCCATTATTGTAATGCTTAGTATTTTCCTTCTAGTACATTTTTATATGCTTCAAAATGAAACTACAGTCATAAAAATTCCAAAATGGATACTATTTTTACGCATTCCATTACAATTTGTACTCATGTACTGGGCCTATAGTTATATCCAATTATAGTATGCTGTTTTCAGATCATAAAATTCAATTACACTTAAAAGATGCAAACATTTCATATTTCCCTTCTTTTTTAAATAAAGAAACATCTGATTTTTATTTTCAAGACCTACTCCAAAACATATCCTGGAAACAGGATGAAATAACAATTTTTGGAAAAACTCATTTGCAACCCAGATTAACAGCTTTATATGCAGAAAACTCAAACCCCTATTCCTATTCTGGAATAACCATGTACCCCAAACCTTTTATAAAAAGCCTTAATGAAATTAGACAGAAAGTAGAATCGGAGATAAAAACAAAATTCACGACCTGTTTATGTAATCTTTACCGAAATGGATCCGATAGTAATGGCTGGCATTCAGACAATGAAAAATCTTTAGGTCCCAATCCCATCATCGCGTCTGTATCATTTGGTGCAGAACGCAATTTTCAATTAAAACACAAAACCGAAAAAAGTTTAAAACAAAACCTTGTCTTAAATCATGGTAGTCTATTGATTATGCAAGGCAAGACTCAAGAATACTGGTTGCACCAAATTCCTAAAACAAAAAAAGAAATAGGAAGGCGAATTAATTTAACCTTCAGAATTATAAACTAAAAAACCGAGGTCCCTCAACCTCGGTTTTCGTTATTTGCACTTTTATTATGTAGTTAGATTTAGGGTCTCTAGCATCAACAACACAATGCAAACATTAATTAATTAATTAATTAATCCATTAACTAAAATATTTTTTAGTACAATTCAAAGATAGAATTATACCTGAAAAAGCAAGTTTAAAAGCCTTTTATTTCGACGAAATACATATAATTTTAACATTTACAGATGAAATTCACTAAAAAACGATTAAAAACAATCCTTAACATCTCTAAATATTACTAATAATTTAAATATTCAAAACATATTTTACCGTAACTTTAGATATCTAAAATTTTAATCATGAAATTCCAATTTTCCTTTATTTTATGCTTATTCTTCATTTACGGACTGGCACAGGAACAAAATTATAGCTCGGAAGATTTAACAATCACAGATTTAATTGACGGGACCTTACTTACTCCAAACGGAGTATCGAAGCCAAATTTAGGAATCCTAATCGCTGGTTCAGGACCGACAGATAGAAATGGAAATCAGAACTTCTTAAAAAATAATGTACTTAAAAAATTGGCAGAAGACCTCACCAAAGACGGCACTGCTACTTTTAGATATGACAAACGTATTGTAAAACAAATTAAAACTAATAAGATAGATAATACTGTTAGTTTTGATGACTTTGTAAACGATGCCATCGAGGTCATAAAGTATTTCAAATCAACAAACCAATACAATCATATATTCATAATTGGCCATAGCCAGGGTAGTTTAGTAGGTATGCTTGCAGCAAAAGACTATGCCGACGGGTTTATTTCTATTGCAGGAGCCGGGCGAAGTATCGATTTGGTAATTATGGACCAACTACAAACCAATGCACCAATTTATTATGAAGATGCCAAACGAATTTTTGAGGTTTTAAAATCTGGTCAAACCACGACTGATTATCCTCCTGAATTAAAATCTATATTTAACATCGAGGTCCAGCCATTTATTGCCAGCTGGATGAAATACAATCCTACCGAAGTAATAAAAGGGTTAAACATGCCTGTACTAATAATTAATGGAACAAATGATTTACAAGTCATGCCTAAAGAAGCAGAGCTTCTTCATGAAGCTGCACCAAATTCTACTCTAAAAATAATTGATAACATGAATCATGTATTAGTGCCCATTAATGGTGACCATATAGAAAATGCTAAATCATATAATGAATCAGCGAGGCCAATAGCTCCGGAACTGCTAACTACTATTGAAGCCTTCATAAAATAAGTCCATAAAAAAAGCATCCTCAAGGGATGCTTTTTCACTAACTAACCAACCAATATGAAAAATTACTACTCTTAATATTAAAGTAACCACACTTTAATAATCGTCATCGCAATAACTGATTATTAAAAAGCAATCATCGTGCCAAACTTTACGATAATCGTTTTTTTATAAGGGCTGAAATTGCTAATTTTCGGCATTTAACAAAATTTTATGGAAAACACCCCTATTTTCACAAATGATGCCATAGTTTTTGGCATCCTAATGCTCTCACTTGGATTCGTATTTTACACAGAATCAAAACAAACAAAATTCTGGAATTTATTTTACAAGTACATCCCCGGTTTATTAATGTGCTACCTTATTCCTGCCATTTTTAATTCCTTAGGTATCATATCTGCCGACGAATCAAAAACTTACTTTGTGGCCAGCCGCTATTTACTTCCTGCTGCATTGGTTTTAATGACCATTAGTATTGACTTAAAGGCCGTATTCAATTTAGGCTGGAAAGCGCTGATTATGTTTTTTACCGGTACCATTGGAATCATTTTAGGCGGTCCTTTGGCCATTCTAATCGTTTCCACTTTTTCTCCGGAAACTGTTGGAGGTGCAGGTTTTGATGCTGTTTGGAGAGGTCTTTCTACTCTGGCAGGCAGCTGGATAGGTGGCGGTGCAAACCAGGCAGCTATGCTAGAAATTTATGAATATAATCAGGAACTTTATGGCGGGATGGTTTTAGTCGATATTGTTGTTGCCAATATATGGATGGCTGTTGTCCTGCTGGGCATTGGAAAACGCAAAAAAATTGACACCTGGCTAAAAGCTGACAACACTGCCATTAACGAACTTCAGGAAAAAGTACAGCATTTTAGTGACAAAATTACCAGAATACCAAATTTGACAGATTATATCATGATTTTGTCATTCGCTTTCGTGGCAGTAGGTCTGGCACATTTTGGTTCTGAAGTTATTTCAAATTATTTAACGTCTAATTTTACAGTGGTAAGCGACCCTAAAAGTGCCTTATCGTCGTTTGGAAGCAGTTTTTTCTGGCTTATCACCATTGCCACAATTATTGGCATCCTATTATCTTTTACTAAAGCTAAAAATTACGAAGGTGCTGGTGCTAGCAAAATAGGTAGTGTATTTATTTATATTCTTGTTGCAACTATTGGTATGAAAATGGACTTAACCAAACTATTTGACAATCCAGGTTTAATATTAATAGGTCTAATCTGGATGACAATTCACGCTGGTTTACTCATTATAATAGCAAAATTAATTAAAGCGCCTTACTTTTTTCTGGCTGTTGGAAGTCAGGCCAACGTTGGAGGAGCTGCTTCTGCCCCGGTCGTTGCTGCTGCATTTCATCCGTCACTAGCCACTGTTGGTGCCCTACTCGCTGTGTTTGGTTATGTAGTCGGAACCTATGGAGCTATATTATGTACTGAGTTAATGAAAATCGTAGCCACCAACTAGCTTATAATAATTATTTAATTGATATTTGCCCCCTAAACATCAATATTAACAATGAAACAACTAACATTTATTTTAGGTTTATTACTAGCCGTTTCCTGCGGTAGAGACACAGGTAATTTAACTGTAAAAACACACGTAAAAGGATTAAAAAAAGGAACTGTTTACTTACAGAAAGCAGATGATTCAATTATAGTTAATGTAGATTCTGTAACCGTAAATGGCAATGAAGATTTTGAATTATATGCCAATGTGGAGTCACCAGAAGTCTTTTTTCTTAAATTAGATAAGAATGACAATACCAATGAAAAAATATTGTTTTTTGGCGAACCAGGTGAAATCACTATAAATACTACTTTAAAAAACTTTACTATAGATTCGAAAGTAACGGGATCTAAAAACCAGGACATTTTAGAAGACTACTTATTAGTAATGTCTAAACTAAATAACTCGAAATTAGATTTAATTAAGGAGGATTTTGAAGCCAGACAATCAGGTGATTCCTTAAGGATAAAAAAGGCAGTTGATGCTGCCAATAACTTAATTAAACGCAAATATCTATACACCGTAAATTTCGCAATGAATAATAAAGATTCAGAAGTCGCTCCTTATCTTGCGCTTACTGAAATTTACGATGCCAATATTAAGTGGTTAGACACTATAAACAATACGCTTACGCCTAAAGTTAAAGCTTCTAAATACGGTAAAGAATTACAGCATTATATCGATGAAATAAAAGAATAAATCGAAATATATGTAATAAAATCAAAAAGCTCAACTAACACGTTGAGCTTTTTATTTATGCCTTTATTTAAGTTTGAAACAAAAAAAAAGTTCAATGATTTTCATTGAACTTTTTGAGCCGATAGAGGGACTCGAACCCACGACCTGCTGATTACAAATCAGCTGCTCTAGCCAGCTGAGCTACATCGGCCTGAAATGCGAGTGCAAATATAAGCAGTTATCTCATATCTACAAATCTTTTTTTCATTTTTTTTAACCCAATTTATTTATTCTTTCAATAAGTGCTCTTCCCTTATCTTCCAACTCCTGGTTAATTGCCTTAAAATGAGATTTTTTATCTTCTACAGACTTATTGTTCACTTTTGCAATTAAATTATCGAATGTACTTATTGCATCGTCGATAATTGCTTCACTTTGCTCTGTACCCTTGTCTGTGTTTGAATATTCCCAAACATAAACAGCTTCGATAATGTCTCCTAAAACATAATTAATGTCTTTTTTAAGATCTCTTACATTTGCCATAATATAATAATTGTATTTATTTAGGCACAAAATTAAACTAATCCCATATAATATTTATAATATTTGATTTATAATTTATTGCTGTAAAGAAAAAAATATTTAAATTTATTACATGATTACTACCAAGATGGCATATAAGCAGATTTGTAAGCGCAATTCACAACAGTGGATGTCGTTTGTTATTTCTGTGCTTAAACCTAAGCTAAATATGCATCTTAAATAAACGTTACATTTTAATAATATAACCATAAACAAAAAGGTGCTTTTTTTAAAAGCACCTTTTTTATTTTCAGTCTAATATTAATTTTTAAAACTCAAATTATGAAATCCATTAAATCGCAAAAGCAAATCAATCAAAACATTTTTAAGTGCTCTCAACTCTCTAAAGTCATGTTTGGCACTTATCATCATTACAACTTAACACCCCACTTATTATATCCTTAAAACTTTTAAAATTATGAACACTAATATATATACCCACGTACCATTTTTAGTTACAGAACACGTAAGTAACGCTAACGGATTTTTATTACCGCACAATCTTTATAATACAGTAAAGGCTGTTGCTACCTATCCTTTAAAAGAATTTTATTTACAAGACATTCCTGCGCTTGAAGATTTTAAATTTAAAATGCACAAAAATGCCTTTTTGAATGATGAATTAACAATTCAGGCCCAATTAGTCAAAAAACATAGCCAGGGCTATTTAGTTAATGTTATAGTAACCAAAACAAAAAGCACCACAAAAAATCAAGAAACAATTTGTAGCGCTTTATTTGGTGTTCCTTTAGGCATTAATTTATATAAAGAAAACAAAACAGCTTGTTAAATAAAATTCCCGAGTGTTACACTTGGGATTTTTTTTACACATATACTTCAAGTAGCTTAGCTTGTTTTGCATTTATATGGTATGCCTTAATGCCGGCAGGTAATAATACCGTTTCTCCTTGTTTTATAGTTTCTTTATACGTATCGACAGTAATTTCTGCCTCGCCTTCTACACACATATAGATTAAGAAGGAATCATAAATATTTTCTTTAGTCAATGGTTCTGTCACCTGTAAAAAACTTGTTGTAAAATACGGACAACTAACCATTTCATTAGATTGATTTGGAGTTTTTTGATAAAACACTCTAAAATCATCATTCATATTAAAGTCTATAGCATCAATGGCTAAATCATTATGAAGTTCTCTTTCTTTTCCAAAAGCGTCCACCCGATCCCAATCATACACTCGATATGTAATATCACTGGTCTGTTGGATTTCAGCTAGCATGACTCCTGCTCCAATGGCATGCACTCGTCCTACCTCAATAAAATAGGTATCCCCTGCCTTCACCTTGTCAAAATTTAAAATTTCCGGAAGCGTTTTATTTTCAAGATGTTCCAGATAGATACCTGGAGTAATTTTATCGTTAAACCCTACTATTAAATTAGAATCTTTATCGGCCTGCATTACATACCACATCTCAGTCTTTCCAAAGGAATTGTGACGTTTCGCCGCTAATTCATCATTAGGATGTAATTGAATAGACAAATCTTCCTTCGCATCTATATACTTAATAAGTAATGGGAATTTATTACCAAAAATTCTATAATTCTGCACACCTAAAACATGCTCTTTATAGTTTTCTAAAAGCTGCTTTAAAGATTGCCCTTTCAACGGACCATTCGCAATTATAGAAGTATCGCCTTCTACATCACTAATTTCCCAGCTTTCTCCGGCATTAGGCAGTTTATGATCTTTATTCAATAATGATTTTAATTTATCTCCTCCCCAAATTTTATCTTTTAAAATGGGAGTAAATTTAATTGGGTATAAAAAGTCTTTCATATGTTAATTCCCAGAATATTTCACAAAATTACGGGGCGTTTCGTATAAGGTTATTTCTAAGTCTAAATGGGGTGCTAGGCGCGGTTTTATTCTATTATAAATTACGACGGCTATATGTTCGGCAGTTGGGTTTAACGCTTTAAATTCCGGCACATCCAAGTTCAGGTTTTTGTGGTCAAAAGGATCTTCTACTTCTTCCTTTAATAATTGTTTTAATATTTTCAAATCAATTACAAACCCCGTTTCTTCATCAATTTCTCCAGTTACACTGGCAATTACATTATAGTTATGCCCGTGATAATTAACGTTGTTACATTTACCAAAAACAAGTTGATTTTTCTCATCGCTCCAATCCTTTCTATACAATCGATGAGCGGCGTTAAAATAACTTTGTCTGCTAACCGTAACCTTCATTATAACTTAGAAACGTTTATGTGTTCGTAAAATTTATCAAATATAATTTTAAACCAGGACGTGTATATTTCCGGTCTTAATTTAATGTCTTCTTGTACGTCTTTTAACGACATCCATTTCCAATCTGCTACTTCTTCAGGGTTTATTTTAGGTTCATCGTTATAATACCCTATTAAAATATGGTCGTACTCATGCTCGATTAAACCATTTTCAAATGGTGATTTATAAATAAATGAAGTAGTTTCTTCCAAAGCTGTTACAAATCCCATTTCCTCCTGTAAACGTCGTCTTCCTGCTTCAATATTAGATTCGCCTTCACGCTGATGGCTACAACAAGTATTTGTCCATAAACCTGGTGTATGATATTTATCTAGGGCGCGTTGCTGTAGCATTAATTCATCTTTATCATTAAAAACAAATACGGAAAATGCACGGTGTAGCACTCCTTTTTCATGCGCTTCAAGCTTGGACATATGCCCTATTGGCATATCATTTTCATCCACTAAAATTACCTTCTCTTCTGTCATTTTGTAAAAATACCAAGTAAATTTTTAAAATTCGTTATTGTGACGATAAAATTAAAAAGCCTTAGCTACAATCCAAGAAAATCCTTGTAATAATATTATCTTTGCGACCTATTTTCAAGTACAATTATGAGTTTTAAAAGTGAAATAAACAGACGCCGAACGTTTGGTATCATATCGCATCCCGATGCAGGAAAAACAACTTTAACAGAAAAACTATTACTTTTCGGAGGGGCTATTCAAGAGGCTGGTGCTGTAAAAAGTAACAAAATTAAAAAAGGTGCTACGAGTGACTTTATGGAAATTGAACGCCAGCGTGGTATTTCTGTTGCTACTTCGGTTTTAGCATTTGAATATAACGGCAACAAAATAAATATCCTGGATACCCCGGGACATAAAGATTTTGCCGAAGACACTTTTAGAACATTAACTGCTGTAGATAGTGTTATTGTGGTTATCGACGTCGCCAAAGGGGTTGAGGAACAAACGGAAAAATTGGTTGAAGTTTGTCGCATGCGCAATATCCCGATGATTGTATTTATTAACAAACTGGATCGTGAAGGAAAAGATGCTTTCGATTTATTAGATGAAGTAGAGCAAAAACTAGGTCTAAAAGTTGTCCCTTTAAGTTTCCCTATTGGTATGGGATACGAATTTAAAGGCATTTATAATATCTGGGAAAAGAATATCAACCTTTTTAGTGGTGATAGCAGAAAAAATATTGAAGAAACCGTTGAAATTTCTGACTTGTCTTCTCCGGAGCTGGATAAGCTTGTAGGAGAAAAATCAGCGAATACATTAAGGGAAGAAATTGAACTAGTGGATGGTATTTACCCAGAATTTAGTAAAGAAGATTACCTGAATGGAGACATTCAACCCGTTTTCTTCGGCTCTGCTTTAAATAACTTTGGTGTTCGAGAATTACTGGATTGTTTTGTTGAAATAGCCCCTACACCTAGACCGAAACAAAGTGAAGAACGTCTTGTAAAACCAGATGAAGATAAATTTACAGGCTTTGTGTTTAAAATTCATGCCAACATGGATCCCAACCATAGAAACCGACTGGCATTCGTAAAAATTGTTTCTGGAGAATTTAAACGCAATGCTCCGTATTTACATGTACGACATAATAAAAAAGTAAAATTCTCCAGTCCAAATGCCTTTTTTGCAGAGAAAAAAGAGATTGTAGACATTTCATATCCGGGAGATATTGTTGGACTTCAGGATACCGGGAACTTTAAAATTGGAGATACATTAACAGAAGGTGAAATTATTCATTATAAAGGAATACCAAGTTTTTCGCCTGAGCATTTTAGATATATCAATAATGCCGACCCGTTAAAATCAAAACAACTTTATAAAGGTATTGATCAATTAATGGATGAAGGAGTAGCCCAATTATTCACTTTGGAATTAAATGGACGAAAAGTAATTGGAACGGTTGGAGCACTACAGTATGAAGTTATACAATACCGTTTAGAGCACGAGTACGGTGCTAAATGTAGCTACGAAAACTTAAATGTATATAAGGCTTGTTGGGTAAAACCAAAAGACCCTAAAAGTGAAGAGTTTAAAGAGTTTATGAGAGTTAAACAACGCTTTTTAGCAAAAGACAAAAGAAATCAATTAGTGTTTCTGGCCGACTCACAATTCTCTTTACAAATGACTGAACAAAAGTACCCGAATATTAAATTCCATTTAACATCAGAATTTGATTAACAGGACCAAACAATCACAAATAAAAAATCCCTTTGAAATAAATTTCAAAGGGATTTTTTAATATTACGCTTCTCCCGTTGGTTCAAAATTTAATGGGATTGGAGGTTGCTTCATAAAAAATTTCAATTAACTTCAATCTTTTACATTCTTATTCTTTTTGCTCGATTTAAGCTTCTCCAGTTGGTCCAAAATTTAATGGGATCGGAGGTTGCTCGTAATCTTTAATTTCACCATGAGCCTGTTCAAATCTGTGAACATTTTCGCCTAAAGCTTTTAATAAACGTTTAGCATGCTGCGGCGTTAATATAATTCTGGATTTCACTTTACTTTTTGGCGTTCCAGGCATAATACTTATAAAATCGACAACAAATTCTGAAATGGAATGATTAATAATTGCCAAATTAGAATAGGTCCCTTCAGCAATTTTTTCGTCTAATTCTATATTTATCTGTCCTTGTTTTTTCGGATCTTTTTCGTCTGACATATTTATTGATTTAAAAAAAAATCCTACTCAATTAAAATTAAGCAGGATTTTAAATTTTATACCCAACCTGCGTTGAGATAAATACTATTCCCGTACAAAAGTACGGGAATAGTCTCATTAGTTATAATTTACTTCTTGTTTTTTAGCTTGCATCATTTCATCAAACTCTTCTTTCGATCCTACGATAATGTGATCGTATTTACGTAAACCAGTACCTGCTGGAATTTTGTGTCCTACAATTACATTTTCTTTAAGACCTTCTAAATCGTCTACTTTACCGTTTACTGCAGCTTCGTTAAGCACCTTCGTAGTTTCCTGGAAGGATGCAGCCGAGATAAACGACTTAGTTTGAAGTGACGCTCTTGTAATACCCTGTAAGATTGGCGTAGCCGTTGCCGGTTGCGCATCTCTTGCAGTAACAAGTTCTTTATCTTCACGACGTAACAATGAGTTCTCGTCTCTTAACATAAACGGCGTAATAATTTGCCCTTCTTTAAGATTTGTAGAGTCTCCTGCGTTTTCTACAACTTTTAATCCGAAAATTTTATCGTTTTCTTCAATAAAGTCTGCTTTGTGTACTAATTGATCTTCTAAGAAGATAGTATCTCCAGAGTCAATAATCTGTACTTTACGCATCATTTGTCTTACAACAACCTCAAAGTGTTTATCGTTAATTTTTACCCCTTGTAAACGATATACTTCCTGTACTTCGTTAACTAAGTATTGTTGTACCGCAGAAGGCCCTTTAATATTTAAAATATCGTTAGGCGTAATAGAACCATCAGATAAAGGCATACCTGCTTTTACATAATCATTCTCCTGAACAAGGATTTGATTAGAAAGTTTTACAAGATATTTCTTAATATCTCCTAATTTAGATTCTACTATAATTTCGCGGTTACCACGCTTAATTTTACCAAAAGAAACAACACCATCAATTTCACTTACTACAGCCGGGTTAGAAGGGTTACGCGCTTCGAATAATTCTGTTACACGAGGTAAACCTCCTGTAATATCCCCTGCTTTAGCAGATTTACGAGGAATTTTAACTAATACCTTACCTACACCAATTTTCTCACCATCGTCAATCATTAAGTGCGCTCCAACTGGTAAGTTGTACGAACGTATAGGATTTCCTTTAGCGTCGTCTACGTGTAACGTAGGGATTAATTTCTTGTTTCTTGATTCAGAAATTACTTTTTCCTGGAATCCGGTTTGCTCATCGATTTCTACTTGATAAGTAACACCTTGCTCGATGTTCTCATAACGTATTTTTCCAGCAAATTCTGAAATAATTACACCGTTATAAGGGTCCCAAGAACAAACTACATCGCCTTTAGAAAGCTCTGCTCCGTTTTCTACATAAATTGTAGAACCGTAAGGAATATTGTTTGTACTTAAAGTAATACCTGTCTTTTTATCTATCAACTTCAATTCAGAAGTACGAGAAATAACGATATCTACAGCATTTCCTTCAGCATCTACACCTTTAACCGTTTTAAGATCTTCAATTTCTGCAATTCCGTTAAACTTAACGATTAACTTGTTTTCTTCTGAAATGTTACCAGCAATACCTCCCACGTGGAATGTACGAAGTGTTAACTGTGTACCTGGCTCACCAATAGACTGTGCAGCAACAACCCCAACAGCTTCTCCCATCTGAACCATTTTATTGGTTGCAAGGTTACGACCATAACATTTAGCACAGATACCTTTCTTAGCCTCACAAGTTAAAGCTGAACGTACTTCTACACTTTCTAAAGGAGAAGCATTAATAATATCAGCAATATCATCGGTAATTAACTCTCCAGCAGAAACAAGTACTTCTTCTGTTAATGGGTTAACTACATCGTGAAGAGATACACGACCTACTACACGCTCACCAATAGATTCAACTACTTCATCATTTTTCTTTAACGCAGAAACTTCAACACCTCTTAAAGTACCACAGTCTTCACTGTTAATGATAACATCCTGAGAAACGTCTACTAAACGACGCGTTAAGTACCCCGCATCTGCCGTTTTAAGAGCCGTATCCGCAAGACCTTTACGAGCACCGTGAGTAGAAATAAAGTATTCTAAAATTGAAAGTCCTTCTTTAAAGTTAGAAAGAATCGGGTTTTCGATAATTTCTCCACCACCTGCGTTAGATTTTTTAGGTTTTGCCATTAATCCACGCATACCAGTAAGCTGACGAATCTGCTCTTTAGATCCACGCGCTCCAGAATCAAGCATCATGAATACCGAGTTAAATCCTTGCTGATCTTCACGAATACGCTTCATAGACAATTCAGTCAATTCAGCATTCGTAGAAGTCCAGATATCAATAACCTGATTATAACGTTCGTTATTTGTAATAAGTCCCATGTTATAGTTTCCGGTAATACCGTCTACTAAACCATTAGCCTTATCAATCATACCTTGCTTTTCCGGCGGGATAATAATATCACCTAAACTGAATGATAATCCACCCTGAAATGCAAATTTGTAACCTAAAGTTTTAATTTCATCAAGGAAAGCAGCTGTTTCAGGAACAGATGTTACTCTTAAGATATTACCGATAATATCTCTTAATGATTTTTTAGTTAAAACCTGGTTTATATATCCTGCTGCATGTGGTACTTTTTCGTTAAATAATACACGACCTGCAGTAGTTTCAATAATTTGTAAAGTTATTTCTCCTTCGTCATTAAAGTCATAAGTTCTAACTTTAATACCAGCATTTAAGTCTAAGCGTTTCTCGTTGAAAGCAATAACTACTTCTTCCGGAGAATAGA
This sequence comes from Formosa sp. S-31, assembly GCF_051172795.1. Classification (NCBI taxonomy): domain Bacteria; kingdom Pseudomonadati; phylum Bacteroidota; class Flavobacteriia; order Flavobacteriales; family Flavobacteriaceae; genus Formosa; species Formosa sp. S-31. The sequence goes on from NZ_JAENDK010000007.1 coordinate 212,255, forward strand.
ATGTTAAACCTTCACCTTTAACTGGTACTTCCGGCGTAGACTTACGTAACTTGGTCATATAATATAAACCAAGTACCATGTCCTGAGAAGGTACTGTTACTGGCGAACCATTTGCAGGGTTTAAGATATTATGAGACGCTAACATTAATAATTGCGCTTCAAGAATAGCTTCTGGTCCTAATGGTAAATGCACCGCCATCTGGTCACCATCGAAATCCGCGTTAAACGCCGTACACACTAATGGGTGTAACTGAATCGCTTTACCTTCAATCAATTTAGGCTGGAACGCCTGGATACCCAGTCTGTGAAGCGTAGGAGCACGGTTTAGTAATACCGGATGTCCTTTAAGCACATTTTCCAAGATATCCCAAACCACTGGCTCTTTTTTATCTATAATTTTCTTAGCAGATTTTACAGTCTTTACAATACCTCTTTCGATTAACTTACGAATTACAAAAGGCTTATAAAGTTCTGCCGCCATATTTTTAGGTAAACCACACTCGAATAACTTCATTTCTGGTCCTACAACAATTACAGAACGCGCAGAATAGTCAACACGCTTACCTAATAAGTTTTGACGGAAACGACCTTGTTTACCTTTTAACGAGTCTGATAAAGATTTTAAAGGTCTGTTTGAATCTGTTTTAACCGCAGACGCTTTACGTGTATTATCGAATAACGAGTCTACAGATTCCTGTAACATACGTTTTTCGTTACGTAAAATCACCTCTGGTGCTTTAATCTCAACAAGACGTTTTAAACGGTTGTTTCGAATAATTACACGACGGTATAAGTCATTTAAATCTGAAGTTGCAAAACGACCTCCATCTAACGGCACTAACGGACGTAATTCCGGCGGAATAACAGGAATTACTTTCATAATCATCCACTCCGGACGGTTCTCTCTGTTTTCGTTAGATTCACGTAAAGCCTCTACAACCTGTAAACGCTTTAATGCTTCAGTTTTACGTTGTTTAGAAGTTTCTGTGTTTGCCTTATGACGTAATTGATAAGATAAAGCATCTAAATCGATACGCTCTAAAAGTTCTATTAAACACTCAGCCCCCATTTTAGCAATAAACTTATTAGGGTCTGTATCTTCTAAATATTGATTTTCCTGAGGAAGTGTTTCTAAAATATTTAAATACTCTTCTTCAGTTAAGAAATCCATTTTTTGTAACGGATCTCCCTCGGCATTTTTAGCATTACCCGGCTGAATTACTACATAACGTTCGTAGTAAATAATCATATCTAATTTCTTAGATGGTAATCCTAATAAATATCCTATTTTATTTGGTAAAGAACGGAAATACCAAATGTGAGCTACAGGAACCACAAGGTTAATGTGTCCCACACGGTCACGACGTACTTTCTTTTCTGTAACTTCTACCCCACAACGGTCACATACTATCCCTTTGTAGCGTATACGCTTATATTTTCCACAGGCACATTCGTAATCCTTAACAGGACCAAAAATACGCTCACAGAATAAACCATCACGTTCTGGTTTATGAGTTCGATAATTGATAGTTTCTGGCTTTAAAACCTCACCATTAGACTCTGCTAATATAGACTCTGGTGACGCTAAACCAATGGAGATTTTGTTAAACCTCTTTACTGCATTCTTATCTTGTTTTCTTGCCATAATATATGGTGATATCGAATTATTTGTAAACTTTAGCCCATCAGATAAAATAATCTGATGGGCAATATATTATTCCTCTAATCTAATGTCTAGTCCTAAACCTTTCAATTCGTGCATTAATACGTTGAAAGATTCTGGTAAACCAGGTTCTGGCATTTGCTCTCCTTTAACGATAGACTCGTAAGTTTTAGCTCTACCAATAACGTCATCAGATTTCACTGTCAATATTTCTCTTAGGGTGGCAGAAGCACCATAAGCTTCAAGAGCCCAAACCTCCATTTCTCCAAAACGCTGACCTCCAAACTGAGCTTTACCTCCAAGTGGTTGCTGCGTAATTAAAGAGTATGGTCCTATAGAACGTGCGTGCATTTTGTCATCAACCATATGCCCTAATTTTAACATATAGATAACTCCTACAGTTGCAGGCTGGTCGAAACGATCTCCAGTTCCACCATCATACAAATATGTATGACCGTATCTTGGAATTCCGGCTTCGTCTGTTAATTCATTAATCTGATCGATAGTTGCTCCGTCAAAAATAGGCGTTGCATACGTACGTCCTAATTTTTGTCCGGCCCAACCAAGAACAGTTTCGTAAATCTGACCAATGTTCATACGAGATGGTACCCCAAGTGGATTTAATACAATATCTACAGGTGTTCCATCTTCTAAGAATGGCATGTCTTCCTGACGTACTATACGAGCAACAATACCTTTGTTACCGTGACGTCCAGCCATTTTATCTCCTACTTTTAGTTTACGTTTTTTCGCAATGTAAACTTTAGCTAATTTAATAATACCAGAAGGTAATTCATCTCCTACAGAAATAGTAAACTTCTCACGTCTTAAAGCACCTTGTAAGTCATTTTCTTTAATCTTATAGTTATGAATTAAGTCTGCAACCAATTTATTAGTATGCTCATCTGTAGTCCATACACCAGATGTAAGATGCGTATAGTCTTCAACAGCATTTAACATTTTCAGGGTATATTTCTTTCCTTTAGGTAATACTTCTTCACCTAAATCATTATAAATTCCCTGCGCAGTTTTTCCGGCAACTAAAGCAAACAATTTATCAATTAAAATGTTCTTTAAGTCTTCGAATTTCGAATAATAAATACCTTCTAATTGCGTTATATCTTCTTTATCTTTTGCTCTCTTACGCTTATCTTTTACCGCGCGAGCAAATAATTTTTTATCGATAACTACACCATTTAACGATGGAGAAGCTTTTAAAGATGCATCTTTGACATCTCCCGCTTTATCACCAAAAATAGCACGTAATAATTTTTCTTCAGGTGTTGGATCGCTTTCCCCTTTAGGCGTGATTTTTCCGATAAGGATATCACCAGGTTTAACTTCGGCTCCAACACGAATCATACCGTTTTCATCTAAATCTTTAGTAGCTTCTTCAGAAACGTTAGGGATATCGTTAGTTAATTCTTCGTTACCTAACTTAGTATCTCTTACTTCTAAAGAGTACTCATCGATATGGATAGATGTAAAGATATCTTCACGAACCACTTTTTCTGAAATAACGATAGCATCCTCGAAGTTATACCCCTTCCAAGGCATGAAGGCTACTTTCATATTTCTACCAAGTGCTAGTTCTCCATTTTCAGTTGCATAACCCTGACAAAGCACCTGACCTTTTTGAACTTTATCGCCCTTGCGAACGATTGGCTTAAGGTTAATAGAGGTTCCTTGGTTCGTTTTTCTAAATTTAACTAATGGATATGTTTTAGTATCACTATCGAAACTAACTGCTGCTTCATCCTCTGTACGATCGTATCTGATAATAATTTCGTTAGCATCTACATACTCCACAATACCATCGCGCTCTGCATTAATTAATACACGAGAATCTTTAGCAACCTGACGCTCTAAACCAGTACCTACAATTGGTGCCTGAGCACGTAATAATGGAACGGCCTGACGCATCATGTTAGATCCCATCAACGCACGGTTCGCATCATCATGTTCAAGGAACGGAATTAAAGACGCCGATATAGACGAAATTTGATTAGGTGCAACGTCTGTATAATGAATATGCTCTGGCTCGATTACCGGGAAGTCACCTTCCATACGAGCAATTACTTTATCATGTACAATTTTAGCGTTTTCGTCTATTTGTACAGTTGCTTGTGCAATTAATTTCTCTTCTTCCTCTTCTGCACTTAAATACACCGGAGGATTAACAATATCCACAACTCCGTTTTCCACTGGACGGTAAGGAGTTTCGATGAATCCCATCGAATTCACTTTAGCATATACCGAAAGTGAAGAAATTAATCCAATGTTCGGACCTTCAGGAGTTTCAATCGGACATAAACGCCCGTAATGTGTATAGTGAACGTCACGTACTTCGAAACCGGCTCTTTCTCGAGATAAACCACCTGGTCCAAGAGCAGATAAACGACGTTTATGAGTAATCTCTGCTAATGGGTTAGTCTGATCCATGAACTGAGATAACTGGTTTGTTCCAAAGAACGAATTAATTACCGACGATAAAGTTTTCGCGTTAATTAAGTCTATTGGCGTAAACACCTCGTTATCACGAACGTTCATACGCTCACGAATAGTACGTGCCATACGTGCTAAACCAACACCAAATTGTTGTGATAATTGCTCACCTACAGTACGTACACGACGGTTAGATAAGTGATCAATATCATCAATCTCTGCTTTAGAGTTGATAAGCTCGATTAAATATTTAATAATGGTAATGATATCTTCTTTAGTAAGCACTTGCTTATCCATTCCAATATCAAGACCTAATTTTTTGTTCATTCTGTAACGTCCTACCTCACCTAAAGAGTATCGTTGATCTGAGAAGAATAGTTTATCTATAATTCCTCTTGCAGTTTCCTCGTCTGGCGGTTCAGCATTACGTAATTGACGATAGATGTGTTCTACAGCCTCTTTCTCAGAGTTAGTAGGGTCTTTTTGAAGTGTATTATGAATAATAGCATAATCTCCTTGTTGCGCAGATTCTTTATGTAAAAGAACCGTTTTTACATTCGCATCAAGAATTTCTTCAATATTGTCCTTGTCTAAAACTGTATCACGATCTAATACAATTTCGTTACGTTCGATAGATACAACTTCTCCAGTATCTTCGTCTACGAAATCTTCGTGCCATGTGTTAAGTACACGAGCAGCTAATTTACGTCCCTGATATTTCTTTAATCCGGATTTTGATACTTTTACCTCTTCAGCAAGATCGAAAATCTCAAGAATATCTTTATCACGTTCAAAACCTATAGCTCTGAATAACGTTGTTACCGGTAATTTTTTCTTACGATCGATATAAGCATACATTACACTGTTAATGTCTGTAGCGAATTCAATCCAAGATCCTTTAAATGGAATAACTCTGGCAGAGTATAATTTTGTCCCATTAGCATGGAAAGATTGACCAAAGAAAACCCCTGGTGAACGGTGTAATTGAGATACTACAACACGTTCTGCTCCATTAATGCAAAAAGTACCACTTGGAGTCATGTAAGGAATTGTTCCTAAATACACATCTTGAACAATAGTTTCGAAATCCTCGTGTTCAGGATCTGTACAATACAATTTTAACCTTGCTTTAAGCGGTACGCTGTAAGTAAGTCCTCTTTCAATACACTCTTCAATAGTGTATCTTGGCGGATCAATGAAGTAATCTAAAAATTCTAAAACAAATTGATTACGGGTGTCTGTTATTGGGAAGTTTTCCATGAAGGTATTGTATAACCCTTCATTACCTCTTTCTTCAGATTTAGTTTCTAGTTGGAAAAAATCCTGGAAGGATTTAATCTGAATATCCAAGAAATCTGGATAATCTGTTCTATTGATAATAGACGAGAAATTTAATCTTTCAGCTTGTGTTACTAACATCAATGGACGAAATTTTGATTAAAAATAATAATGACAGCGTATCGTACTAATATATACGCAAAATGGTTTAGGTCTTAGAGTATTACTCCAGACCTAAACCTTTGTATTGTTTGAAAGCTAAGCTTACTTAAGCTCAACCTCAGCTCCAGCCTCTTCTAAAGAAGATTTTAAACCTTCAGCTTCGTCTTTAGAAACACCTTCTTTAATTGGACTAGGTGCACCATCAACTAATTCTTTAGCTTCTTTTAATCCTAAACCAGTTAATTCTTTAACTAATTTTACAACTGCTAACTTAGAAGCTCCAGCTGCTTTAAGGATTACATCAAACTCAGTTTTTTCTTCTGCAGCTTCACCACCTGCAGCTGGTCCAGCAGCTACAGCTACAGCAGCAGCAGCAGGCTCGATACCATACTCATCTTTTAATATAGTAGCTAACTCGTTTACTTCTTTTACTGTTAAGTTAACTAATTGTTCTGCGAAATCTTTTAAATCTGCCATTTTCTATCGTTTTAATAAGTTTTTTAATTTAATATAATTGTGTAAAAGTGCGTACTTTTTTAATTACCCCTCTTTTTGAGATAATGTTTTTAAGACACCTGTTAATGTATTTCCACCTGATTGAAGTGCTGAAATAACATTCTTAGCAGGCGATTGTAACAATCCGATGATATCACCGATTAACTCTTCACGAGACTTGATTTCTACTAAGGCGTATAATTGGTCATCTCCTACGTAAATAGCTTCTTCAATAAAAGCACCTTTTAATAAAGGTTTTTCTGACTTCTTTCTGAAAGCTTTAATTACTTTAGCAGGAGCGTTTCCTGTTTCAGAATACATTACTGACGTGTTACCTTTTAAAACAGATGGTAAATCTCCAAAATCTTTATCTGAAGCTTCCATTGCTTTTTCAAGTAATGTGTTCTTAACAACTGCTAATTTTATATCTGCTTTAAAACAAGCACGACGTAAATCTGAAGTTAGACCTGCATTTAAGCCTGAAATATCAGCGATATAGATATTTGTATTTTCGGCTAATTGTGCAGTTAAGTCTTCAATTACTTGCGATTTTTCTTCTCTAGTCATAATAAAAGTTTTTAACTAATTAACCAATTTTAGGCTCAACAGCAATACTAGGACTCATTGTACTTGATATGTAAATACTCTTTACGTACGTACCTTTAGCCGCAGTTGGCTTTAATTTTATTAACGTTTGTATTAATTCATTTGCGTTTCCAGCAATTTGCTCTGGGCTAAATGATGCTTTACCAATTGCAGCGTGTACAATACCGGTTTTATCAACTTTAAAGTCAATTTTACCAGCTTTTACTTCAGTTACTGCTTTAGCAACATCCATAGTAACTGTACCTGTTTTAGGGTTTGGCATTAATCCACGAGGACCTAAGATACGACCTAAAGGACCTAATTTACCCATAACACTTGGCATAGTGATGATTACATCAACATCTGTCCAACCGCTTTTAATCTTATCTAAGTACTCATCTAATCCTACATAATCAGCGCCAGCTTCTTTCGCTTCTGCTTCTTTGTCTGGAGTAACTAATGCTAAAACTTTTACGTCTTTACCTGTACCATGAGGAAGAGATACAACACCTCTAACCATTTGGTTTGCTTTTCTTGGATCTACTCCTAAACGAACAGCGATATCTACAGAGGCATCAAATTTTGCATTTGTGATCTCTTTTACTAATGATGAAGCTTCGTTAATTGAATAGAATTTTCCTTTTTCTATTTTTGCTAAAGCTTCCTTTTGCTTTTTTGTTAATCTTGCCATTTTAAATGTCTTTTAATAGATTAATTTGGCGCGTTTCCGGTTACGGTAATTCCCATAGACCTCGCGGTACCTGCGATCATTTTCATAGCAGATTCTAAAGTAAATGCATTTAAATCCTGCATTTTATCTTCTGCAATAGTTTTAATCTGGTCCCAAGAAACTTTAGCTACTTTTTTTCGGTTTGGTTCACCTGAACCTTTTTTCACCTTGGCCGCTTCTAATAATTGTACTGCTGCTGGTGGTGTTTTGATTACGAAGTCAAATGATTTGTCTTTGTAAACAGAAATCACAACAGGTAATACTTTACCTTGTTTATCTTGCGTTCTAGCATTGAATTGCTTACAGAACTCCATGATATTAACACCTGCAGCTCCTAAAGCGGGTCCAACCGGTGGCGACGGATTCGCTGCACCTCCCCGAACTTGTAACTTAACTACTTTACCTAATTCTTTTGCCATTTTTAATAATTTAATTGTGATGTGCCTATACTGTTGGAAGCGGTATTACACATCGGTATCGTTGTAACAATTATTATACTTTTTCAACTTGCATATAACTTAACTCTAATGGTGTTTTTCTTCCAAAAATCTTCACCATAACTTCAAGCTTACGCTTTTCTTCATTTATCTTTTCAATCGTACCGTCAAATCCATTAAATGGACCGTCGATTACTTTTACTGTCTCACCAATAGTATAAGGTATCGCAACGTTTTTCTCTGTTTCTACAGTTAATTCATCTACCTTACCTAACATTCTGTTTACTTCAGACTGTCTTAACGGCACCGGATCTCCTCCTTTAGTTTCACCTAAAAAACCGATAACATTAGTTACTGATCTTATAATGTGAGGTATTTCCCCACTTAAATTGGCTTGCACCATAATGTAACCAGGAAAATAAACTTTTTCTTTGCTTATTTTCTTTCCGTTACGGATTTGAATTACTTTTTCTGTAGGAACAAGTACCTGATCAACATAATCCTGAAGCCCTAATCTCGCTATTTCAGTCTCGATATAGGCTTTGATTTTATTTTCCTGACCACTTACGGCTCTAACAACATACCACTTTTTTGCATTCCCTTCAGACATAAATTAATGTTTTATTTTAGTTTATTAAATGAAAGTAAAATGCGATGACTTTGCTGAATACTGTATCTATTCCCCATATTGCTAAAGAGAATAATGTAGAGAATACAGCTACTAAAATAGTTAAGCTTTGTGCTTCTGACATTGTTGGCCAAGTCACATTATGCTTTAACTCTTCAAACGATTCTTTTACGTAATTTACAAATCCAGCCATTGTTTTTCTATACTTTATTAGCACGGGTTGAGAGACTCGAACTCCCGACACCTGGTTTTGGAGACCAGTGCTCTACCAACTGAGCTAAACCCGTAGGTAAAAGTTAAGGTATTCCGTTATTGAAACACCTTAACCTTATATATTATTAAACTTTAATTAGTCTAAAATTTCAGTTACCTGACCTGCACCAACAGTTCTACCACCTTCACGGATAGCGAAACGTAAACCTACGTTCATCGCGATAGTATTAAGTAATTCAACTGTAATAGTTAAGTTATCACCAGGCATTACCATTTCTACTCCTTCTGGTAATTGGATAGTACCAGTTACGTCTGTTGTACGTACGTAGAATTGTGGACGGTAATTGTTGTGGAATGGAGTGTGACGTCCACCTTCTTCTTTCTTAAGGATATAAACCTCTGCTTTAAATTTAGCGTGAGGAGTTACAGATCCTGGCTTAACGATAACCATACCTCTTTTGATTTGGTCTTTATCGATACCTCTTAATAAGATACCTACGTTATCTCCAGCTTCACCTCTATCTAATATCTTACGGAACATTTCAACTCCAGTAATAGTAGAAGTTAATTTCTCAGCACCCATACCGATAATTTCAACAGCATCTCCTGTGTTAGCAACACCAGTTTCGATACGTCCAGTTGCTACTGTACCACGACCTGTAATAGAGAATACGTCTTCGATTGGCATTAAGAAAGGCTTATCAACATCACGTTGTGGTAACTCGATCCAGTTATCAACAGCATCCATTAATTCCATTACAGTATCAACCCATTTTTGCTCACCGTTAAGTGCACCTAAAGCAGATCCCATAATTACTGGTCCGTTATCACCATCGTACTCATAGAAAGATAATAAATCTCTTACTTCCATTTCTACAAGCTCTAAAAGCTCTTCATCATCCACCATATCAACTTTGTTTAAGAAAACAACGATACGAGGAATACCTACCTGACGACCTAATAAGATGTGCTCACGAGTTTGTGGCATTGGCCCATCAGTAGCAGCTACCACTAAGATAGCACCATCCATTTGCGCAGCTCCAGTTACCATGTTCTTTACGTAATCCGCGTGACCTGGACAGTCAACGTGAGCATAGTGACGGTTAGCTGTAGAATATTCAACGTGAGATGTATTAATAGTAATACCTCTTTCTTTCTCTTCAGGAGCGTTATCGATAGAATCGAAACTTCTTAACTCTGATAAACCAGCGTTAGCTAATACAGTAGTAATAGCAGCTGTTAAAGTTGTTTTACCGTGATCTACGTGTCCAATTGTACCTATATTTAAGTGTGGTTTGGAACGATCAAAAGTTGCCTTTGCCATGTTTTAAAATTTAATCTTAGTTATATAATAATATTAGTGTATTCTTATTATGCTTTAATCGAGCCAATGACGGGAATTGAACCCGTGACCTCTTCCTTACCAAGGAAACGCTCTACCCCTGAGCTACACCGGCTTAAAATTGAGCGGGAGACCGGGTTCGAACCGGCGACATTCAGCTTGGAAGGCTGACGCTCTACCAACTGAGCTACTCCCGCATTATTTTAATCATTTAAATTTTTACAATTTACATCATTTGTAATAAAAGCACTACAAATAATGTGGGGAGAGCAGGATTCGAACCTGCGAAGACATAGTCAGCAGATTTACAGTCTGCCCTCGTTGGCCGCTTGAGTATCTCCCCAATTATAAAAACTTCACTCTATTAAAGAACTTGAGCCGATAGAGGGACTCGAACCCACGACCTGCTGATTACAAATCAGCTGCTCTAGCCAGCTGAGCTACATCGGCTTTTCACTGCTTTTTTCACCACAAAAAAAGCCCGCTATTTCTAACGGACTGCAAATGTATATATTTATTCTTTTATTCAAAACATTTTTTCAAAATATTTTATCACATATACGTTTTTAATTTCTCTTTTCGCTTTTTTAATTGTCTTTCTAAAGACGCCGCAGCAATATCTGCGCCCTCTTCAAAGGTTTTACATTGTTTCTTTACAACAAAACTATCGCCAGGCACACTAACGCGAGCTTCAAAAATTTTATTCTCTTTGTCGCTCGTATTTTCAACTTTTAAATAAACATCGGAACTTATAACCTTGTCATAAAACAGGTCTAATTTATCCATTCGCTTCTGAATAAAGTCTATCAATTTTTGATCTGCAGTAAAATTGACTGATTGCATGTTTACCTTCATACTTCTTGATTTTAATATTAGACAATTGGTGCTTTCGTTCTATTTATTATTTCTAGGATGTGCATTTAAATACACTTTTTTTAATTCTGAAATACTATTATGCGTATACACTTGTGTAGACGCCAGACTAGAATGCCCAAGAAGTTCTTTTACGGCATTCAACTCTGCACCTTGATTGAGTAAATGAGTAGCAAACGAATGCCGTAAAATATGCGGGCTCTTTTTTACTTTTGAAGATGCCAAACTAAAATAGTTATTTATTATTCTGTAAACAAGTGTTTCGTAAATTTTAACGCCCTTTTTTGTTAAAAACATAAAATCGAAATCCGTAATATTTGCTAATGCATTTCGCTCTGTTAAATACAACTCTAGGTTATTTATTACAGAAGGCAACAATGGCACCAGGCGCTCCTTATTCCGTTTTCCCAGCACCTTTAAAGTTTTGTTCTCTAAGTTAAAATCTTCAATTTTTAACTGAATTAACTCAATTCTTCGAATTCCGGTTGAATAAAACAATTCGATAATTAAACGGTCTCTTAGGCCTTCAAAATCATTAGCAAAATCAAAGTTATCTAACACACTGGTCATTTCTGTTTCTGAAAATGGTACCTGAAGCGTTTTCTTAACTTTTAAAGCTTTATGCTTCGCCAGTGGATTTACAGATACCCCTCCCAATTTCAATTGAAATTTATAATAAGAATTTAAAGCAGACACCTTGCGGTTTATACTTCGGTTAGATAAACCAGATTCCACCAAAGTTACAACCCATCGTCTAATCTCCGGGTAATTAACCGAGTTTACATCTTTCAAGTCACATTCATTTTCTAAGAATTCGAAAAAGGTTTGCAAATCTTTTGCGTATGCATTTACAGTTAACGGCGAATACTTTTTCTCTAAAAGCAGGTAATCTAAAAAGGCATTTAAACTCATATAACAATCTATACGTGCTAATATACTAACTTAAAAACAGGTAGTAGAATAAAAATAAAGCAAAAAAAAAATCCTGCAATAGCAGGATTTTTAAATTGTATTTCGAGATGAAAAGATTAAATTTCTTCTTGATCTCTTAAAGTCTGAATATACTGTGCTTTCTGAATCTGTGCTCTACGTGCTACAGAAGGCTTCGTAAATTGCTTACGTGCTTGTAACTGACGCTTAGTACCAGTTCTGTCAAACTTACGTTTGTAACGCTTAAGCGCTCTATCTATATTCTCTCCTTCTTTAATTGGTATTATTAACATAGTCCTTAACCTCCTCTCTTTTAGCATTCGGGCTGCAAATATAAAAAGTTAATTTAAATCTGAAGCATAAAAAATAAAATATTTTAATACTCTTAACTACTCCTTATATAAAGTTGAACGCTGAGTTAAATCTTTAATGAGCTGCTCATCCTCTTCACTTTCCAGCAAGGTGTTATAATTTTTCCAGAACGCTTTATCGTAGGGCTTAATAGAAAATATATTGGCGTCCCAAGGCTTATCCATTTCCTGCGCCACGTCTTCCGGCTCAACTACAATCTCGGTGAACAACAACTCTTGCACCGAATAATAATAACGTTCTTCTTTATTATAGGCTTCCGTTTCTTCATCTGTTTTACCTTCAGAGGACTTACCCACATTTACCAACTTTGGTGTTTCGTAATACAAATAATTAGGATACATTTTATCATGATACTCCATAAAGGTAATTACCAGTTTATGATTTACCTGAGTGCCGAATAACACTTTACTCCTACTTTTCTGCTGAGGAGATGCAGCTACTAATTCGTATTCTATCTTTTTAATCGCGTAATTATCCCAGTACACATACATCCATCCTCGTGCATGGTAGCCGTCATTATAAATTCCTTTAGTCTCCAGATTCACATAATCACTACCATTGTCTATTCGAATTTTATAAATTTTTCTATCGTTATCAACCAAAATTGTATCTAACTCAAACTGATGTGATTTTAAAATATCTTCCCCAAATAAAGCCTTGGATTTTCCACTATTGCGCAATATATTGAGTTTTCCTCCAAACAGAATTTCCAAACCATTCGTTCGCCTGTCATTCCATTTTATTGCCTGAACTAATGAAGAGGTCTTAATTGTATCTCTCTTAAGATTTTTAGCTTTTAAATTCCTTAGCCCTTTTTCCTGCTTTAAATACGACGTATACACCAGAAGACTATCTACATCGCGCAAATCGTAGCTCTTACGCATCTGATCTACATTTATCTTTAAATTTTGATTGGAATTGGAAGTAAAACTGGAATCATATAGCGTAATAGCACTTTCTATTAGCCATTTAAACTCCTTAGTATTACGTTCTTTATATCTTAAAAAACCCTTCTGAACATAAGGCGCTTCCGGAAAATTAACCGATAATTTTTCTAAAGCCTTTAAAACAATCTCGTTTCCTGTTTTAGGCCGGGTATCTGCAACCAGCAATACTTCATCCAAAGCAGCTATATCTTCTTCCAGATAAATAACATTACTATTGTCGAATTTACCGACCAGCACTTTAAAACTTTTATACCCAATAGAAGAAACAACTAAAGTGTCGTTAGCATAAGACTCGGGTACCAACAATACAAACTTACCATCGGCATTACTTATTGTCCCAGTAGTAGTATTCTGAATATAAATACTGGCACTTTCTATAGGCAGCATCGTACCAAAATCAACAATCTGATTTTTAAGCTCGGTTTGAGCTGAAATAAAAAGAGAATATAAAATAAAGGTTAAAGTGAAAATTGGTTTTAAACAGAAACGCTTCATATATATTCTCTTTTTTAGTTTTTAACAAAATAGTTCTAATACCTAAAACTATTTTTCTAAGATATTATTTTACCATCTAAATCTAGTAATTAATTTGTAGCTGGTTTATAGTCTTTCTTATCCAAAACCATTTTGGCAATAATCTAAACCAATTTTTGCCAAAACGATTTAACCTATGTTGTTGCTGGTTTATAGTCCTTCTTGTCCAAAACCATTTTGGC
>NZ_JAENDK010000007.1:226230-271241 GCF_051172795.1 Formosa sp. S-31
CCCGAAGAATTTCTGAAGTTCCCCCTCCTATTGGTCCTAATCTACTGTCGCGCAACAAACGTGCTAGCGGATAATCTTCCATATAGCCATAACCGCCCAAAAACTGTAAGCATTCATACACAACCTCATCTGACATTTTAGTTGATTTCAATTTTGAAATTGTTGCTTCCTTTACCACATACTCTCCTTTATTTAAACGGTAAGCAACTTCGTAATTAAAGGACTTACAAAGACTCATATCTGCATATAAATCGGCAAATTTATGCCGTAATGCTTGAAATTTATCGATAGTTTTTCCAAACGCCATACGCTCCGACATATAGTTCTGTGCATAGTCTAAAGCGTATTCTGCTCTGGCGTGGGCATTAACCCCCATAATTAATCGCTCTAAAGCGAAATGCTGCATAATATAAGGGAAACCTTTTCCTTCTTCTCCCATTAAATTAGAAGCAGGAATTTCAACATTATTAAAAGCGATCTCTGCAGTATCACTGGCTCTCCATCCTAACTTATCTAATTTTGTAGAAGAAATGCCTGGAGTATCTCGATCTACAACAAAAATACTAATCCCTTTATGAGCATTAGTAGTATCTGTTTTAGCAGCAACTACCAGATAATCACTGTAAACACCATTTGTAATAAAGGTCTTTGATCCGTTTATTACATATTTATCTCCCTGCTTTACAGCTGTAGTCCGCATACCGGCAACATCGCTTCCAGCAAAAGGTTCGCTTATACATAAACATCCTATTTTGTCTCCTGCTATACTTGGAGCCAGGTACTTTTGTTTAATTGCCTCGTCGCCTTCCTTGTTTAAATGCGTCATAGCGAGATAAGCATGCGCCCACATTGCAGCAGCAAAACCGGATGAATTAATTTTTTGTAATTCTTCTAAAAAGATAACGGTATAAAATATATCTAAATTCAGTCCGCCATAAGCTTCAGGATAAGCAATACCAAAAAAGCCCATCTCTCCAAATTTCTTCCAGATGAAACGCTCTATCGTTCCTGATTTCTCCCATTTTTCAATGTGTGGAACTACTTCTTTCTTTAAAAAATCTTGCAGACTTTGTCTAAACAGGTCATGTTCTTCTGTGAAGTACATAGTATTCATATTAGGGTATTTATTATATTCTAGAATACCAGAATTAATTGAGCGCCAAATATAACTTAATTATATCTATTTTTTGAACAGGAAAGTTCTTTACTTTTAATAAGTCATCTAAACTTTTAAAGCCTTCTCTAAGCGTACGCTCTTCAATTATATGCTGAGCTAAGGGATAATCTATATGTTGTATTTTAACCAAGTCGTCAATATTTGCCTGATTAATATTCACTTTTTCTACATTTCGCGGCGTTTTAACCGTAAATTGTGAAGTTATATTTTTTATAACCTCAGGCGATAAACCATATACATCCAGCAACTGAACATCGGAAATAAATCCACCTTCAAATGTATTTCTGAATCTGATTATACGTGTCGCCAAAGCTTCTCCAACGCCGTAAACCGATTGAAGCTGCTGAGTCGTTACTGTATTTAAATCACCTTTAATATTAGATGAAGACGCTCTTGAAGTAACTTTAGAATCTTCTATGCCTGAAATTTTCTGCTTTAAAACCCAATCCGGAAACTTAAAATACGGTGAAATACTTTTCAGCAACTCATCTGAAACTCCTGTTACCTTCTGAAAATCTTCTGCTGAATTAATCCACTTACCCTGACTTCTATAAGTATGGAACCTATCAATTTCTTCATTAGACATTCCCAAAGTATAGCCTTTAAAATCTGTAATATAATTTGGGTTAAAAGGATAGATCTTAGTTTTTTCCTTTCCTGCTGATTCTTGTTTTAAAGAATCTATTTCGGCTTCTAAAACAGCCAGAGTATCTGCTTCTAAATTAATTTCTACTTCAGTCCGGGAAACGAAGAAATAAACCAACTGCAGTACACAAATAATGAAAAGCAATAAAAAAATCCCATATCGTTGTTTATTAGTAAACGTGATATGGGATTTTAAAATCTTCATAAGTTTTTTTTTACATATGCTCTGTAAAGTCTGTTGCGCCTTCCTCTAAAGCATCTTCCTTTTTATTTATTGCGTTCATATATTTATTCAGCTCTCGTCTAATTATAGGTGTTAGCATAACTACACCAATAATATTAGGAACCACCATAGCAAAAATCATAGCATCAGAGAAGTCTATTACAGCTCCAAGACTAATTGACGCCCCGATTACTACAAATACTAAAAATAAAAATTTATAAACTAAATCTGAAACTTTTCCTTTTCCGAATAAATATACCCAACCTTGCATACCGTAATACGACCAAGAAATCATAGTAGAAAAAGCAAACAAAATTACTGCAATAGTTAAAATTACAGAGAAATGCGGAATCACTGTATCGAATGCTGTTGCGGTTAACTCAACACCTTCTTTAATCGGCACACCATATTCCATAAATTGACCATCGAAGTTAGTAATTATGATTACTAATGCAGTCATAGTACAGATTACAACAGTATCGACAAACGGCTCTAGTAATGCTACAATTCCTTCACTAGCCGGATATTTTGTTCTTACTGCAGAGTGCGCAATTGCAGCAGAACCAACTCCTGCTTCGTTAGAGAAAGCTCCTCTACGTATACCTTGAATCATTACACCAATTAAACCACCAGCAATTCCTAAACCGGAAAAAGCACCTTCTATAATTAAACTGAAGGCATCTCCTATGTGATTATAATTTGCTCCTAAAATAATTAATGAGGCTAAAACATAAATTCCAGCCATAAATGGTACTACTTTTTCGGTAACAGATGCAATTCTTTTAATACCTCCAATAATAACCACAGCTACTAAAACAGCCATAACAAGACCAAAATAAAGTCCGCCGTTCTCACTTTGAATATCAAATAATTTAACAAATTGAGCTGCTGCCTGGTTAGCCTGGAACATGTTTCCACCTCCAAAAGAACCACCTATAACGAAAATGGCAAATACAACGGCTAGTACTTTTCCTAAACCACCAAAACCTTTTTCTCCTAGTCCTTTTTTAAGGTAGTACATTGGTCCTCCATAAACAGTTCCGTCTTTACCAACGTCTCTGTATTTAACACCAAGTGTACACTCAGCAAATTTAGAAGCCATACCTAATAGCCCTGCTACAATCATCCAGAATGTTGCACCAGGTCCACCAATAGATAATGCTACGGCTACACCAGCAATATTACCTAAACCGACTGTAGCAGAAAGCGCTGCTGTAAGCGCCTGGAAGTGTGACACTTCACCTTCTGCACTATCATCACGCAACGTTTCAATTATATTTTCATGATCATTAGGCGTAACATCACCGTATAATGTATCGGCGCCGTGTTTCTCAATATCTTCATATTGTCCTTTTACCACCTTTAAGGCAGTAACGAATCCAGTAAAATTTATAAATTTAAAATAGATGGTAAAGTAAATAGCTCCACCTATTAATACTATTAAAACCCAAGGTAATTTGAAATTTTCTGTAAATGGTATTTCATAAAAAATCCCATCTACAAACCAGCTCGTATAATTTTTAAAAATGGCATCAACTTTTGCAGAGGTTGAATCTTGAGCGAAGGTTAAAATGGGAATGATTAAAGTAAGTAGAAATAGGAAATATTTCCTCATAATTTAAATAGTATTAGTTAATAATTAGGGTAAGGGTGCCCGTTTAAAGCGCCCCAAGTTGCTAAAAATAATTGGTTTTTAAAAGAATAAGCAGTAAAAAAGAAAAATTTCATGAATTACAAATCAAAAACCGAAGAGCGTTTGGTGTATAACATATCTTTAATTCGCATCCAAAATGCCAAAAACAGGTAAAGCGCAAAGCCAAAACCAACGGTAACAAACGTTAAATAAATAAACGAGGTTCTTACTACCTTGGCACGCATACCTAAACGATCGGCAATACGCTGACACACGTAAAATCCGTGTTTCTGAAAATTCAATAAAGTGTTGTAGAAAATATTCATGCCGCAAGTTAATTAAATTCGATTTAATATTGAATTTCCAACGGCACATTGCAGGCATTTATTTCTATTACAATATTCGGTTTTTAACTGAATTACACCCTGAGTTTGTAATGCAGAACTAAAAATAGGTTTTAGTAATTCAAATTTTTCAACAATGGTATTTCTCTCGGGTTGTATAGCCTTTATTAAATCTAATACGACTTCCGAATTGTCTTTTCCTAAATATTTACCGTAACTAAACTTTAACGGTAAAATGGTATTAATTAACAAAAGGTCTGTAAATGACTTTGATATTTTTTTTCTTACCGGTTTTGAAGCTTTTTTAAACGTGTAGTGATTCTTCCAGAACTCGGAAGTTTCGACAGAAAACATAGTATAAAATCCTTCTAAAGATGTTTCCTCCATTATTTTTGAAAACAAATTGGCATTTAAAGCATAGACCTGAGCCAACTGAGATAATCTGATTGTTGGAAAGTTGGGCGGTCGAAGCCTAAAAAACTGCACAGGTAAAACCTTCTGATTATTCAATTGAAATTTTTGACTTAAAAATTTATAATCATTTTGAAGTGAAACATAATACGGTTCATCTATTGGCTCCTCTAACAAGCCACACTGGCCATGAAACAAAGCTTCCAGAAGCGCTTCTTTATTTTGAATTTTACGCACTATAGAGAAATCAAAAGAGGTAGCCATACTCAAAAAAGCCTCTCCATTTAATTTAAGTCCGAAATTCTTAGCCAGCATTTGAAACAATACCGCTTCCCAATTCTGATTACTTACACTAAGCAGTTCTTCAATCTGAGTTGATTTTCTTTCTAATCGTTCAAAATACAAACGCTCTATCCAGTTTTTAAGTAAAAACTCATCTGTAAATTTAAAATCAGACTCACAATTAATCCACCGTTTATTACCGGAATACAATTTATAATAGGAGTCTAACACCGGTTTAGAAATATAATTTTGAAGTTCCAGGGTGGAAATTACGGTATTATTCTTTCTAAAAACATCCACATCGTGTTCCCAGACGACATGAAGAATAATATTATCGTAAGCCTTATCTGTTTCATGATTATGTACGTACCAATCGGAAGACTTTAAATGAATTTCAACATTGCCAGCCCACAACTGATTGTCTATCTCAATTTGTGCATTAAAAAAATCGGGGCCTGAATTGTAATTGTGCTGTCCCACACTTAATATATTCAAAACCTCTCCATCAACACTAATTAAGTGTTTCGTGTCTATTTTTTTAAATTTCCACAGGTAATGTAAATAATCTTCTTGCATTTTTAAATATACCAAAAACCCAATAAAACAAAAACACAATACACTGAATTACAATTACATTAAAACACTAATTCTAAAAAAACAGACCTGCATTTCGTCGAAAAATCGCACAAACATTTAAAATTCCCCTCTAAGATTTGTAATATTATACTCTATTAACCCCTAAATCTTAACATATGAAAACAAGAATTAGTCTTGGTGTTGTTCTTGGTATTGGTGCTTTAGCCATCCTTGGACAAACAAAAGTGACACTTTGCCACAATGTGGATCACAATCCGCATACCATTACGGTTGCAGCTCCTGCTGCCGTTGCTCATTTTCTTCAACACCCTAATGACACTTTAGGACCATGTGGAGAAACTGGTGGTGAAGAAGGTATCCCACAAGGATAGTCCATAAACATTTCAATATTTAAGTACTAAGCCTGGGAGAGATCTCAGGCTTTTTACATACTATAAACTCGGTAAATCAAACACCTATTCAAAACGAATGGCTTTTACCGGTGATATTTTTGTAATGATAAATGAAGGCACCAAGAGCATAACCAGACACAAAATAAATGTCCCGATATTTAACGCCAGAATGTAATTTAAATTAATGTAAACAGGTGCTTCTGTAACATAATACACACTTGGATCTAATGGAAAAAGTTTAAAATACTTTTGAGCAAACAACAGGCCTAAGCCAATAACATTTCCCCAAAATAATCCTAATACTATTAAATACGAAGCGTTAAACAAAAAGACTTTTCTTATACTCCAGTTGTTGCTACCAAGCGCTTTTAGAATCCCAATCATTTGTGTGCGCTCTAAAATCAGTACTAATAATGCAGTAATCATATTAATTCCGGCTACCAATATCATTATACCTATAATTGCATAAATATTGTTGTCGAAAATTTTAATCCATTCGAAAATGGAATAAAATTTTTCAATAATTGTCTGAGTGTTTAAAGTTGGAGGCGTATTCTTATAAACTTCCATCCCGGTTTCTGCTACTGCATCAAAATCATCTACAAACAATTCAAAATTTCCAATTTGGGAATCCTCCCATTTATTCAAACGCTGAATATGCCGAATATCTCCAATAACATAAGTCGCATCGAACTGTTGAAATCCAGAATTATAAATCCCTACTATTGTATAAGTAATTACATTTGGTGGTTTATTTGTATTATCCTTAATGAAATAAGTGTTTACCCGATCTCCCACCGTAAACCCCATTTTATTGGCTAAATACTGAGACATTAAAATCTCTTCATTCCGTTCCTTTGTAAAATCTGGTAAACGACCAGCTGTTACAAACTCTTTAAAATAATGCCAGTCGTAATCTTTACCGACACCTTTTAAAATAATGCCTTCAAAATCGGTTGCTGTTCTGATTACTCCAAACTTGGTGGCTACGGCCTGAATATGGTTTATACCTGAAACTGATTTAAATTCCGGATAAAACTCCTGATCTTTGGAAATAGGAACTCCGCTTTCCTGAGAATTATTACTGTCGAAATTCGAAATAGTAATATGCCCGTTAAAAGCAACTACCTTATCTCTAATTTTTTGCTGAAGCCCTATACCTGTTGCAATAGCAATCATCATAACCACTAAACCAATAGTAATTGCCGCAATACCAATTTTTATAATTGGAGCCGAAACACTACTTTTATACGCTTTACTGCCAATAATGCGTTTTGCTAAAAAATATTCGAAATTCAAACTTTAGGTATGCCTTTTAATGTGTTCAAAAATACAGTTTTATTATTTGTTTTCATCATGATTTCTTACGCTTGTAATTCTTCCACTAAAGCCTCCGAAATTAAACAAGTACAATCAACTAAAACTGAGCCTCCTATTATTGTCGGAGCCAATCGCACGGAAATCTACCTCCCTATGTTACAAGGTAAAAAAATTGGCATTGTTGCCAATCAGACTTCTGTTATTTTTAAAACCAATGGCCAGTTTACTCATATTGTAGATTCTTTATTAGTGTCAGATGTAAAATTAACCAAAGTCTTCTCGCCAGAGCATGGTTTTAGAGGGCAGGCAGATGCAGGTGAAGTTGTAAAAGACGGTATCGATACTAAAACTAATCTTCCTATAGTTTCATTATACGGTTCTAACAAAAAGCCTTCGAAAGAACAACTTAACGACATAGACCTATTAGTTTTCGACATTCAGGATGTTGGCGCTCGATTTTACACCTATATTTCAACGCTGCATTATGTAATGGAAGCCTGTGCCGAAAACAATATTCCTGTTTTGGTTTTAGACCGCCCGAATCCGAACGGGCATTATATTGACGGACCAGTTTTAGAACCTGAACATTCCAGTTTTGTTGGCATGCACCCTATCCCCGTTGTTCACGGCTTAACTATTGGTGAATATGCCCAAATGATAAATGGTGAAGGCTGGTTAAAGCACAAAATTTCCTGCGATCTTACAGTTATTCCTATGGAACATTACACGCATACATCTTTCTATCATTTACCTATAAAACCATCACCAAATCTTCCTAACGACCAATCCATAAATCTTTACCCAAGCTTGTGTTTATTTGAAGGCACAAATGTAAACGCAGGTCGAGGAACAGATAAACAATTTCAAATATATGGTTCTCCTCACTTACCTAAATCTGGTTTTAGCTATACCCCAAAACCTAATGCCGGAGCCAAACACCCAAAGCATGAAGGAAAATTATGTTACGGAGAAGATTTAAGTAAAATAAAACCTTTATCTGAATTAAACTTATCATACCTTATAACTGCATATTCAACAACAAGTAATAAAGGTGATTTTTTCAATTCCTTCTTTACAAAACTCGCAGGCACAAAACAACTTCAACAACAAATAGAATCTGGTTTAACCGTAAATGAAATAAAGGCAAGCTGGGAAAAAGACCTGAGTGACTTTAAACAAAAACGAAACAAATACTTAATTTACAAATAGAAGACCTTGCCTTTTTAAAATTACCCTGTAGTTGGCTTTCTATACTTCTGAAAAGGCTGTTTCAATAAAGCTTTAATATTGCTGTTAGTATTTTCATCAGGAAAAGTATCGACACCATAATGAATTTTCTCGCGATCCAGTTCCATATACGTGCCAAATAAACGATCCCAAACTGAAAAAATATTTCCATAATTAGAATCCGTATAAGGCAACACATAGTGATGATGGACTTTATGCATATCAGGCGAAACAAACACAAAACTAATAATCTTGTCCACTAATCTTGGCATTTTAATATTTGCATGGGTTAACTGCGTAAACACGACAGATAAGGATTGATACATCATAATTACAGCAATTGGTGTCCCTGCAATTATACTCCCAAAAACAGTAAATACAAATCGCACCATATTTTCTATAGGATGATGTCGGTTTCCTGTGGTGGTATCTACCTTATGATCGGTGTGATGTACTAAATGTACCATCCAAAGAAGTTTTATCTTATGCTCTAAAAAGTGCGCCAGATACGCTCCAAAAAAATCCAGTAACAATACACCTAAAGTTAAATAAGCCCATAAGGGTAATTCTGGCAACCAGTTTATAATTCCGAAGTCATAATTTTCTACCCAATCGGCCGTTTTTAACAACAAAAAAGCCATTCCTAAATTAACAACTATAGTTGTGCATGTAAAAAAGAAATTAGGCACAGCATGTTTCCATTTATTATATCTAAATTTAAATAAAGGAATCGCGCCTTCCAGCACCCAGAAAAAAGTAATCCCTCCGACCAGAATTAAACTGCGATGCAAGGACGGTATAGTTTCAAAATAATTAACAAGAGATTCCAAAAAACAGTAATTTTAGCAGACTATAAGATACTAAAAAATTAACTGAAGAAAATCTCTATTACATAGAAGTCTACAATTTAATCTGTTTTTTCATAGCCTCTACAATATTATAAGCTGCCGGACAAATCGCTACATTCTTTAAGGTTAAATTAGAAATTTGCTGGAACTTTTTCCTGTCTGTATGCGGAAATTCACGACAGGCCTTGGGTCTCACATCATAAATAGAACAATAATTATCGGCTCCTAAAAACGTACACGGCACACTTTGTAATACGTAATCATTCTCTTCATCGATTCTAAGAAACTGATCTATAAATTGCTGCTGTTTCATTTTAAAATACTTAGCAATACGCTCAACATCCTTATCTGTAAATAATGGTCCTGTCGTTTTACAACAGTTTGCACACTGCAAACAATCTGTACGCTTAAACTCTTCTTCATGCAAATCCTGCATAATGTAATCGAGTTGTTTAGGCGGTTTCTTTTTTAGTTTTTTAAAAAAGTTTCTATTCTCGTTATGCTTATCTTTGGCCTGTTTAGGCAAATTATCTATAATCTCCTGCATGATGCAAAAATACTATTTTAATTCTTGAGATTTTTGTTTTAACTGCACCGTAATATAAAAACACATGAAAGACCTTTTTGGACAAGCCCTTTTAGATTATCAGCACGGTAACTATACCGAAGACCTTATTACTTCTACCAGTATTTCTGAAGAAGACATTTTGCCTTTGCCCTATCTTTTTAGAAGATATAAAGACATGCCTAAACTGGAACAGGAAGCATTAAAACGTGCTAAAGGTAAAGTTCTCGATGTGGGTTGCGGCGCAGGAAGTCATAGTTTATTTTTACAAAATAAAGGCTTAACCGTAAAAGGCATTGACATTTCCGCAGGTGCTATAGAAGTTTGTAGATTAAGGCAACTGTCTAATGTTGAAGTCAAGGATGTTTTAGATGAAACAGAAACTTTTGATACCATATTACTTCTAATGAATGGCACTGGTATTTTTCAAAAGTTAAGTTACGTTACTAAATATTTATCACATCTAAAATTACTATTAAATTCTGGCGGACAAATTTTAATAGATTCTTCAGACATTCAATATATGTACGAAGATGAAGATGGCGGCCTCTGGATTGACACCAATAACAATTATTACGGCGAACTCGATTACTTTATAAGCTATAAAGGAGAAAAAGAAACCCCGTTAACCTGGTTATATTTAGATTTTGAAACCCTGAAAACCGCCTGCACAACTATAGGCATAAAATGCACTAAACTTTTGGAAGGCGAGCATTTCGATTATCTCGCCAAATTAAGTCTTTAACGCACGGAATACCCTTTTTCTTCAAGTTTTTTGTTAACCGTCTTGTACATTTCGCCGCACCAGAAATCGGAAATTACCTGCATTTTTTCCTGCATTCCGGCTTGCGATTTTGTAATCTTTTTTCCGGTGGCACTTCTGTAGAATTCGTCGATGGTTTTTTTATCCTTTTTAGTCAGGGCTTCTGGATTGGATAACATAGTCTGTCCCGTATTAGAAGCAAACAAGGTATTCATTCGTTTTACATCGTCATGATTAAAATAATCCTGATAAGCTAAAACTAATTTATCGCTAACATCTTCCATAGCCTCTGGCTTTACCGATTTTAGTTCGTCCCAGGTTTCAGAAGAAATTCCGAATTTAGAATATTGCGCTTCAATCTGGCTAAAACAAGCATCAAAAACGGACTCATAATACGTATAAGTTCCGTTACTTTTCAAACATTGTTTTACATCGGCACTGTAGGCTTCGGTTTGTGAAAATACCGAAATGCCGGATATTAATCCTAAAAATAAGAGTATAATTTTTTTCATAATTCATAATGTAGGTTATGTGCCTTAGCACGTTAATTTTCAAGATTTGAGGATTTAAATATACTAATTTAGAATTAACTCACAGTAAAAAACCATACAATTAACTGATAAACAACACGCTCCAAACAAAAAAGCACCACCTAAATACGGCAGTGCTTTTCGTATATTATAGTACCAATTAGATTTAAAAATCGAACTTATAAGTTGCTCCGGCCAGGGCCTGAAAACCTTGAACATTGTAATGATTAAATCGTTCGTAATTTTGATTTGCAATATTATTCAAACGAACAAATGCTGCTAAACGCTCATTTACATTATACCCGGCATTTAAATTTAAATCGATATATCCTTTAAGCTTAATAGTTTCTGATGTTGTATTGCTATTAGCTGTTACTGTCTGTAAATCTTTACGTCCACCTACATAGAAGAGATTTGCTCCGGCAAACCATTTTTGATCACTTTGATAATCTCCAAAAACAGAAGCTTTAATATCTGGTAAGTTCCATGCCTCTGCTTCATTCTTGGTGTTATAATTAAAATACTCGGCTCTAAGTCCCATTTTAAGATTTCTGTTGGCATCTACAGTTAACTCTCCTTTAAACTTAAACGTTCTTACGTCGTCGTAAACCACTCCAAATGAGTTTCCATATCTAAATGCGTCATTTCCGTTATAATTGGATTGATAGGCATTATTTTGAAACAACGGCTTATCAGATTCAGACAAATAACTGGCTTTAACATTATAACTAATTGTATTAGTGAACTTTCCCAGGACTCCTAAAAAGGCATTATAACCTAATTCCGTAGGCTTAATGTCTAAAGTAGGCGATACAAATGGATTCTGACCTACTAAATCGCGATACGTATTTTGAATAACATCTCCTTTTAAACCTCCGTAAGCCACTAAAACATCTTCCACTATACTGTACGATCCCGTAACATTTGGCAAAGCATAAAAATCGCTAGGCGTATCTTTCATACCCAGTAAATAATAAATTGAAAGACCTATATCCAGCGTTAAATCATCTCTTCTGAATTTATAAGATGGTGACACTCCAAACAAGATATTTTTATATTCTGGTGTTTTTTCTCCCGAACTATAGGCATTACTCATCATACCTGACAAGAAATTCATAGTGACATCCGTAGAAATTTCCTGATCCATTATTGGTAAATCTACAGTACCATCGAAAGTAATATTGTATTCGTTAGAATCTATTCCGTCCAAAAACCGTCTTACTTCCAGGCTTCCTGATTTTATATAAGTATAATCGAAAGAAACATCACCGCCAAAAAACACATCGTAATAAGCCTGTTCCTGATCTATCCTTTTGGCAACAGTTGCATTGTTAAAATTATTAGGCACTCCATACCAGTTCTGATCCTTATAGTTCAGTCCTCCTTTTATACTCCATGTTAAATCGCGATACCTTTTTATGTAATCTAAATTAAATTGGGTAGACGCATTTCCATCATCGAGAATTTTATCTTCCAATCCCTTTCTGGATGACATATGAGACAAATACGCTCCTAGCGACCCTGTTCTTTTAATTTCTTTAGTAACATATACCTCAGCCAAAAGTGATTTAAAAGAACCAAATCCTAGTTTAGCATAATTATCGAAAAACGGCGTGGATTTTTCGCGCTCTATCGTTGCCGCTTTTCCTTTTGTCGGGGTAAAAGTTGACGCTACAGGCACCGACAAAATTTCATATTGAACGTCCTTTTTCTCGGTAGTGGCATTATCATCTAAAGTAGGTGTGGTTTTCACTTTAAAAGCATCAGAAATCGTTGGTGTATATGGCTTTACCACATTGATTACATCAGTCTGAATCGTATCCTTTTCCTGGGCAGATATTAAATTAACCGCTACTAAGGCTACTAGTATAAATATATATTGAATTTGCTTACGCATAAGATAAATAGTATTTAATGGTAATTAGTCCTGGGTATCTATTGATGAATTGGTTTTGGCTTGTTCCTTTTTAATTTCGCTAAGCTGCTTTTGGGCTTCTGCAGTCACATCTTTATAAGCTCCAAAGTTCTCTATTACACTTTCTAAAATATAAGTTGCCTGAAATGCATCGTCTAAAGCTTTATAGTTCATAGCCATGACAACCAAGCCTTTTGCACTGTAATATTTGTAACTGGAGTAATCTTTTGCCAATTTCTGAACAGCTTCATTGGAACCTTCATAATCGCCATCTTTATATTTAAAATAGGCATTATAAAACAAAGCCTCTGCTGCTGCTTCACCACTTGCTATACCACTTACTTCTTCGTAAGCTGATCTTGCCCGATCCATGTCGTTAGAATTAAATGCAGACCTTGCGATTATTAAATGAGCATCGCTCTTTATTTTATTATCCACAGTGGTATTAGCCAGCACTTTTTCTGCATAAGCTACAGCACTTTTATATTTACTAAGTTGATAATTTGCTTTCATTAAATTAGATTGTGCAAATACAACATTTTGTGGAAATGTTGCTTCATTTTCCAGACGTTCTAAAACAGGAACAGCATCGATCCAGTTTTTACCCTCCAGATAGCTTTGCGATAAACGCATTAAGGCTTCTTCGGAAAATTCACTTCTTGGAGCATCGACCACTGCTTTATAATGAGGTGCCGCATTAACTTTTAACCCCTTTTGATAATACAACTGTGCTAAATAAAAATGCGATTGATTTGCATGTAATCCATTTGGAAACTCGTTTAAATAACCATTAAACTGTTTTATCGCTTCATCTGTATTATTGTCTAAATATTTCTTCTCTGCAGCTTCGTAGGTCGAATTATCAAGATCTGCATCTGTTACCGACACAAAATCTAAAGTATTCACCCAAGCAGCATATTCGTCTACCTGCCCTAAATCCACATAAATTAATCGAGCAGTAGAAACTGCCTGAACCGCCTCTGGTGTTCCCGGGTAATTAGATGCTATGGTTTTAAATTTCTCCAAGGCTTTTGTGTTTTGATTTCCGTTATAAAAAATCAAGCCTTCACGTAGCATGGCCTTCGGTGTTAAGGAACTCATTCTGTATTCTGAACTTAACTGATTATACATAGCCACTGCCTTATCGCTTTGATTTGATTTAGTATAAGAATTACCTAATTCGTATAACGCATCATCCCGTAATTTCGATTTTTGGTAAGTATTTACAAACGCTTCCAGTTCGGCAACTTTAGTTTTATCCTGGCCTAAATAACCATAACTAATGGCTTTTTGAAATGCAGCATAATCGGACTCGAACTGATTTAATTTTATTGCTTCATTATACGCAGTAATCGCCTTATCGTAATTACTCGACACAAAATAACCATCTCCCAGTCTTAAATAAGCATCGTTTAACTTAACCGGATCACCAGAAAAACTTTGAGTAAATGCATTAAAGTGTTCGGTGGCCTGGCTGTATTCCTTCTGTTTAAAATACGCATACCCTAAATTATAATCTACTACTTTTTGCTCTTCAGTTTCAAATCCGGAATATTGTTTAGCCGCTTTAAAATCCAACAATGCTTCGGCATAATTATTTAAATTATAATTACACTCACCTTTCCAAAAATACGCTCTGGAGGTATACTCATCATTTATTGGTTCCTGTAAAGCATATTCGAAAAACGTTTTGGCTTCGGTATAGTTTTCATCTTCTATCAACTCCAGACCTCTATAAAACGCTACTTTTTGATAAGCTTCTTTACTCGCAAAGTCCTTCTTGCCTTGTAATAAGCTTAGAGCCTCTTTATAGTTTTTAGACGTAATATATGAATCTACCAAAAGCCCTTCAACTTCACTCCTGTAAGCAGTTTCAGGATATTTAGTTATGTAACCAGCCAGTACCGTTGGCACCGACTCGTAAGGGTTACCTATTTCATAACTTATTTTAGCATAATTATACCAGGCATCTTCCTGTATTTTAGGCTCAAACTCCATCTGAGAAGCATTTCTGAAAGCGTTTAAAGCCTCGGTCTTTTTGTTAAGTTTTATATAGCTTTCTCCTAAATGATAATATGCATTTTGAGCTACACCATTATTCCCTTCGATTATTTTATTGAATTCTGAAATAGCACTTTCGTAATCCTGCTGCTTGTAATACGCATATCCCAATTGATAATAATCGGTATTATTCCACTTTCCTCGCTTACCATTATACGCCTGTAAATAAGGAATAGCTTTATCGTACTGACCTAGATTAAAGTAGCTTTCTCCTATAATTTTATTAAGTTCGGATTCTTCTTCTCTCGAACTATAAGGCAGCTGTTCTTCCGCCAAAACTATAGCTTCCTGAAACTTCCCTAATTTAAAGTTAAGATCGGCCTTATAATACGACATACGCTCCTGATACTTTTTCTGATCGGCCACCTGATCGAAGTATTGCGTTGCTTCGTTATAATTATCGCTCTGGTATGCCATATACCCTATATAGTATTTGGCCTGCGTACCGTATTTACCTGAATTTTCAATTTTACCAAAATACTTCTTGGCATCCTTATAATTCTTGGTAACAAATGCAGTATACCCCTGATTAAAGTTATAACGATCTTTTTCCAGACTGGTTAAAGAGCGTTGATCTACTCTATCGTACCATTTTCTCGCGTGCGCATATTTTCCGTTTACAAAGTAAAAATCAGCCACATCCATATACGCCGAATTACGCTTTGGACTTGTAGGATAATCCTCCACGAAAGTTTCAACGAGATCCTCTGCCTTTAGCTGATTTAAACGTATGGCACAGTTGGCTATATAATATGCACATTCAGACTGCATTACCTCTTCCGAAGTATGTTTCTGAATGTTTGTAAAAATATTTTGAGCCGCTAAATATTGTTTATTATTAAACAAGGAAAGAGCCTTTTGGTATTCTACCTGGTCGTTGGTGTAAATAGCAGATCTTTGGGCAAATAATTGGCAGTTAAAACATACTGCCAACAAAAAAATCACAATGTTATGTCTTGTCATTAACCTTTAGTTTTATTGAAATCAAAGATAATTTAATCTGAATTCTATAACGAAAGAATTATGTAATAATTATCCTATACAAAGTCAGACCTGCAAATATTAAAAAAATTCCAAGAAGCGCTTGTTTTAAAAGTTATTATAAAATGATACATTTACATCGCAAAAATCCCAATACAAATTATGTCTCAACCTGTTCTAGAATTAAAAGATGTTTCAATTTTTCAAGGAAACAGCCTGGTACTTTCTAATGTAAATGTAGAAATTAACAAAGGAGATTTTGTCTACCTTATAGGTAAGACAGGTACAGGAAAAAGTAGCTTTATGAAAACCCTTTATGGCGATTTACCACTAACACAGGGCGAAGGCAGTATTGTAGATTTCGATTTACGCAAACTTAAAGAAAAAGACATCCCTTTTTTAAGACGAAAACTTGGGGTTGTTTTTCAGGATTTTAAATTACTGGTCGACAGAAATGTAAACGAAAATTTACTTTTTGTTTTAAAAGCTACCGGATGGAAGGATAAAAAGGAAATGCAAACACGCATAGAAGCCGTATTGGATAAGGTAGGTATGAAAACAAAAGGTTTTAAATTTCCTCACGAACTTTCAGGTGGAGAACAGCAACGTGTAGCCATTGCACGAGCGTTACTTAACGACCCTGAACTTATTTTAGCCGATGAGCCTACTGGTAACTTAGATCCGCAAACTAGTATTGAAGTTATGAAAGTACTGCAGGACATTAACAAAAATGGCAACACTATTTTAATGGCTACGCACGATTATGCGCTTTTACTAAAATACCCCAGTAAAACATTGAAGTGCGATGACAATCAGGTTTACGAAGTAGTTCAACGCAAAGCGTAATTTATGCTTTCTATTTTAATTCCTACATATAACTATAACATTTTCCATTTAGTTAAGTCCGTTCATGAACAATGTTTAAACGCTAAAATAAACTTTGAAATTATAGTGGTTGACGATGCGTCAACCAACACCGAATCAGTAAAATTCAATACAGAAGTTAAACAACTCAGTTATACAAGACATATTTTATTAAAGAAGAATTCCGGAAGAAGTTTTGCACGAAATTATTTGGCTTCGCTTTCTCAATTTGAGAATTTACTTTTTCTAGATGCCGATACCTTACCTATTCATTCTAATTTTATTGAAAAATACCTAAAGATTATTGATCTAGGCTATGAGGTAATTTATGGTGGTATTTCATATCAAATAAAAAAACCTCAACACTTCCAGATTTTGCGTTGGATATACGGTATAGATAGAGAAAGTGTATTAGCGTCAGAAAGACAAAGATCGCCATACATAAGCTTTCTTACACTCAATTTTCTCATAAAAAAAACAATAATAAAACAAATCCCTTTTAACGAAAACATACCTAACCTAAGGCACGAAGACACTTTATTTAGTTTTAACCTTAAAGAAAATAAAATTAAAATTTCTCATATCGATAATCCTGTTCTACATCTTGGCTTGGAAGATAGTAGAACATTTCTAAAAAAATCTGAAGAATCTGTCTGGTCTTTGCATCATCTAATTTCTAATGATTTAATACCAATTTCTTACACAAAACTTGGAAGAGCTGCTTTTAAATTAAAAACAACCAAATTGGATTGGGTTGTTTTATCACTATATGGTTGCAGTAAAAAAATAATTAGACAAAATCTACTTTCTAAGAAGCCTTCTTTATTTTTAATGGATTTTTATCGGCTAGGCTACTATCTTTATACCTCAAAAAATAAAATATGACCCCTGATATTTCTGTAATCATCACGGTATACAACAAAGAACATTACATTTACAACACTATTCAAAGTGTTCTGAATCAAACCTATAGTAACTTCGAAATTATAATAGTAAATGATGGATCTTCAGACAGAAGCGAATCTGTTATAAAAAAAATTACCGATACCAGAATTCATTACATAAAACAATCCAACCAAGGCGCTTCTGTAGCGAGAAATAATGGGATAGCACATGCTAACACTAATTTTGTCGCCCTTCTAGATGGCGATGACACTTGGCATGAAACCTATTTAGAATCTATCATAAATGCTGAGAAAAATTTTCCTGAAGCAAGTGTTTTTGCTTCGGCTATTGCAGATAAATACAAGAATGAAATTGTTCCTGTAACATATAACTTTGAAATAAATGGAAATGTTTCAATTAAAAATTATTTCGAAAACAGCAAAAAATACACGCTTTTGACTAGCTCCAGCATTGCATTTAAAACCAGTATTTTAAAAACAACAGGAGGATTTGACACTAGTATAAAATCTGGTCAGGATACAGATATGTGGATTCGCATAGGCTTGAATTACCCTATCGTATTTATTAATAAAACGCTGGTCTACTATAATTATATCGATTCTAGCTTATCAAACACCACATTTAATCTTGCTTTAAAACCCAAATATGATAAATACGAAGCTGAAGAACAACACAATCCCGCTGTTAAAGCTTTTATAGATAAAAACAGATATTCTTTAGCCATATTAAGTCGTCTGCAAAAAGACAAACACGCTTTTCAATTTTATAGCTCAAAAATTAAAAACTCTAATTTAACACTGAGACAAAATATTTTATTGAACAGTCCTAGATGGGTATTAAGTAGTCTTTTACAGCTAAAGGCTCTAAAAGGAAGGAAACTATATTACAGACCCTTAAATAATAAAAACTCATCAAAATTTCTGATATAATCAGCTTCATCATAAACATCTGAAGCCAATACCAGACAAACAGATCCCGAAGAAAAGTTCTCTATTTCACGCCAGATACCCGGTGTAATTAACAAGCCTTTATCCGGTTTGTTTAAAGACACCAATCGTTCTTCTTCACCATCCTTTAAACGGACTTCAAAACTTCCGCTTAGCGGAATTAAAAACTGAAACAACTCTTTATGAGCATGTCCTCCCCTGAAAGCATCGCTTGGCACATCGTAAAGATAATACACCCGTTTAATTTCAAACGGAATACATTCCTTTTCTATAACTGCCAGATTCCCTCTGGAATCTTTAATTTTAGGGATTTCAATAAGTTCAAGGTCCGTTAATTTTGTTGTAGTATATTGTTTAATAAATGTTTCCAATCGTTAGTTATTTGCTGAACCGAAAACCGTTGAACGCTTTGACTCGCATTCGTTTTACAGCGTTGGTACAAGGTTGAGTCAAAGATAAAACTATTCATCGCTTCTGATATTGCATTTACGTTAAAGTTTTCAACTAAAAGTCCGTTAAAACCCGTTTTTATAACTTCATTTGGTCCTGACTTGCAATCTACAGCAATTACCGGCGTTCCTAAACCAAGCGCTTCCGGAATAACCATAGGAAATCCTTCGTAACGACTGGTTAAAACTGAAAACAAAGCATGTTTTACATAGGGATATGGATTGGCTTGAAAACCTTTAAATACAACTTGGTCTTCAATTTGTAATTTCGAAGCATACCGCATTAAACTGCTTTTATCAGGACCATCTCCTAAGATTAATAACTTTACATCATTCTCTGGTAACTTAGACAAGTTATAAGCATCTAATAACAGCCTTAAGTTCTTATGATGGTCGTCTAGTCTGCCATAATAAACCACATACTTATCAAACCCAATATCATGTTTTGCTAACATATTTGACTCTTGTTCTATGTCTTCAAAATCAAATGCATTATAAATAGTCTGAATATATTGAAGCCCTAATCGCTTTTTAAAGTAATTTTCGGCTGCCTTAGAAACCGTTATCATATTTGCCTTTCTGTACAAATACCTGTTAAGCAACATATAGCGTGTAAAAGCTTTGGATAAATTGTAGTTATGCAGCACATAAACCACATTTTTTCTGGCATAAATAGCTTTAGATACTAAAAACTCACGATAGCCCTGAACCCGAGTTCTTGAATCGATAATGATATCAAAATCATGAGCTTCTAAAAACAGCTTAAATTGCCACAATCGGCCAAATCGACCTAAAAAAGTATCTCTTTTTTCTTTTAATTCCCCAAGATTAAAAAGTGCACCTTCATATTTGTAATCCACTTGATTTAACACCGTGACTATATATACCTCATACCCTAGACGAGATAACATTATAGACAACTGAGCCGAAGATCGTTCTGCTCCTCCTTTTCCTAAAGAGGATGCTACGATACAAATCTTTTTATTGTTTCTTTGCACTACGAACTAATTAACTGCACTCAAATATACTAAATGAAAATCTTATTAATTGGAGAATACAGCCGACTACACAATTCGCTAAAAGAAGGTTTAGAGCATTTAGGTCATAACGTTACTATAATTGGTTGTGGCGACTATTTTAAAAACTACCCTGTAGATATAAAATTAAACCTAAAATATCAATCCGGATTTTCTCAATTTATAAAGCGGGTTATTTATAAAATATTAAAAATTGATTTAACATCATTAAGTATAAAACATCAGGTTAACCAATTAAAACCAAAGTTAACAGGGTATGATGTTGTGCAGTTAATTAATGAGAATGCGTTTTCTACTATTCCGAATGTTGAAAAAACACTATTACAATTTATTTTCAAAAACAATAAAAATGTATTTTTAATGTCGTGTGGCACTGACTATACTAGCGTAAATTTCGCCATAAACAACGGATTTAGATATTCTATTTTAACACCATATTTTGAAGGTAAGGAAAGTAAAAAAGCATTTTGGTATGCCCTAAAATTCACAAGTAAACCTTACGAAGACTTACATAACTATATTTACAAAAACATAAAAGGAATAATAGCTTCCGATCTGGATTACCATATCCCTTTATTAACGACATCTAAATATCTGGGACTAATTCCGAACCCAATAAACACGGACACATTAAAATACACACCTTTAGAATTAAGTAATAAAATTATAATCTTTCACGGTATTAACACTTCTAAATATTATCAAAAAGGGAATGATTTTTTCGATAAGGCTTTAGACCTTTTAAAAGAAAAATACAGCAATAAAATTGAAATAATAAGAACAACTGATTTACCTTACGAAGAATACATTTCTGTATTCAACAAAGCACATATTGTATTAGATCAGGTCTATGCTTACGACCAAGGATTTAATGCCCTTGAAGCCATGGCTAAAGGCAAAGTTGTTTTTACAGGTGCAGAACAAGAATGGCTGGAATACTACAACATAAAAGAAAACACTGTAGCTATAAATGCTCTACCCGATGCACAAAGCATTTATAAATCATTAGAATGGCTTATAACAAATCCTGAAACATTAATTACAATATCAAAGAATGCCAGAACTTTTGTTTTGGAAAAGCACAACTATATTCAATCTGCCAAACACTATTTAAATGTATGGCAAAAAGCGGCTAGTTAGTTATTCTTCTTCGTCTTCGCTATAGTCTTCATCTTCCAAAAGGTCTTCATCTTCTGGAAGAACACCGAATAAAGACGAACTGAATATCAACAATATTAATCCATAATACATTACATATGTCACGAAATGCGCTATTGTCGCTCCTTTAACACCATATAGATCGATGAAATAAATACTCGTAACGTACAAAATCACTACCGAAAATGCTTCAGTAATAATGTAGTGCCAAAACATTTTTTTCGCCAAAAACTGGTAAGATATTACAACAGAAAGCACTTTGACAAAGTCTCCTAAAAGCTGCCATAAAAACAAATCCTCTACGGGTTTAAATTCACTGGTAAACACTATGGCTACGATAAATCGTCTTAATAGGAATATAGACAACAAGCCCAAAGCAAACACAGGGATAATGGTTTTGTAAAAACCAAATACCTCATCTCTAAACTCCTTAACGTTATCAATTTCTGAAAATCGAGGAAGGATGTAAAGCGATAATAAAGAACTTACAAACATGAGGTAATATTTGGAAATTCTAACCATGGCCTCCCAAAATCCGGCATCTTTGTACCCTACATTATCAATTATATAAGTCCGAATGGAAATAGCCACCAAAGGCAAAACAATTGCAGAGAACAAGGCCATTATGGAATAAGAACTCAGCTTCTTCACATAACCAAAATCAACATAACTCGCTTTTATCAAAGGAATTAAACTACGTTGATTTACTACGCCCACAAGAGTTATCAGGAAAATTATAGATTCAGCAATTACTATCGAAATTAAAGCCCCGTCTATCCTGTTCTGATAAATTAAAATTAGTGTTATAGACGCTCCCAGTATCTGCCCGATAATATTTATAACGAGCAACATCTTATACTTAGCATACCCGTTCATAATAGAAAACGCGAACATATTCATCGAGTAAAACGGAAGGGCTATCGCCATAACCCGAATAACATAAGCATAATCATTATACGTTGGAAAGATGAGTGTGTTAATGTACTCTGCGTTAAAATAACAGAAAAAAGACACCAAAATGGTGGAAATAAAACCAACATAAAAAGATGTCGATAAAGTCTTGGTAAGCTCGAGCGTATTGTTTTTAAATTCGGAAATGTATTTAACCACCCCGTTATACATACCCAATATCGCAAAAGATTGAGTAGAACTAACCAGATTCCTTAAGTTACCTATAAGAGCCAGACCTTCTGCTCCAATAAAAATAGCAATAGCTTTAGATGTTAAAAACCCTGCTATAATTCTCGTAATTACAGAGGCCGAGTTTAACGAAGCTACTTTTATAAGTACATTATTATTAATATAATTAATTAATCGTTTCAATTAATAGGCATTTAAAACTGTTATCAATTTATCCACTTCATTTATTTCCATAACAGGACTTATAGGCAAACTCACCACGGTTTCATGAATCTGCTCTGTAATTGGAAGCTTTAAGTTTTTATATTCTTTTAAGGCTTCTTGTTTATGTGGAGGGATTGGGTAATGGATTAAAGTTTCAATTTGATGCTGTTTTGCATATGCTATAAATTCATCTCTTTGCTGTACCCTAATTACAAATAAATGAAACACATGAGCATCTAAATCGAGACATAAAGGTAATATTATTTTGCTATTTTTTATGTTAGAAAGGTAGCGATTTGCAATTTTTCGACGAACGTCATTATCTGCATCAAGGCACTTTAATTTCACACTTAAGAATCGCGCCTGAAGGTCGTCTAACCTGGAATTACAGCCCTGGTATTCATTAACATATTTAGAAACACTACCATAGTTTCTTAATTTACTTATAGTTTCTGCCAACTTTAAATTATTAGTTGTCACGGCACCACCATCTCCCAATGCCCCAAGGTTTTTCCCCGGATAAAAGCTAAAAGCTGCCGCATTGCCCAAATTTCCAGCCCTATTACCGGATTTAGCTTTAGCGCCATGAGCCTGAGCTGCATCTTCGATTACAAGAATATGCTTTGCAACTTTTTGTATTTCCTCCACATCTACCAGCTGCCCGTAAAGATGGACCAATAAAACAGCTTTAGTTCGAGCCGTTATATGTGGTTTTATGGTTTCAGCTGTAATATTGTATGATTCCAAATCGGGCTCTACAAAAACTGGTTTTAATCCGGCTTGCAAAATTCCTAATACACTTGCGACAAATGTATTGGCTGGCACTAAAACCTCATCTTCTGTTGCAAGCAAACCTAACTCTATATATCCTTTAAAAATTAGCGTTATAGCGTCCAGACCATTTCCTACACCAATACAATATCGAGCGCCACAGTATTCCGAAAATTCCTTTTCAAAAGTCTCTACTCCCTTACCAAGAATGCACTGACCTGAATTTAAAAACTCATAAAAAACAGTTTTAAATTCCGCTTCAAACCGTTTATTAATTTTATTTAAGTCTAAAAATTTTATCATTAAAAAAACAAATTAACAGGTTTCAATGTCTTCAAATCCAATTTATACGTTCTCTGTGGAATGACCTTGGCTCCAAAACTTTCTTTCCAGTATGCTAAACCGGTATTTATTTTTAAAGAACTATCTGTAGAAGAACTTCCAAAACTCACAAACTTCTTATACGAATATTTTTCTATAATGGCATGGAACAATAAATCTAAGCCTCCGGTTTCACTTCTTAAATCATCCCCGGAACTATATTGAAAATGCACGATATCTTCCATAACAAAAAGAACCACCCCTGCTAAAACATCTGTGTTACGCAGAGCAGTATAAAACTCTATATTTTCTGGAAAGGCTTGCATTAAACGTGTCATTTCATCAACCTTATGCACGGGTAAAACATTAAATCGTTCCTGTAAATTTTTAGCCAAAATAGCTTCCCAAAAGAATGTTATATCATTACTTTTAACAATTTGAATATCCTGAGATTGCGCTACTTTTAATGCCCGTTTCCTGTTTCTGTTTGGCTGATAATGTTCCAAATCATCAATCACAAAATAGCTGTCTGTCTTTACACATTCTGATGGAAGATATCCTAACAAATAATCGAACTCCAGACTCAAACTCTTGTGATAAACAGGTGGCAATTCTTTAATATAAATACAATCGAAACCTTCGTTTAAAACAAAATCCAGCAAAGCGCCAACAATTCTGGTATATATTTCAATCCGAACGGAAGCTTTCACCAGAATTCCCCCATAGCTTAGCCCCTGATGGGAATACAGAGCATTTTCCACCTGATTAGCTGGAAAAAGAGCCACCAATTGCTCGCCCTTAAATACCATTAAAGAATAATCCTGGAATCTATCGCTATGATAATCCATGAAATTTCTTTGAAATAAAAATGTGGCATTTTTTGCTGTACGAACAAAATCATCCCAGACCGACTGGTCCTGTGCTTGGTATTTACGAATTGAAAAAATAGGCTAATTTTTAGATTTGAACAACGAAAATACTAAATTTTCTTCAGGAACAAATAGTAGAAATTAATAATCAATATGGAGGCGTTGGTAATAATTATTGGCCATGATGTCTGTAACATAAAACCATAAATAACAAATAAGGCACACCCGATGGAATTTATAACCCGAAGTTTTAAAACATCTTTCATCGTAAAGGAAAGAAGCAAAAAAGCTGATGCCAAATACCCTACCCATTCTGTGACCGAAATACCCAGAATTTCCATAATATTCAAGTTAATTGGTTAAACAACTACAATTTACACTAATAACCTGAATTTAAACAGACTATTTGAATTTTTTAATTTAAAACAGTGTTTATTAAGTCAGTCATTTTCTTTGCCCCTTGAGCATTTAAATGATCTCCATCAAAAAAGTCCTCAGTCTCAAAAATCGGATGATTTAAAAAATTATAATACCTGCAATTGGAATATTCTGTTTCCAGAAATTTCCCGTATTCTAAGGTCTTCTCAAATTGATCCTTTTTCATATTAGCTCCGTAAGCACTGATCGTAGGAAATGTAACCACTATAAGTTTAATATTTCCCTGCTGGCAAAACTCAGCAATTTCTTCAAAAATCATTGTATTCTCCTTATACCATTCAAAATCGTCGGCCGTATGCCGTATCGCAGCCTTTTTTCCCGCTTCGTCCAAATCATTCGGTGGCTTTAAACCGCTATTTATCCCCCACCCGTGTTCTGAAATATTTTGCTCCGATTCCTCTAAAATGTAGTAATTATAAAGACGTTTTAAATTGGTTTTCAACTTGACGCTCAGCAACTCCGAATTATATTTGAATTTGTAATCCTGTTTTAAATTAAAATACAAGTTATAATCTTTTAATCGCCAGTCTTCAGAAGTATCGGATAATTTTTCAAATAAAGTAGCATAAGACAACCTAATCACTACGTTTTTTAACGATTGGAATTCCGACTCGTATTGCTTTAAAATAGCAAGATCTAAATCCGGTGTTTGAGACACAAAACTCGCATTATAAGCAATTCCGTTTAAATAGTCCGGGTTTACACCGTATAAGGCATGCGAACTTCCTAAAATTAAAGTTTCAATTGTATTTGCATTCTTATTTAAATAATCAGCCTTAGAAATATAATCGTTAGGAATTTTTCGAATAAACACTTCCAAAACCACACCAAGTAAAAGGATTGGAATTAAAAATGATATTACAAAAATTATAAAGCGCTTCATTTAAAATTGAAAATATATAAATTGTTGTGGCTTGGCGTAAAAGTAAAAAATACAGAACACCAACACATAATAGAATCCCCAACGGTACTTCCGTTTCCATGTCTTCCCCAAAGTTTCAATACCGTATTCTTTATCTCTTCCAATCCATTCAATAAAAGTAAAAATGAGTATTCCTACAAAAACCATTACTGCTCCGGTACGATTGGCAAACTGCGGCACTGTAAATAAGGTTTTAGAAAAAATTGTATTTAAATAACTTAAAGCAGTGGTCAAATCGTCTGCTCTAAAAAATATGCGGACCAGTACTAAAAAACTAAATGTTTTTAAAATACCCAATAATTGAGATCTACTTGGCCAAACCGATTGTAAGTGCTGTTTTTCTTTTGATGCCTTTTTCTTGCCCCAGATTATTAGCGGTAAAAAATGTAAGGCATTTATAAACCCGTATACTATAAATTTCCAGGCAGCGCCATGCCAGAAGCCTATTACTACAAATATTAAAATCGTATTTCTTATTTGCATGGCTTTAGATCCACGGCTTCCGCCTAAAGGGATATAAAAATAATCCCTAAACCAGGTTGTTAAGGAAATATGCCAACGTCTCCAGAATTCACCTATATTTCTGGCAAAATATGGAAAAGCGAAATTTTTAGATAACTCAAAACCAAACAATCTGGACACTCCGATAGCTATATCCGAATACCCAGAAAAATCGCAGTAAATCTGAATTGTAAAGAAAAAAGCTCCTATAAGTAATGTGCTTCCAGAATAGGCTTCATGATTAGCAAAAAACTCGTCGACAAAAAACGCGCAATTATCTGCTATAACCATTTT
This sequence comes from Formosa sp. S-31, assembly GCF_051172795.1. Lineage (NCBI taxonomy): Bacteria > Pseudomonadati > Bacteroidota > Flavobacteriia > Flavobacteriales > Flavobacteriaceae > Formosa > Formosa sp. S-31. The sequence continues at coordinate 252,966 of NZ_JAENDK010000007.1, forward strand.
TTTAAACAAGCCCCAAAGCGCCTGTTTTAATCCGTCCGCAGCTTTATCGAAATTAAAAACACGTCGTTTCTGAAACTGAGGCAATAATTTAACCGCTCGCTCAATAGGCCCTGCAACCAGCTGTGGAAAGAAACTTACAAATGCCATAAAATTTATAAAGTTTCTTGTTGGCTCTAACTGCTTTCTATAAATATCGATAGTATAACTTAGGGTTTGAAAAGTGTAAAAACTAATCCCAACCGGTAAAACAATATCTAATGAATTGTAGCGAACAGAACTACCAAACAAAGTAAACATCTGAACAAAATTCTCCAGAAAGAAATTATAATATTTAAATATTCCCAGGAGTCCCAGATTAACTGCTATACTACAATAAAGTAACACCCTTCGTTTTAAGACCTCTTCCTGTTTAGCCAAAGCTAAACCTATACTGTAATCTACAAGGGTACTAAAAAATATAAGTGATAAAAAACGCCAGTCCCACCAGGCATAGAAAAAGTAACTAGCCGCAACAATTAATGCATTTTGAACAGCCAGGCTTCTATTACAAACAGACCAATAAAGCACAAACACTATTGGCAAAAACACGGCAAAATCTAGGGAATTGAAAAGCATTAAAACGCGCTTACTTATATTTGAATTATAATTGAGAACAATAATAATTCATTTATTTAAACTAGACCAAGTTTAAAAACAAAAAGAGGAATCCTATATTAGAATTCCCCTTTATATAAATTGAATCAGACTTCTAAAAGAGTCGATACTTTTTAAATTGATTTATTACGCTTACGCTCTACTTCAGTTAAATAAATTTTACGGATACGTAAGTGATTTGGTGTTACCTCTACATACTCATCTTTCTGAATGTATTCTAAAGCTTCTTCTAAAGAGAATTTAATTGCTGGTACAATTTTCGCTTTATCATCTGCTCCAGAAGAACGTACGTTACTTAACTTTTTAGTTTTAGTAATATTTACAGTCATATCGTCCTGACGAGAGTTCTCACCAATTACCTGACCTTCGTAAATATCTTCACCCGGATCTACAAAGAATTTACCTCTATCCTGTAACTTATCGATAGAATACGGAATAGCAGTACCTTTTTCCATAGACACTAAAGATCCGTTTTGACGCTCAGGAATACCTCCTTTTAATGGTTGATATTCTTTAAAACGGTGCGCCATAATAGCCTCACCAGCAGTAGCCGTTAATAATTGGTTACGTAAACCTATAATACCACGAGAAGGTACCATGAATTCAATTACCATACGGTCGCCTTTAGCTTCCATACTTAACATTTCACCTTTACGCATGGTTACTAATTCAACCGCCTTACCAGAAACATTTTCTGGCAAATCGATAGTCATCTCTTCAACCGGCTCACATTTAACGCCATCAATTTCTTTGATAATTACCTGTGGCTGACCAATTTGAAGTTCATACCCTTCACGACGCATGGTTTCGATCAATACAGATAAGTGAAGTACACCTCGGCCGAACACTAAAAATTTATCGGCACTATCAGTTTCCTGAACACGTAAAGCCAGGTTTTTCTCCAGCTCTTTAGTTAAACGATCTTTAATATGACGTGATGTTACAAACTTTCCATCTTTACCGAAGAAAGGAGAATCGTTAATTGTAAACAACATACTCATTGTCGGCTCATCAATAGCAATTGTTTTTAAAGCTTCCGGATTTTCAAAATCAGCAACTGTATCTCCAATTTCAAAACCTTCAAGTCCAACAATAGCACAAATATCTCCGGTTTGAACCTGCTCTACTTTAACACGCCCAAGTCCTTCAAAAATATGAAGTTCTTTAATTTTATTTTTAACAACAGTACCATCACGTTTTACCAACGAAATGTTTTGTCCTGCTTTCAATTCACCGCGAGTTAAACGACCAATAGCGATACGTCCTGTAAAACTTGAGAAGTCTAAAGATGTAATTAACATTTGAGTCGTTCCTTCATCAAATTTAGGAGCTGGAATATGCTCGATTACCATATCTAATAACGGCTCGATGTTTTCAGTCTGGCTTTTCCAGTCGTCACTCATCCAGTTGTTTTTAGCAGAACCGTAAACGGTTGGAAAGTCTAACTGCCATTCTTCAGCACCTAACTCAAACATTAAATCAAACACTTTCTCATGCACTTCTTCTGGAGTACAGTTTTCCTTATCCACTTTATTTACAACAACACAAGGCTTTAAACCTAAGTCAATAGCTTTTTGAAGTACAAAACGCGTTTGTGGCATTGGCCCTTCAAAAGCATCTACTAATAAAAGAACACCGTCTGCCATGTTAAGTACACGCTCTACCTCACCACCAAAATCGGCGTGACCAGGAGTATCAATAATGTTTATTTTTGTGTCTTTATAAATAACCGATACGTTTTTAGACGTGATGGTAATACCTCTTTCACGTTCTAAATCGTTATTATCAAGGATTAAATCTCCTGTATTTTCATTTTCACGGAATAATTGACAGTGGTACATGATTTTATCAACCAAGGTTGTCTTACCGTGATCTACGTGTGCAATAATTGCAATGTTTTTAATTTGAGCCATAATTGATGCCTAATTTGAGCGCGCAAAGGTACACTATATTTTGTGAATTAGTTAATTATATATTAATATTTAAACATATAATAATTTCTCTTTATAACTTTATTTACGCAGAGTCTGCAAATTAGCACTTTACAGCGTCTTTAGCAAAACTTAAAACCTGTAAATCAACACCTTAAAACCATGGATTTATTACAAAAATACTCCAGACAAGTACCGTATTTATATTATATTTCTGTAATTTTTGCCTGGTTTACGAAAACAAAGATGCACTCTGGTATTGGTGCATATACAATTTTGTTACTAGCAATTCCTTTTGTCTGGCAGCTTTTAAAACCAAATTCAAAACTCAATTTTTCTTTAGGTATCTGTTTTGTTTGTCTTTCATCATATCTCATTCTTGGATATCTTTTTACCAAGCTTTCTATAATACACGTCTTTCATACAAACAACCTTACAATCCTTTTTATTCTTGTTAACCTTTTTATGGCATTGTGGATGGTTCGTAATAGTACAAAAAGAGTATTCTAAACAGTAACTTTAGATACAATATCTCGTATTTATTTTATGTACCTTTGCATTCAAAATTTTAGCAAATGAATTTATCTGAAGTTCCTCAATTAAAATATACATCTTCGAATAATTTTTTCCTTCTAGCAGGGCCTTGTGCCATAGAAGGTGAAGACATGGCACTAAGAATTGCCGAAAAAATTGTAAGTATTACAGATGCACTCGAAATACCATATGTATTTAAAGGCAGTTTTAAAAAAGCCAACCGTAGCAGAATAGATAGTTTTACAGGAATTGGAGACGAAAAAGCGCTTAAAATCTTAAAAAAAGTATCTGAAACGTTTCATATTCCAACGGTTACGGATATTCATGAGGTGTCTGATGCTGCCATGGCTGCAGAATATGTAGATGTACTTCAGATTCCGGCCTTTTTGGTTCGCCAAACCGATTTAGTTGTTGCTGCTGCCGAAACCGGTAAGGTAATAAACTTAAAAAAAGGACAGTTTATGAGCCCGGAAAGCATGAAACATGCCGTTCAGAAAGTAAAAGACTCAGGTAACAACAAAGCATGGATTACCGATCGTGGTACGATGTTCGGATACCAGGATATGATAGTTGATTTCAGAGGAATTCCAACTATGAGACAATACGCTCCAACAGTATTAGACGTTACACACTCATTACAACAACCAAACCAAACTAGTGGAGTAACCGGTGGTAGACCAGACATGATTGAAACTATAGCCAGAGCAGGTATAGTAAACAATGTAGATGGTTTATTTATCGAAACTCATTTTGACCCTTCTAACGCAAAAAGTGATGGTGCTAATATGCTGCATCTGGATCACTTGGAACAATTATTAACCCATTTAGTTGCTATTAGAAAAACAGTAACCGCGTTTTAGATTTTAGTGTTTTATTGTTATGAAAATTAGTCCTATTAAGTTTTTAATAGTAACTCTGTTATTGCCTTTACTTAACCTAAATGCCCAGGATCTGGATGCTTTAAAATTTACAGCATCTAAAAAAGGAAAAGTATTTATTAGCTGGGGAGGAAATCGAGAAAAATATTCAAAATCGGATATTACGTTTACAGGAGAGCATTATAATTTTACGCTTTACGATGTAAAAGCTCACGATAAACCTAAAGGCTGGCATATAGATTATATTAACCCGTTTAGCATGACCATTCCTCAAACGAATTTCAGGCTAGGATATTTTATCAGCGATCATTACGCCATTTCGATTAATCTGGATCATATGAAATATGTTATGACCCAAAATCAGGTGGTAAGAGGAAATGGATATATCGATATTCCTGAATCTGATGAAAGCTCTATTTACAACAACACTTTTAAAGATGATGCTGTTTACCTTCATGAAGGCTTTTTGACCTTCGAACATACCGATGGCTTAAATTACATTTATACAGAAATTGCCAGATTCGATGATATTTCAAAACTTTTCGGAATACGAGATACAGATATTTTTCAGATAAACCTGACCGAAAGTTTCGGTGGTGGACTACTGCTTCCTAAAACAAATTCCAAACTATTGGTTTATCAGCGTCACGACAATTTTCATATTGCAGGGTACGGCATCTCTACAGGCGCCGGTATAAATCTCACGTTTTTCAAACACTTTTACATTCAAGGCGATTTAAGAGGTGGATTTATAAACATGCCTGATATCAGAACTTCTTACAATCCAAAAGATCGCGCATCTCAACATTTCTTTTATGGCGAAACACAACTCTCTATTGGTGGTATTTTTAAAATATAATTCCTAACTTTAAGAGCATGAGAGCAATTAGTTTTTTATCCGTTATATTACTTAGTGTTTTGATCTTAAATTGCGAGGACGCTAAAAAAGATTCAAAAAAGGCTGGCACCGAACCGAGTGAAAACTCTAACACATTGAAACAAACTTCTGAAGTCCCCACGACAAAAGACATTGCCTTTTTTAAAGGTGAAGGATATGCCTCTGAGTGGAATCTGGAGTTAACAGAACAGACTATAATTTTCTCATTGAATACCGAAGATTCTAAACACTATAATTTCCCATTACCAGAACCTATCCTGGCCGCTGATGCAAATATAAAGATGTACAGGGCTGAGACTGAATCGGCTTCTATAAGAATTCAAGTAGCTATGGGAGAATGCGAAACAGAAGGCAAATCTTTTCCTTATAAAGTGTCTATAGACATAAAATCATCTAAGGACACCGAATTTACATCTTATAAAGGTTGCGGATACTACATTACAGATTATCGGTTACAAGATATTTGGGTTCTAAGCTCCATTAAAGGTATAGAAATAAGCCCTTCCGATTTCCCTAAGGAATTACCAAAACTGGAAATTAACACAACAGATAATACATTTAATGGTTTTACCGGATGCAATACTATGCGAGGCTCTATTTTTTCTGAACGTTCTAAAATACGTTTCACTAAAATTATTACAACTCGAAAAATGTGTTTGCCTGAAAATAAAGAACCTGAAATTTTAAAAGCTCTGGAAGCTACCACAACATTTAAAATTGAAAACAAGCACTTATATTTATCAAATCCAGACACCGAGACCCTGGTTTTTAAAAAAGTAGATTAATTTTGAACATTTCTATTTCAATACGACAAGCCACTAAAGAAGACTTACCTGAAATTACCGCCTTATTCAGAAGCACCATAATTAATACCTGTTCTAAGGATTACAGTGAAAAACAAATTAATGTCTGGGCTTCTGCTGCCAACGATACAGATACCTGGATAGAGCGGATAAACGACTATTATTTTATTGTAGCCGAACAAAACAGCCTTATTGTAGGCTTTGCCTACTTGAAAAAAGGATATTATCTGGATGGATTATTTGTGCATCAGGATTATCAAAGACAAGGCATTGCTTCTGCCCTATTACGCACCATAGAATCTCGTGTTATGATTGAAGAATTCCCTGAAATACGATCGGATGTAAGTAAAACAGCCTTACCGTTTTTTGAAGCTTGGGATTACACAACAATAAAAAAGCAGAAAAAATCTTTTAAAGGTATGGGATTCGAAAATTATATCGTAACTAAAACACTGTAGCATAGAAATCTATTCCTTCCCGTCCACGTAATCCTGAAGGTAAGCAAACCGTTCTGTTAGTTTTCCATACTGAGTTATGCGGGCACGCTCTAGAATACCATCGGCATCTCCGTTAAAAAAAGCAGGAATAACATGTTTTAAAAACATTTTTCCAAAACCCTGACTCGCGTCTTTAGGGAGCTCGCAAGGTAAATTATCTACAGCCATTACTGCTATAGCCCGTTCGCCTTTAAAATCTACTTCAGCTTCTAATTTTGGATCATAGCCGTAAATTGGATTCTCTATTGTGGATGCCTTTATAGTTGTAGCAACGGGACCATCGATATCGCAACTTATATCAGCCACAACTTTTATATTAAAGTCATTTTGTCTGGCATCTTCTTTGGTAAATAAAAAAGGCGCTCCATCCCCGTAAAAATGACCAGCAATAAACAAATCGGTCATCTTCGTAAATCTCATAAAATCTGATTCATATGCTGACGGATTTTTAAAAAAATGTGACTGAGTAGCCCGTTTGCCATCCTTACGTTTATTATAATCTAAAACATCTATGTTACAATACACTGGCTCTTTAAAAGTAAGATTCAAGTATTCATAAACACTCACTTTTTTTATTTTCATAGCTTCGAGCATTTCCAGAGCCCCGGAAGCCACCTTACCTCCTCCTGTCAATAAAATTTTAATTGAAGGCAAAGTAATTGCACGTAATTGTTTAATCAAGGCCTTTTGATCTGCCAGAGTGTTGGCTTTTGGTAAATCCCAGGAATTATATTTCAATCCCCAAGTACGAAATCCGTTATAAGCTCCAACAATTCCGGCGTAACGCCCGAAACCGATTAATCTTAATCCTCTTTTATCGACTATAGTTTCATGATCGTACAACGTAATATTCTTAGTCAAAATGGCTTTCAATAAATTTCTGTTATACGGTTGTTTTTTTATAGTATGAGAAAAAAAGAAATAACTTTTATCTGGAACTAAAGCATCTACAGGCACTTCTTTTACTCCAACAAACACATCGCAATCGGAGACATCTTTCACCACAGAAAAACCGGCTAACTTATAAACCTCATCTGGAAACACTCTAATTTTAGATTTCTCTACTATAAAATCGGCTTCAGGAAATTGCTGTTGTACTTGTAATAAGGTTTTGGGAGAAAACACCACGCGTCTGTCCGGAGGTGTTTTACGTTCTTTAATAATCGCAAATTTCATAATTCAGATTTTATAGGTGACCTGACAGCCGGTTTAATGGCATAACTTTTGCACTAAATTAATCGGAAATGCGAGTTTAAACAAATTTTTTAATAGCTTTGCTCTCCAAATTTTCTCTTATATTATAGAGAATAATTTGTCTGAAGTTTTAGTCAAACATCTTAGCTCTTTTTAAGAATTGATGTTTGCGAAATTCAGTCCTTTTAAAAGGAGACAAAAACACTTACTACAATGGGGTCGACTGGTTTTGACAGCGAGATTTATTGAACGGTAAGCACGTCGTGTAATGACATTGAAACACGTAAAAGGCTAGGTCGAACTTTTAAACGGCGAGAATAACTACGCTTTAGCTGCTTAATCTGAATTATAGTAAGATTTGCCTAGGTACACAAGGTGTACAAGCTAAATGTCTCCTGAAAGCCTTGATTGGCGGCGTTCTATTTAGAGGCATCGTAAAAGTCAATATAGAAAGTTAGGCGCTTCGACTAATTTTTGAAACTTAAGAAGATAAGTTGCAACTAGGTTGTCTTTAACCAGGTTTCAATCGAAAACCCAAGAAAAGAATAAGCGTGTAGAAATCCCTTTGGTAACTTGTTTGGACGAGAGTTCGATTCTCTCCGACTCCACTTTAAAACTCCCCTGAAATCTCAGGGGAGTTTTTTTAATGTTTAAATTCAACATTAAAAAATCAGCTACTCTTAGCTAATAAAGTTTTTAACACATTCACAATACTATCATCTAAATCCCAGCAATAATTACGCTCTACTTAATATTACCAAACAACATTTAGCTAATTCGTAATTTAACACTATTTACCTTACAGAAATTCGACGATTTCGACGCCAATGTAATACAAAACACTAACTATCTGCATTTTACCGATAATACAAGCAACTTAAAGATTAAATTATTTTTAAACTTTATTTTTTGCTTTCCTTTAATATACAATTGCATTTAGCAAACTTAACTAATTGTATTAAAGCACACTGCCCCTTTTTCTAACAGAGTAATTACTAACCAGAATTACTCCGTTTATGTTTTTTAAAATTAGAATTAATTAACTCGAAAATTTGATTATTAATCAAAACAATTAGAGTTGCAGTCTGTTTGCTATATGAAATTTGGAGGATATCAACATTTAATCAAGCCAATATCATTAATTATCCACTTAACGATAATAAATGGTGTGTTTTTCTTATTGACTCCAGAGACTTACCTAAAACCATTCAATATTCTTTTCTATAATTTTTCTTGGCTAATTATTACTTACAGTCTTGATTTTTACCCTACATCCCGAACAGAACGATTTATGACCAACATAAAAAAGTTGATTCATCTATATCTCATTTACGGATTATCCTACTTTGCCTGGTTTAGTGTATCAGGTACAAATCCTAAATCTGTTTTATATCAATTATTCGTATATGGTTCTCTCTGTCTTTGTCTTACAATTTACAGATGGCTGTTTTACACTTTTATAAGCAATTATAGATCTAAAGGAGGTAATTATGTTAAAGTAATAGTTATTGGAAGAGATAAAAATTTAAAACGTATACGTAAGGTTTTTGACACGCCTGATCTGGGATATCGGTATTGCGGATATTTTGACAACACTACCTCTAAAAGCCCCACATATTTAGGCCCAATACTTCATGCTTTTAAGTTTATCATAGATGAACATATCGATGAAATGTATTGTACAGCTTCTGTGTTAAGCAAATCAGAATTACAAAACTTTATAAACTTCGCTGACAATAATTTAATTAAATTAAAAATCATACCTGACAACAAGGAGGTTTTCACCAGATCCATGAAAATACAGCAGTACGACAATACGCCTGTATTGAATTTAAGAACAGTCCCTTTAGATTTTGAAATAGAAAGAATCGCTAAGCGAATTTTCGATATTTGCTTTTCCTCCATAATTATTCTTGGAGTATTGTCCTGGCTTACCCCTCTATTATTTATCATTATAAAATTAGATTCTCCTGGCCCATTGTTCTACAAGCAAAAAAGACATGGATATAAACGGAAAGCATTTTGGTGTTACAAGTTCAGGTCTATGACATCTAATGCGGAAGCTAATAAAAAAATGGCAACTAAAAATGACTCAAGAATTACAGGAATTGGAAAATTTTTACGCAAAACCAGTATAGATGAATTGCCTCAATTTTTTAATGTCTTTAAAGGAGACATGAGTGTAGTAGGGCCTCGGCCCCACATGGCTAAACATACTGAAGATTTTGAAATTTCTGTTAACAAATACCTCGTAAGACATTGGGTAAAACCAGGAATAACTGGTCTGGCCCAAATACGAGGTTACCGGGGTGAAATTTGCAGCCCTCGAGATATTATAAACAGAATTAGACTTGATATTATGTATGTGGAAAAATATTCTTTAGGTCTTGACTTAAGAATTATTTATTCCACAGTATATAATGTCATTAAAGGAGAAGATAAAGCTTATTAATCAACTATAAACAACTTTAATTATGAACTGGTTTTTATTAAACATCAAATCAAATGAAGCACAACACGTAGCCGATATATTTCATCAGATGAATATCGAGACGTTTTGTCCTAATATAGAAGCAAAACAGGAGACGGTAAATACCTTTAAAGATTATAAAGAAATAACTCCTAACAAATCTTATCTCTTTGTAAAGCTAGCTAAAAAGTACAGGGGGGTCATTTTTGGCATACCCCATGTATTAGGCTTTTTCACCACGGACGGAAAACCTGCGCTTGCCACCGACGAAGAAATTGAAACCATTAAACAGGGAAAAATGAATCATTTTAAAACCCTAAAAATAAACTACCCCAAAAAAACTATAACGACATAAGGGCTACTCAAATCTCTAGTATGCAGATAAAAAATTAACACAACAACGCTAAACAATGCATTATCAAAAATTTAACTAAAGTAGTTCTTATTAATTTTTAATAAAAAATAATAAAATTTATTAATACAATAATTCGAAAGTTAAAACTCATTTTTTCAATTAAACTTTAACCATTTTAAATTTAATTACCTTAATTTAAAACCACCAAATAACCTGTATTACAACACATTAACCCCACTTCACCATACCTAAAAAATCAGTTTTCAATTATTTCTTTAGTGTGACTTAAGAGGCGAAGCCGTGCCACAAAAAAACGAATCTACCATTAATATTAAGTAATATAATTATGATTAACTCAACACTAGCCTTAAAAATACTTTTTAGAATAAACTGGATTCATAAAATCTGTGTTCTAATCTCAATACCCCTTGTCACGTCATGCGGCAGTAAAAAATCAGGAAGCGACTCAAATGTTTAATTCCTCAAACCAAGTAGCTACAGGCACAACTTCTGTTAGTGGTGTTTTGGCACAAGCCTCAGGATACCTTATTGACCAAGAAGGTCTAATAAGATTTCCCATACTCGGAAAAATTAAAGCTGCAGGAAAAACAAAAAAAGAACTCCGAAATGAAATAACCCAAGCCTTAATTGATCGCAAACTACTTTTAGATCCTATTGTAGATATACGTTATCTTAATTTTAGGATATCTGTTTTAGGTGAAGTGAAAAACCCGGATGTCTTTACTATACCAAGTGAAAAAATATCCATTTTAGAAGCCCTTAGTATGGCTGGCGATATTACCATTCACGGCAATAAGGAAGAAGTTGTATTTAATAAGAGAAAAAGAAAGTCTAAAAATATTTCAAGGAATCGATTTAACATCCAGTAAAATTTTTAACGATCCATATTTCTACTTACAATCCAACGACATCGTTTATGAGCCTCCCAAATCATCTAGAGTATCCGAAGCTGGCGCCTTAAAATTTTGACACCATAGAAAATTGATTTATAAATCCTTAGATATTATTGCCTATGTTAGTTTTTACTTAATCTAGACAAAAAATATCAACTGCTCCTAAATTGAACCTTTTTCCAATTCAAATAAAGGGCATTAAAAGCCATACTAAAAAAATAAATAATTAAATCACAAACGCCTATATAAAACAATAAAACACCCACAAATTAAGCCTTAAATCAAATCATCTAGTTATTAGGGTCCCTATTACTGATAACTATATCAATTACCACTCCATTTTCTTAGCCTATTATTACCAACCTCAGTTTTTAATAATTTCTAAAATAATTGCTATGAAAAAGGATTTAAACGTAAACTGCTTAGGCTATTCCATTTATAATGGTAAACTATCAAAAATTAAGTTTAGAGATAAGCTTGTAATCAACACTATTAATCAATACTCATTTTGTATTGCAGAAAAAGACATGAAATTTAAGGAGGCTCTTAATAGCAGTAACATTCTACTACCAGATGGTATAGGAATAACTTTAGCTTATAAATTTTTAAGGAATAAAAAAATAAAAAAAATTGCAGGGGCAGATATTCATCAGTTTATTTTAAAAAAACTCAATAAGGAGAATGGCAGTTGCTATTACTTCGGCTCGTCCTCTAATACATTATCAAAAATTCAAGAAAGAATAACTAAAGAATACCCCAATATTAAAGTTGGTTTCTATTCGCCCCCTTACAAAGACGAATTCAACAACGAGGAAAATAAAATTATGATTAAAGCCATCAATGACTTCCAACCTGATGTTCTTTTTGTAGGCATGACTGCTCCAAAGCAGGAAAAATGGGTGAGTAAAAATAAACCTGACCTAAACGTTGGCGCTATTTGCTCTATAGGAGCTGTATTCGATTTCTATGCCGGCACGGTTAACAGACCTAGCCAAGAATGGATAAACCTAGGATTAGAATGGCTGGGACGGCTATTAAATGAACCTAAACGCATGTGGAAACGCTACATTTATTATGGGGTGATTTTTATGTTTCATTTAATTGGTTCTAAAATCTCTAGTATTAAACAGTTTTCCATGCAGCCAATTAGATAACTTTTTAACTCAGTACACATGACGAATTATATATTACCTTACAATAATTCATCTCAATTATCTGTAAAATAGTATTATTCCAAACCTACATTCTTAGATTCCCATAAATTATTATGAACAAAAAATATAAAGAAGAAGACATTAACTTAAACAAATATTTATTAGTCTTAAAAAAGCATAAGAATTTGTTTCTGATATTTTTTATTATGGCATTAGTACTTTCAATTTTACTAATGAATAAAAATAATTATTACACTTATGCGACCTTATTATATAATCAAAATAATCAAACTGATGATATTGCTACTATATTTCAACAATTTAAACAAAACACCCCCATAAACACTAAAAAAATTGAAACAGAACTTATTGTTTTAAATTCACTTCATCTAACAAAAAAAGCATTGGAACGTTTATCCGTCGACGTTTCATACTTTAAAGAAGAAATTTTTGACGATAAAGAATTATACGAAGAATCTCCATTTCAAATAAAACTAGCCCCAGAGCATACCCAACTTCACAATGAACCCATTTTTGTAAGAGAGATAAATGATATAAGTTGTAGAATACACATACAAAACCCAATAAAAACAGATACTATTATAAGATTCAATGAATGGTTAATTAATGACAGATTTGCATTTAAAATTATAAAAGAAGACTCCAATAGTTCTCTTAGCTCGGGTTCTTTTTACTTTGTTATAAATAATTTAAACCAACTTGCAAGTGATTACCAAAAAAAATTAAAAGTTAGTTTAGCAAATGAAGATGCTGATATTATAAATCTAGGATTTAGTGGCAATATAGCCAAAAGGAACGTAGACTTTCTTAATAAACTAATGGATGTATATATTGAAGTGGATTTAAATAATCAAAACATTACAGCTCATAATACTATAAACTTTATAGACGCTCAGCTAGCTAAGGTTGTAGATTCCTTAAAAATAGCAGAAGGAGCTCTACAATCATTTCGTCAAGATAATAAAATTGTTGATTTAGGGAAAGAAGGCTATGTATACCTAGAAAAATTAAACACACTAGAAAAAGATAAATCTGAATTAGAAATTAAACTTAAATATTATTCTAACATATTGAATTATATCAATAAATCAGATCAAGTTAACAAAACTATCTCTCCACCAGGAGCAAATATTAACGATCCGTTACTAAACAAATTAATTAAAGATTTAAATGATGCATATAACGAAAAAACCATGATTTCAAGGTCTGTATCGCCTCAAAACCCAAGACTTATACAGTTAAACACAACTATACAAGCGAATATTGATTCTATTAAAGAATTTGTTACTAATATAATAGAAAGCTCTATAACAGAGATGCAGTATATAGACAACCAAATTTACCAAATAAATGGTAGAATTTCTGAAATGCCAACAACTGAATTACAAATGGTAGGTTTTGAGCGAAAATTTGAGTTAAATGATAAAATTTATAATTTTTTATTACAAAAAAAAGCTGAAGTAAGTATTGCAGGAGCTTCAACGGTTCCTAATATTCGTATTATCGATCATGCATCCCAGCAAACAACATCTTCAAGTTTATTCAATAAGTTACTGTCTTTAATAGTCCCTGTAAGCTTAGCCCTTTTTATTCCTTGTATATTTTTAATAGGAAAAGAAGCTATTAGCTCAAAAATTACTAACTTAAAAGAAATAGAATTACTTACAACCTTACCCATTATAGGTCTGATCCCTAAATCTTCGAACAAAAAAAATAATTTATTAGTTCCGAATGATTCTACAAATACCCTTGAAGCGTTTCGCAGATTAAGAAGCGAGGTATTTAAAATTTTGAAGTACAAATCACCTAAAGTAATAGAAGTATCCTCTTGTGTAAGTGGGGAAAATAAAACTTACTGCTGCATAAACTTAACAACAACCATTGCTCAAGCTAATAAAAAAGCTTTACTATTAGACTTAGATTTCAGAAAACCAGAACTAACTAAAACTCTAGGGTATACAAATAACAATGGCATTATAAACTATTTAAGAGATGGCAAAAATTTATCTCAATTAATAGTAAAAACTAAGTACGAAAATGTAGATTTCATACCAATAGGAAACAACACAACCTTAATAAATGAAGATATTGAAGCTTTATTTTTGTTACCACAAATGGATGAACTTATTAGCAACTTTAAGAACACCTATGAATATATTATTATTGAAACTGCTCCGATAGCTTTGTTTTCCGATTCACAAAATTTGGAAAAAAATATAGACTATAAAATAATTGTTTTACGCCAGAATTATAGTTTAAAAAATAACTTACAAATCTTAAACAATTTCAAAAAAAACACAGGACTAGTAATTACAGAAGTAGATAATTATTCAGGAATAGATTACAGGAAATTCTTAAATGGATTTAAATTAAAAAAAGAATTTACTCAAGATTACCTTATTTAATTTTAAGTTTCGGAACATAAAATGAAAAGTGCAATTGCAATTATTTCAAAATCTTTAAATGATAAAAGTAGGACTGGAAAAGTAAAGACACAAATAGGCCAATCATTTATTTTTAAAGGCATTAATATTTTAGTTGGATTTTTTTATGTCCCACTTTTAATTCAGGTTTTAGGGCAAGAAAAATATGGTATTTGGTTAACACTTTCAGTAATATTTAATTGGATGAGCTTATTTGATTTAGGCCTTGGTAACGGTTTAAGGAATAAACTTACTCCAACCTTTGCTAGTAATAATGATGAATTAGGCAAAATTTATGTTAGTACAACGTATTTCTACATATTCTGTATTTTTATTCCTTTGTTATTTATCTTTCTACTTTGCAATCAGTTTATCAATTGGCAACAGCTTTTAAACACTTCCCTTTTTACTAAAAATGAATTAGTTCTATTAACAAGCACTTTATTTAGTATGGTAATTATAAGATTAATAACACAAAATATTGTAGTTATTTATCAAGCCAACCAGAAATCTTCGATAAAAGATATAGTGGATGGTTGCGCAAGTTTACTGTCTTTTTTATTAATCCTTTTCATCTCTAAAACTGAAGAATTAGGTAACTTATTACTTGTAGGATTAATTATAAGTGGAGTTCCAGTACTTATTTACATAATAATATCACAGCGTGCTTTTAACAGGGAATATCAACACTTAAAACCATCTTTTAAATATGTAGATCTTAAAGCAGGAAAAGGTATTTTTAATTTGGGAGCTAATTTTTTCTTTTTACAAATTTCAGCCATGTTACTCTTTATGTCTAGCAATTTTTTTGTTGCTCAACTTTACGGTCCAAAAGAAGTTGTTATTTATAATAGTACCTACAAATACTTTCAAATTTTTATTGTAAGCTATGCCATTATTGCCAACCCTATATGGTCTGCAGTAACAGACGCATTCTATCAACAGGATTATTTATGGTTAAAACGAACATTAAAAAAATTAAAATCTATATCTATAATTTTTAGTATTGGCATTTTAATAATGCTTATTTGTAGTAATGTGATTTTTCATTTTTGGCTTGGCAGTGAAATTAAAATACCTTACCTACTAAAAATTTGCATGGCTGCGTATGCTATACTTTTAGTAATTATTATGCCTTTTTCTGTTTTTTTAAATGGAATTGGTAAAATTCAATTAACAACCCGGCTAACTTATCTAGAAATTGTCATTTATTTAGTTGGCATTTATTGTTTCGACAAACTATTCCATAATAGTATAAGTATTACGATTGCTTTTTTAACATCAAAACTTATGATGTGTATCATACAGGTTATTCAAGTTTCAAAAATATTAAATAAAAAAGCAAAAGGTATTTGGTATAAGTAGTCTTTGCTCTTCAAATTATATGTATTTAAACAAAACGATTACAATTTTTATTTTAATTTTTATAGCTAATCTTGGCTTCAGTTTATTTCCTCAAGGAAAGTATTTCTTTATGAGTTTAAACATGCTTGCTTTATTTTTTTTACCCTATAAAAGATTATTTGCTTTAAAAAAACATTTTTATTACCCAAGCATACTTCTTTTTTGTGTTTTTCTAATTTTCAATATTATCATAATAATATTAGGTATCATGAACCGTGGATATAATTCCATTTTTACTGTTTTGGGCAATTCTGGTTATACATTATACCATTGTTTACCTTTTTTCATGTTATTAAGTTTGGCTCCCTATATTTTAAAAAAAACAAATATGATGATTTACTGGGTTCTTATAATTAGTATTCCTTGCTTGTTGTTTTTATTTTCTACTAGTACAGCTAATATTACAAATGTTGTAAGCTATTTCTTTATTGCTTTTATCCCCTTTATCGAAAACAGAAAAAAAAGATGGCTTATGTTTTTATTATTAATTATCACAAGCATCATTAATGCTTTCTATGTAGATAACCGTTCGCTATTTATTGTAACTTTTTTAATGGGTTTTATTTATTGTATTTATAATTTTTCTCCTTCCTTAAACACTTTAAAGCAAATTGCAAAACCTTTTGCATTAACCCTTCTAACAATTCCCTTTTTATTTCTTTCGATTGGCCATTTTACAGGCTTTTCTATTTTTAACCTAAGTGAAGAGTTTGAATTTTTAGCAAGTGATAAAAATACTTCTAAAGACACTCGAACTTTTATATGGAAGGAAGTATTTAATGATTTAAGTAAGAATGAAGCATTATTATTTGGTAAAGGAATGAACGGAACTATAAAAACAGAATTACCATCATTTGTAGATCCTACTGTAAAGGACGGTAAACGACAATTTCTAGAAGCCGGGTTTTTAGAATATTTAAGACGTGGAGGACTGATTTATGCTATACTGGAAACTCTATTAGTTTGGATTGCTATTTTTTACGCAATAAAGCATTCAAATAATAAGTTTTTAATTATTACAGCAATGGCTCTTTCTACATATTTTGCGTTATCATTTATAGGAATTACTCCTGCATTTTCATTAGAAAGTGTGACTTTTTGGGTGTTAACAGGGTGTTGTTTATCTAAAGAAAACGTAAAATTAACCGACAAAAAAATACTAAAACAAATTACATCTTAAAATGATAATTAAAATCCAGAAACATCTTTCATATTTTAAATCTGATTTTAGAGGAGAACTTATGCAAATCTTCCTCATCATTAAAAGAAAAACTAAGCTGTTTATTTTTAGTCCCATAACTAGTATCTCACTATGGTTAAATGGTGTAAAATCAGGAAGTAATAATAAATTTATTGGAATACCTTGTGTAAAAAGAACGCCTAATAGTGAAATTGTTATTGGTTCAGAAAATGAATTCCTTTCCTCACCTACCTCCAATTTAATCGGCATTAATAGAAAATGCATATTAAGCACCCAATCAGAACAAGCTATTATTAAAATTGGAGACAATTGCGGGTTTAGCGGAACTGTAATTGGTGCTTTTTCAACAATAACTCTAGGCGATTTTGTTCGATGTGGTGCTAACACCTTAATTACTGATTCTGACTGGCATACAGATGACCCTAGAGTAAGTGAATCACAACCTGTTGTAATAAAAAACAATGTTTGGCTTGGTGTAAATGCTGTTGTATTAAAAGGAGTCACCATTGGAGAAAACACCATCATTGGAGCTAATAGTGTTGTAGTTAAAAGTATACCTGCAAATGTGATTGCTGCGGGTAACCCTTGTAAAGTAATTAAGCAGATATGAATAATATGAACGTAAAAAATAATGTTGTGTTCTTAGATAGCACTCAAGGTTTTCCTGTTAGATTTTCAGCATGTAATACTAAAGTTGAATATATTGCCAAAGGGTTAATAGAACAAGGAGACAGAGCCGTTGTAATTAACGAGTGTAAAGGAGAAAAAGGCTACAACTCCTTGTTTATAGGTAAACATAAAAATATTTACTACTATCTATTACCTCAAAAATACAAGAGCCTAATTAAATCGACTTTACTAAATATAAAATTAGTTTTTAAAATTTTAAAAAAGAATAAAATTAATAACATGAATAATTTTGTATTTATTGATTACAATAATATT
>NZ_JAENDK010000007.1:271291-297332 GCF_051172795.1 Formosa sp. S-31
AGATGTTTTATTCGCCAAAATTTTAGGATATAAAATTATTGCCATCGTTCATGAATATCATATTGCGCTTCCAGGAAACTATTTTAAGAAAACAAACAGCTATATTTTTGATAAAACTTTTGGATATTTTTCCACAGCAACTTTACCTATTTCGAAATTTTTGGAGGATAAAAACAAACATTATAATAAACCTCAACTATTATTACCCATTCTATACGATTTTTCAAAAGACAATAAAAAAGGAAAGCGGAATGAAAGTAACAACGAATACTTTTTATTTTGTGGACATGCGAGATATGCTAGACTTATTCTAATAATTGTGCAAGGTTTTAAACAATTAAACTTTGAATCTTATAACATACAACTAAAGCTTATACTACATGGAACACCTGAAGACATTAAAAGAGTGGAGTTAGATATTATTAATTTAGGAATTAATAATAGGGTTACTATAGAGTCTAAGTTACCATTTTCAGTATTAAATAAAAGATATAATGAGGCTTTAGCACTATTAGTACCTCTTGATCCTAAAAACTTGCAGGACAAAGCAAGATTCAGCCAAAAAACGGCAGAGTATCTTTCTTCTAAAAGACCTGTTATTACAGTTAGTGTTGGAGAAATTACTGCCTACTTTAAAGATAAAGAAAATGCTTTGGTTTGCGAAAGTTTAAATTCTGAACAGATTGCAGAAAAAATGAATTGGATTCTTAATAATCGAACCCAAGCAGATGAAATTGGACAAAAGGGATATATTACTGGAAAAAAACATTTTGATTATAGAAAAAAAGGAGAACAGTTACATTGTTTTTTAAAGACACTATAATGCGAAATAAACTAGAAACACCTTTATATTTATCAAATAAACTATGAAGTCTAGTTAGAATTAATTTTCTCCATAATCGCTCTTTTAAATAGCCTATAACAACTAGACAGAAACACAACACCTAATCAATAAATATGCTTTTATACACTTCTTAAGTTTGACTTCTATTAAATTTGATATGAAAAACAACAAAAAAGTATTAATTGTAGGCACTTCTCAAAATACACGAGGGGGTATTACATCAGTAATTAAATCGCATATGCTAGGTTCGCATTGGGAAAATTATCAATGTTATCACATTGAAACACATATTGATAAAAGTAACATCCATAAATTATTCTATTTTATTAATGGTTTTACAACCTTTTTAAAAAAAGTTAATAATTACCAATTAATTCATATCCATTTAAGCGAACCTGTATCTGCAATTAGAAAACTCCCCTTTTTTGTAATATCTAAATTACTTAATAAAAAAACAGTACTTCATTTTCATTCCTTTTCACCTGAGACATCCCTTCAAAGTAATTTTAAATGGTTATATCAATATTACTTCCAAAATTCAAATAATACCATTGCAATTTCTAATTATTGGAAAAATGAAATCAATAAACTTGGAATACAACCAAATAAAGTAACTGTAATTTACAATCCAAGCCCAGAAGTTAATTTAATATCTAGTGAAAAAGAAAAATATATCCTATTTGCAGGAACACTGAATAAAAGAAAAGGCTATAGTGATTTAATTCATGCATTTGGTAAAATAGCTAAAAATCATTTGGATTGGAAACTAATATTAGCTGGTAATGGTGAAGTAGAAAATGCAAAACACTTAATTAATAAATTAAATATTAAAAATCAGGCTGAATTAGTTGGTTGGATTGCAGACGAAAAAAAGCATCAAATTTTTCAAAAAGCGAGTGTGTTTTGTTTACCTAGTTATGCGGAAGGTTTTCCTATGGCTGTTTTAGATGCCTGGGCCTTTGGCATTCCCGTAATATGCACTCCAGTGGGTGGGTTACCTGATATTGTTGAAGAAGGAGAAAATGCACTAATGTTCCAATGTGGTGACATTGATAAATTATCAGAGCAACTGGAAAAATTAATAAAGAATGACAATTTACGAAAGTCTATCTCCAGCAAATCAAAAAGTCTTTCTTCAACAATTTTCAACTTTAAAAGCATCAATAAACAAGTTGAGGTCTTATATAAGTCTTTACTTTATTCTTAATAATTTCAATACATCTCTTTGTGCTTTACAACAACTAAGTTTATATGAAAGGTTATTTATCAATTTTAATGACTATTCTTATTTATCAATGTATTTATCCTTGTGAAGTTTATTACATTAGCAATAATGGAAATGACAATAATGATGGTTTAACCCCTTTGTCCGCTTGGAAATCTTTAGATAAATTACAAATAGAAATCCATAAAATGCCTAAAAACTCAGAAATATGCTTTGAACGAGGCAGTATTTTCTATGGGAGTTTAACAATTGAAAATGATTCTATTTTTCTAAGTGATTATGGAGATTTAGCAAACCCACCAGTTATAACAGGTTTTCAAACAATAGCAAACTGGGAAAAATACAGCCAAAATATTTTTAAAACCAAAGTAGAAGGTATCAGTTCTCTTAACGTTGTTCTAGTAGATGGTGAATTTCAAAACTTAGGCAGATATCCAAATCAGGGATACTTAAACATAATGAATGCTTCTAAAAATAATATATTTGATAGAAACCTAAATGAAAACTGGACAGGTGGAGACATTGTAATTAGACAAACAAGATGGGTTTTAGATAAGTTTTCAATTAAAAAACAAGAACAAAAAACTTTATATTTTGAAAACACTGGTAGTTATACACCCAAAAAAGGTTATGGCTATTTTATACAAAACCATTTAAACACACTTGATAAAAATAATGAATGGTATTTTGATGGACTTTACTTATATATGTTTTTTGAAAACAATAATCCCTACCACTATAACATTCAAATTGCGACATTAAACAATGGATTAACTTTAAAAGGGAACAACCTAACTATTAACAACATAATAATTCAAGGTTTTAATCAAAATGGCATTTTTGCAGATAACACCATTAATGTAGATGTAAATTATTGTGATATCAGCTTCATTGGTAAAAACGCTATAAATGCTACTAGTAGTTCCTATTTAAATATTTCAAATACTACATCTGAAACTTGTAATAATAATTTTATAGAAGGTAGGTGGAACGCTAATCATGCTACAATAAAGAATTGTGTAATAAAAAATATTGGCATTTTTGAAGGCATGGGTGCAAATGGAGATGGCTCTTATTCAGGAATATATTTAATCGGCAATAATTCAGAGATTATTGAAAACAAAATTAGCAATATCGGATATAATGGTATTACTTTTTCTGGATCTAAATCAATCTGTTCTTATAATAATATTAAAAATACTTGCATGATTAAAACAGATGGTGCAAGTATTTACACTTATTATTATAAACTGGACAGTCCCCCTAAGCAAATGCAGATTTTCAAAAATACAATAGAATTTTCTGGTGGAGCTGATGCGTTAGGAGGAATTAATGGAGAAGAAGATTTTTCTAATGGGATATATTTAGATGGGTATTGTAATGATGTTTTTGTCTCAGAAAATATTGTCTCCCAATGCCATATTGGATTTTACACCAATTCAGTACGTGGACATAAAATCATTAATAATATTTTTTTTGATAACAGAAAGTATCAGGCAGCCATAAGACAATGGTATAGAGAAGCATTACCATATAGCTTTGAATTTAATTTAAATTCGCTTGTAAGCACACAAAAGAGTCAATTGATATTAAGCATTCATAACCCTTATTTTAGCATTAATTCCAATTTTATAAAATTAGAAGAAAACACTTATAGTTACTCATTTGAGGACTCTTTAAATTTGCCTTTTCGAATTATTGATAAAAAACACCCTTTGGGCAAAGAAATGAATTTTGCAAATTGGAAAAAGTTAATTGATTTTGAACAACAACCTACCTTTCTACCCAGTCTCCTATTAATTGACAATAAAATTCAGAATAATTAACAAAAATCTTAAGTTATACTATTATTATAAATCAATTCTCTATTTCTAACTAGTCACAAATTTTAAGCAAGCTAATATTTACTTAATTACTCTATTGGAAAGTTTATTAAATACATTTGACATATTTTTAATAGCTTACTAGAATTTATAAATGAGAAAAAATAAATCTTCATGAGTAAAAACAAAAAGCCACATTTAAATCATAACTCACATAAATTAAGTAATTATTTTTCAGATAAATATCATCTAAGAACAATTGGGTTTCCTATTCGATTATTTTAGAAACTAATAGTCCAATGTATTTTAATAATCGACATAGATGCTATAACAAAGATTGGGAAAAATTTAAACATTTTTCACGACCAAGGTTTAATTGTAAACAATTCCCCCAAATTAAGCGATAATGTCACTCTAAAGCAAAATACAACTATTGGAAATGCTAATTCTAAATTTATTAACCTAAAAATAATTTACTCGACATAACACTTATTTTTTCATTTTTATGATTTTTGCAGGTATTCCAGCTACCACACAATTATCCGGGACGTCTTTCACGACAACCGAATTGGCTCCTATTACAGCATTATCACCAATAACCACTTCTCCAAATACTTTTGCCCCCAACCCAAAAAAAGAATTATCACCAACTTTCACAAAACTACCATCATCTTCAAGGTTTTTATTCCCTATTACAACACCTGGCTGCAACGTACAATTCTTTCCGATTCGACAATTAGATTTTATTCTAATTAATGCGCCTAAATGATAAATTCTTAAACCAGGCCCAATATTATTGGGCTTAATATCGATTTTCAAATTATAGCATAATCTTCTGTATAGAAAATAGTAATACAGATATCTTATTTTGGATTTATTATTATTTCTATAATATTCAACAAAGCGAAGATAGCGTTGATACTTGTATATAAACCAAACTTCATTTTTAACGATCCAATCTTTTAAGCTAGGCTTTTTCCCAAAACGTTTAAGATCTTCGGATAAATAATATTTTAAATCTGCTTTTGTCTTAATCATAACTTACCTAAATCTCCGATAGAAAGCCCACATAACTCACTATTAAAAAACCACTTGAACTCAAATTTAAACATTTTATTACAATATAAATCCTTCTTAAATATTAATAAGAAAAATTAAATTATAACAACTAAAAATTAAACAAACAGCAATACACATTCAGAAACACTACAAACAATACAATTTAACAAACTAATTATTATATAATCATGGTATAGTATTAATGATGAAGCTAATAATTAGAACTAATACTCCTTATGCCTTTAAACAAAAAAATATCGAGAGCTTTTACCCCTCGATATTTAAACTTTATAAGCTAAGTGAGATATTACCAAATAAAGCTATTTTCAGAATGCCCCCTAGAAAACTAATTCTAAATAAATATCTCTTACTATCTATTTTTTATATACTTTTCTTACAGCTGTTTCTCCTAGTTCTGTTTCTAATTCCAGAAGATAGATTCCACTTTTCAACTCAGAAATATCTATCTTGTTTTCTTTAAGTCCTTTTCTAAACACAATTATCTTACCTAATAAATCATATATTTTGTATGATTGTAATTTTTTGTTAAGATCAATTATTATTATTATATCATCTACGGGATTAGGATATATTTTTATTTTTAAAGGTTTAAAATCTACAATACTTAAAGTCGTATCGTATTCATAAGCACCAATATCCAATCCATTTCCTATTGGTCTTTGGTTGCCATTGAAATCATTACTTGGAGCTAAAATAGAAGAACCACTATCTATAGCTGGGCTTGTTGAGTTAATATGAAGATCTGTATTTTCGTCTAAGGTTGGATTGATATAATTAGGATTAGCTATTATAGAGTTTGTTCCCTCTACAAAATTTCCATTACCACCAAATAATAAATTATTTTCAAATAAAATATTCGTACTATAATATCCTGATATATTGATTGGTTTATCACTTTTAGCATACATAATGTTATTTCTAACTATAACATTACTTGATTGAGCAGCATTAATTTCTCCGGTAGATATCTCAGGTGTTTGTTGATTACAATAAGTAGAGTTATTAATTATATCAATATTATCACTTTCAAAAATGTGTATTCCTGCACCTCCATTTCCAATTACTACATTGTTTCTAATTAAAGTTTTACCAGTATAAGCACCAAGTGTAGAGCCGGATTGTGTGTTTCTTGAATCATCTATTATAATGCCATTTCCATCAAGATAAGCACACCCCCAAAATGTAACAGGAACAAGCCCTTTATTTCCTCTTAAATAGTTGTTTTCAATTATCATTCTATGGGTGGTTGAATTTGAATCGTAATTCCAATTTTGATACAAACTGATTCCACTATTCCCGTAAACATTATACCTGCAATTATCATATACTTTATTATTTTTTATTGTAATATAGTCACTACGATTAGCTCCTATACCACCTCCGGGACAATCAAAAACTTCATTATTAGTAATCTCAATATGATGCACATAACCAGTACTCCAGCTATTTAATCCCATCATTGATATACCAGTTCCATTATAAGTTGCTGTTATAGTTCCATTGGGGTTGTTACAACCACCTGGTTGATTTAGAGCGTCAATTAGATTTAGATTATCAGAATTGCCTTGAATTATGAAGCCATTTATTTTTATATAAGCTGCACCATCTTTTACTTGAAAACCTCCCCATCCAGTAAATTTAATTACAGGATTATGATTAGGGTAGTTGGTGTAAGTTATCCAGTTTGAAGCTGATCCAGCTCTTGTTACATAAACTACATGAGTATCTCCCCAAGAACTTGTGTATTCACCATTCATAACATAAACGGTATCTCCAGGGTTTGTTAGATTAGCTGCTCTTTGGATAGTTTTAAAAGGGGTGTTCTCAGACAATCCATTATTTGCATCGTTACCATTTATAGCACTAACGTAATAATCCGTAGCAAAAACTTTGAGTCCGGTAATAAAAATAAGAATAGTTAAAAATAAATAATTTTTCGTCATAATAAATTAATTTAAATGGTAGATTTAATTGGGATTACGTGCTTTAATATCTCTTTCTCATGCTTTTTTGAATATCGTTATGAATAACTGCAATATCATGAACAGCAACAATTTTTGAATTGTTTTCTTTTGGTAAGACATTGATTTTTGAATTTCACTGAATTTAGCTTCTGGTCCTGATTATGATTTATTGTTTTGGTTACTGACTTTTTATTTGTCCATTTTCATGTTCTAAGGCTACATATTTATTTTTATAACCCAATAAGAAGCATTAAACATAAAGCTATAATTCATATTAAAATTTTACTTCTATTTTTTAGTTTACTATATCTACGTCCCAAATTATTTTCTAGACTTTTTTTTTTTTTACCACAGCAACACCACAACAATAAACACCTAATATTTAAACAAATAAACCCTAAAAAAAATCTAAAAAATTTAATAAAAAACACTTAAACTCTGCTCCCCTTCCAAAATACAGAACATCCAAAATATTCTATTCCCTTCATTTGCCCCACTCCCAACTCCAATTTCCCTACTTGTTTATTATTTTTGCCCCTATGAATGATAATTTTACAAATGAGTTTTTTGGTATAGGTATTCAAAATGGTAAAACACCAGAAAACCTGGGTATGCTATGGCGATCGGCACAAAACTTAGGTGCTAGTTTTATTTTCACTATTGGTAATCGTTATGCCAAGCAAGCCTGCGACACACACGATGCGGTTAAGGCCATGCCTTATTTTCATTACGAAAATTTCGACGAGTTTTTTAACAATATGCCTAAAGGAACGAGATTGGTTGGTGTAGAATTAACCGATGACGCCGTACCCTTGGAAACCTTTAATCATCCGAGGCGATGTGTTTATCTATTAGGAGCTGAAGATCATGGTCTCTCTAAACAAGCCATAGAAAAATCACATTTTCTTGTAAAATTTAAATCTGAATTAAGTTTAAACGTAGCTGTTGCCGGTAGTATAGTAATGTACGACAGAGGAATTGCCAAGCCTAGATCTTAATCGCCTTTTATCATTTAAACAGTGTTACAAAGCTGAACAGCCTTAATACAGGCATTTGCTAGCAGAAATCATTTATTCCTGTTCACCTAATAATTGTTCAACGGTATATTTTGAAGCCTCTGTTTTGCTTAACTGATTTGACCAGGAAACACGCTGCTTAGACGCTCCAGGGCCTTTTGAATTATATTCGGCATAGTACGCTGTTTGTTCTGCATCTGTTTTCCCCCAGTTATGCCAACCTTCAGATTTTATATGTTCACCCATCCAGCAATTAATAAACACAGTTTGAGCGTAGTTTCGCCAGGGACGTCCTAAATACACACTGCCTTTAGGGGCATCGCCTGTCAATTTGCAATTAATAAAAGTTAAGCCAGAATCCTCGCCCTGTTCTGTAGATGCTGCTGTAATATAACTACCTCCTTTTTTTGAATAGATTTCACAGTCTTCGAAAACAGCTGTAGACCAGCCAAAAATAAAGTCGGTTGTTCCCTCAATATAGCAGTTTTTATAATGTTGCCGTGATTTTTTCCCATGTACATACAAGGTGTCCTGAAACCCGAGAAACCTACAATCTTCGAAAACAACCTTATCTCCATCCACCCGAACTGCCACAGCCTGACCTACGGGACCGGACGAATTTTGGAATGTGATATGTTTCGCTTTAAATCCATCTCCGAAAACGAAAAAAGAAGACGATCCCGTAGTGCCCATTTCCTCACCAAAAGCATTGGTTTTACTGGCATAATCATCGTAGGTTAACACGACCTTTCCCACATCCTCTCCTATAAAAGTCACATTGCTTTTTGAGGTAGGCAATACAAGTTTTTCTTTATAAATTCCGTTTTTTATATAAATCACCGTTTCCTGTTTCCGAAAATCAGGCACTGCCATAATCGCTTCCTGGACAGTTTCAAAATCACCAGAACCATCTTTTGCTACTGTAAAATCATTTTTTTCTATTTGGGCATTTCCATAAAAACTAACAAAAAACACCATCATTAATAAATGAGTTATACCTTTTAATTTAAACTTCATATTTTTTATTTTTTTGAATTAAAACCATAGATTTCTCCTTTTTCGGTTTCTACATCATACACATAAAACTCAGGTAATTCTAAGCTTTTAAAGAATGCTTTATCTGAAACCAAAGGTGTCTTAATTTCGGGCACTTTATAAAACTTGTTATTATTTTCCCCAGAAGCCAAAGGCAATTCTTCACCTTTTTTATCATACAATTTTACTTCACTCCTAATTCTGCAAATTCCCCCTAAACCCGAATGAATTTGCAATTCTGTAATCTTATTATTTTCCCATTTTAAATCCACTTCAAAACCTCCTCTCGCTTTCAGACCTTGTATCGCTCCACTCTTCCACGCCTCTGGTAAGGCAGGTAAAACATGAATTGTGCCATCATGCGATTGCAATAGCATTTCAGCAATACCGGCAGTACACCCAAAATTCCCATCGATTTGAAAAGGAGGATGGGCATCAAAAAGGTTCGGATACGTTCCGCCTTCTTCTGTTCCATCCTTAACCAATGTTAACTGATCCTTTATTAAATCGTAAGCACGGTTTCCATTTAAAAGTCGAGACCAGAAATTCACCTTCCATCCCATAGACCAACCAGTTGACTTATCCCCTCTGTACACAAGACTTTGCTCTGCAGCTTGAAATAATTCTGGATTTTTAAACGGTGAGATCTGTGCCGAAGGGTGTAATCCATACAAATGAGATATATGCCGATGTTTATTCTCTGGATTATCCCAGTCCTTTATCCATTCCTGTAATTGATTATGCCTCCCGATTTGCATTGGAGGCAACCGCTTTTTTAAATCTTTTAAAACAGCAGCAAACTCTGTATCAAATTCTAAAATTTCCGATACCCGAATCGCATTAGAAAACACATCAAAAACCAATTGATTGTCCATTGTTGTTCCATAGGTAATCCCAACGCCATTCATATATTTATTTTCCGGGGACATCGAAGGCGCAACTACCAACCAATGATTATCTGGTTCTTCCTGTAACACATCCACATAAAATTCGGCTGCTGATTTTAAAACAGGATAATAGTTTTTAAGAAATTCTATATCGCCTGTATATAAATAATGTTGCCATATATGTTGTGTTAACCAGGCTCCCCCCATAGGCCAAAAACCATAAAACCCTCCATCTACAATTCCTGAAATGCGCCAGATATCCGTATTATGATGTATATTCCAGCCTTTAGCATGATACATTTTCTGAGCACTTTCTTTCCCTGTAACTGCTAAATCTTCAAGCATATCAAACAAAGGTTGATGTAACTCCGATAAATTAGTCACTTCTGCCGGCCAGTAATTCATCTCTGTATTAATGTTTACAGTGTACTTACTATCCCAGGGTGGTGATAATTTGTCATTCCATATGCCCTGTAAATTAGTTGGCTGTCCTCCTGGTCTGGAACTCGAAATCAGTAAATATCGTCCAAATTGAAAATACAAGGATACTAATGTTAGGTCTCCAGAAGTTTCAAAGCTTTTTAAACGATCATCTGTCGGAAGATTGTTTTCAAGCTCATCTCCTAAAGTAAAACTTACTCTATCAAAATACCTTTTATAATCTTCTACATGATTCGTTTTTAAATTCTCAAAGTCCTTAGTATTACTTTTCCTTAAAAACAGCTCAGCAATCTGCTTAGCATTGTTACTTAAATCTTGGTAATTTTTAAAATTGGTCCCTATACTAACTAACAAAAGAACCTCGTCGGCCTCCTTTATTTCATTTTTTTCGTCCTGTTCTATTAAATTTCCTCCTTGAAGTATCGGTTGTACTAAGGTTACAAATTCAATCTTACCTTTTTTATTTTCATGGAACCCGGATATTCCTTCTAAAGATAGAATACCGTCTTTAATCTTGATTTTATGTTGTAATTGCGGACTGTCTAAAGAAATACTGAAACTTAAACTTTTTGCTTTATTTGCTGTTAATCGAATCACCATTAGTTGGTCCGGAAACGAAACAAAATACTCTCGTTTAAAATCAACTCCATGCGAGGTATACCTAACTTCTCCTACTGCATTACCAATATTTAAACTTCGTCTATAGTTTTTAATTACGTCATGATTTGGAAAGTTTAAATTTAAATTACCCACAGTTTGATATGGCACACCATAGTTATTATTTTTTGGTGTAGCTTTTGTAAACACCTTACTCGCCAGGTCCTGAGCTTCACTATTTTTTCCGGAAAATAACAGCGTCCTGATTTGCTCTACTTCATTATAATAGTCTTTAACAATATTATTTCCTGGTTCCCCTGCCCAAACCGTTTCTTCGTTTAGCTGAATGGTTTCCTGCTCTACTCCTCCAAAAAACATTCCGCCTATGCGCCCATTACCAATAGGTAGTGCTTCATTCCAATTCGTTGCCTTTTTATTATACCAAAGCTCATTCTTTTGCTGCGAATACATAGAAATAGAAAACCCAATGAACCAAACACTAATAATTAAATATTTTAACATGATTTATATTTTAAACTGACTGCTTAACTTTTCAGCTATTTCATTTAAATTAGCACACAGGAAAAGTCCCTTTAACCTTATTAATTATTTAGTAATTCTAAAATATTCAACATCTGCATAACCACCCCGTTTAGCTTCTGGCGTAGTTATACTAAACAGTCCCATTTTTGCCCCTATCCATTTACCTTCACGGGCTTTAAAAAGCTTACCTATAGATTTAAAATTCTTTCCATCTTCGCTATAACTAAACTGGCACATGGCATCCGGAGCTATAACTTTTACCTTTATAAAAACTGAATTACCTTGTAATTTAATTTCCTCGTTTAAAGTTTCAGCTTGTCCCTGATCTGCATTTAACGCCTGATTTTGTTGTAAATAAAACTCACCTTGTTTTTGAAAGATTGTAACAGTAGCATAATCTCTTCCCATAATCAAAACCCCTGCTTTACGCTCCTGTTCTGCATCTTCTGGGACTAAGGTTATTTTAGTATTTACTGTAAATTCAGGCGCGGGGAATTTCTGCAACAATAAATTTGGAACATCCCAGAGGTTTTTCCCATTTTCCGGAGTTGTAATACTGAACAATCTCAAATAATTATTCCCAGGTAATTTGGCATACCATAATATATTGGGATTGGCATTCCACTGCCACTGCACCCCAAGACTATCTGCAGTAAACTCATCTGTCTCCCTAGGCATTTCTATTGGATAGGATTTTCTCACTTTGGGCTTTCTATAACCTGTAACAGGTTCTCCTATTCCATTTCCATCGCGATCTTTTCCCATTACAGGCCAATCATTCTTCCAACTCATAGGTTGCAAATGCACGATACGCCCGTAGGCATACACATCCTGAAAATGATAAAACCAATCCTCTCCTTCGGGAGTTTCAACCCATGCGCCCTGGTGCGGTCCGTTTATAGCCGTTTTGCCTTGTTCCAGAACAACCTTTTCTTCATAAGGGCCATAAATATGTTTAGATCTTAATACTAATTGCCACCCCGTTGCTACTCCACCTGCCGGAGCAAAAATGTAATAATAACCGTTACGCTTATAAAACTTAGTACCTTCTACGGTTGGATGATTTTCATGTCCGTCGAACACATGGCGTCCTTTATCAATAACTTTTGTACCGTCCGGATTTAATTTAAAAACCGTTACCAGACTTTTAACTCCCGCCCGGCTACCTGCCCAGGCTAAAGACAGGTAGGCCTTACCATCATCATCCCAAAGCGGACAAGGATCTATAGCGCCTTTAGCTTCCATGACCAAAACGGGAGCTTCCCATTCCCCCGCCGGATCTTTGGTTTTAACCATATAAATTCCAAAATCAGGATCGCCCCAATAAATATAAAACTCATTATTATGATATCGAATACTCGGAGCCCAAACCCCATTGCCATGCTGTGGCATATTAAAATGTTCAACAGGGACTTGTAAAGGCAACGCATGATTAATTAACTTCCAGTTTACCATATCCTTAGAATGCAGTATAGGCAAACCTGGAGCGGCATTAAAACTGGACGCCGTCATATAATAATCATCTCCTGCACGTGTTACATCAGGATCTGA
Source organism: Formosa sp. S-31 (assembly GCF_051172795.1). NCBI lineage: Bacteria > Pseudomonadati > Bacteroidota > Flavobacteriia > Flavobacteriales > Flavobacteriaceae > Formosa > Formosa sp. S-31. The sequence continues at coordinate 284,298 of NZ_JAENDK010000007.1, forward strand.
ATAATCAGCATAAATTATTGGGTTTTTATATGTTCCGTTTCCTTGATCTGACACCCACACATCAGAAATATATGGTTCACTTTGTTGAGAAAAACACAGGTTTGAAATAAATAATGCAGTAAGTACGGTTAGTTTTTTCATTAGAGCTTGTATTCAATTTTGGTTAGTTTTCAAGAAAAGGAATTGAAGATTCCTAAAGCACTAGCTTTTCAAATATATTCATTTATAAGCCCACAAACTTTTAAAATAAGCACAAAAACTTTAAAAATTTATACAAAAACCAAAATCATAAACGTTATATCATCATTTACACAAAAATCCATAGCAATAAATGGTCTTTTGTCAATAAAAAACATTCGCAGTTCACTATAAATATTACCTTTGCCGCAGTTTAAAACAAAATTCATGAAAAAAACTCTTTTTACTCTATTAAGCATTTTAGCGAGCACTACGTTTTATGCTCAATTTCAAATTTCTGCCAGTACAGGATATGCTATCGGAAGTGCTGAAACCAAATTAGGAGAATCAATTAACTCGACCGAAACAAAAAACTCTTATGGAAGTTACGGTGAGGGTGTTAACTTTCAAATTCGCGGAACCTATTTCTTCAATGATACTTTTGGAGCTGATTTAGGTTTTGGATATTTAAACGGAGCCGACCAAACCGTATCTAGAGTTGACTTACCAAACGAACAAATTGACGCTATAGCACGTGCTCGTGCTTACGGAGCTTCTTTGGCTTTAGTTTATAAGTTTACTAATAATCTTTATGGACGTTTTGGAGCTTTAATTAAAGTCGCTGGTAAAACAGAAGCTGTAGTTCATAGAGAAGCTACCTTTTCTGATCAGGAAGCACAAGCTTTAGGATTACCTTCAGGATCTTATTCTGAAACGGATTATGTTGAAGATTTTCACGGTAAATTCCCTTTAGGATTTGTAGGAGCATTAGGATATAAATACGATTTAAACTCAAATTTCTCTTTATTTGCTGAAGCCGAATATTACGGTATCAGTTTAAAGCGTAAAGATTCTGAGATTACAGAATTTAACACAAACATCGTTTTACCGGATGGTACAGTTGCTGTTGAAGGTTTCTATTCTCTGGACAATTTACCTGATGGTTATGTAAAGAAATCAACTTATGTAGACGAACTTCGTCACGATAATACAGATTCTTCTAAAAAATTAGCTCAAAAAGTACCATATTCTTCTTTTGGGGTAAATGTTGGAATCACATACCGATTTAATGCTTCGGCTAAAAACCAATAAAAAAACTTTCTTTTCATTCTTATAGAAAAAGCTGAACCTTAAGGTTCAGCTTTTTTATTTCAATCCTTTTTCTACAAGTACCTTTTAAGGATAGAACCTAAATATTAGCATAGTTCTCATAAAAAAATAAAGTATTATTGTATAACATAAGAATGTTACATTAAGATTCAATTACTTTATTAAGATGATAGTTTTAGAAACAGAACGCCTGTATTTAAGAGAATTTACAACTGATGACGCTAAAAACTTCTTCGACTTGAACGCTGACGAGGAAGTGATGAAATACACCGGAGATGTTGCTTTTAAGTCTATTAAAGCGGCAACACAATTTCTTTTAGAGTACAATCCTTACGAGATATACAAAATGGGACGCTGGGTCGTTTGTTTAAAGTCTACGAATGAATTTATAGGCTGGTGTGGCTTAAAATTTCACCCTGAAAGTAAAATAATAGATGTCGGTTACAGATTCTTCCAAAAACACTGGAATAAAGGTTATGCCACCGAAAGTTGCAGTGCTGTGCTGGATTATGGTTTTAACGCGCTTAAATTAGACGCTATATATGCACACGCCCATATAGCAAACACGAAATCACAAAACGTGTTAGAAAAATGTGGATTGGTAAAAATTGATCAAGCTATTTATGATGGTATGCCGGCTTATCTATTCAAAATAAATAATCCGTACTTTTCAATAAAAACAATAGATGCAAAAGACACCTATAGTGTCAGACATCCCGTATTAAGACCCGGTCGTCCAATAGAAGATTGCGCTTTCGAAGGAGACGATTTACAGACCACATTTCATCTAGGCTTGTATTTTAAAGACGAATTAGCCGGTGTGGTGACATTTTTAGAAACCAACAATAGAGATTTAAAAGTTCCTAAACAATTCCAGTTACGGGGAATGGCTGTTTTAAAATCGTATCGGGGTTTAAACTTTGGAAAGCAACTGGTAACTCAGGGGGAACTTCTGGTTAAAGCTAAGGAGGGTTCTTTAATCTGGCTTAATGCAAGAGAGATTGCTGTTCCGTTTTACAAAAAAATGGGATATACTGTTTTTGGAGTTCCGTTTGATATTCCTATAATAGGACCACATTACAGCATGTGCAAACAGTTTTAACCTGAATCTGAAAAGAAAGTCCTATTTACATAAAAGTCTTGAAATTAATCAGGATCTATGGACTTAACAGTAAATAATCAAATTTAAAGTAAACAAAAAAGCTTCCCAATTTTGAGAAGCTTTTTGTTATTATATAACTTGATAAGTTCTTATAAAGAAGCTACGTGCTTTGTTAAACCTGATTTCAGGTTAGCTGCCTTATTAGCGTGAATAATGTTTTTCTTCGCTAATTTATCAATCATAGAAATCACGCCAGAAAATAAAGCCTCAGCCTCTTCTTTGCTTCCTGCCTCGCGTAACTTTTTAATAGCATTACGAGTCGTCTTGTGCTGATATCTATTTCTTAGACGCTTAGCTTCGTTACTTCTGATTCTCTTTAAGGATGACTTATGATTTGCCATTGTAATTCTTTCTTTAAATAGTTGTAGCCCGTAGGGGAATCGAACCCCTCTTACCAGGATGAAAACCTGGCGTCCTAGCCGATAGACGAACGGGCCATTGTTTTTTTTGAGTGTGCAAATGTAAAACCTTTTATTTAAATTTCAATGCTTTTTTTGATAAATTTTATTCAAAAATTCAAAATCCATTCCAAGCATTCTATTAGTCAAACAGTTACATTTAACACTCCGCTGTTTTTATTTACTTTTTAATTCTATAAAGAGTCTTTTAACTTACTCTTCCTTTCAAAATTAAAACCAGAACTTACTAAAAAACAAAAAAGCCTCGATATTACTCAAGGCCTTTGTGACACAACATTAATAACCAAATTTAATGTAAACAAAAAAGCTTCCCAATTTTGAGAAGCTTTTGTTATTATATAACTTGATAAGTTCTTATAAAGAAGCTACGTGCTTTGTTAAACCTGATTTCAGGTTAGCTGCTTTATTAGCGTGAATAATGTTTTTCTTCGCTAATTTATCAATCATAGAAATCACGCCAGAAAATAAAGCTTCAGCTTCTTCCTTGCTCCCTGCCTCGCGTAACTTTTTAATAGCATTACGAGTCGTCTTGTGCTGATATCTATTTCTTAAACGCTTAGCTTCGTTACTTCTAATTCTCTTTAAGGATGACTTATGATTTGCCATTTTAATTCTTTCTTATTAAATGATTGTAGCCCGTAGGGGAATCGAACCCCTCTTACCAGGATGAAAACCTGGCGTCCTAGCCGATAGACGAACGGGCCATTGTTTTTTTTGAGTGTGCAAATTTAAAACCTTTTATTTTAATCTGCAAAACATTTTTTCAAAAAACTTACAATGTGATTTTCTATTTCTTTTACCGCATTGCGGGTGCAAATATACAACCATTTTTGAATGTCGCAATAGCTAATCTAATTTTTATTAAAAAAAAATAAAATTAATACGCTTTAGCAAACAACACTCTTCTGGAAGATGGCTTACCAGAGTATACACATACCCCTGCTTCCTCTTCAGAATCTAACGGTATACAACGAATAGTTGCCTTAGTTAACTCTTTAATTTTATCTTCAGTTTCCATTGTACCATCCCAATGCGCAGAAATAAATCCACCCTTATTTTCTAAAACATCTTTAAACGCTTCAAAAGTATCTACCTTCGTAGTATGCTCTGCGCGATAATTTAACGCTTTATTATATAGCGCATCCTGAATTTCGGTCATTAGTCCTTCTACTACTCCTGTCAAGACATCTAAAGCAACCGTTTCCTTTGTTAAAGTATCTCTACGCGCTAATTCAACTGTGCCATTTTCAAGATCTTTAGGACCTATTGCAATTCTTACCGGCACACCTTGTAATTCGTGCTGTGCAAATTTAGCACCTGGTCTAAAGGTTGTTCTGTCGTCATATTTTACAGAAATATTCTTAGCTCTTAAATCACTTATTATGAGTTTTGCTATTTTAGAAATTTCTTCAAACTCTTCATCCGTTTTAAAAATAGGAACAATTACAACCTGATTAGGTGCCAGATTCGGAGGCAATACTAACCCGTAATCATCACTATGTGTCATAATTAAAGCGCCCATTAATCGCGTAGACACTCCCCAGGAAGTTGCCCAAACATAATCCTGCTTCCCTTCTTTAGAAGTAAACTTAACATCGAAAGCTTTAGCGAAATTCTGTCCAAGGAAATGTGAAGTTCCTGCCTGTAAGGCTTTTCCATCCTGCATCAATGCTTCTATACAATACGTTTCGTCTGCCCCTGCAAAACGTTCACTTTCTGTTTTAGTCCCCTGAACAACTGGTATCGCCATGAAATTTTCTACAAAATTAGCATACACCGTATTCATTAACTGTGCCTCTTCTAAAGCTTCTGCTTTCGTTTCGTGAGCCGTATGCCCTTCCTGCCATAAAAATTCAGCAGTCCTTAAAAATAAACGTGTACGCATTTCCCAACGTACCACATTAGCCCATTGATTTATTTTAAGTGGTAAATCACGATAAGATTGAATCCACCCTTTGTATGTATTCCAGATAATGGCTTCACTGGTTGGTCTAACCACCAATTCTTCTTCTAACTTAGCCTCCGGATCTACACGCAGTTTCCCCGCTTTATCAGGATCGTTCTGCAATCTATAATGTGTAACAACAGCACATTCTTTAGCAAATCCTTCCGCATTTTTTTCTTCTGCCTCAAATAAGCTTTTCGGGACAAATAATGGAAAATATGCATTTTCATGACCTGTTTCCTTAAACTTTCGATCTAATTCTGCCTGCATTTTTTCCCAGATAGCATAACCATATGGCTTTATAACCATACACCCTCTAACTGCAGAATTTTCAGCCAAATCGGCCTTCACTACCAATTCGTTATACCATTTCGAGTAGTCTTCTACTCGCTTTGTCAGTTTTTTACTCATATCTTTGCTTTGGCACAAATATTGTGCTATATTACATATACATTATAGTTTCGCAAAACTAACTATTTTTGTTATTTCAACAATAAATTTACTTGCTATATGAACTATCTTTCTAAATTTAAATATAAATGGGCTACCCTTGCAATATGCATTTCCTTTCTCGGACTTTATTCCTGTGGAAGTTCGCAAGAATATGCTCAGCAAAACATCGATGGTATTTATGGTACGCCTAACCGTACTGTAACTAATAACAATTCTTATTACACGACTTACTTTAGAGAAAAATCTCAGGAATACGACATGTACAACCAACAGGAGCAAGACTCCGTATTTACTGATGTAGACTCTTATTCCAGTAACACATATACTGCTACAGACGGAAACCAAAACGACTATTTCGGTAATGGCGGCTGGGGTACACAAAACGAAAGCGTTACTATAAACTACTATAACGACCCGTTTATGTACGGCGGATGGGGCTACCCTTACTCCGGTTGGGGCTGGGGACTTGGCTGGGGCTACCCTAGTTACGGCTGGGGCTGGGGCTTCGGCTGGGGAGCCGGCTTTTATAATCCGTATTTTCCACCGTATTACGGTGGTTGGTATGGTCCGGGATGGTACGGCGGTGGCTGGGCATACAGTCCTTGGCACAGACCGAGATATACTTATGGTAACAGAATGTACTCTCACAGAGGTTTAGCCTATAATACTTCCAGATATTACAATACCAACAAAAGATACAATACAGAAGCTTCTACGCGATATCAGAATTTTACAAGAAGAAATTATTCGACGTCAAATTCTCGAAACAGTAATACAACAACGCGTAATTATAGCACAAACCGTTCAACAAGAAATTACAACAATAACTCCACGAGAAGTAATAATTATAATTCAAATCGTTCTAACTCTAACAATTCCTATAACAGATCGCGAACATCTACAAACAGAAGCTACTCTACTCCACGTTCATCCGGAAGTATGAGATCCTCTGGTGGCATGAGGTCTTCAGGAGGTGTAAGATCCAGAGGAAGATAACATAAATCCAACCCCATATTTTTTAAAATGCGTTTAAAAACTTTAACTTTTTATATAGCAGGCATACTTTGTATGCCTGCTTTTTATGCTCAAAACATTAACGATGCTGTACGTTATGCTCAGGACAATATTAGCGGGTCTGCGCGATACCGGGCGCTTAGCGGAGCTTTTACAGCTTTAGGAGGCGACCTTTCTGCAACAAACCTTAATCCCGCCGGATCTGCTGTTTTCAACAATAGCTTCACGTCGTTTACACTTACTAATATAAACTCTAAAACTAAAACCTCCTTTTTCGACACGCATAATTCTAATTCAGATTCTGACACAGAATTCACTCAAATAGGAGCTGCCTTAGTCTTTTACAGTCCAAACCTTAGGGATAATTTCAAGAAATTCTCATTTGCAATCACTTACGACAAAACTCAGGATTTCAGAAATGACTGGACAGCAAATGGAGTAAACACAAATTCTATTGACTCCTATTTTTTAGAGAACGCGCAAGGGCTAAGACTTGATCAGATTTCTGCCTTAGCAAATGAATCTTATTCTCAGGCTTATGCAGAAATTGGGCGTCTATACAATTCACAACATCAACAGGCCTTTTTAGGATATGAATCTTATATAATTGAACCGCTAGAGTACACAGACGAAAATACAGAGTACACTTCTAATATTGCTCCGGGAACATTTAATCAGAGATACGTATATGCATCTACAGGGTATAACGGAAAAATCGCTGCCAATCTTGCGGCTGAAGCGACCGACAAACTCTATGTTGGAATTAATTTAAATGCCCATTTTATAAATTTTGACCGATATACGTATTTATTCGAATCAAATTCAAATAGTGGCTCTTTAGTTCGATCTGTAAACTTTGAAAATACCTTATCTACAATTGGAAGTGGTTTTTCTTTTCAACTTGGTGGAATTTACAAAGCTACAGATCGTCTAAGACTGGGTTTAACCTATAACTCTCCAATCTGGTACACTATTGAAGAAGAAACCACTCAAAACCTGACGACAAGACGATACGACAATGGCACAGACATAACCCAAGCGGTTAACCCTAGAATTAGTAACATTTATCCTGCCTATAAATTACAAACTCCTGGAAAAATCGGGGCAGGTGTAGCTTACGTTTTCGGATACCAAGGTCTAATTAGTGTAGATTACTCATACAAAGATTATGGCAACACTAAGTTTAAACCTAAAAACGACGTTTACTTTTCTGAGCAAAACAACATAATAGAAAACAATTTAAAAGCAGCCTCAACTTTTGCAATTGGTGGAGAATACCGCTTAAAACAGTTAAGCTTTAGAGGCGGTTACCGTTTTGAAGAAAGTCCGTATAAAGACGGAAATACCATTGGCGATTTAAGCGGATACTCTTTAGGCATCGGTTACAGTTTTGGAGGTACTAAACTGGACTTTACGTACGACATGTCTCAACGCGATTCGGAGCAGCAGTTATACAACGTTGGTTTAACAGATGCCGTTGCTTTAGACAACAGAAATTCGAACTTTACCGTATCTTTAAGTTTTGCTTTATAAATAGCCCTTGCAAAATTGTATAAGAAACACACCAATTCGAAACCTTTAAATGTTTCATAATTCAAACACAATAAAAACGGAATTACTTATCTTTGCAGATTAATACAGAATTACTTTTTGATAATGAAATTTGATAATAATATAGAAGAATTCGAATCTTTAGGCGACGATCATATTGGAACTTCAACAGAAACTCCAATGCGTGCCGATGCTTTTAAACTTTCAAATGACGAAAAGATTGAAATTATAAAGGACGACGTACGCCATATTATGGAAACCTTAGGTCTTGATTTAACAGACGACAGTTTAAAAGGTACTCCTAATCGCGTAGCCAAAATGTTTGTTAAAGAAATTTTTGGAGGTCTGGACCCTAGTAGAAAGCCAAGCGCTTCAACTTTCGATAACAAATATAAGTATGGTGAAATGCTGGTTGAAAAAAACATTACAGTTTATTCTACCTGCGAACACCATTTACTTCCTATTGTAGGTCGCGCACATGTCGCTTACATATCTAACGGAAATGTAGTTGGTTTATCAAAAATGAATCGTATAGTAGATTATTATGCCAAACGTCCACAGGTACAGGAACGATTAACCATTCAAATTGTTAAAGAATTACAAGCTGTTTTAGGTACCGAAGATGTGGCCTGTGTAATGGATGCAAAACATTTATGTGTAAATTCCAGAGGTATTCGAGATATTGAAAGTAGTACCGTTACTGCAGAATTTGGTGGAAAATTTAAGGAAAAAGAAACCCGTCGCGAATTCCTGGATTATATAAAACTGGACACACAATTTTAAACAACCAAAATATGCCGCAGCTCTATAAGCAACAAAGCATTAAAATTTACAACTCTCTTACCGGCCAAAAAGAATTATTTACACCTATTAACGAAGGTTACGTAGGTATGTATGTCTGCGGCCCTACAGTTTATAGTAATGTCCATTTAGGTAATGTTAGAACGTTCATGTCTTTTGATATGATTTTCAGATACCTCAAACATTTGGGGTACAAAGTACGCTATGTAAGAAACATAACAGATGCCGGACACCTTGAAAATGATGCTGACGCAGGCGAAGATAAAATAACCAAAAAAGCCCGTCTGGAACAAATTGAACCAATGGAAGTTGTACAGCGTTACACTGTAGACTTTCACAATATATTAAATACGTTTAATTTTCTTCCTCCAAGCATCGAGCCTACCGCAACGGGACATATTATAGAGCAAATTGAACTAATAAGTACCATTATTGAAAATGGATTTGCTTACGAAGTAAACGGATCGGTATATTTCGATGTTCACAAATTTAACGAGAGTCACGAGTACGGCAAATTAAGTAAACGAAAGCTGGAAGACTTAATTCATAACACCAGAGAATTAGACGGACAAAGCGATAAGAAAAACCCTCAGGATTTTGCCCTTTGGAAAAAAGCCGAGCCACAACATATTATGCGCTGGCCTTCGCCTTGGGGAGACGGTTTCCCAGGCTGGCACTTAGAGTGTACAGCCATGAGCACAAAATATCTAGGTGATAAATTTGATATTCACGGTGGAGGAATGGATTTAAAATTTCCACATCACGAATGCGAAATAGCACAAAACGAGGCTGCCAAAGGCGAATCTCCGGTTAATTACTGGATGCATGCCAATATGCTGGAGTTAAATGGACAGCGTATGTCTAAAACAACAGGGAATACAGTTAACCCAGACGAATTACTTTCTGGAAATAACACGTTCTTTAGTAAAGCTTACGCCCCGAGTGTAATTCGCTTTTTCATCGCGCAGTCTTCGTACAGAAGTGTCTTAGATTTAACCGATGATGGCTTACTCGCCAGCGAAAAAGGCTATGTTAGACTAATGGATGCTATAAACACTTTAGAAGAGTTAAGAGCTACTGCTTCATCGTCTTTCGACATTAAAGCCTGGCAACAATCGTGCTATAATGCCATGAATGACGACTTTAACTCGCCGATTCTAATTGCACATTTATTTGAAGCCGTAAAATACATTAATCAGATAAAAGAAGGTAAAGCCACAATATCCGAAACTGATTTAGAGCTTTTAAAAGGCTGTATAAAAACCTTTACTTTCGATATTTTGGGACTGGAAAAAAGCACTAAAGAAAATAAGAGTGAAGATAAATTAAGTGGAGCTGTAGCATTACTTATAAAACTCCGCCAGGAAGCAAGAGCAAATAAAGACTTTGCTTTATCCGATAAAATTAGAGACGAACTTGCTGAAGTTGGAATCCAATTAAAGGATGGTAAAGATGGTACAACTTTTACAACACATTAAACTTAATACGGACAAGACTATTTTTCTTGTCCGTTTTTTTATATCATTATGAAACGTATCCTTATAGCTCCCTTCTTATTTCTTATTAAAATATATCAAAGTGCGATTTCTCCCCTTTTTCCACCGTCCTGCCGCTATCATCCCACATGTTCTCAGTACACTAAAGAGGCTTTAATAAAACACGGTCTTTTTAAAGGTGGATGGTTAAGTATAAAACGTATTTTTAGCTGTCATCCCTGGGGTGGCTCTGGTTACGATCCCGTACCTTAAAATAAAGCAGGCTTAACCTGCTTTTCCTTTTTAATCCTTAAGCAAATGTCTATATTTACCCTTGTAAAATTTAACCTATGCACATTTTAAAATTCGACTGGAACCCTACTACAGGAATCGATATAATTGGTAATTTTCAACTTCATTTTTACAGCCTCATGTGGGTTATTGCTTTCCTTTTAGGGTGGTATGTAATGAAACGCATTTATGAAAAAGAAAAAGTGTCTTTAGAATATTTAGACCCTTTATTTATCTACACCGTTCTGGCAACTATGATTGGAGCTCGACTAGGACACGTCTTTTTCTATCAGTCTGAATTAATTCAACAGGACTTTTTCAGTATCTTTTTACCTTTCCGGTTTAAACCCGAAATAGAATTTACAGGTTTTCAAGGCTTGGCCAGCCACGGTGCTGCTATAGGTATAATCATCGGGATGTATCTCTATAGAAGAAAATACAACTATAAATCGTTAATGTGGATTTTAGACCGCATCGTTATACCGGTATCGCTTGGGGCTATTTTTATTAGAATTGGTAATTTTATTAATTCCGAAATTATAGGTAAAGTCACAAATTCTAATTTAGGTGTTCGCTTTATTCAGGATGAATACAGTAAAAGAGAAGCCGTACAATTAACAGGAATTAAAAACCCTAAAGCTGCGTATGATGCCATTGCCAATAATCCTCAATTTCAAAATTTACTGGATGCCGTGCCGTACAGACATGCTGCACAATTATACGAATCTGCCTGTTATGTTTTCGTGTTCATTATTTTATGGACGCTTTACAATAAAACAAACAAATCTGAAAACCCAGGGTTTCTTTTCGGTTTATTTTTAGTACTACTATGGACTATTAGATTCTTCGTAGAATTCGTAAAAGAAGCGCAAGTGGACGAACGTGCTTCGTGGGCTTTAAATACCGGACAATGGTTAAGTATTCCTTTTATCCTTGTCGGTCTTTACTTTATGTTTGTATATAAGGGCAAAACAAAATTGAACTAGAAAAACATAAAACATTATGAGAGTTAACATCGTAAAAAACATCTTAAAACTCCTTGTTATTACTAGTATATTAACTCTCAACTCCTCTTGTAAAGAAAATAAAGAAGTCAGAGTCACCCCTCTTGAAGTTTCTTTTACCAAAGAGGGTGAATTAACTATTTATAAGGCTAAAACAGATTCCATAATAAAAACACTGGATATCGAAATTGCCGATACGGAATTTGACAGGGAAACAGGACTAATGTATAGAAGCAGTATGAAACCAACCCAAGCTATGCTATTTGTTTTTCCTGATGAAATGCCTCGTTCCTTTTACATGAAAAACACACAGATTGGTCTCGATTTGCTATACATAAAAGCTGATAAAATCATAGAGAGTTTTCAGAAATATGCCAAACCAATGGACGAATCATCTTTACTATCAGATGGGCCCGCAATGTATGTTTTAGAAATAAATTCAGGTTTAGCTGATCAATGGGGCCTAAAGGTTGGAGATTCTATCTCCTTTACCAACTAAACCAATTGTCCTTAGATACTGATGTACTTCCTTGACATAAGTATTACACATAAAACTTATCTTACTATTCTATTATTAAAAGCACTCCAGTAAGATTTATATTATTAAATTAATTAATCAGTAAATCCTTGATTCTGTGAGAAATTATGCTAATTTTAAATAAAATTTTCGGTTAGTAGAAATTTAGTATAACAAACCAAAAACAACCACACTAAATTTTAAACCGAAAAACACGCTATTATTAAATTAAATAAAACAATTATGAAAAAAATTTTACTTACAGCTACGATAGCTTTATTTACTATTGTTACATCACACGCACAACAAATTCCTGATCAGCAAATTACTCAGAGCCAGGTACAAGATCAATTGCATTCAGCTAAAGGCGTTTCTTTTGAAAAAGGAGGTTTTTTTGTTGAAGGTAGTATCTCTGTTAGTACAGGCGGTGATACTGATTCTTACGGTATTAATCCTAAAGTTGGTTATTTTTTATCAGATAAATTCGCTGTGGGAGGTGATATCGATTTTGGAGGTACTGAAGTCAAAGGAAGTAGTGCCGAAACTGACTTTTTTGGAATAGGTGCATTTGCAAGATACTATTTCTTAGAAATAGCCGATAAACGTTTAAAAGCTTATGGTGATGTTGGTTTAGGTTACGGCCACCATCGTAGTCAAGGTAATGGCTATGATAACACCAGCAACGACATTAAAGCCAATGTTACCTTAGGAGTTAATTATTTCTTTACAAGACATTTTGCTGCTACATTTGTTTTAGCTGATATCTTAACTTACAATAATGCTAATCCAGAAGATGGAGATGCAACCGATACTTTTGAGTTAAACATCAACTTATTCAACAATATTTTTGCGCAACCTCAATTTGGTTTGTTATACAGGTTCTAATAAAACATTTTTTAAAATTTATAAGGCGATAGTTTAATATACTATCGCCTTTTTTATGTAAATATATGAATGAAAAAATACAAATCGGTTCGTAACGCCATAACAAACTACCAAGATGGAAGAGACACCACACACCAATAAAACACTTTTAGTAGAAGGTTTAAAGAAAATGGGCATCGCTTTACTGTGTATGTTTTTAGGACCAACACTAGTACATATTGCCTTAACCAA
>NZ_JAENDK010000008.1:0-19297 GCF_051172795.1 Formosa sp. S-31
AAACTCCTGTAAATGAACGTCCGCTTACTCTTTCTCTACATCCCTCCTGCCGTAAGCGGGTGCAAATATACCACCCTTTTTCCTTAACTAACAAACTTTTTTATGCCTTTTTTTGAAAGTTTTTTTGAATCTATTATTTCTCAACATGTTATATCATATTTATTTTTCAAAAACCTTTATTTAAAAAGCACACTCCTTTTTTACTTATATATTAAATTCTCCAATACTAACTTATTTTTTAAGACAGAATGTTTTCCTTTAGTAGATCAATATCCTGTTTGTTTTCTAAGTGAGATTCAGCCCTTAGAAATGTATTTTTAGAATACAACTTCGCGACGCTTTCTATTTTCGACTGATTTACAAGGCTTAACGCATTAAATGTTTTTTGCAAGCGCAACATAACTTCTATATTACCAGCCCCATCTCTTGCTATAGGCCTAAAGGCATCGTCGAAAAAATCGGACATCTCTATACAATTAACTTCAACCCTATCATATTTTACATCCAGACTCTTATCGTCTTTTCGTTTGGCGTTCCATAAGAAAAAAAGTCGTTCATGACTTCCTATAATCTGAATTGCGGTTCCAGGGTCATTTATTCCCGGAGACAGCGCTCTACTGGCTATTTCTGTTAGCGCTATCAACCCAAACCTAGGATCGTCTTCAAACAATCTGTAGTGACCTATCTGGATTGCTTCATAAATCTTATCTTTTATATTAGTATTTTGCATCGGTAATGGCTCATTAATCAACGCTAACTCCGAATTTTCATTTACAAACTTACCTACCAGACAACACAATCTTATTTTCACATCATGTGCTTCTGCCAAGTCCTGCAATCCTTTTATATCTATAAATTGCACATAACCTGTAGACCTACTAAAAACAGCACTGCCTTTTTCGAATTCACCCATAATCGGCAACGCATTTAAATATGGTGCATTTATATAGGACTGAAGTGCTTTCTTTGCCACGGTTTCGACCTGTTTAATTGTATGCTCTAATCTCCCCAATCTAGAAATTCGGTCTACCCATCTTAAAAAAGTGACAATAACCACTGCAAATAACATCAGGGTAAAAACAAAAAGCACAAATCGTCCGGCCTTATCATAATATCCGTTTTTCAAAGCTATAGTTGCCACAATACTAAAAATAAACGCACCAATAAAAATAGAAAGTGCATATTGAGACACATCATCTGTAACCACGATTTTAAAAGATCTAGGGGTAGCGGTATTACTTGCCGCAGTAAAAGCCGAGATCATAGAGGCTACAGCAAAAGTGGCTATAACCAACATACTTGCCGAAATGGTATTTAGTAAACTTTCTATAGACTCTACAGCTATTACCGGCACCAGGTCGTTTAAACGGGTGCCATCAGCTTTATGCGATATTAAAGCACCTATAACGGAAAGAATACAGAATAGCAGAGGCCGAAACCACAAACTCCCCTTTAATTTATTTAAATAAAATTTGATCTTCTTCTTCATTGTTACTACAATTTATGATGATGGATTTTATTTAGAACTATACATATTATAGAATCAGTAATTCACACCTTAATTATATAGCTCTTTTTGTTCATCTACAAACCTTATCAGACTACACAAAACACTGTAATTTATTTTATAGCTGTAAGATTCTAAATTTACACATATATATTGTAACTCTATTTAGATACTATTATCTTTGCCTCTTCAATTTTAATATATAATATGATACAGATCACATTACCGGATGGTAGTATAAAATCGTTTGAAAAGAACACGACTCCAATGGATGTCGCGAAAAGCATTAGCGAAGGATTAGCAAGAAATGTAATTTCTGCCAGTTTTAACGGCACAACCGTTGAAACCGTTACCCCTTTAACCACCGACGGATCTTTAGTATTATATACCTGGAATAACGAGGAAGGCAAAAAAGCATTCTGGCATTCATCTGCTCACGTTTTAGCTCAGGCTATAGAAGAGTTATACCCAGGCGCCAAACTTACTATAGGACCAGCTATTGAAAACGGGTTTTATTATGATGTAGATTTTGGTGATAAATCGGTTTCTGATAAAGACTTTAAAGCTATCGAAAATAAAATGCTTGACATAGCTCGTGGAAAACACGACTTTAAAATGAGAGCTATTAGTAAAGCTGAAGCCTTAGAGACTTATAAGGACAATCCTTATAAAACCGAATTAATTGAAAATTTAGAAGATGGTACCATAACCTTCTGCGATCATTCAACGTTTACGGATTTATGTCGCGGAGGCCATATTCCGAATACAGGAATAATAAAAGCAGTTAAAGTACTATCAGTAGCTGGAGCATATTGGAGAGGAGATGAAAATAAACCTCAGCTTACTCGTGTATATGGTATTTCATTTCCGAAACAAAAAGAACTTACGGAATACCTTCATTTATTAGAAGAGGCTAAAAAACGCGATCACAGAAAACTAGGTAAAGAATTAGAATTATTCACATTTTCTTCTAAAGTCGGACAAGGATTACCTTTATGGTTACCAAAAGGTGCTGCAATTAGAGAACGCTTAGAGAGCTTTTTAAAAAAGGCACAAAAGAAAGCCGGATACGAAATGGTTGTTACGCCTCATATAGGTCAAAAAGAACTATATGTTACTTCTGGCCATTACGCAAAATACGGTGAAGACAGCTTTCAACCTATACACACCCCAAAAGAAGGTGAAGAATTTTTATTAAAACCAATGAACTGTCCGCATCACTGCGAGATTTACAACAGCACCCAGTGGTCTTATAAAGATTTACCAAAACGTTTTGCTGAATTTGGTACCGTTTACCGTTATGAGCAAAGTGGAGAACTCCACGGTTTAACACGAGTAAGAGGATTTACTCAGGACGATGCCCATATTTTCTGTACACCAGAACAATTAGACCAGGAATTTAAAAATGTTATCGATCTTGTACTCTATGTATTCGGATCGTTAGGATTCGAAAACTTTACCGCTCAGGTTTCTGTTAGAGATTTAGATAACCCTGATAAATATATAGGTAGTGTAGAAAACTGGAAAAAGGCTGAACAGGCGATTATCAATGCAGCCAAAGACAAAGGTTTAAATTACGTTATCGAATCTGGGGAAGCTGCATTCTACGGACCTAAATTAGATTTCATGGTTAAAGATGCCTTAGGCAGACAATGGCAATTAGGAACCATACAGGTAGATTATAATTTACCAGAGCGCTTCGACCTGTCTTATAAAGGCAGTGATAACGAAACCCATCGCCCGGTAATGATTCACCGTGCGCCTTTTGGAAGTATGGAACGTTTTATAGCTATTTTACTAGAACACACAGCTGGAAATTTCCCATTATGGTTAATGCCAGATCAGGCTATTATCCTGTCAATTAGTGAGAAATATGAAAAATACGCTGAAAAAGTTTTAAATTTGCTAGAAAATCACGAAATTCGCGCCCTCGTAGACCATAGAAATGAGACGATTGGGAAGAAAATTAGAGAGGCAGAAATGAAAAAAATCCCATTCATGATCATTATTGGTGAGAATGAGGAAAAAGAAAATAAAATATCTGTGCGTCAACACGGTGGCGAAGATTTAGGAGCAATTACCATCGAGGAATTTGCAAAAATCGTTGAAACCGAGACAAACAAAACATTAAAACAGTTTTAAATAAGTTTAACTAAAATTTTATAGCCATAGCAATACGTAGAAAAAAACAAGCCCCGAGAAGGGTTGAAAAAGAAGATCAGCATAGAATTAACTCTAAGATTAGAGTTGAAGAAGTGAGATTAGTAGGTGACAATGTAGAAATTGGAGTATATCCAATTAAGCAAGCTTTAGCCATTGCCGAAGAGCAAGAGCTGGATCTTGTTGAAATTTCGCCTAAAGCAGTGCCTCCTGTTTGTAAAGTTATGGATTATAAAAAGTTTCTTTACGAGCAAAAGAAACGTGATAAAGCTTTAAAGTCGAAGGCCACTAAAGTTATTGTAAAAGAAATTCGTTTCGGACCACAAACAGACGATCACGATTACGAGTTTAAAAAGAAACACGCAGAAAAGTTCTTAAAAGAAGGTGCTAAATTAAAAGCTTTTGTATTCTTTAAAGGACGTTCTATCGTCTTCAAAGAACAAGGTCAGATTTTATTGCTGCGTTTAGCACAGGACCTTGAAGAGTATGGAAAGGTAGAACAAATGCCAAAACTGGAAGGTAAACGTATGACAATGTTTATCGCGCCTAAAAAAACAAAATAACCCTGAATATTTTCAGGTTTAAAATAATAAGCGAAATAAATAAAAACTAGGAGAAGAAGATGCCTAAAATGAAAACAAAATCTAGTACCAAAAAACGTTTCAAGTTAACAGGTACTGGGAAGATCAAAAGAAAGCACGCTTTTAAAAGTCACATCTTAACAAAGAAGTCTAAAAAGCGTAAGCTAGCGTTAACTCACAGTGGATTAGTTCACGATCATGATGTTAACAGCATTAAAGAACAATTACGTTTAAAGTAATATTTGTTCTGGTTACAATTATTTAATAACCCTGGAGTTAGGCCTAAATTACAAAGTGTCAATATAAAATTGACCGCCTACTACAAAAAACACATTTAAGAAATGCCAAGATCAGTAAATTCAGTAGCTAAAAGAGCCAGAAGAAAAAAGGTTCTTAAGCAAGCAAAAGGTTACTTCGGACGTCGTAAAAACGTTTGGACAGTAGCAAAAAATGCGGTTGATAAAGCGATGTTATATTCGTACAGAGACCGTAGAAATAAAAAGAGAACATTCCGTGCTTTATGGATTACGCGTATTAACGCGGGAGCCAGACAATACGGATTATCTTATTCTCAATTCATGGGTAAATTAAAAGCTAACAATATCGAATTAAACCGTAAGGTTTTAGCCGATTTAGCGATGAATAACCCTGAAGCTTTTGAAGCAATAGTAAACAAAGTAAAATAAGGCGCTGAGCCTAATTGTATAACATTTCGCTTATAAAAACCGACTCACTAGAGTCGGTTTTTTTTATTTCAATATTCAGCATTAATCTAACAGCTTCATAATTCGTTAGAAAAAAATACCTACATTTATTTAAATCAGATACGCTCCTACTTCATTTCTATTTTCCTGGCTAAAAAAGACAAATATCTCCCCTTTTTTGGAAAACCTTTCCCTAAGAATAAACTAAAATATTAATTAGATTTAGCCTAACCCGAATAAAAACAACCAGAAGAAAACTAACCGAGAAGATATTTATTCAAAATGAAACGTAGAACTTATATAAAAACAATCACCCTTGGCTCGCTATTGCCATTGGTTAACTCAGCCTTTGGTTTTATAAACACAGCACATCACCTTAATAAAACCACCAATAATGTCAGTTTTAAAAGCAACTGGCATAACTGGCCAGACATGAAATGGGCCGGACCAGAATACTGGGGCAACCGTCTTCAGGACTGGGAAATCAACAAAAGAAAGTTGATCTGTTCCGTAACAGGCTTTAACCGTACTTTACATGCACTAACACTACAAAATAGAACGAACAATACACCGCTCCACATTTCAACCATAATTACTAAACTTAATGCCAACATAGATTATATAGAAACTGGTTGTGTTGGTATAATCTTAGGCGCTAAAGGTAAGTTTTCCGACTTTCGTTCGGCAGCCGTTTTCGGAAAAGGTTTCGAAGTTGGCCTTACCCCACAAGGGCAATTAAAAATAGGTGATATTTATATCAACACAGGATTAAATAGAATTCCCGACAGTTTTAAACTTGATTTTAATACCGCTATTACAAACAGCTCTACTTCCGCTGTTGTACAAATTATCAATCCAATAACTAATAGTCTTATTTACGAAACAAAACCTGTTTCTTTAGACAATTTAGACCTAAGAGGCAATTTCGCTCTATTAGCAAGTTTTGGTAAAACTCAGAAAACAGACGCCGAACAACCAAGTATTTCTTTCCAACATTGGAAGATTTCCTCTCCGTCATTATTTCAAAAAGAAGACAATGTTTATGGACCTATTTGCTTTGCTCAATACACTCTTCATCGTAAGAAACTAAAATTAACAGCCCAATTAGCACCTATAGAGCACATAAAAAATCATAAGGTATTACTGGAATTTAAAAGAAATGACCAATGGATTATCGAGGAAGAAACTAAAGTAATTCATTCCGGTAGAGCTATTAATTTTAAAATTGACAATTGGACAACTGAATCTGATATTCCCTATCGTATTTCCGTAGAAATCCCGGTAGGTAATAATATAAATAAATACAATTATGAAGGAACTATAGCCGCCGAACCAAAAAACAATGACCAATTAAAAGTTGCTGTATTTAGTTGTAATGCTCACTTTGGTTTCCCTGATACTGATATACCAGAAAGTTTAAACAAGTTGGAATACGATATGAGTGTATTTCTTGGAGATCAGTTTTATGAAAGTACCGGTGGCTTCGGGGCTCAATATTCTGGTAATTTCGACAAACAATGTCTCGATTATTTACGAAAATGGATGATGTTTGGCTGGTCGTACCGCGAAATTTTCAGACATAAACCCTGTGCCATTATTCCCGACGACCACGATGTATATCATGGAAATATCTGGGGTTCCGGTGGTGAACTTGCAGATACTTCAGAAGGTTTCTATGCCTCAGCACAAGATAAAGGAGGATACAAAATGTCCCCGGAATGGGTTAATATGGTTCAATTTACCCAAACCAGTCATTTACCAGATGCCTTCGACCCCACTCCTGTAAAAAATAATATCGGTGTGTACTATACGCAATGGCATTATGCAGGAATAAGCTTTGCCATACTTGAGGACCGTAAATTTAAATCGGCACCAAAAAGTGTTCTACCAAAAGAGGCGCAGGTCTACAATGGCTTTATTCGAAACAAAGATTTTGATATTAAACAATATAAAAATTTAAAAGCTGAATTATTAGGGGTTCGTCAGGAAAAATTTCTGGAACATTGGGTAGAAGATTGGTCGGACGACACCCAAATGAAAGCCGTACTGTCTCAAACCAATTTCACCACTGTGGCGACTTTACCTAAAGGCACTTTAACAGATGATATAGTACCATCATTGGAAATTCCTGAAAGAGGACAATACATTTCCGGCGATGCTCCTACAGTAGACATGGATTCAAATGGATGGCCATCAAATAAGCGGGATAAAGCGGTTAACATTATCAGTAAAGCCATGGCTTTTCATATTGCTGGAGACCAACATTTAGGATCGTTTATACAATATGGGCTGGACGATTATGAGCAGGGAAGTTATGCTTTTGCCGGGCCGGCCTTAAACAATATCTGGCCGCGACGCTTCTGGCCCGAGGTTAATTCAACAAATCATACTGTTGAAACCCCAGCTTACACAGGAAATCATATAGATGGCTTTGGCAATAAATTCACTTTACATGCCGTAGGCAATCCTTATAACAGGCATCAAGAACCAGAAATTTTATACAATAGAGCCAATGGCTTTGGCCTAGTTACTTTCGACAAAAAATACCGGACCATAAAAACAGATTGTTATGAACGTTTTAAAGATGTTCTACAACAAGACGCCCAATACCCGGGATGGCCAATTAGTGTAAGGCAGGAAGATAACCTTCTAAAACATGCAAATTTTTATTTACCTGTATTAAAATTATTAAACTTTAAACAACTACCGCTCCTAAAAGTCTATCAGAACGATCAATTGGTATACGCTCAGAGAATTCCAGAAGCAATATATCAACCTAAAGCTAAATTTAAAGGCTCCTATCAAATAATAATTGTTCATACTGAAACGGGAAAATCTAAAGATTATGGCACCCATAAAGCTTTGAATAAATCGCTACAACAGCGAACCATTAACATTTCGCAATGAAAACACAACTAACAATTATACTTTTCATTTTAATTCAAATTGTTGGGTACACCCAAACAAATACTAAACTCAAAAACTCGAAACCCAATATTATCTTTATACTAACAGACGATTTAGGTTACGGAGATATTGGAGTATTCTTTCAAAATGAAAGACAATTAAAAGCAGATACCACAGAGCCATGGACCTCAACTCCAAACCTTGATAATATGGGGCATCAAGGCGCTATGTTAACAAATCATTATGTTGCCGCTCCGGTTTGTGCACCTTCAAGGGCGTCTTTACTCAGCGGTTTAAGTCAGGGACATGCCAATGTAAGAAATAATCAATTCGACAAAGCCCTTGCTAACAATTATACTATTGGTAATGTATTACAAATAGCGGGTTATACAACGGCGGTTATTGGAAAGTGGGGACTTCAAGGAGACATTCGCTATTCTAAACACGGCGATTCCTGGCCTGGACATCCCATTAACAGAGGGTTTGACTATTTCTATGGCTATATGCGTCATACAGACGGACATGAACACTATCCCAATGAAGGCATTTACCGTGGTACAAAAAGCGTTTATGAAAATACTACTGAAATTAAAAATGGTTTAGATAAATGTTACACGGGAGACCTTTGGACAGCGGCAGCCAAGCATTGGATTACAACTCAGGTTAGAGAAGTACAAAAGCCATTTTTCTTGTTTTTAAGTTATGATACCCCTCATGCTGTTTTAGAGCTACCAACACAGGCCTACCCCAAATCCGGAGGTTTGCAGGGAGGTATTCAATGGATAGGTAAACCAGGTAATATGATAAATACTGCTAGTGGAGAAGTTGACTCTTATGTTCATACAGATTATGAAAATGCCACGTATAATCACGATAAAGTTAAATCTACTCCGGAAATAGCCTGGCCAGAGACCTATAAGCGTTACGCTACTGCTGTACGACGAATAGATGATGCCATGGGAGACTTAACACAGTTATTAAAAGATTTGAATATCGAAGACAATACTTTAGTTGTATTCACATCAGATAACGGACCATCGAGAGAATCGTATTTACCTAAGGGATACACCGCAAACTCACCTGAATTTTTCGATAGTTTCGGTCCGTTTGATGGTATTAAGCGTGATATTCTTGAAGGAGGTATGCGTGTACCTACCATAGTAAAATGGCCGGAAACCATTCCTGAAAATGTAAAAATTACAACACCAAATATTGCTTACGACTGGCTAGCTACTTTTGCAGATGCTGCCGGCTTTTCACCTCCGGCAAATACAGATGGGGTATCACTTTTACCTGGATTAACTGGAAAAGGATTACAAAGAGAAAGTGTAATCTACTCAGAATATGACGTAAACGGAACAACACCTGATTATAAAGATTTTTACGAAGGCAACCGTAAACGAACAAGAAATCAAATGCAACTTATCAGAAAAGGGGATTATTTAGGACTAAGATATGATATACAAGATACTAAATCCGATTTCGAAATTTACAACATAAGAAAAGACACACACGAAACTAACAATTTAGCCATAGGAGGTGGTGTCGAAGACATACAACTGTGGATGAAAGACAGGGTGTTACAAATACGCAGACCAGACTCCGCTGCCCCAAGACCCTACGATACTACTTTAATACCTGCTGTAATCAGAACCCGACTGAGAAAAGGACTAAATTATAAAACTTACACAGGCTTTTTTAACTGGCTACCTAAGACGGAGCTATTAATACCAAAAGCTGCAGGTGTGCTAAAAAGTACTACTCCAATTAAACTCAAAAAGAAAAAGCACGACGTTTTCCTTCTTGAAGGATATATCCAGGTTCCGGAAGACGGCAGCTATACTTTAACCTGCAACAGTACAGGAAAATTTATAGTTAAAATACATGATGCTCTCGTAATTGATGCCGATTACAACTATACTCCAAGAAAAGAGCAATCTGCAAACATACATTTAAAACACGGCTTACATCCAATAAAAATCTACCTGAACAACCCTGAACAACAAAATAAACCTTTACAACTTAAATGGAGTAAAGCAGAAACTAACACGCCCTTTGAAATGCTCTATTATTACGACAAGTAATTTATTGAATTCTAAATAAAACAAGAAACCCTTGTAATCGTAGAATTACAAGGGTTTTTGCGGAGAAAGAGGGATTCGAACCCCCGGAGGTGTGACCCTCAACAGTTTTCAAGACTGCCGCATTCGACCACTCTGCCATTTCTCCTTGAGTGTCTCATCAGGTATTCCCTGATTGCGGGTGCAAATATAAGACCCTTTTTCGATTCTATCAAACAATTCTAACAAAAAATATTATTTTTTTCACCTAAAAAAATCTACACACTGAAAATCAAACATATATCTAACAAGAAAGTTTACACTAAATGTAGAGTAGTCTATTAAATACCGTTAAAGATCAACACCAATACTAAGTTTCCCCCCATCGTCATTACTTTAAGTATTAATTTCTCCTTTAAAAATCCTTTGTTATATCGTACATTTGAATCCAATTATAAAATGAACTCATGCCTGGATTCGAACTTTTTGGCCCATCAGAACATAAAGAAGTAAACGATGTTTTAGATAGTGGCATTTTAATGCGATATGGTTTCGACGCTATGCGAAACGGACACTGGAAAGCAAAATCACTGGAACAAGAATTACAAACAGAAATGCAAGTTAAACATGCCCAACTGGTTTCCTCTGGTACTGCTGCTGTTTCTGTTGCTTTAGCCGTTGCCGGTATTGGAGCCGGAGATGAAGTTATACTCCCTACCTTTACCTTTGTTGCCAGTTTTGAAGCCGTTTTAATGCTTGGAGCTATTCCTGTACTTGTAGATATAGACGATACTTTAACCTTGGATTTAGTAGCCGTTAAAAACGCCATTACACCAAAAACTAAGGCTATCATGCCGGTACATATGTGCGGAAGTATGGCACGATTAAAAGAATTAAAAGACATTTGTAAAACCAATAATCTAAAATTAATAGAAGATGCCTGTCAGGCTATTGGTGGTACTTACCAAGGCAAACCTCTGGGGACATATGGCGACCTGGGATGCTTTTCCTTCGACTTTGTAAAAACCATTACTGCTGGTGAAGGTGGCGCTGTTATTACCAATAATGATGATTACGCCATCTGTGCAGATCAGTTTAGCGACCACGGGCACGACCATGTGGGTTCTGACCGAGGTGCTGAATCTCACCCGTATTTAGGTTACAATTTCAGGATTTCCGAATTACATGCCGCTGTGGGGCTTGCGCAATTAAGACGATTAAAGGACTTTATTTCGATTCAGAAAAAACATTATACCATACTTAAAGACGCTTTAGCTACTATTCCCGAAATCACCTTTAGAACTATTCCTGAAGAAGGAGAAGAAAACTATTCGTTTTTAAGCTTCTTTTTACCTAATCTGGATAAAGCCAATGCCGCCATGACTGCATTAAAAGACAATGGAATTGATGGTTGTTTTCATTATTACAATAACAACTGGCATTATGTAAGAAAATGGGAACATTTAAAGGAAGTAAAAAGCCTTTACCCTATTTCGCCTCAAATTAAAGAAGCTTTAGGAAAATTAAAAACACAATCCTTTAATCAGTCAGACTTCTTTATCGGCCGTAATATATCCTGTCTGATAAAATTATCATGGACCGAAGAAGAGGTAAAGCAGCGCGCTTCAAAAATGGTTGAAGCCATACAAAGTGTATTATAACTTTCTTGTACGATTATAAATAATAAAAGCCACCTAAACGGTGGCTTTTTATTGTTCTAAACAAAACTGTTTTCTTTCTTCTAATAATTTACATATTCGGTAATTTCCAAACCATAACCAATCATTCCTACACGCTTGGTTTGTCCGCTATTGGATAATAATCGTAATTTATGAATTTCCAAATCATGTAAAATCTGCGCTCCAATACCAAAATCTTTGGTATCCATAACCACACTGGGAGCTTTCACTACAGTTTCCGGCTTTTGCATATCTTTTAAAACCGATAATCGATTAAGTAAATTGATAGCCTTTGGCTCCTGATTTATGAAGATTATAGCTCCGCTCCCCGCTTCATTTATTACCTTAAACATATTATCCAACTGTGCATCTGCATCGTTGGTTAAAGTTCCTAAAATATCGTTATTAATTAAGGTTGAATTTACTCGCGTAAGTACAGGCTCATCAGACTTCCACTGCCCTTTGGTTAAAGCAATATGAATTTGATTGTTCGTCGTCTGCAGATAAGCTCTTAAACGGAAACGCCCAAAACGGGTTTCAATATCAAAATCTTCTTTCTTTTCTATCAGCGAATCATGTTGCATGCGGTAAGCAACCAGATCTTCTATAGAAACCACTTTTAAATCGAATTTTTTAGCCACTTCCATAAGTTGAGGCAAGCGTGCCATAGAACCGTCTTCGTTCATTATTTCCACAATAATCCCTGCCGGAGGTAACCCAGCCAATCTAGCAAAATCTATAGCAGCTTCGGTATGTCCGGTACGTCTTAACACGCCTCCATCTTTAGCCACCAAAGGAAAAATATGTCCAGGTCGGGACAATTCAAAACCCTTAGTTTCGGGATCGATTAAAGCCTGAACAGTCTTAGCACGATCGCTTGCCGAAATTCCCGTAGTAACACCATTTCCTCTTAAATCCACCGATACGGTAAAAGCCGTCTCCATATGGTCGGTATTATTACTAACCATCATTTGTAAATCCAACGCTTTACAGCGTGTTTCGGTTAACGGGGCACAAATTAAACCACGCCCGTGTGTAGCCATAAAATTAACCATCTCTGGTGTTGCCTTAGATGCTGCGGCAACAAAATCGCCTTCATTTTCCCGGTCTTCATCGTCTACGACAATAATTACCTTACCATTTCGGATATCGTCTATGGCTTCCTTAATACTATCTAATTTAATGGATGGCATTTTAGTTAATTTAGATTCTGTCATCATGTTGCAAAGATATTGCTTTTAGTTTAAAAGTTGCACCGCATATCTACTTAAGTCTTCTTTAGCTTTTTGTTTGGTTAGAACATAAACTATTGGATATAAGAACAAACCTAAAATAAACATAAAGACGTTTGGTGACTTCTGTCTTTGGTTAATATGCTTATAAAACGTAGAAATTTTTAAGTGCTGAATTATATAGGTTATTAAAAATAAGACGAAACTGATAACACTTATTAAAAGTGTAGTTGATGCCAGTTGTGGCAATTTGTTATTATTGAAAACAAAAAATAATATTAGTGGTATTACTCCTGTGCAATAAAACACAAATGCTAGTTTAGAGAACAACGTAAATTTTGAAACAAGACGTTTAGAAATATCGAATGCCGGGTCTATATTTACCCCTTTACTCCTTATAGCGTCTAAACTTAAATTTCTACGTTCCAAAGTCTGAAGCGCCTCTATCTTTCCTAAAGGATGATAATTATAAGAGGTAGGATCTTTAATAATCTCAAGTAATTTATCTTCTTTATACCTGTTAAAATCGGCAAAATCCCAACTGTAACCGTCGTTGTCAGAATCTGTATTTTTATTCTTTATTGATAACAATTTCTTTATCGGTTCAATAATATGATCGAACTCAAACAAACCTTTATCGGCCGTAGCACGACGGGTTAAAAACACACTTAGCGGCAACATAATTAATGTAGAGAACCAGGACGCTAAAATTGGATTGAAACTACCGTCCTTGGCACTGTTTTTAGCAAAAATTCCGATAAAATGATACGTTAAAAACAAGAGTATCGCCACAACCATAGGTAAGCCCAGCCCTCCTTTTCGAATTAAAGCTCCTAAAGGCGCCCCTACGAAAAACAGAATAACGCAAGCAAAGCCTAATGACAACTTTTCATGTAAAGCTATAACATGTTTATTTACCCAGGACGACTTGGCTTTAAACGATTTTTCATTGGTATAAATAATCTGCTTTGTACTGGATGTGCTATTGTAAGCCATTTCTACAATTTGCAATTTCTCGTAAGTAGAAAAAATATCTAGCACATTACTCCCTGTAAAAATAGAATCCTTTTTAGGTTTTATTCCTCCATTAAGATTCTTTACCCCAAAGCGATTATAAACGTTCTTTGAAAACGCCTCGTAATCTTCGATTTCCTGTTGCTTTAAAGAATCTATGGTATATGTTAGATCGGAAATATCTAACATATTGTATTTATCTGTTACATTTTTCTCTTCCAGATCTATATCGTTCAACTGCGATAAGTCTGTATTTATGGTATAGGTTTTAAAGCTGCTTTTGGTTAATGGTCTGCGGCGTCTTTCCTTAGCCTTTTTAGGCGGTGTATCGTCATAATAATTTCCATCCTTAAGAATAAGCTTTAAAACATCTGAAGTCTCCTGCCCTATTAACTCGCCTTCTTTGGCTATAATAGTTGTGTAGTTGCCAGAACCTGTTTCAGCTTTTTTATGAATAACCACATCGTGAAGATACTGCCCTTTATCTCCGGTCTTCTTCGCCACCTTAATATTTATAGTACCTACCTCGTTAAACTGCCCTTCGGCAATTGCCATTGCAGGTTTTAATTTTGCGATATTTTTCCTCAAGTTATACGAATTATATTCGCCCCAGGGAATGACATTATTCGCAAAGAAAAAAGTTACTACCCCAAGTAATACGATAAACACACTTAAGCCCGCCATAGCACGCTGTAATGAAATCCCTGTAGATTTCATGGCAGCAAACTCGTAGTTTTCGGCAAAACTACCAAACACCATTATTGAAGATAACAAAATGGTAAGCGGTAACACCAATGGTATTAATTTAGGAGCATAATACATTAGGAATTTAAAGATGATAATAACATCTAAATCTTTACCTGCCAGCTCCTTTATAAATAGCCAGATAGTCTGTAATATAAAAATCAGCATGAGAATAATAAACACGCTGAAAAAAGTTTTTAAATAGGTCGTTAATATGTAACGGTCTAATATTTTCAAGAAGACGCTTAATTAAGGTTATTGATGTAAAAGTCCTTGTATTTATTTTTATCGAAAGTAAACATGGCTTTAGATAACGTTTCGTTTGTTTCAAACTCCGTTACCGTTAGCGTTGTTTTCGTGCCGTTTTTTCCTACTTCGATTAAGTTATAAATATGATTCGTTTGCGGGTCTATTCCTAAAAGTACATGCTGAATTTCGGAATTAGAATCAATCGGCATCAATTTCACATACTGAATTTTTCTGCCTTTAATATTCTGTTCAATGTCCATAGCATATGTATATCCATCATTATAAAAAGACAACATTTTACTTGGCGTAATACTATTTTCGTCGTTAGGATCTTCTTTAGAAATGGTCACTTCTTCATCCTCCGGATTTATAGTATATAAGGTTTTACCGTCGAATATTCTGGTAATACCAAGAATATTCAAAACATACTTATCTCCCTGCATTACCACATCGCCACGCGTCTCCTGATTGATATTTTCGGCTTCATTGTGTAAAACATATTTAAAGTCTAAAGCAATATTATCGTAAGACTGTACCTTTTTAGATACCTGATCCAGTAACGATTTGGCTTTGGCATCGTTTTGAGAAAAACCAATTACAGTAAAACAAAGGGCTATGGAAAGAATTAATGATTTCATTTTAAATGTTGTTTTCATTTTCTAATAATTGTTCTAAAGCGATAAGATCTGTAACCAAAACCTGTCTGGCTTTACTGCCTTCAAAAGGTCCGACTATACCGGCAGCTTCCAGCTGATCGATTAATCGGCCGGCACGGTTATAGCCCAGTTTTAATTTACGTTGCAGTAAAGAAGCTGAACCCTGCTGTGCTGTTACAATAACTTCGGCAGCTTCTCTGAACAGTTTATCGCGATCAGAAATATCAATATCAAGATTTGTGCCACCTTCTTCACCAACATACTCCGGTAATAAATAGGCATCAGGATAGGCTTTTTGTGAACCGATAAACTCCGTTATCTTTTCTACTTCCGGTGTATCGACAAAAGCACATTGTATACGAATCATATCGTTACCCTGCGTGTACAACATATCTCCTCGACCTATTAACTGATCAGCACCTGAGCCATCTAAAATGGTACGCGAATCTATTTTTGAAGTTACTCTAAAAGCTATTCTTGCCGGGAAGTTCGCCTTAATAATACCTGTAATTACATTTACCGAAGGACGCTGAGTGGCAATTATTAAGTGTATACCAATGGCACGTGCCAACTGTGCCAATCTGGCAATTGGCGTTTCTACTTCCTTACCGGCTGTCATAATTAAATCGGCAAACTCATCGACTACCAATACGATATATGGTAAAAAGTGGTGTCCATCGTTCGGATTTAATTTTCGGGCTTTAAACTTCGCATTATACTCCTTCAGGTTACGACACATGGCGTTTTTAAGCATCTCGTATCGGTTGTCCATTTCAATACAAAGCGAGTTCAGCGTGTTAATTACCTTGGTGTTATCGGTTATAATAGCATCTTCGCTATCTGGTAATTTTGCCAGATAATGGCGTTCAATTTTATTAAATAAAGTAAGTTCTACTTTTTTAGGATCAACCAAAACAAACTTAACTTCCGCCGGGTGTTTTTTATACAATAACGATGTTAAAACTGCATTAAGTCCTACCGATTTCCCCTGACCCGTTGCCCCTGCCATTAGCAAGTGAGGCATTTTTGCAAGATCGACAACAAAGGTTTCGTTACTAATGGTTTTCCCTAGTGCAATAGGTAATTCCATTTCGGACTTCTGGAATTTCTGCGCAGCAATAACCGAACGCATAGATACGATGGTAGAATCTGTATTTGGCACCTCGATACCAATCGTTCCTTTACCCGGAATAGGTGCTATAA
This sequence comes from Formosa sp. S-31, assembly GCF_051172795.1. Classification (NCBI taxonomy): domain Bacteria; kingdom Pseudomonadati; phylum Bacteroidota; class Flavobacteriia; order Flavobacteriales; family Flavobacteriaceae; genus Formosa; species Formosa sp. S-31. The sequence goes on from NZ_JAENDK010000008.1 coordinate 16,697, forward strand.
TACGAATCCCCAAAGCCGATAATGACAAGGCGATATCGTCTTCCAGGTTTTTAATTTTCGAAATACGTACTCCCGCTTCTGGTACTATTTCATATAAAGTTACGGTAGGCCCAATGGTTGCCTTAATACTGGCTATACCAATTTTATAATTATTCAGGGTTTCTACAATTCTGTTTTTATTGTTCTCGAGCTCTTCCTGATTTACCGTTATTCCTTCGGAATCATATTTTTTAAGTAACTCTAATGGCGGGAACTGATACTTTCCTAATTCGAGTGTAGGGTCGAATAAACCAAAATCTTCAACCAGTTTGTTAGCTAAATTATCGGTTTCGGAAAGTTCTTCCTGAGTCGTTTCAACTTCAATATTTAATTCCGAAGCAGACTCTATCGAGGCTTCTTCTTTAGCTGTTTCAACTTCAAAAGTATTAGTTACAACAGGTTCTTCCTGTACGGGTTCTTTTGGCATAACCTGAGGTTCCGCCACATGAACGTCTTGTTTTGGTGTAAATGATTCTTCCAAAGACACCTCATAAGCTGCCCTAATTTCCTCAGCTTCGGCCGTTAAATTATTATCTACAGCAAAATCGGCATGCTCTTCTTTTTCCTTTTTAAACTCTTCTGAAATTCCTTTTTTAGCCGATTTAAAAAATTCTGAAATCGAATGAAACGTCAGCTTAAATCGAGACGCCAGATAAACAATCAGGGCAAAAAGAAGTAATAAAGCAACCCCTAAAACCCCGATATAATCCCTTAAAAACGAATTGGTCTCGAAACCTACAGTACCTCCTAGCACGGAATACTTTTCTCCAAAAAAACCAAAAAATATGGAAATCCATAACACCAGATACAAGCCCCAAAACCAGTGTCTGCGCAACTTGCTTCTGTTTATATCTAAAAGCACATGAAGTCCGGACAAAATTAAAAGTCCCGAGAAAATAAAGGCTGCAACACCAAAACCACGATATATAAATACATCACTTAACCAGGCACCAAATTTTTTGACCCAGTTACTGGCTTCCGTATCACGGACAGAAAATTCGTTTAAAATACTTTGATCGGCTTTACCTGTAAAGAAATAAGATAAAAACGCTGTACCTAAAATAATACCTAAAATAATAAGAAAACTACCTACTATTAATTTCTGTTGGTTAGTTAATTTTAGATCTGGTTTTTTAAATTTTGGTGAACTTGGTTGTTTAGTTTTGGTTTTCTTTTTAGCCATCAACGCCTCGTTGTTAATTTGAACAAAAATACAAATTACTAACGTTTATCCTAAAGGTATATTATTTAAAATACCTTAGGCATATAAATTATAAGACCAACCAATACTGCTGCTGTTGCAGCAATAAACACAGCCCCTGCAGAGATATCTTTTATAAAGCCTATTTTGGAGTTAAAATCGGGGTGAATAAAATCGGCCATGGCTTCTATTGCGGTATTCAGTCCCTCTGTTCCCATAACAATACCAATAGCAAGAATCTGAACCATCCATTCTGTTGAAGATATGTGATAATAAAAGCCTGCAGCCGTAGTAAGTAACCCAATAAAAAACTGAATTTTAATACTGGATTCTGTTTTTAAGAGTAGGATTGCGCCTTTAAGCGCATACCCTACACTTTTTACTCTGTTGACAAAAAACGAGTCTTTTTTGGCCATATTACACAGCGTCTAATGCTGCTTTGTAATTAGGTTCGTCTACTGTTTCGGCTACTTGTTCTGTATATTTTACTGTTCCGTTTTCATCCAAAACCACGACACAACGAGACAATAAAGTTTCTAATGGTCCTGTTGTAAAATCCAAACCATAAGCCTTCCCAAAACTACCATCTTTAAAATCGGATAAGGAAATTACATTATCCAGACCTTCGGCACCACAAAAACGAGCCTGTGCAAATGGTAAATCGCGTGAAATACAAAGTACTTTTGTGTTTTCCAGTTCACTGGCCGTTTTATTAAATTCTCTTACCGATTGCGCACACGTTCCTGTATCTACACTAGGAAAAATATTTAAAATTACTTTACTCCCACTAAAGTCACTAAGCGTTTTAGAACCCAGATCTGTTGTTGTTAATGTAAAATCCGGAGCTTTGGTTCCTACTTTTGGAAGTTCTCCTGATGTCTGTATTGCATTACCTTTTAAGGTTACTGTTGCCATAATTGAATTATTTTTTTTTATTGAGTATTAAAAGTACAAATTATTGACTTTTATATCGGCTCCTTTTGGGATTTTTTTAAGACAAAAAAAATCACTTTAATCATTTCTGACTAAAGTGATTTCCCCGAAAAACAATAATTAATTTCTAATTATTTAAACTTTGAAATACCTTCATTTAACCAGGTTTTATACTCGGCTACATCTGGTGTATAACCTACTGGCTCGATTAAGGTATTTTCCTCATGATCCATGATAACATAGAACGGCTGAGAATTGGCTTTGTATCTGCTTGCCTGTAAATCGCTCCACTTATCGCCGTAGTCTTTCATAACTTTTCCCGGACGAGAAGCATATTCTACTTTCATATCTTCCGGTAGTTCCTTTTTATCGTCTACATAAAGTGAGATCAACACAACATCGTTCTTTAAAATATTCAGGATTTCTGG
>NZ_JAENDK010000008.1:19404-92822 GCF_051172795.1 Formosa sp. S-31
AGGTAAGGCCTCATGGCTATCTGAAGCTACGCCTCCTCCTGAATTTTTATAACCTACACCGTATGGTGATTCACTATAGTTTGGTGGCGGCGGGAATGCACTTATTAAGTTTAAAGGCGCTCCCCAAAGTCCCGGAATCATATATATTGTAAAGGTTAAGGTGATAAGTCCTAAACTTAAACGTCCTACTGAAATATGTGTTAATGGTGAATCGTGTGGTAATTGTATCTTTCCGAATAAATAAAAGGCTAAAGCTCCAAACACAGCAATCCAGATTGCAATAAACACTTCGCGCTCTAAAATATGCCATTGCATAATGTAATCGGCATTCGATAAGAATTTAAAAGCTAAAGCAAGTTCTAAGAATCCTAAAACTACTTTTACGGTATTTAACCAGCCTCCTGATTTTGGTAAAGAGTTTAACCAACCCGGGAAGGCTGCAAATAAAGCAAAGGGTAATGCAATTGCTAAAGAGAAGCCTAACATTCCAACGATTGGAGCAATTCCGCCTTTAGACGCCGCTTCTACTAATAAAGTTCCAACAATTGGTCCGGTACAAGAGAACGATACAATGGCTAAGGCCAGAGCCATAAAGAAGATTCCGATTAATCCGCCACGGTCGGCCTGAGAATCTACTTTGTTTGCCCAGGAGTTTGGTAACATAATCTCGAATGCCCCTAAGAAAGACACTGCAAACACCACCAGTAAAATAAAGAAAATGATATTAAACCATGGATTGGCTGCCAGAGCATTTAAGGCATCGGCTCCAAAAATTCCGGTTACTGCGGTTCCTAAAAGCACATAAATTACAATAATACAAAGTCCGTAAATCACGGCATTTTTAATCCCTACGGCTTTGTTTTTACTCTGCTTGGTAAAGAAACTTACCGTCATAGGAATCATAGGAAACACGCAAGGTGTTAACAAGGCTGCAAACCCGGATAAAAAGGCGATAAAGAAAATACTAAACAGCCCTCTGTTATCGGCTTCTTTATCTTCCTTTTCTATAGTGTGAACTGTCGCTTGGTCTTTTGATGTTTCAGCAGAAGCTACCGCAGCAGTTGCTGCTAAATCGAAGCTTAATTCAACTTCGGGTATTTGCACACATTTTTCATCGTTACAGGCCATACCTTCAACAAAAGCCAGAATAGAATCGACTTTATCTGTTACCTGAATACGCTGTTTAAACGTTGCAGCATTTTCGAAATATTTAATTTCCATTTCAAACACAGGGTCATGCACCGTGTGTCCTTCCTCTTCAGTTGTATTACCGATGATTGTAAAAGAGCCTTCACTATCATCGTAAATAAAGGATGTTGGTAAAGGTCCGTCGGCAGGAACAGTCTGCGAATATAAATGCCACCCCCCTTCGATGGTGGCTATAGTAACTAAATCGTATTCAGTATCTGAAACTTTTTCAACAGTGGTAGACCACTGTACAGGCTCTAATATTTGCGCAAACGCAGCTGTAGATAAAACTAGAGCTGCGATTGCTAAAAGAAATTTCTTCATTTTAGATCTTCAAAAATTTATTTTACGTTGAATACTAAGTCTACTTCTGTTGGAGGTAAACAACGACTGTCATCGCACACCATAAATTCAACTATACCTTTAACATCAAAAGGCGCTTTTCCTTTTAATTTAACACGTTGTTTAAAGTCGGCCTTTGTTTCGAAAAACTTTATTTCCATTTCGAAAACAGGATCCTGAATCGTGTGTCCTTTTTCCTCTACAGTATTTCCTTTTTTAAGATAGTTACTATTGCCTTCGAAAGTGAATTTTGTTGGAATAGGTCCATCCTGAGGCACGTTTTGCGAGTATAAATGCCACCCTTTTTCGATAGTTGCGGTAGCGACCAATTCATATTCTGAATCGGAAATTTTATTAACCGAAGTACTCCATTTTACCGGTTCTAATATTTGTGCTTGCCCTACAAAGGCAGTTAAAAGGGCAAAAAATAAAATTACTTTTTTCATGTTTAATATATTGGATTTAGTTTATTGTTCTGGTTTAAAAACGATCTCGTAAGATTTGCCGCCATCTAACACCGCTTTCGCTATATTTTGAATATCCTTAGCTGACATGGCTTTTACTATATTTTCGAAATTTTTAGGATCGTTTATATTTTCATCATATCTGAAATAACGTGTTAAAACCTGCATATCGTAAGCGTTTTTGTTCTTAGCCTGCTCACGTACTTTTAAAAAGTTAGTTCTGGTTTTATTTAAATCGTCTGCATTAATCATACCATTTGCTATTTTTTGCAATTCATTATTCACAATTTTCACAAGATTATCGGCCATATCTGGATTACAATCAAACTTAAAACTTACAATAGCCTGAGACTTAGGTTCTCTTACAAATGTAGCATTAGCTCTTGGGCTGTAAGCGCCCCCTTCGGCTTCTCTTACCGTTTCTGTCACTCTTAATTGAAGAATATCACCTAAAACGTTAGTGTAAATCGAGTTTTTGTTAGAATAAGACATTTCCTTTTTATACACCACATTTACAGTCGCTTTAGGGTCCTCCATAGCTAAATAAATGGATTTATTAATATTATCGGCAACCCATTCTGCACCATTATCTTTATATTCTTCCTTTGTTTTGTTGGTAGGAATGCTGGCAATATATTGTTCTAAAAGAGGTTTTAACTCATTTACCTTAACATCACCAACGATGAAAAATTCGAAATCTGAGGCATTTGCAAAACGCTCTTTATATATTTTTTCGATGGTATTAAAGTTTACATCATCGGCGAACTCCTGATCAAAAATACGCTCTTTCGGATTGTTTTTGCCATACACACTAAGTGTTAAACTATCGCGCATTTTTTCACCAACATCTTTACTTTTTCTTATTAAATACGTATCGATATTGTTTTCCAGAACTTTATAAGCATCGGCATCAAAACGCGGTTTCACAAAATATGCATACACCAGTTGCAACATGGTTTCTACATCTTTTACGTTAGAATATCCAGAAACTGATTCGCCTATATCGCTTAAACCAAGCTGTACTTTTGCTGTTTTTCCTGCTAAAATTTTCTTTAAATCGGTTGCTGAAAAATCAACTACACCAGACATATTCACTAAACTGGTTACAAACATAGCTGAAGGCAAATCTTCATCGGAAATAAGAGATTTCCCTCCTAAACTTAAAGCTTTTAAAGACACATTATCCTTTTGTTTGTCTGCATATTTATAATGTACCGTAATACCATTACTCAAGGTAAAAGTAGTGGCATCAACTGTTTTATTATAAGTTTCCTTAGTTATAGTCCCTGCTTTAATATTTAAATCTGAAACTAAAGTTTTTCCTGCAAGATCTTCTGTATACGGTTGTAAGTTGTCATTATTTTCTACTGAAGCAATAATTTGATTCACCTCAGCTTCGGTTAAATTATGCTGCCCTTCTACTCCTGTTATATTCACAAAACGATTCTCCTGAGTGTATAAACCTTTAATCGTATTATGTAATTCTTCTTCGGTAATATTGTTTAAAATCTGCTTTACAATACCGTACTCCTTCTCGATATCGGTCATGGTACGATTGGACAAAAAGTTATTCTGAATAACATTTTCTATGCTTTTATGACTTTTATCGTCCTTTTTAGCAATACCATTTTCGTATGCCGTAATGATGACAGCTTTAGCACGATCAATTTCCGAAGGAATGTATCCAAATTTCACTGCTCTTTCCACTTCAGTTAACACTTGGGTAAACGCTTCCTTTTGCATATCCGGCTTTGGAACAATACTAACATTAAAACTATTGGAAGTTCTTGAAAGTCCACCATAACCAACAGAAGCTCTTAGGAAATGAGCATCAGGTTTTCTGGATAATTCCGAAATTCTTGAAGACAGCATACGCGTTGCCATACCTTCTAATAAATCGCGTTTTAAATCGGCAACAGTTTCCGGTTGTAATGATTTTTTATGACGAATACCAAAACTTATAGAAGCTGAAGACACTTCCGGATCGGTTCCTAAACTGTATAATAAGTTTTTATTATCAGGGATATTAACTACAAAACGCTCTCTTGGATTTTCTACTGCAGGTATTTTAGAAAATTTCTCTATAATTTTCTGTTCTATCTCTTCCACATTCACATCTCCTATTACAGCGATAGCCTGTAAATCGGTTCTGTACCAATCGTGATAAAAATCGCGAAGGGCTTTATACTCAAAGTTTTCTACCACCGACATTAACCCGATTGGCATTCTATTGGCATACTTAGAGTGGTTGTACGTAATAGGCATCGAGGTTTCGTAAATACGCATTCTTCCATTTTGTCTGGTACGCCACTCTTCTTTAATTACTCCGCGTTCTGAATCTATTTCCTCATCGGTCAGTAATAAATAATTTGACCAGTCATTCAATACTTCCAGACAGGTATCTACTAAACCATCTTTTGTTGGGATATCGTTTAAATTATATACCGTTTCGTCGAAAGCCGTATACGCATTAATATCCTTACCAAATACAGCCCCGTGCTTCTGAAGCGTATTTAAAATTCCTTTTCCTGGAAAGTGTTTGGTTCCGTTAAACGCCATATGCTCCAGAAAGTGCGCCAACCCCTGCTGATCATCATTTTCTAAAATCGAACCTACATTTTGTATAATATAATAACTTGCCGCATCTTTAACTACATCGGTACTTTTAATGTAATATGTCATGCCATTTTCCAGCACACCTTTTTTAATAGTATTATCTACAGGTAAAGGCTGCGTTAAATCTTGAGCATGCACTTGTAAAACTGCAAGAAAAATAAGTACTTTCGATAAAATAGATCTCATTAATTAGGGTTTAATTCGTTTAGTTTTCTGTTTTAAATAATTGGCCAAAACTATAACTTTACATCTTATTTACTCTTAATTTTAAGATAGTTTTAATAAAAGAGGGCTGTAAATTTACAGCCCTCGGGTTTTCATTTCTTATTATTAAGGGACTAACTCAAATAAAATATAAAATGATAAAATTTTCAACCATTGTTTCTCTTCATACTTTGAGCGGGAATCGACCTGAAACAATTTCCTACTATAAGCCTGGCAATTAAAGTTCTAGTCCTTTCACTAACATCTGTTTTCGCTATTAACCTATATTTTAAAGACGCCAATAACACTAAGAAGAGTGACAACTTCTCAAAAAAAGTTGTCATTTTTTAAGAATTTTTAGGCTAAAAATATTTATCCCTTCAATTTACTTTACCTGAGGCACAAAAAGAATATCTAAAACATCGGCATTATTAAAAAATCGTTTAGCCGCTGCTTTAATATCTTCTGTCGTCACTGTATTTAAAATTGCATCGTAATATTCCGGAGCCAGCATATTCTCCCCATATTCGTAATAGGTCTCCAAAACAGACATCCAGTATTTATTCGACTGCTGAATCACCGGCCTGTTTTTCTTCAGGTTTAAGACTACTTTATCAAGATCTGATTGTGACACCTCTTGTTTTACATTTTCAAGTTCTTTTAACACCAATTCATTTAAACGCTCAGCATTCTTTGGGTCACAGTTAAATGAAATATCCATATTGGCTCGAGCTTCAGGCTTTCGGACATCGCGAGCATTTACATTTATAGTATATACTCCTCCTTCTTTTTCTCTGATATTCTCTATAAGTTTAATATTTAGAATATCTCCTAAAATTGCGTGATGCACCATATGCGCTCTGTTGTACGGCATGCCCTTTTCCATTTTTAACACAACTGTTGCCATTGGCGCCTCTATTGGCAACTCTTCAATATGCTTATTAACCCCTTTAGGAAAATAATTCTCCAGCGGTTTCCATGAATCCTGAGACTCATGCCCCGGAAGACTTCCTATATATTTTTCGACCATCGCTCTTACATCATTGTAAGGTGCATCTCCAATAATATAAAAGATGAAATCTCCGGCATTGCTAAAGGTCTCCTCGTAAATCTCTTTTACAAGGTCAAAATTGATTAAATCCAGATATGCCTTATTATATTCAAAATAATGCGGGTCGCCATTGGCTTCTAATCTTTTATAAGCATCATTCATTAATCTATTCGGATTCTGTACCGGATTCTCAAGACCTTTATAATTATTGGCCATAATCTCGTTAAACTTATCGGCATCAAACCTTGGGGATTCAAAGCGCATATACACTAACTGAAACAAGGTTTCCATATCTTTATTTGCAGCGCTAGCCGTAATACGCTCTGCATAAGTTTCTAATGCTATCGCTGACTTTGCTGTATTATCGGCCATTACCTTACTGTAAGCCAAAGGATCTAATTCACCGATTCCAAATTTATTCACCAGACTTACGGCTCTAAAGGACGGCACATCTTTGATATCGTAAACAGACATACCACCCGGACTCACAGCATTTAATTCTAAATTACCTTTATTATTATTACTGAATTTATAAACCACTTTAGCTCCGTTAGACAATTGCCACTCTACAGCTTTAAACTGACGTATGATTTTCTCGCTGATAATTTTACCGCTTTCAGGCAAAGAATCCATTACAGTTGCATTTACAGGAGTCTGATCTACATACGGCTCCAGTTTTGTTCCTTCTACCTTTGTCATTATCGACTGAATCTCATTTAAAGACGGAACTTTCAAATCCTGTTTTTCTGGAGCTGTAATCGTAAAGACTCTGTTTTCTTTTGTTAAATACAAATCTACAAGTTCAGTAAGTTCCTCTTGACTGATAGTAGGAATTACTGTTTTAGCGAAATTATAACTAAACTCAGAAGTTGGGATTGCAACACCATCCAAATAAGCGCTTTTTATACTTTTACCATACTGGTCTGAGCTACTATTTCCGGCACTTTTATACCAACGGTCGTTATTCTCCAGCATTTTAGATTTTAAACGGTCTATTTCCGTTTGTGTAAAGCCGTGTTGTTTTACACGCTGCAACTCAGAATACACTGCTTCAAATGCTTCATTTAACTTAGCTTCGTTAGCTGTTACACTTAAATGAAAGACTTTGTAATTTTTTTCAAAATCGGTATAAATGGCTCTGGCCGATTTGTATGGTTGATTCCCTTTTATTAAAGCCTCCTTGTAACGGTTATCCAGTAAACTTCTGAAAAACGTATGTACAAAACTTTCACGAAGCTGAGCCTGAGAATTATCTTTCTTATAAAATTTCCTGATTTCTAAAGTCAAAGTTACATTACTCACTTCTTTATCGGTAGCAACTTTATACAAGGCCTTTTCGTTATCCGGAATGGTGACATAAGTTCTGGTTTTCGGATGTTTTATTGCCGGAATTTTAGAGAACAAGGCTCTCACCTGAGCTTCTACTGCTTCTGCATCAAAATCGCCCACTATACCTATAGCCTGCAAATCGGTACGATACCAGTCGTGATAAAAATCTCTCAGCGCTTTATATTTAAAGCTTTTAACCACTTCCATACTGCCTAAGGCGTCGCGTTTAGAATAAATACTGTTATTGTATTTAACGCCTTTAAGTTGTTGTCCTAATCGGTAATTCGCATTATAACGTTGCCTCCATTCTTCCTGAATCACCTTACGTTCGGCATCAATTTCAGCATCAGTTAACGCCAGTTCATTACACCAGTCGCTCAAAATAAGTAAGCAGGAATCCATAACTTTTTCATTACTTAAAGGCACCTGACTTAAATTATACACGGTCTCGTTGGTAGAAGTGTAGGCATTTATATCCTTTCCAAATTTAACTCCTTTTTGTTCCAACATATCAATAACACTGTTCCCCGGAAAGTGAGACGTGCCATTAAACGCCATATGCTCCAGAAAATGTGCTAAACCATTTTGTTTATCGGTTTCTAAAACAGCCCCTACATTTTGATACAAATAAAAACTAGCCTTTCCCTTTGGCTTGGCATTAGCTTTAATATAATAGGTTAATCCGTTTGGCAGAACACCGGTAATAAACGAATCATCAAATGGCACTTCCTGAGATAAATCCACTGTATTCTGGGCAATACCAAGTGAAAAAACAAAGGCTGATATGATAAATAATAAAAATTTACGCATGATTTTAATATAAGAAGGCAACATGCTTACAGTAGTAATAAACATATTGCCCTTGTTTTTTAATATATATTCCGATAGAATCTTAAAGTAAAATATCTTCGCCGGCTTTCATTAAGTCTAACTCTCCTTTTATAGCCGAAAGTCGTTTTAATTTCTCCTCCTGACCTAATCTTAAAGCCTCTTCTTTAAGCTTTATTGCTTGTTCTTTATCTCCTAATACATAAAGAATATTCGCGTAATTACTTGTATTTTCTGCTGAATTAGGACGTATGTAATAAATGGTATCCATCCAAGACTTAACTTCTTGTTTCTCTGCCTCTGTATTTACAAATTGAACATAGTCTTTAAGCATTCTATAAGTTTCCTCGCTATATTTTACGGCATTTGGCCTAACCATTCTTAAAGCTTCCGGATCACCAGCAGCCCGTTTTTCCAACCAATCTAAATAAAAACTTCTAAATTGTTCTTTATCAATTTTAGCAACATAATTTGCAATATCATCATGCACCAAGGCTTTGTATTGTTCGCCTTGGTTCGTGTTGAAATAATAATATGTATAGACTCTTTTTCGTTGTGCATCGGAAACAGTTACGCCCGATTCCATCGCCTTATCAAAAGTCAGTTCTATAAGGCTAGTATCGCGTTTTACAATGGCATACTCTGTAGTAGTCGTAATCATTTCTTTTGGCACCTTTTGATAGATTTCCCGAACATCCTTTCTCACGTACTTTTTCCAGGCCTTGGTTTTCATATTCGCATCTATAATTCGCTCTGCTTCTCCACCGTAAACTAATTGTTTATGATGATTCGCTAATAACATAACCATAGCTTTACTTGAATCTGGAATTTGAGTCTGAATGCTTAAATACTGTTCCAGCACTTCGGAATAATTATCCATCGATTTAACTTCCAATAACTTGTCCAGGTACTTGGCTATTAAAACCTCATCTTCTTTGTTATTATTATACAATTCTGAAAGACGCGCTAAGCTATTTGGGTTACTGGCTGAAGCTATAGCTGCTTTTGCTACATTCATAAACGCTTCAGTTGTCATTGCACTGGAAGACCTGTAAACCACCTCGTCATTACCATCTATAAACACATAACTCGGCAAGCCCTGAATGCCATATTTTTCTTTAAGCTGCGGCCCGTTTCCTTTTTCAATATCCAGTTTATAAGACACAAAATGCTCATTAAAATAAGCACCTACCTGATCTTCCATGAAGACAGTCTTTGCCATCTTTTTACATGGTGCACACCACACAGCATAGCCATCAACAAACAGGACTTTATTTTCCTTTTTAGCTTTATTTAAAGCCTGCTGAAAGCTTCCCTTTTCAAAATGAATACCTTGTGCAATTCCCAATACAGGCAACACCAATAGTATATATACAAATTTTTTTTTAGTGATCATTAATATATGTTTAGTAGTTTAAATAGACTCCCCTTTTTTCATCTGCACCAATTCGTATTCCTTATTTACAAACTTCTTATCTGTTTTTGGCCAGTTTTTAACAGCACGCTCTTTTAGTTCGACCGCCTTTTTGGTTTTCCCTTTTTTATAATACACCGCTGCCTGAAGATCATCGGTAAAACAGTTTTCCGGCTTCAACTTATACCCATACTTAATCCAGGATTTTACTGTTTTATATTCTTCTTTAGAGTTCTCAAAATCCAGATAGCCCTGCCCTTTTTCGTTTATTTCTTTCAAGATTTTTGTAGCAATTAATCCTTCTTTGGAGGCATGCAACATACGCTCTCTTGACTCTATAGGATCCCTATCGTAAGCTTTTTTATACATCTGGTATGTTTTCTCATCTTCTGCATTAATTTCGGCAACAGATGTTTTGTTCATCAAGCTATCAACATAATTCTCTACAACTTGCTTATAGCTTTTACCGTCATTTATCATAACGAAATACATCAACTCTGCTTCAACCAAATCGTCTTGTTTTATTTTATCTGCTGGTCGCTCCTTATAAGCATCAATATAAGCCTTCACTAATTCCGGATCATTTTTACGTTCAGCTACAATTATTGTATTATTTAATATTTGAGTTTTTAACCTTGGAAGCATTTTTGCTTCAAACTTTGAAGCTGATTTCATATAGGTCTCATAATTTTCGTCCAGAATCTGTTCCCCTTTACTACCTACAGTAAAACTTCTTACATTATGCATAATATAATCCTTCATTTCAGGACTCGCTTCTTCCATTTCGGTTTGAACCCTTAACCAGGCATCGACACCTTCTACAGGACGCTGACCGTATTCTTCCATTTTTGTGATGTACATTTTTAGAAAAGCCTCGTCGTTTAATTTATTCGGAAATTCCTTTTTAAGGTTTTCTAAACTATACTGACTGTCTATAGACGACACCGCTCTTTGAGCCATTTCTAAAAATAGATCTTCGTGCTTAAAAGCTGTGTCTTTTAGCAAGACTTTACCGTCAGTATCTAAATATAATAAAGTAGGATACCCGGTTACATTATATTGTTTCGCAACGGCCTCTCCCTCTTTCTCGGCATCTAACTTTAAGTTGATAAAGTTTTTATTATAGACTTCTCCTACCGAAGCCAGTGGAAAAATGTCTCTCGCCATTTTTTTGCAAGGTCCGCACCACACGGTATAAAAGTCTATAAAAACCTGTTTATTTTCCTGTTTCGCTTTTACAAAAGCTTCTTCTAAAGTTATATGTTCGAAATTAATACCCTGGGCATAGCCATTAAAGGCCAGCAACAAAAAAGTTAATAGTAGTATTTTATAAATTTTCATAATATGTTATTGGTTTAAAGTGCTTCGCCGTTTTTCATTTGTTCTAACTCATACTGTATTGTAGATACTTTTTTATCATCTTTCGGCCACTCGGCTAAAGCTTTTTCTTTATATGTTACCGCTTTTTTAGTTTTTCCTTTTTTATAGTACATATTAGCAGTAAGATTGTCCATGTAGTAAGAAGCAGCTTCTAAGGCATTGCCATACTCAATCCAGCTTTCAAGCGTTTTATAATCACTTTTAGAGTCTGTATACTTTAAATACGCTTCACCTTTCTGATCTATTTCTTTTACTATACCTGCAGATTTTATACCATCTTTATATGCTACTAACATTTGCTGCGCCTGTGGAGCGGGATTACCTTCTAATGCTTTCCCTCTTTTTTCGTAAGCGGCCTGATCTTCAGCTTTAATCTCACTCATTGTTTTATCAGCCATAAGGCTATCCACATACGTTTCAACCACTTCTTTATAACTATTCCCATCGTTAAGCAACGAATAATAAATCATTTTATACTCTAACAGATTACCTTTTTTCTTATACTTTTCCGGTAAGGTATTAAAGGCTTCCATAAAGCGTAACCAAAGTTCCGGGTCTTTAGTTTCGTAGGCATAGTTTTTCGTGTTCTGAGCCATACGTACGACTTTTAAAACCTCCAGTTCCTTTTCCTCACTGCGGGTAGCAATATCCATATACTCATCGAAGTTTGCATTCAGGATATCGGAGCCTTTAGAATCTAATAAGATATATTCTTTATACTTTAACAGGAACTCCATCATATCGACATCGGCTTCTTCAATTTCATTTTGCACCTTTAACCAGGCATCTACACCTAGCGCCGGATTCTGACCATATTCCAGCATTTTTTCAATATAAATTTTCAGGAATTCGGCATCTGTTTTTTTATTCGGAAAATTAGCCTGTAACTTTTCCAGACTGTATTCGCTGTTTACAGCGGCCACAGCATCTTTACCTAAAGCGATAAATTCTTCTGGCATACGGGTCCCTGATTCCTTGAAAACCAGATTACCATTACTGTTTAAATACACATAGGTAGGATAACTATTTACCTTAAATTGTTTGGCGGCTTCCATACCTTCCTTTTCGGCATCCAGTTTTATATTAATATATTCTGCATTGTACACCGCTCCAACTTCCGGAAGTGTAAATACATTTTTAGCCATAACCTTACATGGCCCACACCAAACGGTATAAAAATCGATAAATACAAGCTTGTTTTCAGATTCTGCCTTTGCCAAAGCTTCTTTCAAAGTCAAGTGCTGAAACTCCATACCCTGAGCCAGTACGCTTTGAACACTTAATACCAATACTAAAAACGGAAATAGAATGTTTTTCATATATAATTTTAGTCGTTAAAATGAGTTCTAAATTTTAATTCTTTATTAAAAAAAGAACAACTCTGTATTAATAAGACGAGAATTTTAAGGTTTAGAGTGACAATCTCACAAAAAAAGCCACGACATATTTGGTCGTAGCTTTTTTAATTCCTTAAACTTTTATAAATCGTTTATTTTTGAATATCAGAAGACTGAATTAATAAAAAATAAGCATCCATATTGATCAAACGTTTCATATGCTTTACAATATCATCTTTAGTTAGTTTACGAATCTGTTTCTGGTAATCTTCCATGGTATACAATTTCCCGTAATCCAATGCCCATTTTAAATAGTCCGAACTCACGCGGTCAGTTTCGTAAAACGACGCCACATAATCCTTTTCCAAAAGCGCTTTTATAATTACAACATCCTCATCCGTCAGTATGCCTTTGCCCATAGGCGTTAACACCTCTTCTCGCATTGCTTGTTGTGCAGCCTCCACATTGGCGGCGTCTTCAACAATGTACCTAATACTTACTGCAGATAGGTTTTGAGACGCATTTTCGAAATCTGAAGCTCCCAAAGAATAAATAAACCCGTATTTTTTTCTTAAAACGTCAAACATGCGTTTATACCCGTACTCCGCAATACCTTCACTAATCAGTTTGTCTTTAAACGTAATGGACTTATGACTCACATCTGAAAATAAAAAACTGGATTTACTGGAGCTTTTTCCCCAATGAAATGCTTTAACCTTTGGCGACTTAGCCAATAGTGCCGGCGTATTTTCATCTACAGGAGAACTTAAGGCTAGAGGTTCTATAGTGGCAATGTATTCCGATATTAATACATCTACATTCTCGGGTAAAGCACCACCAACATAAACATAGGCATCTTTTAAACTGCGTTTAAAACTGGTATTATACTCAAAATAACGATTAATAGTTGCCTGATCCAAAATTGAATCGGTTAGCACAGGTACTTCAAGGTCCTTACCTAATATTTTATTTAAGTAATTTTCATAAGTCTCTTCTGAACCTTTTACACGTTTAAGGTAACGTTTCAAGCTTTTGTTCAGACTTTCAGCATCCGGCACAGTTTCATTGGTAACCATCAGGTGAAAGGTTTTTATAAGCTGATTAAAATTATGATTGGTTCCTTTTAAATCGAACTCGTAATCGTAATTACTGTACTTTACTTTTTTATAAATTCTTAGTTTACGCAGTAAATCCCTTGATTCACCTTCTGAGTATTCTCCAAAAGTATCATCAAACTGATCGGATACAAATTGAAACAACGCACGATCATTTTCAGAAATACGGTTTAATCCACGATTGGCTACAATTTTTATGTGGTTTTCTGCATTTGGAGCAGTATTGACCACAACACGGATACCGTTTTCGTATTTAAGTAAATACAGATAATCGCCTAATTGTATTTTCTCTTTTACAGGTTTTGCTTCTTTAGCCACAATATTTACCTCTGGCAAGTTAGCATTACTTTTTACAGCAAACTGACCTGATGGCTCTGCAAATTTATAAGGCGTTACCTGAGTTATCGTATCGATTTGTTGTAAGGCCGATAAAATAAAGGGTTCATCAAAACCAGCTTCAAAGGCCTTTGCCTTCTTATCGAAAAGAATGGTTTTATTTAATTCTGTAAAACTATTAAGGAGCTCTGTAAAATCTTCAGGCGTAATTGTGTTAGCAATGTGTTGCATATACTTTACCTTATCTTCGGCAGACATCGGGATATCGCCTTTAAAAAAATGCATTTGCGCATCGGAAAAATAATTCTCTGAACTCCCTAGTACACTTTTATAGCGCTTTAATTTAGTATTTACAAAATAGTCGATCTCTTCCTGTAAAAAGCCATAACGTCTGGCCTGAGCAATAACCGTATTAAAATTGTTCAACATGGTCTTATAAGTTCCCCCGTCTTTAGCCTCTAACCTAAAATTAAACCATAAATTACCGGTAAAAGGTACCGCTACATTAGCTGTAAGCTTTGTAATATCGGAATCTGGAAACTGTTCCAGTCGGTTTTCAAGCATCTCGCAAAAGAGATTATAAATCACATTTTTTTTATACGATTCGAAACTATTCACCGGAAAATCCCGTGTTTTAAAACCTAAGACCAACATCTCAGAATTCTTTACCTGATAATCACCAGAAATGATGTTTTCCTGACTTAAGTCTAAATACTTGTTTTTAGTATGAATTGCACTTTGCGGTAACTTTCCAAAAAGCTTGTTAATGTATTTAGACACTTTCTTTTCGTCTACTTTACCATAAACAACCAGAGCTAATTGATCTGGCGTATAATACTTTTGATAAAACGTTTTAACATCGTTTGCTGAGACATTGTTAATCTGCGTTTCCGACCCTAAACCATTATGCCCTTCTAAATACGTCCCCATAACAAAAGGCGTCCCACCTCCTGATCTCAGTTTAATTTCTTCTATGACCACCTTCTTTTCAACCTCCAAATCATTGGCATCCATTTCCAGATTAAAACACCAGTCGTTTAAAAGCCTTAGTGTTTGCTCTAAAGTCTCCTTATTATTTTCAGGAATAAAAACACGGTACTCGGTATGCGTATCATCAACCGAACCATTATAATCACGCCCGATACGCAGCCCCATACGTTCTAATGCAAGAGCGGTTTCGTTTCCCGGAAAGTTCTTACTGCCTTTAAACACCATGTGCTCTAAAAAGTGCGCCACACCACGTTCTTCAGGTTTTTCCACAAAACACCCCGTGTCTGATAACAGATACAGGCCTATTTTCCCGGGCTCTACATTAGGCACAAGGTAATACGAAAAGCCATTTTCTAACTGATTGTAAGTAATACCTTCTGGCATAAAAAAGTTCTGCCCAAAACTTTGGGCAGAACTTAGTATTATACACAGAAAGCTAATAATTTGTTTTAGGTTTAACACCACAATTTTCACTTTCTAAATGTTATTTTAAATTAATTATTCGGCGTAGAAGAACGTAAAAATTTCTGTATCGCCTTTAGTTTGGTAAGAGCCATCGGTATACAATTTGTTAATAGACGAAATATTACCATCTTCATCGGTCTCATAAGTATAACTTGGCTGAGTTAAATACCCTCCAGGATAGGCCGGATCTGTAGCCACCGTTTTAGTCATTATATACTTACTGTATAATAAATCCTGAAACACCGTTAAATTAGATCCTGTTAGTGCATCATGATGCGGTGGGAGACCTTCTATATATGTAGGAATTAACACCGGATCGTAATCTTCTCTGTGTTGTCTTCGCACAGTATTACTACCAATATAGCTTTGCGACTGGAAATACTCTCCATACACATATTCACCTAAGTTAAACGGATCGCTATAGTACACATCACTTACGGTAGAACTTCTTCTAAATGATAACACCTTAGTAGATTCTCCTTCGTATACAAACTGACTGGACTGAGTAGAAACAGCACTTTCTGAAGAAAGGTTTCCATTTTCGTCGTAACCAAACTCCTGTTCTGTAATGGTTTCTAATTGCTTGGTTCCTGGAATATAATTAAAATAGAACACATTTTCCCTAGGGAATGTTCCTCCTGGCGAATCATATGCTCTATAGCGCATAACCGAAACCATATTCAACTCGTTATATTCAAAACTCGTTTGGCGCACACTTCCATTGTTAGGGAAAGCAACTACAAAGGTTACCAAGTTACCATTTTCGTCGAAAGTTGGTGTAATTTCGGTCTGTACATCTTGTGAATTCTTCCATAAAATTTTATACGGCTTTTTTACAAGATTGCTTTTTCTTACGTTTACCACCGTAGTAGATTCCTGTCCTGTATTATCAGATATTATAATGTCTATTGGATATCTCACGCCTTCTTCCAGGTTTCCTAATAACACCTGGGCACTTAAATCCATTTCATGTAATTCCTCTCCAGGAATGGCATCGTAACTATATTGTACTTCACCGTCGAATACCACCCTAACCGATTCTATGGTATTTAAACCGGTAGATATGGTACCTTTTACAACATAGGCTGGTGCAGCTACCGCTACATCTGTACCCCCAACTAATTTAATTTCCGGGAAAGAGAAGCCTTTTACTGAAATTCTGATACCGCGGTTGAAACTACGTAAATCCTGATCGGTAACTTTAATAATATAGTTTAATACAGAATCTTTTTGAATTCCTGTAAGATCTACCAGATAGTCAAAATCGAAATTGGTTTTACCGTGATACTCATCAATGGTTTCCACCAAATCATAATTCAATCCGTCTAAAACTTCAATAACATCAACTTTATTAGGCACTTTCATAGTCATGTGCACATTATAAAAATCGGCCGTATCTCGTCTCACTTCAACACGCTGATCGGTAATTTCGAAGCCTGGATCCGGGAATTCAGGATCGTCCTGACAGGCTTGAAATAATAACAAACCAAAAACGCCTAATAAAAGTGTATATACTAGATTCTTCTTCATGTCTTTTCTTTATAAATTAATTTAACACCTCTAAATCCGGATTAACGGCTAACATATCTACGCCCCAACCTGTAAACAAGTCTAAAAGCAGCTTCATATTATCCTGAATATTCTGCGGGAAAGCTAAAATTTCATCTCCCGTACGGTAAATCATTTCGTTTAAATACGCCCTTACATCTTCACCTTCATCTTCCACAAACTCATCGTCTGGTGCAATCGCGTCATAATGTCTTATTTGCCCGATTACTCCTAAATCATTCCCGTCTTCGTCGTAACGTTGATAAATAGTTCCTAAACCAGAATCAAAGAAATATTTTGAAGTAATAAAGCCTTTTGCATAGAACCAGTCTTTATCGATTACAAAAACCAGTTTTTCATCAGCTATATCAAGTTCTTCTCTGTAAACCGGCTCCATTTCCAAACCGTAATACGCATCTTTATTAGCGTAAAAGGACTCCGGAATTGCATCGTAAAGATTGTGCATCCTCAAAATTCTTGAAAAGAAAATAAAGAAATTATCTTTAGAGAATTCCGTTTCATCACCTATGTCAGACAGATTTACACCAAATACCATCGAGTTGTTGTTATACACTGTTCTTAGCTGACTGGTAGCATCACTGGAAAAACGACCTTCTGATTCGGTAATAACATCTGAAGCTTCACCAGCAACGTTTCTTGGACTAAAGATAGATTCGCTTACCAATACCTTATAAGGCATCTTACCAGCTATAGCTGAATTAGGTTTAAAAAATTTGAAGACACTATTGTCTAATAAGGCTGCAATATCCGTTTTATACTGCTGATAAGCCGCTTTATTTTCAGGTAAAACCACACCTGTATCATCGTTATCGAAAAGCGTACTTACCTGAGGAATTTCCATATCTCCCCAGATTAACGCTTCATTATCGGAAGACGCCACATAGGCAAAATCTAAATTCTGGTCGTATTCAAACAGCAGCCCCATATTATAGTCTGCATAAAAGCGCTCCACATCTGCGATAGATACATCTATCTGGGAAGTTACCCTGTCTACATCTTTATTAGAAGCTTCTAATTCATCTTCGTTATGGCAGGCTGTAAGCGAGACCATAAGCAACATGATATATATTAATATTTTGTTTTTCATAAGAACGTAAATGTTGTTAGTTAAAAAGATTATTTAAACTCTTTAATTAATCGGTAATCACCGGTATTTTTTCGTAGCGCTCGTTATTTCTAATTTGCGGATTGTTTTCTCTTTCCTTTAACGGAATTGGCAGGGTATAATTAATATCGTCAGATAATAACGTAAAGGTTTCCGTCCCTGTTCTTACACCAGACTCTTCAATGATAGTGTAAGCATGCTTAATTTCCGGTCTGTTTTCCATACGACGTAAATCGAACCAACGGTGGTGGTCTTCAAAACAGAATTCTTTACGGCGTTCCTCAAAAATATAGTCAATAATATTACTATCCGGATATACAATATTGGAAGTATTGGAATATCTGTAACTGTGTAAGGTTTTAATATCGTTTAATGCACTTGCTGTGTTTCCTAGTTGCGCATAAGCTTCCGCACGATTTAAATACGCTTCAGATACTCTTAAATTAGCAAAACCTAAATCGGTATATAAGCCCATCTGGTATTTTTTAGTTCGGAAATACGTTTTTCCAGTTCCATCGCCAACCTCTAAAAAGAAAGCGTCCTTACGAATATCTTCGTCATCGTATAAATTGACCAATTCCGGATTGGTATAATAACTCACTTCATTTAAGCTTGTACCAGAACTATATAGTCTAAATATGGGGTTAGTAGTGTAATATGAATATAAAACTTCACTATTACTCTCTGATATAAAAGGTGTAGCCGCAGAGATTTTAGTTAAACGCTTTTGCTCAATCACAAGATCGGCGTAATCAATCGCTTCCTGCCATTTTTCCTGATACAGTTTAATACGTGACATTAACAGGTTACAAGCCGCTATATTCGGGTGATAAATAGTTTTCTCTATACCACTATTTGTAATTAACTCCATAGCATTTTCAAGATCGGCTTCAATTAGCGCATAACTTTCAGCTACCGTACTTCTGCTATAAGTAAACTCTACTCCAATATCTGAACGCAAAGGCACACCTAAATCAAAATCGGCCGATCCTGCATTGTAAGGCTGCCCGTAAAGGTTTACCAGGTTAAAGTAACTTAAAGCTCTAACAAAGTACGCTTCCCCTTTAATATTATCAATTTCCGATTGCTCACCTAAAGCCTCATCAATCTGCTCAATAACATAATTTGCTATGGCAATGTCTTCGTACATACGTTCCCAGGAACGATTAATTCCCGATATCGTATTACCATCTTCATCAATTTCTATTTCACGCTGCCAGCTATATGTTGTTTTATGGCTGAATTTATCTGAAGCGAATGCCTTGGCATCTTCAACTATGTTATCAGTCATATAATCTACATCCCTAAAAATTGGATACTCACTGTTAAATTCTAATAACAATAATGCTGCATAGTGATCCGTTTTTTCCGGTATTAATTTATCCTGACTAACCTCATCAAGAAAATCACTACATCCGAATACCGGTAACAGTAATAATATATATAGTACTTTTTTCATATTCAATTCTTTTAGAAACTCATGTTTACACTTAAACTATAGGTAGGTAAGGCTGGTAAACCAACTCCTGAAACCTGCTCCGGATCCTGTCCTCTTAAATCTTTGTCGAAAGCGAAGTATGATAAATTACTTCCCTGAATACCTAAATTTAAATTACTGATTCCCGCCCCTTCAATTAATTTATTTGGAATATTATAAGAGAAGGTCAAAGATTGTAAACGAATATGGTCTGCATTTACAATACGGGCGTCACTACGATCGTACATCCACCAGGCATTAGATCCACTAGGAACAATATAACTTTCGTTTGTTACATAAATATAATCTAAGCCATCGGCTTGAGCTGAACTTGATGTAAATGACTGATTATAATTGGTAATTGTAGGAATATTTGTTACCAATTCATCTCCAGGTTGTCTCCAACGGTTATTAAATTCACCCGACATGTTTTCGTAAGGTAAAGGCAGGTTCTGGTTCCCGTTATACAATGGTAACAATCTTGTTTTATACCCTAACTTATAGGTGAAATTAGCTGAAAAATTAAAGTTACCCGAGCGTAATTGTAAACCGAAGCCACCATAGTACAATGGTACACGGCTCCCCTGATATTCTAACACGGCTTCCAGTTGCTCTTCCGGTGTAGCATCTTCCATTACCAGATTTTTAAAGGTTGGTAAGCCCTGCTCGTTTAATCCATCGAACTGATACGCAAAGAATCCATTCGTCGGGAAGCCTTCACGGTAAATACTTCCATTTAAATAATCGTTTACAGTTAAGCCTCCAAGCTGTGCACCATCTTCGAAACCTTTTAACACACGATCTTTACTATATGAGAAGTTAAAGTTTGTACTTAAACCTAAATCGTCCTGTTTAAGCAAAACGGCACGTAAAGACACTTCGTAGTTACTTACATCCTTACTTCCCGAATTAAACATTTGCGTTGCAGAACCGTTTACTAAAGAAATTGGTCTGGACTGTAATAAATCTTCACTCTTAGAATATGAGTAGTCTAAAGCCCCACTTAAACGGCCATCGTATAAACTAAAGTTAAGTCCAACATCTGTAGTTGTGGTTTTTTCCCAGCGTAAATTAGCATTAGGAAACTCGCTTAACTGCGCCGTAGTTTCAGGATAATACACGGCATTATTTCTACCGTAATTCGAGATAATTAAATACGGACTTGTATTTGGCATAGTCCCTCTAACACCATAAGACGCTCTTAAAGCCAGTTCGTTTACGTTATCTGTATTCGCAAAGAATTTTTCATTTTGGATATTCCAACGTCCAGACACCGACCATGTTGGCTTAAATTTATAACGCTCGTACTGTCCAAACTGGTTAGACCCGTCACTACGCATATTAAAGTTTACCACATAACGGTTATCAAACACATAATTTAATATCCCAAAATAAGACATACTGTTTGTTACACGGTCTGTAATTGTTGGATACACACTAAGACCTCCGTCTGTGGTTAACCAATCCATCATAGCATCGTAATCATAACTTGCGTAGTCTTTTATAGAATCACCATCTTCCGTTGTAGTACCAGTTAATCTTGGAAGAGCAATAAACCCTCTACCCTGATAGTGGTTATATCCTGGCACAGAAAAACCTGTTACCCCCCAGTAGTTTATAGAACGGGCTTCCTGACCTAAGTTAACATTAAATGAATGCCTGTTTTTACGTAAATTATAGTTTAACTGATTGGTAATTGCATAGGTGTCCTGACTTACCATACCACCACTGTACACGCCACCAAACGGCAACTGACTGTTTAAATCTACACGCTCCTGAATTAAATCTTCGAAAGCATCATAAGTACGTAAATTCGCAGCGTAATAGGTATCTTCAGTAATCCATTCTTCAGTTAGGTTGGTCGTATTTCTATAACTTACCTGGCTGTTAAATCTGAAATTATCTAAAAATTTCCAGTTCAATGTCCCCGTAATGGTTAAATCTTTATTGGTAATATTTCTTTCAGAATTATCCATTTCTTTCAACACATTATACCCTGCATAGGCACGATCTCCATATTTATCAGCGCCATATATTTGTTGGCTCTGTAAAAAATACGATCCGTCCTCGTTGTAAATAGGGATACTTCTGGAAGTATAATAGGCCGTATTAAACAGGTTTACTGAACCATGGTTATAAGTTGCATCCTGAACCGAACCGTTTACTCTAAACGATAATTTTAAATTTTCGCGAACATCTAAATCCAGATTAGAACGTGCTGTAATACGATTTAATCCCACATTTTGCTCTGCGCCCTGCTGGTCGTCGTAACCAATAGAGAAATAATATTTAGCGTTTTCACTACCTCCAGATGCACTTAAGGCATGACGCTGACTGAATGAATTCTGATACAACTCTCCAAACCAGTCACTGTTTAATGTTTCCAGATAACTTACGCGATTCTGAAACTGTTGCTCTGTATAAGTACCATCCCATAAATTCAGCAAAGCACCTTCGTAACCTAATCTGTCAATATTGTCGTAAGACTGGCTATACCCCAGGTTGCGTTCGTACATTTCTCTGGACACGTCTATACGCTCCAGTGAATTCATTAAATTCAAATCGGAATATCTCGGTGCCTGCACAAAACTATAACCTCCCGAATAACTTAATACCGGTTTTCCTTGTTTACCACGTTTTGTAGTTACTACAATTACACCATTAGCGGCACGCGTACCGTAAATAGCTGTTGCCGAAGCATCTTTTAAAATATCGATTTTTGCAATATCGTTAGGGTTAATACCTGTTAAAGCATTACCTATAATGTTTACATTATCGAAACTGTTAATCTCGCTGGCACTTAATGGTACAGGGTCTTCGTATATAACACCATCGACCACCCACAGCGGACTCTGGTTTCCTGTAAAGGTACTACCACTACGCACACGAATTTTAGCTGCTGCACCAGGTGTAGAACTTAAGTTGGTAATCATAAGTCCTGTAGACTTACCTTCAAGCATTTTATCTACACTAATTGCCCCAACAATATCCAGATCTTCAGCTTCTACTGTAGAGATTGAACTTGTTAATTCCCGTTTATCAATCACCTGATACCCGGTTATTACAACTTCCTCCAGTCCAAGAATTTCTTCTTCCATTCTTACATTTAAGGTCTCATCTTTCGTTACCTTAATTTCCTGGGTTTTATATCCCACATAAGAAAACACAAGTGTATAATCTGGTTTTGGTAATCTGATAGCAAAATTACCATCAAAATCCGTTGAAGTTCCTAACTTACTATTCTTTACTAAAACAGTTACTCCTGGTAAAGGGTCATTTGTTTTACCATCGATAACCACACCTTTAACTGTAATAGACTGATCTTGCACCGGTGTATTTTCAACAATAACTACTACACCGTCTACAAGTTTAAACGATAAATCTGTTCCCAGTAAAACCTCATCTAAAAGATTATTTACAGTAACGTTAGATTCTTTTACAGAAATCCGGCCGAGTTCGGCGATTTTTTGTTCGTTATAGAAAAAGCTGTAATCTGTTTGTTTTCTAATTTCTTCGAATAATTTAGAAAAGCTCACATTAGTTAAGTCTATACTCACACGCTTGGATTGTGAGTAACCTGCTGCATTTAAAGTAAGAACTGCACTCAGGATAAAAATAATCGACAATCTCATAGTTTACCAATAATATTTTAATGGCCTTTCAGAACACTGAAAAGAGGTTAGTAACTTAGGTTCTCTCATAATATATTTGCTAATTAGGAATTTAAGTAAAATTTGGCAGAAACACCAATTAAAAATCTGACTACTATTTAATTACATAAATAGTTTTATTATTCTCCACTTTTATATGCACAGACATTTCTGCTTCTATAATCTCGAGAATATTTGTCATATCGTTATATCTAGGAAGGTCTCCCGTAAATTTGATATGTTTTAAACTATCGTTTGCAAACACCACTTCTACGTTATACCACTTAGACATTTTTTCCAATAAAGTTTCCAGTGGCACATTATTAAACACAAAACGACCGTCTTTCCATGCGGTATAAGGATACACATCTACCTTATGCTTTTCAAGTCCTGCAGTTTTTAAATCAAGTATTGCCTGTTCGTTAGGTGCCAGTGTCAGCGCATCGTGACTTAAAGTATCCTCTACACTTACTTTACCTTCAACCAAAGTAGTTTCTATTACCGGTTTATCGCTATAAGCAGATACATTAAACTTCGTACCTAAAACCTGAACTTTCTGTTCTCCGGTAGACACTATAAACGGCATATCTTTATTTGGTGCCACTTCAAAAAAGGCTTCTCCTTTTAAAGACACCTGTCTTGCTTCGCCTGTAAACGGCACTTCGTAAGTCAACTCGGTATCGGAATTCAACCACACTTTAGTACCATCGGAAAGCACTAACTGATATTCACCACCACGAGGTATTCTTAAAGTATTCACTTTAGAAGCCACAACATTTTTATCATTTTCCGACGCATAAGACAAAACGCCTTTGGTATTCGCTACAGCCACCTCATTTTCTGCAATTACATTCTCGGCACCGTCTTTAAGATCTACAACCTCTCCTGTAGACAACACCAACTGCGCACTGGAAGACCCGGGCGCTATACTGGACGCTTCAAGTGTGTCGTATTTTTCATAAACATCGGTAGTGTTAAATACAGAAAACAAAGCAAAACCAACCACTAAAATTGCAGCTGCTGCAGCGGTCCATTTTACCATGCGTAATCTGCGTACCTTAGTTTTAGTCTGCACTGACTGATTCATGCGATCTAAAAAGTAACTCCACTCTTTTCCGGTATCTACAGCCTGAAATTTCTGCTTCCACTCTGCAAAACTTTCCGGATTTAAAATATCTTTTGCTAAGGCTTTATTATTTGGGTTTCGTTCCCAGGCCTGCAGCTCCTTTTCCTGCGCTTCAGTTAAGGTACCAAGCACCTTACCCACCAGCAGCCTGGAATATTGTATATGATTTTTAATTTCGTTCATTTTTTAACTATTAATTTACAACAAATTAACACGTACAATAAAATGACGCAATTATTCGCACAACGGGTGACAGTTTTGTTAAAAATTTCTAAAAAAACTGAATAAAGTTTGTCAAAAGTAAAGCGACAACCTGAGCACCTAACAAATCCCGTAGTTTAGCATAGGCTCGCTTCTTAACTGTTTTTACCGAATTGATGGAAATTTGAAGATGATCGGCAATTTCCTGATTACTCATTCCTTTGAGCGCCAGCTGCACAACTTGCTCGGCCTGAGGTGATAATTCCTGAATAGCATCATATAATAAGGTGTAAGTCTCTTCTCTTAAAATTTCGTTTAAAAACGATTGTTGTCCTACACTAAGCCCTTCATCTAAAGTAGTATTCAGAACATTTTTCTCTTTACGCAACTGACTTATGCAGGCATTTTTAACCAGTACGTATAAGTACGCCTGCAGGGCCTTTTCGCTTTTAAACTCTTCTGTATCTTTTTCCCAGAGCTTTACAAAAGCTTCCTGAGCAACATCCTTGGCCTTCTCTTCACTCTTTAAAATACGAGAACCCAGCAAATACAAATGCGGAAAAAGACGATCGAATATGTCTTTAAATTCTATACTGTTGTATTGAATGATTTTCCCAGATACTCTCATTACACTTATTGCCAATGCTTTACATTATAATTTTAAATAAAACCATATGATTCACGATATCTTCTAGCATATAATTAAACTATAATTTAACTTTAACAATAGCATAAACTTAGTGCAAGTTTAACAAAGTTATACTGAATATCAAGACATTTTAGCAAGTTTATGCAAATACTATACCTAAATTTAAACTGAGCCCTTTCTTTTTTGTTAATAATTCCACCATTCTCTCCCCAAAACATTTTACATACTTGTAATGAAGATCATATAAAAAACAGCTTCAGATAAAAACAAAAAAAATACCGCTTAAAAAGCGGTATTTTAAAATTAACCTAGTTAATTATGGATATACTTATTTTTTAATAACAAGCTTTTTAGTTACAGTACCAACTTCTGTTTTTGCACTGAAAATATATAATCCTGTATTTAAGTTAAAGTTTAAGGTATCTGAAGTAATTACTCCTGTTTTTACCATTTTACCAGTAACATCGTAAATGCTGTAAGGCGCATTTATTAACTCGTTAGATACTTTTAAGTAATCTGTAGCAGGGTTAGGGTAGATTCTGGCTGTAGACAATCGAGCATCTTTAACAGAAAGTGTAGCCGGGTCTAAAACATACAACTCTGCTCCTGTAACTTGAGTTTCCAAACCATCATCATCACCATTAAAATAAAGCTTACCATTTAATTCCACTAAATCTTCACAATCATAATCAAGAGTAGCTTCAATTAATTCAGGCGTATTAGATCCGTTTTTCAATCTAAAAATACTATAATCAGTATCATCATCATCTATTTTAGCAGCATAATACAAATCGCCACCAACAATCGCATAAAAACGAGGGTCATAATCTTCTTCTATATTCGAACTAATCTGAGTTACTGTATTAGCACTAGGATCGTACATAAAAAGTTGATCATCACTACTTGTATCGGCTACCTCACCTGTTTCTACAACACCATTATCACCTTCAAAATACAACTTATCATTCCAGACAAACAAAGACAAAACACCATCAATACCAGCATCCGTTAACGCAGACACAGGGATAGTCCCGTCTGCAGTACCATCACTTTCATATAAATGATTATCTATTCCTGCTTTAAAATAAAACTTATCTCCCATAATTGTTAAAGAAGCAATATTACTACCGGCTGCACCATCATTTTGAGTGTTTGCTCCCGGCGTAACATCCTTAACTAAAGCAAACTCACTCGTTGTGGGATCGTAAGAATAAAGTTCGTATCCAATATTTTGAGAAAAATCCTCAGAGGCATTATCTAACGACATTGTCGCCATAAAATACAACTTTCCTTTGTAAGGCAAAATAGTTTTAGGTGCTATGTCTGACACTCCACCAGAAAGCACTTCTGTACCTAAAGTCGCCTCAGAATTATTAGTCACTTGACTTGCGGATGTGCCATCAAAAACCCACAAGCTAGAATCTGCCTGATTTTGATTATTTACAAAATAAATTTTACCATCCAACTCACAAAAGCTATAGAAACCAGGCACGCCTCCTACAGGCTCTGCTCCTGTTCCGGCAGCATTTAATTTAAATAATTCATGACCACTTCCTGAATTTGCAGAAAAATATAACTCACCATTAAATTCAAAGTACCCCTCAGGTCCCCCTGATATACTCCCTTCTCTGGTATCCTGAACAAACATTGTGCCTTCTTCAGTGCCATCAGTAACCCAAAGTTCACTTCCATATTTCTCACCGCCTGTATTTTCTCCAGAAGAATCATTCGCCTGAAAGTAGAGTTTATTATTAAATTTAAAGAAACCATTAACACCAGGTTTTGAGTCTCCTGTTCCAGGGTTAATATCTTTTACTAGTGAAATTTGTGCGTTAAGTGCTAAAGCGCCTAAAAAAGCAGCACAGGAAAGTAATGTTCTTTTCATACGTTTCGATTTGATTAATTAGTATTGGTTTTTTATTGTTTTAACAACCCTTTTGAGTTGTATATAAAAAGGACGCACGATTTTTTGAAGTGGGTGACAGAAATCTTAAAGAAATTTAAATAAAATGTAATAAAATTGTTAAAAAACCAACACTACAACACTACTTAAGCTACAAAATAAACAATCAACACGTGTTTTTAACCATACTTTTTACAGCATCTTCAATACAACTAAGCAATCACTGAAAATTATTGAAAATTCAACTTTTTTAAAAAAGTTTACGAATACCACCTGTTTTTACAACTTTTTCTAACCAGATCGTACAAAAAAGCCTGTAATGCTGATTCATTATGAAATTCCTGAGTCTCCTGCTCCCATAAACTAATAAACACCTGCTGGGCTACAGCACGCCCCTTTGTATTGCATCCCAGCAAACGCGAGGCTAATAAATACATATGCGGATAGAGCCGCACAAAGACAGCTTTGAATTCTTCACTATTATACTGTATGGTTTTTCCAGATAGTATCATATCTCCTTATTCGTTATGGCATAAACACACGCTAAAACTTTATAATGCCACTTCATTATGGTTTTCAGTTAAAAAGAAATGCGCTTGTAAAGACAATCCCGTACAAATATGACACTGGAAAATAAAAGGAAAGGTTGGTTTTCATGACAATTGATTAATGGTTATTAGCAGGTTACACTAAATAAAACGCAAAAAACCAGGCCCAGGAGTGACACACCTATTAAAAAATTGTGCTTTTAGTAAAAATCAGAAATATATCAATAATTCAAAAAAGTCCATCTCGAATTCAATTTATGCTAAAAACTTAACACTTAGACAACAACAGAATAATAAGCTTCTAAAAACAAATGTAACACACACATTTATAACGATTTAAAATAACAACTTTAACATTTTTCGGCTTGATTATTTACAATCTTTATTTTTATATTTGCTTCACCTTAGCTACTAATATCAATAATTTTTTCGTTAACCAACCTAAATTATGGAAGTTCTATGCACACTAACAATCCAACCGCCGCAAGAAAACTAGTTAAGAAAAGTATCCGATCTGTAATTTTCACTTTTGTATTAAGTTCGCTTTTAATTTTACTTTTCCTTATTACCAAAAACAATTTAATTGCCATTTTAGGGCTTTTGTTCATTTCAACCGCCTTAATTTTTAACAGCGCCTTTCTGGTTCATTTATTCAACACCCTGTTAAACAGAAATATTAAACTTAAATCGACCATTTTTCCCTGTTTGTTTTTTATAGTGAATCTATTTATAGGCATGGTATACTATGAAATGGCAATGAATGTTATTGGCCCAATGGGCGTAAACTAGCCAATACTTAATTCAGTTTCTGGTCATTCTAAACAACACATTGTGTTACCAAATTAATACGATGTAGTTAAATACGACTTATAGGTTTTCGGCTTTCCCCCGACAAACTATAAGTAGAATCAAGTATTTAATTTTCAACACAAAAGCCTTAGATTTATGGAATTAACTAACCTTAAACAGATAATTCCTTATGAAAACTATTGCTTTTGCAACCTGCGCCTCTCTAATGCTACTCTGGAGTTGCGACACAAAAAAAACAACCAACATCCCTGAATCGGCCCCAGCTCCAACACGAGCAGAACTGATTAAACGCGGAGACTATCTGGTAAACACCATTGGTTGCGCCGACTGCCACACCCCGAAAAAAATGACCGAACAGGGTCCGGTTCCCGATATGGATAAATGGCTTATGGGACACCCCAGCACAGATTCTCTTCCTAAATTTAAAAAAGAATCACTTACAGGAAACTGGTTATTGTTCAACCCCGGATTAACTGCAGCGGTTGGTCCATGGGGCACCTCCTTTGCGTCTAATCTAACACCAGACGAAACAGGAATTGGCTCCTGGAGCTTAAAACAGTTTAAACTCGCCTTACGCAAAGGCAAATACAAAGGATTAGAAAACAGTCGTCCGCTGATGCCTCCAATGCCCTGGCAAAATTTCAGTAAATTAACAGATGACGATCTGGAAGCGATTTTCGAATATCTAAAAAGTATAAAGCCTATCGACAATCTGGTGCCCGCCTACATGCCTCCAAGTGATAATTAAATTCTTATAAAAAAGAATACCGCCTAAAACACTTTAGGCGGTATTGCTTTGACTAATTCAAATAAAACGCATGAATTTATTTCATGGCTAAAACTTTTTCGATAAGGGCTTTTGCTTCTAGAGCATTTGTAGATTCTGCATACTCTATAGCTGTATGCCCCTTAGCACATTTTTTTTCAAGATCTGCTCCGTTTGCAATTAAAAGCTGAAGAATTTCCACTCGGTTATGACGAGCGGCATACATGGCAGGAGTAAGACCATTCGATCTTTCGTTTACATCTTCTCCCATAGCAATTAGTTTTTTAACGATGTCAATATCGCCTTTAGCAATAGAGGTACATAATAAGTTTACTTCACTTTTGGTCATTCCAATTTCAAAACTATCTGTGTTT
Source organism: Formosa sp. S-31 (assembly GCF_051172795.1). Taxonomy (NCBI): domain Bacteria; kingdom Pseudomonadati; phylum Bacteroidota; class Flavobacteriia; order Flavobacteriales; family Flavobacteriaceae; genus Formosa; species Formosa sp. S-31. The sequence goes on from NZ_JAENDK010000008.1 coordinate 48,642, forward strand.
GGATCTGTAAATACATTTGCTGCCTGAATTGAAGTGGTTAAAAACCCTAAAGCGATTGCGATGATAACTGTTGATTTTTTCATGATGAAAGATTTTAAATTAATTGATTGATTTTTTTTGATTGTATTAAAAAGACGAGCCATTTTTTGAATTGTTACAGTAATTTTCATTCTATAACATTTTTTTAACTATTTCTAAACAAATCGTTTATCAAAACAAACCCCACAAAAAAGCGGATGAAACACTTGAAAAACAGTGATAACGATTTCGTAAAAACTTGGATTTTGTAAGTCGAAAAATTCCCTAAAGCCATTTTAAACTTTTATCTTTACAGTGATAATAAAAACGACATTATGAACAAGAAAGTTATTTTAATGATACTTGATGGTTGGGGAAAATCTCCAGACCCAAAAGTATCGGCAATTGATAATGCAGAAACCCCATTTATTGACGCTTTATATACCGCTTACCCTAATGCTTCACTACGCACAGACGGATTACATGTAGGACTTCCTGAAGGTCAGATGGGAAATAGTGAAGTAGGACACATGAATCTTGGTGCCGGTCGAATTGTATATCAGGATCTGGTTAAAATAAACTTAGCTGTTAAAAATAAAACTTTAGGACAAGAACAAGTGCTGGTAGACGCCTTTAATTATGCCAAAACCAATAATAAGCCGGTACACTTTTTAGGCCTTTTAAGCGATGGTGGTGTACACTCTCACATCAATCACTTACTGGGTTTATTAGATGCAGCGGATGATGCCGGACTTAAAGATGTTTTTGTACATGCCTTTACCGATGGCCGTGATGTAGACCCTAAATCAGGACTCGGATTTGTAACGACTTTAGAAGAACATATTAAAGATACTCCGGCTCAGTTAGCCTCTATTACTGGACGTTATTATGCTATGGATAGAGATAAACGCTGGGAACGTGTAAAACTGGCTTACGATGCTGTAGTTTTAGGAGAAGGCGAACATTCTACCAATGCAACGGAAAGCATTAAAAAGAGTTACGAGAACGAGGTTACCGATGAGTTTATCAAGCCTATTATTATGTGCGACGACAAGCAACAGCCTGTAACAAAAATTAAAGATGGCGATGTGGTCGTATTCTTTAATTTTAGAACTGACAGAGGTCGCGAACTGACTCAGGCACTTTCTCAAACCGATTTTCATGAAGAAAACATGCATAAACTGGACTTGTATTATGTTACCATGACGAACTACGACGAGAATTTCCAGAAAATTAAAGTGGTTTTCAATAAAGACAACTTAACCGAAACTCTGGGAGAGGTTTTATCTAAACACGATAAAAAGCAAATCAGAATCGCTGAAACCGAAAAATATCCGCACGTTACCTTTTTCTTCTCTGGCGGACAGGAAGAACCTTTTAAAGGTGAAAGCAGAATTTTAAAGAATTCGCCAAAAGTAGCCACTTACGACCTTAAACCGGAAATGAGTGCCTACGAACTGCGCGATGCGTTAATCCCGGAATTAGAGAAAGAGGAAACCGACTTTGTGTGTTTAAACTTTGCCAACGGTGACATGGTAGGACATACTGGTGTTATGGAAGCCGCTATTAAAGCCTGTGAAGCCGTAGATGTTTGTGTAAAAGATGTCGTAACAACCGCTTTAGACCACGGTTACACGACATTGCTTATTGCCGACCACGGAAACTGTGAGACCATGATTAACCCAGATGGCACACCAAATACGGCACACACTACAAACCCAGTGCCTATTATTTTAATCGATAAAGACTTAAAACAAATAAATGACGGTGTTTTAGGCGATGTTGCTCCTACAATTTTAAAATTAATAGGTGTCCCTCAGCCAGAAGCTATGACCAGACACTCACTTATAGATTAAATTCTGGTTTCAGTTTATATCAAAAACTGAAGTCATAAAAAATTTGTAAATTAAAACCTTCGGCAGTTTCTTTGCCGAAGGTTTTATTACTTTTAAGAATACCCAAAACTAGAAGGACTTTATTACATGATATTTCAGGATAAATTAATAATTGCAGTAGATTTTGATGGCACCATAGTTGAAGACGCTTACCCAAGAGTCGGCAAAGCTAAAACCTTTGCTTTCGAAACCCTTAAGCGCTTACAAAAAGATGGTCATCGCCTGATTCTATGGACCTACAGATGCGGCAAAACCTTAGATGAGGCTGTAGCATTCTGCAAAGAAAACGGCATAGAATTTTACGCCGTAAATGCCAGTTTCCCGGAAGAAGTTTTCGATCCTGCGAAAAGCAGGAAAATAAATGCCGATATTTTTATAGACGATCGTAATGTTGGCGGATTCTATGGCTGGGGAGAAATCTATCAGTTACTATCTAACAACAACCAGTCGCCATTAGCAGAACCTAAGAAGAAAGGTCTTTTTTCATTTTTAAAAGGCAAATAATACCAATCCGCTCAAAGTCTTAAAGCCTTATTAAAACGAGGGCTAATCCTGTGCTCCTAATATATTTTAAGTATCTTTGCCCTTATTTTTTGAATCATGGTTATAGTAAAAACAAGAGAAGAAATTGAATTAATGCGCGAAAGTGCTCTAATTGTATCTAAAACTTTAGGTGAATTAGCCAAAGCCGTTAAACCCGGAGTTACCACTTTAGAGCTTGATAAAATTGCTGAAACCTGTATAAGAGACCACGGCGCTATTCCTGGTTTTTTAGGTCTTTACGATTTCCCGAACACACTATGTATGAGCCCCAATGCTCAGGTAGTACATGGTATTCCTAATAATACACCTTTACAGGAAGGCGATATTATTTCTATAGACTGTGGCGCATTAAAAAATGACTTTTACGGCGACCACGCTTATACTTTTGCTGTAGGAGAAATTGCTCCGGAGGTTCAAAAATTATTAGATGTTACCCGTGAATCACTTTACGTGGGAATACGTGAATTTAAACTTGGCAACCGTGTAGGAGATGTTGGTTATGCCATTCAAAATTACTGCGAAGCCCATGGATACGGAGTAGTTCGCGAACTGGTAGGTCACGGATTGGGAAGAAAAATGCACGAAGATCCTGAAATGCCTAATTACGGTAAACGCGGACGTGGTAAAAAATTTATAGAAGGTATGGTAGTCGCCATCGAACCCATGATAAATTTAGGAACACAACGCATTAAACAACACCGAGACGGCTGGACCATTACTACTTTAGACAATAAACCAAGTGCTCACTTTGAACACGATGTCGCTCTTGTAGATGGTAAACCGGAATTACTATCAACCTTTGCTTATATTAATCAGGCTTTAGGTATAGAAACCACAGAAGAGGACGAATTTCGCCAGACTGCTTTAGTGCTGTAATGAAAAAAGCCTTCAAACTTGTATTAAATACGGTTCCAAGACCATTACTCATCAGGCTTAGTTATTGGGTACGCCCGTTACTGGCTGCTGCTTTAAAAGGTGATACCTTTACAGATCCTATAGACGGTAAACGTTTTAAAACCTTTTTACCTTATGGTTACGGGAGACAACGCAATAATGTCTTATCGCCTTCGACCTTATCTTTAGAGCGCCACAGATTGTTATGGCTGTATTTAAAACAGGAAACAAACTTTTTTACAGCTCCGAAAAAAGTATTGCATTTTGCTCCTGAACAATGTTTTTTAAAGCGTTTTAAAGCCTTAAAAAATCTGGACTACACCACTACCGATTTAGTATCGCCGATAGCTGATGTTAAAGCCGACATTTGTAATCTTCCTTTTGCAGATGATAGTTTTGACGTTATTCTGTGTAACCATGTCCTGGAACATATTCCGGATGACACCAAAGCCATGCAGGAATTATTTCGGGTTATGAAACCGGGAGGTATGGGCATCTTCCAGATTCCTCAGGATTTAAACCGAGAAACAACTTTTGAAGACGATACGATTACAGACAAAGCCGAACGCGCAAAAATATTCGGGCAATACGACCATGTTCGTGTTTATGGTCGCGATTATTTTAATAAGCTCAGAAGTATCGGATTTAAAGTTGAAGAAGTAGATTATACTGCAACATTTTCCGAAGCTGATATCGAACGCTTTTGTCTGGCTAAAGGTGAAATTATTCCGGTTGTTCGTAAATAAAAATAAGAAACTATGAATCCATCAACTTTTATACTTACCGGCGCTTTTTTCGGATTGTTTTCAGTAATTCTGGGTGCATTTGGTGCACATGCATTAAAAAAGGTATTAACTCCGGATCAGCAGCATAGCTTTGAAGTTGGGGTACGGTATCAAATGTATCACGCCATAGTATTACTTGCCTTAGGCTTGAATACAAACTTAGCTCTACCTGCTGCTATTTTTTGGTGTTTCACTATAGGTATCATGTTATTTTCATTCAGCATTTACGGTTTAATCCTTTCGGACATGAAAGGTAATAAATTAAAAATTCTAGGACCGGTTACTCCTGTTGGGGGCTTATTATTTGTAGCCGGATGGATACTCCTAATACTACATTTTATTTAAAACCCTTATTATTCCGGAAATCCGTTTAAACCTAAGGTTTCCAATTCCTGATTTGAATTTTCAAATATTAAAAACACCTGCAATTCCGGGTGTCGCGTTAAAAACTGTTTTACCCCATCTATCCCCATAGCCTTAAACGCCGTAGCATAAGCATCTGCCGTCATGCACTTATCGGCAATAACCGAAATGCTCAATAAATTCGTTTTACTTGGATACCCCGTTTTCGTGTCTATAATATGAGAATACCTGTTCCCCGCTTCATCTGTTTTAAATTTCCTGTACGTCCCGGAAGTAGCCATCGCCCGATTATGAAGTTCTATAGCCTTTAAAATAGATTGCGTACCATCAAAATGCGGCATCTCGACCCCTACTTTCCATGCAGATTGCTTCTCCTTATTGATTCCGCCTGTTCTAATCTCACCGCCAATTTCTACAAGATAATCGACCACTCCCTGACTTTCCAGAAAATCGGCAATTACATCTACTCCATAGCCCTTGGCGATAGCATTAAAATCTAAAAAGGTATTCGCATCAGCCTTTACAATACGACTTCCATGACGCTGCACTTTATCCAGTCCTACACTTAGCATCAAACTATCAATTTTAAGACTATCTAAGCCGATAATTTCCTTTTCCGGGCCAAAGTCCCATGCATTAACCAAAACACCAATGGTAGGATCGAATGCGCCTTCTGTGGCTTTGTAAATGGTTATAGAATTATCGAATACCGCTATAAAATGATTATCTATACTATCGGATTCATTCCTGTTTAATTTCGAAATATCAGAATCCGGAATATAAGTGGACATGGATTTATTTATGACTGCGAACAAACTATCAAACTGTACCTGGTAATTCACATCTTTCCCTGAATAATACTGAACAGAATACGAGGTTCCGAATACAGGACCTGATAATTTTACATTTTTTGATGCATCACTACATCCGGCAAACAGTATAAGCCCCAGTAAAAAACTTAAATACTTCATATTAATTCAGATGTGTTTCTATAACCTGAATACCATTGTATTCTAATAAATATTCTTCGTTTAAATAAACAGGCAAATCTTCGCCATTAGGATTACCAAGCCCCACACCTGCATACAAGACCTTAGCGTTTTTAGACCGCGCATGCGCTTTAAAACTTTCCATCCAGACCACATCGTAATTATTAGGATTTTCCGGCAATATAACAGCGCGTACTACTACGAAAAAATACTGACTGTTTTTATCGATACAAACAAACTGAGGATGCCGTTTTAATTTGCTGTTAACTGCTACGAATTCAAATCCGCGTTGTTCTAAATCCTTGCCCACATGATTCATGGCAAGGTTGTGTAACTCCTGTTTTGTAAGTGCTTTACTCATGCTGCAAAATTAACACTTTAGCTGCTCTAAAACTAAAAATTGAAATCACAAATAAAATTTTCGTAACTTAATGACAATAAAAATTTTAGTAAAAATGAAAACAACATCGCGATTTAATACGGCTATCCAGAAATTATACACAGCATTTCACGATAACAGCTTACATCCGGAATGTTGTAAAAGTTGTGCAGTGGGAAATATTTTAGACCGAACAGACTCCTGGAAATACTTATCTGACAGTCATGGCACAACAAAACTAAATTATTTAGGACAGGTCCATCAAAACTTAGGGCGACGTTTTAACGGATACACGCCTTTAGAGCTACTACAAATTGAAGCTGAATTTTTAAAAGCCTGTGGTTACACAGTCCCTTTACACCATAAAAACAGAAAACCAAAAAGTCCTTTAAGCAAAGATAATTTATTTAAAGGCTTAAGTGCAGTGGTCTCACTATTATGTTTATTTGATGGTATCCCAGACGTTATGGATTGTTCCCGACTATTTCAATATGAGTTTCATGGCTCCTTATGATTTTGACAACAAAGCAGTGAATGATTTATTATGAGATAAATATGTACTTAACTTAGAAACCCCTTTAAAGTTTAAGTGAATAGGGTCGAAAAAATTCGACTTTTCATTTCGTATAGATTCAATATTAGCATCAATATAATCAATATTTAATTCTTCGCAGATTTCCCGTGAAACCTCGAAAGATTTAGGGTCATAGATATCTTTATAAACAGGAGTTCCCACACAAATTAATTTAATATTTTTTGCTTTACAGTATTCATTAAAATCCTTAAGTGCCGTGTGGATTTGATTGAATTTTTGATGGTCTTTATAATACACATCCCAGCCTTCATCCAGATTCATACCGCGTTGTAAATTAAAACCATCACCTTCCACCTTTCCGTACCCAACTCTGGCGTAAGGATTTTTATCCAAATCGATATAATCATCTAAATTCTCATACTTCAAAAACCCATATAAAGGAACAACACGCTCTAACAAAGCATTAGAACTTTCCTTATTGAAAGATGCATTCTTATTGAATGGAATTGTTGAATTAATACTGAATCTATTTTTTCTATCCAGATATGTTTTATAAGATTCCGGATCTACTTTAGTACGAGCATCGAAAGCCAAAATCACAAATTTAGGAGCTTTCTTAGTTTCATTTATATAAGTTTTCAATCTGTAAAAAGCGACCTCAATTTGCGGGTAGCCTCGCAATCCCATATTGATACCATTCAAATTAAAATTCGCTTTGAATAATTCAGGATCGAAATGATACCAGCATCTGGAACTTCCTGCAAAAATAACTTCTGTATTCGATGCGGTAGCTTCATCTATATTATCCAATTTCCATGCAATCGTATTTGTATAATGTTTATATAAAGCATAATTAAGCATAAAAATGATACTGTAGCCCAAGAGCAAAATCAATATAGTTTTTTTTAGAAATACTTTCATAGCTCTTAAAATTGGAAATAAATAAACTGTTGCCCGTCGATGGTTATTGAGTAGTAAAATATCGATAACGCAATTAATAAAAAGCTGGCCCAACGTACTGGGCGATAATTCACTTTTCTAATAATCTGCAACCCAAAATCCTGTTCTCTCCCAATCCATTCTATAGTAAAGTATACAACAACCATAACCATCAATCCCATTTTCAATCCCATACCAGGAAAATAAGGCATTTTAAAAAGTGAAAAGTTAAAGATAGAACTTAACATCGTTAAAGCCTGCTGGATGTTATCTGACCTAAAGAAGATTCTGGACAGCCCCGTTAAAGCAAAAGTTATCATGATTAAGCTAACATCTTTTATTCCGGGTAATAATTTCCCCTTGGCTACTATGTCAAGATTAGATCTGTTTATATTAAAAATCATTAAGGGGAGATAATAAATAGCATTCAGTGCCCCCCAAACTATAAACGTCCAGTTGGCGCCATGCCAAAAGCCACTAACAATATAAATTATAAATACATTTCTAATACGCTTTGCTAAACCTACCCGAGAACCTCCAAGCGGTATATATAAATAATCCCTGAACCATGTGGTTAACGAGATATGCCATCTCCTGTAAAACTCGGCAATATCTCTGGCAAAATAAGGAAACGCAAAATTTCGTTTTAAATCAAATCCAAATAACCTGGACACTCCTATAGCGATATCAGAATACCCTGCAAAGTCACCATAAAGTTGAAAATTGAAAAATATTACTCCAAGTACAATAGTACTACCGGAATAATCGTGATAATTATTAAATATCTCATTGACTATTGAAGCAGAGCCATCTGCTATAACCACTTTTTTGAATAAGCCCCAAAGTATTTGCTGCATACCATCAACTGCCAGACTATAGTTGAACTCCCTCTTTTTATAAAACTGAGGCAATAAATGAGACGCTCGCTCGATTGGCCCCGCAACTAATTGTGGAAAAAAAGCAACAAAGGAAGCAAATACAATAAAGTTTTTTGTTGGCTCTAATTGCTTCCGGTAGATATCAATAGTATAGCTTAACGTTTGAAAGGTATAAAAACTTATCCCGACTGGAAGGATGATATGAAGTAAACCAACATTTATTTTTTGCCCAAAGAAAGAAAATGCATCTATAAAATTGCCTAAAAAGAAATTGTAATACTTAAAGAACCCCAAGAATCCAAGGTTAATTATAACACTGGTTAATAGTAAAATTTTTCGGGTTCTTATATTATTCTCTTTAGCCAATGCTAAACCTACAGTAAAATCTACTATAGTACTAAATAGAATAAGTGCTAAAAAGCGATAATCCCAACACGCGTAAAAAAAATAACTTGCACCAAGAATAAGGAGATTTTGAAATTTTAAACTCCTATTAGTTACAAACCAGTATAACACAAATACGATAGGCAGAAAAACGGCGAAATCCAGGGAGTTGAATAACATATAACACGTATTAAAAACCTCGTAATTCTATCTGACATAAAACACTTAGGTTGAACCTTATAAATTTGGCATTTTAAATTCGATAATCAAAATATTTTAACGCATAAAAAAGGCTGTCTTCACGGACAGCCTCTACTAATTCTAAAATAATTAACTTTTATTTTCTTAATAACCCCTTTAATACAGAAGAATCGATTTTAAGATTCATATCAGAAAGACTCGTAACTCCTGAAGGTCGATCGCTTGTAGTCAAATCTGCATAACCTAAATAAGTACCTGTGTAATCAATAGCAATTGGGGTACCGTTGATTATAGAAGCACTATAAGTGAAATCGGCAGTTTCAGAGAAGTCTGCATTGATTGCGAAAGTTATATCTTCTTCAGTAGTACCATTTTCTACAATATTTACCCCATCTAAAGTTAATAATGCTAAAGCATAATAATAAGTATTGTCTGCACTACTAGGCAAATAAGCTTCGCCTTCCGAAGTAATATCAGTTAATAAAATAGAATAAATATAGTCTGTAGAATCTGTAGTGTTGAAATCACCATTTCCTGCCGCTACTACCCAATATCCATGAGTATTTTCTTCAACGCCATCATCAACAGCATCTACATTACCATAGTAAGCCAATAATGAATTTTCTAATTTATAATTTTCTTCTTTGAAAAAGATTGAATTCTCTTCTTGCACTGCATTCACCTCTACAGTAACAGTATTACTAATTAAATTATCGTTTGTAGCGTGAATGGTATACGAACCAGCTTCGGAAGGAGTAAAAACCTGAGAAATCTCCTGACCATCGATAAAATAAGTAGAACTAGTTGTTACATTTTCTTCAAGGTCGTTCATTACGGTAAAAGTAACAGAACCTCCCTTATCGATACTTGTAACATCAACAGATAAAGTAATGGGATTAGCAACAGGTATTTTATCTTCCGAAGAATCATCATCACTGCTACAAGAGATTAGGGCAGATGTTCCCACTAACAGAGAACATAGTAATAAAAGTTTTTTCATAATTGTTGGTATAAGTTAAATTTTTAATGAATCAAAGATAGACTTATATCAGAAATTATTTACATGAAGAAAATCCATTGAATAGCAATTTTGTAAGTTTTTACTTGCAATCATTTTAAGAATGCAGAAATTAAAAAGACAAGTTTTATGACCACGAAAATGTAGATACATATGTTTTGTACTGCAAACCAACTCACTATTTAAAAGACTAGGAAAAGATTAAATACCTATAAACTAATGTTCCTATAATTTTATGAATAAGCCTAAAATCAGATTAAAAACATAACAACATGTCATCACAGAAAAAGCTATTCTTAACCAACAACAAAAAAACCCAACAATTATATTGTTGGGTTTTTCTAAATATATTTAGGAAAATATTATCCTCCGAAGTCGTCAAATCTGATGTTCTCATCCGGTAAACCGAAATCCTCACCCATTTTCTGAACCGCTTTGTTCATTAATGGAGGTCCACAGAAATATAATTCGATATCTTCTGGTGCGTCATGTTTACTTAAATAGTTATCGATAACACAGTTGTGAATGAAACCTACGAAACCATCTCCAGGCGCATCAATATCAGCTTTAACTTTCCAGTTATCTTCTGGTAAAGGCTCAGAAAGCGCTAAGAAGAAACGGAAATTAGGGAATTCTCTTTCTAATTCGTAGAAGTGCTCTAAATAGAATAATTCACGTTTAGAACGACCACCATACCAATACGTTACTTTACGACCTGTTTTTAAGGTTTTGAATAAGTGGTATAAGTGCGAACGCATTGGCGCCATACCAGCTCCACCACCTACATAAAGCATTTCAGCATCAGATTCGTTGATAAAGAACTCTCCGTAAGGTCCAGAAATAGTAACTTTATCCCCTTTCTTTCTTGAGAAAATATAAGATGAAGCAACACCAGGGTTTACATCCATCCATCCGTTTTTATTTCTATCCCATGGTGGCGTAGCAATACGCACGTTAAGCATAATTTCACGCCCTTCTGCAGGGTAAGAAGCCATAGAGTACGCACGCTCTACCAACTCTGTGTTTTTCATTACTAATGGCCATAAATTAAATTTATCCCATTCGTCCTTAAACTTATCTGGAGTTTCGTGCTCCTCTGGGTGCGCTGTAATATCAATATCAGAATATTTAATTTCACATTCTGGAATTTCAATCTGAATATATCCACCTGCTTTGTAATTCATATCCTCAGGAATTTCCACAACGAACTCCTTAATAAACGAGGCTACGTTATAGTTACGAACTACAGTTGCTTCCCACTTTTTAATACCAAACACTTCTTCCGGAATGGTAATTTCCATATCCTGCTTAACTTTTACCTGACAAGCTAAACGTGCTCCGTGTTGTAATTCCTTTCTTGTAAAGTGAGGTGTTTCTGTTGGTAAAGCTTCACCTCCTCCAGATAATACATGACATTCACACTGAATACATGTACCACCACCACCACAAGCTGATGGTAAGAATATTTTTGAATTTCCTAAAGTAGATAATAAACTACCTCCAGAACTTACTTCAATTTCCTTTTCACCATTAATCTTAATTTTAACAGGACCGGATGGTGATAATTTTTGCTTAACAAATAGCAATAAAGACACTAAAACTAGTGTAATAACCAAAAAGGCTGCTACTGTTGCTACGATGGTTCCTGTTGTAGTTGCTGCTAAAATCGTCATGATATCTTAGTTGATTTCTTTAGTATTATCGGCTAACTCGCTAGCTTTTTCAGCTTTTGGAGTTTCTACATGTACCGTTTTTTCTTCTTTAGCTCCTTCATCATCACCTCCGGTTAACATACCACCAAAGCTCATAAACCCGATAGCCATTAACCCAGTAATAATAAAAGTAATTCCTAGACCTCTTAATGCAGGTGGTACGTTAGAATATCTGATTTTTTCGCGAATTGCAGCAATAGCTAAAATTGCTAAAAACCAACCTATTCCTGAACCTATACCATAAGTTGTTGCTAAACCAATAGTTGGAATTTCACGAGACTGCATGAATAATGATCCCCCTAAAATTGCACAGTTTACGGCAATAAGCGGTAAGAAAATACCAAGAGAGTTATATAACGATGGTGAAAATTTCTCAACTACAATTTCTACTAACTGTACCATAGTTGCAATGGTGGCAATAAATAAAATAAAGGATAAGAAACTTAAGTCGTAGTCGGCATACTCTGCACCTAACCATTTTAAAGCTCCAGGTTGTAAAATATATTGATCTAATAACCAGTTTACAGGTACCGTTACTGCAAGAACGAAGATTACTGCAGCACCTAAACCAACCGCTGTAGATACTTTTTTAGATACGGCCAGGTAAGAACACATTCCAAGGAAGGTGGCAAATACCATGTTATCTATAAATATTGATTTAAAAAATAATTCTATATGTTCCATATGTCTTAGTATTAAGTAGTGAGCATTGAGAAGTGAATATTTTAAAAGTCTAACACATCACATCTAAAATCTCATTACTATTTTAATGATCTTCGATTAATGCTTTGTTTCTAGAACGTTGTACCCAGATAATTATACCCACAACAATTAAGGCCATAGGCGACAATAACATGAATCCGTTATTTTCGTATCCTATAGCATAAAGTCCGGTCTTCTCGATTGGGTCTCCTAATACTTTAAATCCTAATAATGTACCAGAACCTAATAACTCTCTAAAGAAACCAACAATTATAAGAATTAAACCATAACCAGCTGCGTTACCAATACCATCAAGGAAAGATCTCCAAGGTCCGTTACCTAAAGCAAAGGCTTCGAAACGCCCCATAATGATACAGTTTGTAATAATTAACCCTACGAATACAGATAAAGTTTTACTTAACTCGTATGAGAAGGCTTTTAACACCTGGTCTACTATAATTACCAAAGCTGCTACTACAACTAACTGTACTATAATTCTAATTTTTGAAGGAATTACATTTCTTAATAAAGAAATTACTACGTTTCCTATGCCTAACACCGCCATTACCGATATAGCCATTACAATAGACGCTTTTAACTGCGCTGTAATTGCCAAAGCTGAACAAATACCTAACACCTGAATGGTAATCGGGTTATTATCTGCTAACGGATCGGTGATTAACTTTGTGTCTTTTTTTGATAAAAGTCCCATAAATTAATTGTTTTTTAAATTATCAAAATAAGGTTTGTAAAGCTTCAAATCGCTTTTAATCATTGCTGAAACACCGTTACCTGTAATGGTTGCTCCTGCGATAGCATCTACCTCGTTATCTGTTTTATCCTGATTGGTAGGATCTGCATTACCTTTAGCTACTTCAACTCCTTTAAAGTTTCCGTTTGCATCTAATAAGTGCTCACCAATAAAATCATCCATAAAGAAACGTTCTTTAATATTAGCACCTAAACCAGGCGTTTCTCCTTTATGGTCGAAATAAGCACCTTGGATTACCATATCCTTATCTACAGAAACATAACCCCAGATAGCATCCCAAAGTCCTTTTCCGTAAATTGGAATTACATAATACGTTTCTCCGTCTTTTTCTCCAATAAAAATTGGTAATCTTCTTTTTGAAGCATCACTTCCAGCAGCCGCCTTTTCCTTTTTAATATCTATTAAATAAGCTTCAGCATCCTCTGTAGTTTTTCCGTCTAATACAACAATTTGCTTTGTGATGTATTTATTAAACAATTCAGGAGCATCTGCCGTAGATACGAAAACGGCACTACCTTCATCATTATCGTTAACCCCCATAGCGTAAAGAATATTCTGTTGTTTTTCTATACGTTGGTTTTCTGCTATTCTTGGTTTTAATGAAGACGCTGTAAAGGCTAATAACGCACCTACAATTAGTACCATTACGATAGCAAATATAATGGTGTATGAATTTTTGTCTGTTCTGTTTTCCATTGTTATGCCGTTTTAACTTTTAAACGTTTCATTCTTTTCTTAACGTTACCCTGCACTACATAGTGATCGATTGTTGGAGCAAATACGTTCATTAATAAAATTGCTAACATTACACCTTCAGGATAAGCCGGATTGAAGACACGAATCATAATAGATAAGAAACCGATTAAGAATCCGTAAATCCATTTTCCTTTATTGGTTTGAGACGCCGTTACAGGATCTGTTGCCATATACACTGTACCAAAAGCAAATCCACCAATTAATAAGTGATGCCAGAACTCAGTATTCATTAAAGTATAGAATTTACTGCTTTCAGTAATCCATCCTGATGATGCCACACCGTTAAAAATTAAGCCCATTACTAGAGCACCTAAAACAGATGATAACATGATTCTCCAGCTTCCTATTTTAGTAAAGATTAAGAATAACCCACCCAATAAAATAAGGAATGTAGATGTTTCTCCTACTGATCCCGGAATAAAACCAAAGAACATATCGCTAACAGAATAGTGAATGTCATGCCCTTGAGCAAGACTACCTAAAATAGTTTCTCCAGAAATGGCATCTACATTAGCACCTGCAGCCAATTGTTTCGCATTCTCAACTGCACCGTGAACCCAAACTTTATCTCCCGACATCCACGTTGGATATGCGAAGAATAAAAAGGCACGAATTGTTAAAGCAGGGTTAAGAATATTCATTCCTGTACCACCAAACACTTCTTTTCCTATTACAACACCAAAAGCTACTGCTACGGCTAACATCCATAACGGAATATCGATTGGTACAATAAGAGGCACTAACATACCTGTTACAAGGTATCCTTCTTCCACTTCGTGTTTCTTAATAATGGCGAATAAAAACTCTATCCCTAAACCAACACCATAAGACACGATTAGTAAAGGTAATACCTTAATTAATCCGATGTAAAAAGAGTCCCACGATAAAAAATTAACCGTTTCTCCTAATGCTACATGATGCTGATAACCTGCATTAAACATACCGAAAATCAAACATGGAATCATAGCCATGATTACCGTGTTCATTGTACGTTTTAAATCGTCTGCAGCTTTAATATGAGTACCGTTATGAGTCGTCTCATTTGGCAAGTATAAAAACGTATGCAATGCATTAAACGCCGGCGCCATCTTGGTGCCTTTATACTTTTCTTTTAAATTATGTAAATTACTTTTTAAACCCATGATTACCCTATTTCTTTAATCATTACATCTAAACCTTTTCTAATTATTTCCTGATGAGGCTGTTTAGATACACATACAAATTCTGTTAATGCAAAATCTTCCGGAGCAACTTCATACATACCAAGTGCTTCCATTTCATCTAAATCATTATACATACATGATTTTAAAATCTGCATTGGGTAAATATCTAAAGGAAATACCTGCTCGTAATTTCCAGTTACTACGAAAGCTCTGTGCTCTCCGTTAGTATTGGTATTTAAACTGTATTTTTTATTCGGATTTAACCAAGAGAAAGTTAATGCTCTCGAAGTAGACACCTTGTTAAATACAGGCGCTGTCCACCCGAAAAACTCATAATCATTACCTTCAGGAATTACTGTAATTAAGTTACTGTAATAATCTAAATTACCATCTGGCTTTATTTGTTTCCCTGACAAGACATTACCAGAAATAATACGATCATTACCTCCTTCTTCCACGCCATTATCATAAATCATAGTCGCTACTTCTGCTCCTATTTTAGTCTTGAAGTATCTTGGTTTTTTAACAGACGATCCTGCTAAAGCCACAATACGCTCAGCATTAAATTTACCTGTTAAAAGGGTTTCTCCAATAATTACCAGGTCTTGTGCATTAATAGTCCAAACCACTTCCCCTTTATTTACAGGGTCAATCTTGTTAATCTGAGTTCCGACATTTCCAACCGGATGCGGGCCAGAAACCTGGTGTAAAGCCACTCCGTTTAGTCCTGCCAATGGAGAGCTTGCACCATTTTTAACAGACACATGCACTTTACCAGAAGTTAACTTCGCTAAAGCTGTAATAGCCGCCTGTAATTCTGCTTCTTTGCCTTGTAAAACAAAATCTAAATCTGCCGCTAAAGGCGCACTATTGTAACCTGAAACAAAAATCGCTTTTGGCGATTTTCCCGGATTAGCAATAATATCGTATGGCCTTTGTTTAATAAATGGCCAACATCCTGAAGCTAACAAATAAGCTTTTATGGCTTCTGCATCTGCAGATTGAACATTGATTTTTTCGTTTTCCTGAATTACCTGCTCCTTATCAGCCTGAATCTTAATCGCTAAAATTCTACGCTTTTCACCACGTACAATTTCAACAATTTCTCCCGAAACCGGAGAAACAAACTGAACCGACTCGTTCGCTTTATCGTAAAACACCGGACTTCCAGCCTTTACTCTATCACCAACTCTCGCAACTAACTTAGGAATAACACCGTGGAAATCTTCTGGTCTAATGGTGTAAGAATTGCTCACAACAGCATTCTCTAAAGCCTTTTCTGCCTCACCCTTAAGTTTAATATCTAGACCTTTTGTAATCTTAATGTCGTTTGACATATTTAAATATCTATTTATTAATAATAGTTATACCAATTTAAGGCCTTAAAAAAGACTCAAAAATCGACGCAAATTTACGAATAAAAAGATAATTTTCTTTGAATTTCCTACAAAGGAAAATTATTTATATCTGTTCTAAATAACAAGACTTCTCTTACTTTTTATTTTAATTATCTTTACCCCTGTAAAACTTATTTCATGCGTATTTCACAATTCCTAATTCCATTTGTTTTTTTATTCAACCTCTTCGCATTCAGCCAGGTTGCATCAGAAACCACACCTCCTTTAGATATTAAAACCATAACCTTTAAAGGAAATACAGATGTAAGCATGCTCCCTATACTAAACCTGGGCGAACCTCTCACTTTAGAATTTGATGTTTTAAATGGAAATGAAGCCGATTTTTATTACACTATAAAACATTTTAATTACGACTGGACACCTTCCAGTTTAATGCGACAAGAATATATAGATGGCTTTGACAAACAACGCATAGTAAACTACGAAAATTCTTATAACACTTTTCAAATATTTTCACATTACATGCTTACCATTCCTAACGATCAGGTAAGACAACTTAAAGTTTCGGGCAATTACATGATTTTCGTATACAACGAAGACGATGAACTTATGTTTTCAAGAAAATTTATGATTAACGAAGGAGGCGCTAATGTAGGAGTGAGTATTAAGCGCTCTAGAGATGTAACCTTTGTAAACGAAAAACAAACCGTCGACATTACAATTAACTCAAACAACATCCAGTTCACAAACCCTAAACAAACTGTAAAAACAAGTATCATTCAAAATAACAATCTAAAATCATCGATCAACAACATTGAACCCATGTACACCATGGGAAACACTTTAACTTACAAATACACCAATGAGACCAGTTTTTGGGCAGGTAACGAATATTTCTATTTCGAAAATAAAGATGTACGAGTGGCCAACACTGGGGTAAACTTTGTCGACCTTCAGGATATTTACCACTCCTACTTATACACGAATGAAGTCAGAAAACACAGACCTTACACCTACAACCCTGATATTAACGGAAACTTCGTAATTAACACCATAAATGGCACCGACCCGAATATAGAGGCTGACTATACTTATGTTCACTTTTCTTTAGCCTCCAATGAATTCCCACTAAACAAGAGCGTTCATGTTTTTGGTAATTTCAACAATTATGAAGTCAACAACGAAACTAAAATGACTTACAACCAGAACAAGGGTATTTATGAAGGCACACTACTACTAAAACAGGGATTCTACAACTACAAATTTGTAACCAAAGATGAATCTAACCAAGTAGACGAAGGCGAAATCGGAGGCAATTTTTACCAAACAGAAAATGATTATAAAGTAATAGTCTACTACCGCGAATTAGGAGGGCGTTACGATAAAATAATTGGATTAGGTGAAGCGAGTTCGGTAAATATCTCAAATTAGTACATATTTTTATGGCATACCATTTGCTTTAACAATTTTTAAAAATTAATTTTATTATTTTTGTATTCAAAATCTCTATTTATCAATAAGATAACATGGTTCAACAAGTAACAAAAGGCATAAAAATTTCGGTTGAAACTAATTTCGAAGGCACATTTTATAAAAACTATAAAATACAATACGCTTTCGAATATCAGGTTACAATTGAAAACCAGAGCAAAGATGCCGTGCAGCTTAATGCACGACACTGGACCATTCTTGATGCGCTAAATAATGTTGAAATTGTTTCCGGAGAAGGTGTTATTGGTAACAAACCTGTTTTAAAACCTGGAGAATCACATTCCTATAAATCGGGTTGTCTATTAACCTCACCTTTTGGCGCCATGCATGGGTTTTACAATATGATAAACCTGAACAATACACAAAAATTCAAGGTATTCATTCCGACCTTTAAATTAAGTGCCCCTTTTGCTATAAATTAAGCCAAAAGCACAGCACTTTTTACAATCAACTTCCAAAACGAACTTTGTCTTTCTAAAAGATTAATTCTCACCACCATTTTAACGCCTTTTTAGTACATCGAAAATCCGGCAAGCAAGATAAAAATTGTACATTTGGGCCTAATTAAATAAACTCTGTAAAAATTATAAATATGGGAAAAGGATTTTTTAACACCCCAGTTGCCATTAATGAGCCGGTAAAAAGCTATGCTCCCGGAACTCCGGAACGCGAAGCTGTATTAGCCGCTTACAAAGAACTTTTTAATAGCAAAGTAGATGTACCTTTATATATTAATGGTAAGGATGTAAAAACAGGAAACACCAGAACCATGTCGCCTCCACACGACCACAAACATATTGTAGGTCAATACCATTTAGCTGAAAAATCTCATGTAGAAGACGCTATTGCCACCGCGCTAGAAGCAAGAAAAACCTGGTCGCAAATGCCATGGGAACACAGAGCTGGCATCTTCTTAAAAGCTGCAGAACTTATTCAAGGACCATACAGAGCCAAAATAAATGCCGCAACTATGATTGCGCAGTCTAAAACAGTACATCAGGCAGAAATAGATTCAGCTTGTGAGCTTATAGACTTCTTAAGATTCAATGTACAGTATATGACAGACATCTACCACGAACAACCAGAAAGTTCAAGCGATGCCTGGAATAAAATTGAATACCGTCCATTAGAAGGTTTTACCTATGCCGTTACTCCATTTAACTTTACTGCCATTGCCGGAAATTTACCAGCTTGTATGGCTTTAATGGGGAATGTAGTTGTTTGGAAACCTAGCGACAGTCAGGTTTTCTCTGCCAAAATTATCATGGATGTATTTAAGGAAGCTGGAGTTCCAGATGGTGTAATTAACGTTGTATTTGGAGATGCTGCTATGATTACAGATGTTGTAATGGCTAGCCCGGATTTCTCAGGATTACACTTTACAGGTTCTACCTTTGTATTTAAAGAATTATGGAAAAAAATCGGTAACAATATCCACAACTACAAAACCTACCCTAGAATTGTAGGTGAGACTGGAGGAAAAGACTTTATTGTTGCTCATAAATCTGCAATTCCTAAACAGGTTGCTACTGCAATAGTTCGTGGTGCTTTCGAATTCCAGGGACAAAAATGTAGTGCAGCTTCAAGAGCATACATCCCTAGCAACATCTGGAGCGAAGTGAAAGACCTTGTAATAGAAGATGTAAAATCCTTTAAAATGGGTTCTCCTGAAGATTTAAACAACTTCATTACTGCAGTAATTCATGAAGGTTCTTTTGACAAATTAGCAAAATACATCGACCAGGCCAAAGCCGATGCCGATGCTGAAATTATTGTTGGTGGTGGTTACGACAAAAGTAAAGGATACTTTATCGAGCCTACTGTAATTGTAACAACCAATCCAAAATACACAACTATGTGTACTGAATTATTTGGTCCGGTTATTACAATTTATGTTTACGAACCAGAAGATTATACAGCCACTTTAAAACTTGTTGACGAAACCAGTGAATACGCCTTAACTGGTGCTATTTTATCTCAGGATCGTTATGCGATAGTAGAAGCTACTAAAGCTTTAGAGAATTGCGCCGGTAACTTCTATATTAACGACAAACCAACAGGTGCTGTTGTAGGAAACCAACCATTTGGAGGAGCCAGAGCTTCAGGAACCAACGACAAGGCCGGAAGCGCATTAAACCTATTACGTTGGGTATCGCCAAGAATGATTAAAGAAACATTTGTTACACCAACAGATTATCGTTACCCATTCTTAGGAGAGAACTAAAATATATTCTCATTCAATTCAAAAACCTGTTAATGCTTATTAACAGGTTTTTTTTATTTATTGCTATTTGCTTGTTGTTCATAAAAACTGTTACTTAGTTCACGCTTTAATCCCGATTTATGAAACGTTTACTTTATCTGATTTGTCTTGTACTAATTTCCAGTTGCCAATCTTCAAAAACCTCAACAATCAATAAAGGAGATTATCCGTTTTATTTAGGCACATACACCCGAAACGACAGCAAAAGCAAAGGCATTTACAAATACGTTTTAAAAAAAGACGGAAGCTTACAACAATTAGGATTGAAGGCTACTACAAAAAACCCTTCGTTTTTATGCTTTAATTCAGACAAAACCAGCTTAATTGCTGCTAACGAATTGGCCATAGACGGATCGGGAGCAATAACGGCTTACGATATTAAAAATGATTCCCTTATTTTTAAAAACACGATTTCTTCAGGCGGCACTAATCCCTGTTTTGTAACAGCAACTCCAGATGATTATATTATTGCAGCAAATTACAACTCCGGAACCGTTGGATTACTAAAACTAAAAACCGATGGTTATCTAAGCGACTTATTAGATACTCAAAAACATATTGGAAAAGGAGCTAATGAAAGGCAAGACGCTCCACATGCACATTCGGTTTGGAAAACTCCTGATAGTAATTCTATAATTTCGGTTGATCTGGGAACGAACCAACTTTGGTTCTCCAAGATAGACAAGGATAAAAACATATTAGAACCTGTTGAACCTTTACTAATAGATATGGCTGAAGGCGCAGGTCCAAGACACTTAACGTTTCATCCTTCGAAGCCATACATTTATGTTTTAAACGAATTAAACAATACGGTTACCCGAATTGAAAAAGTTAGCGAGAGCAATTATAATGTAAAAGAAAGCATTTCCACATTACCCGATTCATTTACAGAAACCAATACCAGTGCAGACATACACATTTCTGCAGATGGTAAGTTTTTATACACTACCAACCGTGGTCATAATAGTATTGCCATTTTCAAAGTAGATAATGAAACTGGAATCTTAGCACACATTGCAAACGAATCAACCCGAGGAAAAACACCCAGAAATTTTTCGCTTTCTCCTAAAAATGATTTTCTACTTGTTGCCAATCAGCATTCCGACAATATCGTATCCTTTAAACGCAATAAAAAAACAGGCCTGTTAACTTTTATAGATGATATAGAAGCTCCCAGACCTGTTTGTATTTTATTCGAATAGATTATCCTCTATATTTTAAAGGCAAATGCACTATTTTTTTAGTTTCGAAAAAATCTTCTTCAAAATAATCACTTAAATTATAAATTGTAGCCGTTTTATAATCCTGAAGTTCTTCAGATAGATCTCCACCTTTTAAATAGATAATTCCGTTCTTAAGGTCATGGTTTTGCTGCTTGGCAATTTTACCCTTTGTCCAGTGCACAAAAGTAGGCATTGCAGCCACAGCTCTGCTTATTATAAAATCGTAAGTATCGTCAATCTCCTCCACGCGACTGTGAGTTATTTTCACATTCGTCAACCCTAAGCCTTCCACGACTTCGCTTACTACTTTCAACTTTTTAGCAATACTATCTACAAGATGAAACGAACATTCTGGAAACATAATAGCAAGAGGGATTCCCGGAAAACCACCTCCGGTACCAACATCCATTAATTTAGTACCAGGATTAAACTGAATGAGCTTAGCAATCCCCAACGAATGCAACACATGACGTAAATACAATTCATCAATATCTTTACGCGACACCACATTAATTTTCAAGTTCCAATCCTGATATAACTCTTCCAGTTTTTCGAATTTAGAAATCTGATCGGCTGTTAAGTTTGGAAAGTATTTTAGAAGAAGTTCCATTCTGTTTTATTTTTGGCAAAAATATGGAATTTAAGCTCATATTTTTATCAATTATATTATTAGTTAAGCCTCTTTATTAGTTATCTTTGCCGAAAATGAGAACCAGACAACTGATTATCATTAAATTAAATACGTATGACAAATCAAATGCTTTCATTTTCACGACAGGATTCTGCCAAATTTTTCAGAACCTTAAACAAACGTGTTAATGAATATTTTAAAGAAAATAACATTAAGCGAACAGGAAACTGGAAATTATGGGTAAAAACCATAGTTATGTTTACCATCTTTTTAGCGCCTTATTTTCTAATCCTTACTTTAGATATTCCACAATGGTCACAGTTACTTTTAACCATAGTTATGGGAGTAGGTATGGCAGGTGTAGGCATGAATGTCATGCACGATGGTAATCACGGTTCATTTTCTGACAAAGAATGGATTAACCGTTTAATGGGAAGCAGTATTTATATTTTAGCCGGAAATGTGTATAACTGGAAAGTACAGCACAATGTATTACACCATACTTATACAAATATTCACGGTCATGATGAAGATCTGGAAGCCGGACGTATTTTACGTTTTTCTAAACATTCTGAATGGCAATGGCATCATAAGTTTCAACATTATTATTCTATTTTACTATATGGGCTTTTAACTATAAACTGGGCGATTACTACAGACTGGAAGCAAATGAGAAGTTATATG
Organism: Formosa sp. S-31; assembly: GCF_051172795.1. Lineage (NCBI taxonomy): Bacteria > Pseudomonadati > Bacteroidota > Flavobacteriia > Flavobacteriales > Flavobacteriaceae > Formosa > Formosa sp. S-31. The sequence goes on from NZ_JAENDK010000008.1 coordinate 71,218, forward strand.
AAACGTAAGTTAGCTTACGGGAAATTCCCTAGTCCTGTTGCCAATTGGAGTAAACTGGTAATATCTAAACTTATTTACATCAGTATCTGGATTGTACTTCCTATGCTAATTTTAGATTTAGCCTGGTGGAAAATCTTAATAGGTTTTTTCTTAATGCATTACACAGCAGGTTTAATTTTAAGTGTAGTGTTTCAATTAGCACATGTTATGGAAGAGGCTGAAATGCCACTACCGGAAAAAGACGGTACCATGAAAAACACCTGGGCTATACATCAGTTAAAAACCACAGTGAATTTTTCAACGAAAAACAAAATAGTAAACTGGTTTACAGGCGGTTTAAACCATCAGGTAGAACACCATATATTTCCACACATTAGCCATATTCATTACACCAAAATTTCTAAAATAGTAAAGGAAACGGCAAAGGAATTTAATTTACCTTATAACGAATACAAAACTACTCGTAAAGCGATTATAGCCCACTTTAGATATCTACGAGAAATGGGTATGAATCCTGCATTACAATCATAAATAATAGAATTTTTATTTCAATGAATCCACTTTCTGACAGAATTACCAGTCTGCCTACATCGGCCACTTTGGCTATGGCAGCTAAAGCAAGAGAACTTAAAAATCAAGGTATCGACATTATCGGGTTAAGTTTGGGTGAACCTGACTTTAACACTCCTGATTATATTAAGGATGCTGCTATAAAAGCTATTAATGATAATTTTAATTCGTATTCTCCGGTTGATGGTTACGCCGAATTAAAAGATGCTATCATCACCAAATTTAAACGTGATAACAATTTAACTTACACACCTGCTCAGGTTGTAGTCTCTACAGGAGCTAAACAATCTATTGCCAATGTAGCTCAGGTATTATTAAACCCTGGAGACGAAGTATTATTACCAGCGCCTTACTGGGTAAGTTATTCTGCTATTGCTACCTTATGTGAAGCGACCTATAAAGAGATCCCTTCTACTATAGAGAACGATTTTAAAATCACACCAGAGCAATTGGAAGCTGCCATTACACCTAAAACTAAAATGGTATTTTTCAATTCGCCTAACAACCCTAGTGGAACTATTTACAGCGAAAGTGAATACCGTGCATTAGCTGCTGTACTAGAAAAGCATCCGAATATTTTCATCCTATCTGATGAGATTTACGAACACATTAGTTATGGGGCTAAAAACTTCAGCTTTGCTTCTATACCAAGTATGTACGACCGTACAATTACTGTAAATGGTGTTGCCAAAGCCTTTGCTATGACAGGATGGAGAATTGGTTATATTGGTGCACCGGAGTGGATTGCCAAAGCCTGTACTAAAATGCAGGGACAAATTACCTCTGGAACCAACTGTATTGCACAACAAGCTACTATTACAGCATTAAACGAATCTCCTTCTCGTGTACAGTATATGATTGATGAATTTAAAATAAGACGTGATTTAATTTTAGATTTATTAAACGATATTGAAGGCTTTAAAACTAACGTTCCTGAAGGTGCTTTTTATGTATTCCCTAACATATCTTACTATTTCGGAAAAACATTAAGAGGTAAAACTATTAATAACGCAACCGACTTTTCTTTATACCTTTTAGAAGAAGCGCACGTTGCAACGGTAACAGGTGAGGCTTTTGGAAACTCAGATTGTATACGTATTTCTTATGCTGCGTCTCAAGAGCAGATTAAAGAAGCTTTAAAGCGTATAAAAGCTGCACTTACAGAATAGTATAAAAAAACACTTAAATATTTTAAGACCTCTTTATTTTTTAAAGAGGTCTTTTTTTTATACCATTTAACTACAAATCTTATTCCTTATCGATAATTATTTAAAAGATTTTATATATACACACATAAAACTTAAATTTCTACCCTTAATACATGCTTCAAGTAATTTATGAATACATCTAAATTAATATTATTTATAATAATTATTTTATATTCTTTTACTGCCCTCGCACAAAAAGAAACCGCTAATTGGTATTTTGGGGAATACGCCGGATTAAATTTTCAAAATGTAAATCCTTCGATTCTAAATGATGGAGCGATGGATACTCCTGCTGGCTGCTCCACAATTTCTAATGCAGATGGCCAACTACTATTCTACACTAATGGACAAACGGTTTGGAACAGAAATCATGACATTATGGAAAACGGCTCTAATTTGGCAGGAGACCCAAATCATAGCCAGTCAAGTATAATTATACCTCAACCTGGCAATCCTAATACGTACTATATTTTTCTAACAAGAGATTCAGCCACCAGCTCGCCTTTAGTTACAGCGGGATTGTTCTACGCTACAGTAAAATTTTCAGACCAAAATCCTTTAGGTAGAGTTACAGCAAAGAACATGATATTAAGAAGTAATACTACACAACGCATAACAGCTATTCACGACGCCTCTACTGAATCCATTAAAGTAATTGCATTCGGTGCCGACTCAGACAAACAAGAACCACCCTACGACACATTTTTTGTATATAATATTACTAGCAGTGGTATAAGTAATGTTCCTGACAAATCTAAAATTACAAATCCTGTTTTTCTTATAAAATCAACCAAAGGCGGCATGAAAATCTCTCCCAATGGACGGCTAATTGCTTTAGCTGATTTCGACAGCAATTTTATTCGCCTATTTGATTTTGATATAAACAAAAACGCTGTAACTCCCAAAACATCTATAAATCCGAATGATTTAGGAGATTTTCGTTCTCCGTATAGCGTGGAATTCACACAAGATTCTAATTTCCTTTATTTTACAGGAAACAATGCAAATAACACAAGTTTTTTGTTTAAATACCATTTAGCAACTACCGATCCTCTATATCAAAGAGAAATACTTCAAGTTCTATCAGGAAACAGCTTTGCTGACTTACAATTAGCCAGTAACGGTAAAATATATCTCGCTAATTATGTTACAGCAAACCCAATAACATCATCAAAATCCATTAGTGTAATTAACACGCCCGAAGATGATGAAGCTCCTAACCTAGAGCTTTTAAATATTGGTTTACAAAAAGGAGCCTCCTATAAAGGACTTACAAATTTTATATCCTCTTATTTAAGAAACCGAATTATTACTAACAACCATTGCTTAGGAGAAACAATTCAATTCACTACAGACACTTATATGGAAACTCGAGATATAACTTGGGATTTTGGAGATGGAGGCACTGCCAATGGAGTTACGGTTTCTCACACATATAACACCCCTGGAACTTACCTAGTAAAAGCTAAATTTGATTATAAGAACCAACCTTACACTTTAGAAAAAGAAGTAGAAGTTTATGAACTTCCTGAATTGAATAACGGAGAGACTTTAAACAATTGCGATAACGATAATGATGGTTTTTCTATTTTCAACTTAAACAATATCAAGGATAAAATAATTAATTATCGGTTATCTGATAGCTTGAATTTTTACAAAACACGAACGGATGCTATTCAGGGTACAAATCAGATACAAAACTCAAAAAATTATACCAACAACACCAACCCTGAGGAGCTGTATGTAAAAATAATCAATAGCAACAATTGCTCTATAGTACGTAGTTTTTTAATAGAAACCACCTACAACACACTACCGGCTATTGATACAATGTACAGTTGCGAAAATTCCGATGCAATTTTAAATAATGGCATAGGCACCTTTAATTTAATTCTGAAAGAAAAAGACATTAAACAACAACTATCTTTGCCTGATTCTACAGACATCCTGTTTTATCCCTCTTTGGTTGATGCTCAAACAAAAAGCAATGAATTAACAAGTTACCACAACTCAACACAAACCGAAATTTGGATACGTCTTGAAACTTCTAATTTCGACTGTGCGGGTATCGGTTCATTTAAAGCTCAGGTTAATTCTAATTTAGACCTCTCAATTGACGACAGCTATATACTTTGCCATTCAGTTTCATCCACTGGAATTAGGTTGAATGGAGGAGCGAAAAACGACACCTGGGAATGGACAAACAGCAACAACGATATCATATCTACAAATCAAAACATAATTATTAATACTGAAGGAACATACACCTTAAATATTACTAAAACGGAGAACGATCTACTTTGTGAGTCATCCAAAACATTTAAAATACAAAATCCCGAAAAAGTAGAATTTAGCAATATTTCAACTTACAACAATCAAATATCAGTAAGTGTTACAGGGAATAAAAATTACGAATTCTCTATTGATGGGATTCAATACTATGGATCTGGAAAAACCTTTACGTTCCAAAATATTTCTGGAGGAATTTATACTGTATACGTTAGAGATATCGAAAATTGCCAATTTCCAATCTCTACAAAAGTGACTTACATAGAATATCCCAATTTTTTCACCCCGAATAACGACAATAGTAATGATTATTGGACTATAAAAGGAATAACTCCTGAATCTTACAAAACCGCTGACCTTCTAATTTTTAATCGTTATGGAAAATTACTTCTAAAAATCGACTTACTAAAAACGCCAAAAGGTTGGGATGGCACATTTAACGGCAAACTTTTACGTACTGATGATTATTGGTTTCAGGCAATTTTAACCGATATAAATAATGAATCCCTTATAAAAACAGGACATTTCACCCTAAAACGTTAAATATAAACCTAGATTTAACGATTCCTCCAAAAAAAAGGTGTCATTAAAATAAAGACAGTAAAAAGTTCCAGTCGACCTAATAACATCAAGAAACTACACCACCATTTTCCTATACCCGGCAAAGCGGCATAATTGGTTACCGGCCCAAAGTTTCCTAATGCAGGCCCGACATTACCTAAACTGGAAGCCGATAATCCTACCGCCGATTCGAAATTAATTCCGAGCATGGAAAAAACCAGGGCACCAATAATAAAAGACAGCATATACAATATAAAAAAGGCCAGTACATTAAAAACGATATCGCCAGCAACAGCCCTTTGATTATATCTTACAGGTAATACGGCATTAGGATGAAGCGACCTCTTAAATTCCATAAATCCATTCTTGATCATAATTAAATGTCGTACCACTTTTACCCCACCAGAAGTACTCCCTGCAGATCCCCCTAAAAACATTAATCCGAAAAAGAACACCACTAAAAAATGAGTCCAAAGCGTATAATCGGCACTTACAAATCCGGTAGTTGTAATTATGGTTAATACCTGAAATAAGCCATGTCTAATTGCACTTTCAGCCTTACCCCAGACCATAGGATGCTCAATAGTAGACAAAGCAAGATCGGCTCTGAAATATATAATTCCGGAAACTATAATAGTAAAGATTAAAATAAACCAGCAATACAGTTTAAACTCTTCATCCTGTAACACTTTTTGCACCCGACCTTTAAATGCAAAATAACTCAACACAAAATTAGTGCCTGCCAAAAACATAAACAGAATAATAATATACTGAATAATCGGCTGGTGATTCCAATACGCCACACTCGCATTTTTGGTTGAAAAACCTCCTGTAGACAAGGTTGCTAAAGCGTGATTTATAGCATCGAAAAACGTCATGCCCGCCAGCCACAAAAATAAAGTTTCTGCTACCGTATAACCAAAATAAATAAGCCATAAACGTTTGGCTGTGTCGGTAATTCTGGGATGTAATTTATCGGCACTAGGCCCTGGAGCTTCAGCCGCAAACAGCTGCATTCCTCCTATCCCAAGCAAAGGAAGTATGGCTATTGCTAAAACTATAATACCCATTCCTCCAATCCAATGCGTTAAACTTCTCCAGAAAAGTACCCCTTCAGGCATCGCCTCAATATCGTGTAAAATTGAAGCTCCTGTTGTGGTATAGCCAGACATGGTTTCGAAAAAAGCATCTGTAAATCCAGGAATACTATGGGTTAACACATAAGGCAAGGTTCCAGATAAAGCCATAACTATCCATCCAAAGGTTACCACAATATAACCTTCTCTTTTATTCATTTCCTTTTTATGATTTTTATTAATCAGCATAACGATGCTACCAACCATAATTGGAATTAGACCTGAAAAAAACAACTTTAGAGTTACCCCGTCCTGGCAAATTAAACTTACCAGAGCAGATAAAAGCATAAATCCGCCATTAAACAACAATAGCGAACCAAGAAAATAAAAAATGATTTTATAATTAAGTTTCATGTACTAGAGGAATAGTTTTTCTACTTGCTTTATAGATTGAGGCAAACAACAAACTACCACACGATCTCCTACCGAAATTTTAAAATCTCCTAAGGCAATTATACCTTTTCCTTTACGAATAATGCCTCCAATAATTGCTGACCTCGGAAAGTTAATGTCTTTAATTAATTTATCACAAATTAAAGATTGAGGTTTCACTTTAAACTCCAGCAATTCGGCATGCATATTGTTTAATTTGGTCATAGCAACAACATCTCCCTTTCTAATATACCTGAAGATATTATTGGCAGCCAACAGCTTTTTATTTATTAATGTATCAATCCCTATAGATTGAGACAACTCGAAATAATCCATGTTCTCTACCAAGGCTATGGTCTTTCTTACATTTTTAGACTTTGCCACAAGACAGGACATAATGTTGGTTTCAGAATTTCCGGTAACAGCAATAAAAGCATCCATATTGCTTAGATTTTCTTCTTCAAGCACATCTACATTTCGACCATCGCCGTTTATTACCAGTACTTTTGGCAATTCGTCCGCCAAATCGAATGCGCGGTCCTTATCTTTTTCAATTAATTTAACTCGAATGGAGTCGCTACTTAAATCTCTGGCCGCTTTATACCCAATTTTACTTCCGCCAAGAATCATAACATTCTTTACTTCGGTATTTTTCTTTCCTGTTAATTTACACAGTTCTTCCGCTCCCCCTTCCGAAGTTATAAACACCACATTATCGCCTTCTTTAAATACGGTATCCCCTCTTGGAATAATAGTATATTGTGTTCCGAAACGTTGAATAGCTATAGGCACAAAATGAATTTCGGGAAATATCTGCGCCGCTTCCTTGACACTTTTACCCACAAACGTTACAGTTCTTGGTAAATTTAAACCTACCATGGTAAGCGCGCCGTCTTCAAACTCGTAACTATCATTAAAAGCAGACTGATCCAGTAATAATTTAATCTCTGCTGCCGCCAGAGCTTCCGGCGAAATAAGCTCATCAATTCCAAAACGCTTAAACCCTACTTCAACACGGTGATGGATAAACTCGGTATTAGAAATTCTTGCTATAGTTTTCTTGGCACCTAATTGTTTAGCTAAAACGCAGACCGTAATATTTGTGGTTTCCGAAGCCGTAACAGCAATTACCAAATCACTTTGGGAAACCCTTGCATCCTTTAACATCGAAATAGACGTAGCATCCCCCTTCAGAACTTTTATATCTAAATGCGTATCTGCATAAATCAGACTTTCTTTATTTATGTCTATTAAAGTTATTTCCTGCGATTCGTACGACAAAAGCTTAGCCAAATGAAATCCAACCTCACCTGCACCTGCTATAATGATTTTCATGTGTGAATATTAGTAAATAGGTAAAACAAATATAAATGAAATAATAGATAATGTGACTTTTACATTTAATATAATAATTTGTTTGCAGGTTTCTTAATACATAACGAAAAACTTATATTTGCTGAAAATTCTGATTTGACAAAGGTAAACCCATATAAAGACAGCGACTTAGGAAAAAAGGAGCAGGTCACAAAAATGTTTGATACGATTTCCGGAAATTACGACGACTTAAATCGTGTTATTTCGTTTGGAATAGATATAAAATGGCGAAAAAAAGTTGTTAACCTGGTTAAAGACAACAATCCTAAAACCATATTAGACATTGCTACAGGGACCGGCGATTTAGCTATTAACCTAGCAGAAACCAAGGCCGATAAAATTATTGGTTTAGACATAAGCAGTGGTATGCTGGAAGTTGGTAAACAAAAAATTAAAGCCAAGCAACTGGAGAACACTATAGAAATGGTCTTAGGTGACTCCGAAAATATCCCGTTTCCAGACAATTCTTTCGATGCCATTACTGTAGCATTTGGTGTTCGAAATTTTGAAACACTAGAGAAAGGCCTTGCCGAAATATTACGCGTGTTAAAACCTAATGGCATTTTTGTAATACTGGAAACTTCTGTCCCTACTAAAACACCATTCAAACAAGGCTATAAATTATATACCAAAAATATTTTACCTTTAATCGGGAATCTGTTTTCTAAAGATAAAAGTGCTTATAAATATTTAAGTGACTCGGCTGCAGTTTTTCCTCATGGAGAAGCATTAAACAATATTTTAAGGAAAATCGGGTTTATTAATGTTAAAGATTTTCCACAAACATTTGGAGTGGCTACCATTTACACATCATCTAAAGAGTAATATGAAAAAAATATTCGTAATCTTATTTATTACCTTAACCAGTTATTCAGCTTCAGCCCAGTTATTTAACAAGGAAAAGATTCTGAACAACGAAAATTTTGATAAAGACAGATTTAGTTGGGGATACTTTTTAGGTTTTAATCATTACGGATTTAAAATTGATTACAAAGAAGAATTAACCGATGCCAATGGCAGAGATGTAACCGATATACAAATAAAGACCAAATTAGGTTTTAGCGTTGGGCTTTTAGGTAATATGCGCATAAACGACTACCTCGATCTGCGCTTCGAGCCGGGACTTTATATTAGTAACAGAGAACTTATTTTTCCTGAAGAAAATTTTCAGGCTTTAGGAATTTCTTATAACGAAACCTATTTACATCGAGAAGTAAAGTCTACTTATGTGCACTTCCCGTTATTAGTAAAATTTTCAGCCAAACGTCTAAACAACTTTAAACCATTTGTTGTTGGTGGATTTTCAACCTCTTTAAATTTAAACAGTAATCAGGATAACCCGAACGATAACAGCAATGGGCAGTTTAGAATGAAAAAGAGCACTTTTTATTACGAATTAGGTGTTGGGATAGACTTTTATCTTCATTACTTTAAATTTACACCATCCATTCGTGGTGTATTTGCTTTAAATGATGAATTAGTTCCAGACAATGCTGTAGATGGCGCCAGCCCATGGACCGATAATATTGAAAGTCTTAAAACACGTGGTGTGTTTATTAACTTTACATTTCAATAGAACGCCTTTTAAATTCACTTAGTAAAATTGACGTTGCGGTAGCGACATTCAAACTTTCCGTGGCCTGCAACTGGCCAAATCGGGGAATTGCTATTTTATTGGTTATAACTTGCTCTATTTCCGGTGCCACACCATTGGCTTCATTGCCCATAACCAAAATACCTTTCTCTGGAAGGTCAGCCTTGTAAACGTTATCACCATCCATAAAAGCGCCAAAAACAGGTAAGTCGGTATCTGTTAAATAACTTTCAAGATTTAAATACGAAATATTCACTCGTGTAATAGACCCCATTGTAGCCTGTACCACTTTAGGGTTAAAACAATCTACAGTTCCGGTGTTACAAATTAAATCTTCAATACCAAACCAGTCGCATAACCTTATAATTGTTCCTAAATTTCCAGGATCGCGAACATTATCTAAAGCCACACAAAGCTTATTGGAATTAATGGCTTTAACTTCCGGCATTTCGAATATTGCCAGCGCCTGATTAGGAGTCGTTAAAAAACTAATGCGTTTTAAATCGGATTCACTAATAACTGTTTCTAAAGTTTCACCTATATAAAAAGACTCAGTAGTATATAGGTGATACAATTTAAACGGCGAATTTAAAAGTTCTTTAATAGCTTTAATGCCTTCTACAACAAACAAATTAGAGTCCTGTCTGTGCTTTTTTTGCTTTAACTTGCCAATTAATTTTATTTGATTTTTTGATAACATTCAAATAGTGTATTTTTGATTTTGTAAGTAACAATTAGCCGTTTACTTCGTACTATTGCAAACTTAAAACAAGACTTTAAATTTTTCTAATTTCTTTATTGTATTCTTGAAACACGGGCTCCCAAAAATAGTGTTATTTATTGTAATAACAGGTTTAATAACCGCTTGTAATTCGATAAAACGAGTTGGAGAGGACCAACACCTTTTAGTTAAAAACACCATTTATATAGACAGTGTAAAAAACAAATCGGAAACTATTGAAAATTTACTGTATCAGGAACCGAACAAGAAACTTCTGGGTTTACCAATACGGCTTTACATTTATAATTTAGCCCGACCGAATATAGATTCAATCATTAGTGCCGAACTGAATAAAAGCGAAAAACACCGCAAACGTCTGGAACGGTTTCTATCTAAAAAACAATTATTTAAATATCTGGAAGCCCGAATAGGCTTTAATTCCTGGCTTAAAACCACAGGAGAAGCACCTTCAATATTCAACCAGACTCGAGCAGAAAAATCGGTTAAACGCCTGGAGGATTACTACGTTAATAATGGTTGGTTTGATGTTTCTGCCAAATATGACACCATAATTACCAGCCCCAAAAAGACCGAAGTAGAATATCACGTTACGCTGGGCACTCCCTTTAAAATAGACAGCTTATCCACTAAAATCATGTCGCCTGTAGTAGACTCCATTTATAACCAATTTAAAAATAGATCTTTTATAAAATCGGGAGAACGCTACACTACAGATAATTTTGAAGCCGAACGCGACAGAATTACAAGCAGTTTAAGAAATCATGGTATCTATCAATTCAGTCAGGATTATGTTATCTTCCAGGTAGACACGATTAACACCAATAAAAAGATGAATGTTGAAGTTCAGATTAAGAACTACAACAAACGTAACCAGGATTCTACCCGTAGGGAACCATTTAAAATTTATAAAATAAAAGAGGTAAATATTTACACCGACTCCTCGAACGAAAATCGCGATTTACCAATCCAGGATTCCACAACATACAGAGGCTATCATTTGTATAGTGTAGAGAAGATGGCCTTTAAACCAAAGGCTCTGACTGATGCCATTTTTATAAGTCCGGGAAACATTTTCCGAGATATTGATCGTACACGAACTTACAAACATATAAGTGAATTACGAACATTTAAATATCCTGAAGTTCGCTATATTGAAAATCCGGATACAACGCTTACGGCAAATGTCTATTTAACCCCTTTAAAAAAGTTCAATCTGGGCTTTAGTACGGAGGTCTCTACAAGTAATATTCAAATTATAGGATTTTCTGCAAACCCAAGTTTACTAGCCCGAAACATTTTTAGAGGAGCAGAAACTTTGGAATTATCTGGTTTTGCCTCCATAGGATCTTCTAAGGATGCAAACGATAATCAGGATCGTTTTTTCGACATTAACGAAGTTGGAGCTGACTTAAAACTTACTATCCCCAGAATATTTTTACCTTTTAACACCGATAGTCTTATCCCAAAAACCATGTCGCCTACCACTAAAATAGGGCTTTCCATTGCCAGTCAGAAAAATGTAGGTTTAGACAAGCGCTCGTTTACCGGAGCGCTAAATTACAACTGGAAACCAACAAGACGTGTTAGCAAATCTCTGGAATTATTTAGTGCGCAATACGTTCGTAATCTAAACCCAGATAATTATTTTAATGTGTATAGCACCTCGTATAACACATTAAACAATATTGCACACGACATTAATTATATACCGCGAGACGAAGATTTAACAAGACCCGAAGGTACAGACCAGTTTATAGACGAAGTATTAAGTCCTAATCCTCCGAATGGGATATCAGACGACCAAATTCAAACCGTTAATAATATTGATGAACGAAAAATTCGACTTACGGAAAACAACCTTATTGTTTCAAGCGCCTTCACCTATATACGGGATAGCAGACGTAATGTTGCCGACGAAGATTTTTACATCTTTCGTTGTCGATTAGAATCAGCCGGTAACTTACTTGCTCTTGGCTCCAAGGTATTCAATCAATCAAGTAACAGCGACGGACGCTACGAAATCTTTAACGTCGCCTATTCCCAATACTTTAAAACCGAACTGGATTTTACCAAACACTGGGATCTAGGACACAAAAACATTCTGGCGGTACGCAGCTTTTTCGGAATTGCCATTCCTTACGGCAACTCGCCAAACATACCGTTCTCTAAGAGTTTCTTTGCCGGAGGAGCGAACGACAACCGTGCCTGGACGGCTTACGACCTAGGACCGGGAAGCTCACAAAGTAAAGACGACTTTAACGAGGCAAACCTAAAACTTGCTCTTAATATTGAACACCGTTTTAATGTATACGAAGATTTATACGGTGCCTTGTTTATAGATATCGGTAACATCTGGAATGTTTTCGATAATGTACAGGAACCTGGTGCTACTTTCGAAAATTTCAAATCCCTAAAAGACTTGGCTGTTGGTTCCGGATTTGGTTTGCGTTACGATTTTAGTTTTCTGGTTTTCCGATTCGATATTGGCTTTAAAACTTACAATCCGGCCTACCCAGACAACAAACGCTGGCTTAACGACTTCAATTTTGGAAATGCCGTTTATAACGTCGGTATAAACTATCCATTCTAAGCACTACTCCGCTATTCAAAATTTAAAACGATTTCGTATTTTTAAGGGTTTTATAAGATTAAAACTGCAAAAAATTACTTAAAAAAGTATTACTTTTGAATAAATTCAAACATAAACAATAAATAAGAAAATTATGGGACACAATATTAAACCAGGAGTAGCAACTGGAAAAGAAGTTCAAGAAATATTCAATTATGCCAAAGAAAAAGGATTTGCACTTCCTGCTGTAAACGTAATCGGATCTAACACTATAAATGGTGTTTTAGAAACAGCAAGAGACTTAAACGCTCCCGTAATTATTCAGTTTTCTAATGGTGGTGCTGTATTTAACGCTGGAAAAGGGTTAAGCAACGAAAACCAGAAAGCAGCTGTTGCCGGTGCTGTAGCCGGTGCAAAACATGTGCATTTAATGGCTGAAGCTTACGGCGTGCCTGTAATTTTACATACAGACCACTGTGCTAAAAAACTTTTACCTTGGATTGACGGTATGTTAGAAGCGAGTGAAAAACACTTTGAAGAAACTGGAAAGCCATTATTTAGTTCTCACATGATTGATTTAAGTGAAGAACCAATCGAAGAAAACATCGAAATCTGTAAGCAATACCTATCAAGAATGAGCAAAATGGGTATGACACTTGAAATAGAATTAGGTATTACTGGTGGTGAAGAAGATGGTGTGGATAACAGCGATGTAGACGAATCTAAATTATACACACAACCAGAAGAAGTAGCTTATGCTTATGAAGAATTAAGCAAAGTAAGTCCTCAATTTACTATTGCAGCTGCCTTTGGTAACGTACACGGTGTATACAAACCTGGAAACGTAAAATTAACCCCGAAAATCCTTAAAAACTCTCAGGAGTATATTTCAGAGAAATACGGTGTAGAACACAACCATATCGACTTTGTATTCCATGGTGGTTCTGGGTCTTCTGTTGAAGAAATCAGAGAAGGTATCAGCTATGGTGTAATTAAAATGAATATCGACACCGACATGCAATTTGCATTTATGAGTGGTATTCGCGATTACATGACTGAAAAAGCAGACTATTTAAAAACACAAATCGGAAGTCCTGAAGGTCCTGAGGCTCCAAATAAAAAATATTACGACCCTAGAGTTTGGTTAAGAAAAGGTGAAGAAACCTTTGTAACTCGATTAAAACAAGCATTTGAAGATTTAAATAATGTTAACACATTATAAAATAAATCTTAGCGTTTTGCTAAAATTAAAAACAAAGTTTTAATTTTGACCCCAGCAAATTGATTTAATTTAACACGCGTTTATAGATAATTAACTTATCTTTAATTTGTTAGACTATCAATTGTAAAAAAACAACTAAGGTAAATGTATAATTTCCTTTACATTTACCTTAGTTACAAACGCTAAACAAAACATTTTTAGGCATCCCCAATAGCTTAAAAACTAAAAAATAAAATCAATATGTCTTGGTTTAAAAGAAAAACAAAAGGAATAACAACCACAACTCAAGAAAAAAAAGACACTCCTAAAGGGTTATGGTACAAGTCTCCGACAGGTAAAATTGTAGATACCGAAGAATTAGAGCAAAACTTTTATGTAAGTCCGGAAGATGGATATCACGTAAGAATCGGGAGTAAAGAATATTTCGAAATACTTTTCGATGACAATACCTTCAAAGAATTAGATGCCGATTTAACATCTAAAGACCCTCTAAAATTTGTTGATACAAAAAAATATCCTGATCGTTTAAAAGCTGCTCAGGAAAAAACCAAATTAAAAGATGCAGTAAGAACAGCTGTAGGTAAATCTAAAGGTAAAGATTTAGTAGTTGCCTGTATGGATTTCGCTTTTATTGGTGGTTCTATGGGTAGTGTTGTAGGAGAGAAAATTGCACGTGCTGCAGATTATGCCCTGAAAAAGAAAATTCCTTTAATGATTATCTCCAAATCAGGAGGTGCCCGTATGATGGAAGCGGCCTTATCTTTAATGCAGTTAGCCAAGACTTCGGTTAAACTGGCCCAGTTAGCAGATGCAGGCATTCCTTATATTTCATTATGTACAGACCCTACAACTGGAGGAACAACAGCGTCTTTCGCTATGTTAGGCGATATAAACATTAGTGAACCAGGAGCATTAATTGGATTTGCTGGACCTAGAATTGTTAGAGATACCACAGGAAAAGAACTTCCTGAAGGCTTTCAAACTGCAGAATTTTTACTGGAACACGGCTTCCTGGATTTCATTACACACCGTAGAGATTTAAAGAACAAAGTAAACTTATATATTGATTTAATTTCAAATCAACCATTAAGAGCTTAAAACAAAATATCGTATAGGCTAGACCTATAGCAATACATCTCGTAATTCGAGTAAAAAGAGACTATTTCGTCTCTTTTTTTTATAGCATTCATAAAAGATTGCCAATATAATTTTTAAATGATATAATATTCATATATTTGCCGCTTGAAAGAGAACCTTTCATGTACATAAAAATCATTTAAATAATATTGGAATGTATTTAACAAAAGAAACTAAAGAAGAGATTTTCTCAAAACACGGTAAAGGAAAGAACGATACAGGTTCTGCAGAAGGTCAAATCGCGTTATTTACGCACAGAATTAATCACTTAACAGAACACTTAAAAAAGAATCGTAAAGATTATAACACTGAGCGTTCATTAGTAAAATTAGTAGGTAAGCGTAGAGCTTTGCTTGATTACTTAACTAAGAAGGATATCTTAAGATACCGTGCTATCGTTAAAGAATTAGGATTAAGAAAATAATAAAAGAGAGGCTTTATGCCTCTTTTTTTAGTTAATACCCCTCTGTAAAAGAGAAAAAAATAAAAAGCTGTTTCATAGTTTTTCATTGGTCAACACACAACAACGACAACAACACAACGACCATTGTTTAATTAGAATTAAAAAATTTATGATTCCAAAAACATTTAAAGAGGTCATAGACCTTGGTGATGGTAGAGAAATCTCTATCGAAACCGGAAAATTAGCAAAACAAGCTCACGGGTCTGTTGTGGTACAATCTGGAAACTGTATGTTATTATGTACTGTAGTATCCAATTATCAGCAAAGCGATGTTGACTTTTTACCTTTAACAGTAGATTACAGAGAAAAATTTGCAGCAGCTGGACGTTATCCTGGAGGATTCTTTAAAAGAGAAGCCAGACCTAGTGACGGAGAAGTTTTAACCATGCGTTTAGTAGACCGTGTGTTACGCCCATTATTCCCTAAAGATTACCACAGCGAAACTCAGGTGATGATTCAGTTAATGTCTCACGATTCTGAAGTTATGCCTGACGCTATGGCTGGTTTAGCTGCTTCTGCTGCGATTCAATTAAGTGATATTCCTTTCGAAACTCCAATTTCCGAAGTACGTGTTGGTCGTATTAACGGCGAATTCATCATCAACCCATCTTTATCGCAGTTAGAAGAAAGTGATATCGATATGGTTATTGGTGCATCTGCCGACTCTGTAATGATGGTAGAAGGTGAAATGAAAGAGATTTCAGAAGAAGAAATGACCGAAGCTATTAAGTTTGCTCACGAAGCTATTCGCGTACAATGTCAGGCACAGCTTAAATTAGCTGAAGCTTTTGGTAAAAAAGAAACTCGTGAGTACGAGCCAGAACGCGCTGATGAAGATTTAGCGAAAAAGATTCACGATATGGCATACGACAAAGTGTATGCTGTAGCAAAAGCAGGATCTTCTAAACATGAAAGAGGTGCTGCGTTTGCAGAAATTAAAGAAGAAATTATCGCTTCATTCTCTGAAGAAGAACAAGAAGAATTCGGTGATTTAATTTCAAAATACTACAGCAAAGCTGAAAAGAATGCTGTTAGAGACTTAACATTAAACGAAGGTTTACGTTTAGACGGACGTAAAACTACAGATATCAGACCAATTTGGTGTGAAGTTGATTATTTACCATCTACGCATGGGTCTTCAATCTTTACTCGTGGGGAAACTCAAGCATTGGCTACAGTAACATTAGGAACTTCTAGAGAAGCTAACATGATTGATATGCCTTCTTTTGAAGGAGAAGAACGTTTCTACTTACATTACAACTTCCCTCCTTTCTCAACAGGTGAAGCTAGACCAATCCGTGGAACATCTCGTCGTGAGGTAGGACATGGTAACTTAGCACAACGTGCATTAAAAGGTATGGTACCTGCAGATTGTCCTTACACAGTACGTGTGGTATCTGAGGTTTTAGAATCTAACGGTTCTTCTTCAATGGCAACTGTTTGTGCCGGCACTATGGCACTTATGGATGCTGGTGTACAATTAACTAAACCAGTTTCTGGTATCGCTATGGGATTAATTTCTGATGCTGAAACAGGTAAATACGCTGTATTATCAGATATCTTAGGTGATGAAGACCACTTAGGTGACATGGACTTTAAAGTAACTGGTACTGAAGATGGTATTACTGCTTGTCAAATGGATATTAAAGTTAAAGGGTTATCATACGAAATTCTTGTTAATGCTTTAAAACAAGCGCGTGACGGTCGTTTACATATATTAGGAAAAATTACTGACACAATCGCTACACCTAACAGCGATGTTAAAGCGCATGCTCCTAAAATGATTACCAGAACTATTCCTAACGAATTTATTGGCGCATTAATTGGTCCTGGAGGAAAAGTAATTCAGGAGTTACAAAAAGAAACTGGAACAACCATCGTAATTAACGAAGATCCAGTTACTGAAGAAGGTATTGTTGAAATATTAGGTACCGGTCAGGAAGGTATCGATAAAGTATTAGCTAAAATCGATTCTTTATTATTTAAACCACAAGTTGGTGAAGTTTACGAGGTAAAAGTGATTAAAATGCTTGATTTCGGAGCGGTTGTAGAATATACAAAAGCCCCTGGAAACGAAGTATTATTACACGTAAGTGAATTAGCCTGGGAACGCACTGAAAACGTTTCAGACGTTGTAAATATGGGAGATGTATTTGAAGTGAAATACTTTGGTACAGACCCTAAAACACGTAAAGAAAAAGTATCTCGTAAAGCGATTTTACCAAAACCAGAAGGTTATGTAGCTCGCCCACCAAGAGATAATAAAGGTGGCAACAGAGATAACAGAAATCGTGACAACCGTCGTGATGACAGAAAACCAAGAGAAAAAAGAGATTAATTTCTTTTTAGCACTCCATAATAAAAAATCCCGTAAAGTAACATTACGGGATTTTTTTATACGATTTGCTCAAGGCCCTATTTCTAAAGTATATCTTTTTCTTATACTACCAATAGGACACAAATCTAAATCAATATTTACTTCATCATCTTCGTAAGGTTCCACCACGAGACTAATGTATATATTGAATTGCCCTTTTCTAAGTGTAATGCCTTCAAAAATCACATAACGACCATCAAAACTTACATTTATACCTTCTGGCAGATTTTCTTCTACATAAAAATTATAGTAATAACCGTCATCATCTGGATCGTTACTCACAGAAGCTTTAAGCTCATCGTAATAATATTTTCCAGTATGCCCTGGCTTGAGTAGTTTATCTGGTAATTCAGTTGATTTGCGAACTATACAATCCGTTAAATCTAAATTAATCTCATCGCAACTAAACAATAAGAGCCCTAGTAGAACCAATATCTGTTTTGTATTATACTGAACCAAACAACTAAAACACATTAACGTTTAATTTATAATAACATTAATTCCTATTCAACAACAACTCATACAACAACCAAAGCCAATTATAAGTCAAATGCTTTTATTGTAACATCTACCTCTATATGCGTATATTTTAAAAAACAATCTCTATCGATAAAACTGTTCTTTAGTAGTTCGTCTATAGGCTACATTTAAATTAATAAATAAATTGATTCCGTTTTATACAATTTTCAATATTATAAACTATAATAATTCTGACATTTATAACCTTACAGTAGGGGCCTCATAAAAATATCTTCCAAAAATTCCAGAACCAAACCGTTCCATTTCTCTGAAAGATTTTTACACAAATGTTAAACCTCCGATAAAACTAGGATTTTCAAATATTTTAAGTATATTATAAGTTATGATTCAAGAAGATAAACACAAATATTCAGACATTATTAAAAACTCCATTCAGTATTTAGAAAATCATGGTTTTGAAAATATAAAGGTGGACTTTCAAGGCTATGACACGCCTAAATCTTATATTCAGTCAGGAACCAACATTTCTATAACACCTGATTTAGTAGCGGAAAAAGAAGGTCGAAAACATATTTTTGATATCGGTTTAAAATCGGCTAAGCCAAACCTACTAAAATCAAAATGGCTTTTTTTGAACACGTTAAGCAACCTAAAGTCGCACCGTTTCAAGTTAATTACAACACGAGGACACTATAAATTTACCTACGGCCTATTAGAAGATATTAACCTAAACCATAAAAATCTTATTAAAATTTAAAAATATAGAGCTATAGCTGTAACATTTTTTGTAATTCTTACGTATAACTAGTTACAAAGGAGTATTCACTTAATTATTTACAGGAGAACTTTACATGAGACAACTTAAAATTACGAAGCAGGTTACAAACAGAGAAACAGCTTCGCTAGATAAATATCTTCAAGAAATTGGAAAAGTTGACTTAATTACCGCAGATGAAGAAGTAGAATTAGCACAACGCATTAAAGCCGGTGATCAAGTGGCTTTAGAAAAGTTAACGAAAGCTAATTTACGTTTTGTGGTTTCGGTAGCAAAGCAATATCAAAATCAGGGGTTAACCTTACCTGATTTAATTAATGAAGGAAATTTAGGTTTAATAAAGGCAGCACAGCGTTTTGATGAAACCCGTGGGTTCAAATTTATATCGTACGCCGTATGGTGGATACGTCAGTCTATATTACAGGCCTTGGCAGAACAATCGAGAATTGTGCGTTTACCATTGAACAAAATAGGTTCTATTAATAAAATTAATAAAACATTTGCATTTTTAGAACAAGCGCATGAACGTCCACCAAGTGCAGAAGAAATTGCAAAGGAATTAGACATGACTATTAACGATGTTAAAGAGTCTATGAAGAATTCTGGTCGCCATGTAAGTATGGATGCACCTCTTGTTGAAGGTGAAGACTCTAACTTATACGATGTATTAAACAGTGGAGAATCTCCTAACCCGGACCGTGAATTATTACATGAGTCTTTACGTACTGAAATTGAGCGTGCCTTAGAAACCTTAACACCTCGTGAAGCTGATGTGATTCGTTTATATTTCGGATTAGGCAATCAACACCCGATGACGTTAGAAGAAATTGGTGAAACATTCGATTTAACACGTGAACGTGTAAGACAAATTAAAGAAAAAGCAATTCGTAGATTAAAACACACCTCTAGAAGTAAAATTTTAAAAACATATTTAGGATAATCCTAAGACCAGTAACAACAGTTTAAGCTCTCTAAAGAGCGCAAAATAACTGTTCGTTTTTTGATTGATGAAAGAACCCTCGGCTGATTACCGAGGGTTCATTTTTTTGTAGTACTTTTGAAAAAACTTAAAAAATAATGAGTTCAAAATTAATAGCCCCTTCGTTATTAGCTGCCGATTTTGGCAACCTGCAACGCGATATCGAAATGGTAAACACCAGTGATGCCGACTGGTTTCACATAGACATCATGGACGGTGTTTTTGTACCGAATATTTCTTATGGTATGCCTGTTTTAGAAGCCATTGCCAAACACGCAACAAAAACTTTAGATATCCATTTAATGATTGTAGATCCTGACCGATACATTAAAACATTTGCCCAACTTGGTGCGAATGTATTAACGGTTCACTACGAGGCTTGCAACCATTTACATCGCACTTTACAAGCTATTAAAGCCGAGGGTATGAAAGCAGGTGTAGCTTTAAATCCGCACACAAGTATTTCTGTTTTGGAAGAAATCATAACGGATATTGACGTCGTACTTATCATGAGTGTGAATCCTGGTTTTGGAGGCCAGAGTTTTATTGAGAATACTTACAATAAAATAACAAAACTTAAACAATTAATCTCAGACAAAGGGGCAAATACCCTAATTGAAATTGATGGTGGCGTAAGCGATAAAAACGCTAAACAACTTGTAGACTCAGGGGCTGATGTATTAGTTGCCGGTAGTTTTGTTTTTAAAAGCAACAATCAAAAACAAACCATTTCAAACATTAAAGACCTCATAAATAATTAATCTTCAATTATTTCAATAAGTAATTAATTTTGTTTATGTTAGCTTAATGTAATATAGACATATTAACCCAAAAAAGAATCTAATTATCTAAAAACCAAAATTAAACTTCCTTAATAAATTTTTAAACCTTAATTTTATTAAAAAATTTAATATGAAAAAGATTACAGCTATACTACTATTCTTAATGTGCAGTACTGCCGCTTTTAGTCAATATCGTGGATACGATGAATGGGTTGCCAGTGCAGGTATCAATATACTTGACAATAGTGCTTTTAGAGACCCTATAAAAGGTTCTGAACGCTGGAACTTTAAAAATCCATTTACCTTCGGAATTGAATATAAATTTGATGAGCATTGGGCTATCCACGGACAGCTGAGTTTCAACGGTATCGATCGTGCATATGAAAAAGGTGTAGGTTGGATAGAAGGCGATGAAACTTATGTATCATTTGATCTTAATGGTAAATTTTATTTTGGACAATATATCTGGGATAATGAAGATATTCAGTTATACTCAGGGTTAGGATTTGGTGTATTTGATGTTGGTCCTGACACAAACGGCTCTATCGACTTTAATTTAGGAATGCGTTTTTGGTTTACTCCGGAATTTGGTGCACGTATTCAAAGTTTATCTAAATTTGCATTTAATGCGAATGATAAAATATATGCCAATAACAATTTTATACACAGTTTAGAATTATTATATAGATTCTAAACATCACTCAATAACAATTATAAAAGCTCTTAATTTTTAAGAGCTTTTTTTATACTAAAAACCTTTTTCTTGGTTTCCTTTAACATGTAATAAATCTTCTAAATTTTAATACTTATTTTTCTGCATGTATTAAAGGCTTACCTTTTTTCCATAAATAGATATTCTAGTTTATAATAGAACCTTATATTATCATAAAGACTACTATCTTAAAACGTGAAATGAAGAACCAGATTAAAAATAAAAAAAGAGACTCCTGAGTCTCTTTTTTTATTTTTATATAA